>NZ_JASCIR010000027.1 GCF_029968095.1 Streptomyces solicavernae | reverse complement strand
TATTTTCACTGCCCTTTGTTTCATGTCCAATTGCTCTGCCGTTCAGAGGCGGCCGGAGGCCTTCAAAGCCAGGTACGCGTCGGCGAGCGCAGGCGCCAATTCGGCAGGGGTTGCGTCGACGACAACGACGCCGTGGCGTGTCAGACGTTCCGCCGTCTGTCGGCGTTCTTCTTGTGCTTGTGCGGCGGCGGCAGCCCCGTACACGGCTTCCGTCTCAGCTCGGCCCTCTGCCATCAGCTGGACGTGTGGGTCCGAGACGGACGCTGCGATCACGACATGGCCTTTGGTGAGGCGGGGGAGAAGCGGCATAAGCCCTTCTTCTACCGGCGCTGCGTCGAGACTGGTGAGAAGAACGACCAGCGAGCGGCGTGGAGCAGTCTTCAGAATGGTGGAGGCCAGGCCTCGGGCATCGGTTTCGACGAGTTCCGGTTCGATCGAGGCGAGGGAATTGACCAGTGCTGGAAGAAGATCCCTCGCAGATCTTCCCTGAACCAGGGCGCGGACCCGGCGGTCGTAAGCCAGGAGATCCACGCGGTCGCCGGCTTTCGCAGCCAGGGCAGCGATCAGCAGCGCCGCGTCCATTGATGCGTCCAGACGGGGTGCGTCGCCGACCCGTCCGGCCGACGTGCGGCCGGTGTCGAGGGCCAGGAGGATGTGGCGGTCCCGCTCAGGACGCCACGTACGTACCGCCACAGCCGATTGGCGGGCGGTGGCGCGCCAGTCGATGGACCTGGTGTCGTCGCCGGGAACGTAGTCGCGGAGGCTGTCGAACTCTGTGCCTTCGCCTCGGGTCAGCACACTGGTCCTGCCGTCGAGTTCGTGCAGGCGTGAGAGCTTCGACGGCAGGTGCTTGCGGCTGTGGAACGCCGGCAGGACGCGCAGCGTCCAGGGGACTTCGTGGCCGCCTTGGCGGGACATCAGCCCAAGCGGGCCGAAGGAGCGAACCGTGACACGGTCGGCTTGGTGATCACCGCGGCGAGTGGGGCGAAGCCGTGTGGTGATCCGGCGTCGCTCCTTGGGCGGGATCACGACCCGCTGCCGTGCCGCGGTGGCTTCCAAGCCCGGTGTCCAGCTGCTCGGAGGCCAGGCGTCTCGCAGCTGGGCCCGCAGCCGGCGGTTGGAGGAGTTCGTGACGGTCAGGTCGACGTCCGCAGCCTCCCCGAGTCGAACGCTTGTGTCACCGGATCGGGTGAAGTGCAGCCTTCGCACTGGCGCGGCGAGGGCGTAGTCGCACATCATGGCTAGTGCGAGAGGGGAATTGACGGCAAGCAGCCCCGTCCAGCTCGGCTCGAAGAAGCCGACGGGGATAGTGCCGAGAGCTGCGAGGAAAGCGGCGCGTCCGGTGGGGGCCATGAGCAGCGGCCTCAGCGGGGTACGGGGACGTGGGCGAGGATCGCGCTGATTACTGAATCAGCGGTGACTCCCTCCATCTCCGCCTCGGGACGCAGCTGCACCCGGTGTCGCAAGGTAGGCAGCGCTAGAGCCTTCACGTCGTCCGGGGTCACATAGTCCCGGCCGGTGAGCCAGGCCCAAGCGCGGGCAGTGGACAGCAGCGCGGTGGCCCCACGGGGAGAGACGCCGAGAGTCAGGGAAGGCGATTCGCGCGTAGCACGGCAGATGTCGACGACGTAGCCGGTGATTTCGGGGGAGAGGGATGTTTTGGCGACTGAGACGCGGGCCGCTTCGAGGTCTGCGGGGCCGGCCACGGGCTGAATTCCAGCAGCCTGAAGGTCGCGTGGATTGAATCCGTCCGCGTGCCGGGTCAGTACGGCGATCTCATCCTGACGGGACGGCAGCGCGACGTTGAGCTTGAGGAGGAACCGGTCGAGCTGCGCCTCAGGGAGGGGGTATGTGCCCTCGTATTCGACCGGGTTCTGGGTTGCTGCTACGAGGAAGGGCTCGGGGAGCAGGCGGGGTGTGCCGTCGACGGTGACCTGGCGCTCCTCCATCGCTTCGAGGAGGGAGGCCTGCGTCTTCGGAGGGGTGCGGTTGATCTCGTCGGCGAGCAGCAGGTTCGTGAACACGGGGCCGGGCTGGAAGGAGAACTCGGTGGTGCGCGCGTCATAGACGAGTGAGCCGGTGACGTCGCTCGGCATGAGGTCGGGTGTGAACTGGACGCGTTTGGTGTCGAGTTCGAGGGCGGCCGACAGGGCTCGTACGAGGAGGGTCTTGGCGACGCCGGGGACGCCCTCAAGCAGGACGTGGCCGCGGCACAGCAGAGCGACCACCAAACCGGTGACCGCAGGGTCCTGGCCGACCACGGCCTTGGCGATCTCGGTGCGCAGGGACTCCAGGGAGGAGCGGGCGGTGTCCGCGTTCCCTGCGGGGTCTGCGATCGGGGCGCTCATGAGGTGCGTACCTCTCTTTCGAGGGCGTCGAGTCGGTCGGCGAGGGTGATCAGAGCTGCGTCGTCGGGTGGGGGAGGTCCGAAGAGGAGAGCGTGGAGGTAGCCCGACGCGTCGGGGAGTCGGGCGGAGACAGCCGGGAGCAGTGTCTCCGGAGCGTGTGCCCTGGCAGGAGGAACGCCTACCAGCCGTGCGAGGCGGGTGCGAGTCGCCGAGCGCAGGGCTTTCGCTGCGCGGTCGCGGGCTCTTGCCTTGCTGTAGAGGCGGGCTCTGCCCTCGACGGCCTCGGAGGCGCGGATGGCGACAGGCAGCCGCTCCTGAACCAGAGGGCCGAGACGGCGGCCACGCCAGAGAGCGGCGAGGACGGCGGCGACGGAGAGCTGGAGAGCCGCCCAGCTCCAGCCGGAGGGGATGAGTTCGAAGAAGCTGCGGTCGCCGCTGTCGGCCGCGGAGGGGTCACTGACCGAGGGGAGGTACCAGACCAGATGAGGTCGGGACCCGAGCAGTTGAAGGGCGAGCGAGGCGTTGCCGTGCTTGTCGAGGCGGTCGTTGTAGAGGATGTCCGGTGCGCCGAGAAGCACGGTGTCCCCGGCTCCGGATCGGATGCGCAACAGGGTGGGGAGGCCCTGGCTGCTGTAGCAGGAGGTCGTACGGGAAAGGTTCGAGGAGTAGCGGATGCCGCCGGTGTCGGCGTTGCCCGCGCTTTCCGCCTCCGGGAGCGAACAGGCCGGCCGCAGGGTGGTCTCATTGCTCGGTCGTTCGGCGCGTACGCCAGGTGTGAGAGTGCCGACGGAGGCCTGACCGGGGGCTACCAGGACGGTGCGGCCGGATGCTCGTCGCATGGCGTCGTTGAGGGTGGACTGCTGCTCTCCGGTGAGCAGGTCGGGGGTCGCGATGAGGAGCGTGGAGTCCGGGCCGGTGGCGGCTGCGGCTGCCTTGCTGGTGGTCACCACGCGGGTGGTGACGCCTCGGTCGGCGAGGAGTTCGGAGACCGCGCGGCTGCCGTAGGGGTCGGCCGAGCGAGGGTCGAGCCGGCCGTGATGGCCGCCGGAGCGGACACCGGCGATGGCGAGGCCGGCGACGAGCAGGACGACCAGGGCGAGCAGCAGACCGCGTGTACGGGTCCACACCTGGCGAGGAGTGGTGGCGACCGAGGTGGGAGCGGTGGGCGCGGTCATGTGGCGGTCCCCGGGGGAGAGGCGAGGACGGGGCGGGTGCGCTCGATGTCTCGGTCGAGGGAGGCGACGCGGCGGTATGCCTGCTCGTCGGCGCTGCGTCCTCCGTACGTGACGTCGTCGAAGTCGCGGGCAGCCGTGTGGAGTCGGTCGCTGTGCGAGGGCAGGGACCTGCCGGCTTCGGCGGCTGCTTCATCGGCGGTGCGGCCGGGGCGCGGGTCCAGGAGGGCGCGCTCTTCGAGGGAGCGCACGAGGGCACGCATCCGTTCCTGGAGTGCCTGGTTCCACTGCCGGTCCGCGGCGTGGGCCTCGGCGGCAGACCGGTGCTCGGCGGCGCTGCGCGGCCGGTCGTCGAAGACGGGCGCGGATGACGACGGGGCGCGGTGGGGTGTCCCCAGGCGCCACCACAGGGCGCCCAGGAGCAGCACGGCCACGAGGACGATCACGACGAGCCCGGCCGCACCGCCGGGTGTTGCTCCCGCGGCGGCGTCGAAGAGGTCGCCGACCCACTCCCAGAAGCGGTCCAGCGCGCGCTGGAGGAGGCTCGGATCGTTCTCGTGGTACATGGGCCTGGACAATTCGCGCTCCGCGGCCTCCCGCGCCGGATCACGCGGGATTGTGACCGGCGGTTCGTCGTCGGACAGCGGCAGCGCGGTCCACGTCCTGTGGAGTCCCCCCGTCGTCACCGCATCAACTCCCCGGTGTGGTGCCGGGGTTGTGGGAGCCGTAGTCCTGGATGCCGGCCGCGCGGGCCAGCTCCAGGTCGAGTGCCTCGCGGCGGATCCGCAGGTCGATGTAGAGGAGCACGGTGACGCCCGCCGTGATGGGGAAGGCGAGCATGGAGCCGATCACCGAGCCGATGCCCGTGATGATCAGGAACGTCCAGCCGACGTTGCCGACGCCGCTGCTGAGGAAGCTGCTGACGCCGTCGCCGCTGAGGGCCACAGCCACAGCGGTGAACGGGATCAGGATGATCGACACCACGATGTTCACCAGGATCGCGGCGAGCAGCTGGATACCGAAGACCCTCCACCAGGAGCCCTGGACCAGCTTCGCGGACCGCCCGAGCGCCTTGCGTACGGACTGCTTCTCCAGCATCAGCGCGGGGGAGGAGAGGGAGAACCGGACCATCAGCCAGATGGCGACGACCAGTCCGCCGAGCCCACCGAGGAGGGCGAGCGCGGTGCCGGCCGCGGAGGCTCCCGCCACGGTCACCAGGATGCCGGGCAGGGCGCCCACGGTGACGAGGGCGGCGGCCAGCAGCGGCAGCAGGAAGGTGAGCCCGAGGAGGCGGGGGAGCTGCGGGCGGGCATCGCGCCAGGCCTCGCCGGTCGTGACCGGCTTACCGAGGACGGCACGGCTGGTGACCATGGTGAGCAGGGCGGTGACGACGAAACTGCCGAGCAGCGACACCAGGAGGATCACGCTGGAGTCGCGCAGGGTCTCCACCATGGCGGTGGTCAGTTCGTCGACGGTGGCGCTCGGGTCGTTGAGGGCGTCGGTGCTGGTCTGGGACTTGAGGACCAGGCCCTGCAGCAGGACGATGACGACCTCCGTGACCACGGCCACGGTGAGGGAGATGCCGAGGACCGTGCGCCAGTAGGTGCGCATCGTCGAGACCGCGCCGTCGAGGATCTCGCCGATGCCGAGAGGGCGGAGCGGAATGACGCCGGGCTTGGCCGCGGCGGGCGGCATGCCCCAGGCTCCGCCACGCCAGCCTCCGCCGCCACCCCAGCCACCGCGCGGCTGGCCAGGAGGCACGCCAGGACCGCCGCCCCAGCCGCCGTGACCGCCTTGGCCCGGAGGCGGTGGTGTCTGGCCGGGGCCGGAGGCTCCCGGTGCGGACCACTGGGCGGGCGGCGGCTGTTCCTTGGACCACTTCGAGGGCGGCCCGTCCTGCGGGGTGGTCGGCTCGGCGGGGCGGGGCGTCTCCCCTTCCGGTCCGTCGGAGGGGGCAGATCCGGGCGAGGCCCAGCCCGGAGTGTCGTTCATCGTCGCTCCTTCACGGTGCACGACCGCGGTTGCGGCGGCGGGTTGGCTGCCATCGTGCCACGGTGTGCTCGTTCCAGGACGGGGTGCTGGATGAGCTGGTTACCTTCAATTGTCCGGCAGGGAAAGGGCAGACTGGGCGAATGCCTGATCAGTACGCGCAATCCCACGACAGCGGCGGGCGGATACGGACGCCTTCGATCCGCTGGGACGAATCATCCGACGGTCCTGTGCTGCTCCTCCTCGACCAGACGCGGCTGCCGGCCGAGGAAGTCGAGCTGGCGTGCAAGGACGTACCGACGCTGGTGCAGGCGATCCGGTCCCTGGCCGTACGGGGAGCGCCGCTCCTCGGGATCGCCGGGGCGTACGGGGTCGCGCTCGCCGCCGGGCGGGGACAGGACGTGGCGGAGGCGGCGGAGGCGATCGCCACCGCGCGGCCCACGGCGGTGAACCTGGGCCGTGGGGTGCGCCGGGCGCATGCCGCGTACCGGGCCGCAGTCGAGGGTGGGGCCGGGCAGGCGGAGGGGGCTGCCGCGGCGCTGGCCGAGGCGAAGGCGCTGCACGCCGAGGACGCCGAGGCGAGCCGGCGGATGGCCGGGCACGGTCTGACGCTCCTGGACGTGCTGCTGCCCGGAGGTGGACACCGGCTGCTGACGCACTGCAACACCGGGGCGCTGGTGTCCGGCGGAGAGGGCACGGCGCTGGCGGTGGCGATCGCCGCCCATCGGGCGGGCCGGCTGCGACGGCTGTGGGTGGACGAGACGCGGCCGTTGCTGCAGGGCGCCCGGCTCACGGCCTACGAGGCAGCGCGGCACGGGATGGCGTACACCTTGCTGACGGACAACGCGGCGGGTTCGCTGTTCGCTGCGGGGGAGGTGGATGCGGTCGTGATCGGGGCGGACCGGATCGCGGCCGACGGTTCGGTGGCGAACAAGGTGGGGAGCTATCCGCTCGCTGTGCTCGCCCGTTACCACCACGTGCCGTTCATCGTGGTGGCGCCGGTCACGACGGTGGATCTCGATACGCCGGACGGCGCTTCGATCGAGGTCGAGCAGCGGGCAGGTCAGGAAGTGACGGAATTCCCGGTGCCGCAGGAGGCGGGAGAGGTCGGGGCGCCGGGGAGCCGGTCCGTGGCGCCGGTGGGGACGCAGGCGTACAACCCGGCGTTCGACGTGACGCCGCCGGATCTGGTGACGGCGATCGTCACCGAGTACGGGGCCGTCTCGCCGGTGACCGCCGACGGGCTCGTGGAGCTGTGTGACAGGTCACGCCAGGTAACGATTAGCTAATGGGATGATGTCAGTCATGAAGGGACGAGTCCTTGTCGTCGATGACGACACCGCACTGGCCGAGATGCTCGGCATCGTGCTTCGAGGTGAGGGTTTTGAGCCGTCGTTCGTAGCAGATGGCGACAAGGCGCTGGCTGCCTTCCGTGAGACCAAGCCTGATCTGGTGTTGCTCGATCTGATGCTGCCCGGTCGGGACGGCATCGAGGTGTGCCGCCTGATCAGGGCGGAGTCCGGGGTGCCGATCGTGATGCTCACGGCCAAGAGCGACACCGTGGATGTGGTGGTGGGCCTTGAGTCGGGAGCCGACGACTACATCGTGAAGCCGTTCAAACCGAAGGAGCTGGTGGCCCGGATCCGGGCCAGGCTGCGCAGGTCGGAGGAGCCGGCTCCGGAGCAGCTGGCCATCGGTGACCTGCTCATCGATGTGGCCGGTCATTCCGTGAAGCGGGACGGCCAGTCGATCGCGCTGACGCCGCTGGAGTTCGACCTGCTGGTGGCGCTGGCGCGTAAGCCGTGGCAGGTGTTCACGCGTGAGGTGCTCCTGGAGCAGGTGTGGGGCTACCGGCACGCGGCGGACACGCGGCTGGTGAACGTGCATGTGCAGCGGCTGCGGTCGAAGGTCGAGAAGGATCCGGAGCGTCCGGAGATCGTTGTGACCGTCCGTGGTGTCGGTTACAAGGCCGGACCGAGCTGACATGTCCCGGGACAGCGCTGCTTCGGCGCCCGGGGAGCCGGGGGACCGCCAGGGGTGGCCGGTGAGCCCGTCAGGGCGCACCTCCCGGTTCGGGCGGTTGATCGACGGTGGGCTGCTGCTGCAGGACGGTGTGCAGGGCAGCCCGGTGCTGCGGCTGTTCGCACGCTGGGTGAGGCGACCGCTGCTGCCGGTGATGCGGCTGTGGCGGCGCAACATCCAGCTGCGGGTGGTCGCGGCCACTCTCGTGATGTCGCTCGGTGTGGTGCTGCTGCTCGGCTTCGTCGTGATCGGGCAGGTGCGCAACGGCCTGCTCGACGCCAAGGAGAAGGCCGCGCAGATCCAGGCGACCGGTGGGTTCAAGGTCGCTCAGGAGAACGCGGCGAACGGCCGGGGCGCGGGCGGCGGTGCCGCAAACGGCGGCATGGGCAAGCAGAACTCCAGCCTGTGGCGCAACGACCTGGTCACTCAGCTGTCGAGCGGCGGCCAGAGCGCGTTCCACGTGGTCGCTCTGGCCGCGGGTAGCGACGCCGGCCCGGGACGTGCACCGCGTGCCTCGGGCTATGTCGAGGGGCTGAAAAGCGTTCCGAGCGAGCTGCGCACCCGGGTCGACCGTGCCGACGGCGCGTATCAGAGCTTCTCGCGGATCGTGTACACGGAGAACGGACCGGACCCGGTCGCCGGGCTGGTGATCGGCAAGCGGCTTCCGGACATCAACAACGATCCGTACCAGCTGTACTACCTCTTCCCGCTGACGCAGGAGGAGAAGTCGTTGAGCCTGGTCAAGGGCACCTTGGCCACGGCTGGGCTGTTCGTGGTGGTGCTGCTCGGGGCGATCGCCTGGCTTGTCGTGCGGCAGGTCGTGACGCCGGTGCGGATGGCGGCGGGGATCGCGGAGCGGCTGTCGGCCGGACGGCTTCAGGAACGTATGAAGGTCACGGGCGAGGACGACATCGCGCGGCTCGGTGAGGCCTTCAACAAGATGGCGCAGAACCTGCAGCTGAAGATCCAGCAGCTGGAGGACCTGTCGCGGATGCAGCGCCGGTTCGTGTCGGACGTGTCGCACGAGCTGCGGACGCCGTTGACGACGGTACGGATGGCGGCCGATGTCATCCATGAGGCGAGGGTGGACTTCGATCCGGTGACGGGGCGGTCGGCCGAGCTGCTGGCGGACCAGCTGGACCGGTTCGAGTCGTTGCTCGCGGACCTGCTGGAGATCAGCCGGTTCGACGCGGGCGCAGCGGCGCTGGAGGCGGAGCCGACGGACCTGCGGGACGTCGTACGCAGAGTGGTCGGCGGGGCCGAGCCGCTGGCCGAGGCGAAGGGCGGCCGGATCCGGGTCGTCGGCGACGCGCAGCCGGTCGTGGCGGAGGCGGACGCGCGCCGTGTGGAGCGGGTGCTGCGCAACCTCGTGGTGAACGCGGTGGAGCACGGCGACGGCAAGGACGTGGTCGTACGGCTCGGCGCTGCCGGAGGTGCGGTGGCGGTCGCGGTGCGTGACTACGGAGTGGGTCTCAAGCCGGGGGAGGCGACGCGAGTCTTCAACCGGTTCTGGCGCGCCGACCCGGCACGCGCGCGTACGACCGGTGGCACGGGCCTCGGGCTGTCGATCGCCCTTGAGGACGCGCGGTTGCACGGCGGCTGGCTGCAGGCCTGGGGCGAGCCGGGAGGCGGTTCGCAGTTCCGCCTGACGTTGCCGCGTACCGCGGACGAGGCGCTGCGGGGCTCGCCGATACCCCTGGAGCCGAAGGACTCGCGCCGCAACCGTGGGCTGCACGAGGCCGGCCTGGCGGGCGGCGAGCAGGGCAAGCAGGCGACGGTGCCGGCGCAGCCGGTGAGTGAGCGTGCGCCGGTGGCCGTACCGCCGACCGCGTCGTCGGTGCTCGTGACCCCGCCGAGCGCGGACCCGACGGCGCTGCCGGGGAGCGGAGCGCGGGTGGTGCCGCGCCAGGTGGGGCCGCCGGAGGTGCTGACGGGCGGCGGAGCAGTCACCGGGGCAGCCGCCGGGGCAGTCACCGAATCAGCCACCGAGGCAGTCGCTCCGGATGCGTCAACCGGCGGCATAGAAGAGCAAGTTGAGGCAGAGCCAGAAGTGCGGGCCGTATCGGCACCGGCGGAAGAGGAGAGCACGCGTGGGCGCTGATCGTGGACGGTTCGGCTTCTTCCGATCCGCGCGTACCGCGTTGGCACTCGCTTGCTCGGCTTTCGTGCTCGCCGGGTGTGCCTCCATGCCGGACAGCGGCGGAGTGGAACAGGTGGACGCCTCCCCGCAGGAGCCGCGGGTGCAGGTCTTCGCCGTGCCGCCGCAGGAGGGCGCCAGCCCCTCGGAGATCGTCGAGGGCTTCCTTGAGGCGCTGACCAGCGATGATCCGGAGTTCGCGACAGCACGCAAGTATCTGACCAAGGAGGCGTCGGAGCGCTGGGAGCCGAAGCGGTCCACCACGGTCCTGGCCGACGGCCCGAACGCGGACTCGACGCGAACGAGGACGGACCCCGACGGCAGCGGATACACGTACGCGCTGACGGGCCGGATGATCGCGACGGTCGACGACGAGCACGCGTACCGCTCGGAGCAGGGGAAGTACTCGTCGCTGGTGCACCTCGTCCGGCAGAACGGCGACGGCAATGGCGACGGTGACAGCGGCGGTGACGGTGGCGAGTGGCGGATCGACGTGCCGCCGAGCGGCGTGGTGCTCGCGCAGGCCGACTTCGAGCGGCTCTACCTGCCGGTCAGCAAGTACTTCTACGCCTCGCCGTCCTCGTCGGACGGCGGGTACGCACAGTCGTCGCCGGCGATGGTCGCCGACCCGGTGTACATCCGTAAGCGCATCGACCCGGTGACACAGGCGGTGCGTGCGCTGCTCGACGGACCGACCAACTGGCTCGACAACGTCGTGGATTCCCGCTTCCCGTCGGGCATCGCGCTGAAGAAGGGCACCAAGTCGCTGGCGCCCGACGACCAGAACCGTCTGAAGGTCCCGCTGAACGAACGGGCCGATGCCGTGAAACCGGACCGCTGCGCGAAGATGGCGGCCCAACTCTTCTTCACCCTGAGGGACTTGCCGGCCGCAGGCATCGAGCAGGTGGAGCTGCAGCGCGCGAACGGTACGAAGCTGTGCGCGCTGGACTCCGACCAGGCGGAGGCGAGCGCTCCGAACCGTGCGCTGAGCGGCGCGGACTACCAGTACTTCATCGACGACAAGCACCGACTGGTGCGGATGCCGAAGAACGGCGACGAGGTGGAGCCGGCCCCGGGCCCGCTCGGCAGCGGCGAGCGGCAGCTGCGCTCGGCCGCGGTGTCGCGCGCGGAGGACCGTGCGGCGGGGGTGTCGAACGACGGACGTTCGCTGTACGTGGGCTCCCTGCTGTCCGACGAGCGGCTGGAGAAGACGAAGGTACGCAGTGAGGCCAAGCAGGAGAAGGACCGCCTGACCAAGCCGAGTTGGGACGGCCGGGGAGATCTGTGGGTCGCCGACCGGGACCCGCGCGACCAGCGGCTGCTGTGGCTGGCGCAGGGCGGCGGGAAGCCCGTGGAGGTCAAGGTCGTCGGCCTGGACGACGCCCGGATCAACGCCGTACGGGTGTCGGCGGACGGAGTGCGGGTCGCGCTGATCGTCGAGCGGGACGGCAGGACGGAGCTGAAGATCGGCCGCGTGGAGCGCCAGGGGACGTCCGAGGACCCCGAGGTGTCGGTGGTCGAACTGCGCCCCGGGGCACCGCAGATGGAGGAGGTCACGGCCATGTCCTGGGCCGGCGGCAGCCGTCTCGTGGTGGTCGGCAAGGAGGCCGGCGGGGTTCAGCAGCTCCAGTACGTGCAGAGCGATGGCTCGGTCGTACAGGACGCGGCGCTGCCCGCCCTGACCGGGGTGACAGACATCGCGGCGTCGGAGGACGAGCGGCTGCCGCTGGTGGCCCGCTCGGAGGAGGACGGCATCGTCCGGCTGCCTCCGGGGGCGAGCTGGCGGCCGGTGGTCAAGGACGGGACGTCGCCGGTCTATCCGGGGTAACCCGGCTCTCGTGGACGGTCGGGGCTGTGCGCCCCTCCGATGGCCTGCGGCTCGGGCTACGCCCCATGGCGGTGATTGACGGGCCGTCAAAAGGGGTGCAAGGCAGCGTAATTGGCGTGTGCGGACCCAGCTCGCCGCCACATCCCCGCGTCCTCCTGAGAGTTATCCACAGGGGTGGCACAGAGCTGTGCGCGTTGGCACAGTGAAGGCATGCGGGGTTGGTGGCGTGACCTCGCCGACCTGGTGCTGCCCGCCGACTGCGCGGGCTGTGGGCAGCCCCGCACGCTGCTGTGCGACACCTGTCGGGCGGCGCTGTACGGCAGGGAGCCGCGCCGGGCGCGGCCCAACCGGGAGCCGGCCGGGCTGCCGGAGGTGTACGCGGCGGCGCCGTACGCGGACGGGGTGCGCCCGGTGCTGCTCGCGCACAAGGAGCGGGGCGCCCTGGGGCTTGCGCATCCCCTGGGCCTGGCGCTCGCGGGTGCCGTGCGGGCGGGGCTCCGGGACGGCGGGGAGGTACTGGACGACGGGGGCGAAGTGTGGAGCGAGGAAAACAGGGGACACGGGGGGCACGGTGAAACCGATGGGGGCGGTGCATACGGAGGTGATGCGTACGGAGGCGGCGCACGCAGAGGTGATGCGTACGGAGGCGATGCGTACGGACAGGAGAGTCTGCTGGTCCTGGTGCCCATGCCGTCGGCCGGACGGGCCGTCGCCGCGCGAGGGCACGACTCGGTGCGGCGGATCGCCCGCGAGGCCGCCCGCGAACTGCGGCACTCGGGCATCGCCGCGCAGGTGCTCCCGGTGCTGCGGCAGCGGCGCCGCGTCGCGGACCAGTCGGGGCTCAACTCCCGGCAGCGGATGGCGAACATGAGCGGTGCGCTCGAAGTGCTGCCCGGCGCGGAGCGGCTCCTCGCGGGCCGCCGCCTGGTCCTGGTCGACGACCTGATGACCACGGGCGCGTCCCTCGCGGAAGCCGCCCGCGCACTGACCGCAACCAGGCCAGGACCGGGCGCTGCGGGAACGCGAGTACGTGTTACGAGAACGCAAGTAACGCCGCCAGTAAGACAGGCCGGGTCGCGAGAGAGGGGCCGGGGCGGAACAGTGGATGCAAGCATCCCCAACGCCCGGTCGGAAGCGCCGAGAACGATCGAACAGCGGGGAATGTTCCCCCTGACCGCAGCAGTGATCGCCACGTCACCGGATTCCTTCGAAATAAACCGGAACTGAGCGGGAACTTGCATCGTTGCAGGTAGTGGGAGTGGAAATGCACCTGAACGGAGGTACGTCGCAGTAGAGGGTGACGCCATCCGTCCGGGCGAGATATGTTCGGTTGTGAGGAAAGGTAGGCGCCTGACCTCGTATATCGGAATGCCGGTGCATGGGTTTTCTGCAATCACCCGCACTGGTGGGGTGGAGATCTTGCCCGCGGGGGAGGAGGAGGTGGAAGTCACCAAGTCCGAGACTCCGGGGTCACCGGAGTCTGGTGCAAAAGGGAGACGCTCCGCCTGAGGCTGCGGAGCGATCCGGGAACGGAGTTCTGCGTGGACATCGTCGTCAAGGGCCGCAAAACAGAGGTGCCCGAGCGGTTCCGCAAGCACGTGGCCGAGAAGCTGAAGCTGGAGAAGATCCAGAAGCTCGATGCCAAGGTGATCAACCTCGACGTCGAGGTGTCCAAGGAGCCCAATCCGCGACAGGCCGACCGTTCTGACCGCGTGGAGATCACTCTGCGCACGCGCGGCCCGGTGATCCGGGCAGAGGCCTCGGCCAGCGACCCGTACGCTGCGCTCGACCTGGCCCAGGAGAAGCTGGAAGCACGACTGCGCAAGCAGCACAGCAAGCGCTCCACGCGCCGTGGCAATGGCCGCCTCTCCGCGGCCGAAGTGGCCGACCGGGTGCCCGGCGCGGCCACGCTCAACGGCGACGGCACGCCCGTCCCGACCACGGAGGACGAGGGCGTACCGACGAAGCGGATCGGTTCACTTGAGATTCAGGGCGAAGGCCCGATCGTGGTGCGCGAGAAGACCCACGTCGCGACACCCATGTCACTCGATCAGGCGCTCTACGAGATGGAGTTGGTCGGGCACGACTTCTACCTCTTCGTCGACTCCGAGACCAAGGAACCCAGCGTCGTCTACCGACGGCACGCCTACGACTACGGCGTCATCCACCTCAGCACGGACCCGATGGTGTCGAAGGCCCAGTCGACCGCGCCCGGCGGCTCGCTCGGCGGCTGACCCGGCTGACCCCGGCTGACCCCGGCTGACCTTCGATGGCAGCGACGACGGTGCCCCTGGAGCGCATGTGCGCCCCCAGGGGCACCATCGTGCGACCCCTTCCGGCGTTGGTGCGCCGCCGGGGCATGAAATCATGGCCGAGCAGGCCAACCCGTGTGCAATGGAAGCGGGTTGCGGCAAATTGAACAGGCCTCGGCCTTCAGGGGGAGGAACGATGGCGGGCACGTTTGGACCGTTGCGTGACGAGGATGCGGACGACGGTGTCGTAGGCATCGGAATGGAGGCGGAAACCCCACGGAAGGAACCCATCCGGGTCCTCGTGGTGGACGATCACGCGCTCTTCCGGCGGGGGCTTGAGATCGTCCTCGCACAGGAGGAGGACATCGAGGTCATAGGGGAAGCGGGGGACGGCTCCGAAGCCGTGGACAAGGCAGCCGACCTGCTGCCCGACATCGTTCTCATGGACGTCCGGATGCCCAAGCGCGGCGGCATCGAGGCGTGCACCGCGATCAAGGAAGTGGCACCGAGCGCAAAGATCATCATGCTGACGATCAGCGACGAGGAGGCTGACCTCTACGACGCGATCAAGGCCGGAGCCACCGGCTACCTCCTCAAGGAGATCTCCACGGACGAGGTGGCGACCGCGATCCGTGCCGTCGCCGACGGGCAGTCGCAGATCAGCCCGTCGATGGCGTCGAAACTGCTCACCGAGTTCAAGTCGATGATCCAGCGCACCGACGAGCGTCGGCTCGTGCCCGCACCGAGGCTCACCGACCGAGAGCTCGAAGTGCTGAAGCTGGTCGCCACGGGCATGAACAACCGCGACATCGCCAAGGAGTTGTTCATCTCCGAGAACACCGTGAAGAACCACGTGCGCAACATTCTGGAGAAGCTGCAGCTGCACTCCCGCATGGAGGCCGTGGTCTACGCGATGCGGGAGAAGATCCTGGAGATCCGCTGACAGCGGACGCGCTGACAGCGGACGCGCTGACAGCCGATGCGGTGGCGGCGGCTCAGGCGAGGGCCGCCGCCAGCGGAGCCCGCAGCTCCGGCGGTGTCACCCGCTCCACCCGGACCTGATCGCAGCCCACCCACCCGGCGGCCTCCCGCAGCGCCCCGGCCATGGGCTCCACGGCCTTCGGCGTGTCCAGGGAGGCGTGCTTCGCCACCAGCGTGCCGCCCTCGCGCGCCGGGTCCACGCGGCCCAGGAGGCGGCCCCCGGACAGCAGCGGCATCGCGAAGTACCCGTACACCCGCTTCGGCTTCGGGACGTACGCCTCCAGGCGGTGGGTGAAGCCGAAGATCCGCTCCGTGCGCGCCCGTTCCCAGACCAGGGAGTCGAACGGCGACAGCAACGTCGTCCTGTGGCGTCCCCGCGGGGCGCTCGCCAGGGCCGCCGGGTCCGCCCAGGCCGGCTTGGCCCAGCCCTCGACCCGCACCGGCACCAGACCCGAATCGGCGACCACGGCGTCGAACTCCTCGCCCTTCAGCCGGTGGTAGTCCGCGATGTCGGAGCGCGTGCCCACGCCGAGCGCCTCGCCGGCCAGCCGCACCAGGCGTCGCAGACACTCCCGGTCGTCCAGATCGTCATGGAGCAGCTCGCCCGGCACGGCGCGCTCCGCCAGGTCGTACACCCGCTTCCAGCCGCGGCGCTCCACACACACCACCTCGCCGTACATCAGCGCGCGCTCCACGGCGACCTTCGACTCGGACCAGTCCCACCACTCGCCCTTGTTCTTCGCGCCGCCCAACTCGGTGGCCGTGAGCGGGCCTTCGGCGTGCAGCTGCTTGACCACCTGGTCGTACGCCGACTGCTTCAGGTCGTGGTGCCAGTGCGGGCGGTTGCGGTACGCGCGGCGGCGGAAGGCGAAGTGCGGCCATTCCTCGATGGGCAGGATGCACGCCGCGTGCGACCAGTACTCAAAGGCGTGTGTGTCCGTCCAGTACGCCTCCTCCACCGGTCTGCGGCCGACGGCGCCGAGCCGTGCGTACGGGATCAGCTCGTGGGAGCGGGCCAGCACCGAGATCGTGTCGAGCTGGACGGCGCCCAGGTGGCGCAGGACGCCGCGCACCCCGCCCCGGCGGTCGGGCGCGCCGAGGAAGCCCTGGGCGCGCAGGGCGATACGGCGGGTGTCGGCGGCGGAGAGCTCGACTTCGGGGACGGCTGGTGCCACGGCGGAGGTCATGTCCGTACCGTAGAGCCCGCCACTGACAGTCAGGGCCGGCCTGCGGAATTCGCCGGCAAGTACGGGTCCAGCGGCCGCAGTTCGAGGTCGGAGGGCAGCAGTGAGCCGACCCAGCAGTCGCGTCGGGTGCCGCGGTGCAGGAAAGCGGCGCGCAGCGTGCCCTCCATGGTGAAGCCGGCGCGGACCGCCACCGCGCGTGAGGCGGTGTTCCCCACTTCGGCGCGCCACTCCAGACGGTCGATCGCCGCGCGTGTGAACGCCCAGCGCGACAGGGCGCGGAGCGCTTCGGTGACGTGGCCGCGGCCACGCTGTTCCTTCACCGACCAGAAGCCCACTTCCGCTGCGCCCTCACCGCGCACCATGATCCCCATCACCGCCACCAGAACGCCCTGCGCGCGCGTGCGGATCGCGAACGTGTACTCCCTGCTGGTGCGCCAGGCCTCCGGGGCGAAGTTCCGCGTGAAGTTCTCGGCGTGTTCGCGCTCATAAGGAGAGGGAACGGTCGTCCAGCGCTGAATGCCGGGGTCCTGGCAGGCGGCGAAGCAGTCCTCGGTGTCGTCGGGGCCGAGGGGGCGCAGAATCAGACGTTCAGTGGTGAGTGTGACCGGTTCCATCGGTCGATTCTCGACCGTGCCGACAACGGGCGCCAGAACTTTTGGCGAGCGCACGGGCACCTGGCGGGACTCTGAAACGTTCTCCAGGAGAATGGCGGGTGGCCTTCGTCACGACGACCCTCCCGAGCCGGAGTCGTCCTCGCTTACGATGGCCGTTGCGGTGGGGCCCACCTGCTGTGCCCGAACCGCCACGAATCCGAGAAAGAAACCGACCGAGCCAGGCCCGACCGGCAAGGAGACCAACCCTCGTGTCCGTCTTCAACAAGCTCATGCGTGCAGGCGAAGGAAAGATCCTGCGCAAACTGCACCGCATCGCGGACCAGGTCAACTCCATCGAAGAGGACTTCGTCAACCTCTCCGACGCCGAGCTGCGCGCCCTCACGGACGAGTACAAAGAGCGTTACCAGGAGTGGGTCGACAGCGAAGGCAAGTCCGGAGACAGCCTCGACGACCTGCTGCCCGAGGCCTTCGCCACGGTCCGCGAGGCCGCCAAGCGCGTCCTGGGCCAGCGGCACTACGACGTCCAGCTGATGGGTGGCGCCGCCCTCCACCTCGGCTATGTCGCCGAGATGAAGACGGGTGAGGGCAAGACCCTCGTCGGCACGCTGCCGACGTACCTCAACGCCCTGTCCGGCAAGGGCGTCCACCTGATCACGGTCAACGACTATCTGGCCGAGCGCGACTCCGAGTTGATGGGCCGCGTCCACAAGTTCCTGGGCCTGTCCGTCGGCTGCATCATCGCCAACATGACGCCGGCCCAGCGCCGCGAGCAGTACAACTGCGACATCACCTACGGCACGAACAACGAGTTCGGCTTCGACTACCTCCGCGACAACATGGCCTGGTCCCAGGACGAACTCGTCCAGCGGGGCCACAACTTCGCGGTGGTCGACGAGGTCGACTCCATCCTCGTCGACGAGGCGCGTACGCCGCTGATCATCTCCGGCCCCGCCGACCAGGCCACCAAGTGGTACGGCGACTTCGCCAAGCTGGTCACCCGCCTGACCAAGGGCGAGGCCGGCAACCAGCTCAAGGGCATCGAGGAGACCGGCGACTACGAGGTCGACGAGAAGAAGCGCACCGTCGCCATCCACGAGTCCGGCGTCCAGAAGGTCGAGGACTGGCTGGGCATCGACAACCTCTACGAGTCGGTGAACACCCCGCTCGTCGGTTACCTCAACAACGCCATCAAGGCGAAGGAACTCTTCAAGAAGGACAAGGACTACGTCGTCATCGACGGCGAAGTCATGATCGTCGACGAGCACACCGGCCGTATCCTCGCCGGCCGCCGCTACAACGAGGGCATGCACCAGGCGATCGAGGCGAAGGAAGGGGTGGACATCAAGGACGAGAACCAGACACTCGCCACGATCACCCTGCAGAACTTCTTCCGCCTCTACAGCAAGCTCTCCGGAATGACCGGTACGGCCATGACGGAGGCCGCCGAGTTCCACCAGATCTACAAGCTGGGCGTCGTTCCGATCCCGACGAACCGCCCCATGGTCCGTATGGACCAGTCGGACCTGATCTACCGCACGGAGAAGGCCAAGTTCGACGCGGTCGTCGACGACATCGCCGAGAAGCACGCCGACGGCCAGCCGATCCTCGTCGGCACCACCTCGGTCGAGAAGTCCGAGTACCTCTCGCAGCAGCTCGCCAAGCGCGGCGTGCCGCACGAGGTGCTGAACGCCAAGCAGCACGACCGGGAGGCGTCGATCGTCGCCCAGGCCGGCCGCAAGGGCGCCGTCACGGTCGCCACGAACATGGCCGGTCGTGGAACGGACATCAAGCTCGGCGGCAACCCCGACGACCTTGCCGAGGCCGAGCTGCGCCAGCACGGCCTCGATCCCGAGGAGCACATCGAGGAGTGGGCCGGGGCCCTGCCCGCCGCCCTGGAGCGCGCGGAGGAGGCGGTCAAGGCCGAGCACGACGAGGTGAAGGACCTCGGCGGGCTGTACGTCCTGGGCACCGAGCGGCACGAGTCGCGCCGTATCGACAACCAGCTGCGCGGTCGTTCCGGCCGCCAGGGCGACCCCGGCGAGTCCCGCTTCTACCTCTCGCTCGGTGATGACCTGATGCGCCTGTTCAAGGCGGCGATGGTCGAGCGCGTGATGGCGATGGCGAACGTCCCGGACGACGTCCCGATCGAGAACAAGATGGTCACGCGCGCCATCGCCTCGGCCCAGTCGCAGGTCGAGCAGCAGAACTTCGAGACGCGTAAGAACGTCCTCAAGTACGACGAGGTCCTGAACCGGCAGCGCGAGGTCATCTACGGCGAGCGCCGCCGCGTCCTGAAGGGCGAGGACCTGCATGAGCAGATCCGTCACTTCATGGACGACACGATCGACGCGTACATCCAGGCGGAGTCCGCCGAGGGCTTCGCCGAGGAGTGGGACCTGGACCGCCTGTGGGGCGCGTTCAAGCAGCTCTACCCGGTGCAGGTCACCATCGACGAGCTGGAGGACCTGGCCGGTGACCGCGCGGGCCTGACCGCCGAGTTCATCAGCGAGTCCATCAAGGAGGACATCCACGCGCAGTACGACGCGCGCGAGGAGCAGCTCGGCTCGGAGATCATGCGCGAGCTGGAGCGCCGCGTCGTGCTGTCCGTCCTGGACCGCAAGTGGCGCGAGCACCTCTACGAGATGGACTACCTCCAGGAGGGCATCGGCCTGCGCGCGATGGCGCAGAAGGACCCGCTGGTCGAGTACCAGCGCGAGGGCTTCGACATGTTCACCGCGATGATGGAGGGCATCAAGGAGGAGTCCGTCGGCTACCTGTTCAACCTGGAGGTCCAGGTCGAGCAGCAGGTCGAGGAGGTCCCCGTCGAGGACAAGGCGCCGTCCCTGGAGAAGGAGCCCGTCGAGGACGCGGTGCCCGCGGGCGCCGGTCGTCCGGAGATCCGCGCCAAGGGCCTGGAGGCCCCGCAGCGCCCGGACCGGCTGCACTTCTCGGCGCCGACGGTCGACGGCGAGGGCGGCGTCGTGGAGGGCGACTTCAGCAACGACGACGACGGTTCGGCCCGCTCGTCCTCGAACGGCAGGACGCGCGCGGAGCGCCGCAAGGCCCAGAAGGGCGGCCGCCGCCGCAAGAAGTGACGCGAGCGGCGCGCAGCCCGCGCGTGGCAGGCACGCACGCACCACGTGCGCAGCCCGCGCGTGGCAGGCACGCACGCACCACGTGCGCAACCGCGCCAGCAGGCGCGCACGCGTAGCCCCCGTCGGCAGGCACGCAGCGCACACATAGCGCGTACGTCGTCGTACGTCGTCGTGCGTCGTGCGTCGTCGGGGCCGGGGCTCAGCGGATGCTGGGCTTCCGGCCCCGCGGCGTGGGGCCTCCTCCGCCCCGAGGCTCAGACGGGCTGGCGTTCCCCGCCCAGTTCCACGGCGGCGCAGCGCCAGCGCAGGTCGGAGCCGCGCTCAAGGCGGAACGCCATCGCCCGCACCTGGTCCCCGGCGCCGATGCACGCGCTGGCCTCGACCACACCCGGGCTGAGCGGGAGGGCCCGGCAGGTGCGGATGACGGGGCGCGGCCCGTGCGCCTGGAACGGCGCGTGCGGGGCGAGCTCGACCAGCTGCTGGTAGCCGTGGCCGACGGTGTGGTTGAGCATCCAGTGCACCGGCCGCTCGCCGCTCAGCACGGCGAGGAGCCGCTCGGCGAACAGCTCGTGCGGCTTGAACCGCCTCCGCTGTGCCGGTACGGCGGCGGGCCTGCGCTGGTCGCGCCGGTTGCCGGGCCTGGTCACCGCCCGCCCGCCGGGGCGGGAGCCGCCGTTCCGCGGGCGGCCGGGGCCCCTGGAAGCCCTGGAACCGTGGGAGTCGTTGTACGTGCCGTCCATGATCGTTTCCCCGTATCTGCTGGGCCCGGAATTACTACCGGGCAGTAGCTACGGGATTTCTTGTAGGGGCAGGAGGCCCTGTCGCGCAACGTGGCATCACTCTCCGTAAAGCCCTTCCGAAAGATCACCTATCAGAGTGAGAGGCCAAGGGGCGACTGGCCTCGGAGGCGTTCATTCCGGGGATAATCCCGACGTAAGGGACGGGGTGGAGCGGTGAAGCAGCCCACCCGATGGGGGACGTCCGACACGTATCCTGAGGGTCCTCAAGCCCACGTCCACGACGAAGGAAGCGGCGGCCCATGCGCGTCTACGTACCCCTGACCCTCCCCGGGCTCGCCGAGGCGCACAAGGCGGGCGAGCTGGGCCCCGGCCCGCTGACGGCCTACGCGGTGACGCCGGCGCTGCGCGAGTGGTACGTCTCGGACGACATCGAGGAGCTGGAGTACGCGGCGCTGAACCGGGCCGCGTCCGCCTCCCTGCGGATGCTCGCCGGCAGCCCCGCGGCGCCGCGACGGCGGGTCGTCGTGGCCGTGGACGTGCCGGACAACGAGGCGAGCGTGGACCCGGACCACGCGCTCACCGTCAGCACGCTCGGCGAAGTGCGCCTGGCCCGGCCGGTGCCCCTGACGAAGGCGGCCGCGGTCCACGTCGACGCGGACGACGCCGAGGCCGACGTGCGGGCGGCGGCGGACGCCCTGGGCGCGGCGGACCAGGGGGACGACGACGCCCGGTTCACGGTGGACGGGGCGGAGGACCACGAGCTGCTCTGGTTCGCGACGCAGGAGATCCCGAACCTCGTAGGATGAGGTAGAACCCCTCCTGACCAGGCCTTCCGTCGAGTTATCCACAGGCTCCGGGGCGGATCGCGTTCTGCGGGTACCGTCTTGGGCATGGGGAAGCAGCAAGCACCGCACATCGTCTGGGACTGGAACGGCACGCTGTTCCACGACATCGACGTGGTCATCAAGGCCACCAACGCGTCGTTCGAGGAGATCGGCCTGCCGCCGATCACGCTTGAGCGGTACCGCGAGCTGTACTGCGTGCCGGTGCCGCGCTTCTACGAGCGGCTTCTGGGCCGCCTGCCCACCGACGAGCAGTGGGAGGTCATGGACGAGGCCTTCCACCGCCACTACTGGTCCCTGGCGGACAGCGCGGGTCTCGCCGAAGGGGCGGGCGAGCTGCTGGCCGACTGGCAGGCGGGCGGACTCACGCAGTCGATGTGCTCCCTCGCCCCGCACGACCGCCTGCTGCCGATCGTGCGGACGCACGGCATCGAGCACCACTTCATACGCGTCGACGGGCGCGTGGGGAACTCGGCCGGGGGCAAGGCCGAGCACATGGAGCGGCACGTCGCCGCGCTGGCCGCGACCGTCGACCCGGCCCGGATCGTGGTGATCGGGGATGCGGTGGACGACGCGGTGGCCGCCGCGCACGTGGGGGCCCGCGCGGTGCTCTACACCGGCGGCTCGCACAGCCGCACCAGCCTCGCCGAGGCGGGCGTCCCGGTGGTGGACACGCTCGCGGAGGCGGTCACCGAGGCGAGACGGCTCGCGGCCTGAGGGGGCGGACCGATGGCGTGAATCGTGCGGTGCGCCGGTGCCTGAGGCCGGGGCGGAGAGGGGTGACGCATGAACCAGGGGGTGTTGTCCCTGTCCAGAGTGTCAAAGGAAGGGCCAGTCTTTTGTACACATACAGCCCATGACGTGGTCCCGGTGCGGGGCGATAGCCTGGACCCGTGATCAGCGCGATATCCCTCGGGGGCAGTGCAGCCCCCGGCCCGTGCCCGGTACGTCGGCGTGCCCGGGCGATCTTCGCGCTTCGGATTCGGGGCACGCAGCCGAAAATGGCCGAGACCGCCCCGGTCATCTCTCATCGAGGCATAGCGTCGGCGGGGACCGGAAACCCCGTGTCCCGACGTAGTGCGCTTGCCCGCCACACCGGCGTAAACATCACTTTCTTCAACGTCACGCAACGGCGCGCGACAGGAGCCAGAGGACATGCAGACCAAGCTGGACGAAGCAAAGGCCGAGCTGCTCGCACGGGCCGCCCGGGTAGCTGAGAACAGCCCGGTCGGGGGGCAACTTCCGACGGGGGCCAATACGGGAGACCGCCCGGACGAGGACACGGTGCTCTCGTATCTCCAGCGCTACTACCTGCACACCGCACCGGAGGACCTCGCGGACCGGGACCCGGTCGACGTCTTCGGCGCCGCGTTCTCGCACTACCGCCTCGCGGAGGAGCGCCCGCAGGGCACCGCCAACGTCCGGGTGCACACCCCGACGGTCGAGGAGAACGGCTGGACGTGCTCGCACTCCGTCGTCGAGGTCGTCACCGACGACATGCCGTTCCTGGTCGACTCGGTCACCAACGAACTCTCCCGCCAGGGCCGCGGCATCCACGTCGTGATCCACCCGCAGGTGGTCGTCCGCCGGGACCTCACCGGCAAGCTCATCGAGGTGCTCCCGGCCGGTGCGCCCACCGACACGCACGACACGCTCACCGAGTCCTGGATCCACGTCGAGATGGACCGGGAGACCGACCGGGCCGACCTCAAGCAGATCAACAACGACCTCCTGCGGGTCCTGTCCGACGTGCGCGAGGCCGTCGAGGACTGGGAGAAGATGCGCGACGCCGCGCTGTGCATCGCCGACGAGCTGCCCAGCGAGCCGACCGCCGACGACCTGCAGAACCAGGAGGTCGAGGAGGCCCGCGAGCTGCTGCGCTGGCTGGCCGCGGACCACTTCACGTTCCTCGGCTACCGCGAGTACGAGCTGAACGAGGACGACTCTCTGGGCGCCGTCCCCGGCACCGGCCTCGGCATCCTGCGCGCCGACCCGAAGCACAGCGGCGAGGACGTGCACGGCCACCCGGTCAGCCCTTCCTTCAACCGGCTGCCCGCCGACGCCCGCGCCAAGGCCCGCGAGCACAAGCTGCTCGTCCTGACCAAGGCCAACAGCCGCGCCACGGTCCACCGCCCCAGCTACCTCGACTACGTCGGCGTGAAGAAGTTCGACGCCGAGGGCAACGTCATCGGTGAGCGCCGCTTCCTGGGCCTGTTCTCCAGCGCCGCCTACACCGAGTCCGTGCGCCGCGTGCCGGTGATCCGCCGCAAGGTCGCCGAGGTCCTCAAGCAGGCCGGCTTCTCGCCCAACAGCCACGACGGCCGCGACCTGCTGCAGATCCTGGAGACGTACCCGCGCGACGAGCTCTTCCAGACCCCGGCCGACGAGCTGCGCTCCATCGTCACCTCCGTCCTCTACCTGCAGGAGCGCCGCCGGCTGCGGCTCTACCTGCGCAAGGACGAGTACGGCAGGTACTACTCGGCGCTCGTCTACCTGCCCCGGGACCGCTACACCACGGGTGTGCGGCTGCGGATCATCGACATCCTGAAGGAGGAACTCGGCGGCACCAGCGTCGACTTCACCGCCTGGAACACCGAGTCGATCCTCTCCCGGCTGCACTTCGTCGTCCGCGTCACGCCCGGCACCGAGCTGCCGCAGCTGTCCGACGCCGACAAGGACCGCATCGAGGCCCGCCTCGTCGAGGCCGCGCGGTCCTGGGCCGACGGCTTCGCGGAGGCGCTGACCGCCGAGTGCGGCGAGGAGCGCGCCGCCGAACTGCTGCGGCGCTACGGCAACGCCTTCCAGGAGGGCTACAAGGCCGACCACACGCCGCGCGGCGCCGTCGCCGACCTGGTGCGGGTCGAGCAACTCACCCAGGGCCCGAAGGACTTCGCGCTCTCGCTGTACGAGCCCGTGGGCGCCGCACCCGGCGAGCGGCGCTTCAAGATCTACCGCGCCGGCGGCCAGGTCTCCCTCTCCGCGGTCCTTCCCGTGCTGCAGCGCCTGGGCTGCGAGGTCGTCGACGAGCGGCCCTACGAGCTGCGCGCGGCCGACGGCACCACCGCGTGGATCTACGACTTCGGCCTGCGCATGCCGAAGGCCGCCGGGAACGGCGACTACCTCGCGGACGACGCCCGTGAGCGTTTCCAGGAGGCTTTCGCCGCCGTCTGGACCGGGCTCGCCGAGAACGACGGCTTCAACTCCCTGGTCCTGGGCGCCGGGCTGAACTGGCGGCAGGCGATGGTGCTGCGCTCGTACGCCAAGTACCTGCGGCAGGCGGGCGCCAAGTTCAGCCAGGACTACATGGAGGACACCCTCCGCACCAACGTCCACACCACGCGCCTGCTGGTGAGCCTCTTCGAGGCGCGGATGTCGCCGGAGCGGCAGCGGGCCGGCACCGAGCTGATCGACGGGCTCCTCGAAGAGCTGGAGGGCGCGCTCGACCAGGTGGCCTCGCTCGACGAGGACCGGATCCTGCGGTCCTTCCTCACCGTCATCAAGGCCACGCTGCGCACCAACTTCTTCCAGGAGGCGGAAGGCGGCAAGCCGCACACATACGTCTCCATGAAGCTGGACCCGCAGACGATCCCGGACCTGCCGGAGCCCCGTCCGGCCTACGAGATCTGGGTGTACTCGCCCCGTGTCGAGGGCGTGCACCTGCGCTTCGGCAAGGTCGCGCGCGGTGGCCTGCGCTGGTCCGACCGGCGTGAGGACTTCCGTACGGAGATCCTCGGCCTGGTGAAGGCGCAGATGGTGAAGAACACCGTGATCGTGCCGGTCGGCGCGAAGGGCGGGTTCGTCGCCAAGCAGCTGCCCGACCCGAGCGTGGACCGGGACGCGTGGCTCGCCGAGGGCATCGCCTCGTACAAGACGTTCATCTCGGCGCTGCTCGACATCACCGACAACCTGGTCGCGGGCGAGGTCGTGCCGCCGGCCGATGTGGTGCGTCACGACGAGGACGACACCTACCTGGTGGTCGCCGCCGACAAGGGCACGGCGACGTTCTCGGACATCGCCAACGAGGTCGCGGAGTCGTACAACTTCTGGCTGGGCGACGCCTTCGCGTCCGGTGGCTCGGCCGGGTACGACCACAAGGGCATGGGCATCACCGCGCGCGGCGCCTGGGAGTCCGTGAAGCGGCACTTCCAGGAGCTCGGCCACGACACGCAGAACGAGGACTTCACGGTCGTCGGCGTCGGCGACATGTCCGGTGACGTGTTCGGCAACGGCATGCTGCTCTCCGAGCACATCCGCCTGGTCGCCGCCTTCGACCACCGTCACATCTTCATCGACCCGAAGCCGGACGCCGCCACCTCGTACGCAGAGCGGCGCCGTCTCTTCGAGCTGCCGCGCTCGTCCTGGGCGGACTACGACAAGGACCTGCTGTCCGCGGGCGGCGGCGTGTTCCCGCGCAGCGCAAAGTCCATCCCGCTGAACGCGCACATCCGGGAGGCCCTGGGTATCGAGTCGGGCATCGCCAAGATGACCCCGGCCGAGCTGATGAAGGCGATCCTGCAGTCGCCGGTCGACCTGCTGTGGAACGGCGGCATCGGTACGTACGTGAAGTCGAGCGCCGAGTCCAACGGTGACGTCGGCGACAAGGCCAACGACGCGATCCGGGTCGACGGCGCGGACCTGCGGGTCAAGGTCGTCGGCGAGGGCGGCAACCTCGGCCTGACGCAGCTGGGCCGGATCGAGTTCGCGCGGACGGGCGGCCGGGTCAACACCGACGCGATCGACAACAGCGCGGGCGTGGACACCTCCGACCACGAGGTGAACATCAAGGTCCTGCTCAACTCCGTGGTCGCGGACGGCGACATGACGGTGAAGCAGCGCAACAAGCTGCTCGCCGAGATGACCGACGAGGTCGGCCGCCTGGTGCTGCGCAACAACTACGCGCAGAACACGGCCCTGGCCAACGCCCTCGCCCAGTCGTCGAGCATGGTCCACGCCCAGCAGCGCTTCCTGCGCACGCTGGTGCGCGAGGGCCACCTCGACCGCGCCCTGGAGTTCCTGCCGACCGACCGCCAGATCCGGGAGCGGCTGAACGCCGGACTCGGCCTGACGCAGCCGGAGACGGCGGTGCTGCTCGCGTACACGAAGATCACCGTCGCGGAGGCGCTGCTCTCCACGGATCTGCCGGACGACAAGTACCTGCAGGGCCTGCTGCACGCGTACTTCCCGACGGCGCTGCGCGAGCGGTTCCTCGACCAGATCGACGGGCACGCGCTGCGCCGCGAGATCGTCACGACGGTCCTCGTGAACGACACGGTCAACTCGGGCGGTACGAGCTTCCTGCACCGGATGCGCGAGGAGACCGGCGCCTCGCTGGAAGAGGTGGTGCGCGCCCACACCGCGGCCCGTGCGATCTTCGGGCTCGGCGAGGTCTGGGACGCGGTCGAGGCGCTGGACAACGTCGTGGCGGCGGATGTGCAGACGCGGATCCGGCTGCACTCGCGGCGCCTGGTGGAGCGCGGCACGCGCTGGCTGCTCAACAACCGGCCGCAGCCGATCGACCTGGCGGAGACCATCGAGTTCTTCCGCGAGGGCGTGACGCAGGTCTGGTCGGAGCTGCCGAGCCTGGTACGCGGCGCGGACCTGGAGTGGCACCAGCAGATCTTCGAGGAGCTGACCGGCGCCGGAGTGCCGGATGGGCTGGCGCAGCGGGTGGCCGGGTTCTCCTCGGCGTTCCCGACGCTCGACGTGGTGCTGATCGCGGACCGGATGGACAAGGCGCCGCTCGATGTCGCCGAGGTCTACTACGACCTGGCGGACCGGCTGTCGATCACCCAGCTGATGGACCGGATCAGCGCGCTGCCGCGCAGCGACCGCTGGCAGTCGATGGCGCGTGCGGCGATCCGCGAGGACCTGTACGCGGCGCACGCGGCCCTCACCGCGGATGTGCTGGCGGTCGGCAACGGCAGCTCGACGCCCGAGCAGCGCTACAAGGCCTGGGAGGGGCAGAACGCCGCGATCCTGGGCCGTGCCAAGGCGACGCTCGACGAGATCCAGGGCTCGGACGCCTTCGACCTCGCGAACCTCTCCGTGGCGATGCGGACGATGAGGACGCTGCTGCGTACGCACGGCTGAGTACGCACGGCTGAGTCCGTACCACTACCTCGACTTCGGGTAGCCCCAGGGCGCCCCGGCCTGAACTTCAGGCCGGGGTGCCCTGTCATTTGTCCCTCCTAGCCCCGCCTAGCCCCGCCCCGCCCCGCCCCGTCCCGCCCTCCCGCTGTGCCCACCTGGCCTACCTCGCCTGCCTCGTCCGCATCGCCCGATTGGACCCCAAAGTTTCACCAATCAACCGGTATGGCACATTTGACTCCTGTCGCCGGAACGGCCGTACGTGCGCGGCCTCGCGTACCGGGCATGTCGGACAATCGAGAGGATGCTGAACGAGCGGTGCAGGTTGTCTGGAGGAACACATGGGTTTGATCGCAGACCGCGAACGTGACCCCGACGTCTCCGTCGTAGTGATCGTCTACAACGACGAAGCCCGGCTCCGCGCCGCCGTGCGGTCCGTGCTCGACCAGACGCTGCGCGGCGTCGAGGTCGTGATCGTCGACGACTGCAGCACCGACGGCTCGTACGAGGTGGCGCAGTGGCTTGCCGCCGAGAACCCGGGGCGGGTGCGCGCCTTCCAGCTGCCGGAGAACAGCGGCGGGTGCGGCGAGCCGCGCAACGTGGGCATCGGTCACACCCGCGGCCGGTACGTGATGTTCCTCGACAGCGACGACGTCCTGGAGCGCAACGCCTGCCGCAATCTCCTGGAGGCCGCCGAGCGCGACGGCTCCGACATCGTCTCCGGCCTGTGCGTACGCCTGCATCTGGACCGCCGGAACCAGAAGCGCGTCGAGTGGTACCCCTGGCTCTACGCGCGCACCCAGGTCCTGGATTCGGTCACCGAGCTGCCGGACCTGTTCGTGTGGGACACGCTCTCCACGAACAAGATGTACCGCCGCGGCTTCCTCATGGAGAACCAACTCCGGTTCCTCAAAGGGATGTTCTACGAGGACCTGATGTTCATCGCCGAGGCGTATCTCGCCGCGGAGCGCATCACCCTCATACCCAACCAGGTGTATTTCTGGCACGTCTACGAGAAGGCGGCCGCCAAGTCGATCTCCAACCGGCGGCACGAGATGACCAACTTCGTGCACCGCATGGAGATCCACCGCCGCATCGACGCGCTCCTCGCCGAACGCGGCCTGACCGAGCTGAAGCTCGCCAAGGACGTCAAGTTCCTCAAGCACGACCTCGTCCTGCACCTCCGCGACCTGCCGTTCCGCGACGACTCCTACCGCCAGGAGTTCGCCGGCATCGCCCGCGACTACCTCACCTCGCTCGCCCCCGAGGCCTACGACGAGGTGCAGTCGATCCAGGCCGTCTGCGCCTATCTCCTCCGGGAGAACGACTGGGACAACCTCCTCCCGGCGGTCGACACCCTCACCAACCGCGACAAGATCTCCGCCCCGCTCGTGGAGCGCGACGGACATGTCTACTGGTGCGCGGAACACCTCGACGACCCCTTCGGCCGGCACGTCCTGGACGTCACCGACCTCGGCCACCACACCAGGACCGTCGACCGGATGTTCCTGCGCAACACCCTCACCGGCTACGCGGAGCGCGGCGGCACGGCGCATGGCGGCACGACGCGCGGCGGCACGGGGCGTGGCGGCACGGGGCGTGGCGGCACGGGGCGTGGCGGCACGGGGCGTGGCGGCACGGTCCGCCTCGCCGGCCGGATCGTCAACCCGCTCGGCGTGATCCCCGAGGGCGCGCGGCTCACCGGCCACCTGGAGTTCCGCGCCCGCCGCCGCAGCCTGCAGAGCTTCCGCTTCCCGGTGGCCGTGCTGCGGCACGAGGGCGACTCCGTGAGCTGGGAGGCCGAGGCCGACCTCGCCGGGAAGCTCCGCCCGCTCGGCATCGTCGACGAGGTGTGGGACGTACGCCTCAAACTGGACGTGGACGGGGTGCGCACCACGACCCGGCTGACCGCGAGCGAGCACGACCTGGCGGAGGGCCTGCTTCCGGTGCGGCCCCGGCTGACCCGGATGGTCGCCGACCACGTCGAACCCGTGGTCTCCCAGCGCGGCCACCTCGCCTTCCGCCTGGTCGCCCGCGACCGCGTCGAGGACAAGGAGCGGGTGCGCGAACTCGTCGTACGCGGCATCCACGGCCGTCCCGGCAAGCTCGCCAAGTCCGGCTTCCAGAGGGCGAAAAAGCTGCGCAAGAAGCTCACCTCGGGAGAGACCAAAATCCGCGTGTACGGCGAGGTGTTCAGCCGGCTGCCCGTGAAGAAGGGCCTGGTCGTCTTCGAGAGCCAGCTCGGCAAGCAGTACAGCGACAGCCCGAAGGCGATCTACGAGGAGATGCTCCGCCAGGGCCTGCGGTTCGAGGCGGTCTGGTCGTACGCCGGGTCCCCGGAGGGATTCCCGGCCGAGGCCACACTCGTACGCCGCTGGTCGCTGCCGTACCTCAGAGCCCTGGCCCAGGCCGAGTTCTGGATCGACAACCAGAGCTATCCGCTGAAGCTGACGAAGCGGCCGGAGACCACCTACATCCAGACCTGGCACGGCTCCGCGCTCAAGCGGATGGGATTCGACGAGGCGGCCTGGAAGCTCAAGTCCAAGGCGCGGCAGCAGGAGCAGCAGCGGGTCCTGAACCGCTTCGACCGGTTCCTGATCCGCTCCGAGCACGATGTGCGCACCCTCGCCAAGGCGTTCCGGCTGCAGGAGAGGACACTGCTCCGCGTCGGCTATCCGCGTAACGACGCACTGGTGCACGCCAGGGAGCGCGAGGCCGCCGCAGGGCGCCGGGCGCGCGGGCCGCTCGCCGCCGAGCTCGGCATCCCCGAGGACAAGCAGGTGCTGCTCTACGCGCCCACGTTCCGCAAGCACGGCGGCCGGAACCAGCGCTTCGAGCTGCCCTTCGACGTGGAGCGGTTCGCGGCGGAACTCGGCGACCGGTACGTCCTGTTGGTGCGCGCGCACTACCTCAACCACGTGGTGCTGCCGCCGTCCGTGCGGGGCACCGTCATCGACGTCTCGGCCCGGCACGACGTCAACCCGCTGATGGAGCTGTCCGACGCGCTGATCACGGACTACTCCTCGGTGATGTTCGACTACGCGCTCCTGGACCGCCCGCTGCTGTTCTTCGCGTACGACTACGAGGAGTACGCGCACGAGGGCCGCGGCACCTACTTCGACCTGCTCGAACGCGCGCCGGGGCCGGTGGTGAGGACCGAGGACGAGCTGTACGGCGCGCTCGACTCGCTGGCCGAGGACGACGCCAAGTACCAGCCGGAGCGGGAGCGGTTCGTGGCCGAGTTCGGCGAGTACGACAAGGGGACCGCCGCCCGCAGCATCGTCGAGCAGTTCTTCTCGCACTGGAGCCGTTCATGAGCGCCCGTACGGAACACCCCCAGCGGGACGTCTTCTTCGTCAGCAACAGCGTCAACGAGCTGGGCGGAGTCACGAGCTGGTCGCACCAGATGGCCCGCCTCTTCACCGAGCAGGGCCACCGGGTGCACGTCATCGGCATCACCGAGCCCGCCGAGCCGCAGGACATCGGCACGGACCTGCCGTACCCGACGACGACGCTCTACGACGAGCACCCGCCGCGCGTCGGGCCGGCCCGAGGCATCAAGGGGCGACTCAACATCGCCGAGCGGCGGCTGCGGGCCGCGCGCACGGCGGGCATGCACGAGCAGGCGGCGAAGCTGACCGCGCTGTTCCGGCGGGCGCGGCCCGGTGCGGTCGTGATCGTCACGCAGGTGTGGGCGATGGAGTGGGTGACGCTCGCCGACACCGCGGGCCTGACGGTCATCGGCATGAGCCACGAGTCGTACGCGTACACGCGTGCCAGCTCGCGCTACGGGCGGGTGCGGAGGTTCTACAAGGACGTGGACCGGATGCTCGCGCTCACCCGCGAGGACGCCGACCTGTGGATACGCAAGGGCGGCATGGACAACGCGTCGTACCTGCCGAACCCGCTGCCGTTCATGCCCGAGGTGCCCTCGCCGCGCACCGGGAAGGTCGTCACCAGCATCGGCCGCCTGCACGACCAGAAGGGCATCGACATGCTCCTGGACACCTGGGCGGAGGTCGCGCCGCTGCACCCGGACTGGACGCTGCGGATCTACGGCTCCGGCGAGGACGAGGAGATGCTGAAGGCGCAGTGCACCGCGCTCGGCCTCGACGGCTCCGTCGAGTGGATGGGCCGGACCGGCGATGTGCCGGGGGCGCTGCGCGGCGGCTCGGTCTTCGTGCAGTCCTCGCGCGGTGAGGGTTTCCCGCTGGCGCTGATGGAGGCGATGGCGGCGGCCGTGCCGTGCGCGGCGTTCGACTGCGCGCCGGGCGTGCACGAGATCGTCCACGACGGCGAGGACGGGCTGCTCGCCGGACTCGGCAACACCGGCGAACTCGCCCGCAAGCTGGACCTGTTGATGTCCGACAAGGAGCTGCGGGACAAGATGGGTGAGCTGGCGCGGCAGAACGTCCAGCGCTACACGACCGGCGAGATCGTGCGGCGCTGGGAGGAGCTGTTCGCGTTCCTGGACCGCTGAGTTCTGTGTGCGGGCGCCGGGGGCTACTTCCCGGCGCCCGTGAACTTCTCGTACTCCTTGAGTACTTCCGCCGTCGGGCCGTCCAGCCGGAGTTCGCCGCGCTCCAGCCAGAGGACACGGTCGCAGGTGTCGCGGATGGATTTGTTGTTGTGGCTGACCAGGAAGACCGTGCCGGCGGTGGCGCGCAGTTCGCGGATGCGGGCCTCGGAGCGCTTCTGGAACGTGCGGTCGCCCGTCGCCAGGGCCTCGTCGATCAGGAGTACGTCGTGGTCCTTCGCGGCGGCGATGGAGAAGCGCAGGCGGGCGGCCATGCCGGAGGAGTACGTGCGCATCGGCAGGGTGATGAAGTCGCCCTTCTCGTTGATGCCGGAGAACTCCACGATGCCGTCGTACCGTTCGCGGACCTGCTCGCGGGACATGCCCATGGCGAGGCCGCCGAGGGTGACGTTCCGCTCGCCGGTCAGGTCGCTCATCAGGGCGGCGTTGACACCGAGCAGAGAAGGCCGGCCGTGGGTGTAGATCCGGCCGTTCTCCGTCGGCAGGAGGCCCGCGACGGCCCTGAGCAGCGTGGACTTGCCCGAGCCGTTGGTGCCGATCAGGCCGATGGCCTCGCCCTTGTACGCGGTGAACGAGACGTTCCGGACGGCGTGCACCGTGCGTACTCCGCGCTCGGCGTGCTTCGTGCGCCGGACGATGCGGTTGAGCGCGGCGGTCGCGCTGCCGCGGCCCGCTCCGGTGCCGTTGACGCGGTAGACGATGTCGACGCCGTCCGCGATGACGGTGGGGGTGCGCGGGTCGCTGCCCGCCGCCCCGGCTTCGGGTGCGGTCCTGATGAGGGTGTCAGCCACGGCCGTACGTCTCCTCTGCCTTCCAGAAATAGCTGAACCCGCCCACGCCGAGCACCACGGCCCAGCCGAGCGCCAGGGCCCACATCGCCCCGATGCCGTACGGGAGTTGGCCCGCGTCGAAGCTGTCGATCAGGGCGTACCGCACCAGGTCGATGTAGACGGCCGCCGGGTTGCCTGCGAGCAGGACCTTCGCGAACTGCGGCACGCCCTGCTCGGGGAGGACCTGCTTGATGCTGAACATCACGCCGGAGGCGTACATCCAGGTGCGCATCACGAAGGGCATCAGCTGCGAGAGGTCGGGTGTCTTGCTGCCGAGCCGGGCCATGACCAGCGCGAGCCCGGTGTTGAACGCGAACTGCAGCGCCAGGGCCGGGACGACCAGGAACCAGGACCAGGTGGGCGGCACCCCGAAGCAGAAGAGGATCACGGCGAGCGCCGCCATCGAGAAGAGCAGCTGCTGCAACTGCTGCAGGCAGAGCGCAATCGGCAGCGAGGCGCGCGGGAAGTGCAGGGCGCGCACCAGGCCGAGGTTGCCGGAGATCGCCCGGGTTCCGGCCATCACCGAGCTCTGCGTGAACGTGAACACGAAGACGCCGGTGACGAGGAACGGCACGAAGTCCTCGATGCCGCGGCTGGTGCCGAGCAGCAGGCCGAAGATCAAGTAGTAGACGGCGGCGTTCAGGAGCGGCGTCATCACCTGCCAGAGCTGGCCGAGCTTCGCCTGGCTGTACTGCGCGGTGAGCTTGGCCGTGGCGAAGGCAGTGATGAAGTGCCGCCTGGCCCACAACTGCCGTACGTACTGGGGCAGGGAGGGGCGCGCGTTGCTGACCGAGAGCCCGTGCAGGGCGGCGAGCGCGGCGGCGTCGAGGGGTTCCTGCGCCTGAGCGGGCGCCTTGGGTGTCCTGGCTGCCCTGGCTGCCCTGGCTGCCCTGGCTGCCTTGGGTGTCTTGGGCGCCTCGGGTGTCTGGGGGGTGTCCAGCGTCTGGCTCACTGCCGACCGGCTCCTTACGTCGAGACCAACGTCGGGACGGACCCGTATCGTCGTCACGCCGAGAGTAGGGCGGTGCGACGACGGAACGCAACCGTTTCGACGTCCCGTCCTATGCTGGTCCCATGACTGAAAGCCCCGGTGGAACCCGCCGCAGAGCCCCCGCGGGCGCCGCCGTACTCCGTGAGGATGTGACCGAGGCCATTCGCGCCGCGGTCTTCGAGGAGCTCGCCGCGGTCGGGTACGCGCGCATGTCGATCGAGGGCATCGCGCGCCGCGCGGGCGTCGGCAAGACGGCGGTCTACCGCCGCTGGAAGTCCAAGCTGCACCTGGTCCTCGACCTGGTCTCCGCGGTGGCGGTGCAGGGCCTCCCGGCGCCGGACACGGGCACCCTCGAAGGCGATCTGCGGCTGCTGTACGAGGTCACCTCGCGCGCCCTGAAGCACCCGGTGGCCGGGCAGATCATCCCGGACCTGCAGGCGGAGGCGGCCCGTAACCCGGAGATCGCCCAGGCCCTGCAGAAAGCTTTGCGCGAAGGACAGCACAGCGTGGCCAGTGGCATCGTGCAGGCGGCCGTCGCCCGCGGCGAGCTGCGCGCCCGCCTCGACGAGGACCTCGCCCTCGACCTGGTCTCGGGCCCGCTGTACTGGCGCTCGGTCGTCGTGCGGACCGGGCTGCCGAAGGGCTATCTGGGCAGGCTGGCCTCGGCCACGGCGGCGGCGCTGCGGGAGTTGTGAGGCCGCCCGGGCGCTCTGCGGGGGTACGCGGAACCCGGGCGCTCTGCGGGGGTACGCGGAAGGGGGCGCTCTGCGGGGTACGCGGACGGGGGTGCTCTGCGGGGGTACGCGGAAGGGGGCGCCCTCGGACTTCCGGGCGCCCCCTGTGCGTAGTGCGAGCTGGTCAGCTGCGTACCGCGAGTTGTCAGCCGCGCGCCGCCTCCGGGTGCCGGTGCACCCAGCCCTCCCAGGCCGACGTGATCATCGCGCGTACGTCGTACCGCGACTTCCAGCCCAGCTCCGCGGAGATCCGCTCGGCCGAGGCGACGACGCGCGCCGGGTCGCCGGGGCGGCGCGGGTCGACCTGCGGGGCGATGCCGTACCCCGTCACGTCGTTGATCAGGTCGATCAGCTCGCGCACCGAAACGCCCTCGCCGCGGCCGATGTTGACCGTCAGGTCCGCGCCGGGCCCGGGTGCCGTGACCGGTGCCGTGGCGGGCCTCGGCGCCTTGGCCAGTCGGCGGGCGGCGGCCACGTGGGCGTCGGCGAGGTCGGCCACATGGATGTAGTCGCGGATGCAGGTGCCGTCCGGGGTGGCGTAGTCGGCGCCGAAGATGCGCGGGGGCTCGCCCGCGGTGAGCCGCTCGAAGACCATCGGGACGATGTTGAACACGCCGGTGTCGGCGAGCTCGGGGGCCGCCGCGCCCGCCACGTTGAAGTACCGCAGGCAGGCCGTCGACAGTCCGTGCGCCCGGCCGGCCGCGCGCACCAGCCACTCGCCCGCGAGCTTCGTCTCGCCGTACGGATTCATCGGCACGCACGGGGTGTCCTCGGTGACGAGGTCGACGTCCGGCATGCCGTAGACGGCGGCGGAGGACGAGAGGACGAAGCTCGGGACGCCCGCGTCGACGACCGCTTCGAGGAGGACGCGCAGGCCCTCGACGTTCTCCCGGTAGTAGCGCAGCGGCTGCTCCACGGACTCGCCGACCTGCTTCTTCGCCGCGAGGTGGATGACGCCGGTGATGCCGTGGTCCGCGAGGACGCGGTCGAGCAGCGGCCGGTCGAGGGTGGAGCCCTGGACGAGCGGGACACCTTCGGGGATGCGCCCGGCGACTCCGGCGGAGAGGTCGTCCAGGACGACCGCCTGCTCGCCCGCCTCCTTCATGGCGCGGACGACGTGCGCCCCGATGTAGCCGGCTCCGCCGGTGATCAGCCAGGTCATGGTCACCCTGTTCCGCGTGCGATGTTTGTGGTGGTGTGACGGTAACGTGCTGGGGTCGGCCGTGGTTCCGGTGGTCCGTCCCGCGCTGTCGGCTCGGGCGCCGTCGATCGCCCTTCGGGCTCGTCCTCAATCGCTGGACGGGCTCATTTTTGATCCCCTCCCCGCCCCTTCCCGAAAGACCTGCGGTCGGCTTCGGAGGCTCCGCCCCCGGGCCCCTCCCCCAATCTCAAACGCCGGACGGGCTGGATGTGCCCGAGGGGCTGAATTTCAGCACCCGTACCGCCTTCCGTCGCAGCATGCCCGCCGCGCTTCGCGTCCCGACCGACAGGCGTAGCGCGAGGTTGCCAGAGGCGGTGGCGTACGGGCGCACGAGCAGTACGCCGCGGCGCGGGTGCGGGCGGGCTGTGGACCGCAGCACGCCCGCGTTCTCGACCGCGCGCACCGTCGTGTCGCGCGCCGTCCCGTCCGCGAAGCGGACCCGCACCTTGATGTCCCACACGCCGGTGTGGAGCGCGGCCAGGTCGAGCAGGAGCAGGGCGGTCCAGGCGGCTCCGGCGCGCTCCGGTGACCATGCCGCTGTACGGCGGAGTCCGCGGCGGCCGGTGTCGCGGTGGCGCAGTTCGACGTCGACGGTGGTCGGGTCGGCCGCGCTCGCCCTGCCGTACAGGTCGTGGAGGCGCAGCCGGAGTGCGGAGGCACGCGCGCGTGGGCGCAGTTCGGCGTCGACGGCGAGCGGGAGCACCCGCATCGGGCGGACCAGGAGGTGATCGAGCGTCACCTGGGGCAGCTGCTCGGACCAGACCGGCGTGGCGTCGGCGGCCTGTGCGTACGGCGGGACGAGCCGGGCCGGGCGGGCGGCGACCTGCTTGAGGCGGTCCAGGTCGACCGGGTCGGGGGAGGCCAGGACGACGCGGCCGATGACGCGGCCGGGCGCGGGCGCGAGCGTGAAGTCGGCGTCGTCGAAGGTCCGCAGGTACGCGCGCGTGCTGTCCCACCAGGCGCGGCGGTACTCGGCGCTGCGCTGGTCGAGCTCCTTGGCGTACATCCGCAGGCTGTGGTCGAGGAACTTGGCGCGGGAGGCGCGGGCCAGCTGCTTCTCGCCGGCGTCCAGGAGGATCTCGACGACCTGGCGGTGGGCCTCGACGCGGGCTTGCCAGTTCGCGACGCCCGCCCGGTCCAGGGAGAGGGAGAGCTTCGTGGCGGAGCGGCGGACGTGCCAGACGTAGACCGTGTCGGTGACGAGCGCGAGGCGCGGGGCGGCGGCGAGCACGCGCGCGGAGAACACGAAGTCCTCGTAGACGAACCGGCCGTCGGGGAAGCGGATGCCGTGCTCGCGCAGGAAGTCGGTGCGGTAGAGCTTGTTGACGCAGAGGGTGTCGTGGACGAGCCGGGTCCGCTGCTCCGGGCGCTCGACGATCGCGGGGGAGTCGTACAGCTCGGGCTGCCAGGGGACGCGCCGCCCGGAGGGCAGTTCGAGGCGGACGCAGCGGCCGGCGGCGACCTGGGTGCCGTGCTCGGTCGCGGCGGAGAGCAGGGCGTCGACGGCGCCGGGCGGCAGCGTGTCGTCGCTGTCCAGGAACATCACGTACGGCGAGGTGCAGGCGTCGATGCCGTCGTTGCGCGGGGTGCCGCAGCCGCCGCTGTTGGCGGAGCGCAGGACCAGTTTGAGGCGCGGGTCCTCGGCGGCGAGGCGGCCGAGGAGTTCGGGGCTCGCGTCGGTGGAGCAGTCGTCGACGGCCATGACCTCGCGGACCGCGGGGCCCTGTTCGAGCGCCGAGCGCACCGCGTCCGCCACATGGGCCGCGTCGTTGAATCCGATGACGACGACGCAGACCTGGGGCTGCTGAGGCGGAGCGCTGTTCATAGCTCGGAATTTTAGCTGTTACAGGGAATTGTCCGACTAGTGGGGTTTGGTGGGGGTGGGCGGCAGCGGGACCGGCGGCAGGTGGCGGAGGTCCGCCCGCGGTGGCGGCCCGGCCTGGACGCCGGATCTCCAGAGCCCCCGCCACGACAGCAGGACGGCTGTGACGAGCAGGGCGTTCCGCACGCACACGACACAGGTTCCGGTCCAGGTGACGGCCATGACCTCCTCGTACAGCAGCGGGTACCCGAGCGTGGTGACCGCCGCCGCGGCCGTCACCAGGGCGGCCGCCGGGCGCTGGCTGGTCGCGCGCGAGGTGAGGCAGACCGCGGCGAGGCCGAGCAGCCAGATCAGGTACTGCGGGCTGATCACCCGGCTCGTGACGGTGAACAGCAGCACCGCGCACAGCGCCGCGTCGAACGGCGTCGCCTCCGTCCAGTGCCGCGCCCGCACCCGCCACAGCAGCAGCGCCGCGCAGCCGAGCCCGGTCGCGAGCAGCGACGCCTGTGCGACCGCGCCGACGTACGGACCGGTGAACTCCATCGCTCCGAAGCGGTACTCCACCCGCAGCGGCTGCCCCGCCAGCCGCGCGAACGCGAGCACCGTGCCGCCCACCGACTCGATCTGCACGCCACGCCCGCCCTGTTGGCGCAGGAACCCGAAGAGGTGGTCGAAGACGGCCGCCAGCACGAGCAGCAGGGCCGCCGCGGCGGCGAGCGCGGAGCCCCAGGTCGCGCGCGTGGCCCGCCCGCGCTCCACGCCGAGCAGCGCGAGCGCCGGCCAGAGCTTCACCAGGGCTCCGACCGCGGCGAGCACCCCGGCCGTACGGGGTCTGCGCGCCGCGCAGAGCAGGGCGAGCACGGCGAGCGCGGTGACCTGCAGGTCGTACCGCGCCAGCGGGATGTGCAGGAGCAGCGGGAGCCCGCCGACCCAGAGCGCCGCCCCGGCGAGGCGGCGCCCCGGGCGGGCGCCCACGCGGGCGAGCGCGCAGGCGACGGCGGCGTCCGCGAGCAGCGCGAGGGCGACGAAGCCCTGGAAATAGCTGAGTCCGGGCAGGAGTCCGGGGGAGAGCAGCACCGGGCCCGCGGCGGGCGGGTACTGCCACAGCGGGTCGTCCAGGGGGAAGCCGCCCTGCCTGAGTACTCCGTACCAGTGGAAGTAGAGCGTGTGGACCTCGCGGGCGATGCCGCCGACGCCGAGCGGGTGGCGGCCGTCCCGGGCGAGCAGGAGCAGCATCACAGCGCGCGTGGCCACCCAGGTCACACCCAGGGCGGCCAGGGTGAACAGCGTGCGGGCGGCGGTGCGGCGGCCGGGTCCGGGGAATTCCGGCCGGGGCGGCAGGAGTGTGGTCGTCATCGAGGGCAGCGTAGGTCGCACGAACCACCTGAGGAGCCGTCAATCCACAGGATCGGTGAGTTAATAGCACAAACTGTGGCGCATGCAGGTCACGACTCTTCGCGCGGCCCTCGCTGCCGGACCGTCCGCCACGGCCGCCGCGCCGGGCCACGTCCGCACCGCATGGGCGGCGCTCACCGCCAGGCCGGCCGTCACGGCCGTGCTCGTTCCCGCCTCCGCCATGCTCGTCCTCGGCCTCTGGGGCCTGGACCGCGCGTCCATGTGGCGCGACGAAGGGGTCACTCACCAGGTGGCCACCCGTTCGCTCCCCGAGATCGTGCGGCTGCTCGGCAGCGCCGACGCCGTCCACGGCCTCTACTACCTCCTCATGCACGCCGTGCTCTCCGTGCACCCCGGCGAGGTCGCCCTGCGGCTGCCGTCGGTGCTCGCCGGGGCCGCGACCGCGGGCCTCGTCGCCGCACTCGGCGTCCGCCTCGCCCGCCCCCGCGTCGGCCTCTGGGCCGGACTCCTCTATGCGGCGACCCCACTCACCGGCTACTACGCCCAGGAGGGCCGCAGTTACGCGCTCGTCGCCGCCGGAGTCACCGGCGCCACGCTGCTGCTCGTCCGGGCCGTACGGCAGGGCCGCGTCAAGGACTGGTGCCTGTACGGGGCCGTCGTCACCGCGACCGTGCTGCTGCACCAGCTCGCCGCGCTGATCCTGCTCGCGCACGCCGTCACGCTGCTGCTGTCCTGGAAACGCCTCGACCGGCAGGCCTGGCGCAACTGGGCCGTCTGCGGCTGCGCCACGCTCACCGTGCTGCTGCCGCTGGCCCGGCTCACCCTCGGCCAGAGCGGGCACCCGGCCTGGCTCGCGGCCGCCGACGAGGGCAGCTCCGCCTCTCTCCTCAAGGCCTTCGCCGGGCCGACCGAACTCGTCCTCACCGCGGCCCTGTTGCTCGCCTGCGTCTCCCTCAACTCGCCCCTCGAACGCACCGGCCGGCTCTCCCTCAACGCGGTCGCGATGCCGCTCATGGTGCTGCCGCCCGCGGTCCTCCTGGCCGCCTCCCAGTACGCGCCGCTGCACCACGACCGCTTCCTGTTCTTCGCGCTCGCCGGTGTGCCGCTGTGCGCCGCCGCCGGTGCCGAGCGGATCGCCCGCGGCTTCCGGATGATGCGTTCCCGGCCGGGCCGCCGGGCGGGCGGCGCGCTCTTCGGGGCCGCGGTGGTCGCGCTCGCGTTCTGCTGGCAGCTGCCGCTGCACCAGGGAGACCGTACGACGGACCAGCGGCCCGACGACCCGGCGGCGCTCGCCAAGGTCGTGGCGGAGCGGATCGGTCCGGGTGACGCGATGCTGTACCTCCCGTCCGTCGCGCGGCGCACCGCGCTGGCCTACCCGCGCGAGTTCCAGAACACCAACGACATCGCCCTCGCGCGCACCGCGGCCGCCTCGGGGACGCTGTACGGACAGGAGACCGGCCCCGGGGAGCTGCGGCGGCGGCTCGCGGACCTGGAGCACGTGTGGCTGCTCGCGGAGCCGTACGCGGCGAGCACCGCGTGGGACCCGAAGAGTGCGACCGAGCGGGCCAAACTCACCGTCGTGAGCGAGGAGTTCCTGCTGCGGGCCGATTACCGGACGCGGAGCGGGGTGCTGCGGCACTATGTCCGGCGGCCGCCGGAGAAGCCGGTGGGGTGGTCGGCGCCCGCCGCGTAGTTGCCGTGGTCCGGGGCTGCGGTCCCTGGGGCTGCGGTCCCCGGGCTGCGCCCCAGACCTGCATCGGCCTGCCTTGTCCTCGGGCCGGACGGGGGGCTGGTTTGTCGGCCTGCGCCCTCGCCCTCAAGCGCCGGACGGGCTGGATTCACCCGGGGCGGTCAGGAGCGCCGGGACCGCTCGTAGGGCGAGGGGACCGGGAAGTACGCCGTCAGGAACGCCCGCAGCGCGAGCGCCGTCTCCTGCTCGGAGAGTGTCCCGTCCTGGGACTCGCCGATGCAGAACACCGTCTTGTTGCGGCTCTGCAGGATCCGCCCGAGCCGCGCGTGCCCCGCCCGGTCGGCGATGTCGACGTAGTCGTACGCGAGCGCGCCGGGCACCGCGCGGCCCGTCAGGTACGCGTAGTGCTGGTACAGGGACGACACCGGGGACAGGTCGGTGCGGGAGCGGAAACGGCTGCGGGACGTGGCGGCCAGCTCGTCCGCGTACCGCTCGGAGAGCTCTTCGAGGACGCTGCGGCGCAGGGCGTGCGGGACGTGCAGGAAGCCGTGCGTGAGGGTGCGCCCGAAGTCCCGCTGGAGCAGGGCCCGGTTGTTCTTCGCCGCCGCCAGGCAGCCCTCGTCCGCGTCCGACGGCGGCTGCGCGGGCACCGGCACCGACGACCAGAACAGCCGGACCAGGCCGGAGCTGAGGAAGAAGGTCTCCGGGGTGGTCGGACGGCCGAGGAACACGTCGTCGTTCAGGTACAGGAAGTGCTCCGACAGGCCCTCGATGCGGTGCAGCTGCGCCTCGATGGCGTGCGAGTTGAAGGTGGGCAGGGCCGCCGCCGGGTCCGGGAAGATCTCCTCGTGGCCGACGACCGTCAGGCCCGGGTGGCCGGGGTCGAGCCAGTCCGGGCGCTGCCCCGCCGTCACCAGGTACACATGCCGGATCCACGGCGCGTACTGCGCCAGCGACCGCAGGGAGTACCGGAGTTCGTCGCGGTTGCGGAAGCGCACCGTCCCGTTGTCCGCCGACTCGCCGGCCGGCCCGCGCGCCGCGTCACGGCGGGCGCGCCAGCGCGGGTCGGTGTCGTCCACCCAGGTGTAGACGGCGTCCACGGGGAAGTCGACGTCCTTCATCAGGCGCTCGGCGAACACCTCAAGGGTGGGGTGGCGGCGGCCGGCCACCGTCAGCGCCGCCGAGGGCCGCAGGGACGGCAGCTCCGCGCCCGCGAGCGTGGTGCCGAACGGCGCGCGCCATGGCCCGCCGTCCCCCTCGCCTTTCCCCTGGCCCTCCTTCTGGCGCTCTCCCTCTCCCTGTCCCCGGCCCTGTCCCTGTCCCTGTCCCTGGCCCTGTCCCTGGCCCTGTCCCTGGCCCTCGCCCTGGCCCTCCCCCTCCTGCTCCCGCCGCCAGAAAGCGACCGTGCAGGCCTCCCCCGCCCCGTACCGCAGCGAAAGCGTGGACGTGGTGACCGGCCGGAAGATCTTCACCCCGGCGACCTCGCCCACCGAGTCCAGGCGCTCGGCGAGCACCGGCCCCGGGGCGGCGTCGCGCGGCCGGACCAGCTCCGCGTAGACCGCCTCGCCGGAGGCGGCCTCGGCCAGTGCCTTGAGCGCGAGCGCGCGGTCGGCGGCGTCCACGGCGAGGGTGTGTGTCGTCCCGCCGGTGCGCACCAGGACGTACGGGACGGCGTACGACCGGAGCGCGGAGGCGGTCAGTTCGAGGTTCCGGTCGACCGCGGCGGGCAGCGTCAGGTCGTCCCGCTGCTCGGCCAGGCGGCCCACGGAGCGGACCAGGCGCTTGGCGGCGCCGGTCTCCAGGAGTTCGTTCTCGCGCGCGTGCTCGTCGGCGGCCGGCAGGGCGCTGAGCAGGTACGGGGCGGTGGCCCGGAAGGTCCCGCCGCCCGCACCGATCGCGGCGGCGGCCCGGTCGGCCCGCTCGGCGAGCCGTTCGGGGCGGTCGCGGCGGGCCACGAGCCGGGTGAAGAGGTCCTCCCAGAGCCCGGTGACGCGGACCGGGGAGAAGCGCTCGTACACGCCCCGGCGCGCGGCGAGCCCATAGCCCCGGCGGGTCTCCGGGTCGCCCATCAGGGAGCTCATCGCGGCGGCGAGACCGTCGACGTCGCCCGGCGGCACGAGCAGCCCGTCGACCCGGTGCCGGACGATCTCGGCGGGCCCGGTCAGCACGTCGTACGCCACCACCGGGACCCCGGCCGCCAGCGCCTCCAGGAGGACCGGCGGGAAGGCCTCGTCGTGTCCCGAGGTCAGCAGGCTCAGGCCCGCCTTGGCCCACTCGGCGGCCATGTCCCGGCAGGGGCCGAGGAGTTCGACCCGGTCCTGCAGGCCCGAGCCGTCGACCAGGCGGCGCAGCTCGTCCGCCGGCCGGCCGCCGCCGAAGACGCGCAGCGTCCAGTCCGGGTGGGCGTCGGCGACCTGGGCGAAGGCCCGTACGGCGTGGTCGACCCGCTTCTCCCCGGCCAGACGCGCCGCCATCACGATCACCCGGCCCTCGCCGTCGGCGCTCGGGCGGAAGCCGTCCGGGACAGCGTTCGGGATCACCGCGAGCTCGGGCGCGCTGGCGCCCAGGGACTCGGCGAGCCACAGGCGGGTGCGCTCGGCCGGCGTGACCAGGGCGTCGAGCCGGGGCCCGTGCAGCAGCAGCGGCTCGACGGAGGCGCCGCGGCGCTGCGACGGGCGATGTTCCTGATGCACCGTCACCACCCGGGCCGGTGCGTGCGTCACGGCCGCGGCCAGGAGCGCGGGCGAGGTCGTCACCAGGACGTCCGTGTCCAGGGCGGCGAGCGCCGTCGACAGCTCGACGTCGGAGAGCCGGTCGAACGTCGGCTCCCAGGCGGGCGCGACCAGCTCGCTCGGCAGCGCGGCCAGCGTGCGGCAGGTCTCCTCGTCCAGGCGGGACTCGCGGACCGGGCGTCCGGGGCTCGCCGTGCGGTCGACCAGGTGGCGCACGGGCAGCGCGCGGGCCTCGGGGAAGTACGGCTCGGGCCGGGTGCGGAACACCGACAGGACCTCGACCTCGCACCGGCCGGCGAGGTGCTGGGCCTGGGTGCAGGTGGCTAGTTCGGTGCCGCCCGTCTCGTCGCCCCGGGTCAGCAGGTACGTGATCTTCATCGGTCCTCCGTCAGTTCGAGGCAGGTCACGGCGAACCCGCCGGACTTCGTGAAGTGGGCGTGCGCCCGGACGAGCGAGCCGCAGGGCAGCGCGAAGACGCGGAACGGCGCGGGGAAGGCGGTCGCCGGGTCGCGTACGTCGGTGAGGCGGCGGGCGAGCGGCAGCGCGTGGCGGGCCGGGTCCGGGCCGCGCAGCAGCCGGAAGTCCCACACCCACTGGCCGGGTCCGGCCCCCGCCATCCCGCCGAGCGGCAGGTCGAGCGTGAACTTGCCGTTCTGCGAGCTGAGTCGGGCCGGTACGGTGACGCCGTCCCGGCGCCGTACCGCCTCCGCGCGCCAGCCCTCGGGTGCGGCCGCGACCAGCCGGACGTGTACGGCGGCGCCGTCGCCGCGCGGCTCGAAGCGGACCAGCTCGGCGTGCGGCAGCGGCCGGGTGACCTGCAGCGCGGCCCGCCCGCCGCGGCAGCGCACGACCCGGATCAGGGCGCCGGTGCGGGCGTCGGGCGCGTACCGCAGCGTCGGAGTGGCGGGCGGCGTGGCAGGCGGCATGGCAGGAGGCGTCGCGGGCGGCGGTGCCGTCGGTGGGGGCGCCTCGGGGCCGAGGGTGAGGCCCCGCCGCCGTACGCGGCCCTCCGGGCCGGTGGTGACCACGGTCAGCCGCCAGACCCCGTCGGCCAGATGCAGGCCGGAGGCGCCCGGCTCGGCGCCGGGACCGCGCAGCGTGGCGGTCGCGGTGAGCAGCCGGCCGCCGCCCGCCGCGCGGCGTTCCACGGCGAGCGGCACCTCATGGCGCACGCCGCCGCGCGAGACGACGAGCCGGGCGCGGCCCACCGGCTCCGGCGGGTCGAGGGCGAGGTTGAACGTCCGGCTGTCGCCAAGCGAGAGGTGGACGGGCGGCGGCAGCAGGGCCCCGCGCCCGCGGGAGCGGCCCGCGGCGAGCCGCTCCAGGCGGAACCGGTGCGAACGGCTCCGTACGACGAACCCCATTCGATGCATTCGCCTACTTTGCCCCGACCCGTCCCGAAGTCCCCGCCGGACGGGCCCGCGGGGCGTGACCTCGTCGCCCGGCAGGCCGTTGATGACCGCAACGCACCCGAGTTGAGGATGAGGCCCCGTGCACAGGTCCGCGTACGAGCAGATGGCGCTCTGCATCGAGGAGTACATGCCCACCGACCGCCGCCAGCGGGTCGTCGACCTGGGCTCCCGTGTCTCGGACGGGCAGAAGCTCACGCACCGGGCGCTCCTGAAGGGGCGGGACATCGACTACTGCGGGGTCGACGTGTGGGACGGCCCCAACGTCGACCGCGTGATGCCCAGGCCGTACCGCGTTCCGGTGAAGTCGAACAGCGCGGACTTCCTGCTGTCCGGTCAGGCCTTCGAGCACATCCCGTTCTTCTGGGCGTCCATGCTGGAGATCGCCCGCGTGCTCAGGCCCGGCGGCACCGCCTTCGTCACCGCCCCGTCCCGCGGCCATGAGCACGACCAGCAGGACTGCTGGCGCTACTACCCGGACGGCTTCCGCGCCCTGGCCGCGTACACGCAGCTCGAACTCGTCGAGGCCTACACCGACTTCCCGCCCGCCAAGGGCATCTGGCACAGCTACAAGGGCATCGACGCCAAGCACGCCTACTGGGGCGACACCGTCGGCGTCTTCCGCAAGCCGAAGAACTACCCCCGGCTCACCATGACCTTTGTTCGGGCCACCACCCGGTGGTGGGCCAACCGCGTCGGCGGCGTCGAGGGCGTCCCGCTGCCCGAACCGCTGGCCGGGCGCGGACAGTGCGGCAGGCCCGCCGCCGTGCCCGAGCCCGCGCGGCCCACGACGTCCCACACCCCCGCACCGCACGCACAGTAAGGATTCGTTGACGAAACGTGACATCGGCGGCGGCGCGCGCGTATCGTCCCGCCGCATGGCATGGCGAAAAGCAGTGAACGGCGTACTGAAGCAGCTCACCGGATACCAGCTGACCCGAGCGGCCGCCCCCGCACCGAAGCCGTCCGCGGCAGCCCCGGCCCCCGCCCCCAAGGCGAAGCCGAAGCCCAAGGACCTGGTGCTCCCGGACGACTACGACGACGAGGCGAAGGCGATCATCCGCGAGGTGAAGCCGCGCACGATGACCTCGCCGGAGAAGCTCAACGCCTTCATCCTCGCCATCCGGCACGTCGTCGCCCACGACATCCCCGGCGACATCGTGGAGTGCGGGGTGTGGCGCGGCGGTTCGATGCAGGCCTGCGCCAAGACCCTGCTCTCCCTCGGCGCGACCGACCGCCACCTGTACCTCTTCGACACGTACGAGGGCATGACCCCGCCCACTGAGCTGGACGTGCGGCGCGACGGCAGGCCCGCGCAGGAACTCCTGGACATCCAGGGCAAGGACCGCCCGATCTGGGCCGTCGCCGACCTCGACGACGTCAAGTCCGGCTTCGAGAGCGTCCCTTACCCCGAGGAGCGGATGCACTACGTCGTCGGCAAGGTCGAGGAGACCGTGCCCGACGAGGCGCCCGAGCAGATCTCCATCCTGCGCCTCGACACCGACTGGTACGCCTCCACGAAACACGAACTCGACCACCTCTACGACCGGTTGTCGCCCGGCGGCGTCCTGCTCATCGACGACTACGGCTACTGGCAGGGCTCCCGCCAGGCCGTCGACGAGTTCCTGGAGCACACCGGGGCGCGGCTGCTGCTCCTGCGCATGGACGAGGGGCGGATCGCCGTCAAGCCGTGACAGCAGGCCTAGCGGCAGGCCGTAACTGCAGGCCGTAACAGCAGGCCGTAACAGGCAGTCCCCGCAGGTGAGTTGAGACGGTCCCGGTCTCACGGCGTGAGTGCCGTGGGGTCGGGATCGGCCTGTTTTCACTCGAACGGCCGTCATGGGGTGACTGTGCGAAGAGCCGTCTGTTGTTAACCCGTAGACCCTTAAAAGGTCTTGATGTGTAGCCCGTGTAGCCCGTGTAGCCCTGCCGTCCGGAAGGATCGTGTGCACCGCATGGCACCCCGCCTCAGCGTCGTCGTCCCCGTCCACAACGTCGAGGACTACCTCGGCGCCTGCCTGCAGTCACTCGCGGGCCAGACCATGACCGACCTCGAAGTGGTCATGATCGACGACGGCTCCACCGACGGGAGCGCCCGCATCGCCCGCGAACACGCCGCGCGGGACCCGAGGTTCCGGCTCTTCCGGCAGGAGAACGCCGGCCTCGGCGCCGCCCGCAACGCCGGGGTCCGGCACGCCCGCGGCACGCATCTCGCCTTCGTGGACAGCGACGACCTGGTGCCGGTCGACGCGTACGAGAAGATGCTCGCCGCCCTGGCGGAGTCCGGGTCCGACTTCGTCAGCGGCAATGTGCACCGGCTCAGGGTGAACGGCAGGGCCGAGCAGTCCTGGATGTTCAAGAAGCCGATGCGGGCCACGCGTTCGGGTGTCCACGTCACCCGCGACTGGTCGCTGCTCGCCGACCGCATCGCCTGCAACAAGGTGTTCCGCAGGGAGTTCTGGGACCGGCACCGACTCGCTTTCCCCGAGGGCGTGCTGTTCGAGGACACCCCCGTCATCGTGCCCGCGCACTTCCTCGCCGGCGCCGTGGACGTCCTGCGCGACACCGTCTACCTCTGGCGCGACCGCGACGGCTCCATCACCAACCGCCGCACCACCCCACGCGCCGTCGAGGAGCGCACCGCCGCCTGCACGACCGCCTCCGCGTTCCTCGCCGCGCGCGCGAAGGACGCGGCGCCGGGCTCCGACGAGCACACCAAGTGGGCCGAGGGCAAACGGCGTTACGACTCCTCCGTGCTCGTCGCCGACCTGCGCTACTTCCTCGACGTCCTGCCCGAAGGCGACCGGGCGTACCGCGAGGCGTTCCTGCGGCACGCGGGCGGATACGCGGCCGCCGTCGACCGCTCCGTGCTCACCGCGCTGCCACTGCACCTGCGCGTCAAGTGGCAGCTGGTCACCGAGGGCCGCGTCGACGAGGTCCTCGCCCTGCTCGCGTACGAGAAGGGCCACCCGGGCGCATTCCGGGTGCGGGGGCTGCGCCGGCGGCGCGCGGACTACCCGGTCCTTCAGGGGGCGCTGCCGCGCGACGTGGCCGCGCTGAAACGATCCGAGCTTCCCCTCGTCACCCGCGTCTCGCAGGCCGAGTGGCGCGACGGCAAGCTGCACCTGAAGGGCTTCGCCTACCGCCGCAACCTGCCCGCGGGCCGCCTCGCCGGACGCGTCAAGTTCCTCTGGCTGCGGCTCGGCAGACGGCGCCTGCTGCCGCTGCGGGCCCGTACGACCTTCCTGCGCGAGGCCACCTACGCCTCCCGGCAGGGGCTGCACCGCTACGACTGGGCCGGGTTCGAGGCCGTCGTCGACCCGCGGAAGCTGCTCACCGGGCGGCGCAGCGCCGTCTGGCAGGCCGAGACCGCGGTGCTCGGCGGCGGTGCGCTGCGCCGGGGACCGCTGCGGATGGCGGGCGGCGCGACCCCGGCCGCCGTGCACTATCTCGACGACCACGCGCGCGTGGTGCCGACGCTCAGCCGCGGCCGCCTCCAGCTGAAGGTGGAGCGCACCCTCGCCCAGCTCACCGGGCACCGCCTGGACGGCGCGGACGTGCTCGTCGAGGGCACCCTTCTGGAGGCGGCGCCCGGGACGCTGCTGCGGGTGGAGAACTGGCACTCCAAGGAGGGCGCCGACGTCGAACTGCACACCGAGGGCCGGACGTTCACCGCGCGTGTGCCGCTTTCCGCGTTCACCCCCGATCAGGACGCGGCGCCGCGCGAGGCCGAGCCCTGGGGCGCGTATCTGCTGCGGGCCGACGGCAGCAGGGTCCCCGTCGGCGCCCGGGACACGCTGCCCTCCGGGCGGTACGCGCTGCGCTCCGGCCGCGAGCTGTATCTGACCGCCAACTCCAGCGGCAACCTGGAGCTGCGCGACCAGACCGTACGCCCCATCGCCGAGACCCTGACCTGGGACGCCGACGGCGAACTCACCGTCGGCGGCAGCTTCCCCGCGCTCGCCGCCGGCCCCGTCGACCTGGTCCTGCGGCACAGCGGCCACGACGAGGAGATCACCCTGCCGGTCCACCTGCGCGACGGGCGCTTCCACGCCGCCTTCGCGCCCGCCGCCGTCGCCGGGCTCGCCGGGGAGCTGCCGCTCGCCGAAGGGCGCTGGCACCCGTACTTCCGGGCCGCGGGCGGACAGGGCGAGGCCCTGCCCATGCACGTCGCCCCCGGCCAGCACCAGGCCCTGCCGCTCGTACGGGAGCTCGGCGGGCGGGAGTTCAGCGTGGCGCGGCGCGCCCACGACCGGCTGTTCCTCGCCTCCGGCAGCGCCCTGCCCGCCGCCGACCGGGGCGCGCCCCGCCAGGCCGAACTGCGCGCCCGCTACCAGGAGTTGCGCGCCTCACCTCGCCGCCAGGCCGTCCTCTACAGCAGCTTCGACGGCCGCCAGTACTCGGACTCGCCGCGCGCCGTGCACGAGGAACTCGCGGGCAGGGACACCGGGTTGGAGCACCTGTGGGTGGTCCGCGACCAGCAGGCCGTCGTACCGCCCAGCGCCCGGCCCGTCGTCCTGTGGAGCGCCGAGTGGTACGAGGCGCTGGCCCGCTGCCGCGCGATCGTCACCAACACCCAGCTGCCGCAGTGGTTCGAGCGCGCCGACGGCCAGACCGTCGTCCAGACCTGGCACGGCACCCCCCTCAAGCGCATCGGCCGGGACGTCGCGGGAAGCGTCTCCGCCGACCCCGCCTACATCGCCACCCTGCCCGCCCGCGCCGCCCAGTGGAGCGCCCTGGTCAGCCCCAACCGCGCCTCCACGCCCCTGCTGCGCCGCGCCTTCGGGTACGAGGGCGAGGTCCTGGAGTACGGCTATCCGCGCGCCGACCTGCTGCACGCCCCCGACCGCGGCAAGGTCGCCGCCGCCGTACGCGAACGCCTCGGCATCCCCGACGGCGCGAAAGTCGTCCTCTACGCCCCGACCTGGCGCGAGAACCAGCCCAGGAACGGCGGCCGCTACGGGCTCGACCTGCAGCTCGACCTCGCCGCCGCCGAACGGGCCCTCGGCGAGCGGCACGTCCTCCTGGTCCGCCGTCACTACCTGGTCGGCGGCACGGTCCCCGGCAGCCGCTTCGTGCGCGACGTCACCCGCTACCCGGACGTCGCCGAACTCCTGCTGATCAGCGACATTCTGGTCACCGACTACTCCTCGCTGATGTTCGACTTCGCGCAGACCGGCCGCCCGATGCTCTTCCACACCCACGACCTCGACCACTACCGCGACACCCTGCGCGGCTTCTGCTTCGACTTCGAGGCCAACGCGCCGGGACCGCTGATCGCCGGGCAGGAGGAACTCCTCGCCGCCCTCGCCGACCCACTCGTCGCCACCGCCGGACACGCCGCCGCGTACGCCGCGTTCCGGGAGACGTACTGCGACCTCGACGACGGCCGGGCCGCCGCCCGCGTCGCCGACTTCGTGCTGAACTCCGAGCAGCAAGGAGGCCGGCCGTGAACACCCCGGAGTTCAGCGTCGTCGTCACCCTCGGCGACGACCCCGACGCCATGACCGCGACCGCAGGGTCGGCCCTCGGCCAGAGCCTGCGCTCCGTCGAGGTGATCCTGGTCGGCGACCGCACCGACGCCGACGTACGCCGCACCGCCACCCTCCTCACCGCCCGCCACCCCGACCGGGTCCGCGTCATCGACGCCCCGCCGGAGGTGCGCGGCGCCGCCGCCCTGCGCAACCTCGGCCTCGACGCCGCCCACGGCCGCCACGTCCTGCTCCTCGACTCCGGCGAACGCCTCCAGCAGCACGCCCTGCGCAACCTCCTGCAGGCCGCCCGCCGCACCGACGCCGACCTGGTCGCAGGACGCTGGACCCGCCTCGCAGGACCCGGCGGCAAGCAGCAGGGCCCGCACTGGCAGGACGCCCTGCACGCCCGCACCCGTACCGTCACCGACCTCGCCCAGGCGCCCGAACTCGTCGCCAGGGACGCCCTGGTGAGCGGATTCTGCCTGCGCCGCGACGCCATGGACCGGCACGCCCTCAGGCACGCCGAGGACCTGGCCCGCAGCGAGGTGCACTTCGGCGTACGGGCCGCGCTCGCCGCCCGCCGCATCACCCTCGTGCCGAACCTGATCGTCACCCACCGCGCCCCCGTGGACCACGGCACGGACCTGTGCGCTCTGCTCGAAGCCTCCGCGCGGATCGGCCTGCAGCTGGACCGCCGCGGCCGCACCGGACTGCGGGACGCCCGCGACCGGGCCTTCGTCGCCGACCACCTGCTGCCGCTGGCCCGCAGCTTCCTCAGGCTGCCCCGCGGCGAGCGCGCCGAGCTCGCCGCCCAGGCGCACGCCCGCCTCACCGCCCACATCGCCCCCGAGCACTGGTCCTGCCTGCCGCCCGAGGAGCGGATGTGCGTGACGCTGCTCGCCGCCGGGGACGCGGACGGCGTGCAGGCCGCCGCGTACGCCCTGGCCCGGCCCGGCACCGTGGTCTCGCCGCTGGCCGGGCGGGACGGGCGGGTCCACTGGAGCGCCGCGCACCCCTCGGACGTCACCGAACTCGGCCACCAGCACCGGCCGTTGAAGGGGCTGCGCCTCTTCAACCGGCTCACCCGCTGCGTCAGCGAGGCCGGCCGCCTGGACCTGGCGGGGGAGATCGTCCTGCCCCTGGACAAGCTCCCCGCCGTCACCGACGTCGCCGTCGAGCTCGAACTGCGGCTGCGCGGCGGCAAGCGGATCTTCCGGCTGCCCGTCGACGACGCCGTGCACCACGGCGACCGGCTCGGCTGGCGGCTCCGCGTCGACCCGGCGCTGCTTCCCGTACGCGGGATGAGCGAGCGGATCTGGGACACCCGAATCGTGCTCACCGCGGGCGGCGAGAGCGCCCTCGCCGAGGTGTTCGCCGAGCGCGAGGTCGTCGGCAAGGGCAGCCGCTTCCCCGCCCGGCCCCGCCCGACCGGCCGCCTCTTTGCCGACACCTGGCTCCCGTACGCCACCGCCGGCCACCACCTCGCCCTCGAACTGCAGGCCTGCCGCCGCCCCGCGCGCACCCTGCGCCGCCTGACGACGTACGTCACCCACTTCCGGCCCGCCCGCAAGGCCCGCAAGCTGCTGAACACCCTGAAGAAGAAGCGCGACCGGCTGCACTCCGGATCCGTCAAGGTCCGCGTCCACAACCGGCTCCTTGTGAAGCTGCCGGTGCGCCGCCGCTCGGTCGTCTTCGAGGCCCACATGGGCAAGGCGTACGGCGACAGCCCCCGCGCGATCTACGAAGAGCTGCGCGCCCGGGGCCTGAAAACCCGCTGCACCTGGTCGTACGCCTCCTCACCCGCCGGCTTCCCGGACGGCGCGAAGCTGGTGCGGCGCTGGTCCTGGCGGTACCTGTGGGCCCTGGCCCGCGCCGAGTTCTGGATCGACAACCAGGGCTTCCCGCACGCGCTCGACAAGCCCGCCCACACCACGTACCTGCAGACCTGGCACGGCAGCGCGTACAAGCGGATGGGCTTCGACGAGACGCGCGTACGCATGCAGAACACCCCGCAGCGCGCGAAGCTGCAGCGTGCCGTGGACCGCTTCGACCACTTCCTGGTCCGCTCCGAGCACGATGTGCACACCCTCGCGCGGGCCTACCGGCTGCCGCCGCGGAAACTCCTCCCGCTCGGCTACCCGCGCAACGACCGGCTCGTCGCCGCCCGCGCCCGCGACGAGGCCGAGGGCCGCCTCCCCCGCCCCGAGCTCGCCGCCCGGCTCGGCATCCCGGACCACAAGAAGACCGTCCTGTACGCGCCCACCTTCCGCGGCACCCCGGGGGACGGGCGGCATCAACTCCGCCTCGACGTACGCAGGTTCACGGAAGAGCTCGGCGACGGTCACGTACTGCTCGTGCGCGCCCACTACATGGAGCGGGCGGAGCTTCCGGTGTGCGCCCCCGGCACGTTGATCGACGTCTCGGACCACCACGACGTCAGCGAACTCCTCTGCCTGGCCGACGTGCTGGTGACGGACTACTCGTCGATCATGTTCGACTACGCACTCCTGGACCGCCCGATCGTGCTCTTCGCCCCCGACCTGGACGCGTACGCCGCCGAGCGGGGCAGCTACTTCGACCTGCGGGAGCGGGCGCCGGGCCCGGTCGTCGAGACCGAGGACGCGCTGCTGCGCACCCTCGCCGACCTCAAGTCCGCCGACACCGGGCACGCCGAGCGGCGGCGGGCCTTCGCCGCCGACTTCGGGGCCCACGACGGCGGCACGTCCGCGCAGGCGGTCGTCGATGCCCTGTTCGCCCGGTGCGTCAGGAGGAACCGCACATGAGTACGGCCGTGGACGTCCGGGAGCGGGACATCTTCCTGTTCTCCAACAGCACCGACGAACTGGGCGGCGTCACCGCCTGGATGCACCAGATGGCCCGGCTCTTCCAGACCCACGGCCACCGCGTGCACACCCTCGGCGTGCACCCCGCCGAGCTCAAGCTGACCCTGCCCGAACCCCTCGGCTACCCGATGACCGCCCTGCACCCCGCCCACCCCCCGGCCCCGCGCCGCCGCACCGGCCTGCGCCGCCTCCGCCCCGCCGAACGGCGCCGGGAGGCCACGCGCACCGCCGACAAGCAGCGGGCCGTGGACGAGCTGTCCGCCCTGTTCCGCGCGGCCCGCCCCGGCGGCGTCGTCATCGTCACGCAGGTCTGGCCGATGGAGTGGGTCCGCGCCGCCGACACCACCGGGCTCACCGTGATCGGCATGAGCCACGAGTCGTACGCGTACACGAAGGCCTGCCACCGCTACCGCTGGATCAAGCAGAACTATCCGCACGTCGACCGCTGGCTCACGCTCACCCAGGAGGACGCCGACGACTGGATCGCCGACGGCATGCACAACGTCGGCTTCATGCCCAACGCCCTGGCCCACCTGCCCGGGGCGCCCTCGCCGCGCACCGAGAAGGTGGTCGCGTCCATCGGCCGCCTGCACGACCAGAAGGGCATCGACATGCTGCTCGACGCCTGGGCCCTGGTCGCCCCCGAGCGGCCCGAGTGGACGCTGCGGATCTACGGCGCGGGCGTCGAGGAGGCGGACCTGCGGGCGCAGTGCACGGGGCTCGGGCTCGACGGTTCGGTGCGCTGGATGGGGCGCACGGACGATGTGCCGGGGGCGCTCGCCGGGGCCTCGGTGTTCGTGCAGTCCTCGCGCGGGGAGGGGTTTCCGCTGGCGCTGATGGAGGCGATGGCGAGCGGGGTGCCGTGTGCGGCGTTCGACTGTGCGCCGGGGGTGCGGGAGATCGTCCGGGACGGTGAGGACGGGGTGCTGGCCCCTGCCGGGGACAGTGGCGCGCTGGCGGAGGGGTTGCTGCGGCTCACCGGGAATCCGCGGATGCGGGACGCGATGGGGGACCGGGCTCGGCGGAACGTCCAGCGGTTCTCGGAGGGGGAGATTCTGCGGGCTTGGGAGGAGTTGTTCGGGTTGCTGGAGCTGTAGTTCTTCCCCTCCCCGCCCCTTCCCGAAAGCCTGCGGCGCTGGTCGTTCGGCTGCTGCGCCGCAAATTCAGCCCCTCCGGCGTTTGAGGAGCGGGGTCTGGGGCGGAGCCCCAGTTACGGGAAGGGGCGGGGAGGGGAAAAGAACGCCCCGCAGGGCTCAGCGGCGGCCCTTGAGGGTGCGGGTCAGGCGGGCGAAGCCGCCCGTGCGGGTCGTCGGCTCAGCAGGAGGCGCCGGGGCCTCCGCCTCGTACCGGGAGACCGGCTGCGCCGGGGCCTTCGTCTTCTTGCCGTCGATCCGGATCATCGGGTACCCGGCGACCTCCTCCACCCCGTGCCACAGATCGTCCCGCCCGCGCAGCATCCCCCGCAGCTCCTCGTGCACCTCGTCGTACGCCCCCCACGTCCCGTAGAACTTCGTGGCCGTGATGCACAGCGGCTTCAGGCCCGTCGTGGCGACCGCCCCCCAGGTGGCGGCGGCGACGCCCGGGCAGTGTTCGGCGCGGAAGTCGTCGAGGACCACGATGCCGTCGGGGCCGAGGAGTTCGCGTACGGCGAGGATGTCGCCGTGGACGTGCTCGTACAGATGCGAGGCGTCGATGTGCGCGAAGCGGCAGCTGTCCGCCGTGACCTCGTCGGCGACGACCGAGGACGGGGCCTGGATGATCTCCGGCAGCTCCTCGTGGAACGACCGGTAGTTGGCCTCGAAGGCGCGGCGGGTCAGCGTCGAGTAGGAGCGGTTCATCTCCTTGGAGTTGGGGTCGTCGGGCGCGGGCGAGTCGAAGAGGTCGCAGACCGTGAAGGTCTCGGCGCCTTGCAGGTAGGAGCCCATGAAGATGGCGCTCTTGCCGAGGTAGGCGCCGAGTTCGAGGAGGTCGCCGAGCTGGTCGCGGTCGCGCTGCCGGCCGAGGAACCAGTCGAAGAGCATCTGGTCGGCGGGGAAGAACCAGCCCTTCACATCGGAGAGCCGCGTGGGGCGGGGCAGTGCCTCGGGGGCGGACGTGGTGCTCATGGGTGCTCCTGTTGTCAGGTGCGTGCGATGGGCAGTCGTGGTGCGTGTGGGGGGTGACGGTCCGGTGGCCCGGCTGGCCGGGCCTCGCTGTTCGTGAGCTGTTTTTGAGTTGTATGTGGGGTTGTTCGTGCAGTCCGCTGTGCAGTTGTCCGTGCAGTTGTCTGTTCAGTTGTCGTATGTGGGCAGCAGGGACGGGCCCTGCGACTGCTCGGGCAGGTGCTCCCCGGGCGGCGGTACGGGCGCCGGGCGGCGGTCCGCGAGCGGCACCATGGGCGGCAGCCCCGTGCTCTGGCCGAGGAACACATGGCGGACCACGCGCTCCGCGGCCCGCCCGTCGTCCAGGCCGCAGAACCGCGCACGGAACGCGGCCCGCAACTGCGCGGAGCGCGAGCCGCGCCAGTGGCCGGTGGCGAAGATGTCGATCAGCTCGTCCTCGTCCTGCGCCACCGCACCCGGCGCGCAGGACCGCAGGTCGAGGTAGGTGCCGCGGGTGGCTTCGTAGACGTCGAGGTCGTCGGCGTACAGGACGATCGGGCGGTCCAGGTTGGCGTAGTCGCACATCAGCGAGGAGTAGTCGGTGAGCAGTGCGTCGCTTGCCAGGCACAGCGACTCGACGCTCGGGTGGTCCGAGACGTCGACGAGCCGCGCATGCTCCCCGGAGCTCAGGGGCTGGTCGTACACCGGGTGGGCGCGGGTCAGGACGGTGAAGCGGGGGCCGAGCACGCGCAGCACTCGGTCCAGGTCGAGGGGCCGGTGCGGGGCGCGTCGGTGGTCCCGGGAGGTGGGCGCGTACAGGATCGCGACGTTGCCCGGCGGGATGCCGAGGCCGTCCCGGAGCCGGGCGACCTCCCGTGAACCGGCCTGGAGCAGGCGGTCGTTGGCCGGCCGGCCGTATTCGAGCGTGGTGTACGAGCCGGGGTGGACGCGCTCCCAGACCAGGGTGGAGTGGCGGTTCCCGGACAGGACGTAGTCCCAGGTGTCGACGTCGTCGAGCAGCGCCCCGAAGTCCGTGGTGCGGGCGGCGGCCGGGCGGTCCTGCAGGTCGAGGCCGGTCAGCGCCAGCGGGGTGCCGCGCTGGGTCTGTACGCGGACCTGGCCGCGCCGTTTCACCAGCCGGTGGCCGAAGCCGGAGTCGTGCACCAGGTACTTGGAGCGGGCCAGGGCCGTCCAGTACGCCGCGCTGCCGGGCGTGATCCTCCGGGTGGCCGTCGGAACGGTGTGGTGGTGGGCGGGGCCGGCGAGCCACGCGGTGCGCAGGTGCGGGGCGAGCTCGCGGACCTTCTCCTCGACGGCGCCCGGGTTGCCGCCGTGCCCGTGTCCCCGGTACGCGGCGAACACCGCGCGGTCGTCCCGTACCGGCAGGCACAGCTGGACCCGGTAGTGCAGCCGCAGCAGCGCCGCGCGGGCGCCCCGGCGGACCGCCCCGGCGGCGGCGCCGAGCCGGAGCCGCGCGGCCTTGGCGAGGCGCAGCGTGCGGTACGTGCGGTGGGCGGCGAAGCGGACCAGGCAGTGCCGCACGCGGGTGCGCGGGTCGAGGCGCAGCCCCGGCACGCGGTGGCGGCGGTACTGGGCGCGGGCCCGGCGCAGGAACGCGGGCCGGCTGCGGCGGGGCAGCCGGTCGGGCCGGGCGAAGACCGTCAGGTAGTGGTCGACCATCCGCCGGAACACGACGGGCCGCCACTCGGCGAACTCCGGCCGGGCGTCGAGGTGCGCGAAGACCCGGTCGTACTGGTCGAAGATGTCGAAGTGCTTCCGGCTGGTCGTGCCGAGGATGTTGCCCTGGCGGCGCTGCCGGTAGTGCACGCACACCCGGTCCAGGGTGGCGATCGTTTCCGCTGCCATCAGGACTGGATAGGTCCAGGGAGTGTCCTCGTAGTAACCGGGAGGGAACCGGAAGCCCTGCCGCTCGATGAACTCCCGGCTGTAGGCCTTGTTCCACACCACCATGAGCAGCTTCAGCAGGCCCGGCCGGCCGGCGAGCCGGAACGGCGCCGGGCCGTCCTCGGCGAGCTGCGCGGCCTGCATGTTCCGCACTTCGCGGCCGGTCCAGTAGGTGCGGGCGTAGTCGTAGACCAGGACGTCGGGGGAGCCGGTCTCCTTGAGGCGGTCGGCGGTGGCCTGAAGGGCGCCGGGGGTGAGGGTGTCGTCGCCGTCCAGGAAGATCAGGTAGTCGCCGGTGGCGTGCTCGATGCCGGCGTTCCGGGCGCGCCCGAGGCCCACGTTCTCCGGCAGGTGTACGGGGCGTACGCGCGGGTCCGCCGCCGCGAGTTCGTCGATGAGCTCGCCCGACCCGTCCGGTGAACAGTCGTCGACCGCGATCAGCTCCAGGTCCGCGAAGGACTGTCTCAGTACGGAGTGGAGCGCCTCGCGCAGGTAGGCCTGCACCTTGTATGCGGGGACGATGACACTGAACCGGGGCACTGCACATCCATGGGTCGGCGCGGGCATACTGCCCGCCAACCCCCGAACGAGGGTTCCGGTTACGCCGAATGTGCCAAAGGAGTGAGGGCGGCCCGCGGGTTCCCGCCGGAGACCGCCCTCATGAGGTATGGGGTCAACTCACGTACGAATGTGCCGAGTTGACGCGTCCGTCACTTCACCGCCCCCGCCATCACCCCGGAGACGAACTGCCGCTGGAAGGCGAAGAACACGGCGAGCGGGATCACCATCGAGAGGAACGCGCCCGGCGCGAGGATCGAGACGTTGTCGCCGAAGTGCCGCACCTGCTGCTGGAGCGCGACCGTGATCGGCGGGTTCTTGGAGTCGGCGAAGATCAGCGCGACCAGCATGTCGTTCCACACCCACAGGAACTGGAAGATGCCGAGCGAGGCGATCGCGGGCCCGCCGAGCGGCATCACCACCCGGAAGAACAGCCGGAGTTCACCCGCGCCGTCGAGCCGGGCCGCCTCCAGAAGCTCCCGGGGGATCTCCGCGAAGAAGTTCCGCAGCAGGAAGATCGCGAACGGCAGGCCGAACGCCACATGGAAGAGGACCACGCCGAGCGTCGTCTCGAAGATCCCGATGGTGCCGAAGAGCCGGGACACCGGAAGCAGCGCCACCTGCACGGGGACGACGAGCAGTCCCACGACCCCGAGGAACCACCAGTCGCGCCCCGGGAACTCCAGCCAGGCGAAGGCGTACCCGGCGAGCGAGCCGAGCACGACGACGAGCAGGGCCGACGGGACGGTGATCGCCACCGTGGAGAGCAGCGAGCCGGTGATCGTCTCGTCCTGCAGGAGGTGTGCGTAGTTCTCGAAGGTGATCTGGGAGGGAACCGTGAACACCTCCCACCAGCCGCCCGCGCTGATGTCGGCGGGCTCGCGCAGCGAGGACAGCGCGAGCCCGATCGTCGGCACCAGCCACAGCAGGCCCACGACCAGCAGGAACACCTGCATCAGGCCGCCGCTGAGGGCCCCGGCGATCCGGGCGGCGGCCTTCGTGGCCCCGGCGGTCCGGGCGGCGGTCTTCGTGGTGGCGTCGATCCGGGCGGCGGGCTTCGTGGTGGTGTCGGGGGCGCTCATCGCCGCACCTCTCTGCGCAGGCGTCGTACGTTGAACGCCATCATCGGGACGACCAGCAGGAACAGCAGCACCGCGATGGCGCTGGCGACGCCGGAGTCGCGGTCCACGAAGGAGTTGTACAGCTGCAGCGCGAGCACGTTCGCGTCGTCGCGGACGTCGCCCGGCGCGATGATGAAGACCAGGTCGAAGATCTTCAGGACGTTGATCATCAGCGTCACCAGGACCACCGCGAGCACCGGCGCGAGCAGCGGCACCGTCACCCGCCGGAACACCTGCCACTCGTTCGCCCCGTCCACCCGCGCAGCTTCGAGCAGATCCCGCGGAATGCCCGCGAGCCCGGCGGCGATCAGCACCATCGCGAAACCCGCCCACATCCAGACGTACGCGAGAATCACCGACAGGGTCACGAAGTTGACCCCGAGGAACGGCAGCACCTTGTCCGGACCCAGCCAGTCCACGCCGTTGTACGGCTCCTTGAAGTTGCTTGCGGGGAGCCGGAGCCTCGCCCCGTCGGCCGCGCCGGACAGCGTGAACGTCCCGTCGGCGGCGGCCGTCGTGCGGTCCACCACCTCGCCGCCCCTGACCGCCTCGACGGTGATGCCCGGATAGCCGGACTCGGAGGCGTCCGGGGCGTTGCGCTCGCCCACGCCCTTGCCGAGCGTGAAGTCCTGCCAGGCCGTGCCGGTCACCTTGCCGGGCTCGGCCGCGGCGGCCCGCGCCGGTGCCGCGTCGTCCGGCATCCGCTTCTTGGGTACGCCGAGCAGCGGCAACGCGACCGGTTCCCCGGCCTTGACGGTCGTACGCGTGACGAAACCGCCGTCGCCGGACGGCTTCAGCGGCGACTCCCGGCCCGGGTGCGCCTTCGGAAACGCCGAGGACTCCGCGAACGTGTCGTGCACGCCCACCCATACGGCGTTCAACGCGCCCCGGTCCGGGTCCTGTTCGTACACCAGGCGGAAGATGATGCCCGCGGCGAGCATCGAGATCGCCATCGGCATGAACACGAGCAGCTTGAACGCCGTGCCCCAGCGAATCCGCTCGGTGAGCACCGCGAAGATCAGGCCGAGCGCGGTCGCGACGGTTGGCGCGAGCACCACCCAGATCGCGTTGTTCCGGATCGCCGTGAGGATCGTGTCGTCCGTGAACAGCGTGACGTAGTTGCCGAACCCGGTGAACTCGCCGGACTTGTCGAAGAAGCTGCGCTGGAGCGAGTACCCGATCGGGTACACCACGAGCGCCCCGAGCAGCACGAGCGCGGGCAGCAGGAATGCCACGGCTGCGAGGCGCCTGCGCCCGCGCCCGCGGATGCTGGTGGGTCTGGTGGGGCTGGTGGGGCTGGTGGGGTTAGGGGGACTTGTCGGGCTTGTGGTGCTCGTGGTGCTCGTACGCGGTGTGGCCGGTGTTCCTTCCGAGGCCACGGTGTCAGTCCTTGTGTGACTTGCGCGACTTGTACGCCTTGGCTGCCGCGGCCTCCAGTGCCGCCTGCGCGCCCTCGACGTCCTTCGGGTTCTTCAGGAAGTCCTGCAGCACCTTCCACTCGCCCTTGCCGGGCGTGCCGCCGAAGGCCTGCGGGGCCTGGTCGGACATGTCGAAGCGGATGTCGTCGCCCGCCGCGATCAGGGCCTTGGCGATGTCGCGCTGCACGTCGTTCGGGTACGCCGCGAAGTCCAGGTTCTTGTTCGGCGAGACGAAGCCGCCCGCCTTCGCCCAGATCGCCGCCGCGTCCGGCGAGGCGAGGTAGGTGAGCAGGGCCTGTGCGCCCTTGGTGTCCTTCAGGGCGACGGCCGCGTCACCGCCGACCACGGCCGGGGACTCGCCGTCGACCGCCGGGAACGGGAAGACCTTCGCGTCCGTGCCGATCTTCGCGTCCGTCTCCGCGATCGCGAGCGAGACCATGTCACCCTCGAAGACCATGCCCGCCTTCGGCTGGTCCCCGCCGACGAAGGTCTGCTTGACCGACTCGGGGAACTCGGTGCCGAGCGCGCCCCGCGTACCGCCCGCGAGGAGCTCCTCCCTGCCGAACAGCTCGCCGAGCGTGCTGAGCGCTTTCTTCACGGACGGGTCGGTCCACTTGATCTCGTGCCGGGCGAGCTGGTCGTACTTCTCGGGCCCCGCCTGGGACAGATAGACGTTCTCGAACCAGTCGGTGAGCGTCCAGGCCTCGGCGCCGCCGACGGACACCGGGGCGATGCCCGAGTCGTAGATCGCCTGCGCCGTCTGCAGGAACTCGTCCCAGGTCTGGGGCTCCTGCGCGCCCGCGTTCTTCATGACGGCGGTGTTGTACCAGATCAGCGACTTGTTGGCGGCCTTGAAGTACACCCCGTACTGCTTGCCGTCGACCGCCCCGAGCTCCCGCCAGCCCTCGGCGTAGTTCTTCTTCAGCTGCTGCTGCGCCTTCGGCCCGACCGGCTTGGCCCACTTGTTGGCCACGGCCTGCTCGATCGCCCCGACCTGCGGCAGCATCGCCACGTCCGGCGGCTCCCCGCCCGCGACCTTCGACTCAAGGAAGCCGATGATCGGGTCCTGCGCCGGTACGAAGGACACCTCGGCGCCGGTCCGCTTCTCGAACTCGTCGAGGACCCGCAGGAACACCTCGCGCTCGGCCCCGCCCCACACGGCGGCGACGGACACCTTCTGCCCGTCCAGCTCGGGCAGCTGCACGGTCCGCTCGGCGGGGGCCTGCCCCTTCTCCCCGCCGCTCTTCTCACCGCTGCTGCCGCTGCCGCATCCGCTGAGCACCATCGCCCCGAGCGCGAGCAGCGCTACGGCTGCTCTTCCTGCTGTGGCTCTTCCTGCTGTGGCTCTTCCGGTGGTGGCTCTGCCGGTGGTGACTCCCCTGGCGGTGGCTCTCCCGGCCCCAACAGCCTTGCGTGTACGCAGAGTTGTACGCATCACTGCCCCGTCCCGTCCGAGCGGCGTCCCGTGCGCACAGGTCTACGCCCGGCGTGTGAGGGCGGGCAATAGCGCCTGCGAGGGGGGAGGGGGGATCGTGATGGGCTCGTGATTTGAGGGCGCGGGGGGTTGGGACTGCGGGCGCGCGTGCTCGTGGGGCCGGTCGGAGGGGTGGGCGGGGCCCGGTGGGGCCTACCCCGCCGGGGCCGACGTGGACGACGATGCCGCCCGCTCCAGCGCGCTGGCGAGCAGGGCCAGGTCCGTCGGGCCGTTGCCCAGCTCCCGTACCGGACGCCGCTCCGGCGGATCGCCCATGCGGTGCCACTCCAGGGGGACCGCCGTGGGCCGGAGCGTGGACGTACGCGGGATGCGCCCCGTGACTCGCCCCGCCTGGAACGGTGTCTCCGTGCCGTCCGCCGTGTGCAGCCAGCCCCGTCCGGGCGCCGGGTCCTCCGGGGCCGCCGAGGGGGCGTCGAGCGCGATCCGCAGGGTGGCCCGGCGGGCGAGCTCCGTCTGAGCCGTACGCTCCGGTCGGCCGGACGCCGCCACCAGGTGCACCCCGAGCCGGTCCCCCTCTCGCGCGACGGCCTCAAGCGCGCGGACCACCGAACCCGCCGACGGCCGGCCGGGCGCGCCGAGCGCCGGGGCGACCAGCGCGTCCAGGTCGTCCACGACCACCACCAGGCGCGGCAGCGGAGACTCCGGCTGCGGCTGCGCCACGGCTGACGGCTGCCCGGCGCCGCGGCCCGCACCGCCCGCCGCGCGCCCCGCCCCGGAGGCCGAACGCCCTTGCGGCGGCCGCAACTTGAGCGTCGTACTGGGCGGACTGTCCAGATCCCCGGCACCGGAGAGGTCCCCCGCGCCTCCGGGAACGACGCGGGCGGACCCGCTCGCGGACCTGCTCGCGGACCGGCTGCGCTGCGGGACCAGCCGCTGCGCCACCACCTGCTTGGCGTGCCACTCCGTGAAGTCGATCCGGCCGAGCAGCTCCGCCCGCCGCTTCAGCTCCGCCGTCAGGGCCTGCGCGAACTCCCGCATCCGTACGGGTTCGTTGGCGGCCAGATGCGCCGTCACGTGCGGCAGGTCCGTGCAGACCCGCAGCCCGTCCCCGCGCTCGCCGCCCGCGCCGTCCACCAGGACGAGCCGCAGCCGCTCCGGCCGCTCCGCGGAGGCCAGCGCGGCGGCCATGGACCGCAGCAGTTCCGTTCTCCCGCTGCCCGCCGGGCCCTCCGCCAGGAGGTGCGGGCCGTGCGCCGCGAGGTCGGCGGAGAGCGGGCCGCGCGGGCCCGCGCCGAGCACCGCCTGCGCGCGGCCGCCCAGCGCCTCGGGGTCGTCCGTTGCCGCCGCCCACCGTGCCAGCAGGGACGCCGGGGTGGCGCGGGCGAGCCCCAACTCGTCCAGCAGGCGCGCCGCCTGGGGCAGGGGCGCGGCCACGCGCGCGTGCCGCTCGCCGCCCGCGTCCGCGGGGCGCAGCGGGGCCAGGGCGCGGGCGAACCGCTCGGCCCACGCGGCGGACACGGCGTCCACCGAGGCGACGGTGCCGTGGCCGACGGGGCGCCCCTGCGACGTACGCAGCAGCCGCAGCGCCGTCGCCACGTCACCGCTCAGCAACGCCACGGCGCCACACGCGCGGAACGCGGGCGACGCGGCGCAGGCCGCCTCGTACGTCGCCGTCATCGGGGACGCGGGCGAGGCGGCGGGCGCCTCCGCGAGGCACAGCACATGGATACCGGCCGCGGGACCCTCGGCGGTCAGCCGCACCGTCGCCTCCCGCAGCCCGGCCGAGCCCGGGTCGCCGTCGACGACGAGCACGGTGAGCGGCCCGCTGAACCCGGTCCGCTGCGAAGCCGGTTGACCGGCCGCGGAGGCGGGGCCGGGGATGCTCGACGGTCCGCCGTCCGCGGCGGGGGCGGCGGCCTGGCCGACCGGGGCTGCCGGGGCGGCCGGGGCTGTCGGCGCGGCTGTGGTGGGGGCTGCCGACGTGGCCGTGGCGGGGGCTGCGGTGGCCGGGGCTATGGACTCCTCCGGGGGCGCCGCCTCCGGCCTGGAGCTCTCCGGCCTGGAGCTCTCTGGCCTTGAGGCCTCCGGCCTGGAGCTCTCTGGCCTGGAGCTCTCCGACCTGGAGGTCTCCTGAAGGTGTTCGTCCAGGCGGCGCAGCAGCTCGCCGGTCCGGGCTGCGGCCTGCTCGCGGTCGTACGCCAGCAGCAGTCGGCAGTCCTGCCCGTGGCCGGGGCGCAGGTGCGGCAGCCAGCCGAGCCAGGACCACTGCGCGGTGCGCTCCTCGACGCTGCGCCCCCGGTCCGTGCTGACCAGCACGATCTCCAGGTCGGTGGGGGAGTGCAGCGCGGCGAGCTGGGCGAGCGCCGCGCGGGCGAGCCCGGCCAGGCGCGGCCCGGGCCCGGCGAGGCCGAGCGCTCCCGCCTCGCGCAGCCCGACCGTCACGGGCACGGCCGGCAGCAGTCCGCCGTCGGGCGCCGTGCGGTCCGCCGTGCCGAGCCGCACGGCCAGCGCCTCGGGGTGCGACGGTCCGCGCTCCCACAGCCGGGGCCCGGGTCCGAGCGCGGTCAGCAGCAGCGCGGACGGGTCCGGCCAGGCCTCCGGGACGGCCGGGTCCACGGGCGCGAGCGCCGCCTCCGGCACGCCCCCCGCCTCCTCGCGCTCGGTCCGGCCGCCGGTGATGCGGCGCGCCCACGCGCCGATCCCGCCGCGCCTGCGCACCTGCCGCGGCACGGTCGTGCCCCGCGGGGGCGTCCCGGCCCGGCCCCGCTCGTAGGCGTCGTCGCCTTCGGAGCCGGGCGCGCCGGGCGCTGTCGCGTACGACTCCGCGGGAACCTGCGCGCCCGCCGAAGCGCGAGCCGAACCGTCAGCCGGTCCTCCTGCCGAACCGCGAGCCGGTCCTCCTGCCGAACCGCCCGCATCGTCCCCGGAGTTGAACCCGTCCGCCCGGTCCAGCGAACCCTCGGCGGAGAACCCGCGCGCGTACGTGGTGTCCCCGCGCGCGTACGTGGTGTCCTCGCCCGCGCCGTACGAACGGGCCGAGTCGGGCAGCCCGGAAAGGTTGGGGACGTCGGTGCGGGCGGCGAGGGAGGCCGCCGCTCCGTACCCCCGGACCGTCGCCCCGAGAGGCGGCTGCCCGCCGTGGGCGCCGCGCGCGGTGGGCGGTTCCGGCTCCGGGCCGACCCGCAGCTGGCCCTCGCCGTCCGCGAAGGCGGCAAGCGGCGCCTCGTCCCGCGCGGCGCCGAGCCGCAGCGTGGACTCGCCGATCCGCAGCAGCGCCCCCGGCGAGAGCCGCACCGGCCGGTCGGTCACCGGGCGGCCGTCGACCGACGTGCCGTTGGTCGAGTCCAGGTCGGCGACGGAGACGCGGCCGTCCTCACCGACGGTGACCGCGCAGTGCAGCCGGGAGACGTCCGGGTCGTCCAGCGGCACGTCCGCGTCGGCGGCGCGGCCGATGCTGATCCGGCCGCCGTGCAGCAGGTGCACGCCGCCCGCGTCCGGGCCGGCGACCACATGCAGCCGGGCCGTGGATCCCGCGAGGGACGGGGCGGCCTCGGCCGGGCCCTGCAGGGAGAGCACGGCGCCGTCGACCAAGGGGGGCTCGCCGAGCGTCGCGGTGGCGGCGTCCAGGCGGTCCGTGCCCGCGTACACCACCGCCGGGCCGTCCGGGATCCCTGCGGCCGCCGCCAGGCCCGAGGCCACGGCGGCGAGCGCGGTGCCGGTGGGCGCCGTGACCAGCACGTCACAGGCACGGGGCGGCGCGCCCTGGCCGGACTGCGGGGTCCGGCCGCCGGGCGGCCCGAGGACAGACAGCCGGATCTGCATCGCCGTCAGCGGTCCCTTCTGCGCGGGTGCCCGGCAGGAGGACGGCCCATGTGACTCCCCCCACCGAACACGGCATGGCTCCGTGCTGCTGTGCATCCTCGCACCTGGCACTGACAACACGCCCGCCACCCACCACCAAGTGATCTTGATTGGCTGGGTCTGCTCGCAAAAGTGCCTGCGCAGGCCGGATGAGATCGTTGCGGACGTCCAGTCCGGGACGTCCGTGGCAACCAACGCCCGCGGTCGCACGTCTTCCCCTCCAGCCGCTGTTCCGCTTGTACGCGGGACTCACAGGGAGGTGTACGAGGGTGGGGCCGGGGCAGACAACGCCAGACCGGCGCCAGGCGGGCCGCACTACAGTGGATCGGAACACTTGTCGGGGCCCGTGCGGAAGCCCACGACGTTCCGGTGATCGGCACCGGACACAAGACAGCTGGACACAAGACAGCTGGACACAAGACAGCCGGACAGCAAGACCGCCGGACACCAGACAGCCGGACAGCAAGTCACCAAACAGCAGACACCAAACACCAACCCCCAGACACCAGACACCAGACCAGCAGGACCAGATCGACAGGGAGCGCATGACGTGCGGCCGGTAGGCAGCAAGTACCTGCTTGAGGAGCCGCTCGGACGCGGCGCCACGGGCACCGTCTGGCGAGCCCGCCAGCGGGAGACGGCGGGCGCCGAGGCCGCAGTGGCCGGGCAGCCCGGCGAGACCGTCGCGATCAAGGTCCTCAAGGAGGAGCTGGCGAACGACGCGGACGTCGTGATGCGCTTCCTGCGCGAACGCTCCGTGCTGCTCCGCCTGACCCACGAGAACATCGTCCGCACCCGCGACCTGGTCGTCGAGGGCGATCTCCTCGCCCTGGTCATGGACCTCGTCGACGGCCCCGACCTGCACCGGTACATCCGGGAGAACGGCCCGATGACCCCGGTCGCGGCCGCCCTCCTGACCGCGCAGATCGCCGACGCGCTCGCCGCGAGCCACGCCGACGGCGTAGTGCACCGCGACCTCAAGCCGGCCAACGTGCTCCTCAAGGAGGACGACGGCGGCATGCGCCCGATGCTGACCGACTTCGGCATCGCCCGCCTCGCCGACTCCCCGGGCCTGACCCGCACCCACGAATTCGTCGGCACGCCCGCGTACGTGGCGCCCGAGTCCGCCGAGGGCCGCCCGCAGACCTCCGCCGTGGACATCTACGGCGCGGGCATCCTGCTCTACGAACTCGTCACCGGACGCCCGCCGTTCGCCGGCGGCACCGCCCTCGAAGTGCTGCACCGGCACCTCAGCGAGGAGCCGCGCCGCCCCAGCACCATTCCCGAGCCGCTGTGGACCGTCATCGAGCGCTGCCTGCGCAAGAACCCCGACGAACGGCCCAGCGCCGAGAACCTGGCGCGCGGCCTGCGCACCGTCTCCGAGGGCATCGGCGTGCACGCGAACTCCGCGCAGATCGCCGCCGCCGAGGGCGTGGGCGCCCTGCTCGCCCCCGACCCGGCGCCCGCCTCGGTCCCCGAGACCCCCGGCGCCGCCGACCCCACCCAGATGCTGCCGAACAACGCCGGCCCGTACGGCGACGCCGACCCCAACGCCGCGACCAGCGTCATGCAGCACACCGGGCCCGCGGGACCGGCCGGCCAGGGCGACGCCGACCCGACGGCGATGCTGCCCCCGGTGCCGCCGGGACCGCCGGAGCCGGAGGGCCCGCACCCCTGGGAGAACCAGCTCCGCGCGGCGCGTGACCGCAACGAGCAGACGCAGGTCCAGCAGTACCTCGACCCGAGCCAGGACCCGCTGCGCCGGCGCCGTCCGCAGCGCCAGGTCCAGCCCCCGCCCCAGCAGGCCCCGGCCGGGTACGGCTACCCGCAGCAGCAGGCCCCGCAGCAGCACCAGCCGCAGCGGTACGCGCCCGCGCCGCAGCCCCAGCAGCCGCCGCAGCGGTACGCGCCGCCGCAGCAGCCGCCGCCCCAGCAGCCCCGCCCGCCGCGCGAACCGCGCCGCCGCAGCGCCAACCCGATGCGCATCCCGGGCCTCGGCTGCCTCAAGGGGTGCCTGTTCACGCTCGTCATCCTCTTCGTGGCGGGCTGGCTGATCTGGGAGCTGACCCCGCTCCAGGAGTGGATCGGCACCGGCAAGAACTACTGGGATCAGCTTTCCGACTGGTTCACCACGGTCACCGGCTGGATCGGCGACCTCGGCGGCGACTCGGGCAGCGCGGGCGGAGGCTCGGGCGGCACGCAGTAGCCGTACCAACGGCACCCCAGAGAGAACGAACGGCACCACAGAGAGAACGACGGAACCGTGAACGGCCGCCACGCACGCGTGGTGGCCGTTTCGCTGTCCCGGGTCGGCCACATCGCGTGCCACCCTGGAGATTTGTCGACATCCAAGGGGTGATTTCCGTCCTGGGCGTGAAGGTTGGTGACGGAGCCGCGTAGTTTTGTTGCCAACAGGAGCCCGTAGGAGCAGTTTTGGCACGGAAAATCGGCAGCCGGTACACCGCGAACCAGATCCTGGGACGCGGCTCCGCCGGCACGGTGTGGCTCGGCGAGGGACCGGAAGGCCCCGTCGCCATCAAGCTGCTGCGCGAGGACCTCGCGTCCGACCAGGAGCTGGTGGGCCGCTTCGTCCAGGAGCGCACGGCGCTGCTCAGCCTCTCGGACCCGCACGTCGTCGGCGTTCGCGACCTCGTCGTCGACGGCAACGACCTCGCCCTGGTGATGGACCTGGTCCGCGGCACCGACCTGCGCACCCGCCTCGACCGGGAGCGCAGGCTCGCCCCGGAGGCGGCCGTCGCCATCGCCGCGGACGTGGCCGACGCCCTGGCCGCCGCGCACGCCGCCGGGATCGTGCACCGCGACGTGAAGCCGGAGAACGTCCTCCTCGACATGGAGGGCCCGCTCGGCCCCGGCGGCTCGCACCCCGCCCTCCTGACCGACTTCGGCGTCGCCAAGCTCGTCGACTCACCCCGGCGCACGCGCGCGACGAAGGTGATCGGCACCCCGGACTACCTGGCCCCCGAGATCATCGAGGGCCTGCCCCCGCGCGCCGCCGTGGACATCTACGCCCTGGCGACGGTCCTGTACGAACTCCTCGCCGGATTCACCCCGTTCGGCGGCGGCCACCCCGGCGCCGTCCTGCGCAGGCACGTCACGGAGACCGTGGTCCCGCTCCCCGGCATCCCCGAGGAGCTGTGGCAGCTGATCGTGCAGTGCCTCGCCAAGGCGCCCGCGTCCCGCCTGCGCGCCTCCGAGCTCGCCGCCCGGCTGCGCGAGCAGCTGCCGCTGCTCGCCGGGATGGGCCCCCTGGACGTGGACGAGCCGGACGCGGAAGCGGAGGACGAGCCCGCCCCGTACGCCGAGAACGAGCCGTACGAACCCCGGCCGAGCGCGCCCCGCAAAGGTGCCGTGCCGCTGGTGCCGGGCGCCGCGACGGACTCCAACCGCGACACCCACACGTCGATGCGGGTGCCGGGCCCGGACGAGCTCGCGGGCGGCGCCCGGGGCACGGCCCGCGCACCGCGCGCGTCGGGCGCCCCGCGCCCCGGCTCCGCCCGGCACCGCATGGAGGCCCGGCGCCGCCGCGTGGCCCTGACCGCGGCCGCGGTCGGCGTGGCCGCGGCGCTCGGGGTGGGCGGCTGGCTCGCGGTGAGCGGGGATGACGCGGACGCGACGCCGCAGGACAACAAGGGCGCGAGCCCCAGCGCCCCGGTCACCCCCTGAGCGCTCCCGGCCCCCGGCCCCCGGACCCCCGAGCCCGGACCCCGGACCCCGGACCCCGGACCCCGGAGCCCCGCCCGCCCCGGAATCCCGGGCCGGACGCCCGCCGGGCGCCCGCAGAACGCGGGCCGGACGCCGGTTGTCCACAGGGGGATGAGTGCTCGTTCGCCGAGCCGTTAGGCTGGTGTCGTGGCAGTCGTCGATGTATCCGAAGAGCTGAAGTCCCTCGCCTCCACCATGACGTCCATCGAGGCCGTCCTGGACCTGGACAGCATGAGGGCCGATATCGCCGTGCTTGAGGAGCAGGCCGCGGCACCGTCCCTGTGGGACGACCCGGAGGCGGCACAGAAGATCACCAGTCGCCTGTCGCACCTGCAGGCCGAGGTCCGCAAGGCGGAGGCCCTCCGCGGCCGCCTGGACGACCTGGGCGTGCTCTTCGAGATGGCCGAGGAGGAGGACGACCCGGACACCCGCGCCGAGGCCGAGGCCGAGCTGACCGAGGTGCGCAAGGCGCTGGACGAGATGGAGGTCCGCACGCTCCTGTCCGGCGAGTACGACGAGCGCGAGGCCCTGGTCAACATCCGCGCGGAGGCCGGCGGCGTGGACGCGGCGGACTTCGCCGAGCAGCTCCAGCGCATGTACCTCCGCTGGGCCGAGCGCCACGGCTACGGCTCGGAGATCTACGAGACGTCGTACGCCGAAGAGGCCGGCATCAAGTCGACCACCTTCGTGGTGAAGGCCCCGTACGCCTACGGCACGCTCTCCGTCGAGCAGGGCACGCACCGCCTGGTGCGCATCTCGCCCTTCGACAACCAGGGCCGCCGCCAGACCTCGTTCGCGGGCGTCGAGGTGCTCCCGGTCGTCGAGCAGTCCGACCACGTGGACATCGACGAGTCGGATCTCCGCGTGGACGTGTACCGCGCGTCCGGCCCCGGCGGTCAGGGCGTCAACACCACCGACTCCGCGGTCCGCATCACCCACGTCCCGACCGGCATCGTGGTCTCCTGCCAGAACGAGCGCTCGCAGATCCAGAACAAGGCGAGCGCCATGAACGTCCTGCAGGCCAAGCTCCTTGAGCGTCAACGCCAGGAGGAGCGCGCCAAGATGGACGCCCTCAAGGGCGACGGCGGCAGCTCCTGGGGCAACCAGATGCGTTCGTACGTCCTGCACCCGTACCAGATGGTGAAGGACCTGCGGACGGAGTTCGAGGTCGGCAACCCGCAGTCCGTGCTCGACGGCGAGATCGACGGCTTCCTGGAGGCCGGGATCCGCTGGCGCAAGCAGCAGGAGAAGTAGCGCAGAACCACCGGCGACGCAGCGAAGCCGGCGCGCACGCCGGAGCTTTGTCGACAAGGTAACTGCCGCTCAGGAGGCCCCTCTTGAGCGGCAGTCGCCTTTTCCGTCACAGTCAGATCTCCGTACCACGGTCAACTCCCTCGATAGCGGACATATGGCGCTCAACGGCCTTGACGCGGCCTTTAATTGTGGGAAGGGTTGCGCGCGGTATGCGTATGCCGGGGCACGTGTGACGGGGGGGCGAATGACCATTCTCGGTCTCCCAACAGGCCATTGCCCCGGGCGCCGCTCCATAAAACGAAACAGCTACTGGGGGTAGCAGCAGATGACGAAGAAGACGCGGATCCGCGTTGCGCGGATAGCGGCCGGTGCGGTGATCGCCGCCGGTGCTTCGCTGGCCGCGGCCGGCGCCGCCTCCGCCGTGGGCATCGGTGTCGACCTGGGCGTCGTCGGTGCCGACGTCGGCGTCGACGAGAACGGCCTGGAGGTCGGCGTCGACCTGCCGGGCGGTGGCGACGACGACGAGCCGACCGACCCGCCGACCGGCATCCCGACGGACCCGCCGACGGACGTCCCCACGGACCCGCCGACCGACGAGCCCACCGATGAGCCGACCGACGAGCCCACGGACGAGCCGACCGACGAGCCCACCGATGAGCCGACGGACGAGCCGACCGACGAGCCCACCGATGAGCCGACCGCCGAGCCCACCGTGCCCGGCGACGGCAACAACGGCGGCGGCAACGACAACACCGACCCCGACGGCGGCAATGAGCCCGTCGAGCAGGGCCAGGGCAAGGAAGGCCTGACGGACACCGCTCCGCAGGTCCCCGCCGACGCGGGCAAGGACAAGGGGGAGCTCGCCGAGACGGGCGCCGCCGAGACCACGTTCCTGCTGGTCGGTGCCGCCACGATGATCGCGGGCGGCGTCGGCTTCCGTATGCTGCCCCGCCTCGTGGGTGGCCGCGGCGCCGCTGCCTGATCACCGGCGGTAGCCGAGCGACAGCAGTAGCCGAAAGGGCCCGGAGCATCCAGCTCCGGGCCCTTTCGCCGTGTTCGTGCGCGCCTCACCGTGTTCGCTCGTGCGCGCCTCGTCGTGTTCGTGCGCGCCTCGTCATCATGTTCGTACGCGTCGTGCTTCCGTACGCGTGGGGTGGCGGCTCAGGCCTGGTGGGCCAGGAACGCCACGGCGCCGATCAGTACGAGCAGCAGCGCGATCAGGGCCGCGGGGTTCAGGTTCAGCCCGGCCAGGGGCCCCTCCTGCTGCATCCGCTGGCGGTTCGCCCTGCATACGGGGCAGCGCCCTTCGCTCACCGGCGCCGCGCAGTTCGCGCAGACCAACCTGTCAAAGGTCATGCCGCCTCCTCTCTGCCTCCGCACAACGCTCGCGGACACGCAACCGTTCCCCTTACCACTGTGCCAGCTTCCCCGGATTTCGGCGCGGGCCGTCGGAACTCATCTGGTTCAGCCCGAAGTGTGCCAGGCCGCACGCCGGACGGATCCGTGATAAAACGCGCAACCCAGGACGCCGACTGCGCCGCGCGCGCCGCTTCGCGTAGGGTCACGCTCACCTACCCCCGACGCCCCCCAGACGTACGAGGCGCATCCGTGATCCGATTCGACAACGTGTCCAAGACCTACCCGAAGCAGACCCGTCCCGCGCTGCGCGACGTCTCTCTGGAGATCGAGAAGGGCGAGTTCGTCTTCCTCGTGGGGTCCTCCGGCTCCGGAAAGTCCACCTTCCTGCGGCTGCTCCTTCGCGAGGAGCGCGCCAGCCACGGCCAGGTGCACGTCCTCGGCAAGGACCTGGCGCGCCTGTCCAACTGGAAGGTGCCGCACATGCGGCGTCAGCTGGGCACCGTCTTCCAGGACTTCCGCCTCCTTCCCAACAAGACCGTCGGCGAGAACGTCGCGTTCGCGCTCGAAGTCATCGGCAAGCCGCGCGGCACCATCCGCAAGACCGTCCCCGAGGTGCTCGACCTGGTCGGACTCGGCGGCAAGGAGGACCGGATGCCCGGCGAGCTCTCCGGCGGTGAGCAGCAGCGCGTGGCCATCGCCCGCGCCTTCGTGAACCGCCCGATGCTGCTGATCGCCGACGAGCCCACCGGAAACCTGGACCCGCAGACGTCCGTCGGCATCATGAAGCTGCTCGACCGCATCAACCGGACCGGCACCACCGTCGTGATGGCCACCCACGACCAGCAGATCGTGGACCAGATGCGCAAGCGCGTCATCGAGCTGGAGAAGGGCCGCCTCGTCCGCGACCAGTCGCGCGGCGTCTACGGCTACCAGCACTGAGTACGAGCATGAGCACGAGCCCCGGCAGTACCGCCCCCGCAGTACCGGGCAGCTACGAGAAGCACTGAAAGGACGCCATGCGCGCCCAATTCGTCCTGTCGGAGATCGGCGTCGGTCTCCGCCGCAATCTCACGATGACCTTCGCGGTCATCGTCTCCGTCGCCCTCTCCCTGGCGCTCTTCGGCGGCTCGCTGCTCATGCGCGACCAGGTCGAGACGATGAAGGGTTACTGGTACGACAAGGTCAACGTCGCGATCTTCTTCTGCAACAAGGGAGACGCGGAGGCCGACCCCAAGTGCACCAAGGGCGAGGTCACGCAGGACCAGAAGGACGCCATCAAGGCCGACCTGGACGACATGCCGGCCGTCGAGAACGTCATCCACGAGTCCAGCGACGAGGCGTACAAGCACTACAAGGAGCAGTTCGGCGACTCCCCGCTGGTCAACTCCCTTACGCCGGACCAGATGCAGGAATCCTTCCGGATCAAGCTCAAGGACCCGGAGAAGTACCAGGTCATCAAGTCGGCCTTCGACGGGCGCGACGGCGTCCAGGCGGTGGAGGACCAGCGCAAGACCGTCGACAACCTCTTCGAGCTGCTCAACGGCATGAACTACGCGGCGCTCGCGGTGATGGGCCTGATGCTGATCGTCGCGATGATGCTGATCGTCAACACCGTGCGCGTATCGGCGTTCAGCCGCAGACGTGAGACGGGGATCATGCGGCTCGTCGGCGCGTCCAGCTTCTACATCCAGATGCCGTTCATCATGGAGGCCGCCTTCGCCGGTCTGCTCGGTGCCGGTGTCGCCTGCGTGATGCTGGTCGTGGGCCGCTACTTCCTCATCGACCACGGCCTCGCGCTCGCGGACAAGCTGCAGTTGATCCAGTTCGTCGGCTGGGACCAGCTCATCGCGAAGCTGCCGCTGGTCCTCGGTATCGGTCTGCTGATGCCCGCCCTTGCGGCATTTTTCGCGCTGCGCAAGTACCTCAAGGTGTGACACACCTTCCAGGGCGTCGTACGGTCAACCGGCCGTGCGGCGCCCCGCGTTGTCCTAGACTCACCGACATGTCGGGCCTCGATAAGTGCTCCCGGTCCCGCAGCGTCCGCCGCGGGGCGGCCCTGACCTTGGTCTTCGCGGGCGTCCTCGCCACGGGTGCCGCGACCGGCTCCTTCGGTGTCCCCGGTCGCAACGAGGCGGACCTGTCGGCCCGTTCGGCCGCCCCCGCCTCCAACAGCGAACGCGTCGTGGACGCCGCCGCCGAGGCCATGGCCGACGGCAAGTCGCCCGCCGCGGCCGCCGAGGCGGAGGTCAGCCGCAGCGGCGACCGCTGGGCCACGGTGTACGACCCGGCCGAGTACCGCGCGTTCGCCGACGAGCTGGCCGGCGCCTACACCGGCGTCGGCCTGTGGGTCCGCCGGACCGGCAACGGCCGCATCGAGGTCGACCGGGTGCAGCGCGGCGGCCCCGCCGAGCGCGCCGGCATCCGCACCGGCGACCGGCTCCACGCCATCGACGGACGGCCGACAGCGGGCCGCCCGGTCAGCGAGGTCGTCGACCGGCTGCGCGGCACCCGCGACGAGGCGGGCACCGAGGTCGAGCTCCGCCTGCAGCGCGGCTCGCACACCTGGACCGAGAGCCTGCGCCGGGCCCGCCTGAGGACCCCCACCGTCACCGTCGAGCAGCGGGCCGACGGCACCCTGTGGATCAAGGTGTCCGCGTTCACCAAGGGCACCGGCGAAGGCGTCCGCGAAGCGGTCCGCACCGCCCCGCAGGGCGCCGGCATCGTGCTCGACCTGCGCGGCAACTCCGGCGGCCTGGTCGCCGAGGCCGTCACCGCCGCGTCCGCGTTCCTCGACGGCGGCCTGGTCGCGACGTACGACGTACGCGGTGAGCAGCGCGCCCTGCACGCGCGCGGGGGCGGCGACACGGGCAGACCGTTGGTCGCGCTCGTCGACGGCGGCACGATGAGCGCGGCCGAACTCCTCGCCGGGGCCCTCCAGGACCGCGGCCGCGCGGTCGTCCTGGGCACCCGGACCTTCGGCAAGGGCTCGGTGCAGATGCCGAGCCGGCTCCCCGACGGCTCCGTCGCCGAGCTCACCGTCGGCCACTACCGCACGCCGTCCGGCCGCACCGTCGACGGCCGCGGGATCACGCCCGACCTGGTCGTGGACGAGGGCGTGGCCGAGCGGGCCCGCACCGTATTGAGTGGCCTCGGCACCCCCTCGTAGTGCGAAAATGGCGGCACTATGGCTGCGAAGAAAAAAGACAAGGACAAGGGTGACGGGCGGAAGATCATCGCCCAGAACAAGAAGGCCCGGCACGACTACCTCATCATCGACACCTACGAGTGCGGCGTCGTCCTGACCGGCACCGAGGTCAAGTCGCTGCGCCAGGGCCGGGCCTCGCTGGCGGACGGCTTCGTGCAGATCGACGGCCACGAGGCCTGGCTGCACAACGTGCACGTGCCCGAGTACGCGCAGGGCACCTGGACCAACCACGCCGCCCGCCGCAAGCGCAAGCTGCTGCTGCACCGGGTGGAGATCGACAAGCTGGAGTCCAAGTCGCAGGAGACCGGCCACACGATCGTGCCGCTCGCCCTGTACTTCAAGGGCGGCCGGGCGAAGGTCGAGATCGCCCTGGCCAAGGGCAAGAAGGAGTACGACAAGCGGCAGACGCTGCGCGAGAAGCAGGACCGCCGCGAGGCGGACCGGGCGATGTCGGCGGTCCGGCGACGGCAGCGCGCCTGAGGGTGCCGCAGGGTTGCCGCAGGGGGTGAGCCGGGAATTAGCTGGCACCGTCGTGCGTTCTGTCTGTACGATGGAGCACGCTCCGCAGGTGACGGGGCTGCGGTCCCCTCGGGGGCCATCTTGAAAAATCAACATGGGGATGATCGGTTTCGACAGCGGATGTCGAAGCAGGGGAAGCGTGTCGAGGAAGCGGCAATGATCTCGTTAACCATATGTCGCAACCAATAATCGCCAACACCAAGCGCGATTCCCAGTCCTTCGCCCTCGCTGCCTGATAGGCGGTGAGTGAAGGACCCTTAATGGGTGTCAGCCCGGGGACGTTCCCGACCCGGATCCTGGCATAATCAAGGGAACTAAACCGTTACACCCGGTCACGGGGTGCAGCGGGAAATCAAACAGTGGCTGGGCCCGTCGGAGACTTGTTCGCGTGATCTCCGGGGCCGAGAAAATCGCAGCGAACTGCACACGGAGAAGCCCTGATTCCGCACCGTTGGACGCGGGTTCGATTCCCGCCATCTCCACCACCTCATGTGGCCCCTGACCTGCTCTTTTGTCGCTAGGTCAGGGGCTTTTTGCATGTCTTGGGGGCACGCTGGGGCCCCGTCGCTTGGTGCGGCGGGGCTCGTGGCCTGTCAGGTGGTGGCCCGCCCGATCAGGGTGCCGATGTGCCCTGTCCGGGGCGCGTCGAGGACCTGTACGTCGGCGTCCGCGAATCCGGCGCCACGAAGCAGTCTCTTCCACTTCCGGGGCGTGTAGCTGTAGCGGTAGGTGAACATGGCCGGTCCGGCGAAGCCGCCCTTGTACATGCCCTGCGGGCCGTAGGCGCCGGGAATGGCCGGCGGCTGCGAGAAGACGAACGCCCCGCCGGGAGTCAACCGTTCAGCGACGAGCGGGAACAAACGGGCTGGGGCTGTGAACCAGGCGGCGCCGAAGATGGAGTACACCGCGTCGAAGGTGTCGGTCGTGTCGGCGAGGTAGTCGAGGACTTCGGCGCATTCGAACCGCGCCCCGGTTGCCTTCCAGTGCTCCCGGGTCTTACTCACCATGACCGGGGACAGGTCTACCCCTGTGGCCTTGATGCCCCGACCCGTGAGGTAGGCCAGGGCCCGGCCCGTGCCACAGCCGATTTCCAGGACGGTGGCCGGTGCGCCGAGGAGTTCCGGGCCGGGCCCGTGCCCTGAGTACTGGGTCCAGCAGAAGACCGGCTCGGCGTCCGGCTTGAAGGCGCTCTCGGCGTAGGTGTCCCAGAGTTCGCGTTCGGCGTTGATGTCGTGGCGTGCGGACAACTGGATTCCTCTGTATGGCGGTTGGGCCGGCCACCCGGCCGCGGTGGGACGTTGGTCCTGGTGGCCGGCGAGAAATTTGGTCCCACCGCGGGTCGGTCAAGGGGTCAGTGGGAGTCGGGGACCATGTTGTCGCACGGAGAGCACTCCGCGCCGTCCACGGCCCACAGCTCCCCGTCGGGCTCGAACCCGTTGGCGCGCAGCATGTCTGCGGTGCGTAAGACGATGCCGTCGCGGCGGCGCTGGATGAAAGGTGCGTGGTGCTTGAACTCGCCGCTGTTGTAGGTGGCGAAGAACGCGAACAGGACCGGGGTGTCCAAGTAGATCTGGTGAACGCCCTTGTCGACGAGCTTGCCGACGCCGAGGTGCCAGTCAGGGCGCTCGATCGAGGTGAGCATGTACATCACGGCGTTCCCGAGGATGCGCTCGGCCATGTCGCGGACCATCTCGTTGTCGCGCAACAGCAGGGCGATTTCCCGGTCCCAGAGGGTCATGCCGCTGTCGAAGACGTTGATCGTCAGGTGCTTCACCTGTGGCTGTACCGCGTTGAGGAGTTCTCGTGGGTCACGGGTGCCCGTAGACACGGTGCGGGGTTCAAGGACTGTGCTCACGTCGTGCGGTCCCTTCTTTCGGTGGGGGACGCTGGAGCCTTGGGCTTGCAGCGGTGGCACCGGCACATCGGCATCGCGCTCGACGACAGTGGAGGGCCGCCCTCGCCCGCGTGTAAGGTGCGCGCTCCGGTGCGGTGACCGTCCGCGTGGATCACGTATGCGCTGATGCTGATTGCCATGCCAACGACGCTAGAAGCGGCGGCATTTGGTGCTCCACTTCCTTGCATCAGATTGCACGCGAGTTACCCGTGTGCGGCAATGGCGTCCGTGATCAAGTTCCGTGCCCTGCTCCCATACACGGCGATTTCGGCGAGTCCTGCGAAGGCCTTCGCGTACACCTCCGTCTCGCTCGGCGCGGTGACGTTCACGGCGGCGGTCAGAAGTTCTGCGCTTACCTGTCGGTCGTCGAAGAGATAGAACGCTTCGAGTGGCCAGATCTGACGCGGAGCAGTGAACGGGATGATGCCGAGGCTGACGTTCGGCAGGGCCATGACCGCCAGGAGGTTGCCGAGTTGCCCGGACATGGTCTCGGCATCTCCGATGCGGTACCGCAGGACCGTCTCTTCCAGCAGAAACGCGAAGGTGTGCCCACCCTCGTGCAGCGTCTGAGATCGCTCTGTCCGGGAGAGGGCAGCGTCGGGTGCATCGTCCGGCGTGCCTTGGAAACGTGCGATCGTCGACAGCAGCGCGGTCGCGTATGCCTCGGTCTGGAGGACGCCGGGAACGACATTGGAGCAGTAGATCCGGAAGTGCCGCGTGCCCGCATACAGCGGCAGCACCTCGTCCTGAGCGCGGCGCATGCCGTGCCGGTGCAGCTTCTTCCAGTGCACGTACATCTGATCGGCCTGCCGGTTGGCGGCCACAAGATCGGCCGCCAATTCTTCGGCGCCGCACGCTGCGCACCAGGTCTGCACGTCCGCGTCCGAGGGAGGAGTCCTGGCGTTCTCGATCCGGGATCGCTTCGACGGGCTCCAACCGCACTGACGGGCCAACTCCTCGCCAGTCAGTCCAGCTTCACGGCGTAGGTCCCGCAGCCTGACAGCGAGGCGTTCACGGGCAGCCTGGGCGGCTGACGAGGGGGAGGCAGTCATGTACCAGGTCTTCAGTCGTGTTGGTCAGACGACGTACTTCTCGTGGGGGATGCCGCGCTCCCACACCGTTTCGAAGGCCCGTGCAGCCAACTCGATGACGGCCGGCTCGGTGCGCACTTCCCACTTCGGCTCAGACCAGTTCCCGTCGCCCGCAAAGTGGTTGAACAGAACCGCAGTGCGGTCGAAGAGCCAGAAGTCGTTGCCTGGCAACGCGATGTCTGAGGCATGACGTCGGGGCAGCCATCGCACGTCTTCCCCGGCGTGCACGTTCACTGAGGCACCCGCATGCTCGTACTTGATGTACTCGGTCACCGGCTCGGACACGATGCGCGCCCGACGGACCGTCACGCCCCGGCCCGATGTGCGGCCGATCAGCTCAACCCATGGGGTCCAGTACGCCGAGGTGGGATCGGTATCCCGGTCGCCGGTGCGACGCCAGTGCTCGAAGTCCTCCCTTTCGTCGCCGACGCCGTAGGCATCGCGCATCTCCAGATGACATGCGGAGTGCTGGGTAGCCGCGAGCAGGTCTTCAAAGCTGGGTGCGTCGCTCGATGTCATCGCACGCCTCCCTGATCAGGTGTGTCATGCGGGCGGGCATCCGTATGACGGCCTCGTGGTCCGGTATCCCGACGGCGTGCCCGGGAACCTCCGTGGCTGCGCATTCGGCTTCCAGTTCTGCGCTGGGCCTCCAGCCCTGGAACACCAGCTCCGCGTTTTCCTCGTCGACCCACACTGTGGGAGAACCCTGCTGACCCGTGTCGGGATCAATCCCGATGAACCGTAATGCCATGCCTGCCTCCGGTGTGGAGCCGATTGCACCGCCTTGCATGACGATTCCTCGGACAGCGGAAGCGGTCAAGGTCCCCTATTCGCAGGGGGACTTGAACCAGCCAGATATTCGAGCGGCTGCCTTCGCTGTCTTGCGGGCGCGGGCAGAGAGCGCTCGCGTCTTCGGCAAGTGGGCCAAGTACCCGTGCTTCAAGTCGAGGAAGAAGTCGCGCAAGACCGCCGAGTACACGACCAGCGGGATCCGCTTCCTGGAGAATCTCCTCAGCTCCAAGTCCCCCGCCCCATGAACAGCCCAGCGACCGATCACCACACAGGGCACGGTCTAAGGAGACCGTTCCGACGCCGCCGGAGCCGTTGGGGGCGCAGCGGGCGGCGTCTGTCGAGGACGGCGGGCTCGGATGCTCCTGGCGCAGACCGACACCGTGCTGAACAGCGCGAGGGCCAGCGCGGCCGCGGTGACCGGCACCAGATAGCCCGCCCGCGCGCCCAGGTGCTCGACGGCCTGGCCGCCGAGCGCGCTGCCGCAGGCGATGCCGCCGAGCAGGCCGGTCACGGCGAGGGTCATGCCCTCGTTGAGGCGGCCCTCGGGGGTGCGGGCCTGCACCAGGCCCATGCCGGTGACCATGGTCGGCGCCGTCGCGATGCCGGCCACGAGCAGCGCCCCGGCGAGCAGCGGCAGCGAACCGGTCCCCGCGGCGAGCAGCGGCAGGACGAGCAGGGCCGTCATCCCGGCCAGGCAGCACAGGAAGCGCCGCTCGGCAGGGCCGCCCGGGGCGCGGGCGCCGTACAGCAGTCCCGCCGCGCACGAACCGGCCGCCTGCAGGGCGAGGACCGGGCCCGCCGCGGACGCCTGCCCCAGCCCGTCGGCGTACGCGACCGTCACCACCTCCATGGAGCCGAAAACCGCACCTGTGGCGAGGAAAACCGTCACCAGAGGGAGCATTCCGGGGGCGCGCAGAGGGGAGGCGGTTTTGGTCGGCCCGCTGTGGGGCGGCGGTTCCGTGGCGCGCTGGGCGGTGAAGAGCAGGATCCCGGCGAGCAGAAGCAGTGCGCCCGTGACGGTTCCCGCCTCCGGGAAGAGGCCGGTGCACAGGAGCGCGGCGACGACCGGACCGAGCATGAAGCACAGCTCGTCCGCGGCCTGTTCGAAGGAGTTGGCGGCGTGCAGCCGGGCCGGGTCGCCCGCGTACAGGTGCTGCCAGCGGGCGCGCGACATGCCGCCGGTGTTGGGCGTGGCGGCGGTCAGGGCGTACGCGGCGAACAGCGTCCAGGCGGGCGCCTCCAGGCGCACGCACAGGGCGAGCAGCAGCGAGCCGAGGACGGCGAGAGCAGTGGCGGGCACGGCGGTGCGGGCCTGGCCGTGCCGGTCCACGAGCCGCGCGGTGTACGGGGCGACCACGGCGGTCGCGGCGAGCCCGGTCGCGGTGACCGCCCCGGCGAGGGCGTAACTCCCGTACCGCTCGGCGATCATCATGATGGCGCTGACGCCGAACATCCCCATGGGGAGCCGGGCGACGAGGTTGCCGAGAGTGAACGCGCGGGTGCCGGGAGGCTCGAAGAGCCGGGCGTAGGGAAGGGGCATGCGGCCAGACTCCGCGCGGTGACGGTTCCGCGTCCAACACCTGTAGGAGCCCGATTCACGCGCGGTGGTTGTGGATCGCCGCGGCGGTAGATTGCGGCGGTGCCCCGAGACATAGAACCCCGGCTGCTGCGCTGCTTTCTGGCCGTCGCCGAGGAGCTGCACTTCACCCGCGCCGCCGCCCGGCTGCACATCGCCCAGCAGGCGCTCAGCCGTGATGTCCGCCGCCTTGAACGGGAGTTGGGGGTGGAGCTGTTCGTACGGACCACCCGGCAGGTGGCGCCGACCCCGGACGCGGAGCGGCTCGTCCCGTACGCGCGGCGGGTGCTCGCGGCCCAGGACGCGCTGCTCGCCGCCGCGACCGGGACCCGGCGGCCGCTGCTCGTCGACGTGAACAGCCCCGGTCTGGTCTTCGAGCGGCTGCTCGCCGAGGCCCGTGAACTCGCCCCGGACTGCGAGCTGATGGCCCGCTACGAGAGCGGCCTGACCGGCGCCGCCGCCGAGATCGTCGCGGGCCGCCTGGACGCCTCCTTCGGCCGGTACGCGGGCCTCGACGCCGCCCTGCGCGCCGGGCTCGCCCAACTCCCCGTACGGTACGAGCCGATGGCCGTGGTGCTGCCCGAGGAGCACCCGCTGGCGGGCCTGGCCGAGGTGCCGCTCGACGCGCTCGCGGGCGAGGCGGTGTACGCGGGCGCCGGGAACCCGCGGACGCCGGAGTGGACGGACCTGGCCCGCCGCCTGTTCGCCGGGCGCGGCATCGAGGTCGCCGCGCCCGCGCCGCTCGCGGTGGGTGCCGAGGAGTTCCGGCGGATCATGGCCAAGACCCGTACGCCGGTGCTCGCGGTGGTCGACTTCCCGGCGATGCCGGGCTGTGTGCTGCGGCCGCTGGTCGCGCCGGTGCCGCTGTCGCCGGTCTCCCTGGTGTGGCGCAGGGGCCTGCGGCACCCCGCCCTGGACGCGCTCAGGTCCGCCTGCGCACGGGCCGCGGCGCAGCGGGGCTGGCTGCGGCGCCCGGAGGATGCGTGGATTCCGGCCATGGACGAGCAGGTGATGGCGGGCAGGTGACGGCGGGCAGGTCAGGACGAGCCGGTCAGGACGAGCAGGTCATGACGAGCCGGAACCGATTGATGACGGGCCGCTCACACTTTGGCTGACCGGCGGGTGAGAGCAAGGTTGCGCGAAGGTCACCTGAGGGCACCGGCCTGAAATGCACCCTCCCTAGCGTCGCCGGCACGTACCGACGCATCCGTGGAGGCGTGATGACAGCCCCGACCACCACCGCACCCTCGCGCAAGGGGGGCCGCTGGATCGAGCAGTGGGACCCGGAGGACGAGGGCTTCTGGAAGCAGACCGGCTGGCACATCGCCCGCCGCAACCTCGCCTTCTCGGTCCTCTCCGAGCACATCGGCTTCTCCGTCTGGACGCTGTGGTCCGTGCTCGTGCTGTTCATGGGCCCGGAGTACGGCATCGACGCGGCCGGCAAGTTCTTCCTCGTGTCGATGGCGACGCTGGTCGGGGCCGTGGTGCGGGTCCCGTACACCTTCGCCGTGGCCCGCTTCGGCGGCCGCAACTGGACGGTCGTCGCGGCCTCGCTGCTGCTGCTGCCCACGGGCGCGGCGTTCTGGGTGATGGAACCCGGCACCTCGTACACCACGTTCCTGCTGTGCGCCCTGCTCACCGGCGTCGGCGGCGGCAACTTCGCCTCGTCCATGACGAACATCAACGGCTTCTTCCCGCTCCGCAGGAAGGGCTGGGCGCTCGGCCTGAACGCGGGCGGCGGCAACATCGGCGTGCCCGTGGTCCAGCTCATCGGCCTCGCGGTGATCGGCGCGGCGGGCGGCCCGCGCCTGCTGCTCGGCATCTACCTCCCGCTCGTCGTGCTCTCCGCGGTCTGCGCGTTCCTCTTCATGGACAACCTCGCGCCGGTACGGGGCGACACCGGCGCCGTCAAGGAGGCCGTACGGGACCCGCACACCTGGATCATGGCGTTCCTGTACCTCGGCAGCTTCGGCTCGTTCATCGGCTACAGCTTCGCGTTCGGCCTCGTCCTGCAGACCCAGTTCGGGCGCACCCCGCTGCAGGCCGCGTCGATCACGTTCATCGGGCCGCTGCTCGGCTCCCTGATCCGGCCCGTCGGCGGCGCGCTCGCCGACCGCTTCGGCGGGGCCCGGATCACCCTCGGGAACTTCGTCGCCATGGGCGCGGCGACCGCCGTGATCCTCGTGGCGTCCGTACGGGAGTCGCTGACCCTGTTCACCGCGGCGTTCATCGCCCTGTTCGTCCTGACCGGGCTCGGCAACGGCTCCACGTACAAGATGATCCCCGGCATCTTCCAGGCGAAGGCGCTCGCCCAGGGACTCGGAGGGGAGGAGGCGGCGGCCTACGGGCGCAGGCTGTCCGGCGCGGCGATGGGCCTGATCGGCGCGGTCGGCGCGCTCGGCGGGCTCGGCATCAACATGGCCTTCCGGCAGTCCTTCCAGGCCGTGGGCTCGGGCACCGCCGCGTTCGTGGCGTTCCTGGTCTGCTACGCCGCCTGTTTCGCCGTCACCTGGGCGGTATACCTGCGGCGCGTCACCCCGCGCCCCACGGGCCCGGCCGACGCCGAGCCCGCCCCGCGGCGCAGCTTCGCGCAGGTCTGACCGCGCGGCGGCGGGTTGCCGGCCGGGAGGTCGTACGGTTACGGAGCGGGGCGCCCCGTACGGCAGGGGCGAGGCGCCTCGTACGACATGTAACACGTACGACATCGGAGCGATCCGAGCCCGTCACTCCCCGTTGACATGCTGCGAGAGCTCAAGGCTCCTCAGTGCTCCTCAGTGAACGAGAACCTCATGCACCCCAATGACCAAGCAAAACACGGCCCGCTGGCCGGCTTCACCGTCGGTGTGACCGCCGCACGGCGGGCCGACGAGCTCGGCGCGCTGCTCACCCGGCGCGGCGCGGCCGTCCTGCACGCGCCCGCGCTGCGGATCGTGCCGCTCGCCGACGACAGCGAACTCCTCGACGCCACCCGGCAGATCATCGCGACCGCGCCCGACGTGGTGGTCGCCACCACCGCCATCGGCTTCCGCGGCTGGATCGAGGCCGCCGAGGGCTGGGGCCTGGGCGAGGCGCTTCTCGACCGGCTCCGCGGGCTCCGGCTCCTCGCCCGCGGGCCCAAGGTGAAGGGCGCGATCCGCGCGGCCGGGCTCACCGAGGAGTGGTCGCCCGGCTCCGAGTCGATGGCCGAGGTGCTCGACCGGCTGCTCGGCGAGGGCGTCGAGGGCCGCCGTATCGCCCTGCAGCTGCACGGCGAACCGCTCCCCGGGTTCGTCGAGTCGCTGCGGGCGGGCGGCGCGGAGGTCGTCGGGGTGCCCGTCTACCGCTGGATGCCGCCGGAGGACCTGGGCCCGGTGGACCGGCTGATCGAGGCGAGCCTCACGCGCGGCGTGGACGCCCTGACCTTCACCAGCGCACCGGCCGTCGTGTCCCTGCTCGACCGGGCCCGCGAACTCGGCCGGCTGGACCCGCTCCTGGCCGCGCTGCGCCACGACGTGCTGCCGGTCTGCGTCGGCCCGGTCACCGCCGTTCCCCTGGAGGCGCACGGCCTCGACCCGGTCCAGCCGGCCCGCTTCCGGCTCGGGCCGATGGTGCAGCAGCTCTGCGTCGAACTCCCGGCCCGCGCCCGTACGTTGCACCTCGCTGGGCACCGTGTGGAGATCCGCGGCCACGCCGTTCTCGTCGACGGCGAGCTGCGTGCGGTGCCGCCGGCCGGGATGGCCCTGCTGCGGGCGCTGGCCGAGCGGCCCGGCTGGGTGGTGGGCCGTGCGGAGCTGCTGCGTGCGCTGCCGGGGTCGGGGCGGGACGAGCACGCGGTCGAGACGGCGATGGCTCGCCTGCGGGCGGCGCTGGGGGTGCCGAAGCTGATTCAGACGGTGGTCAAGCGCGGGTATCGGTTGGCGCTGGACCCTTCCGCGGAGTCCGAGTACGCGGACGTGTAGGGGGAGCGGGGGTGCAGGGGCGGAGCCCCCGGACCCCCGGGGCGGAGTCCCCGAGGCGCCGCAGGCTTTCGGGAAAGGGGCGGGCAGGGGAAAAATAGGGGAGCGCCCCGTACCCGTACCCCAAGGCGGTGACACGCGCATGCCGGCAGCAGCGGCCTCGTGCGGCAGGACCTGCCTCGACCTCCTCGCGACCGCCCACCCCACCGAACACCTCAACGGCCCCGACACCCTCCGCGCCTGGATCCTCTGCGCAGGACTCGTCCCGCCCGGCACCCCGCTCACCGCCCTCGGCCCGGACTGCGTCACCGCCTTCCGCCAACTCCGCGCAGACATAAGGGAGTTGTTCACCCAGGACCCCTCCGGGACGGTCGCCCTCGACGCCGGGACGGCCGCCCTCGACCGCCTCAACGCCCGCGCCGCCCCCGCCCCACCCGCCCCGCACGCCGTGCGAACCCCCACCGGCGACCTCCTCCGCACCCTGCGCCCCGCCCCGGCCGGAGAGGCCCTGCTCGCGGCCGTCGCGCGGGACGCCGTCGACCTGCTCACCGACCCGGCGGCCCGCTCCCGCGTCCGGCAGTGCGAGGGCGAGGACTGCCCGCTGCTCTACCTCGACACCTCGCGCGGCCGGCGCCGCCGCTGGTGCTCCAGCGAGGTCTGCGGCAACCGGGTCCGCGTCGCCCGGCACCGCCGCAGAACCCATTGAACGCCGCGCCCCCCGCGCACGTACGTACTGAGCAAACCGGCGAACCGGTACCCCGGCGAACACCGGGACAGCGGAGGTGCGCGTGCGCAAGGATTCCGTCGTGGCAGCCGACCGTCGCCCGCGGGCCCGCCACCGCGCGCCCGGACCCCCGGGCGTCGACGAGGAGTTGATGCGCGCGCTCTACCGGGAGCACGCGGGCCCGCTCCTTTCGTACGTGCTGCGCCTGGTCGCCGGCGACCGGCAGCGCGCCGAGGACGTCGTGCAGGAGACCCTCATCCGGGCCTGGAAGAACGCGGGCCGCCTGCACCACGCCTCCGGCTCCGTACGGCCCTGGCTGGTGACCGTGGCCCGGCGTATCGTCATCGACGGCCACCGCAGCCGGCAGGCCCGGCCGCAGGAGGTCGACCCGTCGCCCCTCGATGTCATGCCCGCGGAGGACGAGATCGACAAGGCGCTGTGGCTCATGACGCTCTCGGACGCCCTGGACGACCTGACGCCCGCGCACCGCGAGGTCCTCGTGGAGACGTACTTCAAGGGCCGTACGGTCAACGAGGCCGCGCAGACGCTCGGCATACCGCCCGGCACGGTCCGCTCGCGGGTGTTCTACGCGCTGCGCTCGATGAAACTGGCACTTGCGGAGCGGGGGGTGACGTCGTGAACGCGTACGGGGGGCCGGGACCGCAGGGGTTCCCGGCGGGGGAGTCCGTGCACGAGCCGGTGGGGGCGTACGCCCTCGGCCTCCTGGATGAGCGGGAGACCGCGGCGTTCGAGGCGCATCTCGCCCAATGCGCCTACTGCGTACGGGAGTTGGGCGAGCTGGCCGGCGTGGAGCCGATGCTCGCCGCGCTCGCAGCGGACGGCGTGCCCGCACCACCCCGGCAGCCCGGCCGACGCCTCCTCGACGGCCTGCTCGCCGAGACCGCCCGCGAGCGCACCGGCCGCCGCAGACGCAGCCGCCTGCTGCTCGCCGCCGCGGCCGCCCTGATCGTCGCCGCCCCGCTCGCCGCCCTCGCCGCGACCGGCGAGGACCACCCGGGTACGCGTACGCCCGAGGCCCATCCGACGAGCCCCGCGCAGGACGCGTTCTTCCATCACATCGCCGACAAGGTCGCGGCGACCGACCCTGCGAGCGACGTCACCGCGACCGTCGGCACCGAGGCCAAACCCTGGGGCACGCACACCGTCCTGGAGCTGAAGAACGTCAAGGGCCCCCTGAAGTGCCGCCTCGTCGCCGTCGGCCGCAACGGCGAGGAGGAGACGGTCACGTCCTGGTCGGTGCCGGAGCGGGGCTACGGGATCGAGGACAGCCCGCACCCCCGGGCCCGCACCCCGCTGTACGTGCACGGCGGCGCGGCGATGGAGCGGTCCGACATCGACCGGTTCGAGGTCCGCACGTTCGACGGCCGACGTCTTGTGGAGGTCGACGCGTAACTTCGCGTACGGTTGACGGCTGCCCAGCACAGCAGAAGGGGAACTCGGTGGCCGACGCCAACGAAGTCATGCCGTCAGGCACACGGGGCCGGGAGATCGGTGCCGAACAGGCACACCTCGACCGGGTCTACCGCCGCCTCGAAGAGAAGATCCACGAGGCCGAGTTCCTCATGCACGACGCCGCCAAGCGCGGCCAGGTCGGCACGCCGGGCGCGCTCGCCGAGCGGGACGCGCAGGTGTTCCGCGCGGGCGTGCACCTCAACCGCCTCAACAACGAGTTCGAGGACTTCCTCTTCGGCCGCATCGACCTGCTGCTCGGCAAGGACGGCAAGAAGGGCCCGGACGGCGCGTACACCTCGGTCGAGCCCGCGGACGACGCGGTCCGGCCGGACCGCACGGCCGACATCGCCGAGACCCTGCACATCGGCCGCATCGGCGTCCTCGACGCGGACTACTCGCCGCTCGTCATCGACTGGCGCGCCCCGGCCGCCGCGCCGTTCTACCGCTCCACGCCGGTCGACCCGGGCCGGGTGGTGCGCCGCCGCGTCATCCGGTCCAAGGGCCGCAAGGTGCTCGGCGTCGAGGACGACCTGATGCGCCCCGAGCTGACCGCGTACCTGGACGGCGCCGAACTCCCGGCCCTCGGCGACGGCGCCCTGATGGCGGCGCTCGGCCAGGCCCGCTCGCACTCCATGCGGGACATCGTGGCGTCCATCCAGGCCGAGCAGGACCTGGTCATCCGCGCCCCCGCCGCCTCCGTGACATACGTGGAGGGCGGCCCCGGCACCGGCAAGACCGCCGTCGCCCTGCACCGCGCCGCGTACCTGCTCTACCAGGACCGGCGGCGGTACGCGGGCGGCATCCTGATCGTCTCCCCGACCCCGCTGCTCGTCGCGTACACCGAGGGCGTCCTTCCCTCGCTCGGCGAGGAGGGGCAGGTCGCGATCCGCGCGGTCGGCTCCCTCTACGACCAGCCGGACGGGGCGGAGGCGACGGTGTACGACGAGCCGCCGGTGGCCCGCGTCAAGGGGTCGTCGCGGATGCTGAAGGTGCTGCGCAAGGCGGCCCGCGGCGTGCTGGAGCACCCGGACGCGCCCACCCTGCTCCGGGTCGTCGCCTTCGGCCGCCGTATCGAGCTGGAGGCGGACGAGCTGGCCCGCATCCGGCAGGCCGTGCTCGGCGGCACCGCCCCCGTGAACCTGCTGCGCCCGCGCGCCCGCAAGCTGCTCCTGGACGCGCTGTGGGCCAAGTCCGGTGCGGCGAACCGGCATGCGGACCCGGAGCTGGCGGCCGAGCTGCGGTCCTCCTTCGACGAGGACGTGTCCACCGAGGACGCCTTCCTGGCGTTCCTCGCCGCCTGGTGGCCCGAGCTCACCCCGCGCCAGGTGCTCACCGCGATGGCCGACGAGAAGCGCCTCGGCCGCTGGTCCCGCCGGGTCCTCAACCCGGGCGAGACCCGCCGCCTGGCCCGCTCCCTGCGCCGCGAGGGCCTGTCGGTGCACGACGTGGCCCTCCTGGACGAGCTGCAGACGATGCTCGGCACCCCGGCACGGCCGAAGAAGAAGCGCGACCTTGACCCGCTGGACCAGCTCACCGGCCTGGAGGAGCTGATGCCGCAGCGCGAGGAGACCCAGCGCGAGCGCGCAGAGCGCCTCGCCCAGGAGCGGGTCGAGTACGCGCACGTCATCGTCGACGAGGCGCAGGACCTGACCCCGATGCAGTGGCGGATGGTGGGCCGCCGCGGCCGGCACGCCACCTGGACCGTGGTGGGCGACCCGGCGCAGTCCTCCTGGTCGGACCCGGACGAGGCCGCCGCCGCGCGCGACGAGGCCCTGGGCACCCGGCCCCGGCGCCGCTTCGAACTGACCGTCAACTACCGCAATCCGTCGGAGATCGCGGAGCTCGCGGCGAAGGTCCTGGCCCTCGCCATGCCCGGCTCGGTCGCCCCGAAGGCGGTCAGGTCGACGGGCGTCGAGCCGCGCTTCGCGGTCGTACGAGACGCAGTTGCCGTACCCGACGGGCCCGACGGCGATCTGGGCGCGGCGGTCCGCGCGCAGGCCGCGGCGCTGCTCGACCGGGTCGACGGGACGATCGGCGTGGTGGTCGCGATGCGCCGGCGCGCCGAGGCGGCCCGCTGGCTCGCGGAGCTCGGCGACCGCGTGGTGGCCCTCGGCAGCCTGGAGGCCAAGGGCCTGGAGTACGACGCGACGGTGGTGGTCTCCCCGGCGGAGATCGCCGACGAGTCCCCGGCGGGCCTGCGCGTCCTGTACGTCGCCCTGACCCGCGCCACCCAGCAGCTCACGGTCGTCTCGGGCAGGCGCGACGAGCCGGACGCGGCGGGCGTGCCGGACCTGCTGCGGGACTGACCGCGGCTGCCGAAAAGTGCCACCCGGGACGGGAATTGCCAACCCGGAATCCTTTGTTACCTTGGACGTGGCACCGGCCCGATCCAAGCCCCCGGGCCCAACCTTCGTCGCTACGAGCGACCACTTGCCGCGAGGCGAGCATGGCGGGTCGGTGTCACTTGAACGACACGGTCTTCGCACCGTACGAGAGGCCCGCGTCACCCATGGTGGCGCGGGCCTCTTCGTCGTCAGCCCTGGAGGTTCCTCCAGCGTTCAAGGAAACTCTTCCCACGATCCGCCACTTCTCGTATGGTGGAATATGTTTTCCGAATCCACTCGGTGAGCGTCCGAACCCGCCCCGGCGAGCGTGTGAACACAACGTTCTCAATCCGGGGCGGCTACCACGTACCCAGCGGTAGGTGCGACGATCGGATGACGCACGCGACATACAGGTGAAAGAGGAAGTCGGCATGGCAACGGCGCCCAGCGTCTCCTACTCGATGACGGTCAGGCTTGAGGTGCCTGCGAGCGGTACGGCCGTCTCGCAGCTCACCACGGCCGTCGAGTCCCACGGAGGCTCGGTCACCGGCCTCGACGTCACGGCTTCCGGCCACGAGAAGCTCCGTATCGACGTCACCATCGCCGCGACCTCCACCGCGCACGCGGACGAGATCGTCGAGCAGCTGAGCAACATCGACGGCATCGTGCTCGGCAGGGTCTCCGACCGTACGTTCCTGATGCACCTCGGCGGCAAGATCGAGATGGCGTCGAAACACCCCATTCGCAACCGCGACGACCTCTCCATGGTCTACACGCCCGGCGTGGCCCGCGTGTGCATGGCCATCGCCGAGAACCCCGAGGACGCGCGCCGCCTCACCATCAAGCGCAACACCGTTGCAGTCGTGACGGACGGCTCCGCCGTGCTCGGCCTCGGCAACATCGGCCCGATGGCGGCCATGCCGGTCATGGAGGGCAAGGCGGCCCTCTTCAAGCGCTTCGCCGACATCGACGCCTGGCCGATCTGCCTGGACACCCAGGACACCGACGCCATCGTCGAGCACGTCAAGGCGATCGCCCCCGGCTTCGCGGGCATCAACCTGGAGGACATCTCCGCGCCCCGCTGCTTCGAGATCGAGGCCCGCCTGCGCGAGGCCCTCGACATCCCGGTCTTCCACGACGACCAGCACGGCACCGCCATCGTCGTGCTCGCCGCCCTGACCAACGCGCTGCGCGTGGTCGGCAAGAGCGTCGGCGATGTCCGCGTCGTCATGTCCGGCGCCGGCGCGGCCGGTACGGCGATCCTGAAGCTGCTGCTCGCCGCCGGTGTCAAGCACGCCGTGGTGGCCGACATCCACGGCGTCGTGCACGCCGGCCGCGACGACCTCAAGGACGCGGCGGCCGACTCCCCGCTGCGCTGGATCGCGGACAACACCAACCCCGAGGGCGTCACCGGCACCCTCAAGCAGGCCGTCGTCGGCGCCGACGTCTTCATCGGCGTCTCGGCCCCGAACGTCCTCGGCGGGGACGACGTCGCGGCCATGGCGGACGACGCGATCGTGTTCGCGCTCGCGAACCCGGACCCGGAGGTCGACCCGGCAATCGCCCGTCAGACGGCGGGAGTTGTGGCCACGGGCCGCTCCGACTTCCCGAACCAGATCAACAACGTCCTGGTCTTCCCGGGCGTCTTCCGCGGACTGCTCGACGCCCAGTCGCGCACCGTGAACACCGAGATGATGCTGGCCGCCGCCACCGCCCTCGCGGACGTCGTCACCGAGGACGAGCTGAACCCGAACTACATCATCCCGAGCGTCTTCAACGACAAGGTCGCCGGTGCCGTCGCCGGGGCCGTGCGCAACGCCGCGAAGGCCGGCGAGGCCGCCGCCGGAGCCGCTTCCACCGCCTGATGTGACGGTTCCCACGGTGGTCGGGGCGGCGCGTCGTGGAACCTGCGCCGTCGCCCCGCCCTCTAGGGTTGCGGGCGGCGCGCCCTGAAATCCTGGGCGTGAACCGGGGCGTCCGCGGCCTTGAGTTGGACGGACCGTCGCGAACTTCGTCACCATTAGGACGAAGTGGCGCTTTTCGTGTGACTCCCCAGGGTGCCGGATTGGCTTTCCCGCCATTTTTAGGGGCAGGATGCGTCTCTAGGCGGGAGGGTTCGACGACTGACGGACCCGGGTCCGGGGACCCACGAAGGACCCTGGCAGCATCGGCTTCGCTGTGCTGAACATGCGGCTCGACCGCGTGGCACGCCTCAACGGCAAGAAGAACACGGGAGTACAAACATGAACCGCAGTGAGCTGGTGGCCGCGCTGGCCGACCGCGCCGAGGTGACCCGCAAGGACGCCGACGCCGTGCTGGCCGCGTTCGCCGAGACCGTCGGCGAGATCGTTGCCAAGGGCGATGAGAAGGTCACCATCCCCGGCTTCCTGACCTTCGAGCGCACCCACCGTGCCGCTCGTACCGCCCGCAACCCGCAGACCGGCGAGCCGATCGACATCCCCGCCGGCTACAGCGTGAAGGTTTCGGCCGGTTCGAAGCTGAAGGAAGCGGC
>NZ_JASCIR010000026.1 GCF_029968095.1 Streptomyces solicavernae | reverse complement strand
GGGGGGCCCCCCCCCCCCGGGGGGGGGGCGGGGGCCCCCCCCCGGGGCCCCCGGGCCCCGGGCCGCGGGCCCCGGGCCCCGGGTTCAGTGCGGGAGTGTCGCCGGGCTGCCGCCGTTCGCCTCGTACCCGGCGACCGCCAGCGCCCGCATCACCGCGTACGCCGCGGCCGGGTCCGGGGACAGCGTCCACGGCAGCGCGCCCACATGGCCGTCGACCGTGACCAGCTGGTGCATGGCCTCGGCCCACCGCTCGGAGACGACCAGGAACCACACAAGCAGGTGCCGCACCGGCGCCAGCATCGGGTCGTCCGGCCGGACCGACCGCGTGGAATGCTCCGCGAACTGGGCGCCCTCGACGGCCTTGCGGACCACCTCGCTCTTCCAGAGGCCGCTGACCATGTTGACCTCGGGCAGGTGCTCGAAGACCGCGAAGAGGGGCAGGGCGGCGAGCAGCGAACCCTGCGGGGCGCGGGCGGCGGCGGCCTCCGCGAACTCGTACGCCCCCTCCCGCGAGCCGTGCCACTTCTCGCTGAACCAGGGGAGCGCGGCGAGGTGCGCGCCCATGTGCTGCGGGGCGCGGTCCAGGATCTTCAGCCAGAGCTGGTCGAACTCCTCGCGGGAGTAGGCCAGTCCACGCGCGACGGCCAGCTCCGTGATGTACGGCACCGGGTCGCCGGGGGCCAGCAGGGCCGCTTCCGCGCAGGCGGCCCTGGCCTCTTCGAGGATGATTCTGTACTCGTCGGTGCCGGGCTGCGCCGTGCGGAACGCCTGCTGCACCAGGAACTCGGCGTGCACGGCCGCGCCGCCCGCGTCCTTCGGCGACTCGGCCCGCCAGACCCGCAGCCACTGCCCGCCCGGGGAGTCGGAGACGCCGCCCGGCCGCTCCGCCAGCTCCAGGGAGGCCGCGCCCGCGAAGGCCTGCACGCGCTGCAGGCGCACCTCGCCCTCCTTCTCGGTGCCGGCGAGGAGCTGCGCGGCGTACTTCCAGTCCTGGGTGCGCTGCACCACGTCCAGGACGTCGATCAGGTCCTGGTCGGGACCCGGCATGCGGATGTCGAGCTCCTCCTCGCGCGCGAAGCCGTAGTTCGCCGGGTCCGCCGCGTCCGGCGAGCCCGGCTCGGCCAGCTGGATGCCGCCGCGCCTGCGGAACAGGAACGGCCCGAGCGCCGCACCGAGCATGAGAAGGCCCAACAGAACCCAGAGAATGTCCATACGTACAAGCGAACCAGACGCCACTGACAAACGACGAACCAGTCCGGGATCCGGGGACTACGCTCGGGCGGCATGACCGACACGCACAGCAGTGACAGCAACGGCCCCGCCTGCAGCGGCGGGAGCTTCGAGACGCTCGCCATCCACGCGGGCAACACCGCGGACCCGCTGACGGGCGCCGTCGTACCGCCGATCTACCAGGTCTCGACGTACAAGCAGGACGGCGTCGGCGGCCTGCGCGGCGGCTACGAGTACAGCCGCAGCGCCAATCCGACGCGGACCGCCCTGGAGGAGAACCTGGCGGCCCTGGAGGGCGGCCGGCGCGGCCTCGCCTTCGCCTCGGGCCTGGCCGCCGAGGACTGCCTGCTGCGCACGCTGCTCGTGCCCGGCGACCACGTGGTGATCCCGGACGACGCGTACGGCGGCACGTTCCGGCTGTTCGCGAAGGTCGTCTCGCGCTGGGGCGTGGAGTTCTCCGTCGCCGACACCAGCGACCCGGCGGCGGTCCGCGCGGCGGTCACGGACCGTACGAAGGCGATCTGGGTGGAGACGCCCAGCAACCCGCTGCTCGGCATCAGCGACATCGCGGCGCTCGCGGCGGTGGCCCGCTCGGCCGGTGCGCGGCTCGTCGTCGACAACACCTTCGCGAGCCCGTATCTGCAGCAGCCCCTCGCGCTCGGCGCGGACGTGGTGGTGCACTCGACCACCAAGTACATGGGCGGCCACTCGGACGTCGTCGGCGGTGCGCTGATCGTCAACGACCCGGATCTGGGTGAGGAGTTGGCGTACCACCAGAACGCGATGGGCGCGGTCGCCGGGCCCTTCGACGCGTGGCTGGTCCTTCGCGGCATCAAGACCCTCGCCGTGCGCATGGACCGGCACAGCGAGAACGCGGAGCGGGTCGCGGAGATGCTCACGCAGCACGCGCGCGTGACGCGTGTCCTGTACCCGGGCCTGCCGGACCACCCCGGGCACGACGTGGCCGTCAAGCAGATGCGGTCCTTCGGCGGCATGGTGTCGTTCCGGGTCGAGGGCGGCGAGGAGGCGGCGGTCGAGGTCTGCAACCGGGCCCAGGTGTTCACGCTCGGGGAGTCCCTCGGCGGCGTGGAGTCGCTGATCGAGCACCCCGGCCGGATGACGCACGCCTCGGCGGCGGGCTCGCCCCTGGAGGTCCCGTCGGACCTGGTGCGCCTCTCGGTGGGCATCGAGAACAGCGCCGACCTGGTGGCGGATCTGCGCCGCGCGCTGGGCTAGGTGACACAGCAACTTGTCCGAGGGGTACGGGATTTCGGGCTCCCGTACCCCTTTTCCGTATGCCGTTTCCCGTATGCCGTTTCCCGTAGCCCGTAGCCCGTAGCCCGTAGCCCGTTTCCCGTTTCCCGTAGCCCTTTTCCCGTACGCCCTGAGGGGTACGTACGCCCTGAGGGGTACGTACGCCCTGAGAGGGAGCTACCAGCCGTCCAGCGGCGGTGTCGTCTCCGCGGGTGGCGGGTTCCACGGCTGTTCCACGCCCGCCCACACCGCGAACGCCAGGAACGCCACCGACAGCACCAGCCACAGCAGCCGCCGCGCGCGTGCGCGCCGGCGCCCCCGGCGCGCGCCCCGGCGCATCGCCTCGATGCCCAGCTCGGGCGGCACGGCCGGGTGCGGCCCGTCGAGGAGGCGCCGCACCCGGTCCTCCCTGCGCTCGGCCCTCATGGCGGGGCCCCGGTCATCGTGGCGGGCGGCGCGGCACCGCGCGTACGGGGCGGGCTCGTCAGGGCGGCCACGGCGCGGGCGCAGATCGCGCGGACGCGCTCCACGGGCAGCCCGAGCAGCGCCGCGGTCTGCTCCTCGGCCACGCCCTCACCGAGCCGCAGCACCACGACAAGGCGTTCCTGCGGGCCGAGCGCGCTGAGCACCCCGCCCCGGCCGTGGTGCGCGCGCCAGGCGGACCGGGCGAAGCGCGCGGCCAGCTCCTGCCGCGCGCGGTCGTACGGGTCCTCGCCGCGCAGCCGGTCCCAGGAGGCGTACGTCTGCGCCAGGGCGGCGGTGAGCAGGCTCCGGGCGCGAGGGTTGGCGTCGGGGGGTTCGGCGGTGAGCAGCGTGGCAGCGTGCAGCAGCCGGCCGGCCGCGCCCGCGACGAACGCCTCGAACTCCCGGGCGTGGAGGTCCTGTTGACGCTGTCGAGCCTGCCGAGCATGCCGAGCCTGTCGCTGACGCACCGCGCGCCTCCCGAACCGTGTTCTTCTATGAAGGCGCGGCCGGGGAGCAAAATCAAGCCTGCGGGAACGACCGGGAACGACCGAGAAGAACGACCGGGAACGACCGAGAAGAACGACCGGGAACGACCGGGGACTACTCCGTGCCGGAACCGTGCCGTGCCGAGAGCGCCGCGTTGAACCGCGTCAGCAGCGTGCAGAACGCCTCGCGCTCCTGCGGCGCCCAGTCCTGAGTCAGCTGCGCCATCAGCTCGCGCCGCGACGCCCGCACCTCGTCGAGCCTGGACTGGCCGCGCGGCGACAGCTGGAGCACCACGGCGCGCCCGTCTTCCGGGTGCGAGGTCCGCTTGACCAGGCCGGACTCGACGAGCGGGGCGACCTGCCGGGTGACCGTGGACGAGTCGATGCCCATGCTCGCGGCGAGCGCCTTGACGCCCATCGGACCTTCGCTGTCGAGGCGGTTGAGCAGCAGGTACGCGGCGCGGTCCATGGAGTTGCGGACCTGGCCGACCCCGCCGAGCCGGGTCTGCTCCGCGCGGCGCGCGAAGACCGCCACCTCGTGCTGGAGGTGGTCGAGGAGGCCGGGAAGCTCCGGGGTGCCGCTCTGCGGGTCGGTCGTCATGTCCGAAGGTGTGGGCATGGCCGGGGGCTCACTTCGTACGTCGTCGGTGGGTTGGGGGACAGGGTACGCGGCGATCGGCCCGCCCGTACCTGCGCTGCGCGAACCATCTCGCAGTCCGAGCCACGTCCGAGCCGCGTCCGGGCCACGTCCGGGCCACGTCCGAGCCGCGTCCGGGCCACGTCCGGGCCACGTCCGAGCCGCGTCCGGGCCCGGCCCGCTCCCGGTGCGAGACTTGAGGTCATGACGTACAGCACGCCCGACCCCTGGCCGACCGTGACCCTGGACGACGTGCGCGGCGCGCAGAAGATGCTGGCCGGGGTCGCGCGGGTGACCGCGATGGAGGGCAGCCGGCACCTGTCGCAGCTGGTCGGCGCGCCGGTCCACTTCAAGTGCGAGAACCTGCAGCGCACCGGCTCGTTCAAGCTGCGTGGCGCGTACGTCAGGATCGCGGGCCTGATCGCGGAGGAGCGGGCCGCCGGGGTGGTCGCGGCGAGCGCCGGCAACCACGCGCAGGGCGTCGCGCTCGCCTCCTCGCTGCTCGGCGTGCGGTCCACGGTGTTCATGCCGAAGGCCGCCCCGCTGCCGAAGGTCGCGGCGACCCGGGAGTACGGGGCGGAGGTGCGGCTGCAGGGCACGGTGGTCGACGAGACGCTCGCGGCGGCGGAGGACTACGCGCGCGACACGGGCGCCGTGTTCATCCACCCCTTCGACCACCGGGACGTCATCGCGGGCCAGGGCACGGTCGGCCTGGAGATCCTGGAGCAGTGCCCGGAGGTCCGCACGATCCTGGTCGGCGTCGGCGGCGGCGGGCTCGCGGCGGGCATCGCGGTGGCGGTCAAGGCGCTGCGCCCCGACGTGAAGGTGATCGGCGTGCAGGCGGCGGGCGCGGCCGCCTACCCGCCCTCGCTCGCGGCCGGGCGCCCGGTGGCGATCGACCACCCGGCGACGATGGCCGACGGCATCAAGGTGGGCCGCCCCGGGGACGTGCCGTTCCAGATCGTCGACGAGCTGGTGGACGAGGTCCGCACGGTCTCCGAGGACGCCCTCTCCAGCGCGCTGCTGCTCTGCCTGGAGCGGGCCAAGCTGGTCGTGGAGCCGGCCGGGGCCAGCCCGGTCGCGGCGCTGCTCGGGGAGCCGGAGTCGGTGGAGGGGCCGGTGGTCGCGGTGCTCTCCGGCGGCAACGTGGACCCGCTCCTGATGCAGCGCATCCTGCGGCACGGCATGGCGGCGGCGGGCCGGTACCTGTCGCTGCGGCTGCGCCTGACCGACCGGCCGGGGGCGCTCGCCACGCTGCTCGGCGTGCTGACGGTGGTGGACGCCAACGTCCTGGACGTCGGCCACGTACGGACCGATCCGCGCCTCGGCCTCACGGAGGTGGAGGTCGAGCTGCACCTGGAGACGAAGGGACCCGAGCACTGCGCCGAGGTGGGCGCGGCCCTGCGGGAGGCGGGGTACACGGTCATGCCGTGAGGCCCCCGGCCCCCGCACCGCCCGTCCCGGGGGTCACGGTCATGCCGTGAGCCCCGCACGGCACCCGGCCCCCAGCCCCGCACGCCCCCGTCCCCGGAGTATCGCGATATACCTCGTGCTCCCGGGCAGGGCGCCAAAACCCGCACGTGGAAAACCACTTGAGTAGACGCGATGTATCGCGTTACGGTGAAGTGCTCGGGCACCGCCGCCCTCGGGCGGAACGAATCCCGCATACCTAAAATTCGCTTAGGAAATCACCCAAAATCACTGGGGGAACCTCATGCCAGGCGCCATCTACGCCGAGGGGCTGGTCAAGCACTTCGGTGACGTCAAGGCTCTGGACGGCGTCGACCTCGACGTCCCCGAAGGAACCGTCCTCGGCCTCCTCGGACCCAACGGCGCGGGCAAGACCACCGCGGTCCGCTGCCTCGCCACCCTCCTCACCCCGGACGCGGGCCGGGCGGTGGTCGCCGGTATCGACGTCCTGGCGCACCCCAACGAGGTCCGCCGCTCCATCGGCCTCTCCGGCCAGTTCGCCGCTGTCGACGAGTACCTGACGGGCCGTGAGAACCTCCAGATGGTCGGCCAGCTCTACCAGATGAGCGCCAAGGCGGCGAAGCGGCGGGCCGGTGAACTCCTGGAGCAGTTCGGCCTCGCCGACGCCGCCGACCGCCCCTCCAAGACGTACTCCGGAGGCATGCGCCGCCGCCTCGACCTCGCCGCCGCCCTGGTCGTCCGGCCCCCGGTGATGTTCATGGACGAGCCCACCACCGGCCTCGACCCGCGCAACCGGCAGGCCCTCTGGGAGGTCATCAAAGACCTGGTCGGCGGCGGCACGACCCTGCTCCTGACCACGCAGTACCTGGAGGAGGCCGACCACCTGGCGCACGACATCTGCGTCGTCGACCACGGCCGGGTCATCGCCCGCGGCACCTCCGACCAGCTCAAGGCCAGGACCGGCGGCGAGCGCGTCGAGGTCGTCGTGCACGAGCGCGGCCACATCGCCCCCGCCGAGGAGGTGCTGCGCGCCTTCGCCAAGGGCGGCGGCGGTGCCACCGTCGAGGAGCACACCCGCAAGCTGACCGTCCCCGTCACCGGCGGCGCCAAGCTGCTCGCCGAGGTCATCCGCGAACTGGACGCCCGCGGCATCGAGATCGACGACATCGGCCTGCGCCGCCCCACCCTGGACGACGTGTTCATCTCCCTCACCGGCCACGCGGCCGAGGTGCAGGACGCCGCGGGCGACGACGCCGAGAAGGAGGACGTGAAGTGACTGCCGTGACCGAGGCGGCGCAGCTCGCGCCGAGACCCGCGGGCGGGGTCGGCCAGTCGATCAGGGACTCCCTGGTCGTCGCCCGGCGGAACCTGATCCGTATGACCCGGATCCCGGAGATCGTCCTCTTCGGACTCATCCAGCCGATCATGTTCGTGGTCCTGTTCACGTACGTCTTCGGCGGATCCATCCAGGTCGGCAGTTCGATCTCCTCGCAGGCCTACCGTGAGTTCCTGATGGCCGGCATCTTCGCCCAGACCGTCACGTTCGCCACCGCGGGCGCCGGCGCGGGCATCGCCGACGACATGCACAAGGGCCTCATCGACCGGTTCCGCTCGCTGCCGATGGCCCGCGGCGCCGTCCTCACCGGTCGTACGCTCGCCGACCTGGTGCAGACCGCGCTGACCCTCGTCGTGCTCGCCGGTGTGGCCCTGCTCATCGGCTGGCGCACCCACGAGAGCTTCGGCAAGGTCCTCGTCGGGTTTGCCCTGCTGCTCCTGCTCGGGTACGCCTTCTCGTGGATCGGCGCACTGATCGGCCTGTCCGTCCGTACGCCGGAGGCCGCGACGTCCGGCGGCCTGATCTGGCTCTTCCCGCTGACGTTCATCTCGAACGCCTTCGTCGACTCGAACAAGCTGCCCACGGTCTTTCGGCACATCGCGGAGTGGAACCCGTTCAGCACGACGGTCCAAGCCTGCCGCGAGCTGTTCGGCAACCTGCCGCCCGGCTTCAAGACCCCGGATGCCTGGCCCATGCAGCACCCGATCTGGGCCTCGATCATCTGGTCCGTCGTGATCCTGGTGCTGTTCCGCACCCTTGCGGTCCGGAAATACCGCAAGGCGGCGGGCTGATGAGTTCCCTGAGGTGACGAGAAGCCCCCACCCCGGTGGGGGCTTCATCGTGCGGTGTGCGACGCGCCGAGCCCACTCGACTCAGGTCGCTCGGGCCGACATCCCCTCGCGGACTGGGTCCACACGCGCGACACGGCGCACATGATCGCTTGGGCCTTGAACGGCACCACATCGCCTGCGCTCGCCAACCGGGCAACGAAGCCCAGACGAGGGCCCGTTGCCAAGGCTCCGTTGCTCTCCTCCCCCGACCGCGGGGCGTTCTTCGCGCACCTCAGGGACACCGCGGACTCGGCCGTGGGGGCTGGCGAGGACGGCACACTCCTCCACCGTCAGGCGCTCTACCTGTGCTCGTACGACCGGACCCCGGAGGCGACCTCCTGGATGGGGCACGCCCTCCATGCTCGGCGCGACCTCATCGCGGCACGTGGATGGACGCCCCACTGGGCGGCGGCGCGATCAACCGCGACGGCCCTTGTACGCCTGGGCGACAGCCAACCCCTGTTGGACTTCATCGACAGGGCGATGGTGGGCGACGACGCCGCGGAGACCGCCAACTTGAATTACTGGGCCTACTGGCTGGGGGCGATCCGGGAACCGCAGGCGAACGACGGCTTCATGCGGGAGCGGCCAACCGACTGGGAGCCCGTACGCCTGATGACTGGGCTTGTGTCCGGGCTTCATCAGGCGCCGGGGTATGTGGACCTGTACGTGCACTCTCTCTGGGCTCTCCTTGTGAACCACAGCCGGCTCCCCCTGGCGGACCCTGAGCTGGCGGAGAAGCTGTCCGCCCACACCACTCGGCTCCTCGATCACCACGGAATCTCTCAGCGATCAAGGCGGGAACTCAGCGCAGTGCATTACGTTCCACGCGAGAACCGCAAGTGACACACCGGAGGGCGCATCGCATGGCGGACACAGAGCAGGAGCAGGCGAAGGGCACGGCAGGCTTCCTGCTGGAAATGGGGATGCTGAAGCGGGCCAAGCGGTCCGGCTGGTGGATCGCTGGGGTCAAGGACCCCGAGACGATCGCCGAGCACAGCTTCAGAGTGGCCCTCATCGGTTCCGTACTCGCCATGATGGAGGGAGCCGACCCCGCGAGGACGGCACTCCTCGGCCTCTGGCACGACACCCAGGAGACCCGCGTCAGCGACATCCCGCACATCGGCCGGCGCTACCTCGAAGCCGCCAGCAACGAGAAGGTCACCGCGGACCAGGTATCGGCCGCGCACCCGGCAGTGAAGGCCGGGGCTCAGCGGATCGTGGAGGAGTACGAGAACGGCGACTCCCTCGAAGTGATCTGCGCGCACGACGCCGACAAGCTCGAATGCCTGATTCAGGCCGTCGAATATCGCGAACAGGGCTGCTCAAACGTTCAGCCCTGGATCGACAGCAGCCTCTCGAAGCTCAAGACGGCCTCCGCCCAGGCCCTGGCGGAGGCGGCGTTGAAGATGACTTCGATCGAGTGGCAGCAGACGTACCTGCGCTGATTAACGACCCGGGCACACCCCGGGTGCGACAACAGGCCCCGGCGCAACCCGCGCACCGGGGCCCTCGTCGAACGCCTACTACTTCGTGCCGCCCTCGGACCCCGAACCGGACCCCGAACCGGACCCCGAACCGGACCCCGAACCGGACCCCGACCCCGACCCGGACTTCGCCCCCGCAGGGGCGGCGCCCTCCGGGGCCGGGGACTCCTCGAAGTTCACGCGGCCCATGTGCCGGTTCATCGACTTCATCAGCATCCACACGCCCACGGCGAGAGCCGCGAACACGATGAAGCCGAGAACACCGGGGGTGACCTTGTCCTCGTCCAGCTCCTTGGCCAGCGGAACGAGGTGCGTCATGGCCAGATTGGCTGCTGCGCTTGCGCTCATGTCAGGCATTGTCCCGGATGCCCGCGAAGAGGTCGTCCTCGGGGAGGGAAGTATCGACGAGCGACTTCGCCAGCTCGTACTCCTCCGTCGGCCAGACCTCCTTCTGGATCTCCATCGGGACCCGGAACCAGCCGCCGTCCGGGTCGATCTGCGTGGCGTGCGCGATCAGCGCCTTGTCCCGGATCTCGAAGAAGTCTGCGCACGGCACATGCGTGGTCAGCGTGCGCTCCACCCGCTCGAACTCGTCCCAGCGCTTCAGCCAGTCCCCGTACGGCGACTCCAGACCGCGGGACAGCAACGCCTCGTGCAGCGCCTCCGTGCGCGGGCGGTTGAAGCCCTGGTTGTAGTACAGCTTCTGCGGCTCGAAGACCGGCCCGAACTCGGACTCCGGGAACGTCTCCGCGTCCGCCGCGCCCTCGAACGCCACCATCGAGATCTTGTGCGTCATGATGTGATCGGGGTGCGGATAGCCGCCGTTCTCGTCGTACGTGGTGATCACCTGCGGGCGGAACGAGCGGATCTGCCGCACCAGCTCCCCCGCCGCCTTCTCCACGTCCTCCAGGGCGAAGCAGCCCTCCGGCAGCGGCGGCAGCGGGTCGCCCTCCGGCAGCCCGGAGTCGACGAAGCCCAGCCACTCCTGCTTGACGCCGAGGATCTCGCGCGCCTCGTCCATCTCCTTGCGGCGGACCTCGTGGATGTTCTCCTCGATGAATTGGTCGCCCTGGAGCTTCGGGTTGAGGATGGAGCCCCGCTCGCCGCCCGTGCAGGTCACCACGAGCACGTCCACCCCCTCGGACACGTACTTGGCCATGGTGGCCGCGCCCTTGCTCGACTCGTCGTCGGGGTGCGCGTGAACCGCCATCAGTCGCAGCTGCTCAGTCAAGACTCGATCCTCATGTGTACGGCGCCCTCGGTCAGGGGGCGGCCCTCGGTCTTCGGGTGCATCGGGGGGCTTCTATAGTGACCGAAGACAGGGCCCGATAATTCCCGGACCCCCGACCCGACGCCATTCTGAGAGGTCGATCCATGAGCGCGGTCCGCGAACAGCTCCCCGAGGGCCGGTACGGCCGCTCCGCGGACGACCGCGCCGACCGCAAGCTGAAGGCCGTGGGCTCGGTGCTCGGCGTCCTGCTGCTCGGCACCATCGGCTGGATCGGCTACGACTACGTCTCCGGCAAGAGCGCCTTCGGCGGCGAGCTCATCAAGTTCAAGGTGACCTCCGCGCAGTCCGTCGACGTCCACGTGGAGATCCGCAAGAGCGCCGACGTCTCCGGTACGTGCACGCTGCGCGCCCTCGCCGAGTCCGGCGCCGAGGTCGGCCGCAAGGACATCGCCTTCGAGCAGCGCGAGGACGTCGTCAACGAGGTCGTCACGCTGCGGACCACCGAGCGCGCCACGGCCGCCGAGCTGGTCTTCTGCGACGCCCGCTGAGACCTGCTGCGACCTGGTACGACCTGGTACGACAGGTTCCCTGCGGTTTCCGCGCGGACAACGTCCTCCCCCTTTTGCCCCCGAATTGTTAGGCTCGTGGTTTCGCCCACCCGTGAGGGAACATCCTTCTGGGTAGGGCGATGCTTTGTATTCCCAGTACCGACGAGGAGCACCCTGTGACCCAGACCAGCGACAACGTCACCTGGCTGACCCAGGAGGCGTACAACCAGCTCAAGGCCGAGCTGGAGTATCTGTCTGGTCCCGCGCGCACCGAGATCGCCGCCAAGATCGCGGAGGCCCGCGAGGAGGGCGACCTGCGGGAGAACGGCGGGTATCACGCAGCCAAGGAAGAGCAGGGCAAGCAGGAGCTCCGCGTGCGCCAGCTCACCCAGATGCTGGAGAACGCCAAGGTCGGCGAGGCCCCGGCCGACGACGGCGTGGTGGAGCCCGGCATGGTCGTGACGATCGCCTTCGACGGCGACGAGGACGACACCCTGACCTTCCTGCTCGCCTCCCGCGAGTACGCCTCGGAGGGCACCACCACGTACTCGCCGCAGTCACCCCTCGGCCAGGGCGTGAGCGGGAAGAAGGTCGGCGAGGAGGCCGAGTACGAGCTTCCCAACGGGAAGATGGCGATGGTGAAGATTCTGGAGGCGAAGCCCTACCAGGGCTGAGCCGACCGCTTCCTGTGCCCCGGCACCGGGTTTCTGACCCATGGCCGGGGCACAGCCGTGTCACGCGACCTTCGGCACGCCCATCACCTCGCGACCTCCGGCACGCCCATCACCTCGCGCGCCTGCCGGTTCGGCACCATGCCCAGGCGCCAGGCCTGCCAGCCCGCTTCGAGTTCAACGCCCCGGTCGAGGATCAGGGCGTACGCGGGCAGGTAGCCCTGCAGCTGCGGGTCGCGGGGCGGGTGGCCCGCGCGGGTGAGCCGGGCCAGTTCCTCGGCGGCGACCGCCGTGCCGATCTCCGAGCCGCCCGGCGACGCATACGGCAGCAGGGTGCAGCGCAGGAAGCGGGCCCAGTCCTCGCCCCGCCGGTCCCCGTACGAGACGAACAGGGCCGCCGCCTCGTCGCACAGCGCGAGCGCCTGCGGGGAGCGGGCGTTGCCCGCGTCGACGACGGCCAGCTCCAGGCACGTCCAGGCCTCCCCGTGCGCGACGCCGATCCGCTGGAAGTCCGTGCGGGCGTCGACCAGGAGCTGCCGGGCGAAGCCGGAGTTGCGCAGCGAACCGGTCTGGGCGGCCCGCTGGTCGCGGGTGACGCGGGCCGAGTGGTGGCGGGCGCAGGCCAGGCCGTACACGTCGCGCATCCGGGAGAACATCGTGCGCGCCCGCTCCAGTTCGCGGACCGCCTCGGTGAGGTCGCCGGTCTCCTCCAGGGCCTGGCCCAGGTAGTACAGCGACCAGGCCTCGCCGCGCGCGTCCTCGTTGTCCCGGTGCCGGGCGACCGCCCCGCGCAGCGCCTCCACCGCCGCCGTCGGATCGCCGTCGACGAGGCGGGCGCGGGCCTGCTGGGTCAGCGCCCAGGCCTCGCCGCGTGCGTCCCGGGTCTGCCCGTACAGCTCAAGGGCGGTGGCCAGCTCCTCGTCCGCGCGCGGTACGTCCCCGAGGCGCAGACGGGCCTGGCCGAACTGGAAGTGGGCCCAGGCCTGGCCGTGCACGGACCCGCTCTCCCGGTGCAGGGCCAGGGCGGTGGTGAGCTGGTCCAGGGCCTGGGCGACGTGCCCCCGGTCGCGTTCGACGGCCGCGAGGGCGTGCAGCGTCCAGGCGCGGTCGCCCGCCAGCTGCTCGGCCTGCTGCAGGTCCAGGGCCTCGCGCAGCTTGGCCGCCGCGTCCGTGAGCCGGCCCTGGTGGTGCAGGGTGATGCCGAGCGAGCCGAGGGCGCGGGCGGCACCGGCCTCGTGGTGCGCCTCGAAGTACAGGTCGACCACCGAGGACAGCGTCGTACGGGCCTGGTCGAGCTCGCCGAGCTGGCGGGCCGCGATGCCCGTGCGCCACTGCACGGAGCGGCCGAGCAGGCCCTGCGCCCGTGCTTGACGGTCTTGGCTCAACTCGCTGATCTCGCCCAGGCGGTAGAGGTCGCCGCGCAGCAGGCAGTAGTCGCAGAGCGCGCCGAGGAGGTTCAGTACGGCCTGCTCGTCGACGCCCTCCGTGTGCCGCAGGGCCGCCGTGATGAAGCTCGACTCGTCGTCCAGCCAGCGCAGCGCCGCGTCCAGGGACGTGAAGCCGTGCGGGCCGACCGCGCTCGCGTGGAAGGCGGTGCCGGCGCGCGTCGACGTCTTGCCGTCGACCAGGCGGATCACCGAGTCGGCCAGCTCTGCGTAGTTGGCGATCAGGCGCTCCTGCGCGGCGGTGCGCTCGGCCGGGTCCTCCTCGTCCCGCAGCCGGGCGGCGGCGAAGGCGCGGACCAGGTCGTGCAGGCGGTAGCGGCTGCCGCGTACGTGGTCGACGAGGCCCGCGCGGGCCAGGGCCGCCAACTCCCGTTCGGCCGCACGCTCGTCGGTGTCGAGGAGTGCGCCCGCCGCCGCGGCGCCCAGCGAAGCCCGGCCCGCCAGTGCGAGACGCCGCAGCAGCCGCCGCGCCGGGTCGCTCAGGCCGGCGTGGCGCAGCCACAGGGCCCGCTCCACGGGTTTCTCCGTGCCGTACGCCGCCAGCTCCGCGGCCAGTTCCCGGGCGGTGCGCGGGCCGAGCGCGGAACCGGCGATGCGCAGCGCGAGCGGCAGGCCCCCGCACAACTCCCGTACGTCTTCGGCCGCTTGCGCGTCGTACGGGCCCGACGCGTCCTCGGCCACCGCGCGCAGCAGGTCCTCGGCGCCCGCTGCCTGCAGTGCCTCGACGGGCAGCTGGTGCACCCAGGCCGGCAGGTCGTCCGGCAGGTCGAGCGGGGCGCGGGCGGTGACCAGGACCAGGCTGTCGGAGCGGTCGGGGACGAGGGTGCGGACCTGTTCGGGGTCGCTCGCGTCGTCCAGGATCACCGTGACCGGCAGGCCCGTCAGATGCTGGTGGTACAGCTCGGTCAGCCGCTTCCCCTGCTGGTCCTGCGAGGACCGCTCCCGGAACAGCAGCTGCTCGCGCGGGGCGCCGAGCCGGTTGAGGAGGTGCAGGAGCGCGTCCCGCGTCGTACGGGGCTGCTCGGTGGCGCTGTCGCCGCGCAGGTCCACCAGGCAGGCGCCGCGGAACTGGTCGCGCAGCGCGTGCGCCGCGTGCACCGCGAGCGTGGATCGGCCCGAGCCGGGCGCGCCGTGCAGCACGACGACCGTCGGCCGGGTCTCGGTCGAGGCGCGGGCCGCGTGCACCCACTGGCCGATCCGCGCGAGCTCCTGCCGCCGCCCCGCGAACGGGCCGTCCGGCTCGGGGAGTTGGGCGAACGACCGCTCAAGGACGCTCCGCCGCCGGGCCGCCGCGCTCTTGTCGGTACGCCGCAACGGCACCGGCTTCTTCGTCCCCGTACCGGTGTTTGCGGCTACGACGCGCTGCTGGTCCAAGTACGGCCGGATGCCGCGCACTTCGAGTGCCGTCAGCCACTGCAGCCGCATCTGCTCGGGCCCGCCCGGCCGGGCGAGGGCGCCCGCGCGGCGGTGCGCGGCGGGCGCGTGCGCGGCGGTGACCTTGCCGACCGTGGCGGCGGCGCCCGCGACCGCGACGACCGCGCCGGCGCCGAGCGCGGTGCCCGTGTCGGTGCCGAAGGCCAGGTCGGCGAGGGCGGCGGCGACGGCGGCAACCGCCGTGACCAGGGCGGGAGTTGCGCCCTCACGGCCGAGGCGCTGCCCGAACGACTGGCGTCCGGCGTCGGCCTCGTCGAGCGCCCGCGCGTACGCGGCGTACTCCTCCGCCGCCGACTCGGCCATCCCGTCCAGGGCGCCGCGGGCCCGGCCCAGCAGTACGTTCCCGTCCGCGCGGCCCCCGGAGCGGCGTACCTCTTCCTCCACGGCCCGGGCCAGCAGCCGCTCGGCCTCGCTCCGATGGCTCTCGCGCATGTCGCGTCCCCCTCCGCGTCGGCCCGCGGTGCGGGCTTTCCCGATCACCGTACGGGCTGAGTTTTCCCCTGCCCGCCCCTTCCCGGAAGTCCTCGCCTCCTCGTCGGGGAGGGAAGGGAAGGGAAGGGAAAGGGAGGGAAGGAAAAGGAGGGAAGGGAAGGGGAGGGGCGGGGCGGGGAGGGGCGGGCAGGGGAGAGGACCTACGCCCGCCCCAACCGCTCCCGCAGCGCCTCAACCCCCGAAACCGGCACGTCACACGTGAAGTTGCGACACACATACGCCGCGGCCCGCCCCCCGACCAGCGGCCGGCCGGCCAGCAGCGGCAGCTCGCCGGAGTCGGGCTCGCCCACCGCCACCACCGCACCCGGCGCCGTGGCGAGCAGCGCCGCCCGGTGCAGCTCGCGCCGCGACGGGTCGTCCGCCGCGCCGACCACCGCGAGTTCGCGCGGCCCGTCGAGCAGCGCCTCCGCGACCGCGAGGCCGTGCCCGATGAAGCGCGGGACGCGCGGGCCGAGGGCCGTGACGACGCCCAACGCCCGCTCGGCGGCGCTGCGATGCGGCTCGGAGCCGGTCTGCGCAGCGTACGAGAGCAGTGCTCCGGCGGCCGCCGTCCAGCCGGACGGGGTGGCGTTGTCGGTCGGGTCCTGCGGGCGCCGGATCAGCGTCTCCGCGTCGTGGGCGGTGTCGTACAGCGCGCCGTTCTCGCCCACGAACCCGATGAGCACGTGGTCGAGCAGGAATCCGGCGAACTCCAGCCACACCCCCTCCCCGGTGACGGAGGCGAGCGCGAGGAAGCCCTCGGCGACGTCGGCGTAGTCCTCAAGCACCCCCGCGTGCGGACCCGTACGGCCGTCCATCGACGTGCGCGCCAGGCGCGCGTCCGGGCCCATGTGCAGCCGTACGAGGAGATCGGCGGCGCAGATCGCCGCGTCCACCAGGTCGGGCCGGTCGAAGTACGCGCCCACCTCGGCGAGCGCCGCGATCGTCAGGCCGTTCCAGGCGGCGACCACCTTGTCGTCGCGGCCGGGGCGCGGCCGCTCCTCGCGGGCGGCGAGCAGCCGGTCGCGGACGGAGGCGAGCCGCTCCGAGTCCGACAGGGCGTCCCCCTGCGGGAGCTGGAGGACGGACGCGCCGGCCTCGAAGGTGCCCTCGTCGGTCACGCCGTAGTGCACGGCGGCCAGTCCGGCGTCCGCCTCGCCGAGTACGTCGCGCAGCTGTGCGGGCGTCCATACGTAGTAGGCGCCCTCGAAGTGCTTCCCGCTGCCGTCGTCGCTGTCGGCGTCGAGCGCGGAGGCGAACCCGCCCTCGTTCGTGCGGAGTTCGCGCACCATGAAGTCGGCGGTCTCCAGTGCGACGCGCCTGGCGAGCTCGCTGCCGGTGGCCCGCCAGAGGTGCGCGTACGCGCGGGACAGCAGGGCGTTGTCGTAGAGCATCTTCTCGAAGTGGGGTACAACCCACGCGCGGTCCACGGAGTAGCGGGCGAAGCCGCCGCCCAGCTGGTCGTAGATCCCGCCGCGGGCCATCCGCTCGCAGGTGTCGGCGGCCATCTGCAACGCGCCGTCGGACCCGGTGCGGGCGTGGTGCCGGAGCAGGAATTCCACGGCCATCGCGGCCGGGAACTTCGGCGCGCCGCCGAACCCGCCGTGCGTGGCGTCGTACTCCCGGGTGAGCCCGAGCAAGGCCTGGCCGAGCGGCTCCTCGCCGGGCAACTGCGTGTCCCCGTACGGGAGTTCACGCCCCGCGAGGTCCCGCACGATCTTGCCCGCGACCTCGGCGACCTCCTCCCGGCGCCCCGTCCACGCCTCGCTGACGCCCTGCAGGACCTGCCGGAAGGAGGGCATGCCGTGGCGAGCCTCGGGCGGGAAGTAGGTGCCGAAGTAGAAGGGTTCGGCGTCCGGGGTGAGGAAGACGGTCATGGGCCAGCCGCCCTGGCCGGTCGCGGCCTGCACGGCCTCCATGTAGACGGCATCGACGTCGGGCCGCTCCTCGCGGTCGACCTTGACGCTGACGAAGTGCTCGTTGAGGTAGGCGGCGGTCGCCTCGTCCTCGAAGGACTCGTGTGCCATGACGTGGCACCAGTAAATTAGCAGAAGCTATAAGTGGCAGGACGAATAGCCCACACTCAAGAGGATGGGTACGTCCCGCCGCTTAGCTTCCGTCATCGCCTCCTCTCCCCATGGCCACCAATCCACTGGATTGGAGGCGTGCTGGAGTAGGTAGGGCGACTGCTCGTTAGCCAGTCGATTCATACCGGCATCGTCGCACGACCAGGACCGTCCAGCCCACCTTGCGCGGTCGGGGCCCGGGAGTAAGAAGCTGCACACGGCACGCACCAAGAGGCGGCTGGCTCCACCACGACCGATTAGACGGGCCCAAGCGACCTTTCTCTGAGAAACCAGCCAGCCGGTCTCGCTCCCTTGGAGAACCCTCACGCCTCCATCCGGACTCCCTGCTACGTTGCAGCATCGGTCGGCATGAACTGGTGGACGCACTACACCGGTGCAGGAAGGACGACGAGGTCGTCCCGGTGGACGACCTCCCGTTCGTACGCCGGACCCAGATCCTTGGCGAGCTCGCGGGTGGAGCGGCCGATGAGCTGGGGGATCTCCTTGGCGTCGAAGTTGACCAGGCCGCGGGCGACGGCCCGGCCCTCGGCGTCCCGCAGCTCGACCGGGTCGCCCGCGCTGAACTCGCCCTCGACGGCCTGGATCCCGGCGGGCAGCAGCGACGTACGCCGCTCGGTGACCGCGCGCACCGCACCGTCGTCCAGGGTGAGCGCGCCCTGCGGGGTCGAGGCGTGCTGCAGCCAGAGCAGGCGGTCGGCGGAGCGGCGGCCGGTGCTGTGGAAGTGGGTGCCGGTGGCGCGCCCGGCGAGTGCGTCGGCGGCGTGCACGGCGGAGGTGAGGACGACGGGGGTGCCGGCGGCGGCCGCGATCCGGGCCGCCTCGACCTTGGTGACCATGCCGCCGGTGCCGACGCCCGCCTTGCCCGCGCTGCCGATCTGGACGTGCGCGATGTCGTCCGGGCCGCGCACCTCCGCTATCCGCGAGCTCTCGGGCTTGGCCGGGTCCCCGTCGTACAGGCCGTCCACGTCGGACAGCAGGACGAGCAGGTCCGCGCGGACCAGGTGGGCGACGAGGGCGGCGAGGCGGTCGTTGTCGCCGAAGCGGATCTCGTCCGTCGCCACCGTGTCGTTCTCGTTGACGACGGGCAGCGCGCCCATGGCGAGGAGCTGGTCGAGGGTGCGCGAGGCGTTGCGGTGGTGGGCGCGGCGGGCCATGTCGTCGCTGGTGAGCAGGACCTGGCCGACGCGTACGCCGTACCGCGCGAACGAGGCGGTGTAGCGGGCGACGAGCAGGCCCTGGCCGACGCTGGCCGCGGCCTGCTGGCGGGCGAGGTCGCGCGGTCGGCGGCGCAGGCCGAGCGGGGCGAGCCCGGCGGCGATGGCGCCTGAGGAGACCAGGACGATCTCCTTCTCACCGCCGCTACGCGCTTTCGCTAACCCATCCACCAGCGCGTCCACCCGATCCGCGTCCAGACCCCCGACATGGTGGTGAGCGACGACGAACCGACCTTCACAACGACGCGGCGGGCTGCCGCGATAGTCCGCGATGCCTCTGACACTTAAGACCGTGTCCTACATGGTCTAACTGGACTTTGACCACAAGCAGTTATCCACCTGCTTGCCCCCTGCGGTGCCGGCGTGCTGGCGTCGGCGGTGCTGCGTGGGCGGTGCTGCGTGGGCGTGCCGGGCCGCCCACCATGGCGCGTGCGCGGGCCGGGCGTTTAGACGACGTCCCAGTGTGTCGGCTTCGCATGGACCGGGCCTGCCTCAGGAGAGGTGACGGGCCCTGATAGGCCACCCTCTCCGGACTCGGCCAGAGCCTTCGCCAGCAGGTCCGGGTCGGGTGGGCCGCCGGTGGTGACGGTGATGTGCTCCCCGGACGTTTCGAGGGATACGTGCAGCACGTTGTCGACCTCGCCGATAGCGGCCACCAGTTCTTCCTGGGCGTCGTGTGCTGCGGCAGGGATGACGTACGTGGTGGTGTGGCAGTCGGCCACCGCGGACGAATCGGTGACGTACGTCTCGCCGCGCGGGCCGCAGGAGCAGGATCCCATCTCACGTCACCTGCCCTATGCGCTGTGGCCTCCGTGTGGGTGGGCCGAGCACCTCGGTCAGCACGCCACCCACCTCGTCCAGCTGTCCGGTCCGGTAGAAGTGCCCGCCGGGAAGCGTCCGCAGCGCGAACGGACCGCTGGTACTGGAGCGCCAGGCTGTGGCCCCCGCGGTGGTCACGCGTGGGTCCTCGGCTCCCTTCACGGCCACCACCGGGCAGCGCAGGAGCGGGCCGGACGGACCGCGGTAGGTGCGGACCGCGTGGAAGTCCGCCCGCAGGGCCGGCAGCGCGAGCTGGAGCAGGTCGCGGTCGTCGAGCAGCTCGTCGCTCACTCCGCCCAACGCCCGTACCTCCTCGATCAGTTCGGCTTCTTCGAGCCGCCGCTCACCGTCAGCTCCCGCTTCAGGGCGGACACCGGGGCCCACCCGGCCGGAGACGGCCAGCACCTCGACCGTGCCCCCGCCGTGCTCGATCCTTCTGGCAACTTCGTAAGCGACCAGCGCCCCCATGCTGTGCCCGAAGAGCGCCAGTGGTGTTGCCGTCTGGTCCGGCGCGAGCGCGGCGTGGACGGCGTCGGCGAGGGCTCCGATGCTCTCGAGACAGGGTTCGGCGAAGCGGTCCTGCCGCCCTGGGTATTGGACGGCCAGCACTTCCGCGCCGCCGGGACGCAGCGCTGATAGTCCGCGGTACGCGCTGGCCGCGCCTCCCGCGTGGGGGAAGCACAGCAGTCGGACGGGGGGGTCTGGATCGGGGGCGAAGCGGCGGAACCAGGGCATCATGGCGTGCTGCTCTCCTTCGTGGCCGTCAGGACGTCCAGCAGGTGCTCGGTCAGGGAGCCGGCCGTGGGGTGGTCGAAGACCGCGGTCCGGTGCAGCTTGCACCCCAGCGACTTCTGGAGCTTGCGGGACAGCGAGATGGAGGTGAGGGAGTCGAGCCCGCACTCGAAGAGGTTCGCGTCGTCCGTCAGGCCGTCGACGGCACCCAAGACCTGCCCGACCTCCTCCCAGACTCGGGCGGCGAGGAGTTCCTTGCGCCGCTCGGCAGGGGCCCGGTCGAACTCCTCTCGGAAGGAGTCCCCGGCCGGCAGGGTCTCCGGTGCCGGGGCGCCGGGCATGGCGGTCAGGAAGTTCCGCAGCACCGGGTTGTTGCGCTGGGTGAAGCGGCTCCAGTCGGCGGGGAGGATCGCAACCGAGCTCTCCGTCGGGCAGGCGGTCAGGAACGCGGCCAGCGCGTCCAGGCCGCAGTCTTTCGGTATGACTCCTTCGCCCTCGGCCTCCAGGCGGGCGTTCACCCCGGCACGGGCGCTCATGCCCACCTCCGCCCAGGAGCCCCACTGCAGGGAGACGGCGGGCAGGCCGAGGCCGCGCCGGTGGGCGGCGAGCCCGTCGAGGTAGGCATTGGCCGCTGCGTAGCTCGCTTGCCCGGGGGTGCCAAGGAGAGCCGAGACCGAGGAGAACAGCACGAAGAAGTCCAGCTCGAGGTCCCGGGTCAGCAGGTGCAGGTTCCAGGCACCGGACGCCTTGGGAGCCGTCACGCCAGCGAACCTGCCAGGCGACTGCATCAGCAGCGGTCCGTCGTCGAGGGTGCCTGCCAGGTGCAGAACCCCGGCCAGGGGCGGCAGGAGCGGGTCCTCGCCCAGGCGCTTGAAGAGTGCCGAGAGCGCCTGGTGGTCGGCGACGTCGACCACGGCGGTCTCGACCGTGCAGCCGGCGGAACGGAGTTCACCGATGGCGGCCTGGGCCGCGGGGGTCGGCTCCGACCGCCCTGCGAGCACGATGTGCCGTGCTCCGCACCGGTTGAGCAGCTCGGCGGTCTCCAGTCCGATACCGCCCAGGCCACCTGTGACCAGGTACGTCGCGTCCGCGCGGACAGCGGTGGCCACGGCGTGGTCGCCGTCCGGCGGCTGCGGCACCGCCGTACGGGCGAGCGCGGCGGTGTAGCGCAGTCCGGCCTCGAAGCCGACCTGGCGCAGAGCGGCGTCCTGTCCGGCAGCCAGGAACGAGACCAGCTCGCCGTGGATCAGGGTGGCGACGTCGGCGGCAGCGGTCTGGGGGGCGAAGTCGAGCTGCACGACCCGCAGTTCGGGGTGTTCCGTGGCCGCGACCCGGCCCAGGCCCCACAGCGCCGCCCGGTCCGGGTGGTGCACGGGACGGCTTGCGACGGGCTGCGCCCCGTGGGTGACGAGACACAACGCGGGAACCGGAGGCTCCATCGCGGCGAGCGACTGGATCATCTGGAGGAACCGCTGTCCCTCGGCGACCGCCCGGCTCGCCACCGGTGCGGCTGCGCCGTCGTCCCCGGTGTCGACCACCACCACGTCGAATCCGGTGTACGGATCGGTCTGGCCGTCGTCCGGCGCGGCGCTGTAGGGCCTGATCTCGCAAGTGGCCCCCCGGTCCGCCGCGTAGTCCGCCACGGCGCGGGCTCGCCCGGGTTCGTCAGCGAGGATCAGCCACCTCCCGGCCCGCTCCGGTGCCGCGGCGGTCGGCTCCGGAAGGCTCGCCGGGTCCCAGCCGGTGCGGTAGAGCCACGTGTGCCATGCCTGGGGCGCACCGGCGAGCATGGCCGCGCGGTCGGCGCGCTTGAGCACGACTCCCGTCATGGACAGGATCCGCGTTCCGTCGGGCGCGAACAGGTCGAGGTCGGCCCGCAGGACCTCGGGCCGCTCACCCTCGAAGGGGCGCAGGCGTGCGTGGCACCACGCCTCGCTGCCGGCGTCCCTTTCGAGTCTGATCAGGTCGACGCCGAGCGGTACGTAGGTGCTGAGCCCGATCTCCTCGGTGTAGGTCGTGGTCAGGGCGAGGAAACACGCCTCCAGGAGGACGGGGTGCACGCCGCGGTCCTCGTTGCGCGGCAGTGTCCGGCCGAGGGAAATCCGGGACAGCGCCTGTCGCCCGTCACGCCACAGGCCGGTCGTGACCCGGAAGCTCTCACCCAGATCGATCTGCCGTTCGTGATCGCGGATGTAGATCTCATCGGGGGACATCGCGTTGCCGGTGAACTGGGCTCGTAGCGCGGAGAGCAGGGCGGGCTCGTGCACCACCGTGGCAGCAGGTGCCGTCAGCAGGCCGCTGGCGTGCAGCTCCCAGGGGACGGAGGCGGCGCCCGCCCGGCGCGCGTCGGGGTCGTGGGGCCGGGAGTGGACCTCGAAGGGCACCGAGCCCTGCTCGTTGGTCTTGAGGACGACCTGGAGCTGCCGGACGAACTGGTCGTCCGGGAACACCATGGCCTGGTGGATGTAGAAGTCGCGCAGCTCGACGGGCCCGGGGCCGGACACCTCGGCCGCCGCCGCGAACGCGAGGGCCTGGTAGGCGACCGCGGGCATCACCACGGACTGGAACACCCGGTGTTCCTTGAGCCAGGGCACGGCGTCCACGCCCAGCACGGAGTGGAAGCGGACGCCGTCGTCGTCCGTGAGGTCGAGCCGCTCTCCGAGCATGCTCGCCGCGGGGTGACCGGACCGCACGGCGCTTGCCGGACGTGCTGCCACAGCAGGTGCGTCGATCCAGTACCGCTCGCGCTGCCAGGGGTAGGTCGGCACGGCGACCCGGGCCGGGGCGGCGCCCTGCCCGTACGCGTCCGCGAAGTGCGCTGTCCAGTCGACCGGGACTCCGACCAGCCACAAGTCGCGGGCTGCATCGAGGAGTTGCTCCCAGGGGCGGTCCTGACGCAGGCTCGGCACCACCGGCCGCTGCTGCTCGGCAGCCTCGGGCATCTCCTCGACGAGTTGCAGCAGCGTGGGCTTCGGGGCGACCTCGAGCAGCACGTCGACGGCGGACCCGGCTAGCTCCCGCACGGCCTCGTGGAAGCGCACGGGCCGCAGGATCTGGTCGACCCAGTAGCTCCAGTGCGCGATCTCCTGACCGATGGCACGGCCCGTCACGCTCGACACCAGGTTGAGGCGTGGCGGGGAGTACGTCACCTTCCTGGCCACTTCCGCGAAAGCGTCGGCCACGGGCCGCATCAGCGGTGAGTGCGAGGCGATCGAGATGTCGAGTTTCCGGTACCGGACGTCGCGGGCGTCGAGTTCCGCGCAGGTGCGCTCGATCTCGTCGCTCCGGCCGGAGATCACTGTGGAGTCCGGGCCGTTGACGGCGGCGACGGAGCAGTGGGGGGACAGGAGGGCGGCCACGTCCGACTCCCCGGCACTGACGGCGACCATCTGCCCGGCCTCGGACAAGTCCTGCATCAGCCGGCCGCGCGCGTGCACGAGTTTCATGGCGTCCTCGACTGAGAACACGCCTGCCGTGCAGGCCGCGGCGTACTCACCGTGGCTGTGCCCGAGCAGTGCGGCGGGCACCACGCCCCAGGACTGCCACAGTTCAGCCAGGGCGTACTCGAAGGCGAACAGAGCCGGCTGAGCCCAGGGGGTCTCGCCAATGGGTGACCGCTCTTCCGGGGCGGGGAAGAGGACGGGCAGCAGCGACTTTCCGTGCTGTTGCTGCAGCCAGGCGTCGCAGCGGTCGATGGCCGCGCGGAATACCGGGAACCGGTCGTAGAGTTCCCTGCCCATGCCCGGGAACTGGGGGCCCTGGCCGGGGAAGAGGAAAGCCGCCCGACCGGCACCGCTGCTGCCCGGCCGGCTGGCTGGGGCCTCGCGCAGAGCTGCCACGGCCTCGGCCGGTGTCGCGGCGGTGACAGCCCGCCGTGACGAAAGGCCGGCCCTTCCGGTCGCGGCCGTGAAGCAAATGTCGGCGAAGGCGGCGTCCGTGGCGCTGCTGAGCAGGGTGGCGTAGCGCTCGGTCAGTTCGTCCAGGGCCTTGTCGGTACGTGCGCTCAGGGTGAGCACCGTCGCCTGTCCAGGCAGGTCCCGGGCCGGGCGCTGCGGCCCTTGCGCCAGCACGACATGGCAGTTGGTGCCGCCCACGCCCAGCGAGGTGACGCCCGCGATGCGCGGGGCGCCCCCGGTCTCCCACGGCGCCGTTTCGGTCTGCACCCGGAAGGGGGACTGCTCGAAGTCGATCTCGGGGTTGGGCTTGCGGTAGTGCAGGCTCGGTACGAGCGTGCCGCGCTCGATGCAGAGCGCGGCCTTGATCAGGCCTGCGATGCCCGCGGCCTCGTCGAGGTGGCCGACGTTCGTCTTCACCGATCCGAGCGCGCAGTGGGCCCGGCTTGGCTCCGCGCCCTTCGGCCCGTCCGTGGCGTCCTGAGAACCGCCGAACACCTGGGTGAGAGCCGCCACTTCGATGGGGTCGCCCAGGGCGGTACCGGTGCCGTGCGCCTCGATGTAGCCGACGTCCCATGGGTCGACGCCCGCGTTCTCGAGGGCCGCCCGGACGACGTCCGCCTGCCGTGCGACGCTCGGAGCGGTGAAGCTGATCTTCTCGGTTCCGTCGTTGTTGACTGCGGACCCCTTGATCACGGCGATGATCCGGTCCTGGTCCGCGACCGCGTCCGCGAGCCGTTTGAGTACGACGACACCGCAGCCGTTGCTGAACAGGGTGCCGCTGGCGTCCGCGTCGAAGGTGCGGGTGTGCCCGTCGGCGGAGAGGATCATGCCCTCTTCATGGAGGTACCCGGCTTCCTGCGGCACCACGACGTGCACCCCGCCGGCCAGGGCCATCGTGCTGTCACCTGTGAGCAGGCTCCGGCAGGCCAGGTGGACCGCCGTGAGCGAGGTCGAGCAGGCCGTCTGCACGTTGACGCCGGGGCCGGTCAGGTCGAGCGCGTGCGAGGCCCGGGTGACGAGGTAGTTGCCGTCGTTGCCCAGCTTGAGCTGGAACTGCTCCATGTCGGATTCGGTCAGGCCCTTGGCGGTCCCGTAGCCGAAGTGCGGCAGCAGGTTGTTGATCAGGTACGTGCTCATGCCCCCGCCCGCGAACACCCCTGTGTCTCCGGCTCCGGGTGAGCCGGGGCCGTGCCCCGCGTCTTCCAGCGCCTCCCAGGCGCACTCGAGGAACAGCCGGTGCTGAGGGTCGAGTAGTTCCGCCTCCCGCGCGCTGAAGCCGAAGGCACGGGCGTCGAAGCAGTCGATCCCCGGGAGCACCCCTCCGGCGCTGACGTAGCCGGGCTGGTTCGCGAGGTCCCGGTCCCGCTGGCCGACCGCGCCCCCGTCCGCGGACAGCACCGACTCCGTTCCCTGGTGCAGGTTCCGCCAGAAGGTCTCGATGTCGGGCGCGCCGGGGAACCGGCAGGACATGCCGATGATGGCGATGTCCTGGGAGTCGTCGGCACGGGCGCGGCGGGGGGCGCGGGTGCGAGCGGCAGCTGTCCCCGCGGCCGGTGTGGTCTGTTCGGTGCCGGACTCCCGGTCCAGGTAGGCGGCGAACGTACGGACCGTCGGGTACTGCACGAGGTGCACGAGGTCGACCTCCCGGCCGAGCGTGCTGCGCAGGACCTGCCGTACCCGGGTCAGCAGCAGCGATGTGCCGCCGAGCGCGAAGAAGGAGTCGTCGACCGAGATGTCCTCGATGCGCAGCACCTGCCGCCATACCCGGACGAGCAGTTCTTCGGTCGTGCTGCCCGGCGGGACCACCGCCTCGGCACTGAGTCGGCTGAAGGCGGCCGGCGGGGGCAGCTTCAGCCGGTCGGTCTTTCCGCTGGCCGTGAGCGGCATTTCGGCGCACAGGACGTACGCCTCCGGGAGCATCGGGCGAGGCAGCCGGTTGGCGAGCGCCTCGTGCAGGCGCAGCTCCGCGTCCTCCCGCTCCAGTGGGGGTCCGGGCACGACGTGGGCGACAAGGCGCTGGACGCCGTCGTAGTCCCATGCCGTCACCGCAGCGTCCCGGACTCCGGGCTGCTCCAGGAGGACTGCCTCGACCTCGGCGGTCTCGACGCGGACGCCGTGCACCTTGACCTGGGAGTCGATCCGGCCGAGGAGCTCGATGGTGCCGTCCGGGCGGCGGCGCCCCAGGTCACCGGTGCGGTAGAGACGCCCCTGGCCGAAGCGGTTGGGCAGGAACTTCTCCGCGGTCAGGGCGGGTTGGCCGAGGTAGCCGATCGCCACTCCGGCGCCGGTGATGCAGAGCTCCCCCTCGGCTCCGTCGGGGACCTCCTGCAGGTCCTGGTCGACGAGGTGGACGCCGACCCCGTCGATGGGGCGGCCGATGGGGCAGACGGCGGGCCAGTCGTCCGGATCGCCGTCCAGTGTGTGCGTGGTGGCGTCCTGGAACTCCGTCGCGCCGTAGTGGTTGTGCAGCCGTGCACCGGTGCGCCGGAACAGGGTTCGGATCCCCGGGGTGATCCGCAGCGCCTCGCCCGTGGTGACCACGTCGTGCAGACTCAGCTCGCCGCCCGATTCCACGCTCGCGTCGGCCACGTGCTCCAGGAGGGTCACCGGCAGGAACAGGCGCTCGATCCGGGCCTCTTGGAGAAAGCCGGCCAGTGCGTAGGGGTTGCGGCGCAGGTCGTCGTCGGCGATGACCAGAGTGCCGCCGAAGCCGAGGGTCGAGAAGATCTCGTGGAAGGAGAAGTCGAAGCTCACCGCGCAGACCTGCGCGGTGAGCAGCCGGCAGCTTCCCGGCCGGGTCCGATCGTGCCAGCGCAGCAGGTTCAGCAGGGCAGCGTGGGTCATCGGCACGCCCTTGGGCCGCCCGGTGGAACCGGATGTGAAGATCGCATACGCCGGGGAGTCGGGCCCGGGGTGCTGCGTCCCGGTCGACGCGCCGGGGTCCTCGGAGGTGGTCTCGACGCCTTCGGCCGAGGAACCGGCGAGGGTTCGGCAGTCCTCGTCGAGCGCGAGGACCCGAGCTGTGCGGTCGCCGAAGGCCCCGCGCTGTGCCGGACTGTGTGGAGCCGGATGAGCCGGATCGCTGGGCCCGTCCTGAAGGACCGTCGTGATACCGGCCGCGGTGATCACGTGCGCCGTCCGCTCGGCCGGGTCCTCCGGGTCGAGCGGCACGTAGGCGGCCCCGCACTTCATCACACCCAGCATCGCCGCCAGTGCCTGAGGCGACCGCACCATCCGCACGCCGACGAAGTCCCCCTCGCCGATGCCGGACCGGGCCAGTTCCATGGACACCCGCGCCGCCATGGTGGCGAGGTGTTGGTAGGTCACCTGCCGGCCGCGGTGTTCCACGGCGATGTGCTCGGCGTGCTCACCACGGCTGTGCCGCTCGACCAGGGCATGGACGGTTTCCGGAACAGCTCCGGGACGTTCGTCGGGCATGCTTCCTCTTCTTGTCTGGGCGTGTTCGGGGGCGTCCGGGTGATGAGGTGTCAGCGGATGCGCTCGCGCGTGAGGGAGGGGAAGTAGTCCTCGGGGCCGCCGTCCCTGCGGATGTCCCAGGTGGCGCAGTGCAGCGATCCGCCGTACTCGAATACGTTGCGGAAGGGCACGGGGAACACCTCGAAACCGAGGTCGTGGAGCAGGTCCTGGAGCGGCTTCTCCTGGGCCTCGCAGATGATCTTGGTAGGGGAAATGCTGAGCACGTTCATGGAGAGCCACTTCGAGGACTGGCAGTGCTTCGGCATGTCCGTATTGCTCAGCATCGGCTCCGGGGCGTCGACCAGCTGCCAGCCGTTCTCGGTGAACAGCGGGCGTTCGTCACTGTGGATGGGGCGGTCCGGATTGGTCAGGATGAGCCCGGGGCGGAGCGGAATGAAAGTGCAGTCGATGTGCGAAGGAAAGAAGTCCAGCGGGAAGTGGACCGGGTGTACCCGGAAGCCCTTCGGCTCCAGGGTCCGCTTGAGCCACCGGATGCCCGCCCGGTTAGTCGTCATCGACTCCTGCACCACGATGTCGCGTCCGAACCGGATCATGTCGGCGGCATCAAAGACGACTTCGGCCTGGGTGACACAGAACTCCGAGGCGTGCATCCGCTGGTGCCGCTCCTCGATCGCCCAGTCCCAGAAGTCCGCCCGATACATGGCGTCGGACATGGTCGGCTTGGGTGCGACGGTCCAGGACACTCTGGGGTCGGACTCCCAGTATTCGTAGACCAGCCGTCGGTACGGCTCGTTCTCGAAGTACCGGCCACGGCGTGACATCGTCGCTTCGACGATCTCGTTCCCCAGCGTGATCATGACGTCCCGCGGGCACACCGCGCAGTACTGGCTCTCCACCTCGAAATGCGGGGTACGCACCGGGAGGCTGAAGTCATAGGTGTCCGGGCGCCGTACCGTCACGCCCTGAGCAGTCAACAGCACGGCGAGACCGTCGAGTTCCTCGTTGGCCAGGGCCTTGACCTCGGCCGATTTCGGGCCAGTGGGGAAGGAGGCGGCGCTCCCGTCGCGCACTTGCGGCCGGTTACCGGGCTCGGTCGGCTCGAAAGCTGCGCCGTCGGCCGAACCGACAACGATTTCCTGAAGGGGGTCCCATTCGTTCCATGAATTGACTACGGGAAGTCCGTTGTCCGACATTACGCCCTCGCATTTCACAGGGTTGGCTGAGGCCCGCACGCGTTCAGTCCGAGAAGGCGAGCATCCGGAACGGGAATCCGTCCGTGACCAGGCTCCGCACCCGGTTCCGGTACACCGACACGGCCGGCCCGATCAGGTCGACGGCTTGGACTCCGGATGTCTCGCACAGGCCCTGGACCAGGCGGGGCATGCTCGCGGTGTCCAGCCACTGCCGAGTGATCATGTCCCGGTACGCCCACGGGGAGTTGTCCACCGGTTTTCCGTCGAGCGGGGAGATGACCGGCACATCGGCCTCCCGGAACGTGATGCCGTCCAGGAACTCGGCGAACTCCTCCTGGCCGGGAACCGCGTAAGGACAGTGCTCGGCACGCTCGGCGATATCCACCACGTCGAGCCCGAGCCGGGCGAGCAGTTCGGTGACCGGGCCGGGGTCGGGACTCTGCACGCTGATCGAGACCAGCCCTCCGCCGAGGTCCACCGCGAGCCAGGCAGAGCGCTCTCTGACGCGTACCACGCCGACCAAGTGGTGTGCCTCGTCGGCCGAGTTGGCGAGCACGGAGAGGGTGGATCCGCTGCGAGCGGACCGGTGGGCCGCGGCTTGGCGGGAGTTGATCTCTCGGATGAGCCGGAAGCACTCCTCTTCCGACACCACGCCGGCGGCGGACAGAGCCGGCAGACAGCCCGCGCTGAGTCCGCCGTACGCAGCCCAGCGCTCGCCCTCCCGTTCCATGCGTCGGAACACCGCCACGGCGAGGAGCGCTTCGTGTACGACGGGGGCGAGGCCCTGGCTGCCGTCCGCCGTTGCTGTCCGGGCCGGGTCGAAGCCGCAGATCTCGGCGGCGGCTTCGAGATGGCTGTCCGATATCTCCAGGACGGCGTCCAGCTCCGCTCGGCCGAGCGGCATCAGGCCGGGGAGCACCAGGGCTCGCTGAGACGTCACATGCGTTCCTTTCCGGTGTGCCCGCCGGTGGCGGCGGTGCGTGACTGGACTCAGTCGTTCAGCAGGACGAGCGGGTCGCCGGTGCGGATCGTCCCGGTCCTGACGACTCGGGCGTACACACCGAGACAGCTGTCGAACTCCCGCGCCAGCGTCTTGAGAACGGCCTTGGAGGCCGGTATGCCGTGCTGCGCGAGCGTGGTCATGACGCAGCGTTCGGTGGGCTCGGTCACCTCGAGGATCACCTGTTCCCCGATCTGGACCCGGTGGCCCACCCACTGCGTCTCCGGGCGCTGGGTGAGCTCACCGCCGAGCAGGAGGTTCGGCCGGAACCGCTCCGTTACCGCGTCCTGCGGCGTGGGCAGCAGCGCCGCGAGTGCCTGCAGAGTGGACTCGCTCAGCAGGTGCAAGGCCGCCACGTCGTGATGCGCGACGCCGGTGGGGGCTTCGCGCGCCATACGGACCGGGGCTCCGCCGCTTTCGGTGAGGAGCCGGTCCAGCTGCGTGCTGCCTGCCGTGAACCGCTCTCCTTCAGGGGTGCGTACCTCGACATGCCCCGCGCTGGTCTGCGCGGTCCAGTCGAGCAGACCGGTGAAGCGGCGGTAGTTCTTCCAGGTCTTTCCGCTGGCTACCCGGCCGTCGTCGAACGCCACTCCCCATTGGCGGTCGCCATCGATCCCGCGCTGGTCGACCTGCGCCTCGGGCACGGACTCGCCGCGCATCGACTTGACGGGGTAGCGAAACAGCCCGGTGACCTGCGCCTGAACCATGTTAACCACCGCCTCTCAGCCTGCTGCCGCTGCGGCGGGCTGCGGCTGCAGGGGCACCTCGGAGATCCGGATGCCGCTGCCGTGCTCGGCGAGCAGCCTTGCCACCGCGCTGCCGATGGCCTCGGTGTGCTCCGGGCCTTCGCCGGGGCAGCCAAGGGCGACCAGGAGCGCGCGGCGGCTGTCTTCCGTCAGCTGGCGGTCGGCCGCGTCGCAGTCCCGGCGGCCCAGCCAGGCGTACGGATGGAACCGTCCGTCCGGGTGTGCGGCTCCGTAGAGCAGATCGCCCTCGGGCACGGGCCGGGACTTCTTGGAGAAGGCCGGGACCATGCGCTCGGAGCCCTTGGCCCGGGTGACGAGGAAGTCGGCCTCGGCGTCCTCGTCGGGCAGTTGGTGCAGGCCGATGCCGCCGCCGTGGAACAGCGTGGCAGCGCTGACCACGTCGACGACGAGGCCGTGCGAGCGCAGTTCCCGAGTGGCGGCGAGCTCCCGCAGCCGGGCGCCAGCAGGGACGGTGTCGGGGTAGCCGAGCACCGCGAACAAGTCGGCGTAGCCGGGCGGCACGGGGGCGTACGCTTCCCTCGGTCCGGCCAGCTCCTCGACCGTCGGTCCCGTCCCGGAGAGCAGTGGCAGGTCCGAGGACAGTTGCCACACCCGGACGTGCCGCAGGCCCAGGGCAAGCACATCGGTCGATACGTTCAAGTGCATGAGTTTCCTTGCGGAGTGACGAGGTGTGCCGTCAGCGGAAGAGGACGAGGAGAGCGAGTCCGATGAGCACGGCACAGGACAGCCAGTTGAGCACCTGCCCGACCTTCGGCCGCCGGGCCAGGCGGGAGACGAGCGCCCCGCCGGTGACCCCCACCGTGACGTCGATCGGGAGCGCCGTCAGCGGAACGATCAGGCAGAAGGCGACGAGCCCGGCCATCGTGGGTGAGTCGAGGGTCGCCATCAGCTGGGGGACGAGGGCCAGGAAGAAGGTGACCGTCTTGGGGTTGGTGCCCTCGACGACGAAGCCCTGCGCGAAGCTCTTCCACCGTGACACCGGCGGCGGCCGCTCCCCTTCGGGCACGGTGAAAGTGCCGCCGCGAAGTCCGGAAATGCCCAGGTAGAGCAGGTAGGCGGCGCCCGCGTAGCGCATGAGGTCGAAAGCGGTCTCCGACGAGGCGATGATTTCCGAGACCCCGATCGCCGTCAGCACCGCCCACATCGCGCTGCCGCTCGCCAGGCCGAAGGCGGCACTGATGCCGGCGACCCGGCCGCCGGAGACGCTGCGGGACATGACGTAGAGGATGGACGGCCCCGGGCTCAGGTTGAGCAGGAACGCCGACAGCGTGAAGGAGGCGAGCAGCGACAGGCTCACAGTGCCCACTCCTTCGTTTCCGTCGCCCACCCGTCCGCTTGTGGCGAGGCCGTGACGCCCGCTCGCAGTTCGCGTACGAACAGCAGGGAGTTCCTGGCCGGGTCCAGTTGCTCCAGCCAGGCGGCCGGGGCTTCGGAGGCCGTGACGCGCCTGAAGCGGCGTTGCCAGAACCAGTTGTCGCGGCGGACCGTGGCCGTGTAGAGCGACCGCACGCCGCGCTCGGCCCAGCGTGCGGTCGCCTCGGCGAGCAGCGCGCTCCCGGTGCCGCGGCCGTGGTACTCCGGCAGGACGCAGAAGTTGTACAGCACCGCTGCTCCGGGAGCGCCCGCGAGCCTGCGCACGGCGAGGCATCCGATGAGCCGGTCGCCGTCCGACACCGTCAGGAAGTCCCCCAGCTGTTCCTCGAAGTCAGCGAGCGGACGGTGCCGCAGCAGACCGTTCGCGACGAACTCCTGTGAGAGGGAGAAGAGTTTGAAGCCGTCCTCGGGCCCGGCGGGGCGCACCTGCAACGGCGGTGACACGGCACTCATGAGCTGGACTCCTAGAGATAGCTGATGAGTTCGCCGGTGCGGCGGACGTCGAGCGAGCAGCAGTGCAGGCCGCCGCCGAAGGTGCGGCCGTGGCGGAAGCGGGCGGGAATCGGCTCGATGCCCGCCTGCTCCAACTGCCGCATCAGGGCGGTCTGGTTGTCCGGTACGAGGACCCGGTCCGGCCCCAGCGCGAGGATGTTCATGCCCACCCAGGTCGAGGCGCGCGGCCAGTCGAAGGCGTAGCCGTCGTCCTCGGGCTGACCGACCCAGATGGTCTGCCAGCTGCGCAGCGGCTCGGGGATGAGGTCAGGCGTCAGCCGCTCCGAATTGGCAAGCAGCAGACCGGGCCGCAGGACGTGCAGGGTGGTGCCCACGTGGTCGGTGCAGATCGACATCTCGTGCACCGTGAACTCCGGCCCGAGGGTGCGCCGCAGCCACTCGGCTGCCCGGCGGTTGCCGGTGTTGCTGACGTTGAAGAAGAGGTCGCGGCCCAGGCGGAGCAGGTTGGCTGCGTCGAACAGCGGCTCGAAGTCGGCCACCACCGATGCCCCGGGCTCGTATACGTAGGTCTCGTCCGGGAGTTGCGGTTTGGGAGCGGAGAGCCAGACGGCACCACTGTCGAAGTACTCGCTCAGCAGCGGGCGGAAGGGCAGCGTCTCGAAGTACCGCGCCCGCATCGCCATCGGGGCCTCGATGACCTTGTCTCCGACGACGAGCAGGCAGTCCCGCGGCATCAGCGCGTGCATGGCCACCGACTCCCAGTCGGGGCTCGCGTACGTGCGCGACGCCTGCGGGGGCTGCGGTCGACGGACGGTCACCCCGGCCGACTCGAGCACCTTCGTCAGGTCCGCGAAGTCCTCCTCCGTCTCCTCGACGACCTGCTGGAGCACGGCCGGGGCGATCTGCTCCTGGTCGGCGTCGGCCGGCGGTTCGAAGAAGTGCTGCAGGGAGACGTCCGCCGGAGGCGGGGTGAGTCCCTGTGCGGTGCCGAGGACGATCTCCTCGAGCGGGTCGAAGTCATTGGCGCTCCAGACGCTTGACATGGCCGGGTTACTCCTTGTTCGCGGTGGGGGTGGGGGACCGGAATCCCAGGCCGAACGGCTGGGAGGTGGGCATGACTTCGAGGAGGTTGATGTTCACCCTGCGGGGCCGGGACAAGCACCAGTCGACGGTCTCGGCGATGTCCTCCGGGGTCAGCGGGTCGTTGTCGGCGTACAGGGCGTCGGCCCGCTCCTGGTCACCGTCGAACCGGACCAGAGCGAATTCGGTACGTGCCATCCCCGGGGCGATGCAGCTGACCCGGATGCCGCTGGCCTCCAGGTCCGTGCGGAGGTTGAGGCTCAACTGGTGCGCGAACGCCTTGGTTCCGCCGTAGACATTGCCCCCCATGTACGGATAGACCGCGGCGATGGAACCGATGTTGACGATGTCGCCGCGCTTGGCGGCCAGGAACGAGGGCAGCACCGCGCGGACGCAGTGCAAGAGGCCCATGACGTTGGTGTCGACCATCTCGCGCCAGTGATCCAGCTCGGCGTCCTGCACGGGGCCGAACCCCTTGGAAAGGCCGGCGTTGTTGATCAGTGCGCCGACGTCGGCGAAGTCTGCCGGGAGCGCGCTGAAGGCGTCGGTCACCGCATCGCTGTCCCGGATGTCGAGGGGCAGCGAGTGCACCTTGTCCGTACCGAGTTCCTCGACCAAGCTGTCGAGGCGGTCCTTGCGCCGGGCCACGGCCACCACGGGGCGGCCCGCCGCGGCCATCCTGCGGACGATGGCTGCGCCGAAGCCGGAGGAAGCACCTGTGACGATGACCGATGTGGCCGCGGGCGCCGCGGCGGCGGACGGGCCGGTCCTGTGTGCGTCCATGTTGTCACTCCGCATTTGCGTGCCGCTTCGCTTCGGGGCTCGGCCGGAAAGGGCAGTTCCATTCGGGGGCGGTGGCGTGACCTGCGTACTGCCGCGCCTCGGAGTCCTCGCCGAACTCTGCGAGGTTGGGGTTGATTGACTGCTGCAGCCGTATTTCGCGCTTGCGGATGCGCTTCTGCAGCCCGCCGTAGACTCCGCTCGTCTTCAGTCTTCGGAACTGATGGTGCGAATTGAAGGCGATGGCCGGCTTGGAAAATCTCCGAGAAACCCGGGAGGCGTTGCTGTGCATCCCGACGAGGAAGAACGGATGCCCGGCCACACTGAACGCGAACTCTGTGGACAGGGGGTCGGCGGAAACGTCAGCGGCCCAACGGTGTCCCCGGGCCATGTCCAGCTCGTGGAGTGCGGTCAGTTGACGCCACAGAAGCGTGTTGAATTCCTGCTCGCTCAGCCCGTCGGGACCATCGAAGACCGCGATGAGCGTGGCGAAATCCTCTTCGGGACCCAGGTACTTGTCAGCGAACTCCGTGAGCTCTCCGTGCAGTTCCAGGGTTGCTTCCTCGCTGGCCAGGCGGGCGAGTTCGACGCTACGCAGCGTCTTTCTGCGTAAGGCCGCCTTGGCCGCGAGACAGGAGAAGGTGTCCCCTGACACCCATTCTTCGAGCTGTTCTGATATGCGCACCGGGTGCGGTATGTCATCCACTTCAGGTTCCTGCCCGTCGGTCCGATGGGTTCCGCCCGAGGTGCTCCCGCAAGAGCGCTACTGGTTAACAGTTGTTACTCCCGATCTGATGGAGCGGAAAGCCATCTCCGGTCATCACCGAAACACTCTCCCGCCACCCCGGGAGCAGGCAATATCCCGAGCATGACTCCGTCAGATGTTGAAACTTTGTCAAGTCGCGCCGTGTGCAGGGGGTTTATGCGGCATGCAGGGACAGTGCAGGAGCAGTAAATGGCAGGAAAATAAAGCGAAAAGAGGCCGAGGTGAGTCGTCACTCCGGCGATACGGGCTGATGCGCGCGCCGCAGCACCGTGAAGGCATGCGCAGCCGAGGCGAGGGTGATGTGCCGGTGCCACCCCTGGAAGGACCTGCCTTCGTAGTCCTTGAGTCCGACGCCCGCGCCTACTTCGGACAGGTCCGTGGCCACCTGGTCCGGCAGCTTGGTGAGATGCAGCAGGGTTCTGGCAGGGGTCGTGGGCGTGTCGACGACCCACAGGTTCCTGGGCGGCCTGTGCGGGTCGTTCCATTCTCCGAACAGCAGCGCACCGGGGTCGTCCCGGGCGCCAGGAAACGCCACCCGCACCGCTGCGACCAGGGAACTCCTGGGCAGCGCACCGGCCTGCGGAGGACTCCACTCAAGGGGCCGGCGCAGCCCGGTGACAGACTCCAGAATCCGCCCGGCATCCAGGGCGCCGGCCCCGAAGCCGGGCAGGCTCGGGTCCCCGACCAGGAATCGCGTCGTGGGCCCCACTCGTGCGACGACGGGAGCGCCCACCGCGCCGAAGGCTCGTACTGTGGCCGCTACTTCGGACAAGCAGTAGTCCACGACCACTGGGCTCCGGGTCGACATCCAGCCGAGGGCCGAGTGGGTCGCGGCGCTGACCGCACACCCGTCGACCGTCTCGGCTCTCACGCCTTCGGGGACCCGTGCCCGGCGCAGTTTGACGTGGTCGTGCGCCCAGGGCGTCGGCAGGAACAGCCGCCAGCCCACCGGTGCGCTCCAGTCCTGCGACGCATGCCACACACCGAACGCCTGCTGGCCGCGGAAGACGCGGGCGAGATGCGGGTCGTACGCCTCCGCGACCCCCACCGAGTGCTCGCCCGTCTTGGGGATGGGCATCGGCCGCACCACCCATGCGCGGGCCGGACCCGCCTGACTCAGCAGGGTGGCGAGCGTGCGGCGGACCGGCCTCCAGTCCCAGGTGGAGCTGCTGATGAAATGGTGCAGCCGTTGCTCGAGCGCCGGGTCTCCTAAGCTCGCGGCGATGTTGCGGACCGTCTTGCGCCCCTCCGCCATGAGAAGTCCGGCAAGGTACTGCCGGCCGCGCAGCCGCTGATCCCGTCGGGAGAACGAGGCGAACAGTGTCTCCGAGAGTGCGGCCAGACCGGGGTCGTTCACGAAACCGCCTGGTCCGAAACCACCCGGTCCTGTGGAAGTCATCAACGGCGATGGGTTGTCGCTGAGTAGAGGCACAGTCACGTTCTCCATCCACTTCCTCGGTCCCGGCCTGCCCCCGCGCAGAGCGGCACAGCCCGCCGCACTGACACGAGCGAGCTGCTCTGTATAAATGTGCTACCAGCGACAACTTCATGCCAGTGGTTTACGGAAGGACGGCTCGGCAGCCGGGGCGTTTCAGGCCCTCGATGAGTCCAATCTCCGCCCGCAGCCGCCGCACCGCGGGCATGCCCGTGCCGCTCAACCAGGCGGCGGCAGCCGTCCGGCCGAGGTGCTCGCCGTAGCACCGAGAGAGGCTCCCTGTTACATACATCACATCTCAGAATTTGAGATGGCGCGCAACGCGAGGGGGTCGCCGTCTGTCGCCGGGCGCGACAGGCGTTCCGCATAAGCCCGCCGCGCGACCGACGTCCACTGGAGGCGCGAAGAAGGCGCTAAGAGTGGTAACTGGGCCCGTAGCTCCGGTGGTTGGCCGCACAGAAGCAGGGATAGGGGTACGGGCGGGCAGTCGCCATCCGCGCGAGAACGCCGAGTGGAAGCTCTGCTTTGTGATCAGTACCACACAGGGTTCACGAGGTCGGGGGTGTATGACAGGATCCGAAACGGAAGGCACCGCGTCTCATTTTGTGAGATTTAGCTTGCGTGACAAGGCCTGGGGACGCACGTGCTGTGCGGTTCGCCAAACCCCTTCCAGTTCTTCTACGTCATCAACATTCACGTCTTCCTGACCGACCGGCACCCCGTACGGAGGGTGCGAGCGGGTCTGCCTCTGCCCGTGTCGTCGGCTTCGCATTCGTGTTGCTCGTCTTTAACTATGCATAAAGGAACGGTGGTATGTCCGTGCCAGTTCAGTACGGGTCGTCGCTGCCAAGGAACTCATCGGCGGCCTCCGCTCCTCAGGGGCCCCCGGCAGCGCCGGAGTCGCCGCCGAACCACTTCGAGTTACAGCGGCGACCGCTGACCGCTGAGGAAGCGGACCAGATCACGCGCAGTATCAGGGACTCGCCGAACATCACGGGTTACAGCCCGCGGGAGTGGTGCGGCCGCAGGGACACCTTCGTCCTGGTGGACCGGTCCCGCAGACGGATTGCGGGTGCGCTGTTGACGCACCATCTCGCCGGGACCTGGAGTGAGATCGCCGTTGTCTTCCTGTTCGAGGAGTACCGCGGGCGCGGGCTCGGTCGCGAACTGCTGCAGGGGGCGCTGCGCACCCTGACCGCGACGGGGCGCCGTTACCTGCTCTTCTTCTCCTCTCCGCACATGGAACGCATCGCGTCCGCCTCCGGCTTCCGGATCTATGCGGACGAGGCCGCGTTCGTCGCGGGGTCCGCGCGGCGCAAGCTCTTCCTGAAGGTCATCTATAAGGCCCAGTGGCTCGCGAGCGTGTACCGGTTGCGCGAGATCCGCAGAAAACGGGCTGAGTTCTCCAGTGCGTTCGACTTCAAGGTCGGCGTGCTGACGACGGGGGGTGCGAAATGAGCGGAGCCGGGACGGCACCGGACTCAGAGGTCTGGGAAGGCTGGCTCACAGGAGGCGACGCCTTCTTGGCGGAGATCAACTCGTCGGTCGGTTTCGACTACCGACTGGCACTGCAGGACATCGAAGGATCGCTCGCGCACGCCCGGATGCTCGGGGAGAACGGAGTGATCACACCTGCCGAAGCGGAGCAGCTCGCCGACGGTCTGCTGCGTATCCGGGAGGAGGTCAACTCCGGCCAGTTCTCGTTCGATCCGGGCCTCGAAGACGTGCACATGAACATCGAGGCCAGGCTGCGGGAGCTCTGCGGCCCGCTGGCGGGCAGGTTGCACACTGGCCGCTCCCGCAATGACCAGGTCGCGGTCGACGCCCGGATGTGGGTGCGTTCGGCGATCGACCGGCTGGACGCTCTGCTCGCGGAAACCGTCGCCGTCCTGGCCGAGCGGGCGCAGGCCCACCACGCGGACGTCATGCCGGGATTCACCCACCTCCAGTGCGCGCAGCCGGTGACCATCGGTCACCACCTCCTTGCCTACGGCGAGATGTTCATGCGCGACCGGGATCGGCTCCATGCAGCCCGGCGGCGACTGGACGAATCGCCGCTCGGCGCTGCCGCGTTGGCGGGGACGGGCTATCCGATCGACCCGCACGACACCGCCCGGCGGCTCGCATTCGGCGGGGTGATGCGCAATTCGCTGGACGCCGTGTCGGACCGCGACTTCATCCTCGACTACCTGAGTGCGGGCGCCACGCTCGCCGTGCACATCTCGCGCCTCGGCGAGGAGTTGGTCCTGTGGAGCACCGCGCAGTTCGCCTTCATCAGCCTGCCGGAGGACCTCTGCGCCGGGTCGTCCATCATGCCGCAGAAGCGGAACCCAGACATTCCCGAGCTCATGCGGGCGAAGTCCGGTCGGGTCTTCGGCTCCCTGATGTCCCTGCTCACGGTCATGAAGGGGCTTCCCCTCGCGTACAGCCGCGACATGCAGGAGGACAAGGAAGCCCTCTTCGATGCGGCCGACACGCTTGATGTGAGCGTCCGGGCCACAACCGCCATGCTGCGCGGGATCACCTTCCACCCGCAGAAGACCAGGAGCGACGCGGCGCTCGGCAACACCGTCGCCACCGACGTGGCGGACTGGCTGGTGACCGAGCGAGGGCTGCCGTTCCGAGAGGCCCACAGCGTAGTCGGCGGTCTCGTGAAGTGGCTGGCGGCCCTGGGCAAGGAGCTGAAGGACTCCAGCCCCGCCGAGCTGGCGGAGTTCGACCAGCAGCTCGCCGACCTGCCCCCCAGGGTGCTCACCGTCGAGAACGCGGTGGTGCGCCGCAGATCGCCCGGTGGCACCGCTCCGTCCCTCGTGCGCGAAGCAGCCGCGGAACTGCTGCGCCGCAACACCGCCTTCCAGATGAGGAGTTGACCGTGGCCAAGCGCGCCGTGCTGGCTTATTCGGGTGGTGTGGACACCACCGCCTGCATTCCCTACCTGCGTCACGAGCTGGGGGTCGAGTTCATCGTCGCCATGGCCGCCGACCTGGGTCAGGGCGACGAACTGGAACCCATACGGGAAAAGGCGCTGCAGGCCGGCGCCGATGTCTCCCTGGTCGTGGATGCGAAGGAGCGGTTCGTCCGGGAGTTCGGCCTCCCGGCCGTCCAGGCGAACGCCCTGTACGACGGCCACTATCCGCTCACGTCCGCACTCGGCCGCCCCCTCATCGGCGAGCTCCTGGTCGAGACCGCCCACGCGTACGACTGTGACGCGGTGGCCCACGGCTGCACCGGCAAGGGCAACGACCAGGTCCGCCTCGATCTGACCGTGGGCCTGCTCGACTCCTCCCTGGAGATCGTCGCCCCGGCCCGGATCTGGGATTTCAGCCGCGCCGAGACCATCGCGTACTCGGAGAAGTACGGCATCGTCCCCCATGTCTCCAAGGAGAAGCCCTGGGCGATCGACCTCAACGTCCTGGGGCGCAACGTTGAGGCGGGACTGATCGAGGACCTGGGCTGGGAGCCGACCGAGGAGGTCTGGGACCTCACCACGGCGCCACAGGACGCCCCGGAGTCGCCCGCCTACGTGACCATCGGCTTCGAGCGCGGGCTTCCCGCCACCCTGGACGGAAAGCCGCTGGCCCCCCTCGACCTGCTGCGCCAACTCAACGCACGCGGCGGGCAGCACGGGGTCGGACGGATCGACATGCTGGAGAACCGCGTGGTCGGCGTCAAATCACGGGAACTGTACGAGGCTCCCGCCATGACGCTGCTGATCCGGGCCCACCAGGAGCTGGAGAACCTCACCCTTCCCGCCGACGTCCTCAACCAGAAGCGGCCGCTGGAAGCGGTCTACGGCAAAGCGGTCTACGACGGCCTGTGGCACGGCCTGCTGCGCAAGGCGCTCGAGGCATTCGTGCACGAGACACAGCGGTACGTGACCGGGGAGATCACCCTCAAGCTCTACAAGGGCGGCGTCAGCGTCGTGGCACGCAGCGCCGAGCGGTCGCTGTACCGGCACGAACTCGTCACCTACGGGAACGACTGCACATTCGACCAGTCCAGCGCGGAGGGGTTCATCGACATCTTCGGACTGCCCAGCCGGGTCTGGAACACGGTGAACGGCTGACGACGGGTGCCGAACCAATTGGAATCCCTCCCGGTTACTACCCGCCGGCGGCGTCCCGGCCCCGTACGGACAGCGGTGGGTCCCGTCGCGGTCATCGGTGTGTTCGGCGTAACCATGGGCATCACCTATCCGTTGCTGTCCCGCATGCTCGAGCAGGCTGGACACTCCGGGACCTTGATCGGGTTCAACGGAGCCATGACCCCGCTGGGCATGATCCTGACTGCCGCGCTCATCCCGGCTCTGGTGCGCCGCTTCGGCGCCTGGCTCGTGATGCTCGGGGCCACCGTCGGATCGGCGGGCGTCCTGGCCCTGTTCGCCATGACCGACGTTGTCGCGCTGTGGTTCCTGTTCCGCTTCGTCCTCGGCAGCTTCGCGGTGGCCATGTTCATCCTGAGCGAGACCTGGATCAGCGAGAACGCCGACGGGGAACACCGCGGACGGCTCCTCACCGCGTACACCTCCGTCCTCGCCCTGGGCTTCTGCGTCGGGCCGTTGGTACTGAGCGTCTCGGGCTCCGAGGCGCTCACCCTCGCCATCGCCGTGGCATGTCCCTTGGTCGCTGTCATCCCGCTGTGCACCGAACGGTCGCAGATCCCCGCGATGTGGGCCTCCGGCCGGGTGCCGGTCGGCGCGCTGGCCCGGCAGCTGTCCGTCCTGATGGTGGCGGTGCTCGCGGTGTCGGTCTTCGACGCGGTGACGTTGCAGTTCCTGCCCCTCTACTGGGACCAGGCCGGGCTGGCCGAAGGGCAGGGAGAACTGGCCCTGACCACCTTGCTCATCGGCCAGATGACCCTCCAGTTCCCCCTGGGCTGGCTCGCCGACCGCATCGGCGGCCGCTCGGCACTGCTTCTGTCACTGGTCGTGGGCACCGCAGGTGCCCTTCTCCTGCCCGTGGGCACCGGCCTCGGCGGGTGGCTGTGGCCCCTGATCGCGGTGTGGGGCGGTGTGGCCTTCGCCGGTTACCCGCTCGTCCTGAACATTCTCGGCGCAGGTCTGGAGGGCGAGAGCCTGCTGCTTGGCAACACGGCATTCGCCGTCGTCTGGGGGATCGGCGGAGTGGTCGGCCCGCCTTACACCGGTGCGGCGATGGACCTTTGGGGGGCCAACGGCATGCCCTGGTCGCTCGCCGCGCTCTGGGTCCTCGCCCTGATCGTGACGGCCACGACGCTGGCGCTCCGGCGCAAGCCCCTCAGGTCTTGACGCCCGTTCGGCTCCTGTCCGGGCAGGCGCCGACTGACCCCACCAGCCAGCGGCGTCGAAGAACATGGCGTAGTGCCGGTGCCATAGCTGAACGAGGCTCCCGAGCCGGCATAGTGAGGCGCCTGTTGTCTCACTCGCCGCTCGGGAGCCTCGCCCGTTCCGTCTCCCGCCCAGGCAGGTCACCCCATCGGTGACCGCGCCAGGCAGGTCATCTCATCGGTGACCGCGCTGGGAACGCTGACCGATCCTGCATCCCGACGACCCGCACGCGGTCACCGTCCACCTTCTGCCGGTGGACGGTGACCGCGATGAGGTGCCGCTACGCGACCCAGCCGGACGGCGTCGTACGTGCCCGTCCGGCTCGCGTGCCGCCGCTTACGAGTCGCTCCGCTTGGCGATGGCGCCGGGCGCGCCTTCCACAGCCTCCAACGTCACCTGACCGCGGAGCAGCTTGCGGCTCGTCCGGTCGGCGAGGCCGCGCCTGCCGTGCAGCGTACGCTGGTTGTCGATGACCACCAGGTCGCCCTCGGTCCAGCGGTGTTCATGCAGGTAGCGCTCCGACAAGAGGTGCGCACGCAGGTCGGCGAAGAAGCGCTCCGACTCCTCCGCGGTGACGTCCGGCACTCGGACCTCCCAGCTGGCCAGTGCCTCGTCGGCCTGGAAGGGAAGGGCGAGGTTGAGCGAGGTCACGCGGCCGTAGTCACGGAACGTGGGAATGCGGTACCAGCCCTCGGGGACGCTCGTGAAATAGCCGCGCTCGGTCGCAAGGTATTCCAGATAGCCGCGGTCGAGCACCGCACGCAGGTCGTCGGGAAGTTCCTGCCATGCAGTTATCTGGTCGCACACCAGGGTCGCGCCGTCGGCGTCCAACTCGCGTGCCTCGGCGGCGAAGAGGACGATCAGGTCGACCTGCGTGCCGAGAAGGACCCCGTCGGTGTGCAGAGGGAGCCCACCGCGACCGGTGATGACCTTTCCCTCTTCGCGCGTCCCGTCCAGGTGCAATATGTCCGTGAAGCCGTAACCGATGCTTTCGTCATCGTCGTCGTAGGACACCTTGTCGCCGAGGCCGGAGACGAACTCACGAAACGCGTCCTCGGTGAACTTCTGGTCCTTGACCACCGCGACGCCGGATTCCAGGGCGAGGTCACGCACCGTCCTGGGTTCGGCCTGAGTGCCTTCGTTCCACAGGGCTCCGAAGCCGGAGGGGGTGAGCGACGCAAAACCGGACTGGGTCATCGTGTATCACCTTTCACTTGACAGTGTGCTGCTAGGAAGTGCGGGCCACTTGGGCGACCGCACGGTCGTAGGCCTCACGGCCTGTCAGGGAAGCCAGGGGGTTCTGGGATGCGAGGGCGATCTGCGACGCCAGGAGGGCGCGATATACGAGCCGCGTGCCGCCTGATACGCCGGTGTGCGTGTCGACGAGCCGGACGAGGTTGTCCCCGAGCCCGTTGCCGTGATGGATCGCCGTCTTCGGGCGCCAGGCCACGCTCTCCGGCAGCACGTCCCGTGCCGCGATCCGCAGATGCCCCTTCTCCCTGCCGCGGAACGTCTTCACCGCCGGGTCGGTCGCCAGCGCCACGTCCAGCACACCGACGTGCCAGTACGGGTGAGTGAGCCGGTAGCCGGCCGCGTCGCCGAGCGCCGAGGTGAACTCCGAGGAGTACCGGGTGCGGTGCACCGCCTCCCTGACCTTGGCGCCGATGTCGCCGTCGATCTCGTCCGTGGTGGCCATCCCCGAGTTCAGCAGATCCGAACCGTAGCCGGTGAGCAGCAGCCGTTCCGCCGCATGGCGGCCTTGGCAGAACGCTGTCAGGGCGACGCCGATCGCGATCGTCTGCGGCTCGTCATGGCCGAACGCACGCACCGTGGCGGGAAGTGCCGCGACGACGTCGTCCGCCCCGAGCGCGGTCACGCGCAGGTCAAGGCCTACCGCCTGGGCCGCCTCGGCCGCGTGATCGAACTCGTTGCCCCACTCGGTGCCGATGGTGTAGGCCGTTGCCGATGCGCCGGATTCCGCGACCAGTGCCGCCACGAGCCCGGAGTCGACTCCGCCGGACACCAGTACGCCGACCTCGGTCTCAGTGGCCAGGGCGGCTGCGATGGCGGCGCGCAAGGCGTCAACTTGCGCCCGGCCTGCGGGCAGTGCCTCACGGAACCTGATCGATGTCTCCGCCGGGTCGGTTTGCCGGGTCCGCTTGGACAGCCACGCCCCGGACTCCCGGCGGATGTCCAGTTCGATGAGGTGCTCAAGGCGTTCGACGCCGAAGACGGCGGACTGGGAACCGAGTTGAACTCCGATCTCGTCCCGCAGCGCTGCGGGTGTCCCGGTCAGCGCTGCGAAAGCCGCAGCAGTCGTCGGCAGGTCGGTGCCGACGATGAACCTGCCGGTTGCCGCCTCCGCTGCGAAATACACCGGGGTCGTGTTGTACCCCGAGGTGGTGACCCGGACCCGGTCCTCCGCGACATGGATGGCCGTCCCGGCCGCTTCGACGGCGAAGGTGCACCCGTCGCTCTCGGGCGCGGGCGCGCGCCCGGACGTGTACACCCGCACGTCACCCCATTCGGCGGGTGACAGCGCCTCGTCGAAGCCCGGTATCGGCCAGTTCGACACCACGACCCACGGCGTGCCGGTCATCGCCCGGCTCCAGCCACCGCGTTCGCACCGATGACACGGCTCATCTTGCGCTGCGCATCCCCGGCGGCGAACGCTGCCCGATGGGCAAGCTTCCCGGCCACCCTGGTCCGCTCAAGCCCTTCGATGTAGTTCGCGTTCAGGTACGGCTTGGTCTTACGGAAACCCGCTGCGCTGAACCCGGCGGCCTGACTGGCCCGGCGCAGTGCGGCCTCCCGCAGGGCCTCCGCCGGCACGACCTCGTGCAGGAGGTTGTCCCGTTCCGACTGCGCCGCATCCCATTCGGCGCAGGACATCAGCATCTTCTGCGTCACGGCCCGGCCGACCACGGTTTCGAGCATGAACCCGCCGAAGGTACACGCAATACCGAGCTCGAACTCGGGCATCTTGAGCAGACATCGACTGCTGCCCACTCGGTAATCTGCCGTGAGTGCTATCTGGAGGCCGATACCGATGGCATAGCCGTCGATCGCCGCGGTCAGTGGCCGGTCCATCTGGAGCGACGCGATGTAAAGGTCGGTGACCTGGTCGATCCAGGCATCGACCTCATCGCCACCGGTGAATTTCGCCGTTTCGTGGAAGCTGCCACCGACACCGAACGACCGGCCCACCCCGCTGAACAGGACCACGGAGCGGACCTGGTCGTCCCGCCCGAACTCCGTGAGCAGCCGGGTGAGTCCTGCCATCCGCGGCATCGACCATGGGTTGTGCCGATGGGTGTCGTTGAATTCGACAAGGGCGACGCCGTCCTGCACAGCCACACCGAAGTCGAATTCCTCATAGCGATCGGTCATGAAACATTCCTCCAGATATCTTCTCGAACGCCGCTTTGGATCACGGCAGCCGGAACGAAGAGCAGGGACAGGCGAACATCACGTAAAAGCGAATCCCTCGGCCGCTTGCCGTCCGGGCCCTGCGCAGCGCCCTGACGGTGTCTCACCTTCGGGAAGCCTGCGAACTGGCCCGGGCACGGCGGGGCCGAACGACGGGATGAACGATCAATGTTGAGTTTCACTGCGGGCCAGCAGCAGCGGACGCACCGCCAGCACCCCTGCCACGGTGGCCGCGGTGAGTGCGGCCATCAGCCACCACAGCCCGGCGGGAGCCGAATCGAGCAGCGCAGCCACGATGAACGGCACCAGGGCACCGGAGACCCCGGCAGCAACTTGGTTGAACGCCAGGAAGGAGCCAAGTTCTGCGGGCGGTGGCAGATCGGTGAGCAGGGCGTAGCGTGCGTGCGCCACCGCCAGTTCGCCCAAGGTGTAGATCACCATGCCGACCAGCAGGAAGACGACCAGGGCGGTGCCGCTCAGGGTGGTGCCCAGCGCCATCGCCACGAGGAAGGCTGTGACGAGAGCCGCACCCGCGACGAGCACGGTGGTGTTCCCCAGGCGCTCCAGCGCCGAGGTGAACGGCAGCTGGAAAACGATGAGGAGACCGGTGTTGACGGCGAACAGCGTGCCGGCCAGCCACGCGGGCGCACCGAGGGTCCCGACCATGTAGGCGGACAAGCCGGTTTCCACCGCCAACGCGACGAACCACAGCAAGGAGTTGATCAGGACGACGACGAGGAACGGTCGGTCACGCCATGCTCCGCGGCTGAGTTGAGCCGGATCGGCCGGGGGAACCGGCGGTGTCCGCAGCGGCCACAGCACGAGCCCCGCGACGAGGAATCCGGCGGCATTGGCAAGGCCGAGCCAGACGAGTGCCTCCTCACCGCTGACGATCAGTGTGCTGCCCAGCAACGCACCACCGCCGATACCCGCGTTGAAGACGGTGCGGGTGAGCGCGAGCCACCGGTTGCGTTCACCGTGCGGCGCCAGGGCGACGGCTAGGGCGGGTGACGCTGCCTGATCGGCCCTGTTGCACAGCGCGATGAGGACGCTGAACAAGGCGAAGGCCACGATGTGGCGGAGGGAGACGTATCCGACGAACCCGGCTGCCCGCAGCAGGGCTGCCGCGATCAGCACCGGCCGCGGGCCCATCCGGTCTATGAGCCGCCCCACCCAGAACATTCCCGGCAGCGCGACCAGCGCCGTCACGGTCAGGACCAGACCGACCTGGGTGAGCGGAATGCCCAGCAGGGCCGGGAAGAACAGCAGCGTGTATGGGTAGAACACGCCGGTGCCTAACGCGCCGACCAGGTTGGAGAGACCGAAGGGGACCACTCCGCGTCCGCTGGGCAGCACGGCACGCAAGCCCGTGCGCGGTGAGGCGTCCGTCGTGGTCACGGGAGCACCTCGATCTGTATCTGACCGAGCGCCGCGTCGGACAGCCTGACCGCCTCGACGGCGCTGTCGCCAACCGCGACGACCTGGCCGATCACGTCCATGTTGCTGGTGGGCGAGCGGACCTGGTCCCCTGCCACCGCCTCCAGCTCCACCTCGACGCTGTCGGCGACCCGGCGGGCCAACTCTGCGCCGTGCACGGCACGGAGGGCGCCCGTGGCACCGGCCGTGATGTACCGCGATGCCGCGGCGCGGTGCCACCGCTGGTCGACCTCGGCGTGCAGGCCGGCGTGCAGCCGGACGACCTGGAGAGGCAGGTCGATCCCGGTGGCATCGAGGATCAACCGGGTGATCTCCGCACCGGCCGGTCGTGCGTTGACCTCCACCAGCCTGGCACCGGCCGCGGTCATCTTCAGCTCGACGTGCGCCGCTCCGAAGTCATGGCCGATCGCGTCAAGCGCCGCTTCCGCGGCCTCGGTTGCCCCGCGCGTCACCGGTTCGGGGAGCATCGACGGGAAGCTCTCCCCCAGCTCGACGAAGTGCGGGTGGCCCCCGAGCACCTTGTCGACCACGCCGATCGTGCGGCGCCGCCCGCCTGCGAGCACGGACTCCACGCTCACCTCGTAGCCGATCAAGTACTCCTCGATCAGTGCGCCGACGGGCTTTGCCTGCCCTCGGAAGTCGTGTCCGTCCGACGTCAAATCCAGGAAGTGTTCCCGTACTTCAGCTGCGCTGCGGCACAGTCGCACACCGATGCTGCCCGCCTCTGTGACCGGCTTGACCACGCACGGATAGCCGATGCCGTCGGCTGCGCTGACCGCGGCCTCCTCGGTGACCGTCCACGCGAAGCGCGGTCCCGGGACCCCGGCCCGCGCACAGGCTGTGCGCGTCGCCAGCTTGTTGCGCGCCCGGTGTGCCGCCTGCGGCGAAAGCCCGGGCAGCCCGAGCTGCCTTGCGGCCTCGGCGACCACTTCGACGCTGTAGTCGGTGAAGGTGCACAGGCCGCGCACCGTGGCGGTGTCCGCGGCGGACCGGACGGCGGCAACGACGGCTGCGGCGTCACGGGTGTCCGCCTGAACCACACGGTCCGCTAGCTCGGCAGGGCCGCTCCCGCCGGACTTCGCCACGTAACGACCGGGGTCCCTGGCCACGAAAACGGTGCGGAAGCCCAGTTTCCGCGCCGCGGCGAGCGGGCTCAGGCCGAAGCGCGAGAGCTGTGTCTCCACCACGACGAAGACGTCTTCTTGGCTCACCCACGCCTCCCCAGCAGCAGGACGTGGCAGCTCAACCGGGTCGATGTGCAGCCGCGGGACCGCTTCGCGGTGTCGCTGCCCATGCCGTACTGGATCGTTGCGACGCTGAGCTCAGCGGCACGCTCCACGGCGAAGTAGTAGAGGAGCTCGTAGTAGAGCGGCAGCTTGCCGAGGTACCCGTAGTCGAAGCCGCACTGACGGGCGTACCACTGGTCGCCGCGGCGCAGCATCAGCGCGAACCCGCGAAGGGCGCCGTCCGCCCGGGCGAGCAGCACCGAGGCGTCGTCGCCGAACCGGGCAGCGGCGGTCCCGATGGCCGCAGCGGACCGCTCGTGCGGCCACTCAAGCTCATATTTGGCAAGGAGTTGCACTTCCAGATCGGCCAACGTGTCGATGATGTCCGGTGTCACCGGCTCGTGGGTGATCTCGAAGCCCGCCGCGCGCACCTTGGAGCGCTCACTGAGCGCGCTCACCCGGCGCTTGCGCGGCAGTGCTGCTGCATACGCGGGAAACCCCGCAGGGGGAACCGAAAGCCAATGGTAGTTGCCGGAGGTGAAAGAGGCGTAGCCACGCTCCCGCAGCACCTCGACGAGCGTGCTGTCCCGCTCGTCGACGTACGGGAAGGACACGGACGCGGAATCGGTGTCCGCGGCCAGCTTCTCCGCCTCCATGACCAGGAGTTCGACGTCGGCACGCGGGGCCTTGTCAGGCCCGGCGGTGTGCAGCACGCGGGTGCGGCCGACGTGTCTGCCGCCGCAGTGGACCGTGGGCAGCAAGGAACTCGCACCACCGCCCAGCCTCTGCTGGAGATCTGCCGCGCCGTCGAATCCCTCCGCGGCGCAGTGGTCGAGCAGGTGGTCCACCCGTCCGCTCACCCAGGGCACGTCTGCCGTGGCGAGCGCGGTGGTCAGGGCGGCGACCGGCTCGCCACCGCGTTGCACGTACAAGTACCGCATCGGCGTCCGGGCGGTCTCCTCGACCACCCGCAACCAGCGCAGCGACAGGAACAGGTCGTCCGGGCTTGCCAGACCGTCCCAGCCGTCCGCGGGTATGTCCGCAGTACGCTCCCACCGCAGGAGCGTGTTCTCGCCGCTCTGCATGATCTCCTTGACCCCTGCCACCTTCCCGTCGGGAAGCCTCAGGTCGTGTAGTCGGCGTTGATCCTGATGTATCCGTCGGTGAGGTCGCAGCCGTAGACGGTGAACTCTCCTGCGGCGATGCCGAGTTCGATGGTGATCACGATCTCGCTGCCCTTCAGGTGTGCAGTGGCGGCGGCCAGTACCTCGTCGGTCGCGGGCGTCGGGTACGTCTCGACGTCCCCGAACCGAATCGCCACGTTCGCCGGGTCGATGTCCAGGTCGTCCTCGCACTTGCCGATCGCCATGGCGACCCGGCCCCAGTTGGGGTCGGCGCCGTGCACAGCGGTCTTCACCAGCGGCGAGTTGACCACGGTCTTGCCGACCCGTTTGGCTTGCGCGTCGTCACGCGCGCCGACCACCCGCACCTCGATCAGTTTGCTGGCGCCCTCGCCGTCCGAGGCGATCCTCCGTACGAGCTGCAGAGCAGCCTGATACAGAACTACTTCGAACTCGGCCTCATCCACCGGGCCTGCCAGGCCGTTGGCGAGGATGGCGGCGGTGTCGCTCGTGGAGGTGTCGGTGTCGATGCTGAGGGCGTTGAACGTGCGGTCGACCACCCGGCGGAAGATCTGGTCAAGGACCGGCTGATCCAGTTGAGCGTCGGTGAAGAAGAACACCAGCAGCGTCGCCATGTTCGGCTCGATCATGCCGACGCCCTTGGCGATGGCGCCGACCGTCGCGGCACCGCACGGCAGCGCCACATGCTTGGCGACGGTGTCCGTGGTCATGATCGCCTTCGCGGCTGCCGCCAAGTCCACTGCCGGCAGAGGCCACTTGAGCTCGGCCAGTCCGGAGCGGACCCGGTCCATCGGGTACTGGCGCCCGATGACTCCGGTGGACGCGATCAGCAGCTCTTCGGGCGGGATTCCGGCAGCCTTGGCGACGGTTGCTCGCACCTCCATGGCGTTCGCCATGCCCTCGGCGCCGGTGGCGACGTTGGCGTTGCGGGCGATGACCACGACACCGCGAGCCGTGCCTGTTGCCATCGACTCACGGCCCAGCGTGACGCTGGGCCCGACGAATCTGGACTGGGTGAAAACCGCCGACGCCACGGCGGGAACCTCCGACAGGACGACCGTGAAGTCGTCCGCATCGTCCTTGATTCCCCAAGCCGCTGTCCGACTGCGAAAGCCTCGTGGACTCGGTGATGACATGCCATCACCCCTCTCATCCGACGCGTCAAGAACCGCGCATTCGAGATACAGAGTATGCACTGCTGCGAATGATGATACCTCAAACCCCCGAGATCGCCGAGGGAATTCAACGCAGCGACCCAAGGGGCCTGACGTCGAGAGCACTGCAACTGCCCAGCTCTATCGCATTAGTTGGAAGCGCACGCGATCTCTCGGTGCACCGTGAGCGACGTCACACGCGCTGGACAGGCAGTGCATAAGAATGCAGGATCACGTCTGAGTGGACGAGGTGTCGGCCTACGGGGAAGTCATGTGCACCATATTGTTTCGGGTCCACGCGGGCCCGGACGCGGCCGTGCTGATGGCCGCCGTGCGGGACGAATTCCTGGACCGGCCCTGGTCGTTACCGGACAGGCACTGGCCTGACCCGAACCTCGTCGGAGGGCTGGACCTGATCTCGGGTGGGACCTGGCTCGCCGTGCGGACCGACCGCTCCGCGGCCGCGGTGCTCGTGAACGGTCCGGGCGAGATACCTGAGAATCCCGGCAGCCGTGGCGCGCTGCCGCTGCGGATGCTCCGGCGCGGCGTGCCGACCCAGGACGACGTCGCCAACCTGCCCGGCTTCCACTTGCTGCACGCCGAACCCGGCCGGGCACAGGTGGTGAGTTGGGACGGGCACCGACTGCAAACCCGGGAGGTGCCCGCAGGCAACCACACGCTCACCTACGGCGGACTCGACGACCTGGAACATGCGCGGGTCCGCCGCTTCCTGCCGAAACTGGCCGGCCTCGCCGACGACGCATGGCGGACCCTGCTCGAACACCCCGAGCCTTCCCCCGCCGCACAGGAGGCCCTGCTCGTCAACCGGCTCGAAGCGGGTCGGCCGTACGGCTCGACCTCGGCCGCGCTTGTCTCTGTCCGTCAGGACGGACTCACCTACGACTTCACCGCAGACCCACAGACCCCAGAAACCTGGCTCCGGGTGACCGACCACGTGCGCAACCACCGCTAGGGAGATCCATCTTGTCGCAACCGCCAACCGCCACCGCGAAGCGCCTGCCCGCCGTGCCCTCCTGGGTGGGCGCCGAGCCGACCTGGTCCGCCCGCCCTGCCGAGCTGTCCGGATGCCGCGGCGAACCGGTCGCCACCGTGGACCACGCGAGCCGCCTGGTGCAGCAGCGCATGGTGAACCGTGCCAAGGCAGCCGTTCCGGCACTGCAATCCATCGACGACGACGAGTGGTTCGCGCTGTTCCGCCGCGCGGCCGAGATCGTCCGTCACCGGGTCGAGGGCGGCGCGCTCACCGCAGAGCTGGCTGCCCTCTCTTCGGCCTGCGGGCTGCCAGTGCGCCGGGCCGCCCGCGGCATCCTGGCCGTCGTGGACCAGATGCTGCGCCTTGACGACATCATGGCCGTTCAGTCACTGGACGGCACCACCTCCCCGTACCGGACCGGTCAGACCGGGCGCGGTTGGTCCTGGCTGCCCGCCGGGCGCACCGCCATGGTGCGGGTGCCCGCCAACTTCCCGACCATCGCCATCGAGTGGCTCCAGGTGCTTGCGAGCCGGAGGCCGACCCTGGTCAGCACCTCGAAGCACGATCCGTTCGTGGCGGCGATCTTCGTCGAGGCGCTGTACGAGGCGGGGCTTCCCGACGGTGCTGTGTCGATCTGCCATGACAGCGCCGAGACCTTTCACCGGCTGGCCGACCAGGTCATCTGGCCGGGTGAGCAGTATCCGCCGGGCCTCGACCCGACCAAGCTGAAGCTGTACCACTTCGGCCGCAGCAAGGCCGTGCTGCCGGAGGACCCCGGGGACGAGGCCTGGACGCGGCTCGCGCGGCTCGCCTTCCAGGGCTGCGGGCGGTTGTGCACCAACGTCAGCAGCATCGCGGTCCCCTGGTCGGCGCAGGAGGCGGCGGAGTCGCTCGCGGCGAAGTTCGCGGAGTTCCCGGTGCTGCCGCTGGCGGATCCGGCCGCGAACATCCCGGCGTTCACCGACCCTGACGACTGGAACTACGTGGCCAAGCTGGTCGAACGGGAGATCGCGGCGGGAGCGGAGGACGTCACGGCGCGACTGACCGACGTGCCGCTCCGGGTGGAGCTGGACGGAACCCGGTTTCTGCGGCCCACCGTGTTGCGGGTGCAGCCGGACTCACCGCTGGTCCGGGTGGAACTTCCCTTCCCCTTCGTCACGGTGACCGAGGTGCCGCGCGCGGAGCTCGCCCACGCCTGCCGGGACTCCCTCATCGTGTCCCTGACCGGAAAGGACGACGAACTGCTCGATCTGCTGGTCGCCGAGCCGTCCATTACCAAGGTGTTCCACGGCGAGCAGTTCGACCGGGGATACGACCCGATCGACCCCCAGGAGGGCTACCTCGCCGACTTCCTCTTCCAGAAGAAGCCCGTACTTCCCCACTGACTTGGAGACGTTCATGAACAATCCGCTGCCCCTGCACGCGGTGTCCGACGCTCATGCACGAGCGGTCGTGCGGCGCCACCTGCACCCCGAGACGGGGTCTCCGTTCTGGCTGGAGCGGGACAGGAAGCTCGGCACGGACGCCTACTCCAAGGTGGACGGATGGGAGTCCGCCCAGGAACTCCTTGCGTTCCGGGACGAGGCCGACCAGGAGGCCTACGAGGAGGCGAGCCGCCGCCGTCCCGTCGAGGACTTCATCCCGGCCGATGTGGTGCGTGACGACGACTTCCTCTGGGCGGCGCAGACCGGTGGCACGACCGGACTGCCCAAACACGCCACCTGGGGTGGCGCCTACTGGAAGCACGTGAGCGAGTTCTCCCACTACGCCATGGACACCCACGGCATTCCGCGGGACTGCAACTGGCTGTACATCTCGCCGATGGGCCCGCACACCATCGGCCGACTCGTGCTCGACTGGGCGGAGTCCCGGGGCGGAATGTTCTTCTCGATCGACCTCGACCCGCGGATCGTGAAGATCTTCGGCGAGGAGGGCATGACCCAGGCGTACGACCGCTACGTCCAGCACATCTGGGACCAGGTGACCGCCGTACTGCAGTCGCAGCGGATCGGCGTCATCTACGGGACCGCCCGCCTCCTCGAGATGATCCCCGAGTACGTGGATGCCAAGTTCCTGAAGGATGTTCGGGGCGTCGTGCACGCTGGCACCACGCTGCCGGTGCAATCGCACAAGCTGCTGCGCGAGGATGTGTTCCCGGGCGTGCCGGTACTCGGCATGTACGGCTCGTCGACGACCAGCATCAGCTGGCAGAAGCCGTTCGAGCCGGAGGACGAACACCAGTTGGTCTACATCCCGAGCTCGCCCTCGGTGGCCATCGACGTGGTGGACGACGACAAGAACCCGGTCGCCTACGGCGAGGAGGGCAGGGTGCGGGTGTGGAGGCTCACGGACGACCAGCTCCTGCCGGGCTTCCTCGAACGCGACCGGGCCCGCCGGGTGAAGCCATACGGTGCCGCCGCGGAACTGTTCCCGTGGGCATGGGTCGGCGACCCGTTCAGCCCTGAGTTCACCGAGGGCAGGCGAGTGGAGGGCGTGTACTGAGCCTGGATCCATCTTCGTAGAGCTCCGGGCCTTCCCTTGGCCGCGAGTGCAGGGCAGAACTCATGAGCCGCATCTGCGCCGCGACCCTGTCTCCTTGTGCGGCAGCAACCGCCCTGCCGCACAAGGAGAGCGCGGCGAGGTTCCACGATCGCGGGCGGGGGCACGTCGTTTGGGAGGGGAATCGTGTCGTCGATAGAGAAGATCGCTGCTCGACTGGCTGAGCTGGGCCAGCTTTCCGAGATGCTGACCAAGCAGCTGGCCGAGATGGACGCCGAGCACGAGGAACTCACGGCGGCGGAGCGGGTCCTATGACGGCTGTACGAGCAGGAAACCGCGGCCGTGGCGACGGCTGGGACCGTACGGCGAGTGCAGGTCGCAGGGCGGTCGGTGAAGGTCAAGGACGTCGGCGCCGAGCTCGGACCGACGGCTCGGTGCCCGCTGCACAAGCTTCCCAACGGCACTTTCATCAGTCGGCTATGATCTGCGCTGCGATCACGGATGCCCCGGGGGCCGTAACCATGCAACCCCCGGACCGAGTTGATGAAGTATGCCTACGAACGGCACCCCGGCCGGGGACCACAGGGGTAATCCCCTTCCTCCCCTCACTGCTGGAGCGTCGGCGCCGCATCGATAGGGCGACCCCCGTCGCAGCAGCGGTCAACCTGGCATGACCGGCAGGACGTCGGGCGAGATGCTCGCCGCGTGTGCCGCCGCGCCCGTCAGCCAGCGGCGGTGGTGCCGTCGGCACAGCACCTCGTACCCGACCTCCTCGACCGGCTGGTACACGTCGCCGACGACGACCTGCTCACCCTCCACGACCATCTCGCCGCCGACCGTGCGCGCGTTGTGCGTGGCCCGCGCGCCGCACCAGCACATCGCCTCGACCTGGAGCGCCTCTAGATGATTGAGTCCGATGTTCTTAGAGGTCCTAACAGAAGTGTCTGATGGTGTGACTGTCGGCTTGGTTGCTCGTTGGTCTGTTCGTGGGGAAGAGGGAGTCGCGGCCGTGGATCGTCTCGGACGAACTGCGGTCGCTGGTCGAGCCGTTGTTGCCTGAGCTGGGTCCGAAGTTGGTGGCGGGGCGGCCGAGAGTGCCTGACCGGCAGGCGTTGTGCGGGATCTTGTTCGTGCTGCACACCGGGATCCGCTCGACACCATGCTCCTCGCCGAGGTCTCTACGTTGGTGTGGCAACGGATCGTGCATGGGGAGCGCGGCGAGGGGAGCGGGATCCTGATGTAAGGGCAGTGGTTTGCGAGGCCGCCCGCTTCGGCGGGGCTACCTGGTCCTATGCATTCAACACTGGCACCAGTGACACGCAGAGTAACCGACTGACAACAGAACGGGTACATCACGCCGCCGTGCTTCCTCGAAAGCCTCCGGCGTCCAGGGCCACCAGTCCACCGGATTGTCCGCGTGCTGAAGCAGATAAGGCGAGGTCGCACTAGCCAACCGGTTCATACAACCCAGGCTCTCACGCCGCCACTGCCCTGACGGCTCGCGCGCAAGCTCTCTGCCCCGCTTGACCGATTTACACTCATGGGCCATCACGTGACGGACACGGGTCGCCCCATTTGTACCCGGCGGACTCTTGCGGACGATGGCCTTCTGCTCCCGCCCAGACCGGGTTCCGACCAGCAGGGAGCAGCACGCTGAGGCGAGCAGCACCGGGCCTATCCTAATGGTTTTTCGGTTGAGCCGTGCGACCTACACCCGTCCAGCAGTGAGGCGGCCGTCGAAGAGTTGGTCGAACTCGTTGTGTGCTGGCGATCCGACGCAGCCCCGCACACCGGGCAGACTGCCATGTTCCGCGGAGTCCGTGCCCGCATCACGATCCGCTCACCCTCGTCGGCCACGTCCTCGACGATCAGTGGGGACAGGCCCGAAAACACCGTCTGCACAAGCTCGTTGACATCTCTCACGCGAATGTCAACGACCCCTCACGACGCTCCGTCACCACCGGAAGTAAGACAGGGGCGTTGATCCTTCCCGCTCGTCGGACGGCCAGCCCGCCTGCGAGGGCTTGCAACGCCGATACATATGCGGCGCCGGGCCGTCAGACGGGCTGGATGGTGATGGTGCACAGGCGCTTGGTGGCACGGGTCAGGGCTACGTACAGGTCCCTTTCCCCGCCGGGGCGGGCCGTGATGATTTCCTCGGGGTTGATGACGACGACGCCGTCGAATTCCAGGCCGCGGGCTTCGGACGCCGGGACGATGCGTGCGTGGTCAGAGATGCCCTGGACGGCCGTCAGCTCGCTAGCCCTGCTGTCAGCGCAGATCACTCCCAGCAGCTCGTCCGGGTGCTCGGTGCTCTGGGCGCGGAGTTCCTGAACGACGGTGGCGGCCATCCCGTCCGGAGGTGTGGTCACGGTGCGAGGGGGCTCACCGCTTCGCAGGGACCGTGTGGGCTTCTGGTCGGGAGCGATCCGCGTGAGCAGGTCGCGGACGCTGTCCAGGATCTCCTGCGTGGTGCGGTAGCTGACGGTCAGGTTGTGCAGTTTGAACCGTGGGAGGACGTGCGGGCTCAGCGCTTCCTTCCAGTCGCGTGCCGTCGCGACCGGGCCTGCCTGGGCGAAGTCGCCCACCAGCGTCATCGCCTTTGCCGGGCAGCGGCGGACGATCATCCGCCACTGCATGGCGGTCAGCTCCTGCGCCTCGTCGACGACGACGTGCCCGTACGTCCGCTCCGGGAGGCCGTCGACCAGGCTCGCCGCCTCGTCCAGCAACGGCACATCGGCATCGGTCCACGGGTCCTCAGGACCGCGCAGCAGAAGGGAGCGCTCCTGCGCGGTCAGGCGGGGCAGGTGCTCCGCGAGAGCATCGGCGTCCGTCAGTAGCGCCTTGACGAGGTCACCGGCCACCAGCCGCGGCCACAACACCTCGACCGCTGCGTCGACGTCGGCGTCGGCGAGGAGATCGGCCCGGAGGGCGTCCAGGTCCAGCTCGTGGACCGGACCCGCGTCGGCCGCACCCTCGGCACGGCGCTGGGCGGCCCCCGTGAACCGGTCGAGGTCGAGGCCCGTCATCTTTTCCGCGTCGGCGTCGATCTGCTCCAGCAGGTCGCCCATGTCCCGTTGCATCGCGTCGGTGACGGCCTCGACCAAGAGCTCCTTGAACGCCTGGCGTGCAGGGTTGTGCCCCGATGCCGCTGCCAGGGCGGCCTTGCGAGCCGTGGCGACCTCCTCGTCGGGGAGGCGGACCCGTTCCGGTCCGACCCGTACGGTGAAGTCCCCGCTGGGGGCCTGGTGGACGCGCAGCAGGCCGGTCAGGGCGTCGGCGAGGTCGGAGCTGCCCTTCAGGCGCGCCGTATCGAAGGGGCCTGCTGTGTCCGCGGACACGCCGGCCAGCTCCCTGAGGGTCGCCAGCAAGACGTCGTTCTCTCCCAGGGAGGGAAGGACCTGGGAGATGTAGTCGAGGAACCGGGTGTTCGGGCCCACCACCAGGACGCCCTCCTCCGCGGCACGGGGGAACGCGTACAGGACGTAGGCCGCCCTGTGCAGGGCGACCACTGTCTTGCCGGTGCCGGGCCCGCCCTGCACCACGGTTACCCCGCGGTGCGCGGAGCGGACGATCTCGTCCTGCTCGGCTTGTAGCGTCGCGACAGCCGCGTGCATTTTGCCCGTACGCCGTGCCGACAGCGCCTCGACCAGCGGGCCGTCCCCCACGACGTCCTCGTCGGTCGGGGCGGACCCGACCAGCAGCTCGTCGCTCACCGAGGTGACCGTGCGCTCCTCGATGCGCAGGTGCCGGCGGCGCCGCAGGCCCATCGGGTGGACCGGGGTCGCCTCGTAGAAGGGCCGGGCCGCGTTCGCGCGCCAGTCCACGAGCAGAGGGATGTCATCCTCCTCCGTTTGCAGCCCGATCCGCCCGATGCGCAGGGCCATGCCGTCCGTCCAGTCGATGCGCCCGAAAATCAGCCCTGTTTCGGCGCCCTCCAGCCGGCGGATTTCCTTGGCCAGACGCTCGGCGGCGTTCTCTCTCTCGTATGCCTCTTCAGGGCTGTCCGCCGGGGCCTTCAGCACGCTCGCGCGCTGTACGCGCGCCTCGGAAAGCCGCTCGGTGAGCAACTTGTACACGGAGGCCGCATAATCCTGCTCCAACGCAACCGCACGCGCAGCGGGATCATTCATTTCCGACAACGGGGGATCCTTCGGTTTGTGCGGTTTGTGCAGTGGAGCGGGGCTCGGGGCTGCGGGCCACTTCCCGGTCCGGTTCCGGTGCCGGGGCCTTCTTCTTTCCGGTCGGGCGCAGGGCGATGGCCAGTACGGCGGTGGCGATGAGGGTGATGATCATGATCCAGACGGCGCCGACGTGCATGGAGTGGATGAACGCACGGTCGGCGGCCTGGGCGATGGAGGGCTGGTCGAGGGTGGCGGCGACATGCCGGGCCTGTTCCGCAGACACCCGTGCGCTGTCCCGGTACGCCGCCGGCACATCGCCCACCGCAGGCTCGATCGCGCCTCGATACGCGATCGACATGATCGTGCCGCCGACCGCGATCCCGATCACGCTGCCGGCCTGCCGCGCGGTATTGGTGACCGCCGACCCGGCGCCGGACTGCTCCAGCGGCAGACTGCTGATCAGCGCCCCGGTCACCGGGGCCATCACCAGACCGACGGAAAGACCCTGCACCAGCAGCAGGACCTCGATCCAGACCAGGGGGGTGTGCAGGCCGAGGAACCCGACCGCGCCGAAGCTCAGCGCGGCGACCGCGAGGGCCGGCAGGGCGATGGGGCGCAGTGACCACCGGCTGACCAGGCGTGCGCCCAGGGGTGCGCCTACGGCGGCGCCGACCGCGGTGGGGACGTTGGCCAGGCCGGCCTTCATCGGCGAGTAGCCCAGCGCGCCCTGCAGATAGAAGGCGTTGTAGAAGGTGATGGCGGCCACGGAGAACAGCAGCAGCATCATCGATGCGTTACCGCCGCCGAACATCCGCTGCGCGAGCATCCGCGGATCGAAGCTCGGCGTCCTGGCCTTCAGCTCGACGACCACGAAAGTCGCCAGCAACACGATCCCGGCCGCGACCGGCGCCCAGACATCCCAGCGGCTCCAGGTGTCCACCTGCCCCGCGCGGATCAGGCCGTAGGTCAATGCTGCGAGTCCGCTGATCGACAGCAGGATTCCCGCCGGGTCCAGCGGCCGCACGATGGGGCTGCGGAAATTGGGGACCAGCAGGACCACACCCGCCAGCGCTATGGCGACAATGGGAACGTTGATGAGGAAGACCGAACCCCACCAGAACTTGCCCAGCAGGAGCCCCGCCAGGACCGGCCCGGCCGCCATCCCGACACCGGTGGAGGTCGAGGAGATAGCGATCGCGGTGGCCCGTCCGGGGCCGGTGAAAGTCCACAAAAGGATCGCGAAGTTGGCCGGCATGATCAGCGCGGCGCCGACGCCCATCGCGGCCCGGGCGGCAATCAGCTGATTCGCATCACCCACATACGCCGCCCAGATCGAGGCCACGGCGAAGACCGCCAGACCGATCGCCAGGACGTTCCGGTGGCCGAAGCTGTCGCCCAGCGCGCCCGCGGTGAACATCAGCGTGGCGAAGACCAGGGTGTATGCGCCGGTGGCCCATTGCAGCTGACCGGGGTTGGCGCCCAGGCCGCGGACGGGGTCCGCAAGGGTCTCCAGCGTCGTACTCAGGACAGTGTTCTCCAGCCAAATCAGCAGTGAACACAGCATGAGCGTGGCGAGAATCGCACGCTGCCTGGATTTCGGCAGCGTCGGCGGCGTATTCATGAACACCTTTGAGTTTCGGTCGGCAGGAACTTGAACGACCGGGACTCTAAACAGAACAAACAACACTGTCAAGTTTATGATTTCCGTCAAGACTGTTGCGGCCGAACCGTCTTTATGCCTGCACTGGATTTGCGGTCCGAATAGTTTTATGCCTCCGACGAATTTACGAGCCGAGAATTTCACACCCGGGTCGGATTGCGACTCGGCGGATTTTCTGCCTCCAGCGACGGGCGCCGGCGCGATCGGCGGTCAGCGTCCCGCTGGCTGACCGCCGATCGCGCTTAGCGCCGGGAACTACCCGACCGCATCGAGCCAGCGGCGCAGGTGCGCAGCGGTCCCCTCCGCCCGTTCCTCGATGATCGAGAAGTGGTCCGACTCGATGTGCTCGGTCGGTCCGCGGTGTTGCCAGTCGGGGACGGGGTCGGCGTCCCCGAAGCCGCTCAGCGTCACGGTGGCCCGCAGGTCCAGCGTCGGCGCGGCGATCGGCTCGGCCTCGCGCTCGGGGTATATCTGCGCATAGCCGCCCAGGGCCACCAGGCCGTGGTCGTCCACGGGGGTCAGTGCGTTGTCCCGGGACAGGATCTGCCCCAGCGCGTCGGTGAGCACGAGGCGGTTGAGTTCGACGTCGTGCGTCGAATAGGTGTCGATCATCGCGACGCCCGCGAGCTCGTGGCCGTCGTCCTCGAGCCGCCGGGCGACCGCATGGGCGACCGCACCGCCGATCGAATAGCCGACGAGCGCCACCGGGGCCCGCTCGAGTTCCGGTGCCACGGCCGCGGCGAGGCTCTCGATCGCCGCCGCCCAGGTCGCCGGCAGGTCGTCGCCCGCGCGCGTGCCGGGCAGCGGAAGCGCGCTGACCTGCCGATCGGGGCCCAGTTCGCGGGCCAGACGGGCGAACTGGTGCGGGCCCGAGCCCGGCAGGAACGAGGGGACGCAGATCAGTGCCGGTGCCGCGGCACCGCGCGCCAGGAGCTGCGCGGCAGGGCGCTTTGCGGCGGCCTCGCCGGCGGCGTACGTGGTCATCAACGCCGAGCCCGCGGTCAGCAGGGGCATCACCCCTGCCAGGTCACCGCGGCGATGCGCCGCCGACACCAGGTCGGTGATCGTGCCACGTACGCCGGAGGGTGCCTGCTCGGCCACGCCGGTCCCGGGTTCCTCGATCCGCGAGCGCACCAGTTTCGCCACATCGGCGGCGGTCGGGTGGTCGAAGATCAGCGTGGATGGCAGCGTCAGCTCGGTCAGCTGGGCCAGCCGGTTGCGGAACTCGACGGCACCCAGGGGGTCGAAACCGAGCTCGGTGAACGGCGCGTCCGGGTCGATCGCGTCGCCGGACACGTGGCCCAGGACCGCCGAGGCGACGTTGCGTACCTCCCGCAGGATCACGCCGTCGCGGTCCGCGTCCGGAAGCGCGGCCAGCTGCCGCGCCAGGCTGACGCCGGCGCTCGCGCCGGCCGGGGGCACCCGGACCATGCCGCGCAGTACCGCGGGCAGGGTGCCGCCGCGCGCCAGGCCGGTGAGCGCCGCGGTGTCCAGCAGCGCTGTCGTGGGCGTCGCCCGGTCGGTCGCGAGCGCGTTGTCGAACAGCGCCATCCCGGACTCCGCGTCGATCGGGACCAGGCCCAGCCTGGCCCGGATCTGGCGGGCGTACTGCTCGGCGCCCTCCCCGCTGAGGAGTTCCGCCATGCCGACGGTCCACAGGCCCCAGGCCAGCGAGTGCGCGGGCAGGCCCGCGGACCGCCGCATACGGGCCAGCGCGTCCAGTGCGCTGTTCGCGGCGGCGTAGTTGCCCTGTCCCTGTCCGCCGAGCAATGGCGCCGCGGACGAGAACAGCACGAACGCCGACAGGTCCAGGTCGCGGGTCAGCTCGTGCAGGTGCAGCGCCGCATCGACCTTCGGCGCCAGCACCCGTGTCGTCTGCTCGTCGGTGAGGGTGTCGATCGTGCCGTCGTCCAGGACGCCCGCCGCATGGATGACGGCGGTCAGCGGGGCGTCGCCGTCGATGCCGGCCAGCAGGTCCTGGACCGCTGTGCGGTCAGTGAAGTCGCAGGCCTCGACCCGCACGTGGGCGCCGAGGCCGGTCAGCTCGGCGGCCAGTTCGGCGGCGCCGTCCGCGGCGGCACCGCGCCGCGACGCCAGCAGCAGCCGCCGGGTGCCGTGCGCCGCGACCAGATGCCGGGCGACGATGCCGCCGATGCCGCCGGTGCCGCCGGTGATGAGCACCGTGCCCTGGCCGAACGACGGGACCGCGTCCGGCGCGGTGGCAGGCAGCTGCTGCAACCGCGGCGCCAGGAGCCGACCCTCGCGGACGGCCAGGTTCGGCTCGTCCTGGGTCACGGCGTCGGCGAGCGACGCGATCGGCAGGGCGTCGCCGTCGTGGTCGACGAGCAGGAACCGCCCCGGGTGCTCGGACTGTGCGCTGCGCACCAGGCCCGCCACGGCGGCCCCGACCAGATCGGGTTCCTCGCCGGGCAGTCCGGCGGCCGTACGCGTCACGATCGCGAGCCGGCCGGGGTGGCCGAGTCCTATCCACTCCTGCAACAGCGCGAGCGTCCGCAGCACGCCGTCGTGTACGTCCGCCGCGCCAGCACCGGTGCCGCGGGGTGCCGCCCAGACCACCGTGTCGGGAGCGTCCGGCAGAGCGGCAAGTTCCGCGAGACCGGCGCAGCTCGCCAGGGGCTCGGGGGCCTCGACGGCCGCCGGGTCGCCGAGCACGACCGTACGTCCGGGGCGCCCGGGTTCCGCTGCGGAGCCGGCGGGCAGGGCCTCCCACTCGAGGTCGAGAAGCGGTGCCGCGCCGCGCAGCTTGGCCAGCGCATCCCGCTCGATCGGGCGGAACCGCACCGACTCCATGCTCAGCACGAGCGCACCGGTTTCATCGACCGCGTCCACGCGGAAGGTGTTCGGCGCGGTACGGGCGATGCGGGCACGCAGCGCACCCAGGCCGGACCGGGCCGGCTGGACGCCGCCGAAAGCGAACGAGAGCGGCACCCGGCCGTCGGGCCCGCCCTCGGCGAGCTGGCCGACAGCCGCGTGGAATACGGCGTCCAGCAGAGCGGGGTGCAGCCCGAAGCCGGTGGCGTCCTCGGCAGTGCCGGTGTCGAGCGCCAGGTCGACGAAGACCTCCTCCCCACGTGACCACGCGGCCCGTACCCCCTGGAACGCCGGGCCGTACCCGAAGCCGAGGCTGCCGAGCGCGAGGTACACCTGCTGCGCGTCGACCGGATCGCCCGCGGCCGGAGGCCACGCCTGGGACCAGTCCGGTGCCGCGGCCGGCGCGGCGGGCGCGAGTAGACCGTGGGCATGCGGCACCCAGGCGCCGGCGGTACGGGCGTGGACGGCCACGGGCCGGTGCCCGCCCGCGTCGGGTTCGCCCACGGTGAGCTGAAGGTCCGCGGCGCCGTCGGCCGGGAGCATCAGCGGCTCCGCGAGCGTCAGTTCCGCCAGCCGCGGCACGCCGATCCGGGCGCCGGCGGCCAGCGCCAGCTCCACGAACCCGGTGCCCGGCATGAGGACCGCGCCGGAGACGACGTGGTCGGCGAGCCACGGGTGCGTGCGCGGCGAGAGCCTGCCCGTGAACAGCCACTCGTCCTTGCCGGCGAGCTGCACCCGGGAGTGCAGCAGCGGATGGCCGGCGGCGTCGGCGCCGGCGAGCGGCGCGGCGGCGGCCTCCGCGGGCCGCAGCCAGAAGCGTTCGTGCTCGAAGGGATAGGTGGGCAGCGTGATCCGTGCCTGCGGCCGGTCTCCGAAGTACGTCGCCCACCGCACCGGCCGGGCCGCGCAGTGCGCGGTGGCCAGCGCGGCGGCCAGCTGCTCGGGTTCGGCAGTGGTGCGGCGGGAGCCCGCGACCGCCGATGCGCGCGCCGCGGGGTCCGCCGCCACGGTGGCGCGGGGCATCGCCGTCAGCACCGCGTCCGGGCCCAGCTCGACGAACAGGCCCACACCCGAGTCGAGCAGCGACCGCACCGCCGGGGCGAAGCGCACGGCCTCGCGCACCTGCCGTACCCAGTAGCCGGGCGTACTCAGCGCGTCGTCGGCGAACACGTCGGAGACCGTGGAGCACAGGGGGATGCGCGGCCGGTGGTACGTCAGGCCCGCAGCGACCTCCTCGAACTCAGTCAGCATCGGATCCATCAGGGCGGAGTGAAACGCGTGGCTCACCCGCAGCCTGCTGGTCTTGACGCCCTCGGCCCCCAGCCGCGACTCGAGCGCCGCGACCGTCTCGGTGCCCCCGGAGAAGACCACCGCGTCGGGAGCGTTCACCGCGGCCAGCGAGAGGGCGGCGAAGGCCGGCTCGGCCAGCAGCTCCACGGCCCGCTCTTCCGGCACCGCGGCGGCCAGCATGCCGCCGCCTGCCGGCAGCGCCCCCATCAGCCGCCCCCGGGCCGCGACGAGCCGGCACGCGTCGGCCAGCGACCACACCCCGGCCACGTGCGCCGCGGCCAGCTCGCCGATCGAATGCCCGGCCACGGCATCCGGCGTGACGCCGAACGACTCGACGAGGCGGTACATCGCCACCTCGAACGCGAACAGTGCGGGCTGGGCGTACTCGGTGCGGTCCAGCAGCGTCTCCACGGCCGCGCCGCCCGCATCGGCCGGCGCGTCGAACATCACCTCCCGCAGCGGACGCTCCAGGTGCCCGTCGAACTCCGCGCACACCTCGTCGAGCGCGGCCGCGAAGGCCGGGAACTCCCGGTAAAGACCGGCGCCCATCCCGGCCCGCTGCGCGCCCTGCCCGGTGAACAGGAACGCCGTGCTGCCTGCCGGACCAGCGCCGTTGACGATGCCAGGACCCGGCTCGTCCGCCGCCAGCCGCGCGAGGCCCGCCAGCAGCGTCTCCCGGTCAGGGCCCACGACGGCGGCGCGCTGCTCGAGTTGCGCGCGGCGCAGTGCCAGCGTCGCCGCGACGTCGGCCGGGGCGAGCTCCGGACGTTCGCGCAGCGTGTCGTGCAGCCGGCGCGCCTGGGTCCGCAGCGCGGCGGGCGTCCGCGCGGACAGCAGCATCGGCAGGGCCGCCGGGCGCGGCGTCCCGGCCGGCGCCGACGGGCCCGCGGGCGCCTCTTCGAGGATGACGTGCGCGTTGGTCCCGCTGATCCCGAACGACGACACGCCTGCCCGGCGGGTACGCTCCCCAGCCGGCCACGGCTCGGCCTCGGTCAGGATCCGTACCGCGTCCTTCGGCCACTCCACGTGCGGCGACGGCGCGTCTACGTGCAGGGTGGACGGCAGTGTCTCGTGCCGCAGCGCCTGCACCATCTTGATCACACCGCCGACGCCGGCGGCGGCCTGCGCGTGCCCGATGTTCGACTTCAGCGACCCGATCCGCAGCGGCTCGGCGCGGTCCCGCCCGTAGGCGTTGATCAGTGCCTGTGCCTCGATCGGGTCACCCAGCGTGGTGCCGGTGCCGTGCGCCTCCACCGCGTCCACATCGGCCGCGGCCACCCCGGCGTTGGCCAGGGCCCGCGCGATCACCCGCTCCTGGGACGGGCCGTTCGGTGCGGTCAGGCCGTTGCTCGCGCCATCCTGGTTGATCGCGCTGCCGCGGATCACGGCCAGCACCGGGCGCCCGTTGCGCTGCGCGTCGGACAGCCGCTCCAGGGCGAGCACACCGACGCCCTCGGACCACGCGACACCGTCCGCGGTGCTCGAGAACGCCTTGCAGCGCCCGTCCGGCGACAGCGCCCGCTGCCGGGAGAACTCCTGGAACAGGAGCGGGGTCGACATGACCGTCACCCCGCTGGCCAGGACCAGCGACGCGTCCCCGACGCGCAGCGCCTGCACCGCCTGGTGCAGGGCCACCAGTGACGACGAACAGGCCGTGTCCACCGTCACCGCGGGTCCCTCCAGGCCCAGAGCGTAGGACACCCGGCCGGAGACGACGCTGCCGGCCGACCCGGTCGCCAGATAGCCTTCCGCGGCGCCGTCGGCGGCCTCGCGCGCCGTGTAGCCGTAGTCCTGGTACATGACGCCCGCGTACACCCCGGTGTCGCTGCCGCGCAGGGCGACCGGGTCGATGCCGGCGTCTTCGAGCGCTTCCCAGGACGCCTCGAGCAGCAGCCGCTGCTGCGGGTCCATCGCCGCCGCCTCACGGGGGCCGATGCCGAAGAAGGCGGCGTCGAAGTCGCCCGCGGCGTGCAGGAAGCCGCCTTCCCGGGTGTAGATCTTGCCGGGTTTGCCGGGGTCGGCATCGTACAGCTCGTCGAGGTCCCAGCCCCGGTCGCCCGGGATCGGGGTGATCGCGTCCACGCGCCCGTCGAGCAGTTCCCAGAGCTGGTCGGGGTTGGCGACGCCGCCGGGGTACCGGCAGCTCATGCCGACGATCGCGATAGGCTCGTCCGCCCTGGTCCTGGTCGAGGTGGGGCGCGGCCGCGCCGGCGCCGAACCGTCGACCCGGGTACGCAGGAAGCCGGCGACGGCGGCGGCGGTCGGATAGTCGAATACCAGCGTGGACGGCAGCTGGACGCCCGTGGCGGCGGTCACCTTGTTGCGGAACTCGACTCCGCCGAGGGAGTCGAAGCCCAGGTCGGTGAAGGGCGCCTCGGGGTCGATGGCGTCGGCCGACTCGTGGCCGAGGACCGCGGCGGCGATCGCGCGCACCTCGCCGCGGATCAGCGCCTCCCACTGCTCGGCGGGGGCGTCGAGCAGCCGCTGGCGCAGCGGGCTGTCGGCGACGTGGCCGCGCGCCGGTACGTGGATCAGGCCGCGCAGCACCGCGGGCAGCGTGCCCAGCCGGCCAAGCGCGGTGAGGGCGGGGGTGTCGAGCAGCGCGGTCAGCAGCAGCGGTTCGCCCGTGTTCAGCGCATAGTCGAACATCCGCATGCCGGCGTCCGGCTCGATCGGAGCCAGGCCGAGGCGCGTGCGGATCTGGCGCTCCAGGTGTCCGGCGCCGGGGTCGTTCAACGCCTCGGCCATGCCGAGCTTCCACAGCCCCCAGGCCAGCGAATGCGCGGGCAGCCCGGCGCTACGGCGCACCTGGGCGAGCGCGTCCAGCGACGCGTTCGCTGCGGCGTAGTTGCCCTGGCCCTGCCCGCCGAGCAGCGGCCCGGCGGAAGAGAACAGCACGAACGCCGACAGGTCCAGGTGGCGGGTGAGCTCGTGCAGGTGCCAGGCGGCGTCGGCCTTCGGGGCGAGCACCCGGTCCACCTGCCCGGCGGTCAGGGTCTCGACGGTGCCGTCGTCGGCCACGCCCGCGGTGTGCACGACGGCGGTCAGCGGCGCGTGCACCGGTACGGCTTCCAGCAGCGCCGCGACCGCGGCGCGGTCGCTGACGTCGCAGGCGGCGACGCGTACGTCGGCGCCCATCGCTGTCAGCTCGGCGACCAGCTCCTCGACGCCCGGCGCGGCGGAGCCACGGCGCGAGGCGAGCAGCAGTCTGCGCACCCCGTGCCGGGTGACCAGGTGGCGTGCGGTGACGGCGCCAAGACCGCCCGCGCCGCCGGTGATCAGGACTGTGCCGTCGCCGAAGGGTGCGCCGGCCGCTTCGGCGGCGGTCGTACGGACCAGCCGCGGCGCCAGCGTGGCGGCGTCGCGGAGCGCGAGCTGCGGCTCGTCCGTGCCGGCCGCGGCGGCGATCCGCTGGTGCAGGTCCGCGAGGTCGCTGCCGTACGGGTCGCTGCCGTCGGGGTCGGCGCCGCCGAGGTCGATGTTCACGATGCGCCCCGGGTATTCCGACTGCGCGCTGCGCACCAGGCCGCGGACGGCCGCTGCTGCGGGGTCCGGCGTCTCACCGGGCAGACCTGCGCCGTTGCGGGTCAGCACGATCAGCGTAGGGTCGGCGCAGGCCGGTTCCGTAAGCCAGTCGCGCAGCACCGCGAGGGCGCTGTGCACGGCGGTGCGGATGGCCGCGGGGACGTCGTCGCCGTCCGCCGGCGCCGTCTCGGGCGCCCAGACGACGGCCGCGCCCGCGTGGTCCCCGCCGGCCGCGTACGCCGCGGCGTCCTCGAACGTCTCGGCGCAGCCCGGGACGGGCCGGCCCAGTGCGACCAGTCGCCGCTCCGGCGCCTCGGGCGCCGGCACCGGCGTCCAGTCGAGGGCGTAGAGCGGGTCGCTGGCTCCGGCGAGGGCGCTCGCGTCCGCGGGGCGGGCGAGCACGGCGTCGATCGACAGCACCGCGGCGCCGGTGGCGTCGCAGGCGTCGATACGCACCTTCTCGGACCCCGAGCGGATGATGCGGGCGCGGACTGCGGTGGCTCCGTACCGGAACACCCGGACGCCGCCGAAGGAGAACGGCAGCGGCAGCCTGCCGTCGGGCAGGTCCTCGGAGAGCGCGTCGATCACGGCGTGGAAGGTCGCGTCCAGCAGCGCCGGATGCACCCCGAAGCCCGCCGCCCGGCCCGCGCTCGCCTCGTCGAGGGCCACCTCGGCGAACACCTCATCGCCGCTGGTCCAGGCCGCGCGTACGCCCTGGAAACTGGGGCCGTAGCCGAATCCCAGGTCGGCGAGCCGGTCGTACAGCCGCGCGTCGTCGGCCGGCGCGTTGTCGACCGGCGGCCAGTCGGGGTCAGTCCAGGCGGGCGCCGTGCCGTCGGCGGGCGCGAGGGCGCCGGTGGCGTGCAGCGTCCAGTCCGGCCCGCCCGGGTCGGACGGCGCGGCGGGCGCGGCGGGGCGCGAGTGGATCGACAGGCTTCTCCGGCCGGTGTGGTCGGGCTCGCTCGCCAAGACCTGTACGTCCACGGCGTCGGCGCCGTCGAGCAGCAGCGGCGCCGACAGGACGAGTTCGTCCACGACGGGCAGCTCCAGGCGGCGGCCCGCGGCCAGCGCGAGATCGACGAACCCGGTGCCGGGCAGCAGTATCGATCCGAAGGCCGTGTGGTCCGCGATCCACGGCTGGTCGGCGGTGGAGAGCCTGCCGCTGAACAGCCACTCGTCGCGGCCGGCGAGCGGCGCGGCGACGCGCAGCACCGGGTGCTCGAGCGCGGAGAGGCCGGCGCGGCCCAGGTTGCCGAGCGCGCCGTCGTCGGGCTGCGCCCAGTAACGGCGGTGCTGGAAGGCGTATCCGGGCAGGTCGAGGTGGGTGGCCGACCGTCCCGGGGTCAGCGGCGTCCAGTCGACGCCGGCGCCCGCGCAGTGGGCGGCGGCGAGCAGCCGCAGGAACTGGTCTGCCTCGTCGGCGCCGCGCCGTGACGCCGCCGCGACCAGCGCGTGGGACGCCTCCTCGTCGCCCAGCGTCTTCGGTACGGGGCGGGCCGGGCTGCTTCTTCGGTACGGGCGGCCGGGCGGGGCGCGGTCAGCGCAGCCAGTCGGAGGTGTCCAGACCGCCGACGACATGACCGCCGTTCTCGTCGGAGAAGGCGGCGATGTGCTGGTCGTTACGGTCGCGCACCGCGCCCGCCGACGCGGCGAGCGGGCGGTCGACGCCGACGAAGACGCTGTACAGCGGGGTGGGTTGGGCGCCGCGTGCCAGCTTCGCGCCGAAGGTGCCGAGGCCGAGGTGGATGGCGCGGGTGGGTCGGTCGACGCCCTGGGTGATGGGGTGGTAGAAGACCAGGTTGAAGTAGTCGGCCAGGTTGGGCGCGGAGTAGTCGAAACCGGCGACGCGCGCGTAGAGCATGTCGCCGTGCCGGTAGCGCAGGGCGAACCCGACGGCGCGGTCGTCTTCCTCTGCGAGCAGCAGCGTGCTGCTGACGCCCAGGAACCGTCCCTGGCGGCCGTAGACGGCGGTGGCCCGGTCCACCCCGTAGTCGTGGCCGTGCTTGCGCATCAGCGCGCTGTTGAGCGGTGCGATGGTCTCCACCACGTCGGGCAGGGCGACTTCGCGGATCGTGCGGCTGCTCTCCCGGAAGATCCGGGCCTCCTTGCGGGCGCGGGGCCGGCGGCCCGCCGGGAGCCAGGCGACGTAGTCCTCGAAGCCGTCCCACTGCCCGACCGGCAGGGAGGTCTCCACGTCGTGGAAGAGCAGGACCGGGTCGGCATCGGCGTGGGCGCGCATGGCCTCCAGGGCGTCCTCGCGGGGCAGGTAGTAGTAGCTGAGGACGCTCGCGCCGGCGGCGCGAGCGCCGTCGAGTGCCTGTCCGGTGAGCGCGTCCACGGCGAGCGAGCGCTCCTTGGCCGGCAGCCCCTGCCGGACGGGGATCTGGCCGCGGAACTCGGACCAGCCCGATCCGACGGCCATCGGCCGCTGGGCCATGTGCCGCAGCCGCTCGGGGCCGACGACCCCTTCCAGCAGGGTCTCGGGTGTGTAGAGCGGGTGCGGGGGACGGGGGAAGGTGTAGGTCTCCAGACCGGCTGCCGGGCGTCCGTCCTCGTCGCGGGCGACGAGGTAGGCGGCCCGTGCTCCCTCCGGCCGCTCCTCGTCCCTCACCCACAGCCAGCCGGAGGCGGAGTAGACGGTCGAGCCCTCGGTCAGCGCGTCCCAGTCCTGGGCGGGAACGTCGCCGGGCGAGGTGTAAGCCGAGATCAGCATCCTTCAAATCCTCGTGTGGTGACTCGTGTGGTGACTCGTGTGGTGATACGGGCGGGGGCGAGGTGACGCGGGCCGCAGCAGTGTGCGGAGGCCGGGTTCAGAAGAAGCGGGCTTCGAGGCACTGAGCAACGCCGTCCTCGTCGTTGCCGGGGACGATCTCGTCGGCGATGTCCCGGAGCGGAAGCCGGGCGTTCGCCGTCGCGGCACCGTACCCGGCGGCTCGGAGGAGGGCCAAGTCGTTTTCGCCGTCGCCGAATGCGAGCACGTCCTGCCTGCCCAGGCCGGTTTGGCCGAGGATCCAGTCCAGGGGTCGAGCCTGTCGCCACGGTCGATGGGTTCGTGGACGGCCTGCGCCGACGGGCGGGCGCTGCGACGGGCGGGCGCTGCGACGGCGGACCGGCACTGACCGCAGGGCCATGAGCCGGGGACGGGGAGCCCATGGCCTCGGTCCTGTCGTGGAGGAAGCGGAAGGAGCGGAGGAAGCGGAAGGAGCGGAAGGAGCGGAAGGAGCGGAAGGAGCGGAAGGAGCGGAAGAAGCAGCGCCATGCGCGCACGATCGGGCTTCTGCGCGCATATTCGTGCGCGATAGGCTCCCTCTACGAGCGAGGAGGAACAAGGGAGGAACAAGTGGCGGCACATGCGCGGTGGACCCGGCTGCTGGAGATCCTCAGCGACGAGGGCCGTGTCGACGTGCTCGACGCCGCTGAGCGACTGGGCTGCTCCGCCGCCACCATCAGGCGGGACCTGGACGAACTGGCCCGGCAGAACCTCCTGACGCGCACGCGCGGCGGAGCGGTGGTGAGTTCGGTCGCCTACGACCTGCCGCTGCGCTACAAGGTGGCCCGTAAGGCCGATGAGAAACAGCGCATCGCGAAGGCCGCCGCAGCCCTGATCCCGTCGGGTTCCACCGTCGGCATCAACGGGGGTACGACGACGTCCGAGGTGGCCCGGGAACTGGCCGTACGGGCGGACCCCGCCGGTGTGGGCGGCGGGCCCGCGCTGACGGTCGTGACCAACGCGATCAACATCGCCAACGAACTCGCGGTCCGCCCGCAGGTGAAGCTCGTCCTCACCGGCGGGGTGGCCCGGCCGAACTCCTATGAGCTGGTGGGGCCGTTGGTGGACTCCGTGCTCCGCACCCTGGCCCTTGACTACACCGTCCTCGGTGTGGACGCCGTCCACCCGCGCCTGGGAGCGGCCACCCATGACGAGTCGGAGGCCGGCGCCAACCGCGCCCTTGCCGAGTGCGCGAGCGAGGTGATCGTCGTCGCCGACTCGTCCAAACTGGGGCGCCGGGCCTTCGCCCTGGTGTGCGAGTTGAGTGCCGTGTCGGTTCTGGTGACGGACAAGGACGCGCCCGAGGACATCGTCGAGGAGATCGCCGGCCGGGGCATCGACGTGGTGCGCGTCTGACGGGCCGTCAGGTCACGTCGGCCTCCGGCGTGAGCGGCGCCCCGGTCAGGATGCGCAGGAGGCGGGCCACTTCGGCGGCCACGGTGTCGCGGGCGGGGCCGAGGTACTTGCGGGGGTCGGCCACCTGGGGATGGGCCTCCAGGTGGGTACGGACCGCCTGGGTGAACGCCTTGTTCAGGTGGGTGGAGACGTTCACCTTCGTCATGCCCGCGCCGATGGCCCGGGCGAGGTCCGCGTCGCCGACACCGGACGAGCCGTGCAGCACGAGAGGGACGCTCACGGCGTCGCGCAGCCGCGTGATCAGGGGGAAGTCGAGCACGGCGTCCCGGGTGAGCATCGCGTGCGAGCTGCCCACCGCCACGGCGAGGGCGTCGACGCCCGTGGCCGCGACGAACGCGCGCGCCTCGTCCGGGTCGGTGCGCACGCCCGGGGCGTGCGCACCGTCCTTGCCGCCGACCTCACCGAGCTCCGCCTCCACCCACACGTTCCGGCGGTGGCAGTACTCCGTGATCTCGCGGGTGGCCGTGACGTTCTCCTCGTACGGGAGCTTCGCCGCGTCGAACATGACGGACGTGAACCCGAGGGCCACGGCCTCGCGCACGAGGCCGGCCGACTCGGCGTGGTCGAGATGGACGGCGACCGGCACGCCCGCCGCCCGCGCCACGGCGAGCGAGGCGAGCCCGATCGGTTCGAGGGCGCCGTGGTACCGGACCGTGTTCTCGCTGATCTGCAGGATCACCGGCCGCCCCGCGGCCTCGGCCCCCCGCACGATGGCCTGGGCATGCTCGATCTGCAGGACGTTGAACGCGCCGACCCCGATCGCCTTCTCGCGGGCGTCGAGCGCGATGTCGTCAGTGGGTGTGAGCGGCATGGACTTCCTTCACGGGTACGGACGTACGGACGTACGGAGTCGGCGGTAGAGGTCCGCGACGAAGTCACCGGTCACCGGTCACCGGTCACCGGCCCCACCGGTCACCGGGGCCGGGTCGGCGGCGCGGTCAGGCATCCGGGTCGCCCAGGACGACGGACCGGGTGAGGTTCCGGGGCCGGTCCGGGTCGTAGCCGCGGGCCTCGGCGAGTGCGACGGCCAGGCGCTGGGCCCGGATCAGGTCGGCCAGGGGGTCCAGCTCCCCGGACACGCCCTGGGACCCGGCGACCAGGGTGCCGCCCACGCGGGCGACGTCGTCGTCCAGGCCCTGCGGCAGCGAGCCGAACATCCAGGTCACCCGGCCCGGCCCGGTGATGCTGATCGGACCGTGCCGGTACTCCATGGCCGGGTAGGCCTCGGTCCACGCCCCGGCGGCCTCGCGCATCTTCAGCGCCGCCTCAAGGGCGAGGCCGTAGGTCCAGCCGCTGCCCAGGAAGGTGAACTGCTCGGCGCCGGTCACCTCGGTGTCCAGCGGCGTGACCACGGCCCGTTCGGCATCGAGGGCGGCCTGGGCCACCGTCCGTACGCCCACCGGCAGGGCGTTCTCCGCTTCGAGATGTGCCCGCAGCAGCGCCAGTACGGTGGTGGCGAAGCGGGTCTGCACCACCGACTCCTCGTCGGCGAAGTCCAGCACCACGACGGAGTCGGCCGCGGCCATCACCGGCGTCGCGGGGTCCGCCGTGAGCGCGACGGAGGGCACCGACCCGCGGACGCGGCCGAGCAGGTCCAGCACCTCGGTCGTGGTCCCGGAGCGGGAGATCGCCAGAAGCCGGTCGTACCCGCGGGCGAGGGGGAACTCCGAGGCGGCGAAGGCGTCCGTCTCCCCGTGGCCGCCGCTCTCGCGCAACGTCGCGTAGGCCTGGGCCATGAACCAGGACGTGCCGCAGCCGACGACCGCGACGCGCTCGCCCCGGCGGGGCAGGTCGGCGGAGTGCTGCGCGAGCGACGCGCTCACCCGTCGCCAGCAGTCGGGCTGGGAGGCGATCTCGGCAGCGGTGCGGGAGGTGTGCGTATCGGGCATGCAAGGACTCCTTCGGCCTGCGCGAACGGGAGCGGTTCTTGCGCCATAATGATTGAAGCGATCGCAATCTGTACAGCTTCACGCATCCCTCGTTGGGGCGAGCAGCCACCGGCCACCGGCCACCGCCCACCGGCCACCGGCCACCGGCCACCGGCCACGGAACGTCGCCGCGACGTCGGCCGGTACGGACCTCGCCGCGGCGTACGGAGAGCTGGTCGAGGCCGGCCTGGCAGTGTCGGCCGCCGGTACGGCAGTGCACGGACCGAACGTCAGGAGCCCGCCCGCGCGGTGCCCTGACCGGATGTCTCGGCCCACAGGTCGACTGGCACCACGCCGGTGGCCCGGCCGCCCGGGCCCACCAGATGGCCCATCAGTTTGGTCTGCCGCAGCGCGATCGCCCGGTCCACGAGCGTCAGGAACGGCAGCCGCTCCGCCAGTTGCGCCTCCAGCCGCTGGACGTCCGCGACCGAGCGCAGCCACACCGTGAACAACAGGTTGTTCGGCCCCGTCACACAGGCGCACAGCCGCACCTCCGCCAGCGTCAGCAGCCCCCGTGCGGCGCTCTCCAGCTGCGCCGGTGGCACCTGTGCCCAGAGCGTCGCCGACACCGGCCAGTCGGTGAGCTCCCTGGCCACCTCGCAGCGCAGCATCAGGTCGTGCTCCTCGATCAGCCGGGTCAGCCTGCGCCGTACGGTCGTCGGGCTCAGGCCGGTGACCTGCGCCAGCTGGGCCACGCTGCGCCGGCCGTCGGCCGAGGTGGCGGGCAGGAGCGAGCGCGAGGCGGCGTCCAGTTCCGGGGGCGGCTCCGGCGCGGTGCCGGCCGGGCGGCGTGCGGGACGGGGCGGAGCCAGGTCGCTCAGGCTGCGTTGCTGCGCCTCACTGAGGGCCCGCAGCCGCCAGCGGCTGCCGTCGCCGTACACCCGTGTCGCCAGCTGGGCCCGCGTCGCGACCACGCCCGGCATGCGCGAGATGCGGTCCAGGAGCAGCCGGGACAGCGCGCCGAGGTCGGCGGTGAAGAGCGTGACAAGCAGGTCCCTGCCGCCGGCCATGTGCTCCACCGTCACGATCTGCGGCATGGCGGCCAGCGCGTCGGCGACTGCCTCCACCTCGCCGGAGCGGCAGTCGATCTCGACGACCGTCACCTCGATGCCCTGCTGCAGCCGCCGCCCCGGGTAGGCCGTGATCCAGGCCCGCCCCGAGGACCGCAGCCGCTCCCAGCGCCGCGCCACCGTCACCGGGTCGACGCCGAGTACCTCGCCGATCCGGGACCACGAGGCCCGGGGGGCGAGCTGCAGGGCGTGGATGAGCGCCTCGTCGCCCGGCGTGAGCGGGGCGGGTGGCCCAGGGGTGATCCCTGAGCCTGCCGACGGGTCGAGATCCTGCATCGGGCCGCGTCCTCGGGGTGGAATCCTGCGTTACGGGCGGGGAATCTTCTCAGGGCTGTGGGGCGCCTTCACTGTAGGCCTCTGTTCCGCACCGGAGCACCCCACCGGAGCACCCCACCGGAGCACCCCACCGCGGACCTCCGCACACCGTCGCCTCCCCGGCGCCCGACACCCGGAGCCTCGGGGCGCCCGGAGTCCGCCGTCAGGCATGCAAGCCCCCGAGCCGGACCGGTTCCCGGGCACCCACCCGTCCGCGTTCCGCCCGTTTCGGAAAGATTTCGCCCGTTTCGAGAACAGATTCCGCCCGTTTCGAGAAGAGGTGCGTATGGCCACGTCCCGCACGGTGTCCACCGACCGGACCGTCCCGTCCGGGCCCGCGCCCGGCCCCGCCCCGCAGCAGGAGCCGGTGCGCAACGGCCGCCGCGAACTCCTCGCAGGCACCGTCGGCGGCGTCGTCGAGTCCTTCGACTGGACCATCTACGCCGTCCTGGCCCCCTACTTCGCCGCCCAGATGTTCCCCGGCGACGACCCCGTCACCAAGGTGCTCGGCGCCTACCTCGGCTTCGCCGTCGGGTTCGTCGTACGACCCTTCGGTTCGTACGTGATGGGCCGGATCAGCGACAGCAGGGGGCGCCGCTTCGGCCTCATGCTCTCCATGGTCCTGATCTCCGGTGCCTCGTTCCTGATCGCCGCCCTGCCCGGCGCCGAGTCCATCGGCATCCTCGCCCCGCTGCTGCTCATCCTGCTGCGGCTCGTGCAGGGGCTCTCCATGGGCGGCGAGAACCCCAGCGTCGCCGCGTACATCACCGAGACCGCGCCGAAGCGTCTCCGCTTCCTCTACAGCGGCATCTCCTACGGCGGCATCATCTTCGGCAACATCCTCTGCTTCGGCGTCGTGACCGTGCTGCTCACCGTCCTGGGCGAGGAGGGTGTCGCCGATGGCGGCTGGCGCATCGGCTTCGCCGTCGCGGGCCTGCTCGGGCTGCTGTCCCTGTGGGTGCGGCGCGCGGCCGACGAGTCGGAGGAGTTCACCCGCAGCAGGCAGGAGACCGACCCGGCGACCGACCGGGCCGAGCGCCGCCGCCTGTACAAGGGCTCGGCACGGAACATGACGGCCGTGTTCCTGATGACCCTCGGCGTGACCGTCAGCTACTACCTCGGCACGACCTACCTGCCGCAGTACGCGGAGAACCTGGGCCTCACCTCGGGCGCGGAGGGCACCGGCGCGATGCTCGTGCCGCTGCTGCTGCTCATCGTCGCCATGGCCGGATCCGGCGTGATCGCGGACCGTACCGGCCCGCTGAACGCCTTCCGCACCGGGGTCGGGATGCTTGCCGTGTGCACCGTGCCCGTCTTCCTGCTCATGGCAAGCGGCGCCCTGCCCGTCTGGGTGGCCACCCTGCTGCAGTTCATCTGCCTGGCCGCACCCCTCGCCCTGGCGAACGTCCTCTTCGCCCGCCTCTTCCCGGTCCGGATCCGCGTGGTCGCCATGGGCCTGCCGTTCACGCTGGGCACCGGCCTCTTCGGCGGTACGTTCCCACTGCTGGCCGAGGCCCTCACCGCCCGCGGCCTGATCGACCTTGTGCCGTGGTGTGCCGTCGCCGCTGCTGTGATCGCGTTCGGTGCCACCTTCCTCGTCCGTGAGCCGGCCGACGAGGGCGCCGTCGGCGACTGAACCGGCACCCGCGCCCCCAGGCACCCGCGCCCCCAGGCACCCGCGCCCCCAGGCACCCGCGCCCGTACGCGTCCCCGCACCGCCCGCACGATCCACCAGGAGTACGACGAATGAACCTGCTTGAGGACGCCCACGCTCTCCAGGGCGACTTGGTCCGGCTGCGCCGCACCCTGCACCGGCACCCGGAGACCGGCCTCGACCTGCCCCGTACCCAGGAGACGGTGCTCGCCGCCATCGACGGACTGGGTCTGGAGGTGACCACGGGCCGCGGCCTCAGCTCCGTCACCGCCGTGCTGCGCGGTGCCCGCCCGGGGCCGACGGTGCTGCTCCGCGGCGACATGGACGCCCTCCCCGTCGCCGAACGCACCGGCCTCGACTACGCGTCGGAGAACGGCAGCATGCACGCCTGCGGCCACGACCTGCACACGACGATGCTGGCCGGCTCCGCGCAGCTCCTGGCCCAGCATCGGGACCGCCTCGCGGGCAACGTCGTGTTCATGTTCCAGCCCGGCGAGGAGGGCTTCGACGGCGCCCGCCACATGGTGGACGAGGGCGTCGTCACCGCTTCCGGCACCCCTGCCGAAGCGGCCTACGCGCTGCACGTCATGTCGGCCGGCATCCCCGCGGGCCGGTTCACGACCCGCGGCGGACCGACGATGGCCGCGTCCAACGTGCTGACCGTCACCGTGCACGGCGAGGGCGGCCACGGCTCGATGCCGCACCGCGCGAAGGACCCGATTCAGGTCGCCTGCGAGATGGTGACCGCACTGCAGGCCTGGATCACCCGCACCTTCGACGTGTTCGACCCCGTCGTCCTCAGCGTCGGCACCTTCCACGCCGGCACGCAGCAGAACGTCATCCCGGAGACGGCCGTCTTCCAGGCGACCGTGCGCTCCTTCTCCCCGCAGGCCCAGGCCCGGGTCAAGGACGGCACGGTCCAGGTCTGCGAGGGCATCGCCGCCGCCTACGGGGTCGGCGTGGACGCGCAGTTCGACGAGCTGTACCCGGTGACCGTCAACGACCACGCCGAGGTCGACTACGTGGCCCGCACGGTGGCCGAGCTGCACGGCGAGGAGCGGTTCGAGCGGATGGCCCAGCCGCTGTCCGGTTCCGAGGACTTCTCCCGCATCCTCGACGGCGTCCCCGGCGCCATGGTCGTGCTCGGTGCCGCACCCGCGGGCGCCGACCCGGACACCAGCCCCAACAACCACTCGCCGCAGGCCGCGTTCGACGACGCGGTACTCGCCGACGGGGCGGCGCTCTACGCCCGCCTCGCCGCCGACCGCCTCGCCGCCTGACGGTCCGACGGGAGCTGCGAGCCGACGACACCGTCGCCGCCGCCGAGCCCCGGCCGGTCACGCCCGACGAGTGAGCCCCGCCGTCCCGAGCCCGTCCCCGAACGCCCCGAACGCCCCGAACGCCTCGTCCACCAACCCCAGCAGGTCGTCCCGGCAGTCCCGTTCCGCCCAGTACAGGGTCGTCTCGATGAGGGAGCCGACGACGGCCGTGGCGAGGACGCGGGAGCTGAGGTCGGTTTCGGGGTGGCCGGTGCGGGTGGCGACCGTGGTGGCGAGGGAGCGGCCGCAGGAGGCGAGGGAGTCGAGCATGCGGGAGCGCACCGCGGGCACGTCGCGCAACAGGCGGGCGCGCAGGGCGACTTCGGCGGGGTCGGCGGCCCGCAGCTGGTCCTTCACCACGTGCCGCAGGGAGGTGAGGACCGGCTCGTCGGCGGGGCGGGCGAGGAGCGCGGCCTCGGTGTGCTCGGCCTGGTCGTCCGTGAGGACGATGTCCTCCTTCGCCGGGAAGTACCGGATCACCGTCGAGGGGGAGACCTCGGCGGCCGCGGCGATCTGCTCGACGGTGGTCGCCTCGTACCCCTGCCGTGCGATCAGTTCGTACGTGGCCCGGCGGATCGCCGACCGGGTCTTGAGCTTCTTGCGCTCCCGGAGACCCGGAGCGGGCCGTGCCGGTGTCATGCGTGCTGGTAGGCGACGAGCGAGATGCCGACGTAGTGCACGACGAAGGCGGCGAGCGTGAACGAGTGGAACACCTCGTGGAAGCCGAACCAGCGCGGCGACGGGTCGGGCCGCTTCATGCCGTAGATCACGCCGCCCGCGCTGTAGAGCAGTCCGCCGACGATCACCAGGACCAGGACGGCGATGCCGCCCGCGCGCAGGAAGTCCGGCAGGAAGAAGACGGCGGCCCAGCCCATCGCGATGTAGCAGGGCGTGTAGAGCCAGCGCGGGGCGCCGACCCAGAACACCCGGAACGCGATGCCCGCGGCCGCCGCGGCCCAGATGCCCCACATCAGCCACTGGCCCTTGGACTCGGGCAGGAGCAGCATCGTCAGCGGGGTGTAGGTGCCCGCGATGATCAGGAAGATGTTGGCGTGGTCCAGCCTGCGAAGCACGGCGGTGGCGCGCGGGCCCCAGTTGCCCCGGTGGTAGACCGCGCTCACGCCGAACAGCAGGCAGGCGGTCAGGACGTAGATCCCGCAGGCGATGCGGCCGCGGGTGGAGTCGGCGAGCGCGGTGAGCACGAGTCCGGCGATCAGGACGGCCGGGAACATGCCCGCGTGCAGCCAGCCGCGGAGCTTCGGCTTCACGGGCTGCGGGAGCACGGTCGGCGTCGGCCCGTCGGTGCTGGGGGCGGAGGACGGGTGGGCGGGCGCAGTCATACGCCGCATGGTAGCTACGCGCCCGTAGGTTGCGTATCAGAGCGGTCACGGGCCGGTGGGGGAGTGGTGATGCTCACGCCTGCTCACGTGTGCGACCCTCTGGACATATGGGCACTCGGGTCGGATGATCAAATGAGTGCGGTCGGCACCGGATGAGCAGCCATGACGCATCCGGGTCGCAGCCCCCACGGGGCATACATGAACACACCAGTCATAAGCCCCCTCATCAAGGAGCGATCGTGGCGCGCGACAACGCGGCTCCCAGCACCCTCCCGACCAACCACCGGGAACTGATCTCGTGGGTCGACGAGATCGCCGAGCTCACGCAGCCGGACCAGGTCGTCTGGTGCGACGGCTCGGAGGCCGAGTACGAGCGCCTGGCCGAGGAACTCGTCGCCAAGGGCACCTTCAAGAAGCTCGACCCGGTCAAACGCCCCAACTCGTACTACGCGGCCTCCGACCCGACGGACGTCGCGCGCGTCGAGGACCGTACGTTCATCTGCTCCGCGAAGGAGGAGGACGCCGGCCCGACCAACCACTGGAAGGACCCCGCCGAGATGCGCGAGGTCTTCCAGGGCAAGGAGGGCAACGGCGGCGTCTTCCGGGGCTCGATGCGCGGCCGCACCATGTACGTGGTGCCGTTCTGCATGGGTCCGCTCGGCTCCCCGCTCTCCGCGATCGGCGTGGAGATCACCGATTCGGCGTACGTCGCGGTGTCGATGCGCACGATGACCCGGATGGGCCGGCCCGTCCTGGACGAGCTCGGCGAGGACGGCTTCTTCGTGAAGGCCGTGCACACCCTCGGCGCCCCCCTGGAGGAGGGCGAGGCGGACGTCCCGTGGCCGTGCAACCCCACCAAGTACATCTCGCACTTCCCGGAGTCCCGCGAGATCTGGTCGTACGGCTCCGGCTACGGCGGCAACGCCCTGCTCGGCAAGAAGTGCTACGCCCTGCGCATCGCCTCCGTCATGGCGCGCGACGAGGGCTGGCTGGCCGAGCACATGCTGATCCTCAAGCTGACGCCCCCGCAGGGCGAGTCGAAGTACGTCGCGGCCGCGTTCCCGTCGGCCTGCGGCAAGACCAACCTCGCGATGCTGGAGCCCACGATCTCCGGCTGGACCGTCGAGACCATCGGCGACGACATCGCCTGGATGCGCTTCGGCGAGGACGGCCGCCTGTACGCGATCAACCCGGAGGCCGGCTTCTTCGGCGTCGCGCCCGGCACCGGTGAGCACACCAACGCCAACGCGATGAAGACCCTGTGGGGCAACTCGGTCTTCACCAACGTGGCACTCACGGACGACGGCGACGTGTGGTGGGAAGGCATGACGGAGGAGACTCCGGCCCACCTGACGGACTGGAAGGGCAACGACTGGACGCCGGACTCAGGCGTCCCGGCCGCGCACCCGAACGCCCGCTTCACCACCCCCGCCTCGCAGTGCCCGATCATCGCGCCCGAGTGGGAGGACCCCAAGGGCGTGCCGATCTCGGCGATCCTCTTCGGCGGGCGTCGTGCCTCCGCCGTACCGCTGGTGACCGAGTCCTTCGACTGGAACCACGGCGTCTTCCTGGGCGCGAACGTCGCCTCCGAGAAGACCGCCGCCGCCGAGGGCAAGGTCGGCGAGCTGCGCCGCGACCCCTTCGCGATGCTGCCGTTCTGCGGCTACAACATGGGCGACTACATGGGCCACTGGGTCGACGTCGCCAAGGGCAAGGACCAGTCGAAGCTGCCGAAGATCTACTACGTGAACTGGTTCCGCAAGAACGAGGCGGGCAAGTTCGTGTGGCCGGGCTTCGGGGAGAACTCCCGTGTCCTGAAGTGGATCGTGGACCGGCTCGACGGCCGCGCGGAGGGCGTGGAGACCCCCATCGGCGTACTGCCCACGGCGGACTCGCTGGACACCGAGGGCCTCGAACTGGCCGACGCCGACCTGGAGTTCCTGCTCACGGTCGACAAGGAGGTCTGGCGCGAGGAGGCGGCGCTGGTGCCGGAGCACCTGAACACGTTCGGCGATCACACGCCGAAGGAGCTGTGGGACGAGTACCGGGCCCTCGTGCAGCGCTTGGGGTGATCCTTTAGGGGCGCGGGGAACTGCGCGAGCAACCCACGAAAAGCCGCAGTCGCATCTGCTCATGCACCACGCAGATGCGACTGCGGCTTTCGTCGTGGCTGTCGCGCTCGTGGCTGAGCGCGCCCCGCGGCGGAGCCGCAAATGCCACAGCCCCGCGCCCCTGGGGCTGTCGCCCCTGCGGGGCCGTGGCGCCCGGCACGCAAGCCTCCCCGGCTCGCGTGCCGGGGCCGTCAGTGGGTGGCGCCCGCGGGTTCCCGGTCCCGCAGAGCTGCCGTGTGCGCGTCCATGCGTTCCGCGGCGAGGATCGCCACCGCGGTGTCGGCGCGGGAGGCGGCGACCACCAGGGCGCGGCCCGCGAGGGCGTGCGCGCGCCGGTGCAGACCGGCGACGTACGGCTCGTGGATCGCCGCGGCCACCGCGGACCGCGCGGGCGGCTCGCCGCCGCGCAGCCGGGCGATCTGCCGCGCCAACTGCTCGGCCGCGTCGGCCAGTTCCGTGGCGGGGGCCACTGCGCGCAGCTCGTCCGTGACGGCGAGCAGGGCCGCGAGATGCCCGGCGAGCTGGATGTCCAGCTCCTCCTCGCGGGAGCGGTGCGGGAAGTCCGCTCCCGTGGCCTGTCCTCGGCCGGCCATCGTGTGGACCGACTTGCTGCGGATCGGTTCGTACATGGGACGGCCTCCTGACGTTTCAGGAAGCCATCCTAGCTTAGATTCAATCTAAAGTTGACTGGAGTGCCGAAGAGGCAGGTCAGAGGCAGGTCAGAGGCAGGCCAGAGGCAGGCCAGAGGCAGGCCAGAGGCAGGTCAGTGCTGCCCGTAGCCGTCCAGGAAGCGGCCGATCCGGGTCACCGCGTCCGCGAGGTCGGAGGCCTGCGGCAGGGTCACGACGCGGAAGTGATCGGGCTCGGGCCAGTTGAAGCCGGTGCCGTGCACAACCATGATCTTCTCGGCGCGCAGCAGGTCGAGCACCATCTGCCGATCGTCCTTGACCTTGAACACCTTCGGGTCCAGACGCGGGAACAGATACAGCGCGCCCTTCGGCTTCACGCAGGTCACGCCCGGGATCTGGGTGAGCAGTTCGTACGCGGTGTCGCGCTGTTCGAGGAGGCGGCCGCCCGGCAGTACGAGGTCGTCGATCGTCTGCCGTCCGCTGAGCGCGGCCACCACTCCGTGCTGTGCGGGCATGTTGGCGCAGAGCCGCATGTTGGCCAGGATCGTCAGACCCTCGATGTACGACTCGGCGTGCGCCCGCGGCCCCGAGATCACCATCCAGCCGGTGCGGTAACCGGCCACGCGGTACGCCTTCGACATGCCGTTGAAGGTGAGGGTGAGCAGGTCGGGGGCGAGGGCGGCGGTCGGGGTGTGGGTGGCGCCGTCGTACAGGATCTTGTCGTAGATCTCGTCCGAGCAGACCAGGAGGTTGTGGCGGCGGGCGATGTCGGTGAGGCCGCGCAGCACGTCGTCGCTGTAGACGGCGCCCGTCGGGTTGTTCGGGTTGATGATCACGATCGCCTTGGTGCGGTCGGTGACCTTCCGCTCCACGTCGGCGAGATCGGGCATCCAGTCGGACTGCTCGTCGCAGCGGTAGTGCACGGCGGTGCCGCCGGAGAGGGAGACGGCGGCGGTCCACAGCGGATAGTCCGGGGCCGGTACGAGGACCTCGTCGCCGTCGTCGAGCAGGGCCTGCATGGCCATCACGATCAGCTCGGAGACGCCGTTGCCGATGTAGACGTGCTCGACGTCCGACTCGACGCCGAGGGTCTGGTAGTGCATGACGACCGCGCGGCGGGCGGCTAGCAGGCCCTTCGCGTCGCCGTAGCCGTGTGCCGAGCCGACGTTGCGCAGGACGTCCTCAAGGATCTCCGGGGGTGCCTCGAAGCCGAAGGCCGCGGGGTTGCCGGTGTTGAGCTTGAGGATGCGGTGGCCTGCTGCTTCGAGCCGCATCGCCTCTTCGAGAACCGGGCCCCGGATCTCGTAGCAGACGTTGGAGAGCTTCGTCGACTGGATCAGCTGCATGCGGCAACTTTACGAGGGGGGTTCGGGGCGGCGCCTGGTGTTTACGGCCACGTGGGGCGCCCTGCGGGCGGTGTCGGGAACGGTGCCCTTCCATCGCATGGCTGTCGGGGCGGGGCGCAGGGGGATTGGTGGTCCGGGAGGTTGTGGGCCTGGGAACCGCGGTCTGGGGCGAGGTGAGTGATTTACCCCACCCCGCCCCACCCCGCCCTCCCCGGCTACCGCCGGGAGGTGCCCCCGGACGGGCTGGGGTTGCGTACCGTGCGGCCCGCCAGCGTGTCCGTCCGCTTGCCGTCCTGCATGACGAACCTGCCGTCGATCAGCACATGCGGAATGCCCACCGGCAGCGTGCGCGGGGCCGCGAAGGTGGAGCCCGCGGCGACCGTGTCCGGGTCGAAGAGGACCAGGTCGGCCCGGTAGCCCTCGCGGACGAGGCCGCGGTCGGGCAGACGCAGGCGGGCCGCAGGGCGGGAGGTGAGGTGGGCGACGGTCTCCTCCAGGCCCAGCACGCCGAGGTCCCGCGCGTACCGGCCGAGGTACTGCGGAAACGTGCCGTACGCGCGCGGGTGCGGCTTGAAGCCCTGCAGGATGCCGTCCGAGCCGCCGGTGTGCACGCGGTGCTGCATGATCGCCTGCACGTTCTCCTCGTGGCCGACGTGCTGGAGGATCGTCGAGCCGAGGTTGTCGTTGATCAGCAGGCGCCGGGCGGTGATCCACGGGGCCTCGCCGCGCTGGGCGGCGGACTCGGCGATCGTCTTGCCGACGCAGGACGCGAGTCCGGGGTCCGAGACACCGGAGATCTCGATGGTGTCCCACTCGATGGGTACGCCGTGGCAGCCGTCGGCGCCGATCTCCTCCATGTGGTGGCGGATCTTCTCGGCGGTCTCGTCGTCCTTGAGGCGGGCCAGGATCGCATCGGGCCCGCCCTCGCTCGCCCAGCTCGGCAGCATCGCGACGAGCGTGGTGCAGCCGGGGGTGTACGGGTACGTGTCGAGGCTGATGTCGGCGCCGCCGGCGAGGGCGTCGTCGATGAGCGCCAGCAGGTCCGGGGCCTTGCCCTTGTTGACGCCGAAGTTCATCGTGGCGTGCGCGAGGTGCAGCGCGCAGTCCGCGTCCCGGGTCAGGTCCATCATTTCCCGGTACGCGTCCAGGGCGCCCGCCCCGTACGAGCGGTGGTGGGGGCAGTAGTAGCCGTCGTAGGCCGCCACGACCCGGCACAGTTCGGCCAGTTCGGAGTCCTTGGCGTACATGCCGGGCGTGTACGTCAGGCCCGAGGACATGCCGACGGCGCCCTGCTGCATGCCCTCCGCGACCAGCTGCCGCATCCGCTCCAGCTCGGCGTCCGTGGCCGGGCGGTCGTCCCAGCCCACCGCGTACATCCGGACCGTGCCCTGCGGGATCAGGTACGCGGCGTTCACCGCGATGCCCTCGCCGCCGTGGGCGCTGTCGAGGGCGTCGAGGTAGCCGCCGACGGTGCGCCAGGAGAAGTCGACGGACGTGTCTCCGGGCGCACCGCCGTTCCAGCCGGTGATGGCCTGGCGGACCTGGGTGAGGGTGCGGTCGTCGACGGGCGCGTAGGAGAGGCCGTCCTGGCCGATGACTTCCAGGGTCACGCCCTGGGCGGCCTTCGCGCTGTGGTCCGGGTCGCGGAGGAGGGCGAGGTCGCTGTGGGCGTGCATGTCGATGAAGCCCGGGGAGAGGGCGAGGCCGTCGGCGTCGACCTCCTGCGCGCCGGTCGGGCGCGGGCCGTCTCCTTCGCGGTGGATCTCGGCGATCCGGCCGTTGTCGAGGGCGACGTCTGCGCGGTACGAGGCGTCGCCGGTGCCGTCGATGACGCGGGCGTCGCGGATGACCAGGTCCATGGGGGGTGCCTCTCTTGGTTCTTTTCTCCCCGCCCCGCCCCTTCCCGAAAGCCTGCGGCGCTTCCACGACGGCGCTGCGGCCGAACGACGACGGGACGCGGGGTGGGGCTCAGAAAGACGCGGGGTGGGGCTCAGAAATACGTGCGGATGTAGTCCGTGACCGTGCCGTCGGCCGCGACCAGCGGGATCAGCTGCCACTTGTCGAAGGACGTGCAGGGGTGGGACAGGCCCAGGCCGACCCAGTCGCCCACCTCCAGTTCCGCCCCGTCGGCCGTGCGGACCCAGCCGTGCTGGTCGGAGAGCCCGGTGACCGTGACCCCGGCCGCCTCACGGACCTCGCCCGTGCGCGCGTCCCGCACCACCTGCGCCTCGGGCAGGTCCAGGTCGTACGCCGCGTCCCGCTTCCCCGCGTTGACGAACGCCTGCCCGGGGTTGGGGCGCGACACCACCTGGGCCCAGAGCCGGAACGCGGGCTGCAGGGCGCCCTCGTCCGGGACCCGGTTGAACGGGGTGAGGTGCCGGTAGTGGCCGTCGTCGTGGGAGACGTAAGCGCCGGAGCGCAGCAGCTTCAGGACCGGGGCGGACAGCTCGGGGATCTCGGCGAAGACGTCCGCCACCGCGTCGAACCACGCGCTGCCGCCCGCGCTGACCACGATCTCGTCGAGCCCGGCGAAGCGGCCGGCCTTGTCGAAGTCCACGGCGAGCGCGACCAGGCGGCGCAGCCAGGCGTGCACCCGCTCGGGGTCGGCCTGCGGGACCTCGCCCTCGTACCCGGCGACACCGGCCAGGCGCAGCGTCGGCACCCCCGCCACCGCGTCCGCGACCGCCGCGCACTCGGCCTCCGTACGGACACCGGTACGGGCCGCGTCGCCCGCGCCCAGCTCCACCACGACCTCGACGGGGCGCGAGGCGCCGGCCGCGCGCAGGGCCGCGTCCATCAGCTCGACGCCGCGCACGGAGTCCACGTAGCAGATGAAGCGGAAGTCGGGGTCCGCGTCCAACTCGCCGGCCAGCCAGCGCAGGGCGGCCGCGTCGACCAGCTCGTTGGCGAGGAAGACGCGGCGGGTGCCGTGCGCGCGGGCCACCCGGACCTGGTGCGGGACGGCGAGCGTGATCCCCCAGGCGCCGTGCTCCTCCTGGCGGGCGAAGAGCTCGGGGGCCATGGAGGTCTTGCCGTGCGGGGCGAAGGCCAGGCCGTGGCGGGTGGAGTACGTCTCCATCAGGGCCAGGTTGTGCTCGACGCGCTCGGCGGAGAGGGCGAGCACGGGCGTGGTGAAGCCGTCCGTGAAGAGGTTGCGGCGCTGCGCGGCGAGCTCGCCGACGGTCAGGCCCTCGGCGTCCGGGGGCAGGCCCTTGAAGCGGAAGTCGACCCGCTCATCGGCGAGTTGGGTCCGTGACGTGCGCTGTCCGACCGCGTTGTCGGCTGCCATTAGGGGGCCTCCTCAGGGCTATCCGCGCCGGCTCATCTGCAGTCCGTTGCATTCTCTGCAATGGCCATTGCGCATTTCGCTTACTGCTGTCTAACATCCGAGCCAATACCGGGTCAATGACGCCCGGCCCAGCGGCGAAGGAGATCGAGCGTGCCCACCGTGAACGCGTCAGGACCCCTCCAGGGGGCGGACCACGTCGGTACCGACGTCGTCTGCCTCGGTGAGTCCATGGTCACGTTCCGGCCCTCCCGACCCGGACGCCTCGCCGACGTGCCCTCATTCGAGCGCGGCATCGGCGGCGCCGAGTCCAACGTCGCCTGCACGCTGGCCCTGGCCGGGCACAGCGCCCGATGGGTCAGCCGGGTGGGCGCCGACGGGTTCGGCGAGCACCTGATCTCCGCGATCGGCGCGTGCGGGGTCGACGTCTCGTCGGTCGAGCGGGACCCGTCCCGGCCTACGGGGATCTACTTCCGTACGGCGGGGGAGCGGGCCACACAGGTTGACGGCGAGGCCTCCGAGACCGCCGAGGTCGCCTACTACCGCGCCGGCTCCGCCGCCTCCGCCATGGCCCCCGGAAACATCGATCCGGACTCCCTGGCCGACGGCGGCATCCTGCACGTATCCGGCATCACCGCCGCCCTCTCCGCCGACTGCCTCGCCCTGATGCGCGAGCTGACAGCGCCCCGCCCCGGCCGGCCCCTCGTCTCCTTCGACGTCAACTACCGCGTCCACCTGTGGGACGACCCCGCGCAGGCCGGCCCCGTCCTGCTCGACCTGGCGCGCGGCAGCGACCTCGTGTTCGTCGGCGAGGACGAGGCCGAGGCCGCCTGGGGCATCACCGGCGGGCCCGCCGCGATCCGGGCCGCGCTCACCGAGCCGCACACCCTCGTCGTCAAGCAGGGCGCCGACGGCGCGACGGTCTTCAGCGGTACGGACGCCACGTACGAGCCGTCCCTGAAGGTCGACGTCGTCGCCTCCGTCGGCGCCGGGGACGCCTTCGCCGCCGGGTTCCTCTCCGCCACCCTGCGCGGGCTCGACGACTCCGCGCGGCTGCGCCACGGCCACCTGATGGCCGCCGCCGCCCTCCTCGTCCCCGGCGACCTGGGCGCACCGCCCGCCCGCGCCGAGGCCGACCGGCTCGCCGCGCTGCCGGCCGAGGCGTGGGAGACACTGCGCCTTGGCCCGGACACGATCAAGAACGAGCACTGGGCCGGGGAGGTAGTGACCACATGAGCCAGACCGTCGACCGGGCACTGAGCATCCTGCCGCTGCTCGCCGAGGGACCCGCCGACCTGGGGCAGGTCGCCGAGCGGCTCGACGTACACAAGTCGACCGCGCTGCGACTCCTGCGCACCCTGCACGAGCACGGCCTCGTGTACCGCCAGTCCGACCAGCGCTACCGCCTGGGCGCCCGGCTCTTCGCGCTGGCCCAGGAAGCGGTGGAGAACCTCGACGTACGCGAGATCGCCCACCCGCACCTGATCGAGCTGAACGAACAGATCGGCCACACCATCCACCTCGCCGTGTACGAGGAGAACGAGGTCCTCTACATCGACAAGGTGGAGAGCCGCTACCCGGTGCGGATGTACTCCCGCATCGGCAAGCCCGTCGCGATCACCGTCGCCGCCGTGGCCAAGCTGCTGCTCGCCGACCTGTCCGAGCCGGAGCGGCGCGCCGTCGCCGAGAAGCTCGACTACCCCATGTACACGTCCCGTTCGATACCCAACGCCGCGGCCTTCCTCAGGGAACTCGCCGCCGTACGCGAACAGGGCTGGGCCACCGACCTCGGTGGCCACGAGGAGTCCATCAACTGCATCGGGGCCCCCATCCGCGGTGCGGACGGAAGGGTCGTCGCCGCCATGTCGGTCTCCGCGCCGAACGTCGTCGTCACCGCCGAGGAACTCCTCACCCTGCTGCCGCAGGTGCGCCGCACCGCGGACGCCATCAGCCGCGAGTACTCGGGCCACACCCCCGCGTAGGCCCATCGACCCGAACTCAGTCCGCTCGCAGTTCCACACCCCGTAGAAGGAAAGTTCATGACCGAGAAGACCGCCCTCACCCCCGCCACCCACACCGCCCCGCCCGCGAAGTTCTCGCACGGCGTGAAGAAGGGCAACATCCTCCAGGTCGCCGGCCAGGTCGGCTTCCTGCCCGCCGAGGAGGGCAAGGCCCCCACCCCGGCAGGCCCGACGCTGCGCGAGCAGACCCTGCAGACCTTCGCCAACGTCCAGGCGATCCTCGAAGAGGGCGGCGCCACCTGGGACGACGTGATGATGATGCGCGTCTACCTCACGGACGTGGACCACTTCGCCGAGATGAACCAGATCTACAACGAGTACTTCGAGGAGCAGGGCCTGAAGGCCCCCGCCTCCGCCCGTACCACCGTGTACGTCGGCCTCCCCAAGGGTCTCCTCATCGAGATCGACGCCCTGGCCGTCCTCGGCTGACGTGCCGTTAGCCCCCCTGGCTCCTCCGCTCCACCAGGCCCACGGCACGGCGCCGCCTCCCCCGCGCGCGCCGTGCCGTGACCCCCCACACCCTCAATCCCCCGTTTGGACAATGGAGTTACTCCCATGCTGCTTGCCGCCGCCGCGCCCGCCGCCGAGGCGCCACCCCACACCGGTGGACTGCTCACCTTCATCGACGGCACCGCGGGACTGCTCACCGTCGCCGTTCTCGGCATCGCCCTGCTGCTCTTCCTGATCATCAAGGTCCGCCTGCAGCCCTTCGTCGCGCTGCTCGCCGTCTCCATCGCCGTGGGACTCTCGGCCGGCCTCTCCGTCACGGAGCTCTTCGGCACCGTCCAGAAGTCCGCCGCCGTCTCGATGATCGAGTCCGGCATGGGCGGCATCCTCGGCCACGTCGCGATCATCATCGGCCTCGGCACCATGCTCGGCGCCATCCTCGAAGTCTCCGGCGGCGCCGAGGTGCTGAGCTCCCGCCTGCTCGGCCTCTTCGGCGAGAAGCGCGCCCCGCTCGCCATGGGCATGACCGGCCTGATCTTCGGTATCCCGGTCTTCTTCGACGTCGGCATCTTCGTCCTCGCGCCGATCGTCTACGCCGCCGCCAAGCGCTCCGGCAAGTCGATACTCCTGTACTGCATGCCGCTGCTCGCGGGTCTGTCCATGACCCACGCGTTCCTGCCGCCGCACCCCGGCCCCGTCGCCGCCGCCGGACTGTTCAACGTCTCGCTCGGCTGGATCATCATCATGGGCATCGTCTGCGGCATCCCCGCCGTGCTCGCCGCCTGGGCCTACTCGACCTGGATCGGCAACCGCCTCTTCGTGCCCGTCCCGCACGACATGCTGGAGGCCACCGAGGAGGCCAAGGCCGCCGTCGCCGCCGAGCGCGCCGAGTCCGGCGCCAAGGCCCCGGAGAAGCCGGTCGCCCTCTCCACGGTCTTCACCATCATCGGTACGCCGCTGGTCCTCATCCTCGCCGCGACGTTCTCCTCGATCGCGCTCGACGAGTCCACGCTGCGCTCCGTCATCGAGTTCTTCGGCCACCCCTTCGTGGCCCTGACCATCGCCCTGCTGCTCGCGTACTACCTGCTCGGCATCCGCCGCGGCTGGCACCGCAAGTCCCTGGAGCAGGTCTCCACCGCGTCCCTGAAGCCGGTCGGCAACATTCTGCTCGTCGTCGGCGCGGGCGGGGTCTTCGGCGCCGTCCTCAAGGGCTCCGGCATCGCGGACGCGCTCGCGGACACCTTCAACGGCATGGGCCTGCCGATCATCGTGCTCGCGTACCTGATCTCCGTGGTCCTCCGGGTCGCGCAGGGCTCGGCGACCGTCGCGATCGTCGCCACCGCCGGCATCGTCGTCCCGCTGGTCGAGGGCGGCGGCCACTCGCAGGCCTTCCTCGCCCTGATCATCATGGCCATCTCGGCCGGCTCGATCTTCGCCTCGCACGTCAACGACGGCGGCTTCTGGATCGTCGCCAAGTACTTCGGCATCTCCGAGCGGGACACGCTGAAGTCCTGGACGGTCCTGGAGACGGTCCTGTCCCTCGCCGGGTTCGCGGTGGCCGCGCTGCTGAGCCTGCTGGTCTAGGCGGACTGCTGGTCCAGGCAGTCCGCTGGTCCAGGCAGACTGCTGGTCGTCCTCAAGCGCCGGACGGGCTGATTCCAGCCCGTCCGGCGCCCGCTTAGAATCGGTCCCATGTCCTTCGGCCCGCCCCCGCCCGCCTACCCGCCCCAGCAGCCCGTACCGCCGCCGGGCCCGGACTTCCTGGCCAGCGACAAGGGCCGCGCCGTCGTCGTCGACCCGGCCGGGGTGTGCTTCGAGAACTACGGCCACACCGCCGAGTTCGGCTGGCACGAGGTCGGCAACGTCCACTTCACCGGCCAGGGCACCTGCCTGCGCGTGGGCGTGACGCACGCGAGCGGGGCGTTCGTCGAGTGCATGGTCGACGCCAAGCGACCGGAGCGGCTGCAGCAGTGGTTCGCCGAGCTCGCCCCGGTCCTCGGGTACTACCTCAACGGCCGTACGGGATAGCCGGGGTCGAGCCTCACTTGCAGTACTGCTCCTCCACGGTTGGGGGTGACGCACGCGCTCATCGTGGCTCTGACTTTGACATGAACCGGTCAAGCAGTTATTGGGCTGATGGTCCATCGGGCCGCGCCCCCGCCGAACCCCTTGTGCGATCAGCGGGTTCGCGCTTTGGTGACCACGATCACTGACGAAATTCGTACGTACTCGTACTCGTACTCGTATTCGTACTCGTACTCGGGGACCTGCCCCGGACGACGGGGAGGCGGCATGGCGGACACGACCGGCAACATCAGAGGCGGGACGGGGGAGGACATCTCGCAGCCGCGCAAGTCGAGTTGGGCGTACATCGGGCCGGGCATCGTGGTCGCGGCGACCGGGGTCGGTGCCGGTGACCTGGTGGCGACGCTGATCGCGGGCAGCAACTTCGGATACACCCTGCTGTGGGCCGCCGTGATCGGCTGCCTCGTGAAGATCTCCCTCGCGGAGGCGTGCGGCCGCTGGCACCTCGCCACCGGCCGCACCCTCTTCGACGGCTGGCAGAGCCTCGGCCGCTGGACGACGGTCTACTTCGCGATCTACGTGGTCATCTGGGGCTTCGTGTACGGGGCCACCGCGATGTCGTCGTCGGCGCTGCCGCTCGTCGCGCTCTTCCCGGAGGGGCCGGACCTCAAGGTGTGGGCCGTGGCGATGGGCCTGGTCGGCCTGGTCTTCGTCTGGTTCAACAAATACGCGGTCTTCGAGAAGCTGATGACGGTGCTCATCGGCATCATGTTCGTGGTCGTCGTCTACGTGGCGATCCGTGTGACGCCGAACCTCGGCGAGGCCTTCACGGGCCTGGTGCCGATCCTGCCGGACGGCTCGCTGCTCTACACCCTCGGCCTGGTCGGCGGCGTCGGCGGCACCATCACGATGGCCGCGTACGGGTATTGGGTGAACGCCAAGGGCTGGACCGACACCGGCTGGATGAAGGTGATGCGGCTCGACAACCGGGTCGCGTACATCACCACCGGCGTCTTCGTCGTCGCGATGCTGATCGTCGGCGCGGAGCTGCTGCACACGACCGGGCTTGCGCTCACCCAGGGCGGCCAGGGCCTGATCGACCTGGGCACGATCCTGGAGGACCGGTACGGCACCGCCACCGCCAAGCTGTTCCTGGTCGGCTTCTTCGCCACGTCGTTCTCGTCCCTGGTCGGCGTCTGGCACGGCGTGAGCCTGATGTTCGCCGACTTCGTGGGCCGACTGCGGGGCGGTGCGAGGGGCGGGCGTGACGCCGCGGTGGCCGAGGTGGCGACGGGGGAGCGGGAGAAGTCGGCGCCGTTCCGCTGGTACCTGCTCTGGCTGACGTTCCCGCCGATGGTCCTGCTGTGGCTGGACCGCCCCTTCGGTCTTGTCGTCGTCTACGGCGTGCTCGGCGCGTTCTTCATGCCGTTCCTGGCGGCGACGCTGATCTGGCTCCTCAACTCGTCCCGCACGCCAGCGGAGTGGCGGAACGGCTGGCTCAGCAACGGAATGCTGGCCGCGGCGGGGCTGCTGTTCATCGTCCTGTGCGTGCAGCAGGTGCGGGAGCTGCCCTGGTAGGCCATCGCCGGAGGGGCTGATGATTCAGCCCCTCCGGCGATGTAGCGATGGAGGAGGCCCGTCCGGCAGGACTTTCGGGAAGGGTCGGAGTGGGGAAGAGACCGCCTACGGCAGCCCGTGTACGTGCGGTCCGACCGTCCCCGACCACGAACTGCCCGCCGCCGCGTCCCAGTTGGTCGACCAGGTCATCGCACCCCGAATCCCCGGGTACGTCTTCGACGGCTTGAACGAGCCGCAACTCGTGCCCTTGGCGAGGCAGTCGAGCGCCGCGTTCACCACGGACGGCTCCACATACCCGCCCCCCGCGGCGTTCGGCGAAGCCGGCGTACCGATGCCGACCTGGGACGGGTCGAGCCCGTTCTCCAGCTGGATGCAGGCGAGCCCCGTCAGGAAGTCCACCGTGCCCTGCGAGTAGACCTTGCCGTCACACCCCAGCATCGAACCGCTGTTGTAGTACTGCATGTTGACGACGGTCAGGATGTCCTTGATGTTCAGCGCCGTCTTGAAGTACTCGTTCTGCGGCGACTGCATGTCGATCGTCTGCGGCGCCATCGTGATGACGAGCCCCGGCGCCTTCGCGGCGAGCGACTTCAACGCCTGCGACATGTAGGTCGAGTTGAGGCCGTTCTCCAGGTCGATGTCGACACCGTCGAAGCCGTACTCCTGCATCTCGGCGTAGACCGAGTCCGCGAACGCCGCGGCCGAGGCGGCGTCATTGACGGCGACCGTTCCCTTCTCGCCACCCACGGACAGGATCACGGACTTGCCCGCGGCCTGCTTTGCCTTGATGTCGGCCTTGAACTGTTCGACGGTGTAACCGCCGAGCCCCGCCGAGTCGAGGTTGAATTTCACCTGGCCCGGAGTGCCGGTGGCGTCCGCGAAGGCGACGGCGATGATGTCGTACGCGTCCTGGACATCGGCCAACTTCTGCACGGTGGCGCCGTTGTCGAAGTTCTGCCAGTACCCGGTCACGGCGTGCTTCGGCACGGCGTCGGCGCCGACGGAGACCTGGTACGCGGCGGCCTCTTCGACACCTCCGGCGCTGGCCTGTGTGGCCGTACCGGCGAACGCGAGCGCGCAGGCCGCCGCCGCGGCGGCCGCGAAGCTGCCCACGCGACGGTGCTTTCGGGATATGCGATGCACTGCTGCCTCCAGGTGGGGGGAAATGCAGGAGTGGTGCGTGCAGTCACGAACGGCGGCCACCGAGGGTGCTGTTGCCCGTACAAACTGGTCTAGGCCAATAGTCTTGTCAAGACCTCTGGCGGCTCCGGCTCGCCACACTCCGGGCACCGCCCCGGCTCCGGGGCCCGAAAGGCCCGGTCGCAGGCGTCGCAGTTCTGGAGCGGATCGGGGCGGGGCGCCGGCGGGGGCGCGGCGGGCAGCGGAGGCGGCAGCATCTCGGCCAGCCGGTGTGCGAGCAGCGCGGCGGGATGCCGGATCGGCTCGGCGGGCAGACAGGCGGTCAGTGTTCTGCGTACGGCGTCGGGTTCTACGTCCCGCTCCAGCCAGGTCGTTACGGCGGGGGCGAGGCGCCGGATGTCGCGGCGGGAGAGGAGCAGGCGGGGGTCGTACCGCCGGAGGGAGGAGAGGAGTTCGGCGGCTTGGGGGTCGGGGGCGGGTTCTTCGGGCGGTGGGGCGGGGGCGGGGACGAGGTCCGGCCTCGGAGCGAGCTCGGGCTCCGGAATGAGCTCGGGCTCCGGAGTGAGCTCGGGCTCCGGAGTGAGCTCCGGCTCGGGCTCGGGCTCGGGTTCTGGACCGTCTTCCATCATCGCTAGCGGGATGTTGTACGAAACGGTCCGGGTGACGACTCGCCCGGAGGGGAGCCGTTCGCGCGTGCGGGCGAGGTAGCCGTGGGTCTCCAGCTCGCGCAGTGCGGCGGCGATGCGCACCTCGCCTTCGGTGAACCGCCTGCTCAGCGCCTTGATGCTGACATCGGCCCCGGTGGGCAGCGACTGGATGTACGCGCTGATGCCGACTGCGAGGCCGGAGACCTCCCGGTGCTGGAGCAGGTCATCGCTCAGGACGGTGAACCGTTTGCGGAGCCGTCGCTTGAGGTGCTGTACGCCGCGGGAGGGAACGGGAGACGGGGCGCACGTGGGCGCGCTAAGCTGCTGAAGAGCCATCGGGAAGGGTCTGCTTCCTTGGTGGTGAGGCCCTCGCATCGGGATGCCAGTCCCGGCGAGGGCCGTTGCATGTCTGGACTTGTTGCTTGCTCTGGGCTTGCTGCCTTGCCCTGGGCTTGTTGTCTTGCTCTGGGCCGAGCCTTGCCCGCCAACTGGCATATGCGCAAGCTGGGTTGGGTCGCATCACCCAGTTGGGTGAACCGAACTCAGGCTCACGGATGCGGAGTTGGCGTTACTGGAGCGGGGGTGGGTTGGGGGAAGGTTCTCTCCCAAGGTTCTTAGATCTTTGACGTCGGGCACCACCGCACATCAGCCCACCGGCCCGTGGAAACCTCGATCCGGTGGCCGGTCACGGTGCCGGTGCGAGCGGGCTCGCGAGTACTCCGTCAGTCTCCGTGCGCGAGCCACGCGACAATGGCGAGGCCGAAGGTAAAGAACGAGAGCGCCTTGCCGTAGAAGAAGGCCACCAAGCAGGCTGAAATGCCGAACCCCAGCCGAGACGTTCGATGCTGCCGCGTCCTGGGAAACAGCCAGCTGGCCAGGCAGAGAGCAGCTGCAATCAAGTAGCCGGAGCACAGCTGCCACGGAGGCTCAACAAGGGCGTAATCCGAGTACCCCAGGACCACTGCGAGCGGCGTCGTGACAGCCGGAATCGTCCACCACGTCGGATCAGGTGCGTTCCATGACGCGAACCACCGGTACTGCCAGGGCTGCCGGTAGAACTCGGGCGGGGGCGGTGCGTACGGGTTCTGGTTCGGGATCGCCATGTGAACGAGTGAACCGCAGGCCAGTGAGGCGACGGCACTGCTCGCGTACTCATCCTCGCCCGCCGACGTACTCAGCTGAGTAGGCGACTGAGTACGACCGCCCATGCGGATCCGGCCCGCGAGACGCGACGCTGGGGCCATGACCACGCCGCCCGGACCTCCTCCGCAGCCCGCCGGATTCCCTCCACCGCCCCACAACACCGGATTCCCGGCACCTCCTGGCTTCCCACCTCCGGCGTACCCACCTCTCTCCCCGCCTCCCCCTCCGCCGCGTCCTCGAAGGGCGCTGCGCGTCGGCATCATCGTCGGATTGGTTCTCGCGCTGCTTGCTGCCGGAGGGGTGGCGCTGTGGATGTGGCAAGACCCGTTGGCCGGAAACCCGCGGGTCACCGACAAGGCGGCCGGGATCTCGTACGGCATTCCCGATGACTGGAAGCAGCGCAAGGGCGAACTCATCAAGCCCTTCACCTCGACCATCACCAAGAAGCCCAAGGGGCCCGAGGGAGAAGGGATCGGAAGCACCGTCATCGCCGGTCCTGGCGGCGCTGTCCCGGAGGCCGATCTCAAGCGGCGGACAGAGAGCGCCGCCTGGAACAACGCGGTGTTCTTCTACCCGAACGGCGACTCGACCATCAAGAGCTCGGAGTCGATCACCGTGGACGGCCGACCCGCGCACACGGTGACGAGCGCCGTCGAGGACGGGGAGGGCGGCGAGGTCCACCTCCAGATCACGATCGTCACCCTCGACGACAGCCGGTCCGCGTTCCTCATCGGGCTCGTCGACCCATTGGGTTCTTCGGACGAGGGCGTCGTCGACGCCGTGGTGGACAGAGTCGAGGTCCTTTAGCGGAGGACGGGATGGCCACGCGCAGACCCTGCAGGCTGGCCTCCTCAACCGGGAGTACGGCGGGCGGCAACCGCATCAGTGTAGAGCTCGGTGGTGAAGTCGTCTGCGGTGATGCGTAGTTCGCTCATCATCGCGCGGATGTCGTCAAGCGCGGGTACGACGTTCTTCGCGTCCTGGACCATCGTCTCGACCTCCAGGAACGTGCCGTCGATTTCCGGGACTTGGACCAAAGTGGCCAGCAGGTCACGCCCGTTTGCTCCGAAGCGATAGTTCCGGCAGCGTTTCTGGAAGGTGATGGTGGGGCCGTACCCGAGCCCGCGCAGCATGGCGTGCACGGCCTCCGGGGCTTCCACGACCGTTTCGTGCTCGGGCTTGGACCCGGATGCCGCATCGATTCTGGCGCCCTTGTAAGTCAGCACCGACCGGGTGGAGTCGGGCCCGTGGATCGTACGAACCCGCAACTCCCGGTCCGTTGCCTCCAGGCTGCGGGACGGGTCGTCGTAATAGGTGTCCTGATACACCTCG
>NZ_JASCIR010000025.1 GCF_029968095.1 Streptomyces solicavernae | reverse complement strand
GCGGGGGCGGGGGGGGCCCCCCCCCGCCCCCCCCCCCCGGCCGGTTGCCGTACCGGAGGAACCGCTACAGGCCCAACGCCCGCTTCAGGAAGTCCACTTGAAGCAGCAGCAGATTCTCCGCGACCTGCTCCTGCGGCGTCATGTGCGTCACCCCCGACAGCGGCAGCACCTCATGCGGCCGCCCCGCCGCAAGCAGCGCCGAGGACAGCCGCAGGGTGTGCGCCATCACCACGTTGTCGTCGGCCAGGCCGTGCACGATCATCATCGGCCGGGCCGGCTCCGCCGCGCCCGACAGCCCCGCGTCCGTGACGAGCGAGTTCGCCGCGTACACCTCCGGCTGCGCCTGCGGATCGCCCAGGTACCGCTCCGTGTAGTGCGTGTCGTACAGCCGCTGGTCCGTGACCGGGGCGCCGACGATCGCCGCGTGGAAGACGTCCGGGCGGCGCAGCGCGGCGAGGCCCGCCAGGTAGCCGCCGAAGGACCAGCCGCGGATGGCGACCCGGGACAGGTCGAAGGGGAACTTGTCCGAGAGTGCGTGCAGCGCGTCGACCTGGTCCGCCAGGACGACAGCCGCCAGCTTGTCCCGGATCTCCTTCTCCCAGGCGGGAGTCCGCCCCGGCGTGCCCCGGCCGTCTGCCACCAGGACGGCGAAGCCCTGGTCGGCGAACCACTGCGAGGTCAGATACGGGTTGTGCGCCGCCACCACGCGCGCGTGATGCGGCCCGCCGTACGGGTCGAGGAGGACGGGGAGCGGACCGTCGCCCTCGCGGTAGTGCGTCGGGAGCAGGACGGCGCACGGGATCCGGCGCGCGCCCGCCTCGGTGAGCGTCACCCTCGGCGTGATGTCCGGCAGCTCCGCGTACGAGGCGATCTGCGCCAGCTGTTTGCCGTCCCGCAGGACCTGGACCTGAGCCCCGGGGTGTGCGGGGCGCGCCGAGACCAGCACCGTCACCCCGCCCGAGCGCACCGCGGAGTGCACGCCGGGCTCCTGCGAGACGCGCTCCACACCCAGCTCGTTGACCCGGTAGACGTGGGTCTCGCCGGTCTCGGGGCTCTTGGCGGCCGCCCCCGCCGAGGCCGCGATCAGCACGTCCTCGTCCGCGATGTCCAGGACCGCCCGCACCTGCAACTGCGGCCCGGTCAGCGGCCGTTCGCCGACCGTCAGGACCCGCGCCCCGCCCTCGTCCGCGATCCGCACCAGCTGCCCGGAAGGCGTCCACGCGGGCACGCCGGGCAGCAGCTCCAGCCAGTCCGGGTCGTCGTCGGCGTGCACCATGCGGGTCGACCCGGTGTCCGGGTCCACCGCCAGGTACAGCTGGTCGCGCTGGTCCCGCGCCTGGACGAGCAGCAGCGGCGTCCCGGCCGACGACCAGTGCACGCGCGCCAGATACGGGTACCGGGCCCGGTCCCACTCGACCTCGGTGCGCGAGCCGTCCAGGCCGAGCACGCAGAGCCGTACGTCCGCGTTGGGCGTGCCCGCCGCCGGGTACGCCACCGGGGCCGGCTCGCGGTCGGGGTGGGCCGGGTCGGCGATCCACCAGCGCTGCACGGGGGCGTCGTCCACCCGGGCGACCAGGAGGCGGTCCGAGTCGGGCGACCACCAGAAGCCGCGCGAACGCCCCATCTCCTCGGCCGCGATGAACTCCGCGAGGCCGTACGTCACGGTCCCGGTCTCCCCGCCCGGCCCCGGGACGCCCGACCCCGAGGCGCCCGGCCCCGGGTCCGGCTCGGCGAGCGCCCGGTCGTCCGCGCCCTCGGCGCCCACCACGCGCAGGGCGCCGCCGCTGACGTACGCGACATGGCGGCCGTCGGGCGCGGGGCGCGGGTCGATCACCGGGCCCGGAACGGGCAGTTCACGTGCCGTGCCCGCGCGCAGCTCGGCCGTGAACAGGCGGCCGGAGAGCGCGAAGGCGGCCAACTCCACGGCCGCGTCGGTGGCGTAGCCCACGATGCCCGCGCCGCTCTCGCGGCTGCGCTCGCGGCGGGCGCGCTCCTGCGCCGACAACCGCTCGCTCGCGCCGTGCAGCAGGGCCGCCGGGTCCGCGGCGACCCGCTCCGCCGCGTCCGTCTCCGCGGCGGCCTCGGTATCGAGGACCCACAGCACGGTCTGCCGGTCCGTGCCGGAGCGGGAACGCAGGAACACCACCCGCGATCCATCAGGTGAGACGGTGAATGCGCGGGGCGCACCGAGCGAGAACCGCTGCGTACGGGCGTGCCGGCGGGGGAATGAGGCCCTGGGGCTCTGCGGCGACTGCGGGGGCAGTGGGGAGGTCATGCACCGAGGCTACTGATCGCGCCGCCGCTATGCGCCCCTCGTGCTGCCATGCACCGATCCATGCCGACACACGGAAAGTTATGATCCGTGGCACTGGGTGGGTATACCCCTGGCGTGTGCCGAACTGGCGTGCGCCGTCCCGGTGTTGAGGCGGTCCGAGCGGGCCGCCCGCTTGCTGTCCGACGTCCCGACGTCCCGTCGTCCTATGGAGGTGAACCGCCGTGGCCCTGTCGATTTCGGCGGTGGTGCTGTTCGCGATCATCGTCGTACTTCTGATCAAGAAGTCAGGGTTGAAGGCGGGGCACGCGATCGTGTGTGTGCTGCTCGGTTTCTATCTGGCCAGCTCCTCGATCGCTCCCACGATCAGCGAGGTGACGACCAACGTGGCGGGCATGCTGGGCGACCTGAAGTTCTGACCCGGACGGGACCCGGGGGCGCGCGCCGCGCCTCGTAGGCTGGGGGCATGACGGAACTGGCGGACCGGCGGCTGCTCCTGGTGCACGCGCATCCCGACGACGAGTCGATCAACAACGGCGCGACCATGGCCACGTACGCCGCACAAGGCGCCCATGTCGCGCTCGTGACCTGCACCCTCGGCGAGGAGGGCGAGGTGATCCCGCCTGCCCTCGCCCACCTCGCCGCCACGCACGAGGACACCCTCGGCGCCCACCGCGCCGAGGAGCTCGCCGCGGCGATGAAGGAGCTCGGCGTCGCCGACCACCGCTTCCTCGGCGGGCCCGGACACTTCCGCGACTCCGGGATGATGGGCGCCGAGCAGAACCACCGCGCGGGCGCCTTCTGGTCCGCCGACGTGGACGAGGCGGCCGCGCTGCTCGTCGAGGTGATCCGCGAACTGCGCCCCCAGGTGCTGATCACGTACGACCCTGACGGGGGCTACGGGCACCCCGACCACATCCAGGCCCACCGCGTCGCCATGCGCGCCGCCGTACTCGCCGCCGAGCCCGCCTTCCGCCCGGACCTCGGCGCCGCGCACGACATCGCCAAGATCTACTGGAACCGCGTACCCCGCTCCGTCGGCGAGCGCCTCTTCGCCGAGCTGACCGAGAACGCCGTGCACGGACTCCCGTGGGCGGCCGCGCAGCTGGCCGACGTGCCGGGCGTGGTGGACGACGACCGCATCACCACCGTGGTCGACGGCCGCCCCCAAGTCGCCCGCAAGGCCGCCGCGATGCGCGCGCACGCCACCCAGATCGCCGTCGAGGCGCCGTGGTTCGCGCTCTCCAACGACCTCGCCCAGCCGTTGTTCGACACCGAGTACTACGAGCTGGTGCGCGGCCGCTCCGGCGCGGCGCCCGGCGAGCGCGAGCACGACCTCTTCGCGGGCCTGCCCACCGAGGGCGCGGGCGCGCACCCGGACCCCCCACAGGACGACCGAGGAACGGTGACCCGTACGTGAGCACGCGCGCAAACGCCCCCGGAGGCCTCCCGGCCCCGCCCCGTCTGACGCCCGCCCGGATCCTGGTCCACGTCCTGCTGCTCGCCGTCGGCGCGGTCGCGGGCGCCGCGGGCGCGCTCATCCAAGCCGCCTGGTTCCCGGGCGGGTTGCTGCTCGCCCTGCTCGGCGCGGCCGGCGTCTGCTACGGCGGGGCGCGCGCCACCGGCACCAAAGGTGGCGGCTTCGCGGCAGGCGCCGGCTGGCTGGTCGCGGTGATCCTGCTGACCACGAGCCGGCCCGAAGGGGACTTCGTGTTCGGTGCCGGACTTGGCTCGTATGTCTACTTGTTGGGCGGAATGGCCCTTGCTGTGATGTGTGCCACGGTCGCTGTGCCCTCGCAACCGATGGGTCCTGGCGGCCGACTTGGCAAGTGACGTCCCCCTATGGACCGCCGGGCGTACGGGATTGACCGCGGTCGCCCACTGACCGCCGCGCGCGGCCAGTATGGTGGTGCGCGCCGCCGAGCCGCCCGCGCTGGCACCGAGCTTGTGCCGACGGAGGTTCGGCGGGCGGCGAAGCCGATCGGGAGAACCTGCCTTGAGTCGTGAAACTGACAGTTCGTCCTCCGGGCCCCAGGGGCGCGGTGGAGCCGCGTACCCCTCGGGGACTCCGCCGTACGGACCGCCCGGCGGCGAGCGCAGCGGAGCCGCCGACCGTACTCCGCAGGGCGCGCCCTGGCAGCAGGGCGCCGAGCCCGAGGCCGAGCAGCCCGAGGCTGCGGCGGACGGGCCGGAGACGCAGACCACGCTGACCACCCGCATCCGGATCAACATCCCCGGCTCGCGGCCCATCCCGCCCGTCGTGATGCGCACCCCGGTCGGCGAGGGCGACACCGCGGAGGCCGCGGGCCCCTCGTCGCCGATCGGCGGCCGCACCGCACCCGGCACGGCTTCCGGAGGCGGGCCTTCCGGCGCTCCTTCGGGTGGTCCGGGAGCTCCCGCCGGCGCACAGGGCGCGCCCCGCGGCGCGTCGGCGCCCGCGGCCGACGCCCCGGCGGAGAAGACCAGCGACTGGTTCGCGCCCCGCAAGCCCGCGCAGCCGACGGGCGCTTCGGGCGGCCAGGGCGGGGGTCCGGGCGGGGCTCCGGGTGTTCCGGGGGGCGCTCCTGACGGGGCTCCTGGCGGGGCTCGTGGTGGGGCTCCTGGTGGCGTGGCCTCGGGTGGTGCTCACGGTGCTCCGGGTGGTGCTCACGGTGCTCCGGGCGGTCCTCGCGGTGCTTCGGGTGGTGCTCACGGTGCTCCGGGCGGTGCTTCGGGTGTTGCTCCCGGTGCTCCGGGTGGTGCTCACGGCGGCTCGTCCGCGGGCGGTGGCGGTACGCGCGGGGACCTGCCGTACTTCTCCGAGACCGGCGAGGGCCAGGGGCGGGGCCAGGCCGGTCCCGGTGCGCCTGGCCCCGGTCCCGGTGCGCCCGGCCCCGGCCGCGGTCCCGGTGGCGGCCACGGTCCCGGTGGCGGTGCCCCCGGCGGTGGCGGTGCGCCCGGCATCGGAGGCGCCCCCGGCATCGGAGGCGCCCCCGGCATCGGAGGTGCGCCCGGCGTCGGCGGCGCCCCCGGTTCCGGCGCCGGTGAGCAGGGCAGCGACAACCCGCTCGCCCGCTCCAGCCTGTTCGGGCCCCACTCCGGTGCGCAGCAGGGTCCGCAGTCCGGTGCGCCGACACCCCCCGGCCCCGGCTCGTCCGGCCCCTCCGGCCCGACCGGTGGCCCGGCGACGGGTGACGGCCCGGTGCTGCCCGCCGCGTTCCAGAAGGGCGCGGCCGCGGGCAACGGCATCGGCGCGGGCCCGGCCGGCCCCGCCCCCGCAGGACCGGCCGCCGCCGACGACACCGCCCTGCTCACCCCGCAGCCCGGCGAAGGCGGCTCGCCCGGCGCCCGGCAGCACGTCTCCGGCGACACCCTGACCAGCGGCATCCCGGTGGTGCCGTCGAGCCCGCAGGCCCGGACCGGCTTCCCCGGCGCCGGACCGTCCGCACCGCAGTCCCGGCACACCCCGCCGGTCCTCCCGGACCCGCCCGCCCCCCGGCAGCAGCGGCCCGCCGACGACCACGACGAGGTGGACGCGTACGAGGAGGAGACCGCGCCGACGTCCCGGAAGAGCGCCAGGAAGGGCCGCAACAAACCGGCCCTGATCGGCGCGGGCGTCCTCGGCCTGGTCGGACTCGCGTACGGCGCGGGGCTCCTGATGAACCACTCGGACGTCCCGAAGGGCACCACGGTGCTCGGCGTCGACATCGGCGGCGGCACCAGCGACGAGGCCGTGCAGAAGCTGGACGCGGCGATGAAGAAGCGTGCCGCGCAGCCCCTCCAGCTCGCGATCGACGGCGACAAGGCCACGCTGGACCCGACCAAGGCCGGCCTCTCCGTCGACGTCCAGGAGACGGTCCGCGCGGCCACCGGCAGCGACTACAACCCGGTCTCCGTCATCGGCTCCCTCTTCGGCGCCGAGCGCGAGGTCGAGCCGGTGATGCCGACGGACAAGGAGAAGCTGCGGGACGCCCTGGAGCGCGTCGCCGGCACCTCCGGCTCGGCCGCCGAGGCGACCATCAAGTTCCTGCCCGGCAAGGCCGTCCCGTCGTACGGCAAGTCCGGCAAGACGCTCAACCCGGAGGGCTCGGTCGCGGCCGTGGAGGCGGCCTACCGCACCCAGGTCGAGACCGGCGCCACCGACCCGGTCCAGCTCCCGGTCTCCGCGGCCGACCCGAACGTCCCGAAGGCCGAAGTCGACCGGATGATGAAGGAGTTCGCCACCCCGGCGATGTCCGGCCTCATCACGGTCCGCACGGACGCGGCCCACACGGTGTCGTTCAGCCCCGAGAAGTCGATCTACAAGTTCCTGCGCGTTGTCCCCAGCGAGGACCGCACCCGCCTCGTCCCGTACTACGACCGCGAGGTCCTGAAGGAGCTGTACGGCGACACGTTCGACGACGTGCGGCTGACCATGGCCGACGGCACCGAGAAGCCGGTCACCCCGGCGCTCGTGGCGCAGGCCGTGAACCGCGCGCTGGTCGGGAAGACGCCCGCCGAGCGCATCGTCCGGATCGGCCCGCAGCAGCAGAACTGACCGCACCCGCCACACCCGTACGGCACGACCCCCGAAGGTCGTGCCGTACGCCTGTGCACGGGTCCCAGTTCACGTGCGTACGGGTCTCAGTTCAAGCGCGCCCGGGCCAGCCGCGCGTCCCGCCGCACCCGCTCCGCCGCCTGCGCGTCGACCGGCGCCACCACCTCCGCGTACTCCTCAAGCTCCGCCGCCCCCGCCAGGAACTCGCCGCGCTGCACCAGGAGCTGGGCCCGCTCGTGCCGGAGGCGGGCCGGGTGGGAGGGCAGCAGCAGGCACAGGTCCAGGGCCCACAGGGCGACGTCGGAGCGCTCCGGGCGGGCGGCGGCCCAGGCGCGGATGTTGTTGAGGATGCGTACGACGATGTCCCGCGGGTCGGCCGGGCGCAGCATCGCCGGGTCCAGCGGGCCGCCCGTCGCGCCGGAGACCAGGAGCTGCGCGTCCGAGCCGGTCAGGACCCGGCCGCCGTCGAACGGGTCGGCGAGCACCTGCTCCTCGGGCGGCCCGAAGCCGACGACGAAGTGCCCCGGCAGCGCCACCCCGTACACCGGCGCACCCGCCCGGCGCGCCACCTCCGTCCACACCACCGACAGCAGGATCGGAAGGCCCCGCCGGCGCCGCAGCACCTCGTGCAGGAGCGAGGACTCCAGGCGCTGGTAGTCGGCCGCCGAGCCGCGGAACCCGCAGCGCCCGCCGAGGAGTTCGGCGACCGCGGACGCCCAGGCGCGCGGGCCGCCCGGCCGGTACGGGAGCTGCCCGGCGAGCCGGTCGAGCTCCATCTGCGCGGTGTCGACGCCCGCCTCGCCGAGCGCCGGGTCGCCCTCGGCGGAGAGCAGCAGGCAGAGCAGCGCCAGGTCCGGCCGCTCCGCGCGGGCCTCCTGCGCGAACCGCCGTCGCCGCTCCGTGGAATCCGGTCCCATGGGTGCCTCGTGCCCCGGCTCGTGTCCCGTCACGCCGGCCGGCTCACTCGGCGGCGCGCGGCGCGCGGTAGTGGTGGTAGCTGTGGTGCGCGGCGAAGCCCATGCCGTCGTACAGCGCCCGGGCCGCCGTGTTGTCCGCCTCGGCCTGCAGCCACGCCGCCGAGGCGCCCTCGTCCAGGGCCCGCCGCGCGAGCGCCGCCATCACGGCCGTGCCGAGCCCCTGCCGCCGCTGCTCCGGGTCGACCTCCACGGCCATGAACCCGGCCCAGCGCCCGTCCACCACGCACCGCCCGATCGCCGCGGGCACGTCGGCCGTACCGGGCACGGAGGCGAACCACGTCGAAGGGCCGCTGCCGAGCACCCGGCCCACGTGCGGGCCCGGCGTCCCGAACCGTTGATAGCGCCGCAGCCAGCCCGCGTCGTAGGAGCGGTCGAGCCGCACCCGGTCCGTGTCCGCGTCCAGGTCGCCGACCGGGGCGAGGCCGCCGGTCCACACCTGCGCGCTCACCTCGCGCACCCAGCCCCGCCGCTCCAGCTCCGCGCCGAGCAGCTCCTGCGTGCCCTCGGCGCCGGTCGCGATCTGCGCGTACGCGGGCAGCTCGCGGCGCGCGTACCAGTCGCGTACGTACGTGAGCGCGTCGTCGAGCGGGCGGTCCGGATCGCCGAGCGGGAGGACGGAGTTGGCGCGCCGGGTGAACCCGGAGGCGGCCCGCAGCCGCCAGTCACCGAGCCGTTCGCTCTCCACCGGCTCCCAGGCCCGCGCCGTGACCCGCGCCAGCTCGTCGAAGGAGGCGGCCGGGCCGCGGCGACGCGCCGGGGCGGCCGGGATCACCTTTCCGGCGACGAGCGTCGATTCCGCGATACGGACGGACCGCCCGTCCCGGCGTGTGATCAGCAGCACATCGTCAGTCCAGGATGTGAGAATCCCGACCGTGTCGGTGAACTTCTCACCCGGGATTCCGGTCCCGCTCAAGCACCGTACCGACACGCGTTTTCCCACGTCAGTAGGGGTAATGTGGACTTCGAGGAGCCCACCTCCGATGATTTCCACAGCTCAGTCCGCCCCTCCTGTTCGGATCATGACCCGGAACGGAGATACTAGGTGCGGGCATCGACGACGCCGCGCTCCCGCGCGCCAGGCGGCGGAGCCTGAGGAGGCCCGCCAGCGCCCTATCGAGGAGGAACGACAGCGTGACTTACGTCATCGCGCAGCCTTGTGTCGACGTCAAGGACAAGGCGTGCATCGAGGAGTGCCCGGTCGACTGCATCTACGAGGGCTCGCGGTCCTTGTACATCCACCCGGATGAATGCGTCGACTGCGGAGCCTGTGAGCCGGTGTGCCCGGTCGAGGCAATCTTCTACGAGGACGACACCCCGGAGGAGTGGAAGGACTACTACAAGGCGAACGTCGAGTTCTTCGACGAGCTCGGCTCGCCCGGTGGTGCCAGCAAGCTCGGCCTGATCGAGCGTGACCACCCCTTCATCGCCGAGCTGCCGCCGCAGAACCAGTAGCGGTCGGCAGTCCAGCGCCTCGCCCCGGTCCCGTACGGCCTCGACTGCCGCACGGGACCGTGGTGTTTGCGTAGACCGTGGTGCTTGCGTGGACCGTGGTGGTTTGCAGTGGTACGTACTAGAAAGTGAGCAGCCCCGTGAGTGCAAGCGTGGGCGCGGTCTCTTCGCGCCTTCCCGTCTTTCCCTGGGACAAGCTGGAGCCGTACAAGGCGACGGCGGCAGCGCACCCGGGCGGCATCGTCGACCTGTCGGTCGGCACCCCTGTCGACCCGGTGCCGGAGGTGGTCCAGAAGGCGCTGACGGCCGCGTCGGACAGCCCCGGCTATCCGACGGTCTGGGGAACTCCGGAACTCCGGGACGCGATCGCCGGCTGGTGCGAGCGCCGCCTGGGCGCGCGCGGGATGACGCACCAGGGCGTCCTGCCGGTCGTCGGCTCCAAGGAGCTCGTCGCCTGGCTCCCCACCCAGCTGGGCCTCGGCCCCGACGCCAAGGTCGCTTACCCGCGCCTCGCCTACCCGACGTACGAGGTGGGCGCACGCCTGGCCCGCGCCGAGTACGTGGCGTACGACGACCCGACCGAGCTCGACCCGGCCGGCCTGAAGCTGCTCTGGCTCAACTCGCCCTCCAACCCGACCGGCCGGGTCCTCACCAAGGACGAGCTGACCCGTACGGTCGCCTGGGCCCGCGAGCACGGCGTGCTGCTCTTCTCCGACGAGTGCTACCTGGAGCTGGGCTGGGAGGCGGAGCCGGTCTCGGTCCTGCACCCGGACGTGTGCGGGGGCTCCCACGAGGGCATCGTCGCCGTCCACTCGCTGTCCAAGCGGTCCAACCTGGCCGGGTACCGGTCGGCGTTCCTCGCGGGCGACCCGGCGGTCCTCGGCGAGCTGCTGCAGATCCGCAAGCACGGCGGCATGATGACGCCCGCCCCGGTGCAGGCGGCCACGATCGCGGCGCTCGGCGACGACACCCACGTCACCGAGCAGCGCGCCCGGTACGCGGCCCGGCGCACCGCCCTGCGGGAGGCCCTGCTCGGCCACGGCTTCCGCATCGAGCACAGCGAGGCGAGCCTGTACCTGTGGGCCACCCGCGACGAGTCCTGCTGGTCGACGGTGGCCCACCTCGCGGACCGCGGCATCCTCGTGGCCCCCGGCGACTTCTACGGCCCGGCGGGCGACCGCTTCGTACGGGTCGCGTTCACGGCGACGGACGAGCGGGTCGCCGAGGCGGTCCGGCGGCTGGCTCCTTAGGGGCGCAGACAGAGCGGCTGGCTCCTTGGGGGCGCACACAGAGCGGCGGCTCCTCAGGGGCGCACGCAGAGGGGCCCGGGGAGAACGCTGAACGCTCCCCGGGCCCCTGCCGCGTACGCACACGCAGTGCCTAGCCGAGCGGCAGCCCATTCGTCGGCAGCGCCTCAACCGGCAGCTCGTTCTGCGTCGCGGACCCCGCCGTCTCGCCGAGCGTCGAGGCCGCCCCGCCGACCAGCCCGCCGGCCGCCTCCTGCGCGACCGGGGCCGTGCTCTTGCCGGCCTTGCCGACGGTGTCGCCTGCGCGGTCCACGGTGTGGCCCGCCTTCTTGCCCGCCGCGGGCACCGTCTTCCCGGTGGCCGTCTCGCTCGCCGAGCCCGCGAGCCCGGTGACGTTGTCGGCCGCGCCTTCGACGGTGTTGCCGAGGCCGTTGCCGTCCAGGGCGGTCAGGCCGCCGACGTCGGGCGTGCCCGGCAGGTCGACGGCGCTCGCGGAGCCGGCCGCACCGACCACGGAAACTGCTCCCGCTGCGCTGAGCAGCGCGGCACGGGCGATCCGGCGGGTCAGGGGGAGGGACATGGTGCTCCTTGTGTGACGGAAGTCGGTTGGCGTGTCCGCGTGGTGCTCCGGCCTGGACCGGCGTACGGACGCCGTGACTACCGCTCGAAGCCGTCGAAGGTTGCGGGACGGCAACGTAAAGAGTTGGTAATGCGTCGCATTATCGGCTGCGGATAAAACCGCACAAACGGCGAGCAAAGGACGCTTAGCCGAACCGCCCTGCAGAATCCTCACTTCGCTTGCCGCGCAAGGGTTCTGGCGATCTCCCGGACGTGTGTGCGCCGAGGAGCCCGCGGCGTTCCCGGGAGGCGGCCGGACTCCCTCGTGCGGGTGAGGGCTCGCACTCCTGGGCGGTCTGCTGCGCGGTCTGCTGCGCCGTCTACTGGGCCGTCTACTGGGCGGTGGTGAGTACGACCTCGTCGGCGCCCGTTCCCTTTGCGGCCTTGCGCCAGGTGTGCTCGGGGTCCGCGGCGCTCCACTCGCGGCCCGCGTAGGAGACCCGTTCGATGCGCAACGCGGACGCGTGCGCGACCGCCCAGTGCGCCAGCTCCCAGCCGCGCTGTCCGTCGCGCCCGCGCGGCGAGACCGCCGTGGAGACCGGCACCCGCAGCGTGGGCGACACGGCCTTCCCCTTGGCGCCCCCGCCCTGGCCCCGGCGCTGTTCACGGGCTTGGTCCCGGCCCGGCTTGGCGTCCGCGTCCGAGTCCGCCCCTGAGTCCGCCCCCGAGTCCGCCCCCGAGTCGCCGCTCTTCGCGCGCGGCAGCACGTCCTCGCCGAAGTCCCGCACCAGCGCCTCCCGCACCCGCTCCGGGTCGCCCGGCTCGCGGGCCGGTTCGGTGCCGCAGGTCAGGGTCGCGGCGGCGCGTCCGGTCAGGGCGGCGGCGAGCAGCGCGGCGTCCGGCTCGTGCTTCGCGTACGCCTGCGGGAAGCCGCTGCGCTGCACGCGCTGCGCGGCCACGGTGAGCGGAAGCCGCGAATAGCCGGGGATCTTGTCCAGGTGCTCGTAGAACTTCCCCGCCGAGTACACCGGGTCCATGATCTGCTCGGTGTTCCCCCAGCCCTGCGAGGGCCGCTGCTGGAACAGGCCGAGCGAGTCGCGGTCGCCGTGGTCGATGTTGCGCAGCGCCGACTCCTGCAGGGCCGTCGCGAGCGCGATCGTGACGGCCCGCTCGGGCATGCCGCGCGAGGTGCCGACCGCCGAGATCGTCGCGGCGTTCACGGCCTGCTCGGTGCTCATCTCGTACGTGGCCCCGTCACCGGCCGCCGAGACCACCCGGCAACCCGGCGCGGGCCGGCCGCCGCCCTCGTACTGCAGGAGCAGATAGCCGGCGAGCGCGAGCAGCACGGCGAAGGCCGCACCGGCACGCAGAAGGCGGCCGCGCCTGAAGCGGATGCGGGGCTGCTCGGACACGCGCCAACCGTACTGGAGTCCGGGATACGGCTCGCACAACGCCCTTGTGAACGGAGCGCGTAGGGTCCATGGCATGCCCGAAACCGCACTTGACCTCACCCTGGACGCCGCGCGGCTGACCGCCCAGCTCGTCGACTTCCCCTCGGAGAGCGGCGCCGAGAAGCCCCTGGCCGACGCCATCGAGACCGCGCTGCGCGCCCTGCCGCACCTCACGGTGGACCGGTACGGCAACAACGTGGTGGCCCGTACGAACTTCGGTCACGCCGAACGCGTCGTGCTCGCCGGGCACATCGACACCGTGCCGATCGCGGACAACCCTCGCAACGTGCCCTCCCGGCTCGACGACGACGGCGTCCTGTGGGGCTGCGGCACCTGCGACATGAAGTCCGGCGTCGCGGTCCAGCTGCGCATCGCCCGGACGGTCACCGCGCCCAACCGCGACCTCACCTTCGTCTTCTACGACAACGAAGAGGTCGCCGCCCACCTCAACGGCCTCGGACATGTGGCGGACGCACACCCGGACTGGCTGGAGGGTGACTTCGCGATCCTCCTGGAGCCCTCCGACGGCCAGGTCGAGGGCGGCTGCCAGGGCACGCTGCGGGTCTTCCTGAAGTTCTCGGGGGAGCGCGCCCACTCCGCGCGCGCCTGGATGGGCGACAACGCGATCCACAAGGCCGCCCCGACCCTGGCCCGCCTCGCGGAGTACGAGCCGCGCAAGCCGTTCGTCGACGGACTCCAGTACTACGAGGGACTCAATGCCGTCCGGATCGAGGGCGGCGTCGCCACCAACGTCATCCCCGACGCCTGCACCGTGGTGGTCAACTTCCGCTACGCGCCGGATCGCAGCATGGAAGAGGCCGAGCAGTTCGTACGGGAGTACTTCGCGGACTGCGGCGTCGAGGAGTTCGTCGTCGACGACCACACCGGCGGGGCCAGGCCGGGGCTCGACCACCCGGCGGCGGTCGCGTTCATGGCGGCCGTGGGCGGCGAGGCCCGGCCCAAGTACGGCTGGACCGACGTCTCCCGGTTCAGCGCGCTCGGCGTGCCCGCCGTGAACTACGGGCCAGGCGCCCCGCTTCTCGCGCACAAGGCGGACGAGCGCGTGCAGACCGCCGAGATCCTGCGCGCGGAGGAGCGGCTGACGGCCTGGCTGGCCTCCTGAGCCTTCCTGGGCTCGCGGTTGTCCCGGGGCTGTTCACATCGATCTTGCCCGTAATGCCGTTGTTCGTCACTGGCGTCCGCCTACGCTGAAGCAGCAACAGTGTCAGCGGAAGGGGACGTTCATGGGCAATCCGGAAGCACAGGGGCCGCTGGAGGAGCAGCACCTCGGTCCGGTCGTGCGGCGCCGTGAACAGGTCACGCCCGGCACGACCGACCAGCGCCTCCTCGACTTCCAGGGCGACTCCGAGTGGGTGCACACCGACCCCTGGCGGGTCATGCGCATCCAGTCGGAGTTCGTCGAGGGCTTCGGCGCGCTCGCCGAACTCCCGGCCGCGATCAGCGTGTTCGGCTCCGCCCGTACGCGCGTGGGGTCCGAGGAGTACGAGACGGGCGTGAGCATCGGCCGTGCGCTCGTCGAGGCCGGCTTCGCGGTGATCACCGGCGGCGGCCCCGGCGCGATGGAAGCGGCGAACAAGGGCGCGCGCGACGCCAAGGGCATCTCCGTCGGCCTCGGCATCGAGCTCCCCTTCGAGCAGGGCCTCAATCCGCACGTCGACATCGGCGTGAACTTCCGCTACTTCTTCGTCCGCAAGACGATGTTCGTGAAGTACGCGCAGGGCTTCGTGGTGCTGCCCGGCGGGCTCGGCACCCTGGACGAGCTGTTCGAGGCGCTCACCCTCGTCCAGACCCGCAAGGTCACCCGCTTCCCGATCGTGCTGTTCGGCTCCGAGTACTGGAACGGCCTCGTCGACTGGCTCCGCGACACCGTGATCGCGGGCGGCAAGGCCTCCGAGCGCGACCTGCTCCTCTTCCATGTGACGGACGACGTGGACGAGGCGGTGTCGCTGGTGACGAAGGAGGTGGGGCGGTAGCTCCCGTCCCTGGGCCGGGCCATGGAAGTCCCCGCACGCGCGCGTACGGGGACTTTTCCATGGCCGGGCCGGGGCCGGGCCGGTCCCTGCCTGCTCAGGCCGGTCCGCGCCCGCTCAGGCCGGTCCCCCGCCCGCTCAGGCCAGTCCGCGCCTGGCCACCGCCGGTTCCCGGTGCCCCGCGATCGTCGCGACCATGTCCAGGACCTGCCGCGTCTCGGCGACTTCGTGCACCCGGTACACCTGCGCGCCCAGCCACGCCGAGACCGCCGTCGTCGCCAGGGTGCCGATCACCCGCTCCTTTACCGGCCGGTCCAGGGTCTCGCCGACGAAGTCCTTGTTGGACAGCGAGACGAGCACCGGCCAGCCCGTCGCCGCCATCTCCCCGAGCCGCCGCGTCGCCTCCAGGGAGTGCCGGGTGTTCTTGCCGAAGTCGTGCCCCGGGTCGATCAGTACGGACTCGCGCGGAACGCCCAATTCCACGGCGCGCTCGGCGAGTTGGACGGTCACCCGCAGGATGTCCGCCATCACGTCCTCGTACGCGATCCGGTGCGGCCGGGTGCGCGGTTCGGCGCCGCCCGCGTGCGTGCAGACCAGGCCGGCGCCGTACCGCGCGGCGACCTCGGCCAGCTTCGGGTCGACGCCGCCCCACGCGTCGTTGAGCAGGTCGGCGCCCGCCTCGCAGACCGCCTCGCCGACCTCGTGGCGCCACGTGTCGACGCTGATCACCACGTCCGGGAAGCGGCGGCGGACCTCGGCGACGAAGCCGACGGTGCGCCGGGCCTCCTCGGCGGCCGTGACCTCCTCGCCCGGGCCGGCCTTGACCCCGCCGATGTCGATGATCGCGGCGCCCTCGGCGACGGCCTGCTCCACGCGCGTCAGGGCCGGCTCGTCGCGGAACGTGGCGCCCTGGTCGTAGAAGGAGTCCGGGGTCCTGTTGACGATCGCCATGATCACTGGCTCGTGCGCACCGAACTCGCGCCGTCCGAGCCGCAGCGGGCTGCCCATCCCCTGATTCCTCCTCGCATCGGTCGCCTGCGACCCTAGCTGTCAGTGGCGCATGGCACGATCGGACGTGGACTCGGGGATGTGTGGGGAGCCCCGGTCCGTAGGCAAACTCTGTCAGCCCGCAGCCTTCGCGCGTCCGGCGGCCCGGACCGGCGCGCGGCCCGCACCCGGGAGTTGTTCGTGTTCTGGTTCCTGCTCATCGCGCTGGTCGTGGTGGTCGCCGCGGTCACCCTCGCCGTCGTGGGCGGCGGCGAGTCCACCGCGCTGCCCGACGCGGAGCCCGAGCGGCTCGCCGACCCGCTGCCGCTGACGCGCCCGGTGCACCGCGCGGACGTCGAGGCGCTCCGCCTCCCGCCGGCCCTGCGCGGCTACCGCATGCTGGACGTCGACGACGCGCTGAGCAGACTCGGCGCCGAACTGGCCGAGCGGGACGCCCGGATCGCCGAGCTGGAGGCCGCCCTCGCCGGCGCCCAGGCGATGGCGGTCGGCGGCGGCCGCGGGCTGGTCGAGGAGCCGGAGGACACCGCCGGCGCTCCAGGGCCCCAGGACGCCCCGCCGACTTTGCCGAACAGACCGGTCCAGCCGGGCACGCCACCGGACGCCCCCGAGGAGCCGCGACCATGACCGAAGGCACCGCCCTGCCGGGCCCGGACGGCGCCCTGCGCTGCCCCTGGGCCCTGTCCACCGAGGACTACGTGGCGTACCACGACGAGGAGTGGGGCCGCCCGGTCCACGGGGACGACGCGCTGTACGAACGCCTCAGCCTGGAGGCCTTCCAGTCCGGCCTGTCCTGGATCACGATCCTGCGCCGCCGCGAGGGATTCCGGCGCGCCTTCGCCGACTTCAAGATCGCCGCCGTCGCCGAGTTCACGGACGCCGACGCCGAGCGGCTGCTCGCCGACCCGGGCATCATCCGCAACCGCGCCAAGATCTCCGCGACGCTCGCCAACGCCAAGGTGCTCGCCGACTGGTCGCCGGGCGAACTGGACGCCCTGATCTGGTCGTTCGCCCCGGACGCGGCCGGCAGACCGGTGCCGCGCACGCTCTCCGACGTCGCCGCGATCACGCCCGAATCGACCGCGCTCGCCAAGGAGTTGAAGAAGCGCGGCCTCCGCTTCGTCGGCCCCACGACGGCGTACGCCCTGATGCAGGCCTGCGGCCTTGTCGACGACCACCTGCGGGACTGCGTGGCCCGGCGCGCGTAACCGAGCCGGACCACCCCGCGTCCTGCTCAGCGCCCCAGGTACTTCGGCTGCTCCTTGGCGATGAAGGCCTCCACCGCGATGTGGTGGTCCGCGGACGAGCCCGCCTTCGACTGCAGCTCGTCCTCCTTCTCAAGGGCCTCGTCGAGCGAGTGCCCGGCCCCGTACGCAAGGGACTCCTTGAGCGCCGCGTACGCCAGGGTCGGTCCTGCGGCCAGGGCGCGGGCCGTGCGCTCCGCCTCGGCGGCGAGCTCGTCGGCCGGCACCAGCTTGTTGGCGATGCCCAGCTCGTACGCCTCCTGCGCCTTGACGCTGCGCGGGAAGAACAGCAGGTCGGCGGCGCGGCTCTGGCCGATCAGGCGGGGCAGCGTCCACGAGACGCCCGAGTCGGCGGTCAGGGCGACCCCGGCGAAGGACGTGTTGAACGAGGCGGTGTCCGCGACCACGCGGTAGTCGGCGGCGAGCGCGAAGCCGAAGCCCGCGCCCGCGGCGACGCCGTTCACGCCCGCCACGACCGGCTTCTGCATCCCGGTCAGGGCGCGCACGATCGGGTTGTAGTGCTCGCGCACCGTGCTCATCGTGTCGTCCGAGCCCGCCTCGCGGTCCGCGGTGAGCTTGCCGATGTGCTCCTTGAGATCCTGGCCGACGCAGAACGCCCGGCCGGTCGCGGTGAGCAGCACGGCCCGTACGGCGGTGTCGGCGGCGGCGTCCTGGAGCGTGTCCCGGAGGGCCACCTTGGCGTCCGTGTTCATGGCGTTCATCGCGTCCGGGCGGTTCAGCGTGATCGTCGCGAGCCCGTCGCTCACCTCGTAGAGCACGGTGTCGGCCATGTCGGTCTCCTCCATCGGTCGGCGTCGTCCACGCACAGCATGGCGGAGATCATCTCGGCCCGGCACGGGCCCCGGCATGTGACCTGCGTCAAACAATCGGCGGGCGGCAGGGCGTGCGAGGTGGCGCAGTATCGCAGCTACATCGCCGAATTGGGTGGTTTTGGTCAAGTGCGTTGCGCAAGCGATGCCTACCGATGTTGGTCATCGGGTCCTGCGATGCGGGATAATGGCTGGGAAGCAATGTGTTCGATGCCGGTGACACAGCGCCTGTCATGGGGCCGCCGGCTGCGATGAGCTGGTTTCAGGAAGGGGAACGAGCATGGCGGCCATGAAGCCGCGGACGGGCGACGGCCCGCTCGAGGTGACCAAGGAGGGGCGGGGCATCGTCATGCGCGTTCCGCTCGAAGGCGGCGGTCGGCTCGTGGTCGAGCTGACGCCGGACGAGGCCCAAGCGCTCGGCGACGAACTCACGAAGGTCGTCGGCTGACGCGGAAGCGCTCACCACTTTTCAACTGCCCCGGCACACTAACAGCGTGCCGGGGCAGTGTCGTATCGGGGGACGACCGGGGGCGCGGGGAACTGCGCGACCGAGCCACGGACGACCCGAACCGACCGGACGACCGAAGAACAGCCCTAGCGCCGCACGGCACAGAGCAGGCCGTCCCCCATCGGCAACACCGCCGGTACCAGATCACTGCTCTCCCGCACCGCCCGCAACAGCTCCCGCAGCTTGACGACCTCCGCCGGCTGCGGCCCCGAGTCGACCGTACGGCCGTCGGCGAAGACGCCCTCGAAGCAGACGAGACCGCCGGGCCGCAACAGGCGCAACGATTCAGCTAGGTAGTCCAGGCACTCCGTGCGATCGCCGTCGCAGAACACCAGGTCGTATCCGCTGTCCGCGAGCCGCGGCAGTACGTCGAGGGCGCGGCCGGGGATGAAACGGGCCCGGTTGCTGGCGAAACCGGCGGCACGGAAGGCCTGGCGGGCGAACTGCTGGCGCTCCGGCTCCGGGTCGACCGTGGTGAGGACCCCGTCGGGCCGCATGCCGTGGAGCAGATGGATACCGGAGACTCCGGTTCCGGTGCCGATCTCGGCGATGGCCTTGGCGCCGGCGGTCGCGGCGAGCATCCGCAACGCGGTACCGGTGCCGGGCGACACCGGGCGAAGCCCCGTCTCCCGGGCCCGCTCACGGGCCCAGTGCAGCGCTTCGTCCTCGACGACGAAGGCGTCCACGAACGCCAAGGTCGGCTGACGGTTGCCGGTAATCGCCCTCTCCTGTCCCCGTTGTCGACGGCCTTCGGCCTGCCGGTGACTGTATCCGTTGGGGCCGGGAACCCGCAGATGGGACCGGGCGTTAAGAGGGGGGAAGCGGAAAGCCGGGAACGCGGGGAATCGCAGCCCGACTTCCAAATTCACGTAAAAACGCTTATCCGGAGCTAACGGGCGAGGTGGCTATGGTAGGGACTCCACTGGACACCACCAGAGCCGACAGGGGAGGTGCGGCTGCGGCCGAAGGCCGGGGAAGGATGTCGCGACTGCGGCGTCTCCTCAGGTCGGAGGTCGGGCCGAAATCCGTGACCAACAACGCTGACCGATCCCGCGCCGCCGACTCCGTGCAGACCGCGACCTTCGCCGCCGAAGCGGAATCGCAGGCGTGGACTCCGCCCACCTGGGAGGAGATCGTCAGCACCCACAGCGGCCGGGTGTACCGCCTGGCGTACCGCCTGACCGGCAACCAGCACGACGCCGAGGACCTCACGCAGGAGGTCTTCGTCCGCGTCTTCCGTTCCCTCTCGACGTACACGCCGGGCACCTTCGAGGGCTGGCTGCACCGCATCACGACCAACCTCTTCCTCGACATGGTCCGCCGCCGCCAGCGCATCCGCTTCGACGCCCTCGGGGACGACGCGGCCGAGCGCCTGCCCAGCCGCGAGCCCTCGCCCCAGCAGGTCTTCAACGACACGCACTTCGACGCCGACGTCCAGCAGGCGCTCGACACCCTCGCCCCCGAGTTCCGCGCCGCCGTCGTCCTGTGCGACATCGAGGGACTCTCGTACGAGGAGATCGCCGCGACCCTCGGTGTGAAGCTCGGCACGGTCCGCAGCCGGATCCACCGCGGCCGGTCCCAGCTCCGCAAGGCCCTCAAGCACCGGTCGCCCGAGGCCCGCGCCGAGCGCCGCTCGCTCGCGGTCACAGGTGTGCCCGTGCTGGGAGGAGGGGGCGCGACGGCGTGAGCGGATCACGGCGAAACCCGGCCGAGGGGCACCTCGCCGAGCAGCACCTGGGAGACCGGCTGGCCGCCCTGGTGGACGGCGAGCTGGGCCACGACAGCCGCGAGCGCGTCCTCGCGCACCTCGCGACCTGCGCCAAGTGCAAGGCGGAGGCCGACGCCCAGCGCAGCCTGAAGTCGTACTTCGCCTCCACGGCGCCCCCACCGCCCTCCGAGACCTTCCTGGCCCGCCTGCAGGGACTACCCGCGGGCGGTGACGACGACCGCGGCGACTTCGGCGGCCCCGTCACCGCCCCGCTCTTCGGCATGCGCGCCGACGGCGTCTTCGCGGCCGGCCCGGACCCCTTCGGGTACGACGCTTCGGGCGGCCGCCGCGGGATGCTGCCGGGCGATGTGTTGCCCGGCGATCCGCTGCCCGGCGATGCGTTGCCCGGCGATCCGCTGCCGGGCGAGCCCCTGAGCGAGCTGAGTGAGGGGCCGCTGGGCGAGGGATCGGCGGGTGACGGGCCCTTGACGGGCGGGCGGCAGCTGCCGGACGGCTCGCAGGAGCGCGGCTTCCGGATCCACGACGTGGGGCGTTCCCTGCAGGAGCGGGCGGCCGCCTCGCGCGGGCGCCGGTTCGCCTTCGCTGCTGCGGGCGCCGTCTCGCTCGCGGCGATCGCGCTCGGCGGGGTCTCCACGGGCGCGCCGGTCCCGGCGGACCCGTCGACGGACGCCCGCGGCTCCAAGGCCAGCCCGCTGCGTACGCAAGGGGCGAACGGCAGCAGCGCCCGCGACACCCAGCGGCGGCGCGGCGGCCACCCCGCCGGGGCGCAGCAGGGCGGCAGACCCGGGGCGCTCACGGCGCCGATGATCGCCACGGGAGTGGCGGCGCCGGAAGTGCCGGGAGTGCCGCTCGCACCGAACCGGCCACGGGTCCTGCGGGACTGGGCGGCGGTGCCGATGCTCACCGGCTACTCGCCGCTCTCCCCGCTGATAGGCCGTCCGGCATCCGGGTTCCCGCAGTACCCGGCCGCGCCGAACGCGAAGCAGCAGGGGGAGCGGGGGAAGCGGGGAGAAGAGCGGTCCGGTTCCGCGTCGGACGAGTCCGCGTCGGCCACGCAGTCCGCCGCGTCGACGGAGCTGCCCTCGGCCTCGCCCCGCTCCGGGACGGCGCTTTCCGCCGGCCGCTGAGGCGGTCGTCTGCACGACGGTTCGCAAACCTGGTTGAATCCTCGGTGTTCGTGCCGCCCGAGCGGGGGCGCGGACACGAGGACTCTGATCGAGCGGCGGACCGCCGCGTGGCTGCCCGCGGGCCCTGCCGCGGACCAGGTGTGGGGAGAGCATGGACGAGGGCAAGCCCACCGGACCGAAGGCGAAGTGGTGGAGCCGCCCGGCCGCACGCGCGTCCGACGACCGTGAGCGCGCCTCGGGCGGCGAGACAAGCGGCGGGACAAGCAGCGAGACAAGCAGCGAGACGAGCAGCGAGACGAGCGGTGAGGTAAGGGAGATATCCGAGGACCGGGGTGCGCCGGGTGACGGCAACCGTGACGGCGGTTCGTCCGCCGACTCCCCCTCGGCGGAAGGAAGTACGGCCGCCGCCGAGCCGTCCACCGAGCCCCTGGCCCCCGCCGCCGCTGCGCCCAAGCCGAAGAGCGGCGTCACGATAGCCAAGGGCGCCGGGCCTGGCGGTCGCCCCAAGCCGCTGCACGACCCCGACCCGTACGGCACGCCGCCCTACGGGGAACCCGGACCGTGGGCCCCCGCACCGCCGGTGCAGCGTCCGGTGCCGACTCCCGCCCAGGGAACGACAGTTCAGCCGACGCAGGGAACCCCGCCCCAGGGCACCCCGCCCCAGGGCACCCCGCCCCAGGGCACCCCGCCCCACGGGACCCCGGCGCACGGCACGCCCGCGCAGGGCACCTCCGTACCCGCGTACGCCGTGCCGCCCACACAGAGCGCACCCGCACCCGCGCCCGCGCCCGCACCCGCACCTGCATCCGCACCCGCATCCGCACCCGCATCCGCATCCGCACCCGCACCAGCACCCGCACCGGCGGCCCCCGCGAGCGGCACACCGGCGGGAGGCACACCGGTGAACGGCACCCCGCACCCCGGCGCCGCAGCGCACCAGAGCCCCCAGCAGCCGCACCAGCCTCAGCCGTCCCACCACCAACCTCAGCCGTCCCACCACCAGCCTCAACCACCCCACCAGCCTCAGCCCCAGGCGGTCGCTGCGGGGCACTGGCAGCAGTACGACCCGTGGCGGGCGCCGCAGGGGCAGGGGCAGGGGCCGTTGCTGCTGTCCGACGGGCCCGCGCCCGCGAAGGGGCCGAGGCGGGGCCGGCTGTTCGCGGCCGCGCTCGTGCTCGCGCTGGTCGCCGGAGCGGTGGGCGGCGGGATCGGCGCGTACATGGAGCGGCACGGCGGCATCAGCACCGTCGAACTTCCGCAGGCGGACGCGGGGCCGAAGGAGCGGCCGCCGGGGAGCGTCGCCGGGATCGCCGCGAGCGCGCTGCCCAGCGTCGTCACGCTGCACGTCAGCGGCGACACCGCGCAGGGCACCGGCACCGGCTTCGTGCTCGACGACAAGGGCCACATCCTCACCAACAACCACGTCGTGGAGCCCGCGGCGGACGGCGGCGAGGTGTCGGTGACGTTCAGCGGCGGCGAGGTTGCCAAGGGGCGGGTGGTCGGCCGGGACTCCGGGTACGACCTGGCGGTGGTCAAGGTGTCCGGGGTGAGCGGGCTCAAGCCGCTGCCGCTCGGCAACTCCGACAACGTCCAGGTCGGCGATCCGGTCGTGGCGATCGGCGCGCCCTTCGACCTCTCCAACACGGTGACCTCCGGGATCATCAGCGCCAAGGAGCGGCCGATCACCGCGGGCGGCGAGGAGGGCGACGGCAGCGATGTGTCGTACGTGAATGCGCTGCAGACCGACGCGCCGATCAACCCCGGCAACTCGGGCGGTCCGCTGGTCGACCACAAGGCGCGGGTGATCGGCATCAACAGCGCCATCCGCTCCGCGGGCAACGGTTCGGAGCTCGACGGCGGGCAGTCCGGCTCGATCGGACTGGGCTTCGCGATCCCCATCAACCAGGCCAAGCGGGTCGCCGAGGAGCTGATCAACACCGGCAAGGCGACCCATCCGGTGATCGAGGTCACCCTGGACACCCGGTACACCGGCGACGGCGCGCGCGTCGCCAAGCAGAGCGCCGACGGCGGACCGGCGGTGAGCCCCGGCGGGCCCGGCGACAAGGCGGGCATCGAGCCGGGCGACGTGATCACCGAGGTGGACGGCGAACGGGTGCACTCGGGCGAGGAGCTGATCGTCAAGATCCGCTCCCGCCGCCCCGGCGACCGCCTGGAACTGACCCTGGAACGCGCAGGTGACGAGCGGACCATCTCCCTGGAGCTGGGCGCGGCGGGCGGCTGAGGCGCCCGCCGCCGCGACGGAGACGGTCAGACGGTCAGGGGCCAGGTGTCAGGGGCCAGGTGTCAGGGGAGCCGAGGGAAACGGCGGTGCCGCCCGCCATGCACCGAAGCGTCACCCCCCGCTCCGCCCGGCGTCACCGAACCGCCCCCGGACAGTACCGGCAGGACAGGATGGCCGGGTACCGTGGTTGCTGCACTTACCCCGGATCCTGTCCCTCCTGTCCCGGGCCGTGGACAGCGCAAGGAGCTGCAAGGTGTTCAATGACATAGGCACACTTGAGCTGGTGACGCTCGTGGTCCTTGCCGTGCTCATCTTCGGCCCGGACAAGCTGCCCAAGGTCATTCAGGACATCTCCGGCTTCATCCGCAAGATCCGCTCCTTCTCGGACAGCGCCAAGCGGGACATTCGCGACGAGCTGGGCCCGGAGTTCAAGGACTTCGAGTTCGAGGACCTCAACCCCAAGGCGTTCATCCGCAAGCAGCTGGACAACGACGACCTGGGGCTCAAGGAGATCCGTAACGGCTTCGACCTCCGCAAGGAGATGACCGAGGTCTCGGACGCCGTGAACGGACACGAGAGCGAGTCGGTGAACGGCTCGGCAGCCGCAGCCGCCACCGCAGCCGCCGCTTCCGGTCCCAGCCTGACCAAGGGCGGCGACGGCCCCGACCTGCAGAAGAAGCCGCAGTCGCCGACCCAGGACGAGCGCCCGCCGTACGACTCCGACGCCACCTGACGACCCCGAGCGCCGGTCTCTCGCGACCCGCGCGCCCCGGCGAAATCCACCACCGCGAACCGGGGTGGCTATTCTGCTCTGTTGTTGTCCGGACTCAGGACGCCCGAGGGGGGCGGGCCGCTCCGGACCGGCAGAGAACGAGGAGGCGGCCGGGTACATGGAGACGACGAGTCACACAGGGGCGCGCACGGTCGACGGCTACTTGCAGGCGCCGTTCCCGTGGTACGGCCTCGACGAGGCATTCACGGGACCGCGCCGGCTGATGCAGGTCGGGGCGGGCGCGGACGGGACGGTCGAGCACGGCTCCCTCGGGCACGGTGACGAGCCCGCGCCGCGCGCCGACGAGTCCGCCGCCAAGGACCGGTTCGCGGTCGTGGTGACCGTGGCGTCCAACCCGGTCCGCCGCAGCGGCGACGGCACCGGCGTCCTGGAGGCCACGTCGGTCTCCTCGGCGGCCTGGCTGGCGGGCGTCGGCCTGCTCACCCGCACCTGGCCGCAAGCCATGGACCACTCGCTGCGCGACGACTGGCTGGACCAGCAGACCGAGACCGCCTGGGTGCTCGCCGACGACCTGAACAGCGAGCCCTGGACGACGCTGACGCTCCCGGTCGACGGCGTGCCCACCCCGTTCCACTACCGCGAGTCCGAGTTCGGCTGGGTCCTGGCCGGATCCACGCAGAGCGGCGCCCACCTGGGTGCGTACGGCCGCGGCATGAGCGCGTACGGGCTCGGCTTCTCGGTGGTCAAGGACATCGCCGCGTACGAGAACCGGTAGGCGGTACGCGGAAGGGGCGCCGTCAGCGGATGACGGCGCCCCCTCCCACGTACGGGACAGAACGTACGGGACAGAACGTACGGGACAGAACGTACGGGTCAGAACTTGTTCTTCGGCGTGAGGCCCAGCGTCATGCCCGACAGGCCGCGCTGGCGGCCGCCCAGCTTGCCCGCGATGGTGCGCAGCGCGGAGCCCGCGGGGGAGTCCGGGTCGGTCAGGACGACGGGCTTGCCCTCGTCGCCGCCCTCGCGCAGGCGGACGTCGATCGGGATGGCGCCGAGCACCGGGACCTGCGTACCGGTCGTCTTCGTCAGGCCCTCGGCGACCCTCTCGCCGCCGCCGGTGCCGAAGACGTCGACCATCTCGTCGCAGTGCGGGCAGGGCAGGCCCGACATGTTCTCGACGACGCCGACGATCTTCTGGTGGGTCTGTACGGCGATCGAGCCGGCCCGCTCGGCGACCTCGGCGGCGGCCTGCTGCGGGGTGGTCACGACCAGGATCTCGGCGTTCGGCACCAGCTGGGCCACCGAGATCGCGATGTCACCGGTGCCCGGCGGCAGGTCCAGGAGCAGCACGTCCAGGTCGCCCCAGTACACGTCCGCGAGGAACTGCTGCAGGGCGCGGTGGAGCATCGGGCCGCGCCAGACGACGGGGGCGTTGCCCGGCGTGAACATCCCGATGGAGATGACCTTCACGCCGTTCGCCGCGGGCGGCATGATCATGTTCTCGACCTGGGTGGGCCGGCCGTCCGCGCCGAGCATGCGCGGTACGGAGTGCCCGTAGATGTCGGCGTCCACGACGCCGACCTTCAGGCCGTCCGCGGCCATCGCCGCCGCCAGGTTCACCGTCACCGAGGACTTGCCGACGCCGCCCTTGCCGGAGGCCACCGCGTACACCCGGGTCAGGGAGCCGGGCTTGGCGAAGGGGACCTCGCGCTCGGCGGTGCCGCCGCGCAGGGCCTCGGCCAGCTCGCGGCGCTGCTCGTCGCTCATCACGTCGAGCGTGACGTCCACGGACGTGACGCCCTGGACGGCGGAGACCGCCTCGGTCACGCGGTTCGTGATCGTGTCGCGCATCGGGCAGCCGGAGACCGTGAGGTAGACGGTGACGGCCACCGCGCCGTCGGCCCCGATGTCGACCGATTTGACCATGCCGAGCTCGGTGATCGGCCGGTTGATCTCGGGGTCGTTGACCGTGGCGAGCGCCTCGCGGATCGCCTCGTCGGTCGGATACGTGTCGGTAGCCATACGGGAATGGTACGGCGACGGGGTACGGGCCGGGGAAGGCCTATCGGCGGTCGCCTTCGTCACGCGCGAGGGCCGGGCGGCCGGTCTGCTCCGGCGGGAACACGTCGAACCGTTCGTCCATGTCCTTGACCAGGTCCTGCAGTTCCGAGCGGATCCAGTCCCGGGTCGCGACCTCGCCGAGGCCCATCCGCAGGGCGGCGATCTCCCGGGTCAGGTACTCGGTGTCCGACATGGAGCGCTCGTTCTGCTTGCGGTCCTGCTCCAGGTTGACCCGGTCCCGGTCGTCCTGCCGGTTCTGCGCGAGCAGGATCAGCGGGGCCGCGTACGAGGCCTGCAGGGAGAGCATCAGGGTCAGGAAGATGAACGGGTACTCGTCGAAGCGCAGCTGCGCCGGGCCCGCCACGTTCCACAGCACCCAGACGATGATCAGGACCGTCATCCAGACGATGAACCGGCCGGTGCCGAGGAAGCGGGCGATCTTCTCGGAGAGCCGGCCGAAGGCCTCCGGGTCGTACTCCGGCAGCAGCTTGCGGCGGGGCGGGCGCGGCTGGTCCAGACGGATCCGGGGGCGGCCCGGTTCGGTCCTGGCCAGCTCGCGTTCGCGTTCCCGCTCGCGCTCCCGTTCGCGGTCACTCACCACCGTGGTTCCCCTCCCCGGCCAGATGGAACTCGCTCTCGCGCCAGTCGTCGGGCAGCAGATGGTCCAGTACGTCGTCGACGGTGACGGCGCCGAGCAGCGAACCGCTCTCGTCCACGACGGGCGCCGCGACCATGTCGTACGTGGCGAAGAAGCTCGTGACCGCGGGCAGCGGGGTCTCCGGGCGCAGGCTCTGCAGGTCCTGGTCGATCACCGTGCCGACCAGGGTGAACGGCGGATCGCGAAGCAGGCGTTGGAAGTGCACCAGGCCCAGGTACTTGCCGGTGGGCGTCTGGTCGGGCGGGCGGCAGACGTACACCTGGGCGGCGAGCGCGGGGGAGAGGTCCTGCTGGCGGACGCGGGCGAGGGCGTCGGCGACCGTCGCGTCGGGCTGGAGCACGATCGGCTCGGTCGTCATCATGCCGCCGGCCGTGCGCTCCTCGTACTGCATCAGGCGCCGCATGTCCGCCGCGTCGTCCGGCTCCATCAGGCCGAGCAGGCGCTCCTGGTCCTCCTCGGGGAGTTCGGCGAGCAGGTCGGCGGCGTCGTCGGGGTCCATCGCCTCCAGGACGTCCGCGGCGCGCTCCTCCTGGAGTTTGCCGAGGATCTCGATCTGGTCGTCCTCGGGCAGCTCTTCGAGTACGTCGGCGAGCCGGTCGTCGTCGAGCGCGGCCGCGACCTCGGACCGGCGCTTGGGGGAGAGGTGGTGCAGGACGTTGGCGAGGTCGGCGGGGCGCAGCTGCTCGAACGAGGCGAGCAGGCTCTCCGCGCCCTGGCCGTGCTCTTCGAGCGAGAACCCGGTGACGGCCGACCACTCGACGGTCACCGTCTCGCCCGCCCGTCGCCCGCCACCGCCCTTCCAGGGAAGCGCTGCGCGCACCCCTCCCTTTTGCCGGAGCGCACCGCCCTTCCCCTTCCGTACGAAGACCCGGTCGATCTCCCAGTCGCGGCGGGCCGGGAGCTGCTGTACGGAGACGTCGAGGACGGTGACCTCCTCGCCGGTGTCGACGAGGGCGACGCGGCGGTCGAGGAGTTCGCCGAGGACGAGGCGCTCGGTGGGGCGCTGCTCGAAGCGCCGGACGTTGAGCACGCCGGTGGTGATGACCTGGCCCGACTCGATGCCGGTGACCCGGGTCATGGGCAGGAAGATGCGGCGCCTGGTGGAGAGTTCGACGACCAGACCGAGCAGTCGGGGCGGGCGGCGGCCGACGCGGAGCATGGCCACGAGGTCACGGACGCGGCCCACCTGGTCGCCGTTGGGGTCGAAGACGGCGATGCCGGACAGATGGGAGACGAAGATCCGGGAAGCCGCCGCCATGACCGCCTCCTTTCACCCGTACGTTCACTTTTGTCCGTACATTTGATGGTTTGCGGGCTTCAGGCTAGCCCGTACCGGTCGGATACGCCCTGGTGGGCGGTCCAGAAGGCTCTTTGCGGGGCGGTGGTCCCGGCCCGGGTACGCTGCCGTACTGTCGCTCCGACCCCCACACGAGAGGCAGCCCCGCACGTGACCACCAGCGCTCTGGGCCGAGCCCGCCGCACTGCACTCGCCGGCGCTCTGTGTGCGGGGCTTGCCGTGGGGATGACGGGGCTCACGGGGTGCGGTGCCGAGCAGGACCCGGACGCCGGGACCAACGGCGTCGGCAAGCTCTCCGCCACGAAGATCCAGCGCAGGGCGCAGAACGCGGCCGAGAGCGCGAACTCGGTGCGGCTCTCCGGTTCGGTGGTCAGCAAGGGCACCACGTACAAGCTCGACATGAAGCTGACCGAGGACGGCGGCAGCGGCGAAGTCCGGTTCGAGGACGGCAGGTTCGAGCTGCTGCGGGTCGACGGGCAGCTCTATCTGAAGGCCGACGCCGACTTCTGGTCCACGGAGGGCGACAGCTCCCAGGGCGGCCGCGGCAAGGACGAGCCGGACTCGGCGGACGAGCTGGCGGCGGACAAGCTCGACGGCAAGTACGTGAAGGTCCCGCAGGGCGACCCCGCGTACAAGCAGCTCAGCGGGTTCACGGACAAGGGGCTGCTGCTCGACGGGCTGCTCACGCTGCACGGCAAGCTGTCGGCGGGGGAGCGGGGCACCGCCGACGGCAAGCGGACCGTGGCGGTCAGCGGGGACAAGGGGGCGGGCGGCACCCTCCATGTGTCCCTGGAGGGCACCGCGTACCCGCTGCGCCTGGAGCGGGCCGGCGGGGCGGGCACCCTCCGCATGACCGACTGGAACACGAAGTTCCGGTTCCGCAAGCCGGATGCGCGGCACACGGTGGACTACGGCAAGAAGTTGCCTACGTCCTGACGGGGCCTCCGTCGGCCGGGTCCGCGCGGTTGTCCGGGGCGCCGGACGGCTGAGATGGGCTCGGTGGGCTCGGTGGGCTCGGTGGGCTCGGCGGGCTCGGCCTCATGGGGCGGACGGGCTGGAGTCGGTCCGCAGGTGGGCGAGTACGCGTGCCGCCGCCTCCCGTACCGCTTCCCGTGCCGGACCGGTGTGGTCGGTCGTCTCGAAGCCGTGGTGTCCCGTCGGCAGCTCGATCACCTCGACGCGGGCCGCGGCCGGCTCGGCGGCTGCCAGGAACGCGTCCTGGGTGGCCGCGATCTCCGGCAGGTCGAGGCCGACCCTGGTCAGCACGAACGGCAGCTCGCCCGCCGAGCGCACCGCCCGCGCCGGCTGGAACCGGGAGTCGCCGAGCCCCCAGCTCGGCAGCGGCGCCAGGACCGGATACGTCGCCGCCACGCACCGCAGCCAGTCCGGCGGCGCCGCCAGCCAGTCCGCCGCGAGCAGTCCGCCGCCGGAGAAGAACCAGAGCGCGACCCGGTCCGCGTCCACCCGCGGATCGGCCCGTACGAGCGCGACCGCTGCGGCCACGTCCTCGGCGGCGCGCGGGTAGTCGGCCACGTCGTGCAGCCGGTGGTCGACGGTGGCCGCGACGACACCCTCCCCGGCCAGCAGGTGTGCGTACCCCACAGAGGCCGGCCAGTCGCGGGGCGTCGGCGGTACGCCTTCGGGCACCGGGCCGCCGTGCACGAGCAGGACGGCGGGGCGCGGCGCCCCCGATTCCGCCGCGTCCGGCGCGTACAGGTCCACGCGGCCCACCCGCTCGCGCGGCCGCTCCGGCAGGTCGAGGAGGAACGGGCGCAGGTGCGGGGGCGGCCCGCTCGGCGCCGTGAGCCGCTCACCCTCGCCCGCCGCGGCCCGCAGCAGCAGCCCGGCAAGCTCGTCGGGCGCGGACAGCATCGGCCAGTGCCCGGCGGCCAGTTCGAGGAAGCGCACCCGCGGCTCGGTCAGCGCGAGCAGCCGCGGCTCGCCGAGCCCGACCACCTGCTCCAGCACGGCGAGCGTCGAGCCGTTCGCCGTGCACAGCACCCCGGTCGAGGGCAGCGCGGCCACCTCCGGCGGGATTCGCACGGGCCGGGTCAGCGTGCCCGACGGCTGCGGCGCGGCACGGGTCACGAGCCGGTCGAGCGCCGCCCCTGGCACGTCGTCGAGGTGCCCCCAGTGCGACCAGCGCTCCCGGTCCGGCGGCGGGACGAGCGACGCCTTCCGGAGGTCGCCGACCGCCTTGCGTGCGTCCGGGTCGGGGATCAGCGCGAGCGCCGGGTCGCCGTCCTGGGCCGGTGCGGTGTCGACGTACACGATCCGCGCGACCCGGTCCGTACGGCGGGCGGCGGCCTCCAGGACCGGGTGGATGCCGTAGCAGTGGCCGACGAGGACGACGTCGGCGGGCAGCCGGTCGATGTGGCGCACGACGTCGTCGGTGTGGGTGCCGAGGTCGACCTCCCCGAGCTGCCCGACCTCCCCGAGCTCCCTGGCCTCCCCGAGCTCCCTGGCCTCCCCGAGCTCCCTGGCCTCCCCGAGCTCCCTGGCCTCCCCGACCTCCCCTGTGGGCGTGTCCCGTTGGGCCCGGTCCCGCATCCCTGTGAGCGTCACCGCGTGTGCCTCGGCCCCGGCCGCACGCAGCCGCTCGGCGACCTCCTGCCACACCCAGCCGCCGGTGTGCGCACCCGGAACCAGTACAAATGCCGTCATGCCCTTCTCCTCCTCAACCTCGTGTCCGCGCTCGCCGGTACCGTAGGAACTCCCCCTGAGGGAGGTTCAAGCCGTGTCGCTGTGGAGCATCGGGGAGCTCGCCGAGCGGGCGGGCGTCACCGTCAAGACCGTGCGGTTCTACTCCGACCGCGGGCTGCTGCCCGAGGCCGCGCGCAGCTCCGGCGGCCACCGGCGGTACGGCGCGGACGCGCTCGACCGGCTCCGTACGATCCGCGCGCTGCGCACCCTCGACCTGCCGCTGCCCGAGGTCGGGCGGGTCCTGGAAGGCCCGGACGCGGGCGGCGCCCTGGAGGACGCGGTCGCGGACCGGCTGCGCGGCATCGGCTCCCAACTGTCCGCGCTGCGCTGGCGGGAGGCCGCGCTGCGGCTGCTGCACGAGTGCCCGCCCGGTGAGCGCGCCGAACGGCTGCGCCTGGTCGGCGCGGTCACCGTCCCGCCGAGCACGGACGCGCTCGCCCGCTTCTGGCGCCGCTGGCTGCCGCCGCGGCTCCCCGCCGGGGTGCGGTCGGCGGTGGTCGAGCAGGCGGTGCCGCAGCTGCCCGAGGACCCGGCCCCGCACCAGGTCCTCGCCTTCGCGCGGCTGCACGCCTTCGTGACGGGCCCGTGCCCCGGCGACGCGGTCAGGGACGACTGCCAGCCGGCCGCCCACCGGGCCGCCGACGGTTTTCGTCCGGCCGTGCTCTACACCGCCCTCGGCGAGGCCTTCGCCTTCGCGGCGCCCGCGCTGAGGTCGGGGCAACCGCCGTGCGCGGGCGCGGAGTTGGACGCTTTTGTGGCGGCGTACGCTGCTGCGCAGGGCGTACGGGACACGCCTGCGTTCCGGCGCGGACTCAGCGCGGCCCTGGCGCAGGACCCTCGCATCGACGGCTACTGGCAGCTCGTGACCGCCCTCACGGGGCCGGGTGAGCCGAACCCTGGCACGGCACATGACTGGCTGAGCAGGGCGCTGGCGCAGGAGGTGGGCGCCCCCGCTCCGCCATCGCCGGACAGGATCTGGGGGGCGTCTCCCTAGCCCCTGCCCCGCCGCCGGAACAGCATCCGAGGCAGCGCCCCCGGCAAGGGGCCCCGCGTCGTCGCGGACGTGGCCGGCGGTGCGGCCGCCAGCGACCCGTCCGGCATGCCCGGGTCCACCGCACCCGGCTCCAGCCGCAGCACCCGGCATTCCCGGGCCCAGCGGTCCACCATGGCCTCGCCGTCCGGGGCGTTCAGCCGCTTGCCCTTGAGCTCGGCGACCGCCGCCTCCCACTCGGGCGAGCGCGGCGCCAGTTCGACGACCCGCGCCGTCCACGCGACGAGGCGGCCGCCCTTGTCCTTGCTGCGGACGGTGACCTCGGCGCTCGCACCGTCCGCGATGCCCGGCAGCGGCTGCTCGCCGGGGCCGTCGCCGATGACGTGGGCCGCGCCCTCGTGCCACACGTGCCACAGGGCGCGCGCGGGCTCGGTGCCGCGTACCCAGATCAGGCCCGACTTCTTCGTGGCTTCCTCGACGAGGGCCCGGTCGAGCAGCGGATCGGCGGCAGACGTGCGGGCGGCAGACGTGCGGGCGGCAGGCATACCTGCAGCTTAGCTACAGCCAGCCGTTGCGCTTGAGGGTGCGGTGGATCGCGAAGCAGACCACGCCGATGGCGACCATCACCGTCGGGTAGCCGTACTCCCACTTCGTCTCCGGCATGTGCTCGAAGTTCATGCCGTACACCCCGCAGATCATCGTGGGTACGGCGATGATGGCCGCCCACGACGTGATCTTGCGCATGTCCTCGTTCTGCGCGACGGTCGCCTGCGCGAGGTTGGCCTGCAGGATCGAGTTGAGCAGCTCGTCGAAGCCGATGACCTGCTCCTGCACGCGCGCGAGGTGGTCGGCGACATCGCGGAAGTACTTCTGGATGTCGGGGTCGACCAGGCGCATGGGCCGCTCGCTCAGCAGCTGCAGGGGGCGCAGGAGCGGGGAGACGGCGCGCTTGAACTCCAGCACCTCGCGCTTGAGTTGGTAGATCCGGCCGGCGTCCGTGCCGCGCGGGCTGCCCTTGCCGGGCTGCGAGAAGACGTCGATCTCGACCTCGTCGATGTCGTCCTGCACGGCGTCCGCGACCGCGATGTACCCGTCGACGACGTGGTCCGCGATGGCGTGCAGGACCGCCGACGGGCCCTTGGCAAGCAGCTCCGGGGCGTCCTGCAGCCGGTGCCGGAGCGCCCGCAGCGAGCCCTGGCCGCCGTGCCGCACGGTGATGAAGAAGTCCCGCCCGGTGAAGCACATCACCTCACCGGTCTCGACGACCTCGCTGGTCGCGGTGAGCTCGGCGTGCTCGACGTAGTGGATGGTCTTGAAGACGGTGAACAGCGTGTCGTCGTACCGCTCCAGCTTGGGGCGCTGGTGGGCGTGGACGGCGTCCTCGACGGCCAGCGGGTGGAGGCCGAACGCCCGGGCGATACCGGCGAATTCCTCCTCGGTCGGCTCGTGCAGCCCGATCCATGCGAAGCCCCCGTCGCGGCGGACGTCGAGCTTCGCCTCACGCGGCGTGAGCGGCTTCTCGCTGGGGACTCTCCGCCCGTCCCGGTAGACGGCGCAGTCCACGACCGCGCTCGCGGCGGTCGAGTCCCGGGTGGTCTCGTACGGGCTGCCGGGCGCGGCGTCCTTGCGGAGCTGGGGGCGGACGGCGGCACGGAGGTCACGGATCATCGACATGGCAGGCTCCTTCGCGGCGCGGCCGACGCGCGCGCGGGGTGGAACTGCCCGGAATGGGGACGTACGGCTCAAAGGTCACGTCCGCAAAGCGGGCGGCACCGGTCCGACGCGGTGGCGGCCTTCGCTCTGACACAGGTCAAGCTCGGATCAAGCTCGGTCCGGGGCTCGGATCCAGGGATCAGATCAAGGACTCAGATCGAGCGGGGGCGAAATGCCCTTCCGGGAAGCGTCCGCCGAGCGCGAGATGAGGTTGCCGTGAATTCGCGGTTTACCCGGCGTGTGCACGGGTACGGAAGCCTCGGTCGCTGGGCGCTGCTACCTGGCGGAAGAGCGGGTGGTACTGCACGGTCGACTTCGATCCATGTCAGCCCCACCTCCTCCGGCCGGTCCCCCGTGGGGGATGTCCCAACGCCGGGCCCCGGAACGCCTCTTGAGCGGGCGGTCCTCGTGCTGCCCTGGCCAGCGCCCAAGACTATCAGCCGACTGGAGTGTCAAGCCGCGGCTTTGCCGGTTCTCCATGAGTTCTGTTTCTCTATGAGTTCTATGCTCACGGCATGGCTGATGTTCTCGCTCTCGTCGAAGCCCGGCTGCGCAGCGCCCTGGGCGACCCGGACGCCCGCGCGGCCGTGACGTTCCTCGGCACGGACCGCATCGAGGTGCTGCGCTTCGTCGACGGCGACATCGTGAGATACGCCACGCTCGGCATGTCCGCCGCGCCGATGGCCGACCCGACGGCGGTCGTCGCGGACCAGACCCGCGGGCCGCGCGCCGAGCTGGTCCTCTCGGTGCGCGCGGGCGTCGCCGACACCGACAAGGCGCTCCGGCCGCTCGCCGTACTGGCCGCCTCGCCGCAGGTCGAGGGCCTGATCGTGGCCCCGGGCGCCTCGCTCGACGTGGGCGAACCGCTGTGGCCCGGCGCCCAGTTCACCTCGGTCCTGGTCGCCGAGCCGGGCGGCCTGGTGGAGGACCTGGACCTGGACGAGCCGATGGAGCCGGTCCGCTTCCTGCCGCTGCTTCCGATGACGCCCAACGAGGCGGCGTGGAAGCGCGTGCACGGCGCGGCGGCCCTGCAGGAGAAGTGGCTCACACACGGAACGGACCTGCGCGATCCGCTGCGCAGGTCCGTGTCCCTGGACTGAATTCCCGTACGGGGAAGGTCGGTTGGTGAAGTCGGCTAGTTGGCGTAGGCGGCTAGTTGGCGAAGACGGTGACCCCGTCCTCCGTACGGTGCTGGGGTTCCAGCTCGGCCGCCTCGTGCCGCAGCGAGGCCCGCCGTACCCAGACGATCCCGGCACCCACGACGGCCGCCACGGCCGCGACCACGAACGGGATGTGGATGTTCGTCCACTCCTCGATCTTCGGCGCGAGGAACGGCGCGGCCGCCGCGGCGAACCAGCGCACGAAGTTGTAGCCGGCGCTGGCCACCGGGCGCGGAGCGTCCGAGACGCCCAGCGCGAGCTCCGTGTAGACGGTGTTGTTGAGGCCGATGAACGCACCCGAGACGATCGTCCCGACGACGGCCGCCGTGTGGCTGCCGTACCCGAGGACGATCAGGTCGACGGCGAGCAGCAGCAGCGAACCGCCGAGCACCTTCAGCGAGCCGAACCGCTTCTGCAGCCGCGGCGCGACCAGGACCGAGAACACCGCGAGCAGCACGCCCCAGGCGAAGAAGACGGCGCCCGAGCGGTACGGCGACATGTTCAGGACGAACGGCGTGAACGCCAGCACCGTGAAGAACGCGTAGTTGTAGAAGAACGCCGAGGCCGCGGCCGAGGCGAGACCGCCGTGGCCGAGCGCCTTGAGCGGGTCGAGGAGCGAGGTCTTGCGCGCGGGCTTCGGCTGCTCCTTGAGGAACGCGGTGATCGCGATGAAGCCGACGGCCATCAGGGCGGCGGTGCCGAAGAACGGGTAGCGCCAGCTGGCGTCGCCGAGCACCGCGCCGACCAGCGGGCCGCAGGCCATGCCGAGGCCGAGCGCCGACTCGTACAGCAGGATCGCCGCGGCGCTGCCGCCGGCCGCCGCGCCGACGATCACGGCGAGCGAGGTCGACACGAAGAGCGCGTTGCCGAGCCCCCAGCCCGCCCGGAACCCGACGAGCTCGCCGACCGAGTCCGACGTACCGGACAGGGCGGCGAAGACCACCACGACCGCGAGCCCGGCGAGCAGGGTCTTCTTGCCGCCGATCCGGCTGGACACGAACCCCGTCACGAGCATCGCGACCGCGGTGATCAGGAAGTACGAGGTGAACAGGAGCGAGACCTGGCTCGGTGTGGCCTGCAGGCCCTTGGCGATCGACGGCAGGATCGGGTCGACCAGGCCGATGCCCATGAAGGCGACGACGGAGGCGCCGGCGGTGGCCCAGACCGCGCCGGGCTGGCGCAGGATGCTGACCGAGCCCTCGTTCAGCGGATCGTTCCCTGTCGGGCCGTTCGGGCCGCTGTTGCTGCTTCGCATGCCCTCTCCCTCACTGCTTTCGCTGTGTGTCTGAGTGGTTGATGTCTACATATAGTAAGTTAGACAAGCTAATTAATGCAAGCTACATCTAAATTTTCGGCCCGCCCCGACCTCTCTCCGCACTCCGACGGGTGATCGCTCCTTGACGCGGCGACGGCTGCGGAGGACCGTTGAACGCTATGAGGGGCGAACCCAGTTGCCCGAAGTGCGGTGGCCGGGTCAGGGCTCCCGGTCTCTTCGCCGATACGTGGCAGTGCGACGCGCACGGCGCCGTGCATCCGCTGCAGCCCGTGGTCCCGCCGAGCGTCGAGGCGCTCGGCGTCGTGCTGCACCGCACCCAGGTGCCCGTCTGGATGCCGTGGCCGCTGCCCATCGGCTGGCTCTTCACCGGGGTCGCGTGCGCGGGGGACGACCGCAGCGGCGGCCGCGCCACCGCCGTCGCCTGCTCCGGGCCTGGACCGCTCGGCGGCGTCGGCGAGCTGGTGCTGGTCGCGGAGGAGCTGGGCGTCGGCCTCGGCGCGCGGTACGCGGGCATCGACGGCCCCGACCCCGGCCCGTACCTGAGCGTCGAGAAACCCCCGCAGGCCAAGGTGCTCGCGGCCGGCCGGCCCACCCCGCTGTGGCACGTCTCCGGCACCCCGGACGACCGCGCCGTCTTCGCCGGCGAGGCCTTCGGGCTGTGGCTGTGGGCCGTGGTCTGGCCCGAGCAGTCCGGCCTGCTGATGTACGACGAGCTGGTCCTGACCGACCTGCGGGAGGCGGGCGCCGGGGTGGAGCTGCTGCCGTGCGGGGCGCTGTCGCCGCGGCTGATCGCGCGCTGAGCCGCGGCTGATCGCGCGCTGAACCGCGGCTGATCGCGCGCTGAACCGGCGGGCGAGGGTCCGCCCGGGGCCCGTTATCCTGGAGCGTCCCCCTTGAGTCCCGTGAGTCTCGTCAGTGGGTCCCGTGAGTCCCGTGGGTCCCGTCAGTGAGTCCCGTGGGTCCCGTGGGTCCCGTGAATCCGTGAGTCCCGTCAGAGCCTGGAGTACGCGTCGTGCGCATCGACCTGCACACCCACTCCACCGCGTCCGACGGCACGGACACCCCGGCCGAGCTGGTCCTGGGCGCGGCCGCCGCCGGGCTCGACGTGGTCGCGCTGACCGACCACGACACCACCCGCGGCCACGCCGCAGCCACCGCCGCCCTCCCCGAGGGCCTGACGCTGATCACCGGCGCCGAGCTGTCCTGCCGCCTCGACGGCACCCCGCTGCACATGCTCGCGTACCTCTTCGACCCCGAGGAGCCGGAGCTCCTTCGCGAGCGCGAGCTGGTCCGGGACGACCGGGTGCCGCGCGCCCGCGGCATGGTCGGCAAGCTCCAGGAGCTGGGCGTCCCGGTCACCTGGGAGCAGGTCGCGCGGATCGCCGGGGACGGCTCGGTCGGGCGGCCGCACATCGCCGAGGCTCTGGTCGAGCTGGGTGTGGTGGGTACGGTCTCCGACGCGTTCACGCCCGAGTGGATCGCCAACGACGGCCGTGCGTACGTGGAGAAGCACGAGCTGGACCCCTTCGAGGCGATCCGGCTGGTCAAGGCCGCGGGCGGGGTCACCGTCTTCGCGCACCCGCTGGCGGTCAAGCGCGGTGAGTGCGTGCCCGAGTCCGCCGTCGCGGAGCTCGCCGCGGCCGGTCTGGACGGCATCGAGGCCGACCACATGGACCACGACCCGGCCACCCGCACCAGGCTGCACGGCCTCGCCGCCGACCTCGGTCTGCTCGCCACCGGCTCCAGCGACTACCACGGCAGCCGCAAGACCTGCGTACTCGGCGAGTTCACTACGGACCCCGAGATCTACGGCGAGATCACCCGCCGGGCGACCGGGGCGTTCCCGGTGCCGGGCGCCGGGGGAGCGCGCGGGGCGCGCGGGGCGCGCTCCTAACTCCCGTACCGCCGTGGCCGGTTCGGGGCCGCGGGCCCTGAACCTCTTTCACGTTCACCTTTCACGTTCGCCTTTCACGTTCACTCTTCCCGTTCATTTTCACGCTCACTTCTCTGCAAGGCTCACTGTGTTCGACGTTGCCGTCTTTGGATCCCTTTTTCTCACCCTTTTTGTCATCATGGACCCGCCCGGGATCACCCCGATCTTCCTCGGGCTCACCGCGGGCCGCCCCGCCAAGATGCAGCGGAGGATGGCCTTCCAGGCCGTGTGCGTGGCCTTCGGCGTGATCGCGCTCTTCGGTGTGGTCGGCCACCAGATCCTGGACTACCTGCATGTCTCCGTGCCCGCGCTGATGATCGCGGGCGGTCTGCTGCTCCTCCTGGTCGCCCTGGACCTGCTCACCGGCAAGACGGACGAGCCGAAGCAGACCAAGGACGTCAATGTCGCCCTCGTACCGCTCGGGATGCCGCTGCTCGCCGGGCCCGGTGCGATCGTCGCGGTGATCCTCGCGGTGCAGGACGCGGACGGGGTCGGCGGGCAGCTGTCGGTGTGGAGCGCGATCGTCGCCATGCATGTGGTGCTGTGGCTGGTCATGCGGTACTCGCTGGTGATCATCCGCGTGATCAAGGACGGCGGTGTGGTCCTGGTGACGCGGCTCGCGGGCATGATGCTCTCGGCGATCGCCGTGCAGCAGATCATCAACGGGGTCCGGCAGGTCGTCCAGGGCGCCTGAGACACGCGAAGACCTCCCCCTCTCGTACACGCGAAGGCCCCCGCGCGAAGCTCGCGCGGGGGCCTTCGAAGCTGTGCGGCGCTACGGAGCCGCAGTTGCTGCGGCGTTACGAAGCCGCGGATTCGGCCGGGCGGATCAGGATGCGCTGGCCGATCGAGGCGGCCTGCTGCACGATCCGGTTGACGGAGGCGGCGTCCACGACGGTGCTGTCCACGGCGGTGCCGTCGACGTCGTCAAGGCGCATGATTTCGAAGCGCATAGGGCTTCTCCCTTCGTCTGGTCATCCTCCTGCAGGAGAACTACTTGTGCGAGACGGTCACCGTTGGCGGCGCTCGTCCCGCTGTGCGGCCGGGCGGTTGCCCGGCCGTCGAGAACTGGTCACACGGCGTCCTCACCGCGCTTCCACAGGGTCCAACGACTTGCCCCGTGCAAACATTCCCTACGCTAAAGAAAATTTTCGACGAGCTAAGTATTCGCAGGTGGAGCGACCGTTCGTACGCGCTGCGTGACCGTCCGCCGGTCCGCTCAGGCGGCCTGCTCGTCCCAGAAGGTGATCAGTGCCGAGGCCGTCCCCGCCGGGCGGTCCGTGTTGGGGGAATGGTCCGCGCCCTCGACGATCGTGCGGCGCGCCGAAAGCCGCTCGGCCATCGCGTCGAGCAGCGGCACCGGCCAGGTGTCGTCGTGGTCGCCCGACAGCACATGCACCGGCAGCCGCAGCGCCGCCAGCTCGTCCACCCGGTCCGGCTCGGCCCTCAACTGCTGCCCCGTGGCCGCGAGTTGGGCCGGGCTGTGGCGAAGCCAGCGCGCCCGCAGGGCGCCGTCGCCGTCGCCCGGGTCGGCCTCCTCCGGCGGTTCCAGCGACTGCATGGCCTCCCACACCTGCGCCATGTCCAGCACAGCGAGCCCGTCCTGCAGCAGCTTCACGCGCTCCTGCTGGGACGGGGAGATCTGCGCGGGCCCCGAGGCCATCAGCGTCAGCGACGCGAACGGCGCCGGGTCCAGGAGCACGGCGGCCCGCGCGATCTGTCCGCCGAGCGAGTGCCCGAGCAGATGCACCGGCCCGCCAAGCGCCTCCACCTGCGCCAGTACGTCACGCGCCAACTCGCCCTGGGCGTAAGGGGACGGGTCGTCCAAGGGGCCGTCCGACTCGTACTGTCCGCGGCCGTCGACCGCGACCGCGCGGTAGCCCGCGGTGGCGATCGGGGCGAGCAGCGCGACGAAGTCCTCCTTGCTGCCGGTGAACCCGGGCAGCAGCACGACCGTGCCCTTGGGCGCCGCGCCTTGCGGTGCGAGGTCGTGCACGGCGAACTCGCCGCGCGCGGTGGCCAGCTGGTACGCCCTGGTGCCGGGCGGCGGTGTGAACGTAGGAGGCCTGCTCATGCGACGAGGCTAGCCGCTGGGCGGGCCGGGGGCCCTGGCCCGGTATGCGCGCACACACACCGGCCCGGCTCCCGCGAGGGGAACCGGGCCGGTCGGTGTGCTGTCGGGCGGTCAGTCCTCGGTGGACTCGGCCGTGGGCTTCGCCGCCCGGGTGCGGCGGCGGCGCGGCTTGGCCTCGGCTTCGGCGGCCTCCGCGGCGACCGGCGCTTCGGCGGCCTTGCGCGTACGGCGGCGGGGCTTGGCCTCCGGGTCGGCCGGCTCCGACACCGCCTCCGGAGCGACGGCGGCTTCGGCCGTCTTCCGGGTGCGGCGACGCGGCTTGACCTCGGCGGCCTCGGCCTCGGCCTCGGCCGCGGGGGCTTCGGTGGCCTTGCGGGTGCGGCGGCGGGGCTTGGGCTCGGGCGTTTCCGTGCCTTCGGCCGTGTCCACGGCGGCCTCCGCGGGGGCGGTGGCCTTGCGCGTACGGCGGCGGGGCTTGGGCTCGGGCGTTTCCGTGCCCTCGGCCGTGTCCACGGCGGCCTCCGCGGGGGCGGTGGCCTCCGCGGTGGCGCCCGCGCGGGTGCGGCGACGGCGGCGCGGGGTGCGCGGCTTGTCCTCCGTGAGCGTGTCCGCGTCTGTGGCCGTGGCCGTGGCCTCCGCCGCGGGAGCCTCGGTGGCTGCCTCGGCGTCCACCGGCGCACCGCCGCGCGTGCGGCGGCGCTGACGCGGCGTACGGGTGCGCTTGGGGCGCTCCTCCTCCGCCTCGCGGCGGCCACCGCCACGACCGCCGCGGCCACCGCGGCCACCGGTCTCGCCCAGGTCCTCGATCTCCTCGGCACGGAGCCCGGCGCGCGTGCGCTCGGCACGCGGAAGCACACCCTTGGTGCCTTCGGGGATGCCCAGCTCCTCGTACAGGTGCGGGGACGTCGAGTACGTCTCGACCGGGTCGTTGAAGCCCAGGTCGAGGGCCTTGTTGATGAGCTGCCAGCGCGGGATGTCGTCCCAGTCGACCAGCGTGATCGCCGTACCCGAGGCGCCCGCGCGGCCGGTGCGGCCGATGCGGTGCAGATACGTCTTTTCGTCTTCCGGCGACTGGTAGTTGATGACGTGCGTCACACCCTCGACGTCGATGCCGCGCGCCGCGACGTCGGTGCAGACCAGCACGTCCACCTTGCCGTTGCGGAACGCGCGCAGCGCCTGCTCGCGGGCGCCCTGGCCGAGGTCGCCGTGGACCGCGCCGGAGGCGAAGCCGCGGCGCTCCAGCTGCTCGGCGATGTCGGCGGCGGTGCGCTTCGTACGGCAGAAGATCATCGCGAGCCCGCGGCCGTCGGCCTGCAGGATGCGGGCGACCATCTCCGGCTTGTCCATGGAGTGCGCGCGGTACACGCGCTGCGTGATGTTCGCCACGGTCGCGCCCTCGTCGTCCGGGGACGTGGCCCGGATGTGCGTGGGCTGCGACATGTAGCGACGGGCCAGGCCGATGACCGCGCCCGGCATCGTCGCGGAGAAGAGCATGGTCTGGCGCTTCACCGGCAGCATGTTGATGATCTTCTCGACGTCGGGCAGGAAGCCCAGGTCGAGCATCTCGTCGGCCTCGTCGAGGACGAGCGCGCGCACGTGCTTGAGGTTCAGCTTCTTCTGGCCTGCGAGGTCGAGGAGGCGGCCGGGGGTGCCGACGACGACGTCGACGCCCTTCTTCAGGGCCTCGACCTGCGGTTCGTAGGCACGGCCGCCGTATATGGCGAGGACGCGGACGTTGCGCACCTTGCCTGCGGTCTGCAGGTCGTTGGTGACCTGCTGGCACAGCTCACGGGTGGGGACGACGACCAGGGCCTGCGGGGCGTCGGTGAGCTTCTCGGGTTCGGCGCGGCCGGCCTCGACGTCGACGGGGACGGTGACGCGCTCCAGGAGCGGGAGACCGAAGCCGAGCGTCTTGCCGGTGCCGGTCTTGGCCTGGCCGATGACGTCGGAGCCGGAGAGCGCTACGGGGAGCGTCTGCTCCTGGATGGGGAAGGGGGACGTGATGCCGACGGCCTCAAGGGCTTCGGCGGTCTCGGGAAGGATCCCGAGCTCTCGGAACGTAGTCAGGGTGCTGCCTCTTCTGTGAGACGCGGCGCGAGGCGAACGCTGGGGGTCGTGACCGAGCCGGGGTGTGCATCCGGCCGCCGAATCGCGAGGCCGGGTGGCATACGGGACCACTGCCGTCGCTCAAGCATCACGCCGCTGAGGGCCCCTCCTGCGTACGCACTGCATGCGCACGGCCCGGAGGGCTGTCGGGTCGGAGCCGATCGGGCCACCGACCGGGCATCCTCATACGGATGTCCCGCCGATTTGCACTGCATACTCGGCGGGCGCAATATCACTGTACCCCGGATTCGCGCAGGCGTGTCGGCCGAATTGCTCACACAAAGGCCCCCGCACGGATTGACCAGGGGCTTCCCTGTTCGGGTCGGCGGGCTATTGTGCGCCCCATGGAGACGCCTGACAACGCCAAGGACGCTGCCGCCGCAGCGGACTCCGCCGCCGAAGCCGCCGAAGCCGCCGAGACCCGCACCGGCATCGCAGCCCAGGACTGGCCCACGGCCGCCGCCGAGCCGACCTACCGCGCCGCCGTCGTCGACCTGCTCGGCGCCCTCGCGTACGGCGAACTCGCGGCGTTCGAGCGGCTGGCGGAGGACGCGAAGCTCGCGCCGACGCTGTCCGACAAGGCCGAGCTGGCGAAGATGGCGTCGGCCGAGTTCCACCACTTCGAGCAGTTGCGGGGCCGGCTCGCGGAGATCGGCGCCGATCCGGCCGAGGCCATGGAGCCGTTCGTCGCCGCCCTCGACGGCTTCCACCGCCAGACGGCGCCGTCGGACTGGCTGGAGGGTCTGGTCAAGGCGTACGTGGGCGACTCGATCGCGAGCGACTTCTACCGTGAGGTCGCGGCCCGCCTCGACTCCGACACCCGCAGCCTGGTCCTCGCCGTCCTCGACGACACCGGGCACGCGAGCTTCGCGGTGGAGAAGGTGCGCGCGGCGATCGAGGCCGACCCGCGTGTGGGCGGGCGGCTCGCGCTGTGGGCGCGGCGGCTGATGGGCGAGGCCCTGTCGCAGTCCCAGCGCGTGGTCGCGGACCGGGACGCGCTGTCGACGATGCTGGTCGGAGGCGTGGCCGACGGGTTCGACCTCGCGGAGGTGGGCCGGATGTTCTCCCGGATCACGGAGGCGCACACGAAGCGGATGGCGGCGCTGGGCCTGGCGGCGTAGGTGTTCTTACGGGGGTGTCCGGCGCCGTCGACTCGGGCACCGTCTCGGGCGCCGTCTCGGGCGCTCCGCCCCCGCACCCCCGTCCCTCTGCCCGCCGAGATTCGGGTGCGGCGCCGTCGTGGCTGGTCGCGCGGTTCCCCGCGCCCCTTTCAGGGCGCGGCCCCCGGAGGGAGAAGTCGCTACGCCGCCGAGGTCGGCCGGGCCGCACGCCTCGGCTGGGGGCGCAGGAGCAGCGACAGCAAGGCCGTCGCCAGGGTCGCCGCGCCGAACAGCACCGCCGGCACATGGCCGGCCCCGAGCGCCGAATGCGTGATGAAGGCGCCGAGCAGGGCGCTCGCGACGCCCGTGGCGAAGACGAGGTTCCGGGCCGGGAGCCGGTGGGCGAGCCGGTGGTCGGCGGCCCAGGCGAGGGCCAGACCGAGCAGTACGGAGCCGAGCGTCTCCCAGATCATGTGTCCTCCCACGCGGGCCGGGTGCCATCGGTCGTAGCCCGTACTACCCGAGGCGGCCGGAATGCAATCCTCCGCCGCCGGGGACAGCGAGCCGGGGACAGCGAGCCGGGGACAGCGAGCCGGGGACAGCAAGCCGGGAACAGCAAGCCGGGGACGGCAAAGGGCGCGGCCCGATGGGGGTGTCCCACCGGGCCGCGCCCTTCACTTCCTGCTGTGCTCGCCCGCGTGCTCAGAGAGCGCTGAAGCCCACCTTGCGCGCGGTCGGCTCGCCGAGCTCGACGTACGCGAGCTTGCCGGCCGGAACCAGGACCTTGCGGCCGTGGTCGTCCACGAGAGTGAGCAGCTCGGTCTTGCCGCTCAGCGCCTCGGCCACCGCCTTCTCGACTTCCTCGGCGGTCTGGGCGCTCTCCAGAACGATCTCGCGGGGCGCGTACTGCACGCCGATCTTGACCTCCACGGCTTTGTCCCTCCGACGGTCAGTGTGTGCGCGGCCGTCCGCGCCGTACTCCGCACACATTAGCCCGGTGAGGGGACCGGCAAGCCGTGCAGCTGCACGCTGGCAGCGAACACGGCCGCTCCGGCAGCGAACACGGCCGCCCGCCGGGGCCCGCCGGGCGGTCAGTGCTGCGCCTGCTCCGCGCCGTGCATCGGGAAGCCCGCGATGCCGCGCCAGGCGAGCGAGGTGAGCAGCTCGACCGCCTTGTCGCGGTCGACCTTGCTGTCGCTGGAGAGCCAGTAGCGCGCGACCACCTGGGAGAGGCCGCCGAGGCCGACGCCGAGCAGCATCGCCTCGTCCTTGGGCAGCCCGGTGTCCTCGGCGATCACCTCGCCGAACGCCTCCGCGCACTCCAGGGTGACCTTCTCGACGCGCTCGCGGACCGCGGGCTCGTTCGTCAGGTCGGATTCGAAGACCAGCCGGAAGGCGCCGCCCTCGTCCTGGACGTAGCTGAAGTACGCGTCCATCGTCGCGGCGACCCGGAGCTTGTTGTCCGTGGTGGACGCCAGGGCCGTGCGGATGGACTGCAGCAGGGCGTCGCAGTGCTGGTCGAGCAGTGCGAGGTAGAGGTCGAGCTTGCCCGGGAAGTGCTGGTAGAGGACGGGCTTGCTGACGCCGGCCCGTTCCGCGATGTCGTCCATCGCCGCCGCGTGGTACCCCTGCGCGACGAAGACCTCCTGGGCCGCGCCGAGAAGTTGGTTGCGGCGGGCCCGGCGCGGCAGGCGCGTGCCCCGCGGGCGCGCCGCATCTGTCTGCTCGATGGCTGTCACGCCGCCTCCCATGTCATTGAGCACGGCCCTGACGCATCCGAGAGCCGTTACGTGTGCGGTGTGCTGCCGCGCCGCCATCGTACTTTTCGGTAACCGTCGTGTGCGCCGTGCGGACCGAGAATTTCACGGAGCGGACAGGGAACAAGATTCCTCTTAGGGCGATAAAGGCGCCTATCCCGGACCCGGTGGGCAGGGTCGGTCTGCCCGCGTGGCGGGGCCGGTGCGCGGGCCGGTGAGGGCGCGGTCGGCGCAGGTCAGCGGTAGTCGTCCTCGTCCAGGCCGACGACGCGGGCCTGTTCCGCGGCGTCCGCCGGGTTCGCGGTGGCGGGGTCGTAGTGGGGGAGCGGCTCGTCGTGCTCCTGGCGGAGCTCGGTGTGCTGCTCGGCGGCGTCGGCTTCCGGCGTCTCCTCGTCGAGGACGGCCACGGACTCTTCCGGATCAAAGGTCTCGGGGTCGCTCGGGTCGACAGTCATGCTGGCTCCCCTTTCCGGTGCGGGCGCCCTCCACACGAGGGGGCGGCCCGCTCTCTCTATGAGCCTAGGAGAGTCCCTTTCCTGGCGCTATGCGGTCCAGCCAGTGGGTATGGACGAGTACGGACGGGTGCGGACGGGTGCGGAAGGGTGCGGACGGGTGCAGACGGGTGCGGCGTGGCCGCGCGGGTGGTCGTACGCGCGGGTGCGCGGTGAGCGCCGGCCGGGGTGTGACGGCGAACACGTGATCCCACGCGTGATCGTCTCGTAACATTGCCCTCATGTCGTCGACCGAGCTGCCGGGAGCCCTCGCCACCGCGGTGACCCCCGTGACGCTGCCCGTCCGCGTCGCCGAGGGGGAGCGGCTGAGTTCGGTGACCCTGCCGGGGCTCACGCTGTCCGTCCGGACCCGCCCGGAGGTCGCGGAGGGCCTGCCGCCCGCGCTGTACGTCCACGGGCTCGGCGGGTCGTCCCAGAACTGGTCGGACCTGATGCCGCTGCTCGCGGACGTGGTGGACGGCGAGGCGGTCGACCTGCCGGGCTTCGGCGACTCCCCGCCGCCCGACGACGGCGACTACTCGGTGACCGGGCACGCGCGCGCGGTCATCCGCCTGCTCGACGCCTCCGAGCGCGGGCCCGTGCACCTCTTCGGCAACTCCATGGGCGGGGCCGTCGCCACCCGCGTAGCGGCCGTACGGCCGGATCTGGTGCGGACGCTTACGCTGATCTCGCCCGCCCTGCCCGAGCTGCGCGTGCAGCGCACGGCGATGCCGACCGGGCTGCTCGCGGTGCCCGGTGTGGCCCGGCTGTTCGCGCGGCTCACCAGGGACTGGACGCCCGAGCAGCGCACCCGCGGCGTGCTCGGGCTCTGCTACGGCGACCCCGGGCGGGTCACCGCCGAGGGCTTCGAGAACGCGGTGCACGAGATGGAGCGCAGGCTCCAACTCCCTTATTTCTGGGACGCGATGGCGCGCTCGGCCCGTGGCATCGTGGACGCGTACACGCTCGGCGGGCAGCACAACCTGTGGCGGCAGGCCGAGCGGGTTCTCGCGCCGACCCTGCTCGTCTACGGTGGACGGGACCTGCTGGTGTCGTACCGCATGGCGCAGAAGGCGGCGCGGTCCTTCCGGGACTCCCGGCTGCTGACCCTGCCGGACGCGGGCCACGTGGCGATGATGGAGTATCCGGACACGGTGGCCGCGGCCTTCCGCGAACTGCTCGCGGAGTACGACGCCACGGACGCCGCGGACGGTGCGGACGGTGCGGAGGACGACGCCGCACACGACTCGACTTCGGGAAGCTGAGGGGGCGCGTGGGACGGCACTCACGGCGCGGTCGCGCCGAGAAGCCCGACACGGGGGCCATGCCCGTCGCGCAGCCCGCGCCGGGCACCGGGGCCGGGCGCCGTCGGCGCAGCGCACAGGCTCAGGCGGAAGCTCAGGCGCAGGCCCAGGCGGAAGCCCAGGCTCAGGCCCAGGCGCAAGCCCAGGCTCAGGCGGAAGCTCAGGCCCAGCCCCCCGCTGCGCGCGGCAAAGGTGCTCGCCCAGCGCCGTCGGAGGGGCCGCGCCCGCACCCCGAGCACCGTGAACAGGGCGGCGCCTGGGGCGACTTGGGCGCCGGGGCGTATGTGACATCGGACCCCTCCCAGGCCCACGCGCAGTCCCGCGTGCCCGGGCCGCGGCGCGAGTACGTCGCGGCCTTCGACGGCCTCGACCCGCAGGGCCCGGCGCACGGCCCGGAGCACGACCCGGACGATGTGTTCGCCGCCGGCGCCCCGCCCCGGCGGCCCACGGACCCGGACGACCCGTACGGCCCCGACGGCGACCCGGACCCCGAGGACGAGGCGCTGCGCGCCGAACAGGCCGACGCCGTACGGGAGAAGGGCCACCGGGGCCGCACCGTCACCGGGATCGCCGCGGCCGCCGTGACGACCGTGCTCGCGGCGGTCGTCGCCTTCCAGGTCGCCCTGGGTGAGGGCGGAGACGCGCGCGCCGGGGCCGTCGACGCGGGCGAGGTGCGCGAGCAGGCGGAGTCCGCGTCCCGGTCCCACGCGGAGCGTCCGGCACCGGCCGAGCCGACCGCCGAGCCGGAGCCGGAGACGTACGAGCAGAAGATGGGCAAGAAGTACCCGCTGGACCCCGAACTGAAGGCGAGCGGCAAGTTCGAGGCGATCGGCGGGCTCGACAAGGCGCCCGGCACCGGGGAGAAGATCCGGTACCGCGTGGACGTCGAGAAGGGGCTCGACCTCGACGGGAAGCTGTTCGCGCAGGCCGTGCAGAAGACCCTGAACGACGAACGGAGCTGGGCGCACGGCGGCGCCCGCACCTTCGAGCGGGTGTCCAGCGGCGAGACCGACTTCGTGATCACGCTCGCCAGCCCCGGCACGACCGACGTGTGGTGCGCCAAGTCCGGCCTCGACACCAGCGTCGACACCGTCTCCTGCGACTCCGCCGCCACCGAGCGCATCATGGTCAACGCCTACCGCTGGGCGCAGGGCGCGAAGACGTACGGCGACGCCATCCACGCGTACCGGCAGATGCTCATCAACCACGAAGTGGGCCACCGGCTCGGCTTCAACCATGAGATGTGCAGCAAGGACGGGGCGCTCGCGCCGGTCATGCAGCAGCAGACCAAGTTCCTTGAGTACAACGGCTTCAAGTGCCGTCCCAACGCCTGGGCCTACCCCGGGAATTGACGCTCCGTAACCGCGGGCTAGCCTAGCGCAACAGAACGCCACCCGCGCGCGAAAGTTACGACCGTTCACCCCTTTTGGTGGCGCGGCGGACGACTGTCCATCGTGTCGCCGTCGTCCCCGCGTACGTTCGTCCCGCTGCGGGCCGACCGAGCAACGGCGGCCCCCCAGAAGGAAGATCGGGGGTGTACTCGTGCGCATCGGACTGCTCACGGAGGGTGGCTATCCGTATGTGACCGGTGAGGCCAGGCTCTGGTGCGACCGGCTCGTGCGCGGGCTCGGGCAGCACGCGTTCGAGGTGTTCGCCCTCACCCGCAGCGCCGAACAGGAGCAGCAGGGCTGGACCGAACTCCCGCCCCAGGTCCACCGGGTGCGCACCGCGCCACTCTGGAACGCCGACGACGGCTCCGGCCGGGGCGGCTCCGGCCGGGGCGGCCACGGCCGGGGCGGTCACGACTCGCCGGGCGGAGGCGTGCGCTACGGCCGCAGGCAGCGGCGCCGCTTCGCCGCGCACTACGGCGAGCTGGCCGCCGCGATCAGCACGGGCGCCGTGGGCGCCGTGGGCGACGGATCGGCTTCGGCTTCGGCCGAAGTGGCGGACCGTTTCGCCAACGCCCTCTACGGGCTCGCCGAACTCGCCCGCGACGAGGGCGGACTCGCCCTCGCGCTGCGCTCCGAGACCGCCGTGCGCGCCCTGGAGCGCGCCTGCCGCGCCCCCGGCGCGACGCGCGCCGCGCACGACGCCCGCGTCCCCGATCTCCTCGCCGTCGCCGCACAGGTGGAGCAGGCCCTGCGGCCGCTCTCCCTCGACTGGTACGAGGACGAGGAGGGCGGCCTCGGCTCCGTCGACCTCTGCCACGCCGCCTCCGGCGGCTGCGCGGCCCTGCCCGGACTGCTCGCCCGGCACTTCTTCGGGGTGCCGCTGCTCGTCACCGAGTACGGCGTGCAGCTGCGCGCGCACTACCTCGCGGGCGCCGGGGCGCGGGCGGATGCTCCCGCGCCCGCGGCCGGTGCGTCCGCCCGTGCGCTGGTCGCCGCCTTCCACGGCCGGCTCGCCGGCGAGGTGTACCGGCAGGCCGCGCTCATTACCCCCGGCAACACGCACGCCCGCCGCTGGCAGGAGAAGTGCGGCGCCGAGCGGGCCAAGCTGCGCACCGTCTACCCGGGCATGGCGGCCGGCCGGTTCGCCGAGGTCGGCGAGGCCGGGGCGGACCAGGCGGACCCCGGCACCCTTCTCTGGGTGGGCCGGATCGAGCCCGCCAAGGACCTGGTCGGGCTGTTGCACGCCTTCGCCGAGGTGCGCAAGGAGGAGCCGAATGCGCGGCTGCGGATCGTCGGCGCACCGGCGCACGGCGAGGAGTGCGACCTGTATCTCGCGCACTGCCGCGCGCTGGCCGCCCAGCTCTTCCCGGACGAGGCGGACGGCGTGCACGCGGTCGGCGACAACCCGGTCTCCTTCGAGGAGTTGGGCGGCCCGGAGGCGCCCGAGCTCGCGGACGCGTACGCGGCGGGCAGCGTCGTCGTGCTGTCCAGCGTGGTCGAGGGCTTCCCGGTCGGTCTGGTCGAGGCGATGTTCTGCGGGCGGGCCACCGTGTCCACCGACGCGGGCGCGGTCGTGGAGGTCATCGGCGGTACGGGGCTCGTGGTCCCGCCGCGCAACCCCAAGGCGCTCGCCGACGCGTGCGTGGCGCTGCTGCGCGACCCCGAGCGCCGTGAGCGCCTGGGCGCGGCCGCCCGCGCGCGGGCGCTCGAACTCTTCACCGTGGAGCAGAACATCGCCGCCTTCCACGCGCTCTATCTGGAGATCGTCTCGCACTGCCCCGTACGCAGGGACGTCGTCGACGAGGACGGCGATCCGCTGCCCTTCGCCAACCCCGCGGAGACGCACGTGGCGGGCCGCTGGTCCACCGCGCCCGGCACGGACGGCGCGGCCGGGCCGCGGTTCGGCCAGTGGCTCGCCGCGCGCAAGGGGGCGCGCGGCGGGCCGAGTTGGGCGAGCGCGGAGACGGGCGCGGAGACGGGCGCGGAGACGGGCCCGGAGGAGGTCACGGAGGGCGGTGCGGAGAAGGGCCCGGAAGGTGCCGAGGGCACCGCTCCGGTCGGTGCGGTGGCCGCCGCCGCGGTCAGTGAGGGGGAGGCATGAGCGATCACCGTAAGGGCGTGAGCGACGCGCCGGTCACGCCGGGGAGCCCGGGCAGCTGGGACGCGCGCTCGGCGGCGGCGCTCGCGGCCGCATCGAAGGCCTGCGCCGAACCCGCGCGCCCCGGCCCCGTGCCCGCGCGCCCCGCGCGCCCCGCCCTCCGTGCGCCAGGGGAGGGGCAGGCATGAGCAACTCCCCCACGGGCGTGGGCGACGCGGCGCCAGAAGGCGCGGCGGGCGCGTCCGCGCCGCCCCGGCGCAAGCCCGTCCGGCGTGGCCCCGTCGACCCCGTCAAGGCGCTGCTCCACCGGCACCGCGAGCTCTGCGCACGCGCCGTCGACCCGCTGGAGATCGCCGCCGGCCTGGAGGCGCACGGCGTCACCGACCGGACCGCCGCGCGCTACCGGCACCGGGACGTGTTCTCGCTCGCCGAGGAGATGTACGCGCGCGTGCCGCGCGACGAGCGGCCCTCCGCCGTACACGCGGCGCCCGCCGCCCCGGCCGTCCGGCGCCCGCCTCGCGCCCACACCCTGCTGGCGCTGCTGCCCCCTGCGGTGGGCGGCGCGACCGTCGCCGCGTACGAACTCACCAGCGGGCACGGCCGGTTGGCCGCGTTACTCGTCGGCGGGCCGGCGCTCGCCGTCGCGCTGCGGATCGCCCTGCCCCGCGGTCCGCTGCGGGCGCGCGGCGGTGCGGTGCCGGGCACGCGCGCGTGGAGCGTGTTTCTGCTCCTGTACGCCCTGTTCGGCGACGGGCTCCTCAGCGCCGCCCTCGCCGGCGGGCCCGACGCGCCCTGGCCGCCGGACACCGGCGCGCTGCTCGGCCTGGCCCTCGCCTACGCGCCCGCCGTCTGGTGCGCCCGACTGTTCGCCGTGGGGGCGCGGCGGCGGCTCGGGCAGAGCCGGGGTCTGGAGGAGTTCGCGGCCGGCGCGCGCCCGCTGCTCCTCGCCGTCGTCGCCCTGTACGCGGCGTTCGCCGTCGGGCTGCTCGTCCTCACCGGACGGCTCGGCGGCCAGGCCCAGCCGGCCTTCGGGGCCGCGCTGCTCGCCGTACTGCTGCTGCTCGCCCGGCTGCTCACCGCGTACGGCTTCCGGGTCGTGCCGGGGGTCGTGCTCGGCGGGGTGTGCGCCCTCGAAGGGTTCGCCGTCGCCGCCGTGTTCGGGGCGCGGCTGCCGGGCTGCGGGTGGCTCGCCGTGCCCGTCGAGACGGTGGGCGCCGGGGCCGTCCCGGTGTTCGCCTGCGGGGCCGGGGCCGTCGTCCTGCTCGTCGCCGCGGCCCGACGGCTGACCCGCGCCTCCGCGCATGCGGGCGTACCGGGAGAAACCGGATGACCGCCGCCCCACCGACCTGTCCGAGTGCTCCCGCGTGACCGACCCCGCGTGACCGACCCCGCGGGACCCACCGTGTGCACCACCTCGTGCAACACCCTGAAGGAGAACACCAGATGACCACCCTCGCTCACCGAGCTTCCGTCCCTGGGGGCGCCCGATGAGGGTGCTGCTCCTCGGAGCCAACGGATTCCTCGGCCGCTACGTCGCCGACCGGCTGCTCGCCGACCCCGCCGTCCAGCTCACCGCGCTCGGCCGCGGGGACGACGCGGACGTCCGCTTCGACCTCGCCACCGGCAGCCCGGGCGCCCTCGCCCGGTTCCTGGACGCGGTCCACCCCGGCGTCGTCGTCAACTGCTCCGGCGCCACCCGCGGCGGCGCCCGCGAGCTCACCCGGCACAACACCGTGGCCGTCGCCACCGTCTGCGAGGCGCTGCGCCGCAGCGGCTGCGGGGCGCGGCTCGTCCAGCTGGGCTGCGCCGCCGAGTACGGGCCCAGCCAGCCGGGCTCGTCCACCGCGGAGGACGCCGCGCCCCGGCCCGGCGGCCCGTACGGCGTGAGCAAGCTCGCCGCGACCGAGCTGGTCCTCGGCTCCGGCCTCGACGCGGTCGTGCTGCGGGTGTTCTCGCCCGCCGGGCCCGGCACCCCGCCCGCGACGCCGCTCGGCCGGCTCGCCGAGGCGATGCGGCGGGCCATGCAGTCCGGCGACGGCGAGCTGAAGCTGGCCGGCCTGGGCGTGCAGCGGGACTTCGTCGACGTACGGGATGTGGCGCGGGCCGTGCACGCCGCGTCCCTGTCCGCCGCGCAGGGCGTCGTCAACATCGGCTCGGGCCGGGCGGTCCGGCTGCGCGACGCGGCGGCCGTCCTCGCCCGGGTCGCCGGGTACGGCGGCGCCCTGCACGAGCTGGACGGCGGGCCCGGCGGCCGCCCGGCCATCGGGCACCCGCGGCCCGACCCGGACCACGCGATGCCGGCCGTCTACCCGTACCCGGACGGTTGCGGCAGCTGGCAGCAGGCCGATGTGCGCACCGCGCGCGACCGGCTCGGCTGGCGGCCGCGGATCAACCTCGAAGAGTCACTCGCCGACATCTGGATGGAGGCGGCATGCCGCATCTGACCTCCCGGACGGGTCCCGCGCACGCCCTCGCCGGCGCCACCATGGGCCTCGGCGTGCCCGGCTACGCCCACCCGCTGCTCGCGCCCGTCGAGTGGGCCGAGCTGAGCCGCCCCGACACCCCGCTGCACTGGGTCGTCCTGAACGTCGCCAACGGCCCCGGCGCCCGGCCCGACCCGCACTGCCTGGAGGCCGCCGGGCGCCTCGGCAACGCCGGCGTACGGGTCCTCGGCCACCTGGACCTCGGCCACGGCGCCCGCACCTTCGGCGAGCTGGTCTCGGACGCGCACCGCTACCTCGACTGGTACCGGATCGACGGCTTCCTGCTGCACCGCGCCCCCACCGAGCGCAGCGCCCTGCCCGAGACCCGGCGCATCGCGGAGACGCTCAGGGCGCTGCTGTCCGACGCGCACCTGGTGTTCGGGCACGGCACGCACCCGTATCCGGGATACGCGGAGGCGGCCGACCAGCTGATCACGTTCTCCGGGCCGTGGGCGGACTACCGCTGGTCGCAGGTGGCCGAGTGGACCGCCGAGTATCCGCCCGAGCGCTTCTGCCACCTGGTGCACGGCGTGCCCGGCGGTCACCTGGAGGAGGCGCTGCGGGTGGCCCGCTGGCAGGGCGCGGGCACGATCTGGTTCACGGACCGCACCGACCGGCACGGCACGGTCGACCCCTTCGGGGCGCTGCCCGGGTACTGGGACAATATTGTCTCGCGTATCGGACGCAGTGTCTCGGAATGAAGAAGGGTGTGGCAGCGTTACGGAAAGAACACCTGTTCCGCATTACCGATCTACGGAGTTCCCGTGTCGCTGCCACCCCTGGTCGAGCCAGCTGCTGAGCTCACCGTCGACGAGGTCCGCAGGTACTCCCGCCACCTGATCATCCCGGACGTCGGGATGGACGGGCAGAAGCGGCTGAAGAACGCCAAGGTGCTCTGTGTGGGCGCCGGCGGCCTGGGTTCGCCCGCGCTGATGTACCTGGCCGCGGCGGGCGTCGGCACGCTCGGCATCGTGGAGTTCGACGAGGTCGACGAGTCGAACCTGCAGCGCCAGATCATCCACAGCCAGGCGGACATCGGCCGCTCGAAGGCGGAGTCCGCGAAGGACTCGGTCCTCGGCATCAACCCGTACGTGAAGGTGAACCTCCACCAGGAGCGGCTTGAGGCCGACAACGTGATGGAGCTGTTCGCCCAGTACGACCTGATCGTCGACGGCACCGACAACTTCGCCACGCGCTACCTGGTGAACGACGCCTGCGTGCTGCTGAACAAGCCGTACGTCTGGGGTTCGATCTACCGCTTCGACGGCCAGGCGTCCGTGTTCTGGTCCGAGCACGGCCCCTGCTACCGCTGCCTCTACCCGGAGCCCCCGCCGCCCGGCATGGTTCCGTCCTGCGCCGAGGGCGGCGTGCTCGGCGTGCTCTGCGCGTCGATCGGCTCCATCCAGGTCAACGAGGCCATCAAGCTGCTCGCCGGCATCGGCGACCCGCTGGTCGGCCGCCTGATGATCTACGACGCCCTGGAGATGCAGTACCGCCAGGTGAAGGTCCGCAAGGACCCGGACTGCGCGGTCTGCGGCGAGAACCCCACGGTCACCGAGCTCATCGACTACGAGGCGTTCTGCGGCGTCGTCTCCGACGAGGCCCAGGAGGCCGCACTCGGCTCCACGATCACTCCGAAGCAGCTCAAGGAGTGGATCGACGCGGACGAGAAGATCGAGATCATCGACGTCCGTGAGCAGAACGAGTACGAGATCGTCTCGATTCCCGGCGCCAAGTTGATCCCCAAGAACGAGTTCCTGATGGGCAACGCCCTGCAGGACATGCCGCAGGACAAGAAGATCGTCTTGCACTGCAAGACGGGTGTCCGCAGTGCGGAAGTCCTCGCGGTGCTGAAGTCGGCCGGGTTCGCGGACGCGGTCCATGTGGGCGGCGGCGTGATCGGCTGGGTCAACCAGATCGAGCCGTCGAAGCCGGTGTACTGAGGCTTCTTACGTGGGGCGATCGGCGCCGTCGGCCCAGGCACCGTCGATCGCCCTGCGGGCTCGTCCTCAATCTCCCCCGGTCTCCGGCCGGGAGGCGCCCCCGGACGGGCTGAACATGGGCCCGAACCCCAACGAGGGAGTCGGGCCCATTTCCTATGCGCAGGTCTTCCCGTTCCCTATGCGCATCTCTTCCCGTGCTTCGGAACCGTCCCGTCGAGCAGGTAGCCGTCGACCGTCGACGTGACGCACGTGCTCCCGCCCCCGTACGCCGTGTGCCGTTCGCCCTCGTACGTGAGCTGGACGCCGACGCCGGGGCCGAGCTCGTCGACCATGCGCTCCGCGCCCTCGATCGGGGTGGCCGAGTCGCCCGTCGTGCCGACGACCAGGATCGGGTCGGCGCCCGGCGCGCTCACCTCAGGAGTGTCGTGGGCGCCCGGCACCGGCCACGCGTGGCACCAGCCCGCGATGTCCCAGCCGAGGAACTCGCCGAAGACGGGCGAGATCCGGCGGAACTCCGGGAGCAGGGCCCGGGCCTCGGCCGCCGTCGGCCGTTTCTTGGCGTCGGCGCAGGAGATCGCCCGCTGGGCGTGGCTCTGGGTGCCGTAACTCCCCGACGCATCACGGTTGTTGTACTGGTCCGCGAGGGCGAGCAGCTTGCCGCCGCGGCCCGCGCGTGCGTCGTCGAGGGCTTCGGTGAGCGTGGACCAGGACTGCTCGCTGTAGAGGGAGGCGAGGATTCCGGTCAGGGCGAGGCTCTCGGTCAGCTCGCGGCCGCCGCCTGCGGGCAGCGGCTTCGCGTCGAGGCGCTTCAGCAGGGCGACCAGCGAACGCGTGCCCCGGTCCGGGTCCGCGCCGGTGGACTTCAGGTAGTTCTCCAGGGCGCGCTGGAAGCCGGTGGTCTGGTTCCTGGCGTGGCCCACGCTGTCGGCGCTCGGGTCGACGACGCCGTCGAGGACGATCCGGCCCACGCGCGCGGGGAACAAGTGGGCGTATGTGCCGCCGAGTTCGGTGCCGTACGAGAAACCGAAGTAGTGCAGCTTGTCGTCGCCGAGGACCTGGCGCATCAGGTCCAGGTCACGGGCCGCGTCCGAGGTGCCGATGTGCGGCAGGACCTTGCCGGAGCGGCGCGCGCAGCCCGCGCCGAAGTCCGCGGCGTCCGCGAAGTACGCCTTCTCCTCGGCGGCGGTGTCCGGCGTCAGGTCGACCTTCGTGGACGCCTCCTCCAGCTCCCGGTCCGAACGGCACCGCACCCCCGAGCTGGCGGCGACCCCGCGCGGGTCGAAACTGACCAGGTCGTACCGGGAGTTGAGGTTCGTGAACAGGGAGGCCATGGCAGGCAGTCCGGACACGCCCGAGCCGCCGGGCCCGCCGAAGTTGAACAGCAGCGAGCCGATCCGGCCGTCCTCGTCCGTGGCCTGCTTGCGGATCAGGGCGAGGCCGATGGTCTCGCCGTCCGGCTTCTCGTGGTCGAGCGGCGCCTTCATCGTGGCGCACTCCCAGCCCTCGCCGGGCGCGCCCGCGCAGGCGCCCCAGTCGAGGCGCTGGCCGGTGAGGACGGCGGGCAGCGCGCTGTCCGTGCTCTCGGGCGCGGGGGCGCGGCCGCTCGCGCCGTTCGGCCGCGGTGACGCGTCCGTCGCCGAACCGCCCTTCCCCGTACAGCCCGTCAGGAGCAGGGCGAGGGCGAGCGCGGCGCCGGCGGCTCTGCGGAGGCCGCGTGCGGTCACGGCGACAGGCATGGATGTTCCCCCCTCGGAACGGCTTTCCCCCTCGAAAAGCCCCACCACGAAGAGTAGAGGCGGCCACTGACAGTCCTACTGCGGGCAGACCGTGCCCGACTTCGGCGCCTTCCCTTCGAGCAGATAGCCGTCGACGGCCTGCCGCACGCACTTGTCACCGCTGTCGTACGCGCCGTGCCCCTGCCCCTTGTACGTGACCTCCACGCCGACGCCCTCGCCGAGCGCGTCGACCATCCTGCGGGTGCCCTCGTACGGCGTCGCCGGGTCGCCCGTGTTGCCGACGACCACGATCGGGGCCGAGCCCTCCGCGCTCACGTCCGGGTGGTCGGCGGCGCCCGGAACCGCCCAGTCCGTACAGCCGACCATGCCCCAGGCCAGGAAGTCGCCGAAGAGCGGGGAGGCCTTGCGGAACTCGGGGAGCTTCGCCTTCACGTCGGCCACGGAGTAACGGGGCTTGTCGTCCGCGCAGTTGATGGCGATGTTGGCGGCGCCGATGTTGCTGTACGTGCCGTCGGGGCTGCGGCCGTTCATCGAGTCGGAGAGCGCCATCAGGATCTGCCCGTTGCCGTCGTACGCCTGCTCAAGGCCCTCCGTCAGGTACTCCCAGAAGTCCTGCGAGTACAGCGACTGCGCGATGCCGTTGGTCGCCGCGGTCTGCGTCAGCTCGCGTGGGCCGAGGCCCGGCAGCGGGTTGGCGTCGAGGTCCTTGAGGAGCTTGGCGATCCGCGCCTGCACGTCCTTCGGGGTGTCGCCGACCGGGCAGACCTCCTCCTTCGACGTGCAGTCCTTCGCGTAGTTCTCCAGGGCCAGCTGGAAGCCCTTGGCCTGCCCGAGCGAGCCCTGCTCGGCGTTCTGCGTGGGGTCGACCACCGCGTCGAACACGGCCCGCCCGACGTTCTCCGGGAACAAGTGCGCGTAGACACCGCCGAGTTCGGTGCCGTACGAGATGCCGAAGTAGTGAAGCTTTTCGTCGCCGAGCACCTGGCGCATCAGGTCCATGTCGCGGGCGGCGTCCGTGGTGGCCACGTGCGGCAGCACCTCGCCGGACTTCTCCTCGCAGTCGCCGTTGAACTCCTTCACCTCGCCGACGTAGCTCTTCTCCTCGGCGGCGTCGTCGGGGGTGGCGTCCTGCTGGTAGTACGCGTCCAGCTGCTTGTCCGTACGGCAGGTCACGGGGGCGCTGCGGCCGACCCCGCGCGGGTCGAAGCTGACCAGGTCGTAGCGGGTACGGAGCTTCGCGTACTCCTCGCCGAAGGCGGGCAGCGTCGTGACGCCCGAGCCGCCGGGCCCGCCGAAGTTGAAGATCAGGGAGCCGATCCGGTCCTCCGCCTTGCCGGAGGACTCGGCGCGGATCAGCGCGATGTCGATCGTCTCGCCGTCCGGCTCGTCCCAGTCGAGCGGCGCCTTCATCGTGGCGCACTGCCACTCGGCGCCGTCGGGCAGCGGGGAGGGGGAGTCGCCGCCCTGCTCGTCCGACGGCGCCGGGCAGTCCTTCCAGGACAGCTGCTGCGAGGGGAGGTCCGCGTCGTCCCCGCCGTCCCCGCACCCCGCGGCCAGCGCGGCGGTCAGCAGGGCTGCGGAGAGGACGGCGGCACGCGCGCGTGCGGGGCGTTTCGGCATGGCACCATCCTGCGCCGGGGCCTCGGGGGACGCCCTTGGCGGGGGCCGTACAGGTGAGACTCGTACGGGCAGCCAAAGCGCGCCTTTGCGCGTCAGATGGTTCCCGTACGGGCCGCCAAAGCGTGGCCCTTGCGCGTCAGATGGTTCCCGTATGAGCCGCTAAAGCGCGCCCTTGCGCGTCAGGTGGTTGAAGCACAGCCAGCCCGGCAGCACCGGCAGCCACAGAGTGAGGAGCCGGTACAGCAGCACCGCGGGCGCCGCGACCTCCTTCGGCAGGCCGATCGCCACCAGGCCGAACGTCAGCGTCGCCTCGACCGCGCCCACACCGCCCGGCGTCGGGGCGGCCGAGCCGAGCGCGTTGCCCGCGAGGAACACCACGGCCACGCCGGTCAGGCTCAGCGACACGGTCTCGTCGCTGGAGAACGCCCGTACCGAGGCGTCCAGGCAGAGCACGAACATCGCGGTCAGCAGCAGCATGCCGCCGATGCCGGTGATCAGCTTCTGCGGCCGCTGCAGCACGTCCAGCATGCGCGGCACGACCCCCGCGAACAGCGACCGCAGCCGCGTCGCCACGAACTGGCGCAGGAACGGGATCGCCGTCACCACGAGCACGAGCACCGCGACGGTCAGCAGGCCGGCGATGACGGTGCGGGACGGGGACAGCTCCGGGGTCTTCTCCGTACCCGTGAGATAACCCATGGTCAGGAGCAGCAGGATGTGCGAGCCGAGGCCGAAGAGCTGCGAAGCACCCACCGAGGCCACGGCGAGCCCGGAGCGCACCCCGGACCGCTGCAGGAACCGGGTGTTGAGCGCCACGCCGCCGACCGCCGCGGGCGCCACGATCTTCACGAACGACCCGGCGACCTGCGCCGCCACCGTCCGCAGGAACGGCACCCGCTCCGGTACAAAGCCGAGCAGCGCCATCGCCGCCGCCACATAGCTGAGCGCCGAGAACCCCACCGCGGCGAGCACCCAGCCCCAGTTGGCCTCTTCGAAGAGCTTCGCGAAGTCGATGCCGGTGAGCTGCGAGAGCAGGAAGTACCCGCCGATCGCGCCGGCGAGGAAGCTGATCAGGGTGCGCGGCTTGATCCGCTCCAGCTGCGCGGGCTCGACCGGCGCCTGCGGCCTGATCTTCAGGACCTGGTGCCGGATCTGGGTGAGCAGGTCCTCCTCGCGGGCCACGTCGAGCGCCTCGTCCATCGCCCGCTTCTCGGCCTGCTTCTGCGCCTTCGCCGCCTTGTGGTCGGGCGCGGCGGACTCGGCGCCGTCGCTCTCCTCGCGCGTCTGTTTCGTCTTGCGGGACGCCTCCAGGACGGCCTCCCGCTCCCGCTGCGAGCGCTCCCGGCCCAGCTTGCGCAGCGTCGCGCGCGTGGAGCGGGTCAGCGCGATCGGCTGCAACAGCGGCAGGCAGTCGGCGACCGCGTCGGGCCCGAGCACGCCGACCGCCGCGTCCACCGCGCGCTCGGCGCCGGTGCGCAGGCCGAACGTGGTGAGCAGCTGCGCGATGTCCATCCGCAGGACCAGGTCGCCGGCCGCGATCTCGCCGCCGCGCAGATCCGTGATGATCACCTTGCCGGAACGATCCGTCTCGGTGGGGCGGTCGGGCCCGCCGGAACCGGCGCCTTCGGCTGAACCGGCGCCTTCGGCCGAACCGTCGCCTTCCGCTGGAGGGTTCCCCTCCGGCGGCGTCGGCTCGGAGCGGTTCACCACGATCGCGTCGCCCGCCAGGCGCCGGTGCGCGATCCGCCGCGACTGCAGCGCCTGCACCTGCAGCCAGGTGTCCCGCATCAGCTCGTCGGTGACCTCGTCGTCGTCCAGCGCGTCCAGGGAGCGGCCGCCCAGGTGCTCGTAGACGAGCATCACCGCGTCCGGGCCGAGCTCGGAGGTGGCGATCAGCTTCGGCGCGTCGGCCCCGGCCGCGATCGCCGCGTACGAGAGCAGCGCCTCCTGCTCCAGCGCCTGGCGCAGCGACTGCAAGCTGCGGCGGGTGGTGATGCCGCGCAGCGTGAGCCGGCGCCACACGCGGTAGAAGAAGCCCTGCGCCTGCTGCTCCCGGTCCACGACCGTGACGTCGAGCGGCGGGCCGTCCTCCAGGGTGACGAAGTAGCGGCGGCCGCGGTCGCCGCCGTCGCCGGAGTCCGGCGTGTCCTCCGCGCGTGCGGCGCTGACCGGCCGGAATCCCACGTGCCGCAGCCCGGCGAGCAGCGTCTGCCCGGTGGGCCGGACGTTGGGCGAGCCGACCGCGTAGAGCGTCCCGTACGCGACGGTCCAGCCGATCAGGACGGTCAGGATGATCGAGAACGGGGTGGTGAACCCGGCGACGAGCATCGACAGCGCGTCGAGCAGCAGCACCGTCCACAGCACCACGCGCCAGCGCGGTCTTCGGGACATCCCCACGGCCGTCATGTACGCGATGACCGGCGCGAGATAGCCGTGCACCGGGTCGGTGAGCGCGCCCGGGTCCTCGGCGAGCGGCCGGGTCAGGGCGTCCTGGATGGACTCCGGCGCGGCCTTCGCGACCCACAGGTCGGTGGCGAGCGTCACGCCGTGCGCGAGGACCGCGGCGAGCACACCGTCGGCGATGCGCAGCCCGTCCCGCTTGATCAGCCGCTCGATCGCGAACGCCACCGGTACGAGCAGCACCGCGATGGACGCGCTCAGCCCGGCGAACTTGATCAGCAGGTCGGGCGCCTGGTCGGTGCCCTTGCTGATGTCCTGTTCGAGGCCGGAGGTGGTGCCGTGCGCGAACGCGGCGATCGAGAGGACGAGGACGACGGCCAGGATCCCGACCAGCATCCGCATCAGGTCGGACGGCCGGTGCACCCGCGCGGGCAGCAGCGGTTCGTCGCCCTCGACCTCGTCGCCGGTGCCCACGGCCGTGGAGGCGGTGGAGCCGTGCGGCCTGGGGGGCTCGGCGGCGCGCTGCGTGGGCCCGTCCTCGCGCGTCCCGCCGGGGCTGTCGGTTTCCGGGCGCGACGGCGTGTCAGGGGTGCGCTCGTCCTTGGAGGGCTGCACTCCCTGATCCTTTTCCGTCTCGTTCTGTTCGCGTATCACCAGTCACCGCCCGGATGATGGTGGCACGACCCACTGACATCAGGGGGCATCAGGGTGCATTCAGCCGTCGGCCTGTGTCCCTGATACGCACACCGGGGGTTCACAGAACCATGGTCCCGCTCCCGCCCGGATTGTCGGTGGTGTGCGGCAGGATGGGTCGGATGAGCGAGGAGAGCCTGCAGGAACTGCCGGATCTGCCAGAACTGTCGGAACTGCCGGAACTGCCGGAACTGCCGGACTACGCGGAGCGGGTGCTTCAGGTCGCGGAGCGCATCCCGCCCGGCCGGGTCATGACGTACGGCGACATCGCGGAGTGGCTGGACGAGGGCGGCCCGCGCCAGGTCGGCCGTGTGATGGCGCTGTACGGCGGGGCGGTGCCGTGGTGGCGCGTGGTGCGGTCCGACGGCCGGCTGCTGCCGGGGCACGAGCGGCGCGCCCTGGAGCGGTACCGCGTCGAGGCCACCCCGCTGCGCAGCACGGGCGCCGGTGAGCAGCGCCTCGACATGAGACGGGCGCGCTGGGACGGCGGGACCGGCTGAGCGCGCTCGCACGGCAGGGGCGGCGGGGACGGCTGAGCGCGGTGTCACGGCGGGGACGGCTGTGCGCGGTCTCACAAGGGACAGCTTCCGGTATACGGAGGCGTCGCGGGCGCCCGCCGGACCGTACGGGCGACACCGCCCCGGCCCGCGGCGACGCGGACGAAGCCGGGGAAGTGGCGCGTTCCGGTCGCCGACTGGCGTAGCGTCGAGCGCGGCCGTCACGGGGCGGCCACCGCAACCGCCGCCCCCGCGGCCGCCGCCCGCCCCGCTCGCGCGGCACGCGGCGGCCGTACGACGACCACCGGGGCCCACGGCCCCTTCTCCACCCAGCACACCCACCAGGACCGGCGATCCACGTGAGCTCCTCTACTTCCGACCGGCGCGCTCCCGACGCATCCGTGCGTCAGGGGGGCACCCGTGCGTACCGGCTGGTGCGCACACCGCCGGCCCGAGTGGATCCCCCTCGTCTTGACGCACCACAGCGCGCGGTGGTTGACCACGCGGGCGGTCCACTGCTCGTGCTGGCCGGTCCCGGCACCGGCAAATCCACCACTCTTGTAGAGGCAGTCGCCGCCCGGATCGCCGAGGGCACCGACCCCGACCGCATCCTGGTGCTCACGTTCAGCCGCAAGGCGGCGGTGGAGCTGCGCGACCGGATGGCACTGCGCATCGGCGGCGTGTCGGCGCCGCGGGCCACCACGTTCCACTCGTTCTGCTACGCCCTGGTCCGCGCCCACCAGGACGCCGACCTGTTCGTCGAACCGCTGCGGCTGCTTTCCGGACCCGAGCAGGACGTCGTCGTACGCGAACTCCTCGAAGGCGAGGTCGACCTGGAGAACAGCGGCCACGCGCGCGTGCGGTGGCCCGACGAGCTGCGCGCCTGCCTGACCACACGCGGCTTCGCCGACGAGGTGCGCGCGGTGCTCGCCCGTAGCCGGGAGCTCGGCCTCGGCCCCTCCGCCCTCGGCGACTTCGCGCGCCGCACCGGCCGGCCCGACTGGGGTGCGGCGGCCGCGTTCCTCGCCGAGTACCTGGACGTCCTGGACGCGCAGGGCGTACTCGACTACGCCGAACTCGTGCACCGCGCGGTGCTGCTCGCCCGCCAGGACGAGGTCGCCGACCAGCTGGCCGCGCGCTACGACGCGGTGTTCGTCGACGAGTACCAGGACACCGACCCCGCGCAGGTACGTCTCCTCCAGGCGTTGGCGGGCGGGGGCCGGACCCTGGTCGCGTTCGGCGACCCGGACCAGTCGATCTACGCGTTCCGCGGCGCCGACGTGAACGGCATCCTCGACTTCCCCGATGCCTTCCGCCGGTCCGACGGCCGCCCCGCCCCCGTAGAGGTCCTCACGACGTCCCGCCGCTCCGGCAGCGCGCTCCTGGAGGCCACGCGCCGGATCACGCAGCGGATGCCGCTGCCGCGCCTCCCCGCAGAGCAGGCACGGCGCCACCGCGCGCTGCGCGCGGTCGACGAGGGCGGCTGCATCGACGTGGTCACGTACCCGACGCCCGGCGCGGAGCTGGAGAACGTCGCGGACCTCCTGCGCCGCGCCAACCTGGAGGACGGCGTCGCCTGGTCCGACATGGCCGTGCTCGTACGCGCGGGCAGCCGCATCCCGGCGGTCCGCCGCGCCCTGACGTCGGCGGGCGTCCCGGTGGAGGTCGACGGCAACGACGTGGCGCTCCGCGAGGAGCCCGCGGTGGCCCCGCTCCTGGAGGCCCTGCGGGCGGCGGCCGAGGCGTCCACGGAGCCTCCGCACGGCGAGGCGGAAACCGGCATTAGTCAGGGGGCGGTGGAGCCTGGCGCTACAGAGGGGGCGTCGGAAACCGGCACCACAGAGGGGGCGTCGGAAACCGGCACCTCAGGAGTGGCCCCCTGGCTCAGCTCCGAGCGTGCCCTCGCCCTGCTCTCCTCGCCGCTCGGCAGCACCGACGCCGCCGACCTGCGGCGCCTCGGCCGTGCCCTGCGGGACGAGGAGCGGGCCGGAGGCAACCGCCTGCCGCCGCCGTCGGACGTCCTGCTCGCCCGCGCCCTGGCCGAACCCGAGCGGCTGCTCGCACACGACACCTCGTACGCGGGCGGCGCCCGGCGCCTCGGCGAGCTGCTGCGGCGCACCCGGCTGCTGCTGGCCGGCGGCGGCACCGCGGAGGAGGCCCTGTGGGAGCTGTGGAGCGGCACGTCCTGGCCGAGCCGCCTGGAGCGCACCGCCCGGCGCGGCGGCGCCGCGGGCCGCAACGCCGACCGGGATCTGGACGCCGTATGCGCCCTGTTCGCGACCGCCGCCCGCGCCGAGGAGCGCAGCGGCGGACGCGGCGCCCTGAACTTCCTCGGCGAGGTCGAGGCGCAGGACATCGCCGCCGACACCCTCGCCGGGAGGGCGGTGCGCCCCGACGCCGTACGTCTGATGACCGCGCACCGCTCCAAGGGGCTGCAGTGGCGGCTCGTGGTCGTCGCGGGCGTGCAGGAGGGGCTGTGGCCCGATCTGCGCCGCCGCGGCTCCCTCCTGGAGGCGGACCGCATCGGCCGCGACGGGCTCGCCGAACCGCTGACGCCGGGCGCCCTGTTGGCGGAGGAGCGCCGCCTGTACTACGTCGCCGCCACGCGCGCGTGCGAGCGGCTCGTCGTCACCGCGGTGAAGTCGGCGGCGGACGACGGCGACCAGCCCTCCCGCTTCCTGACCGAACTCGGCGTCGAACCACGGGAGGTCGCGGGCCGCCCGCGCCGCCCGCTGTCCGTCGCCGCGCTCGTCGCCGAGCTGCGCGCCACGACCGTCGACCCGCGCGTCTCGGACACCCTGCGCGAGGCGGCGGCCGAGCGCCTGGCTCGGCTCGCCGCGCTGCGCGACGAGGACGGCAGGCCGCTCGTACCGACCGCGCACCCGTCCCGCTGGTGGGGCATGTACGAGCCCACGCACAGCGCGGTGCCGCTGCGGGACCGGGACCGGCCGGTGACCCTCTCCGGCAGCGCCCTCGACCAGCTCGCCAACACCTGCTCCCTGCAGTGGTTCCTGGGCCGCGAGGTGAAGGCCGACGCCCCGGCGACGGCCGCGCAGGGCTTCGGCAACGTCGTGCACGTACTGGCCGACGAGGTCGCCTCCGGGCGGACGCCCGCCGATCTCTCGGTGCTGATGGAGCGGCTGGACTCGGTGTGGGACGCCCTCGCCTTCGACGCCCCCTGGAAGTCGGCCCAGGAGAAAGAGCACGCGCGCGTGGCGCTCGAACGCTTTCTGCACTGGCACGTCGACACCAACAGCGCCCGCCCGGGCCGCAAACCGGTCGCCACAGAGCACGATTTCGACGTGACGTTGGAAGCGGGCTCCTACGAGGTGCGGATCCGCGGCTCGATGGACCGCGTGGAGGCGGACGCCGAAGGGCGCGCCTATGTGGTCGATTTCAAGACGGGCAAACAGGCGCCGACGGCGGCCGAGGTGGACCGCCATCCGCAACTCGCCGTCTATCAGCTGGCGGTCCGCGAAGGCGCCGTCGACGAGGTCTTCGACGGACAGAGACCCGAGCCGGGCGGCGCGGAGCTGGTGCAGCTGCGCCGGCCCGCGGCGAAGAAGGACGGCGGCGACGCGCTGCCCAAGGTGCAGACCCAGGACGGTCTGACCGGGCAGTGGGTCGGCGATCTGCTCGCCACCGCGGCCGGCAAGGTGCTCGACGAGCGGTTCTCGCCGAGCACCGGCCAGCACTGCGCACACTGTTCGTTCCGGGCCGCGTGCAGCGCGCGGGCCGAAGGGCGGCACGTGGTGGAGTGACGGCCGCGGTGCGGGATCTCCCGGGCCGGCGATGTTGCCGGGAGTGATCCATCCCACGCCCGGAGTGACCGGATCCCTGCCGTTGCCGACGTAAAGTCCACGTAAAAGTCCACGTAAAAGCACAAGCGGCATCGGTACCCAGGAGGGGACATACACATGGCAGCCAATCGGAAGGTCCTGGCGACGGCAGTGGCCTGCGCGGCCGCACTCGTCAGCGTCACCGGCTGCTTCGGCGACAAGGACCCCTTCGAGGGCATGAGCGCCGACAAGATCGCCGACAAGGCCTCCAAGGCGACCAGCGGCGTCGACTCCGTGAAGCTGTCCGCCGAGGGCAAGCAGAGCGGCAAGCCCACCTCGATCGCCTTCGAGATCGCCAAGGGCGGCGCCTGCAACGGCGAGATGAAGTCCGCAGACATGGGCACGGTCGACATCCGCGTCGTCGACAAGACCAGCTACATGAGGGGCGACGCCGCCTACTGGAAGAACACCCTCAACGACGAGGCCGCCGCCAAGAAGGTCGGCGACCGCTGGGTGAAGGTGCCCGCCGGCCAGAACGACGACATGTGCGACCTGAAGTCCCTCTTCAAGGAGGGCGACCTCAAGGGCGTCAAGCGCGGCGAGGACTCCGAGGTCGACGGCACGAAGGCGGCCACCCTCACCAAGAAGAAGTCCGGCGGCGAGACCGTCACTTTCTACGTCGCGGCCGAGGGCGAGCCCTACTTCCTGCGCGCCGTCACCAAGGGCGGCGACGACCCCAACACCATGAACTTCACCGACTACAACGAGAAGGTCGAGGTCGAGGCCCCGCCGGCCTCCGAGATCGCCGACATGCAGGACCTCATCGCGGGCTCCTGACCCACCGTGTGCTGAGCGATGCGGCGGCCGCCGGCTTCCGGGATGCCCGGGTTGTCAGTGGCCGCCGTTAGCCTTCCTGGGGTGTCCTCGCATATCACCGGTCCCGAGCAGCTCAAGGAGCTCCTCGGCATCCCCTTCACCCCGGAGCAGACGGCCTGCATCGTGGCGCCGCCCGCCCCGCAGGTGATCGTGGCCGGAGCCGGCTCCGGCAAGACGACGGTGATGGCGGCCCGGGTGGTCTGGCTGGTCGGCACCGGCCAGGTCTCGCCCGAGCAGGTCCTCGGCCTCACGTTCACGAACAAAGCGGCGGGCGAACTCGCCGAGCGGGTGCGCAGCGCGCTCATCAAGGCCGGAGTGACCGACCCGGACACGATCGATCCGGCCAACGACCCCCCCGGCGAGCCGGTGATCTCCACGTACCACGCGTTCGCCGGGCGGCTGCTCACCGACCACGGCCTGCGCATCGGCCTCGAACCCAGCGTGCGGCTGCTCGCCGACGCCACCCGCTTCCAGCTCGCCGCGCGCGTGCTGCGCGAAGCGCCAGGCCCCTATCCGGCGCTCACCCGGTCCTTCCCCGACCTCGTCAGCGACCTCCTCGCGCTCGACGCCGAGCTCGCCGAGCACCTCGTACGACCGTCCCGGCTCCGCGCGTACGACACCGAGCTGCTGCGCTCGCTCGACGGTGTGAAGCTCTCCAACGCCGATCTGCGCAAGGTGCCCGAGACGGCCGCCGCGCGCCAGGAACTCACCGAGCTCGTCGAGCGGTACCGCGCGGCCAAGCGCTCCGCCGACCTGCTCGACTTCGGCGACCAGATCGCCCTCTCCGCCACCCTCGCGGACACCCGCCCCGAGGTCGGCGGCATCCTGCGGGACGAGTTCCGTGTCGTCCTGCTCGACGAGTACCAGGACACGTCCGTCGCCCAACGCATCCTGCTCTCCGGCCTGTTCGGCGCCGGCACGGGGCACGCGGTGACCGCCGTCGGCGACCCCTGCCAGGCGATCTACGGCTGGCGCGGCGCCTCCGTCGCCAACCTCGACGACTTCCCCGAGCACTTCGCGCACGCCGACGGCCGCCCCGCCACCCGCTTCTCCCTCAGCGAGAACCGCCGCAGCGGCGGCCGCCTCCTCGACCTCGCCAACGGCATGGCGGCCCCGCTGCGCGCCCTGCACGCGGGCGTGGAGGCGCTGCGCCCCGCCCCGGACGCCGAGGGGAAGGGCACAGTGCGGTGCGCTCTCCTGCGGACGCACGCCGAGGAGATCGAGTGGCTCGCCGACTCCATCGGCCACCTCGTCGCCACCGACAAGGAGCCCGGCGACATCGCGGTCCTGTGCCGTACGGCGAACGACTTCGCGCAGATCCAGGGCGCGCTCGTGGCCCGTGACATCCCCGTGGAGGTCGTCGGCCTCTCCGGGCTTCTGCACCTCCCCGAGGTGGCCGACCTCGTCGCCGTCTGCGAGGTGCTGCAGGACCCGGGGGCCAACGCCGCGCTCGTGCGCCTGCTCACCGGCCCGCGCTGGCGCATCGGCCCCCGCGACCTGGCGCTGCTCGGCCGCAGGGCCCGCCTCCTCGTGCAGTACGCACGCGTGGAGGACGGTTCCGAGGACCCCGACCGGCGCCTCGCGGAGGCCGTGGAGGGCGTCGACCCGGCGGAAGTCGTCTCCCTCGCGGACGCGCTCGACACCTTCCTGGAGGCGGACGGCCCGCAGGACCGGCTTCCGTTCTCCGCCGACGCGCGGGTGCGCTTCGCTCGCCTCGCCGCCGAGCTGCGCGACCTGCGCCGCTCCCTCGCCGACCCGCTCATGGACGTACTGCACCGCGTCCTCGCCACCACCGGACTCGACGTCGAGCTGTCCGCGTCCCCGCACGCCCTCGCGGCCCGCCGCCGGGAGACCCTCGCCAACTTCCTCGACATCGCCGCCTCCTTCGCGGCGAACGACCCGTCCGCCTCCCTGCTCGCCTTCCTCGGCTTCCTGCGCACGGCCGAGCAGTACGAGAAGGGCCTGGACAACGCGCTGCCCGGCGGCGAGAACACGGTCAAGGTGCTCACCGCGCACAAGTCGAAGGGCCTGGAGTGGGACGTCGTCGCGGTGCCGGGACTCGTCACCGGAACGTTCCCCTCCACCCAGGGCCGGGAGAAGTGGACCGCCCGCTCCAAGGTGCTGCCGCACGAGCTGCGCGGTGACGCGGCCACACTGCCCGACGTCGAGGACTGGGACAGCAAGGGCCTGAGGGCCTTCCACGAGGAGATGAAGGACCACCAGCGGACCGAGGAACTCCGCCTCGGATACGTGACATTCACCCGCCCCCGGTCCCTTCTGCTCGGCTCAGGACACTGGTGGGGCCCCGCCCAGAAGCGCCCCCGCGGCCCCTCCGACTTCCTGCTCGCCCTGCACGACCACTGCGCCGCCGGCCACGGCGAAGTCGAGGCGTGGGCGGACGAGCCCGAGCCGGACGAGGAGAACCCCGCCCTGCGCGCGGAGACCGCCGACGCGGCCTGGCCGCTGCCCCTGGACGCCGCCGCCATGTCCCGCCGCCACGCCGCCGCCGAGACCGTCCTGGCCCACCTGGACGCCCTGACGAAGCCCGAGCAGCCGCTGGGTTCTCAGGCTCCCGAGGACGACGCCTACGACCCGGAGTGGCCGCCGCCACCCGACGAGGAGGACCTGTACGAGGGAAACCCGAACGAGGGAGACCCGTACGAGCAGGGCCCGTACGAGGACGACCCGGCCGCCTGGCACAGCTGGACGCACACCCGCCCGGAGATCCCCCACCAGCACGGCGAAACCGTCCCGCACGCGCGCGAGGTGCCACCGCGACGGGGGTCCGTGTCCCGGCTCACCCCGGAGGACGAGCGCACCATCGCCTCCTGGGACAAGGACCTGGAGTCCCTGACGGCGGAGCTGCAACGCGCGCGTGCGGCCGTGCAGGACGTGCCCGTGCCGCTCTCACTCACCGCGTCCGAGGTGATGCGGATGGCCGCCGACCCGGACGCTTTCGCGCAGGAGCTGGCCCGCCCCATGCCCCGCCCGCCGCAGCCCGCGGCCCGCAGGGGCACCCGGTTCCACGCCTGGATCGAGTCCCGCTTCGAGGCCCTCGCACTGCCCATGCTCGACCCGGACGAGCTCCCGGGCGCCGACGCCGAGATCGCCGACGAGCGCGACCTGGAGACGCTCAAGGAAGCCTTCGAGCACACCCCGTACGCGTACCGCACGCCGTACCGCGTGGAGGCGCCCTTCCAACTGGCCATCGCCGGGCGCGTGATCAGGGGCCGAATCGACGCCGTGTACCGCGCGGACGGCTCCGGGCCGGGCGACGGCGCCGCCACCTCGTACGAGATCGTCGACTGGAAGACCGGCCACGGCGGCGCCGCCGACCCGCTGCAGCTGGCGATCTACCGCCTCGCCTGGGCCGAGCAGCACGGCCTGCCGGCCGAGGCGGTGAAGGCCGCGTTCGTCTTCGTCCGCACGGGCAAGACCACGTACCCGGAACGGCTGCCCGGCCGCACGGAGCTGGAGCGCCTGCTCGGCGGAGCGGACGTCGAGGAGGCCGAGAACCGGGCCACCGCGCGGCACGGCGAAAACCGGCCCCACGCGCGCGAGGTGGACGCCCGCGGCCAGTCGGGCCAAGGCCCCAGCCGAGGTCCGAGGGGGGACGCCGACCGGACGACCTCGGCGTCCGGCTAGGCTCAGGAGCATGAGCTACACCCCGGACAGCGCCGTCCGCGCGTACATCGAAGAGCACCGCGCCGCCTTCCTCGACGACCTCGCGGAGTGGCTGCGCATCCCGTCCGTCTCGGCTCAGCCCGAGCACGCCGACGACGTACGCCGCAGCGCGCACTGGCTGGCCGACAAGCTCAAGCACACCGGCTTCCCGACCACCGAGGTCTGGGAGACCGCAGGCGCCCCCGCGGTCTTCGCCGAGTGGCCCGCCGCCGAGCCGGACGCCCCGACCGTCCTCGTCTACGGCCACCACGACGTCCAGCCCGCCGCCCGCGAGGACGGCTGGCACACCGACCCCTTCGAGCCGGTGATCGACGGAAACCGGCTGCACGCGCGCGGTGCCGCCGACGACAAGGGCCAGGTCTTCTTCCACACCCTGGGCGTACGGGCCCACCTCGCCGCCACCGGCCGCAGCACCCCTGCCGTGCACCTGAAGCTGCTGATCGAGGGCGAGGAGGAGTCCGGTTCGCCGAACTTCCGCGCGCTGGTCGAGGAGCGCGCCGAGCGCCTCGCGGCCGACGCGGTGATCGTCTCCGACACCGGTATGTGGTCGGCGACCACACCTACGGTGTGCACCGGGATGCGCGGTCTCGTCGAGTGCGAGATCACCTTCACGGGCCCGGACCAGGACATCCACTCCGGCTCCTTCGGCGGCGCCGTGCCGAACCCGGCCACGGCCGCCGCGCGGCTGGCCGCCGCCCTGCACGACGAGCACGCGCGCGTGGCGATCCCCGGCTTCTACGACGGGATCGTGCCGCTCACCGACCGTGAGCGCGAGCTCTTCGCCGAGCTGCCCTTCGACGAGCAGGAGTGGCTGCGTACGGCCAAGTCGCACGCGGCCCACGGCGAGGACGGCTACTCCACCCTGGAGCGCATCTGGGCCCGCCCCACCGCCGAGGTCAACGGCATGGGCGGCGGCTACCAGGGCGCCGGCGGCAAGACGATCATCCCGGACGCGGCCTTCCTGAAGCTGTCCTTCCGGCTGGTCGCGGGACAGCGGCCGGTCCACGTCGAACAGGCGGTACGCGACTGGGCCGCCCGGCAGATCCCCGCCGGAATCCGGCACCGCATCACCTTCTCCGGCGCCACCCGGCCGTGCCTGACGCCGCTCGACCACCCCGCCCTGCAGTCCGTGTCCCGCGCCATGGGACGCGCTTTCGAGCAGCAGATCCGCTTCACGCGCGAGGGCGGATCCGGCCCCGCGGCCGACCTGCAGGACGTCCTCGCGGCGCCGGTCCTGTTCCTCGGCATCTCCGTGCCGTCCGACGGCTGGCACGCCCCCAACGAGAAGGTCGAGCTGGATCTGCTCCTCAAGGGCGTCGAAACCACCGCCTACCTGTGGGGCGATCTCGCCGCCACCTGGCCCGCACAGCCGGGGCCCACGACCCCCGAGGGGCCCGCCCCGAACTGATCCCGCCGCCCGTGATGTGCAGGCCATCGCCCAGCGCGCCGCCGTCACCGCCGTACCCGTCCTGCCGAACAGCCCGTTCCACCGGGGGAGTTGGAAACACCTGTGACCACCTGGACCGACCGCACCGCTGACCGGCCCCTGTCGCTGACCGCGCCCAGCGGCATCGACCGCGCCGCCCACCACCGCCTCGACGAGGCCTGGCTGGCCGCCGCCTGGAGTCACCCGACGACGCGCGTGTTCGTCGTCTCCGGTGGCCAGGTGCTGATCGACGACACCCCCGACGGCCGTACGGAGCTCGTGATGACGCCCGCCTTCGAGGCGCCCGTCACCGAGACGCACCGCTACTTCCTGGGCACCGACGACGACGGCGTGAGCTACTTCGCGCTCCAGAAGGACTCTCTTCCCGGCCGCATGGACCAGTCGGCGCGCCCCGCGGGCCTGCGGGAGGCCGGGCTGCTCCTGTCGCCTCGGGACGCGGGCCTCATGGTGCACGCCGTCGCCCTGGAGAACTGGCAGCGCCTGCACCGCTTCTGCTCCCGCTGCGGCGAGCGCACCGTCATCGCCGCCGCCGGCCACATCCGCCGCTGCCCGGCCTGCGGCGCCGAGCACTATCCGCGCACCGACCCGGCCGTGATAATGGCCGTCACCGACAAGGACGACCGCATCCTGCTCGGCCGCCAGGTGCACTGGCCCGAGGGCCGGTTCTCGACGCTCGCGGGCTTCGTGGAACCGGGGGAGTCCATCGAGCAGTCGGTGCGCCGCGAGGTCTTCGAGGAGGCCGGCGTCACGGTCGGAGACGTCGAGTACGTGGCGAGCCAGCCCTGGCCGTTCCCGTCCAGCCTGATGCTCGGTTTCATCGCCCGCGCCACGTCCTCGGAGATCGACGTGGACGGCGAGGAGATCGAGGAGGCCCGCTGGTTCTCCCGGGACGACCTCACCGCCGCCTTCGAGTCCGGCGAGGTCCTGGCGCCGTACGGCATCTCGATCGCCGCCCGCCTCATCGAGCTCTGGTACGGCAGGCCGCTGCCCCGGCCCGTACCCTGACCGAGCCGCAGAGAGAGGGGCGCCGACCATGGCCGACTACCGCATCGAGACCGTCCGCACCGGCTACCGGCAGTGGACCGCGCGCAACGACCGCGGCGCCGAGGTGCGCATGGCGGCTGCCGACGACGAGTCGGGTCAGCCGTCCTTCACGCCGGTGGAGCTGCTGCTCGCGGCGCTCGGCGGCTGCGGCGGCCTGGTCACGGACCGCACCGCGCGTGCGGTGGACCACGACGAGCTGCGCATCGTCGTGGAATCCGTCTCCACCCCTGAGGACGACGGCCGGATCGGCAAGGTCCGCGTCAGCTACGAGCTCGACATCCCCGCCGACGCCAACGGCGGCCGGGCCGCCGAGGTCTTCGCCCGCGGCGTCCGCCTGACCCATGAGAAGCACTGCACGGTCAGCCGCACCGTCGAGCACGGCGCGCGCGTGGAGGCGATCCTGCCGGACGGCTCGGTGGGCTTCGCCGCGGGCGGCGAGGACTGACACGGGCTTCGCCGCGGGCGGCGAGGACTGACACCTGCTCGCCCCCACAGCCGTACGCGAAACCCCCGCTCCTGCATCAGAAGCGGGGGTTTCGCAGAGCCGGAGCGCCGGCCACGGGGTGGTCTCAGACCCCGACCTTCTGCTTGACCTGGGCCAGCGACGGGTTGGTCAGCGTCGAGCCGTCATCGAACAGCACGGTCGGAACCGTCTGGTTCCCGCCGTTCGCCTTCTCGACGAACGCCGCGGACTCCGGGTCCTGCTCGATGTTGATCTCCTTGTAGGCGATGCCCTCACGGTCCATCTGGCCCTTGAGCCGGCGGCAGTAGCCGCACCAGGTGGTGCTGTACATCGTCACAGTGCCCGGCATGTCTCCAGCGCTCCTCAATCTCGTCCGATGCGTGGTCGCACCAGACCGAACGTACGCGGACCGCCCGCCATTCCCGCATTAGTACGACCAATGCCTCGCGGCTGTGGACAAGCGGCTCGGCCGTCTCCGCGAACCTGGCAGCATGGCGGGGTGACACAAGGAACGCACTCCACCCTCTTCCCGGCCCCGGGCGCGAGCCAGTACGCCCCCGTGCCGCCGGACGCGGACGCGGTGCTCGAAGGGCTCGACCCCGAGCAGCGCGCGGTCGCGACGGCGCTGCACGGTCCGGTGTGCGTGCTCGCCGGAGCCGGTACGGGCAAAACGCGGGCGATCACCCACCGCATCGCATATGGAGTCCGGGCCGGCATCCTGCGGCCCGACAGCGTCCTGGCCGTCACGTTCACCAACCGCGCGGCGGGCGAGATGCGCGGCCGCCTCCGCCAGCTCGGCGTGAGCGGCGTCCAGGCCCGTACGTTCCACTCCGCCGCCCTGCGACAGCTGCAGTACTTCTGGCCGAAAGCAGTCGGTGGTCAGCTGCCCCGCCTCGTGGAGCGGAAGGTCCAGCTGGTCGCCGACGCCGCGGCCCGCTGCCGCATCCGCCTCGACCGCAACGAACTGCGGGACGTCACCGGCGAGATCGAGTGGTCCAAGGTCACCCAGACCGTCCCCGGTGACTACGCTGCCGCCGCCGTCAAGTCCGGCCGCGAGGTCCCCCGCGACCCCGCCGAGATCTCCCAGGTCTACGCGACGTACGAGGAACTGAAGCGGGACCGCGGCGTCATCGACTTCGAGGATGTGCTGCTCCTCACCGTCGCCGTCCTCCAGGACCGGTACGACATCGCGGAGCAGGTCCGCGCCCAGTACCAGCACTTCGTGGTCGACGAGTACCAGGACGTCAGCCCGCTCCAGCAGCGCCTTCTGGAGCTGTGGCTCGGCGAGCGGGACAGCCTGTGCGTGGTCGGCGACGCCAGCCAGACGATCTACTCCTTCACCGGCGCCACCCCCGACCACCTCCTGGACTTCCGCAACCGCCACCCCCAGGCCACCCTGGTCAAGCTGATCCGCGACTACCGCTCGACGCCCCAGGTCGTCCACCTCGCCAACAGCGTCCTCGCCCAGGCCCACGGCCGCGCCGCCGAGCACCGCCTGGAGCTGGTCTCCCAACGCGAGGCGGGCCCCGAGCCGAGCTACACCGAGTACGGCGACGAGCCCTCGGAGGCCGAAGGCACCGCCCGCCGCATCCGCAAGCTCCTCGACTCCGGCGTCCCGGCCAGCGAGATCGCGGTCCTGTTCCGCACGAACGGCCAGTCCGAGCTCTACGAACAGGCGCTGGCCGACGCGGCCATCCCCTACCAACTCCGCGGCGCCGAGCGGTTCTTCGAGCGCACCGAGGTGCGGGAGGCCGGAGCGGCCCTGCGCGGCGCGGCCCGCTTCGGCGCCAACGACGCCCTGCTCGACGACGCGGTGGACGTGCCGTCCCAGGTCCGCGCCGTGCTGTCCACCAAGGGCTGGACGAGCAAGCCCCCGGCGGGGTCCGGTGCGGTGCGGGACCGCTGGGAGTCCCTCGCTGCCCTGGTGCGGCTCGCGGAGGACTTCGCCCGAGCCCGGCCGCAGGCTACACTCGCGGACCTCGTGGCCGAGCTGGACGAGCGGGCCGGCGCGCAGCACGCCCCCACCGTCGAGGGCGTCACCCTGGCCTCGCTGCACGCCGCGAAGGGCCTCGAATGGGACGCGGTCTTCGTCGTCGGCCTCACCGAAGGCATGCTCCCCATCGCGTACGCCAAGACCGACGAGGGGGTCGAGGAGGAGCGGCGCCTGCTCTACGTCGGCATCACCCGCGCTCGCGCGCACCTCTCTTTGTCGTGGGCGCTGGCCCGCTCGCCGGGCGGGCGTGCCTCCCGGGCCCCGAGCCGCTTCCTGAACGGCCTGCGCACGGGTTCCGCGGCCGCGGCCGCTTCGCGTACGTCCTCCGTCGCCGGCGGCGTCGAGCGCGCTCCCGCCCGCAACCGCAAGCCCCGCGGCCCGGTCCTGTGCCGGGTCTGCGGCCGCACGCTCAGCACCGCGGGCGAGATGAAGCTGATGCGCTGCGAGGACTGCCCCTCGGACATGGACGAGGGGGTGTACGACCGCCTGCACATCTGGCGCGCCCACGAGGCGGCCGCGCTCGGCCAGCCCGCGTTCTGCGTCTTCACCGACAAGACCCTGATCGCCATCGCCGAGCAAGTCCCCGAGTCCGAGGCCGAGCTGTCCCGCATCCCCGGAGTCGTGGCCCGCAAACTGCGCCGCTTCGGAGCCGATGTCCTGGCCATCTGCGCAGGTGAGGAACGTCCCGTCGAGCTTGGAGGAGCAGACGATCGTGACTGATACAAACTCGTCGAAAAAATAGTTTGCGTACGCCGCAGCAATCCCCATAGGTTCTTAACCACGGAAACAGCGGCTTCTCCGAAGCCCTGGATCCGTGCTGTACTTAAACCTTGTACGCCAGCGGACCGGTTCGCGCCGGTTCCCGAGACGCCGAGAGGAGGCGATTCCAGTGATCAGCATCAACACCAGCTTCAGCAACACCGTCGTGAAAATGACCGATCGCTCGGTCGTCGCCACCTGCCCGCTCGGTCTCTCGAACCAGGGCACCGGTCTGCCCGTCGGCATCCCCGCCGTGCGTCCGGCCTCCCTGTCCCACGCGTTCCTCTCCGTGAGCGAGCGCGATGAGCGACCGACCAAGGCACCGGAAGCAGCAGTAGCAGCGGCACAGGCGCATGCCTATGCCTTTGCGGCAGCCGGTGCCGGACTCCGGAAGCAGACGACGACGCAGCAGCACATGTGGGCCTTCCGCGGGCTCGAACCCTGGAGTGATCCAGCCTGATCGACGATCAGGCCGGCGCCTTCAGGGCCGCGGAACCCCACCCGGGATCCGCGGCCCTTCTGTTTTCTCCGAACGGGGAGAGCGGGGCGAAGGGGCCGACGGACTTGCAGCACCTGGTACCAAGCCGCCACCCGGCCGACCGGCCGGAACGACCAGACGAGGAAGACACCGACCGTGCAAACCGAAACGCACGCCCCGTCCGTACCGCCCTCACAGACGCTCCCCCCGCCCGGCCTTCAGGAGAACACCTTGACTCCGCTCACCGCGCTCACCGCGCTCGACGACGCCATCGAGAACCTCGACGTACCCGTCCCCTGCCGCAGCTACGACCCGGAGGTCTTCTTCGCCGAGTCGCCGGCCGACGTCGAGTACGCCAAGTCCCTCTGCCGCACCTGCCCGCTGATGGAGGCCTGCCTCGCCGGCGCCAAGGAGCGGCGTGAGCCGTGGGGCGTCTGGGGCGGCGAGCTCTTCGTTCAGGGCGTGGTCGTTGCCCGCAAGCGGCCGCGTGGTCGCCCTCGCAAGAACCCGGTCGTCGCATGAACGCCTCCGGAACCATCGACCGCCCCCTGACGCACGACCCCATGAAGCAGGCCCCGATGAAGCCCTTCGCCAGCGAGCCCGTCGGCTCCGCGATCCCAGAGACCACCACCGAATCCGGCGCGATCTCCTCGCGTCAGAACAGGACCCGTGAGATGCAACTCCAACCCGAAGCCCTGGCACGTGCGCATATGCATGAGCGCATGCGTGAGGCCGACGCCGACCGCCATGCGGTGCGGCTGATCAGCGCGCGCCGGATGCAGCGACGCGCCGAGCGCGCCTCGCTCCGCGCCCGCCGCGCGCTGGCCATGGCGGTCATGAACTGACGTGGCCTGACGTGGCCTGACGTGACGAGATGTGACGTGACGAGACGCGGCGAGGCCGTGTGGCGTTGATGTGACGTGACGAAGGCGATCGCCGGCCGGTTGGGCCGGTGGCGCCGACTCCCCGTGGGGGCCGCTCCGAACGGAGCGGCCCCCACGGGGAGTTTGCTCTCCCGTACCTCTGGAGACGGCGGTACCGTCACGCAATGGACCGTCGAACTCATCACTCGGCTGAAGAGCCGGGTGCCGAGAGCGTGGCGTGCTCCCGCTGCGGCGCCCGCGCGGAGGACGAGCAGGTCATCACCTGGACCCGTTCCGTGGAGGACGGCGTCCGCCGCTACCGGGATTCATGCGCCGTGCATCGGGCTTCAGCCCGGTGGTGAAGCGAATCCGAGGGCGGCGGCGCGGAGCGCCGTGAGTGCCTGGGCCGGTCGTTGGTCTCCGTCAGCTCGCACGCGCAGTCCGCGCGCACCGGCCCTTCTGCGACGACTGCGCGAGGGCCAATCTCAGGGCCATCGAGGGCCGCCCGGACTCCTCCTGGTGGTGAGCGCACGATGACGCAGCCTCAGGCCCGGGCCACGGAGCCGCCCTTCCTCCCGACCGTGTCCGCGTCCTCGGCTTCGTCTTCGTCGGCGATCGTCGTTTCGTCCTCGGCCGCGACCGTCGTCTCGTCCGACGCCAGGAATCCCGGCAGCCAGGACTCAAGTTCGTCCCGCAGCCGGACTGTTGCCCCCAGCTGGCAGAGCACGCCGATCGTGCTGAGCGTCACCCGGTGTATCAGCAGATACGAGGGCGGCAGGTTCAGCTGCTTGCCCAACTGGTGTGCGGGAGAGCGCGGGTCCGCTATTCGCGCCGCCTGGCTGCGGATCCAGTCGCGGGTGAACGTGAACGCGTCGGCATCGGCCGGCTCGATGATCGGCAACAGGTACTCAAGGACCGCGTCCGGGTCGAGTTCGATGTCGTCCTTGACGAAGCCCTCGCCGCGCAGCAGCTCGTAGACCGCCTCGGCCTCGCCCTCCAGGGTCATCCGCAAGGAGTGGCCGATGGTCGACGGCAGCCCGCCGGGCAGGCGGTCGACCGTGCCGAAGTCCAGGACGCCCAGCTTCCACTCGCCGTCCTCGTCCCCCTCGTCGGCCGGAAGCAGCCGGAAGTTGCCCGGGTGCGGGTCGGCGTGCAGGAGTCCGGTGCGGGCCGGGCCGGAGAAGAGGAAACGCGCCAGGAGTTGACCGGCCCGGTCCCGCTGCTCCTCGGTGCCGTCGGCGATCACCTCGGACAGGGGTATGCCGTCGATCCACTCGGTCACCAGCACCTTCTCGCTCTGGTGCAGCACCTCGGGGACGAACACATCGGGATCGTCCGCGAACTCCCGGGCGTGCTCCTGCTGAGCCTGGGACTCCAGCTCGTAGTCCAGCTCCTCCGAGACACGGTCGCGCAACTCCGTGATCAACGGCTTGATGTCCATCCCCGGGATGAGCGGGCCAAGAAGCTTGGCGAATCTGCTCAGTTGGGTCAGGTCGGACAGCAGTGCCTCGCCCGCTCCGGGGTACTGCACCTTGACGGCGACCTCCCGGCCGTCGTGCCACACAGCCCGGTGGACCTGGCCGATCGAGGCGGCCGCGGCGGGCTTGTCCTCGAACTCCAGGAAATACTCGCGCCAGTCCTCCCCGAGCCGTTCCCCGAGCACCGAGTGCACCGTGGCCGTCGGCATCGGCGGCGCCGCCTCCTGCAACTTCGTGAGCGCCGCCCGATACGGGCCGGCGATCTCCTCGGGCAGCGCCGACTCGAAGACGGACAGCGCCTGCCCGAACTTCATGGCGCCGCCCTTCAACTCGCCGAGCACCTTGAACAGCTGTTCCGCGGTGCGCTGTTGCAGCTCGCGCCCCACGATCTCGGCGGACTTCCCGCCGATCCGCTTGCCGAGCCCCCAGGTGGCCCGGCCCGCGATGCCGAGGGGCAGCGCGGCCAGCTTGGCGGTACGGGTAACCGCCTTCCGGGGAAGATCAGACATACGCCCCTCCAAAACCCAGACTGCCGCGCCACATCCGACGCTCACCCGGCCATTGTCTCGTGTGGCTCGCCTTCCATGGGGGTGTCCTCCCTCTCATCCGGCCCATCCAGGACTCGCTCCCATTCGCCGAGCGGATTCCGGCGCCGGGCAGCGCCGCAGGTGCACTCGCGGTGCGGCGCCACGGGCTCGGGCCGCCAGTCCAACTCCGGGAGCGGGAGCTCCCAGCGGGTGCCGGTGCTTGCGGGCAGCCCGCCGTCGAGGAACGCCAGGGCGTGGGTGGCGGCAAGACCCGCGACGGTCGTCGCAAGGCCGATGTCGCAGGCCTGCACCGGACGGGACCGCCCCGACCGCCACTGGGCCAGCATCCGCGGCCACGCCAACTCCCGCTCCGCACGGCCGAGGTCGAGGCAGCCCGCGCAGGCCGACGCCCCCGGCAGCACCAGCGGGCCCACCACACCGGTGCCCTCGATGACCCCCGCGTACAGGTGCGGTGTGCCCGACTGCATGTAGGGAACGGCGAGGCGAGGGTCGGGTGCGTACGCTGCGAGACCGTCCCGCGGGGCCACCACGACGAGCGAGAGCCCGGGGTCCGCCGGCCGTTCGACCCCGTCCGTCGCGCCCGGGGCCGCACTCAGAGCCGCACTCGGAGCCGCACCGGCAGATGTTCCGGGGCCCGTGGCGGTAGGTGACGCCTCCGTGAAAGGGGACCGGCTCGTGCGGAAGGGCCGCGCCCGGCGCGGTGCAGGGCCGGGCGCGCATCGACGTACGAGCCGTCGCGCGGACTCGTCCCTGCGCTCCCCGATCGCTTCTGCGGGCAGGCCGCCCGGGGCTACGTCGGACGGTTCCACCCGGCCGCCGTCCAGGACGTCGACCCGGCCGAGCCCCGCGCCGGACAGCACCGCCGCGATCGTCGCGCCCACCCGGCCGGCTCCGCGCACCTGCACGCGCATACCGCGCCGCGCCGTCAACCTCCTTATGCCGCCTGTCGGTTCGCGGTCCGTCAGGCTGAGCGAGGCGAGGTCGGGGCGCAGGCGATCGAGGACGTCCGTACGTTTGCGCAGGGCGTTCGCGGACTCGCCGCCGCCCGTCGCATCGTCAAGGAGGCCGGCCTCGGTGAGACGGGAGAGCAGGAGGTCGACGTGGTCGTGCCGCAGGCCGATGCGCTCCCCCTCCTCGCGGAGCATCGCCGGTCCGCGTGTGCCGTCGATCAGGTCGAGGAGGCCTGCTGTCGCCGGGTCCATCGGGCCGAGGACCACGGCGTGGGCGCGGGCCACGCCGAACTGCACCGTCGTCAAGTCCCGCCAGCCGCGCCGCAGTGCGGGCTTCACCCTCGGATGCATGACCGTCCCCCGTTCTGGTCCACCTGAAATGCCTTGAATGTCCGTGATATTCGGTCGCGTCGGTGTACCCCCGTGACAGCCGACGCGACCGAGCGGCCCGATGGCCTGACCGAGCGCGGCCGTTGCGAGACCGGCCGCGCTCGTCCCCCGAGCCGCTGCCAGCATGCCCGTCCCGTCGACAGAGCGTCGCGAGTTGTCCACAGGCGAGGGGGATTAGTCGTACAAATCTCGGCCGGGGTGTGCGGATCGGCCGGGAACCCTGCCGGAGGCGGGACTTCCCCCTGCGCCAGCGGGTAACGTCGGGGCGTGCCCGCCGACGTACCGCAGCGCGCCGACAGCCCTGAGCGCAGCACGCAGAGCCAGCCGCCACGCGGCTCGGCGGTGAGCGCGGTCGAGGTGAGACGCAGCGCGAGACGGCGCCGAACGGTCTCGGCGTACCGCGAGGGCGATCGCACGATCGTGCTCATCCCCGCGCGGATGTCCGAGGCGGAGGAGCAGCGCTGGGTCGGTGTGATGCTCGACAAGCTCGCCGCGCAGGAGAGTAAGCGGCTCCTCGGCGACGCGGAGCTGGCCGAGCGCGCCGGAATGCTCTCCGAGCAGTACTTCCAGGGGAGGGCCCGCCCGACCTCGGTGCGTTGGGTCACCAACCAGAACACGCGCTGGGGCTCCTGCACTCCTGCCGAAGGCAGCATCCGGCTCTCGCACCGGTTGCAGGGGATGCCCGAGTACGTCGTCGACTACGTCCTGCTGCACGAACTGGCACACCTGTTGGTACCCGGCCACGGGCCGCGTTTCTGGCGGCTCCTCGACGCATACCCGCGCACCGAGCGGGCCCGTGGGTACCTGGAAGGCGTGGTCGCGGCCGAACGGCTCCCGCATCTTCCGGCCGCGCGCAGCGAACAGCCCGACACGCGCAGCGAACAGCCCGACACGCGCGGTGACTGACACGCGCGGTGACTGACACGCGCGGTGACTGACACGCGCGGTGACTGACACGCGCGGGGGCTGGCCTCCGCGAAGGCCGACAGGCCCTGCGGCCTCCCGTTCTCGCGGATGCCGGGCGGCCTCGCGGATGCCGGGCGGCGGAGAAGCGCCCCGCGCACGCGCACTGTGTAACACCTGTGAGCGGGCTGTGACGCCGCAGGCAGCGATTATGTACCGGGTCCGTCCCGGCTTCGCTCGTTGTCAGTGTTAGCGGTTAGCCTGGCGCGACGCATTCACATTCGGGATGGGGGACGGTCGTTACGCATGGCCAGGGAATTTCAACGCGGCCACAAGGCCAAGATCAGTGACCTGACCTCGGGCACCGATCTGTACGTAGGCGTGCAGATCAACGCCCCGGGGCTGACGTTCGACATCAGCTGCTTCGGCCTCGACGCCAACGAACAGCTCTCGGACGACCGTTATTTCGTGTTCTTCAACCAGCCGAAGTCGCCGGAGGAGTCCATTCAGCTCCTCGGCTCCCAGGCCGGGGACACGGAGTCCTTCCGCGTCACGCTGGACGGGATTCCGCCGCAGATCCAGAAGCTGTCCTTCACGGCGACGATCGACGGCGCCGGGCAGATGTCGCAGGTCGCGCCCGGTTACCTCCGGATCGTCGCGGGCGGCGAAGAGGTCGCGCGGTACGCCTTCGACGGCTCGGAGTTCAGCACCGAACGCGCCGTGATGCTGGGTGACTTCTACCTCAAGGACGTGTGGCGGTTCGCCGCCGTGGGCCAGGGGTTCGACGGAGGTCTCGAAGCTCTCCTCAGGAACTTCGGCGGCGAGGTCGCCGAGGAGGAGCAGCAGCCGGCCGCCGCGCCACAGCCGCAGGGCGGGGCCGCCCCTGGCTTCGCCCCGCCGCCCGGCGGTGCCGCGCCGGCCCCGTCGTTCGGCGCGCCCGCCCCGGCTGAGCCCGCCCCGGCCCAGGCGCCCCAGCCCGCGGCCCCGGCACCGCAGGCCCGCCAGGCACCGCAGGCCCCGCAGCCCGCCCAGGGCTTTGCGCCGCCGCCCGGCGGAGCCACGCCGCCCCCCGGGCCCGCTCAGCCCGATGTGCACGCGCAGCCGACCATCGCCGCGCCCCTCGCGCCCGCGCCGGGCCAGACCCCGCCCATGCCGCCCGGGTACGGACAGCCGGGCCAGCCCGCCCCCGCGCCGCAGGCGCCCCAGCAGCCGCAGTTCGGTCAGGCCCCAGGTCAGGCCCCAGGCCAGGCTCCAGGTCAGGCCCCGGGCCAGATGCCCCCCGGCTACGGCCAGCAGCCCCCCGCCGGTTTCCCCGGCCAGCAGGCGCCCGGCGCCCCCTCCCCGTACGGCCAGCCCCAGGGCGTGCCGCAGGGTGGCGGCCCCGGCGGTGTCGCCGTCGCGCTGCAGAAGTACCGCGAGGCGCCCACCGGGCAGCGCTGGACGCAGCAGAACGAGCAGATGATCCGCGTCGACCTCGGCGCCGACGGCCAGCCGATCCTCGCCCGCCAGGGCAGCATGGTGCTGTACCAGGGCAAGGTCGACTTCAGCTACAAGGGCGCCGGTTTCGCCGGCCGCATCGTCGGCAACGCCACCGGCCAGGAGATGCAGCTGATGCGCTGCAGCGGCCGCGGCCAGGTCTTCCTCGCCGAGAACGAGGCGCACCTCCACCCGATCGAGCTCCAGGGCGACGCGATCTGTGTCTCCGCGGAGAACGTGCTGGCGTACGACGAGTCGCTGCAGCACGAGGTCCGCCGCATCGAGGGTCACGGCATCCCCGGTGGCGCGCTGTTCACGATGCAGTTCCAGGGCACCGGCACGGTGATCGTGAAGACCAAGGGCACCCCCGTGGTGCTGCCGGTCACGCCGACGACGTTCGCGGACGCCAACTCCATCGTGGCCTGGTCCGCCGCCTCGCAGGTGATCATCTCCAGCCAGGTGCGACTGCGCCGCCAGGCCTTCCCGGGCCACAGCGGCGAGACCGTGAACCTCCAGTTCCGCGGTGCGCCCGGCAACTTCATCGTCGTCCAGCCCTACGAGATCTAAGGGGAGCGAAGTCAATGAACCAGCAGCTCGCGGGCTTCGCCCCGACCCCCGTCGCGGCCCGGATGGAGAATCACGGCCGCAGCATGGTGAAGATCGCCATGCAGAGCGGACAGGACATCTTCGCGCGTACCGGCTCGATGGTCGCGTACGAGGGCTTCGTCCAGTACGAGCCGAACCCGCCGGCCGTGCGGCAGATCGCCGGTCAGTGGATCACCGGTGAGGGCACGCCGCTGATGAAGGCCAGCGGCGACGGCATGCTCTACCTCGCCGACTACGGCGCGGACGTCGTCGTCATCAACCTCAACGGCGAAGGGCTGTCCGTCAACGGCACCAACCTGCTGGCGTTCGACACGAGCCTCCAGTGGGGCGTCGAACGCGTCAAGGGCCTCGCCAAGTTCGCCGGCCAGGGCCTGTGGAACGTGAAGCTCGGCGGCCAGGGCTGGGTCGCGCTGACCTCGCGCGGCGCCCCGATCGTCGTGGACTGCGGCAGCGGCGAGGACGAGACGTACGTCGACCCGGACGCGCTGGTCGCCTGGTCCCCGAACCTCAAGGTGAAGGGCAAGCGCAGCTTCAAGGCCTCCTCGATGATCGGCCGGGGCAGCGGCGAGGCGTACCAGATGGCCTTCTCCGGTCAGGGCATCGTCGTCGTACAGCCCAGTGAGGACAGCACCGACCGCCTCCGGATCCGGGGCTAGGGGGAGCGAACACACCATGCAGAGCCCGCTTTTCGCTCACACCGAGCAGCAGACCCAGGAGCGCTACGCCATCCAGAATCCGCAGATGCTGCGGATCAACCTGGAGGGCCACGACGACATCCTCGCCCGCAAGGGCGCCATGGTGGCCTACCAGGGCCTCATGGAGTTCGACGGCGAGTACCAGTCGCAGGGGCGGCGCCGTGCCCGCGCCAACACCGGTGAGGGCCTCGACCTGATGCGCTGCTCCGGGCAGGGCACGGTCTACCTGGCCAACCTCGCGCAGTACATCCACATCGTCGACATCGACCAGCAGGGCCTGACCGTGGACAGCAGCTATGTCCTCGCGCTCGACTCCCAGCTGCATACCGAAGTCATCGCCGTGGACAGCCAGTTCGGCATCTCCGGCTCCGGCAAGTACCAGCTCAACATCACGGGCAGCGGCAAGGTCGCCCTGATGACGTCGGGCCAGCCGCTGATGCTGCAGGTCACGCCGGAGAAGTACGTCAACGCCGACGCGGACGCGATCGTCGCCTGGTCCAACTCCCTGCGGGTGCAGATGCAGGCGCAGACGCACTCCTCGGGCGTGCGCCGGCGCCGCGGCAACACCGGCGAGGGCTGGGAGCTCAGCTTCATGGGCAACGGCTTCGCGCTCGTCCAGCCCAGCGAGCTGCTGCCGCCGCAGAACGCCGCGATCGGCGGCGGAGTGGCCGCGCAGTACGGCGTGGGCCAGCAGGGCGCCCGCGGCCAGAACCGCGGCAACGCCTGGGAGTAGCAGGCCTGTTCAGAGCATGTGTAAGGGGCGGTCACCATGGTGACCGCCCCTTACACATGCTCTGAACAGGCCTTACACATGAACAGACCTCACACATGAACAGGCCCTGCCGCCTGAACCGCGCGCTCAGAGCGCCGCGCGCGTCGCCTCCAGAAGACGTACGACCGACTCGTCGGCCACGTCCGCCACTTCGTCGTACGCGAACCAGCGCACGTCGAGGGACTCGTCGCTGATCGCCTCCACCGCGCCGGCCGGGGCCAACGCGGCGTACTGCACGTCGAGGTGCCAGTTGCAGGGCGCCGGGATCGGGTGCCGGTCCAGCTTGACCGGGCCGCCCGGGAGCAGCGTCAGGCCGGCGATGCCCGACTCCTCGGTGGCCTCACGCAGGGCGGCGGCCGCGAGCGTGGCATCGCCGGGCTCGCAGTGCCCGCCCATCTGCAGCCACATCCGCAGCTTCTTGTGCAGGGTCAGCAGGACGCGGCCGCGCGACGGGTCCACGACGAGCGCGCTCGCCGTGAGGTGCCCCGCCTCGCAGGCCTTCCACATGCCGTCCGGGTGCGCCGCCAGGTGATCGAGGTAGGCGGTGCGCAACTCGGCCTGCTCGCCGCCCTGTTCGTACGCCTTGAGGACCAGGTTCGCGTCGTCGTGGAGGCTCACTTCCCGGTGTCGCCCTCGTCGGTCTCGTCGCCCTTCTTCAGGTCGGGCCCGGCCTCGGGCGCGCCACCCGTGGAGGACGTGCCGCCGGCGGCCTCGCCGAGCATCTTGTCCAGCTCGGAGAAGTCCAGCTGCTCGCGGTGCACGAAGCCGTCCGGGTCGTCGAGGTCCTCGGCCGTCGGCAGCATGTCCGGGTGCTCCCACAAGCCGTCACGGCCGTCCACACCGCGCGCGTCGGTGAGCGACGCCCACAGGCGCGAGGCGTCCCGGAGACGGCGCGGACGCAGCTCCAGGCCGATCAGCGTGGCGAAGGTCTGCTCCGCGGGGCCGCCCGAGGCGCGGCGGCGGCGCAGCGTCTCGCGCAGCGCGGCGGCGGACGAGAGGCGGTCCTTGGCGGCCTCGTGGACCACGGCGTCGACCCAGCCCTCGACGAGCGCCAGCGCCGTCTCCAGGCGGGCGAGCGCGGCCTTCTGCTCCGGGGTGTCCTCGGGCTGGAACATGCCCTGCTGGAGCGCCTGCTGGATCTCCTCGGGGTTCTGCGGGTCGAACTGGCCGACCACGTCCTCCAGCTTCGAGGTGTCCACCTTGATGCCGCGCGCGTACCCCTCGACCGCGCCGAACAGATGCGAGCGCAGCCACGGCACGTGCGCGAAGAGGCGCTGGTGGGCTGCCTCGCGCAGGGCGAGGTAGAGCCGCACCTCGTTGAGGTCGACGCTCAGGTCCTTGCCGAACGCCTCGATGTTCACCGGAAGCAGCGCGGCCTTGCCGGCCGGGCCGAGCGGCAGGCCGACGTCACTGGAGCCGACGACCTCGCCCGCGAGCGCGCCCACGGCCTGGCCGATCTGCTGGCCGAACATGGCGCCGCCCATGGAGCGCATCATGCCGATCAGCGGGCCCGCCATGGCCTGCATCTCCTCGGGCAGGACGTCACCCATCGCCGAGCCGACCCGCTCGGCGACCGGGTCGACCAGCTCCTGCCACACCGGAAGCGTTGCCTCCACCCACTCCGCGCGGGACCAGGCCACGGCCGTGCCGGCGCCGGACGGCAGCGACGTCACGCCGTCCAGCCACAGGTCGGCCAGGCGCACCGCCTCCTCGACGGCGCTGCGGTCGGCGGGGCCGACGCTAGCGTCCTTGGTGCCGTCCGCGGTGCCCTGGGACACCACCTGGCGGGCGATCTGCTTGGCCATGTCCCAGTTCACCGGGCCGCCCTCGAAGGACAGCATCTGGCCGAGCTGCTGGAAGGCCGCGCCCAGGTCGTTCGGGTTCATGTTCCCGAACATGGCGGCGAAGGGGTTGTCGCCGCCGCCCGGGGCGCCGGCGCCGGGGAAGCCGCCGAAGCCGAACGGGTTCGCCGCGCCGCCCTGGCCACCACCGCCCTGCTGGTCCTTCTGCTTGCCCTCGTCGCCGTTCTCCGGCTCCTCCGGCGGAAGGCCGAATCCGAATGGGGTGTCACTCACGGGAATCCTCGGCTCGTTGGGCCGCCGACTCGGTGCCGACGGCGTCTGCCCGACTTTGCCATCCAGCGTAGACACCGACACCGCTCACGGGCTCGGTGCTCCGCTGAGTTCCGGGCTGCGGCAGGATGGATGCCACCTGGTACGAACGCGTCAACCGCGCCCGTACTGAAGACAACCGCTGGAGACGCCTGGTGAGTTCCCCAGATCCGCAGGTTCGCGCAGCGCGAAACCGCTCAACCCCGGCCGCTGCCCGCGGCCCCGTCGTCGCCGTGACCGGTGCCGCCTCGGGCATCGGCGCGCTGCTCGCCGAGCGCCTCGCGGCCTCGGACGAGATCAAGCAGGTCGTGGCCATAGACGAGCGGCGCGGCGACTGCGAGGCGGCGCAGTGGCACATCCTCGACGTCCGGGACCCGTCCATCGCGGGGAAGCTGCGCGGCGCGGACGTCGTCGTGCACCTCGCGCTCGACCTCGACCTGGAGTCGGACCCCGCGGCCCGTACCGCGTACAACGTGCGCGGGACGCAGACGGTGCTCACCGCGGCCGCGGCGGCCGGCGTGCACCGGGTCGTACTGTGCACGTCGGCGATGGTCTACGGCGCACTGGAGGACAACGACCTGCCGCTGTCGGAGGACGCCGAGCTGCGGGCGACCGCCGAGGCGACGGGGGTCGGCGACCTCCTGGAGATCGAGCGCCTCGCGCGCCGTGCGCCACGCGCGCACCCCGGCCTCAATGTGACGGTTCTGCGCCCGGCCGTCCTGGTGGGCGGTACGGACACGGCACTGACGCGCTACTTCGAATCGCCCCGTCTTCTCGTAGTGGCGGGTTCGCGTCCTGTCTGGCAGTTCTGTCACGTCGAGGACCTGTGCAGTGCGCTGGAGTACGCCGCACTGGAGAAGGCCGAGGGCGAGCTGGCCGTCGGCTGTGACGGGTGGCTGGAGCAGGAGGAGGTCGAGGAGCTGAGCGGAATCCGGCGCATGGAGCTGCCGTCCACGGTCGCGCTGGGCGCGGCCGCGCGCCTGCACCGCATCGGCCTCACCCCGTCACCGGCGGGCGACCTCGCGTACACGATGTACCCGTGGGTGGTCAGCGGCACCGGTCTGCACGAGGGGGGCTGGCGTCCGCAGTGGACGAACGAGGAGGTGCTCGCCGAGCTCCTGGACGAGGTGTCCGGGCGGCACACCGTGGCGGGCCGCCGCCTCGGCCGCAAGGACGCGACGGCCGCGGGTGCGGCGGGCGCGACGGTGGCCCTGCTCGGCGCGGCGGCGGTGGTCCGCAGGGCGCGGCGACGGCGCGGAATCTAGCGGCGCGGGAGCCGGCGGCGCGGTCTTCTGCCAGGGCCAGGCACTCCTTCTGCAGTGCCTGGCCGCTGCACCGCCCGGCCGCCGGGCCGCGGCTCCTGTAGATCCCTCCTACGCCGGGCGCGTACGACCGGTCGAAACCGCTATTCCCCCTGTCGGTGGCGTACGGCACCATGGACGGTATGGCAGCACCGAACGACGAGACTCCCGGCCCCGACCCGGCGGAGCAGCACGAGGACCCGATCCGTCTGCTCGCGATCCAGGACACCCCGCTCTCGCTCGACGAGGTCTTCGCGGCCGTGGGCGATCCGACCGCGGGCGGCACGGCCCTGTTCGTGGGGACCGTGCGCAATCACGATGGCGGGGCGGGTGTGGACGCGCTCGGGTACTCCTGCCACCCCACCGCCGAGGCGGAGATGCGCCGCGTGGCCGACAAGGTCGTGGCCGACTTCCCGGTCCGCGCACTGGCGGCGGTGCACCGCGTGGGCGATCTGGCGGTGGGCGACCTCGCCGTGGTCGTCGCCGTCTCCTGCCCGCACCGCGCGGAGGCGTTCGCGGCCTGCCGCAAGCTGATCGACGACCTCAAGCACGAAGTCCCGATCTGGAAGCACCAGCGCTTCTCGGACGGCACGGAGGAGTGGGTCGGCGCCTGCTGAGCCCTGACGTCCCCCGGTCGGCCGACGGCGTACTCGCCCGGTCCGGTGAGTCGTACGTGGTCCACGGCGTGGAACCTTGCACCGCGGGTTCCTCAGCTGTGGCTCCGGTTGCGTAACCGCACCCCTGAGGCGAGCGTTGACCTTGCAGATGGTTAATCTGCTGATCAGTCGGTTGAGGTCGCTCATGGGGTCGGGAGGTCGGCATGGCGGCGCTTACGTGGTTGCTGATTCCGCTTATGGCTGCGATCTGTGCGGGAATGTGGGGCAGTTGGGCTGCCCGCAACCGCAGAACGGGCGATGTCGCGGAGCTCGCCGGGTACGCGAAGTTCCGCGCGGCCATGGAGAAGACCGAGCACGTCGAAGCCGCAGGGGATGCCGACGAGAACGAGACCGCTGCCGACCTGCCGGAAGAGGCCGCCGCGGATCCGACCCGGATGCCGCGGACAGGTTCCGGTTCGGACCCCGCGCGGGCCTCCTGAACTGCACTGTCGCCGCTGGTCCTGGCGCGCACGGACCGGCCCCGGCGGTGCACTGACAGACCTGTCCCGTACTGTCGTTCCATGCCACGCCGCACCGCGACGATGCTCGCCTCCACCCTGATGCTGATCGCGCTGCTGTGCGCGGGAGTCCTCATCAAGGTCCCGTACTCGGAGATGACTCCGGGACCGACGGTGAACACACTGGGGGAGCACGGCGGCGAACCGGTTCTGCAGATCAGCGGCCACAAGACGTACCCGACGACCGGTCACCTGAACATGACGACGGTCCGCGTCACCAGCGCCGACTACAACATGAACTTGTTCCAGGCGGTCTACGGATGGCTGGCCCACGACAACATCGTGGTGCCGCACGAGACGCTCTACCCGGACGGCAAGACCGAGGAGCAGTCCAGCCAGGAGAACGCCGAGGAGTTCAGCCAGTCCCAGGAGAGCGCCAAGGTCGCCGCCCTGAAACAGCTGGACATCCCGGTGCAGACCCGGGTCGTCGTCTCCAAGGTCGTGAAGGGCAGGCCGGCCCAGGGCGAGCTGCACGCGGGCGATGTGATCAAGGCCGTCGACGGCACCGCGGTGAAGCAGCCCGCGGACGTCGCGAAGCTGGTCACCGAGCACGAGGCGGGCGAGAAGGTCGTCTTCACCGTCGTCCCCGCCAAGGAGGCGGCCGCCGCGGAGAAGGCAGGCAAGGAGGCTACGGGCACCGAGCAGATCGCCGTGGCCACCGAGGCCGCCGACCCGAAGAAGGGCGACAAGCACGCGATCGTCGGCATCGAGGCGGGCACGGACCACACGTTCCCGTTCAACATCGACATCAAGCTGGCCGACGTCGGCGGCCCCAGCGCCGGCCTGATGTTCGCGCTGGGCCTCGTCGACAAGCTGACCCCGAAGGACCTCACGGGCGGCAGATTCGTCGCCGGTACGGGCACGATCACCGAGAACGGCGAGGTCGGCCCGATCGGCGGCATCGAGATGAAGACCGTCGGCGCGCGTGACAAGGGCGCCGAGTACTTCCTCACGCCCGCCGAGAACTGCGCCTCCGCCGCGAAGGACATCCCCGACGGCCTCACCCTCGTGAAGGTCAGGACCATCGACGACGCGGTGAAGTCGCTGAAGGAGATCCGCGCGGGCAGGACCGGCAGCCTCCCCAGCTGCACGCCCGCGAAGTAGGCCGAAGCACGGTGGGGGCGCCCTCGGCGAATAGGGCGCCCCCACCGGCGTACGGGTCGACGGTTACTCCGCGAACGTCGCCGCCAGCGCGTCCGCCAGGCCCGGCACCAGCTCCGAGCCGGTGAGGACCTCGGTCGGCGAGTCCTTCTCGCGCAGCCGCAGCGCCGACTCACGCGCGCCGTCCCGCAGCACGGCCACCGTCATCCGGACCTCCTGACGGTCCGGGTGCTCGGCCACCCACTTGGTCAACTCGGCCTCGCTCAGGCCCTCCGGTACCGAGGTCTCGGCCGACGGCGGCAGCATCAGCCGCTCCACCGACAGCGCGCAGCCGGCCACCGCGCCGGGCCAGGCGATGGTGCCGAGGAACTCGTCGAGCGGGCTGCCCGCGGGCAGTTCCTCCTGCTCGATGGGGGTGAGGGTGCCGGGAGCCTGCTCCTCGCCGAGGCCGAGGCGGTCGGCGAGGCCGGGTTCCTGACTGCGCAGTTGAGCGGTGTCGACGAGGGCGAAGAGACGGGCGGGCTGGTCCCAGCCGATGCCGGCGACGTACTCGTCGATCTCAAGCACGGCACGGGTCAGCGGGCTCGCAGCCATCGGGGGGCCGGAGGGGGTCTGGTTGGGCATGAGCAATATCCTGCCTGGTTCATGCCCGAGATCGGGAACTGAGTAAAGCTTCAGTAAGTTGCATCAGTGGGCTCTACGATCGCTGAGCCCCCAGACAACAGCTCGTCAGCAGCTCAACAGCAGCAACCAACAGCGAACTTCGAGGTGCGCACCTTGGCTTTCCAGATGCCGGACCGCGGCGGAGGCCCATCGGGGCCACGGATGAGAGTGGGCCGACCCTCCAGGCGTGTCCGCACCCTGCTCCTGACCCTGGGCGTCCTGGCCGTACTGGCCATGCTATTCGTCATGTTCGCGGGGTTCTGGACTGACTGGCTCTGGTACCGGTCCGTCAAGTACTCCTCCGTCTTCACCACCACCCTGTGGAGCAAGATCGGACTGTTCGCGGTCTTCGGTCTGCTCATGGCGGTGGCGGTCGGCGTGAACATCTGGCTGGCGCACCGGCTGCGCCCGCCGCTCAGCGCCATGTCGATGGAGCAGCAGAACCTCGACCGGTACCGCATGGGGATCGCCCCCTACAAGAAGTGGATCCTGCTCGGGATCACGGCCCTGGTCGGCCTCATCGCCGGCGCCTCGGCCGCGGGCCAGTGGCGCACGTGGCTGATGTGGGTGAACGGCGTCCCCTTCGGACAGAAGGACCCCCAGTTCGGCCTGGACGTGGCGTTCTACGCCTTCGACCTGCCCTGGTACCGCTTCCTGCTGGGCTTCGGCTTCGCGGCCGCCGTGCTCGGCCTGATCGCCGCCGCCCTGACGCATTACCTCTACGGCGGGCTCCGCGTCACCAGCCCCGGCGCGCGGGCCACGGCCGCGGCGACCGGCCATCTGTCGGTGCTGCTCGGCATCTTCGTCGCGCTGAAGGCGGTGGCGTACTGGCTGGACCGGTACGGACTCGCGGTGAAGTCCAGCGACTTCAAGGCGGCGGGCAACTGGACGGGCCTGCGGTACGTCGACGCGAATGCGTACCTGCCGGCCAAGACCATCCTCTTCTTCATCGCCGCGATCTGCGCCGTGCTGTTCTTCGCGACGCTCTGGCGGCGCACCTGGCAGCTGCCCGTCATCGGCTTCGGCCTGATGGTGCTCTCGGCGATCCTGATCGGCGGCCTCTACCCGGCCATCGTCCAGAAGTTCCAGGTCGACCCGAACGAGCAGAAGAAGGAGTCGCCGTACATCGCGAAGAACATCGACGCGACGCGCAAGGCGTACGGCATCCAGGACGCCAAGGTCACCGACTACTCGGGCAAGGGCAAGACCAGTGAGCAGGTGCCGAAGGAGCAGCTGCGCAAGGACGCGGAGGCGCAGGCGAGTTACCGGGTGATCGACCCGAACGTAGTCGGTCCGACCTTCGACCAGCTGCAGCGCCAGCGGAAGTACTACCAGTTCCCGACCACGCTCGACGTCGACCGCTACAAGGACGCGAACGGCAAGGTACAGGACACCGTCATCGGTCTGCGCGAGCTCGACCTCGACGGCATCCCGAAGCGGAACTGGATCAACGACCACTTCACCTACACCCACGGCTACGGCGCGATCACGGCCAAGGGCACCGGCACCGACCCGAAGGCGGACCCGGCCGGCTCCCCCGACTTCACCGAGTCCGGACTGCCGACCAAGGGCATGCTCGGTGAGTACCAGCAGCGGATCTACTACGGCGAGAAGACCCAGCAGTACTCGATCGTGGGCGGCCCGCAGAAGGAGCTGGACTACGAGGCCGACGGCGAGAAGACCACCAGCTACGAGGGCAACAGCGGGGTCAACCTCTCCAACCCGGTCAACAGGGCGGCGTACGCGGTGGCGTTCAGCGAGCCGCAGATCCTGTACTCCGGCGCGATCGGCGAGGGTTCGCGGATCCTCTACAACCGCACCCCCAAGGAGCGCGTCGAGGCGGTCGCCCCCTGGCTCACCATCGACGGCGACGCCTACCCGGCGGTGGTCGACGGCAAGATCAAGTGGATCGTCGACGCCTACACGACGAGCAACGGCTATCCGTACGCCTCGCGCACCACGCTCGGCGACACCACGGCCGACTCCCTGACCGCCGCCAACAACCAGCGCGCGGTGGTGGCCCAGGAGAACCAGGTCAACTACATCCGCAACTCGGTCAAGGCGACGGTCGACGCGTACGACGGCTCGGTCCAGCTCTACCAGTGGGACGAGAAGGACCCGGTCCTGGAGACCTGGATGAACGCGTTCCCGGGCACGGTCAAGAAGAAGAGCGAGATCTCCACGGAGCTGCGCGAGCACATGCGCTACCCGCAGGACCTGTTCAAGGTCCAGCGCGAGCTCATGACGCGCTACCACGTGGAGAGCCCCTCGCAGTTCTACAGCGGCTCCGACGTCTGGCAGGTCCCCAACGACCCGACCAACAAGGAGAAGAACTCGGTTCCGCCGTACTACCTGAGCCTGAAGATGCCGGGTGACAAGGAACAGAAGTTCTCGCTGACCACGACGTTCACACCCGCCGGGCGGCCCAACCTGGGCGCGTTCATGGCGGTGGACGCGGACGCCACCAGCGACAGCTACGGCTCGATAAGAGTCCTGAACGTGAAGTCGGAGGTCCCCGGTCCCCAGCAGGTGCAGAGTGAGCTCAACGGTGACCCCGAAGTCGCCGAGTTCGTCCGGAACCTGAGAGGCACCGACTCGGACATCGTCTACGGCAACCTGCTCACGGTGCCGATGAACGACGGCTTCCTCTATATCGAGCCGGTGTACGTGAAGGGTGGCAGCGCGAACTATCCGCTGCTGAAGAAGGTCGGCGTCCAGTACAACCGCAACATCGTCTTCAAGGACACCCTGTCCGAGGCCTTCGACGCGATCTTCGGCGCGGAGGCCGACAGTCCGGAACAACCGCCCACCGAACCGGACCAGCCGCCCTCCACCGACCCGACGGTCCAGCAGGCGCTTGAGGACGCGCAGAACGCTCTGGAGCGCGGCGAGGAGGCCCTCAAGAAGCAGGACTGGCAGGCGTACGGCGAGGCGCAGAAGGATCTCGCAGATGCCCTGAAGCGCGCGACGGACGCCGAGGCCAAGGCCCGCGAGGAGGAGATCGGCAACAAGAGCGGGGACAAGGCCGCTGACAAGGCGGGCGACAAGGCCGGCGACAAGAACGGCGACAAGAACGGCGGCTAGAGCTGACGTCGCCGGGAGCGAGCCTCCGCTCCCGGCGACCGGCCTGTCCGGATGCCCTCCCGCACCGTGGTACGGTTGACTCACAACGACGCGGGGTGGAGCAGCTCGGTAGCTCGCTGGGCTCATAACCCAGAGGTCGCAGGTTCAAATCCTGTCCCCGCTACTGAATGACGAAGGCCCGGATCCTGAATCAGGATCCGGGCCTTCGTCGTGCGTGCCCGAGCCCGGAGACAGGCGTGCCCGAGACCGGCGTCACACGTGCCCGAGCCCGGCCTCGTGCGCGCCCGCACCCCTTTTGGCGTACGAGTGCAGTTCTCTGACCGGGGGTGTTGAAGTCATCCGTGCGGCGGGCGGGGCGAGTTGAGAGATCTGTGTTTGACTTATCTCTCTGTGGGCATGTCGACAAAACGTTGTAGTGACCTCACTGGCATGGGTAACCAGGTGTACCCGGGTTGCAGGTGGTGCGACGATGGACGTTATGGGGGACAAGGCAACTCTGTTGGAAACAGGGCGACTTATGCAGTCGGCCGATGACCGGGACGACCCCGGTGCGGTCGCGGAGGAGGCACGTCACCGGCTCGCCGCCGAGGCCGGTGACGTCGCCTCGATGAGCGTGCTGGGCGCGCTGCTGCTCCGCCGTGGCGACTTCGACGGCGCCGAGCCCTACCTGCGCGGCGCGACCGCCGAAGGCGACCGCGCCGCCGCCAACAACCTGGGCGTCCTGCTGCACCAGCGCGGGTACGCCGACGAGGCCGCCGGCTGGTGGCGCATCGCCGCCGTCGCCGGATCCGCCCCGGCCGCGCACGCCCTCGGCCGCCACCACCGCGAGCGCGGCGACGAGCCCGCCGCCGAGTACTGGCTGCGCCAGTCCGCCGAACAGGGCCACGTCCTCGGGGCGTACGCACTCGCCGACCTCCTGGAGCACCGCAGCGACGTCGGCGCGGAGCGCTGGATGCGCGCAGCCGCCGAGCGCGGCCACCGCGAAGCGGCGTACCGCCTCGCCCGCGCGCTGGAGCGGCGGGCCGCCGAGGAGCTTCCGCCCGGAAGCGGCCGGCGCGGCCCCGCCACGGGCACCCGGCACCGCGCCCTCACCGGTGGCCCGAACACCGGACGGCACAGCGTGAGTGAGCGCGGCGAGGCACGGCCCGTCGTGTTCGGCGCCGGACTGCTGCGCTCCGCGTCCGTGGTGATCGGCGTCGACGAGCCCGCGCTCGACGGACCGGCGGCCGCCGACCCGACCGGACAGCCGGTCGAAGAGCTCGCGTCCGGCGGGCAGTTGACGCTCGCCGAGGAGATCGAGCAGTGGTACCGGCAGGCCGCCGCGCGCGGCCACCGCCGGGCCGCACTGCAGCTCGGCGCGATCCTGGAACAGCGCGGCGAGCTGAAGGAGGCGGGCCGCTGGTACCTCACGTCCGCCAAGGACGGCGAGCCGCGCGCCGCCTGCGCGCTCGGCTTCCTGCTGCGCGACGCGGGCGACGAGGAGAACGCCTCCATCTGGTGGCTCAAGGCCGCCCAGGACGGCGACGGCAACGCCGCCAACGCGCTCGGCGCCCTGCACGCGGAGCGCGGCGAGACCCAGACCGCCGAGCGCTGGTACCGCGCGGCGATGGACGCGGGCGATGTGAACGGCGCGTACAACCTCGGGCTGCTCTGCGCCGAGCAAGGCCGCACCCAGCAGGCCGAGCAGTGGTACCGCCGCGCCGCGTACGCCGGCCACCGCGAGGCCGCCAACGCGCTCGCCGTGCTGCTGCTGCAGGTCGGCGACACCGCGGGCGCCGAGCCGTGGTTCTCCAAGGCCGCCGAGGCGGGCAGCGTGGACGCCGCGTTCAACCTCGGCATCCTGCACGCCGGGCGGCACGACGAGGAGGCCGCACTGCTCTGGTACGAGCGGGCCGCCAAGGCCGGGCACACCGAGGCCGCACTGCAGGCCGGCATCGCCAAGATCCGCGAGGGCGACCCGCAGACCGCCGAGCGCCATCTGCGGTGCGCGGCGGGCGGCGGCAGCGCGGAGGGCGCGTACCGACTGGGCACGCTGCTCGACCGGAGCGCGACACGGGCGCCCGTCGGCACGGTCCTCGGCGAGGCGGTCGGCGAGAAGAGCGAGTGCGAGGAGTGGTACGAGCGGGCGGCCGAGCAGGGCCACCGGCGCGCCCAGGTGCGCGTCGGCACGCTGGCGGCGGCCCGGGGCGACGTGGTCGAGGCCGCGCGCTGGTACCGCGAGGCCGCGGAGGCGGGCAGCCTCGGCGGCGCGTTCAACCTCGGCCTGCTGCTCGCGCGCGAGGGCAGCGAGCCGGAGGCGCTGCTGTGGTGGACGCGCGCGGCCGAGGCCGGGCACGGCCGGGCGGCGCTCCGGCTCGCCCTGCTCTACGCGCGTCGGGGCGATCTCGCCGAGGGGCAGAAGTGGTGCGCCCAGGCGGTGCGGCTCGGCCCGGCGGAGGTCGCCGAGCGGGCCGGCCGGCTGCGGGACGCACTCCAGCAGGAGCTGACTGC
>NZ_JASCIR010000024.1 GCF_029968095.1 Streptomyces solicavernae | reverse complement strand
ACGCGTCAATGGTAGGGAGCCCGCGGCCCGCACCGCCCCGTCGTCCCTTCCGAGGCGGCGGACCGGACGCGAGGTGGGACCGTTCACGCTGAGGCGGTTGGTGTTGCGGGGCGGGCGCCGGGCGCACAGGGTGGCTGTGCGGTGCCGCGGCGCTGCTTGTCCGGTGCCCGCCCCGCAACCGCCCGGTGCCCGTCCGCAGGTCGGCCGACGATGCCGGTAAGCGCGGATCCGTAGGCGTGGACTTGTCGTACGCGGGAACGCGTGGCCTAGGAGGAGTTCCCCATGACGCACCCCGTCCCCGATCCGGTACCTCCCGGTCCGACCCCCGGCCCGGAACCGGTGCCTCCCGGCCCGGCGCCCGGCCCCGGCCCCTCACCCGGCCCAGGTCCCGGCCCAGGTCCAGGTCCCGGCCCAGGTCCAGGTCCCGGCCCAGGTCCAGGTCCCGGCCCAGGTCCAGGCCCCGGCCCCGGTCCCGAGCCGCAGCCCGACCCCGGGCCCTTCCCGTCGCCCATCCCGGACCCGCAGCCGGGGCCCGCCCCCGAGCCGCAGCCGTCCCCGATCCCGAAGCCGCCGGGACCCGACCCGGTCCCGGAACCAGAACCCGCGCCGGGACCCATGCGGTAGCCGCCGGGACCCAGGCGGTAGCCGCCGGGACCCAGGCGGTAGCCGCCGGGACCCAGGCGGTAGCCCTGGATCCGCAAACTAACTGAGCCCCCCTCTGGCCATCACCCCCGCCATCGGAAATGCTTCCGTCGAAGCCGCACCGATGACGGGAGTGACGACGCGTCCGTCGACGACGAGTCAACAGAAGACGAGTCAACACAAGACGAGTCAACACAAGACGAGTCAGAGGAGACTGCCGCTCATGGCGTTGTTCGACCTGCCCCTCGACCAGCTCCGCACCTACCGCCCCCACCACCCCGCACCGCCGGACTTCGACGAGTTCTGGCTGAAGACGCTGGCCGAGGCGCGCGAGCACGATCTGGGGGCGCGGTTCGAACCGGTCGACGTGCCGCTCACCGGGGTCCAGGTCCTCGACGTGACGTACGCGGGCTACGGCGGCCACCCCGTCAAGGGCTGGCTCATCCTCCCCGCGCACGCCGCCGCCGCGGGCGACCCGCTGCCCGCGGTGGTCGAGTACATCGGGTACGGCGGCGGCCGCGGCCTCCCGCACATGCATCTGCTGTGGGCCGCCGCCGGGTTCGCGCACTTTGTGATGGACACCCGGGGCCAGGGCAGCGGCGGCTGGGCGCAGGGCGACACCCCCGATCCGGTGGGGAGTCCACCCGCGTACCCGGGGTTCCTGACGCGCGGCGTCGAGGACCCGCACGCCTACTACTACCGGCGCGTTTTCACGGACGCCGTCCGGGCCGTGGAGGCCGCGCGCTCGCACCCGCTGGTGGACTCCGCGCGCGTCGCCGTGGCCGGGGGCAGCCAGGGCGGCGGCATCTCGATCGCGGTGGGCGGACTCGTCCCCGACCTGGCGGCGGTCCTGCCGGACGTGCCGTTCCTCTGCGACTTCCCGCGCGCCGCGACCCTCACGGACCATCCGCCGTACAACGAGATCGGCCTGTACCTCAAGTCCCGCAGGATCGGCGGCGATTCGGTCTTCCGTACGCTGTCCTACTTCGACGGCGTGCACTTCGCGGCCCGCGCCCACGCCCCCGCCCTGTTCTCGGTCGCGCTGCAGGACCTGACGTGCCCGCCGTCGACGGTGTTCGGGGCGTTCAACGCGTACGCGGGCGAGGAGAAGACGATCGAGGTGTACGAGTTCAACGAGCACGAGGGCGGCGGACCATACCAGCAGCAGGCCCAACTCCGCTGGCTCCCCAGGTACTTGACCGCCCGGTGACCCGGACTCTTGTCAGGCGCCGCGGCGGGCGCCTACGTTGGCGGCGCTCGGCGCATCGGGGGACATCAGGGCACGCGGCTTCGAGGGGAACGCTCATGGGCTTACGCGGCCGGCACCGCCGGTACAAGGCGAGCAGGATCAACCGGGCCTCGCTCACCGTCACGGCCGGCGGGGCCGGAATGGCGCTCCCGCTGGTCGGCGGCGGCGACACCGTGCACGCGGCCGAGGGTCGCCAACTCGTCGGCCACGCACAGCAGTTCACCGTCGCCGAGAAGGTCCTCCGGGTCCAGGGCCTGGGCCAGACCCAGACCCAGACCCAGCCCCAGACCCAGACCCAGCCCCAGACCCAGCCCCAGACCCAGACCCAGACCCAGGCTCAGACTCAGGCCCCCGCCGCCGTACGGCCCGAGAGCACCCCGCAGTCGAACGCGGGCAAGGCCGAGCTCTACACGGTCGTACAAGGCGACAGCCTCTCCGCGATCGCGGGCGCCGAGGACGTGGCGGGCGGCTGGCAGGGCCTGTACGCGGCGAACCGCAAGGTGATCGGGACGGACCCGGACCTGATCCTGCCGGGCCAGCGGCTGACGCTGCGCGGCGGAGCGACGGCGGACGGGCGCAGCCGGGAAGCCCCGAAGCCCGAGGCCGAGCCGGACCCGAAGCCGGACCCGGACCCGGACCCGAAGCCCAAGCCGGACCCGGAACCGAAGCCCAAGCCCGAGCCGGACCCGAAGCCCAAGTCCACGCGCGAATCCCAGCCGGAGAAGGAGAAGCAGGCCGAGGAGGCCTCCGTGCCGCAGCGGGGCGGGCTCAGCGCCCCCGTCGCGGCGGGCCCCAGCACCCCGTACCGCGCGGCGGGCGATTCCTGGGCGAGCGGCTATCACACCGGCGTCGACTTCCCGGTGCCGATCGGCACATCCGTGCGGGCCGTCGCCGGGGGCCGGGTCGTCTCGGCGGGCTGGGGCGGCGCGTACGGCTACGAGGTGGTGATCCGGCACGCCGACGGCAGGTACAGCCAGTACGCTCACCTGTCCGCGCTCACCGTGCGGGCCGGGCAGGACGTCGCCCCGGGCCGACGCATCGCCCGCTCCGGCTCCACCGGCAACTCCACGGGCCCCCACCTGCACCTGGAGATCCGGACCGGCCCCGGCTACGGCTCGGACGTGGACCCGCTGGCGTATCTGCGGGCGGGCGGCGTGCGCATCTGACGGCCCGCGAGGTCAATACCGCTCCCAGTGCCGGACCCGGTGCCGGACCCGGTGCCGGACCCGGTGCCGGACCCGCGGGTTCAAGACCGCACCCGGTGCCAGAAGTGCCGTTCGCCCGGGCCCGGCGGCTGGTCCGGGATGTCGTCGAGGCGGCGCAGCTCGGCCGGGTCCAGGTCGCCCAGACCGTCGAGCGCCGCCGGGTCGTCCGGCACCGCAGGCATCCCCGGGACGGAGGTGTGCGGGGCCGCGTGCGCGTGCGCGGCCTCCGTACGCGCGGCCTCCGTACGACCGATGCGCTCCGTCGTCAGCATGACCAGACCGCCCGCCGCGAGCACGCCGAACAGCAGCGCGCCGACCGCGCCCGCCGTGCCGTACCGGAACGTCTCCCCGAACAGGGTCAGGCCGACGGCCGCGGCCACCACCGGGTTCACCACCGTCACGACCGCGAGCGGGACCGCGAGGCCCGCGCCCCGGTAGGCGGCCTGCGAGAGCAGCAGGCCGCCGGTCGCGAGGACCGCGATGACGACGAGGCTGGACGCGCCGCTCAGGCCGACACCCGAGGTCAGGTCCACGGCGACCGTCTTCGTGAACACGGAGGCGATACCGAACGCGATGCCCGAGGCCGTCGCGAGCAGCACACTGCGCGCCACCGGAATCCGGGCCGCCGCCCGCGCCGCCGCCAGCAGCGCGGCGACCGCGGCGAACGTCACGAGGGCGACCGAAACACGCTCGGGGCCCGCGAGCGTGTCCGACCCGGCGTTCCCGGCGAGCGAGAGCAGTCCGGCGAGGCCCACCGTCGCCAGGACCGCGCCGCGCCAGGCGGCGGGCCCGGCCCCGCGGCCGACGAACAGGGCCGCCATCGGCAGCGCGAACACGATGGTCAGCGCGCCCAGCGGCTGCACCAGGCTGAGCGGACCGAACGCGAGCGCCACCACGTGCAGGACGGCGCCCAGGCCGTTGAGGCCCACGGCGACCCACCAGCCGGGGCGGCGCACCGGCGCGTACGTGTGGGTGTCGGAGACCGCCACGCGCTCCTGCACGATCGCGCCGCCGGCGTAGGCGACGGCGGAGACGAGGGAGAGCAGCGCTGCCAGTGCGAGGGCGCTCATCGGCGCCTCCTTGCCAGGTCCTGCGGGTGCTGCGGGTGCTGCGGGTGCTGCGGGTCCTGTGGGTCATGCGGTGAACGGTCGCCTTCCATAACGTCCACGATGACGCCGGCATTCCGCTTCGTCGTCGTCCCTGAGCAGGCATTCCCTCGTACTGCCGATGGAGTAGACCCCGGTGCCGCGTCCAACCGGCGGTGCTGACCCGTGGCCGGGCCTGCGCCGGGCGCCCGTCATCATGGGCGCGTGGATCTTCGACTGCTCTCCTCCGTCGGCGGCTTCTTCGCCCTGCGTACGGGACGGCCGGACGGTGGACCGGACGGTGCCGTTCCGCTGGCGCGGGTGTACCGGGAGCCGTTGGTGTACCGGGAGTACGGGGTGCACCGGGCGTACGAGGCAGGCCCGGAGCCCGCCGACGACCCCCTCGCCTTCCGCGTCGACAAGGTGACCGCGAGCCTCGGGGCGCCCGAGGCGAGGATCGGGGCGTCCGTGGCCCAGCTGGGGCTCGCCGCACGGCTCTGGTCGGTGAGCCTGGGCGCCGCGGCGCTGTACGGCCGGGTCCTGGACCTCGACCCCGGGCGGCTGCGCTGGGACCCGGACGGCACGAGCCCGGACGACCTGTGGCTCGACGAGGCGCACACGCCGCCCCTCGACGGGCCGTCCACGACCGACCCGCTCGCCGCGACCGACCCGCTCGCCGCGACCGACCGGCTGACCACGACCGACGGCCTCGCCGTGAGCGACCTGCTCGCCACGACCGACCAGCTCGCCGCGAGCGTCCTCGACGGGCACCTCGTCCCGCTCGGCGCGGCCCTGCGCCGCCGCCACCGGATCGCCGAGCCGCTGCTCTGGGGCAACGCGGGCTCCGCGCTCGCCGGGGCCGTCCGCGAGCTGCACACCTGGGCCCGGCGCGAGGGCCGGCCCGAGGCCGCCGCCCGCGCCCTCGCCCTGGGCACGGCCCTGTTCCGGCGCCCGGAGCTGGCCGCCACGGGGACCCTCGACACCACCGCCCGGCCCCCGCGGTTCCGCCGCCGCAGCTGCTGCCTCTACTACCGCTGCCCCGGCGCCGGCGTCTGCGGCGACTGCTGCTTCGACCGCCCGCCGGGCCGGAACTGACCGGACCCGCACCCCGGTCGCCACAGGTTGCCGTGCACCCGCACGCCCCGCCGAAGTGGCCGGTGTGGTGGCCGGGATGGGCGAGGAAAGGCTTAATCTGCTCGTAACGCTACGTGTCCTGAACGTACTTGACCGTAGTCGCCCGGGAGAGATTGACTCGGGCTCCCCGTCGCCGACGCGAGAGCAAGCCATGACCCCTGACCTGCTCGCCCCCCTCGACCTGGCCTTCTGGAACATCGAGTCCGACCGCCACCCGATGCACCTCGGCGCCCTCGGAGTCTTCGCCGCCGACTCCCCGGAGGTCGCGCGGCACGCGGCCACACTCCTCGCCGCCCGAGCCGTCGCCGTACCGGGCCTGCGGATGCGCATCCGCGACGCGTGGCTGCCCTTCGGAGGCGCCGTACGGACCCCGGACGCCGACTTCGACCCCGCCCGGCACGTCCATCTGGCCTGCGTGGCCCGGGACTTCCACGCGGCGGCGGGCGAGCTGATGGAACGGCCCCTCGACCGGGCGCGGCCGCCGTGGGAGGTGCACGTCCTGCCCGGCCCGGACGGCGCGTCGTTCGCGGTCCTGTTCAAGTTCCACCACGCCCTCGCGGACGGCCTGCGCGCGCTCACACTCGCCGCGGGCGTCCTCGACCCGCTGCCGGAGGCGACGGCGCCCCGCCGGAACCGCCCCGCCCCCACGGCGACCGCCCCCGCCCTCCGCGTCCCCGACCTCTCCGACACCCTCGACCTGGTCCGCCGCCGCGTCGGCGAGGTCGGCCAGGCCCTGGACATCGGCGCCTCCGTGGCCCGCGCCACCTGGGGCTACCTCGACGCCGCCCCGGCCCTCACCGCCGACGCCACCGGTACGCGCCGCACCGCCGGCGTCGTCGTCGACATCGACGACATCCACCGCATCCGCAAGCGCACCGGCGGCACCGTCAACGACGTCCTGATCGCCGCGGTCGCCGGCGCCCTGCGCCGCTGGCTCACCGAGCGCGGCGAGAGCGCCGACGGGGTCCGCCCCCGCGCCCTGATCCCGGTGTCCCGCCGCCGCCCGCGCGACGCCCACCCCGGTGGCAACCGCCTCTCCGGCTACCTGATCCGGCTCCCCGTCGCCGAGCCCGACCCGCTGGAGCGGCTGCGTACGGTCCGTACCGCCATGGACCGCAACAAGGAGGCGGGCCCCAACCGCGGAGCGGGTGCCGTCGCCCTGCTCGCCGACCACGTGCCGCCGCTCGGCCACCGGCTCGGCGGCCCCGTCGTCGCCCAGGCCGCCCGGCTGCTCTTCGACATCCTCGTCACGAGCGTCCCGCTGCCCGGCGTCGGCCTGCGCCTCGGCGGCTGCCCGCTCACCGCCGTCTACCCCTTCGCGCCGCTCGCCCAGGGCCAGTCCCTCGCGGTCGCGGTCTCCACGTACCGCGGCAACGTCCACTACGGCCTGATCGCCGACGCCGAATCCGTCCCGGACCTGGACCGCCTGGCTCAGGCGCTGCGGGCGGAGATCGCGGAGCTGGGGGAGGCGGCGGACGGGGCCGTGTAGCGGGTCGGCGGGGGCAGGGGTGGCGTACGCACAGCAACGGCCCGGGTACGGGGAGCTCATCCCCGTGCCCGCGCCCCCGCGAGGGTTTGGCCAACCGTCCCACCCCTACGTAAAGTTCCCTCTTCGGAACTTCCCGCGACCCCGCCGCCCCCCGCGCGCGGGGCCCGAGCGAGCACGAGGAAACGGCCATGACGGTTGCCCCCGAGGCGGCGGACGAGACCCAGACGTACGGTCCGGGGATCGACCCCGACCGGCTGGCCATCTGCCTCAGCGTGCTCGACGAACTGGACAAGCTGGACGTCGACCACCCCGACGCGATCGCCGTGCGCCGCGCCACCGCCGGCATCTACCGCACCGTGAAGCAGCGCCGCCGGCAGGAGCGCCGCGCCGCCAAGACCGCCCACGACAAGGCCGTCACCGAGGCCACCGCCACCGGCTCCGCCGAGCGCATCGACGACGAGACCGAAGGGCTGCTGCCGTCGTCGCAGACCGAGGAGGGGAAGATCGCGGGGATACTCCAGCGCCCCCGCTCCTGCTACATCTGCAAGGCCCGGTACGTCGAGGTCGACTACTTCTACCACCAGCTCTGCCGGCAGTGCGCCGCCGAGAACCGCGCCCGGCGTGAGGCCCGCGCCGACCTCAGCGGCAAGCGCGCCCTGCTCACCGGCGGCCGCGCCAAGATCGGCATGTACATCGCGCTGCGCCTGCTCCGCGACGGCGCGCACACCACGATCACCACGCGCTTCCCCAAGGACGCCATCCGCCGCTTCAAGGCCATGGACGACTCCGCGGAGTGGATGCACCGCCTGGAGGTCGTCGGCATCGACCTGCGCGACCCGGCGCAGGCCGTCGCCCTCGCCGACCAGGTCGCCGAGCAGGGCCCCCTCGACATCCTGATCAACAACGCCACGCAGACGGTACGCCGACTGCCCTCCGCGTACGCCGCCCTCGTCGACGGCGAGAGCGCGCCGCTGCCCGCCGGTGAGCTGCCCGCCCACCACGTCATCGGCGCCTTCGGCTCCGGCGCGGTCGATGGAATCGCCTCGCTGCCCGCCGGGATCAGCGGCATGGACGCACAGGCGGTCGCCGACCTCGCCCTGGTGGCGGGCAACGCGAGCCTGGAGCGGCACGTCGCGGGCACCGCCATAGACGCGGGCGGGCTCGTCCCCGACGTCGTCGACACCAACACCTGGGTGCAGACCATCGAGCAGATCTCCCCGGTCGAGCTCCTGGAGACCCAACTCTGCAACTACACCGCCCCGTTCATCCTCATCTCCAAGCTGCGCCCGGCCATGGCCGAGGCGGCGAAGAAGGCGGCGAGCGGCCGCGCGTACATCGTGAACGTCTCCGCGATGGAGGGCGTGTTCAGCCGCGGCTACAAGGGCGCCGGACACCCCAACACCAACGCCGCGAAGGCCGCGATGAACATGGTGACGCGCACCAGCGGCCAGGAGATGTTCCAGGCCGACCAGATCCTGATGACCTCGGTCGACACCGGCTGGATCACCGACGAGCGCCCGCACTACGACAAGCTCCGCCTCGCCGACGAGGGCTTCCACGCCCCCCTCGACCTGATCGACGGCGCGGCCCGCGTCTACGACCCGGTCGTGCGCGGCGAGCACGGCGAGGACCTGTACGGCGTCTTCCTGAAGGACTACGCCGTCTCCAAGTGGTAGACGCACTGCGCGTGCGGGCCTGGATGAACCCTGGGGGCAACTCCTAGTTCACGGTCACCCCCGGCGGCAGCAGCGCGTGTCCCGCCGCGAGGAGTTCGAGGACGGGCCGCCAGTCCTCAAGCACCCCCGCGTCCAGCTCCACCACCCGCGCCGCCTCCGCCGCCTGCCGCAGCGCCACCGCCTCCTCCGCCAGCGGATCCCGTACGAACGCGTCCGCCTCCCGCGCCGGCATGGTGCCGCCCCGCTCCGCGATCCGCCGCACGCTCCACGGGGGCAGCGGGCGGCCCGGCTCGACCGCGGCGAGGTACCGCTCGGCGTGCACATGCAGGCGTACGAGGCGTGCGACCCGGCCGCCGAGCAGGGTGTGCAGGGCGTCGGCGGCCGCGTCCGCGAGGTCCGCGTGGGCCGCGGCGCCGGGGTGCAACAGCAGCTCGATGTCCTGGATCAGCCCTGCGACCTGCAACTCCTTGTCGCTGGGGCGGGACCGGCGCAGCAGGGCCGCGGTCCGCAGGGCGTGATCGAGCAGGTCGAGCGGTGCGTCGCCGCCGTGCTCGGGCGGCACTGCGTACGCGCCCCGGCCGGAGTAGAGGAGTTGCATCAGCTCGTCGACGGTCCGCGGCGCCCTCTGCGGCGCCCTCCATGGCTCCATGCGCGGCTCCCTCCGGGCTCGGTGCCGGTGTCGCAGCACACCATGCCCGCCTGACGCTGCGACCAACGCGGCGTTAACCTCGTACGCCTCCTGGTCCATGTGGGGTACGCGACACGCCGTGCGGCACCCCTTCTGGACTCCCTGCCGCGCGAACCCGGTGGGCCGCGCCTAGCGTTTCCACGCGTCGGACCGGTTTCTGTCGGGACGTCAGAAACCGGTCATCTGTGCGGAGGAAAAAGGGGAGTTGTTGATGCAAGCGATAGCACGAGCCTCGGCGCGTGCGGCGGCGGCGCTCATGCCGGTCGCCTTCGTGACGGGAACCGTGACTGCCACGTTTCCTCGGGTACGCCGCCGGGGCGTCCACGAGAGCTGAAGACGGAAAACGTACGCGCGAGGGCCGGTGCCGCACCGCTGATGCGGCACCGGCCCTCGCGCGTACGCACACCCGACCGAGCGCACGCGCGCCTCCTGGTACCCCCTCGCCGCCCGGCCCTTCGCGCCGTCAAGCCCTGGGCCAAACAAGGTAAAGGGGCCATTCGGGTGATTAGTGACAAAAAGGACATGTGCTCGATGTCCGACGCAACAGCGGCCGGAGGGTGCGGAGTCCAGGATCTCCGAGGTGGATTGTGGTCGAATCAATGCGACGAATCGCGATAAAGCGGACGACTTTTGGCCCCATCGAGCAGCGGGCCGCTCATTTGGTTACGCTGTACGGAACGGACAGCCAAAAGGGGTCCCACCAACACCCATGGCCCGTCCTGGGGCAAGCCGGTCACCCGGCCTCGCCCCGTACGAGTACCGGCGCCACCGCGTCCGAACTGCCCAGATCGAGCCCTACGGTCAGCGGCGCCCGGTAATCGGGGACGCGCCGGAGCGACCGGGGGTTACCCGACACATAAGGAGTGCGCGGTGACACCAGACAAGACGAACAGCGATCAACGCCCGAAGGAACACAGCGAGCGCAAGAGCCGGCCCGAAGAGCTGGGCAGTCTCGATGTGTGGGCCCGTTCCGCGCCGATCAGGCTCGCGGGGTACGAGGACGATCTCGCCGAGCCGCACATCCTCCAGGGCGTCGACTGACCCTCCGGGAGTCGACCGGCCCCCACGGGCCGACCGATCGCACCGGGCCCCCGCGGACCACCGTCCGCCGGGGCCCGACGCATGCCCGGGCCCCGGCGCGGGCGTGAGCGCCGCATGGACCCTCGCCCCGTACCCCCGGCCCCGTACCCCGGCCCCCGGCCCTGTCACTCCGCCCTGTCACTCCGCCCTGTCACTCCGCCCCGAACACCCGCAGGCCGCCCACGAAGGTCTGTTCCACGCGGGTCGTGCCGATCTCCTCCGCCGGGCCGGCGAACGGGTCGCGGTCGAGGACCGCGAAGTCCGCGAGGAAGCCGGGCGCGAGGGCGCCGGTCACCTCGTCCAGGTGGTTCACGTACGCGCTGCCCGCCGTGTACGCGGCGAGCGCCGAGCCCAGGTCGATGCGCTGTTCGGGCAGGAACACCGGGGTGCCGTGCGGGGCTTCGGGCAGGACGCGGTTGACCGCGACATGCAGGGCCTGCAGCGGGTCGGGGCTGGACACCGGCCAGTCGCTGCCCGCCGCGAGCGTCGCCCCGGACCGCAGCAGCGCCGCGAACGGGTACTGCTGTCCGCTCCGCTCAGGACCGAGGAACGGGATCGTCAGGTCGTCCATCTGCGGCTCGTGCGCCGCCCACAGCGCCTGCAGGTTGGCGCTCGCGCCCAACTCCCGGAACCTGCCGATGTCGTCGGGGTGCACGACCTGCAGATGCGCCAGGTGCGGGCGCGTGTCCGAGAAGCCGTTGGCCCGCCGCGCCGCCTCCACCGCGTCCAGCGCCTCCCGCACCGCCCGGTCGCCGAGCGCGTGGAAGTGCACCTGGAACCCGTGCGCGTCAAGCTCGGTGACGTACGACTGCAGCTCCTTCGGCGGTACGAAGCTGATGCCGCTGTTGTCCGACATGCAGCCGCAGCCGTCGAGGTACGGGCCGAGCAGCGCCGCCGTGCCGTTCTCCGCCACGCCGTCCTGCATGATCTTCACGGTCGAGCAGCGCAGCCGCCCGCGCGTGCCCGCCGCGCGCCGTGCGAGCAGCTCCTCGATCTGCTCGGTGCCGCGCGCCCGGTCCCACCACAGTGCGCCCACCACGCGCGCCGTGAGCCGCCCGTCCGCCGCTGTGGCCAGGTACGCGTCCGTCGGGTCGGTGAGGTTGGCGTGCTCGCCGAGGATGGCGTCCTGCCAGGCCGTGACGCCGAGCGAGTGCAGCAACTCCTGGGCGCGCAGCAGGCCTTGGACCTTCTCCTCCAGGGTGACCGGCGGCAGCAGCCGGCCGATCAGGTTGGCGGCGCCCTCCTGCAGCATGCCGGTCGGCGTGCCGTCCGCGTGCCGCTCGATGCGGCCGTCGGCCGGGTCGGGGGTGCGGGCGTCGATGCCGGCGCGTTCCAGGGCGCGCGAGTTGACCCACGCGCCGTGGTGGTCGCGGTTGACCAGGTACACGGGCCGGTCCGGTACGAGCGCGTCGAGCTCGGCGGCCGTGGGCAGCCCGCCGGGGAACGCCTCCATCGCCCAGCCGCCCCCGGTGATCCACGCGGCGTCCGGGTCGGCCCGCGCGTACGCCGCGATCCGCTCCCGGTAGGCGGCGAGCGTCGTCGCCCCGCTCAGGTCGCACTGGCCCATCTCCAGGCCGCCGCCGACCGGGTGGACGTGCGCGTCCTGGAACCCGGGGATCAGCAACTTGCCGCGCAGATCGACGACTTCGGTGCGCGGGCCGATCAGCTCCCGCACCTCGTCGTGGCCGACGGCGACGATGCGCTCCCCGCGCACGGCCAGGGACGTGGCGCGCGCCCGCGCGGGGGACAGGGTGTGGACCGGGCCGCCGGTGAGGACGAGGTCGGCGGGTGCGGTGTCGGACATGAAGGCTCCTTGAGGGTGCGGAAGCGCGGAGGGGCGGAGGGAACGGAGGAGGGCGGAGGGGGTGGAGGGGGCGGAGGGGGTGGAGGGGGTGGAGGGCACGAGACAACAGCCTTGCCAACCTTGCGTCAATGGTGTTGACATAAGGGTGGCAGGCGTACGACGGCGATACGACCCAGCGGGAGGCGGCCGGTATGGGGGCGGGACGGATTCCGGCGGAGCGGCGCCGGCGCAGGCCCACCAAGAGCGGTGTGGTGCTCTCCGAGGAGCTGATCGTCGACCGCGCGCTGACCCTGGTCGGGCAGCACGGCCCGGAGGCGCTCAGCGTGCGCCGCCTCGGCGCCGCGCTCGGCTGCGACCCCAGCGCCGTCTACCGGTACTTCCACCACACCGACGACCTGCTCCTCGCGATCGCCGACCGGCTCATCGGCGAGGCCCTCGACGGCTTCGCGCCCGGCGCCGACTGGGTGGCGGGCCTGCGCGAGATGGCCCACCGCATCCACCGCAGCTACCGTGCCCACCCCCGCATCGCCGCCCTCGCCGCGTACCGCGTGACCCGCCGCCCGCACGAGTTCCGCGCCGTGGACACCGGCATCGGCCTGCTGCGGCGCGCGGGCTTCGACGCGGCGGACGCGGTACGGCACTACGCGGCGTTCGTCGACACGGTCCTCGGGCACGCCGCCCTGGACGCGGCGCATCTCGCGCTCGGGGCGCGGCAGCGGGTGGCGGACGAGGCGGCGTGGACGGACGCGTATCAGTCCGTGCCGGCCGAGGAGTATCCCCAACTCTCCGCTGTGCGCGAGCAGTTGCCGCTCATGGCGGACGGGTCGTTCGACCGGGCGATCGAGCTGCTGCTCTCGGCGCTGGCCGCGCGGGCGGGCGGCACCGGCTACCGGCCGTGATCCGCGGGCGTGTCGAGCCGGGTCGGCGGCCAGAACTCGCGCACGTACGTGCGGTGCCACCACGCCCCGGTCTGCCGCAGCTCGCGCCAGGTGGTGTAGCGGTAGCGGTAGAGGCGGGCACGCACGTACGTGGGCGGCTCGTCCGGGAACGGGTTGTGGCCGAGGAGCCGCAGCGTGTCCCGGTCGTTGGTCAGCAGCCGCTCCAGCAACGGGCCGAACCACGGGCGCGCGTACGCGGGGGAGAGCCCGGCGAACCACATCAGCCAGTCGAGCCGCAGATGGTACGGGGCGAACTGGCGCGGCAGCCGCCGCACGTCGCCCGGCTTGCCCTTGAAGCCGTACTCGCGCCACGCCGAACCGTCCGCCGACGGCACCCGCGCGTTCGTACCCTCGACGACGACCTCGGTCCGCACCCGGCCGATGCTGCCGAAGGCGCCGTACGTGTTGACCAGATGCAGCGGGTCGAAGGAGGTGTTCATGACCTGCCTGCGGGACAGCAGATTGCGGACCGGGTGGTAGCTGAGCCCCGCGACCCCGCAGGTGACGGCGGTGACGACCACCGCGTACCAGAGCGGCACCGCCGGGAACGCGGGCGGCGGGCCGCCGGACAGCGGGGACCAGTCGATCGCCGAAAGGGCGAGCGTCACGGTGATCCAGTTCAGCCAGGAGAAGTTGCCCGACAGGATCAGCCACAGCTGGGTGAGGACCATCAGACCGGCCGCGTACGAGGCGACCGGCTGCGGCGTGAACAGCACGAACGGGACGCCGAGTTGGGTGACGTGGTTGGCCGCCGTCTCCACGCGGTGCAGCGGGCGCGGCAGATGGTGGAAGAACCAGCTCAGCGGTCCCGGCATCGGCTGGGTCTCGTGGTGGTAGTAGAGGCAGGTCAGATCGCGCCAGCAGCGGTCGCCGCGCATCTTGATGAGCCCGGCCCCGAACTCCACCCGGAACAGCACCCAGCGCAGCAGGAAGAGCACCAGGACCGGCGGGCCCGCCTCGTCGTTGCCGAGGAACACCGCGAGGAAGCCGACCTCCAGGAGCAGTGACTCCCAGCCGAAGGCGTACCAGGTCTGCCCCACGTTCACGATCGACAGATACAGCGCCCACGGCACCAGCCAGAGCAGCATCGCCGCCCACAGCGGCACCAGACCGTCCACCCCCGCGAGCAGCGCCGCCGACCAGAGCACCCCCGTCCACGCGGTGACGGCGAACAGCCGGTCGGAGTAGCGCAGTTGGAACAGGCTGGGCGCCCGCCGCCACGGCACCCGTGCCACGAACCGCGGCACCGGCAGCATCCCGCGCTCCCCGATCAGCGCCCGGAACTGCAGCGCGGCCGTGAGGAACGCGACCAGATACAGGGCGGCGAGGGCCCGCTGGAAGATCAGGCGGGCGAGCCAGTAACCGGAATCCGTGAACCACTCCACGTGCCCCATTGTGACGCCGCCCGCGCCTCCCGGACTCGGCTTGCGGGGGCGTGCCGCCGCCCGCGGACAGTGAGGGGCGAGGGGACCCGGACGGGCAGACGGTCCCGTCGCCGTCGCAGCCGGACGCGTTCAACGGCTGACCCGTCCCCCACCCGCTCCGCGCGGACAGGACCCCCCTGGCCAGGCAAACCCCCCTGGCCAGGCAAACCCCCCGTGGACAGGAAAAACGCCCCGACTGGTGACAAGGTGGCTCCATGGTCGATCAGGGAGCCGCCCACACCGGAGGCGACCGGCAGGCCGACCACAGCGCCGGCGCCGACGCCCCGGCGCCGCCCCAGGACTGGCCTGCCCGCCCCGACCCGATCCTCGCCCTGAACCAGCTCGGCACCTTCGACTGGGACCTCGACACCGGCCTGATGCACATGGACGCCAAGGCCCACGAGGTCTTCGACATCCTGCCCGAGGACTACGACGACCGCCCCGAGAACCTGGCCGGCCGCGTCCCGTCCGGCGAGGGCCGGCGGCTCGACGCGATCGTCGCCCAGGCCCTGAAGAACGGCAGCGAGAACTACGGCACGTACTTCCGCATCCGCCGCCGCGACGGCAGCCTGCTCTGGACGCACACCCAGGGCTACATCCGCCGCGACGCCTCGGGCCGCCCCCGCCGCATCATCGGCGTCGTCCGGGACGCCACCCAGGAGCTCAGCGACACCCGCGTACGGATGCTCCGCGACGCCGAGACGCGCCGCCTCACCGGCGTCGTCGAGGGCGCCACCGCGGCCCTCTCGTACGCCCGCACCGTCGAGGACGTCATCGACGTGCTCACGGACAACGACGGCCTCGCCCGCCTGGGCGCCGCCAGCCTCGTCATGGGCCTGGTCGAGGGCGGCCGGATCCACCTGGTCGCGGAGGGACAGCAAGGCGCGTTCGTGCCCGGCACCCGCTTCACGCGCATCGACGAGCCGTACCCGATGAGCGAGGTGGTCCGCACCCTCAGCCCGCTCTTCATCGAGAGCCGCGAGGACTTCGCCGCCTCGTACCCGATCCTGTGGCCGCACATCTCGCACCTGGAGGTGACCTCGGCGGTCTATCTGCCGCTGATCGCGCAGGCCCGCCCGATCGGCGCGCTCGGCCTGCTCTACCGCGACAAGATCGGCTTCACCGCCGAGGACCGCAACCTGCTGGTCGCCCTCGGCAGCGGCATCGCACAGAACCTGGCCCGCGCGATGCTGTACGAGCAGGACAAGGACCTCGCCCAGGGGCTGCAGCAGGCCATGCTGCCCCGCTCCATCCCCGCCGTGCCGGGCGTCGACATCGCGGTGCGCTACCGGTCCGCGAAGCTCGGCCGGGACATCGGCGGCGACTGGTACGACCTGATCCCGCTGCCCGGCGGCCTGATCGGCGCCGTCATCGGCGACGTGCAGGGCCACGACACGCACGCCGCGTCCGTCATGGGCCAGCTGCGGATCGTGCTGCGCGCCTACGCCTCCGAGGGGCACACCCCGTCCACGGTGATGGCCCGCGCCTCGGTGTTCCTGCACGAGCTGGACACCGACCGGTTCGCCACCTGCCTGTACGCGCAGTGCGACCTGACCACCGGCGTCGTGCAGTTCGTACGGGCCGGGCACATCGACCCGCTGGTCCGCCGGGTCGACGCGACCTGCCGCCGCGTACCCGTCGAGGGCGGCCTCCCGCTCGGCCTGTCCGCGGAGTTCGGCCGGCTCGAATACCCGGTCACGACCGTCGAACTGGACCCCGGCTACACGCTGTTGATGTGCACCGACGGCCTGGTCGAGGAGCCCGGCGCCGACCTCCACGACGGCATGCGGCGCCTCACCCGGCAGATCTGGGCCGGACCCCTCGACCTGGACGAGCTGGCCGACCGGCTGTGCGAGGCGGTGGAGGACCGGGACGGCGCGGACGACGTGGCGCTGCTGCTCCTCCGCCGCCGCCTCAGCGACGCGCCCCGCTCGGGCGGCCGCCTCAAGGAGCACGTCGCGCCGAACGACCCGGACGCCCTCGTCGGCGCCCGCCACATGATCCGCGCCGCGGTCCGGGCCTGGGGCGCGGGGGAGCGGGCCGACGAGATCGAACTGGTCGCCGACGAGATGATCACCAACGCCCTGATGCACACCGACGGGGCCGCCGTCGTCACGCTCCGCGTCCTCTCCGCGGCGGACCGGCGCCTGCGCGTCGAGGTCGAGGACACGTCGAGCGCCCTGCCGCGCCGCCGCGAGGCCGGGGACGACGGGGTGTCGGGGCGCGGCCTGCTGCTCGTCGACCGGCTCGCCGACGTGTGGGGCGTGGAGCCGCGGGGCAGCGGCAAGTGCGTCTGGTGCGAATTCATCGTGCCCGCGCGAGACTGACGGTCAGCGTGCCCGCGCGGGAGCGACGGTCAGCGTGCCCGCGCGAGACTGACGGTCAGCGTGCCCGCGCGGGACTGACGGTCAGCGTGCCCGCGCGGGACCGACGGCCCGACCGTGCACCGGAGGTGAGGGACCATGCCGGAACTGCCCGAGGTGGAGGCGCTGCGGGACTTCCTCGCCGAGCACCTGGTGGGCCGCGTCATCGTGCGCGTGCTGCCCGTCGCGGTCAGCGTCCTCAAGACGTACGACCCACCGCTGAGCGCTCTGGAGGGCAGGGAGGTCACCGCGGTCGCCCGGCACGGCAAGTTCCTCGACCTCGCCACCGCCGAAGGCCCGCACCTGGTCACCCATCTCGCCCGCGCGGGCTGGCTGCAGTGGAAGGACCGGCTGCCGAACGTCGCGCCCCGCCCCGGCAAGGGCCCGCTCGCACTGCGCGTAGCCCTGGAGGACGGCTCGGGCTTCGACCTCACCGAGGCGGGCACGCAGAAACGCCTCGCGGTGTACGTGGTCGCCGACCCGGCCGAGGTCCCCGGCATCGCCCGCCTGGGCCCCGACCCGCTCGCCCCCGGCTTCGACAGGGCGGCCCTCGCGGCGCTCCTCGCGGGTGAGCGCCGCCGGATCAAGGGCGCGTTGCGCGACCAGAGCCTGATCGCGGGCATCGGCAACGCGTACAGCGACGAGATTCTGCACGCCGCCAGGATGTCCCCGTACAAACCGGCCGGGAGTCTCGGTGACGAGGAGCTGACGGGGCTCTACGAGGCGCTGCGCAGCACGCTCGCCGAGGCCGTGGAGCGCTCGCGCGGGGTGGCCGCGGGGCGCCTGAAGGCCGAGAAGAAGAGCGGGCTCCGCGTGCACGGCCGCACGGGCGAGCCCTGCCCGGTGTGCGGGGACACGATCCGCGAGGTGTCGTTCAGCGACTCGTCGCTGCAGTACTGCCCGACCTGCCAGACGGGCGGCAAGCCGCTCGCGGACCGCCGGATGTCCCGCCTCCTGAAGTGACGCGCGCGGGCCCGTCCTCAGAACAGATGGATCGCCAAGTGGCCCAGGGGCAGGCCGAGTTGCCACGCCGGGGTCCACACCTGCGGGCCCTCCTCCTCGTCCCGCGCACCGCCCTCCAGGAGCGCCGCGTCCAGGTCCGGGGCGAGCAGTTCGGTCTCCTCCAGCCAGCGCCAGGCCGCGCGCGCCAGGTCCAGGTCGGCGTCCGCGCCGCCGGACTCGCGGGCCTCCGCCTCCAGTACGGCCATCCGGTCGCCGACCCACTCCTCCCAGGCCCGGTCGTACGCGGTCAGCGAGAGCCAGGTCTCCAGCTGGGAGACGACGCGGATCCGGGACAGCTCGCGGTCCACGTCGGAGAGGAAGATCGTCAGCGCGAGGGCGTCCCGGCCCGCCCGGTACTCGAAGGACGTGGGCGGCATCAGGTCGCCGGTGCGCAGCAGTTCGTCGGCGATGTACTCGGCGTAGAGCCAGGCCATCGGCACGGTCAACTCGCCACGGCCGTCGGCGCCGTTGGTGCTTCCTCGCGGCATCCTGATCGCCTTCCTCAGCTCTCCTCCGGTGCCTTCGGGGCCGTGCACGGGCGAGCCGCCTGCCCTCGCGCCGCGGTACGGCTGGGACCAGCCGATTACTCGACGGGGCGGCGGGCAAGGTGTTTTACGGACCCTTGACCATGCCGTCGGTTTCGCCGCTGGTCATGGAGTCCCTGTGGTGTCGCACGGTGGTCGCCGGGTTGCCGTGCGCGACGCCGGTCCCGCGCGCACGGCACCACACCGTACCGGGCTCGCGGCGCCGTGACGCAGCCGGACCGCTTCGTCTACGACAGGCGGGCGGCGCGCAGTGGACGCCGGGAGGCGGAGGTTCCGGGCCCCGTTCCTCAATCGCCGGAGAAGCTCAGCCCTCGCGCTCCTCCCGCGCCAGGTTCGACTTCCGGTACGAGTACGCGAAGTACACGATCAGGCCGACGCCGAACCAGACCGCGAACCGGGCCCACGTCTGCCACTGCAGGAACGTGATCAGCCACAGCGAGAAGATCACACCGATCGCGGGCACCACCGGCATGCCGGGGCACTTGAAGGCGCGCGGCAGGTCCGGCTGCCGGTACCGCAGCACGATCACCGCGACGCACACCACCACGAACGCCAACAGGATCCCGATATTGGTGAGTTCGGCCGCCTCGCCGATCGGCATGAACCCGGCGATCCCCGCCGACAGCACCCCCACGATCCACGTCACCCGCGTCGGCACATGCCGCGTCGGATGCGTCTTGGCGAACCAGTGCGGCAGCAGCCCGTCCCGGCTCATCGAGAACCACACGCGGGTGACGCCCAGCATGAACGTGAACATCACGGTGAGGATGCCGATGATCGCGCCGACCGCGATCACGTTGGCGAGCCCTCCGAGGCCCACCGACTCGAAGGCCGTGGAGAACCCGCTCTCCTTGTCGACCTCCTGGTAGTTCTGCATGCCGGTCAGGACCAGGCAGGCAAGCACGTACAGGACCATCGAGATGGCGAGCGAGTACACGATCGCCTTCGGCATGTGGCGCTGCGAGTCCTTGGACTCCTCGGCCGCCGTGGACATCGCGTCGTACCCGAACACCGCGAAGAACACCGTCGCCGCACCCGTGAACGCACCGCCCACCCCGTACGGGAAGAACGGGTTGTAGTTGGCCGTGTCGATGTGGAAGAAGCCCACGCCGATCACCAGGAGCACCACGAGCACCTTCAGGACCACGACCACCGTCTCGAAGCGGGCCGCGTTCTTGATGCCGAGGGTCAGCAGGTACGCGATGAACAGGCACAGGACCACCGCGAACAGGTCGATCCGGTGCCCGTCGCCCGTCCCCGGCGCGCCCATCATCCAGGCCGGCAGCTCGGCGCCCAATGACTCGACCAGGAAGCCGAAGTAGCCGGAGATGCCGATCGCGACCACCGCCACGATCGCCGTGTACTCAAGCAGCAGGTCCCAGCCGATGAACCAGCCCGCCAGCTCGCCGAGGACCGCGTACCCGTACGTGTAGGCGGAGCCCGCCTTCGGGATCATGCCCGCGAACTCGGCGTACGAGAACGCCGCGGCGGCGCTCGCGATGCCCGCGATGAGGAAGGAGACCAGGACCGCGGGGCCCGCGGTGCCGTTGGCGACGGCGCCCGCGAGGCTGAAGATGCCGGCGCCGATGATGCCGCCGACGCCGATCGCGGTGAGCTGCCACAGGCCGAGCGTCCTGGTCAGCTGCTCGCTGGGCGCACCCTCCTCGATCTGCTCGATCGGCTTGCGGCGCAGAATGCCCTGTCCCGTGCGTAGCCCGGCCATGTGCCTCACCTCGTCGTGGACGGCCAGTGGGTGATGGGCGATCATGATGGCCGACATGCGGCCCCGACGGAAGACGGGGGACGCCTCAGAGGTGCGTTGGAGTCACGGCACCACTGTGACGGGCCAGCGGCCCGCCTTCACGAGCCGCACCGCCACCGAGCCGACGAAGCGGTGCCCGGCCTGCTCGGAGGCGCCGACCACCACGGCGTCGGCGGTCAGCTCGTCGGCCGCCTCGACCAGGCCGTTGTACGGGTCGCCGCGGAACGTGTGGAACTCCCAGCGCACGTCGTATATGTGCCGCACCCGCTCGGCGGCCTCCCGGATCTCCTGGATCAGGGACTCGGCGACCTCGTCCGTCGTACCCGCGACCGGCGCCCCGAGCGCGGCGCCCGCCACCATCACCGGCTGCACATAGACCATCGCGAGCCGCGCCCGCTGCCGCCGGGCGAGCCCCGCCGCGTACGCGGCCGCGCGCAGCGACGACTCGGAGCCGTCGACGCCGACGACGATCACTTTGGGGCCGTCCGTACCCCGCTCGAACTGGTGGGACTGCTGTTCCGTCATGCCGCAAAGGCTAGGGCCAGTCCGGAGCCCCGCTGAGCGGGTCTACTTGGGCGTGCCGAAGGGCTCCACGCCCACGATCCGCCGGACCCGCTCAAGCTCGACGACCACGGTGATGCGCTTCTCCTCGGGCAGCAGCCACTCGTAGGGCGTGCCCAGGTACTTGTGCGCGAGCCGGTCCATGTCCGCCTTGGCCTGCTCGCCCTCGACGAACCGGGCGACGCGGCCGTGCAGCTGCACGCGGTCGAAGGGGTTGGCCGTGTCGGCGTTGGAGAGGCAGATACGCGGGTCGTTGCGCAGGTTGCGCTCCTTGACGCGCCCCACCGAGGTGTTGAACCAGAGCTGGTCGCCGTCCAGGTCGACCCACATCGGGCTCACGTGCGGCGACCCGTCCGGGTTGGTGGACGCCACGAACCAGATCCCGGTCCCGGCGATCCGGTCCCGTACGTCCTGCGTGAGCTGGGCCATTGCTCTCCTCTTCCGTGTGCCGGCGTGCGCGATGATCACGGTACGCGGAGGCGGAGAGGGCCCGCCGAACGGGGGTGCGGTCGTCCCGCAACTTCTGCTCGGTCAGGGGGAATTGACCGTATATCAGCCCCATCTCTAACCCGGGAGCGCGCGCTGCGCACCCCGAGCCGGTCTCATCAGGTGCTTTCCGTCGCGGCACCGTGTCGATGGATTGGGTACGGGCACCGCCGTGCGACGCATAAGTCATGAAAACGGACGAAATGCTTCCGGGGCGGCGTGTACTCCTGCGCGGCGCCGCCCTCTTCGCCCTCGCGGCGACCGCCGGCTGCGCCGGCGAAGAACGGTCCGGCGCCCCCGCCCGCCCCTCCACCTCGCCGGAACCTGCCGCGGGCGCCCAGGCGGCCCGCCCGCGGAAGCCTTCCGCGTACCGGCTCCGGCCCATGACCGGCTACGGCCCCCGGCGCGCCGCCGTGCGCCGAACCCCCGTACGCAGCAAGCCGATTCTGCGGCTGGCGGACCGCGGCCGCGGCATGGTCCTCAGCTTCGACGACGGCCCAGACCCCCGCTACACCCCGCACATCCTGGACACCCTGCACAAGCACGACGTACGCGCGATGTTCTTCGTCTGCGGCGAGATGGCCGAGTCCAACCCGGACCTGCTGCGGCGGATGACCGACGAGGGCCACCTCATCGGCAACCACACCTTCACACATCCCCAGTTGACCCTGATGCGGCGCCCCGGCATCCGTGACGAGATCGAGCGGACCAGCGAGGCCGTCCTGGACACCGTGGGCCGCCCGCCGCTCTGGTTCCGCGCGCCGTACGGGGCCTGGAACCGCTCGGCCTTCGAGATCGGCGCCGAGCTCGGCATGGAGCCCCTGGCCTGGACCGTCGACACCCTCGACTGGACGGAGCCGGGCAGCCGCACCATCGTCCGCCGCGTCCTGCAGGGCGCCGGACCGGGTGTCGTGGTGCTCTCCCACGACGCGGGCGGCAACCGCTCCCAGACCGTGAAGGCCCTGCGGACCTATCTGCCGCGACTGCTCGACGAGGGATACCGGATCGAGGTGCCGAACCGTGCGCTGATGTGAGAATTCCGGGAGCCATTCACGCGAGGGTCAAGGGGCAAGGGTCGAGGAACAAGAATCAAGGGCCGGTCGGGCTCAAGGAAATGAGTCCGACCGGCCCTTGGTAGTTCCCGGGTCAGATCGTTTTCACCAACCGGGCGAACGCCACCACATTCCCGTCGTAGCCGTTCTCCTTCGTGAACCCGCCGCCGCACGTGATGACGCGCAATTCGGCCCCGCCGGTCTCGCCGTACACCCTGGTGCCCGGGAAGTTCTCCTTCTCGAACACCTCGATCCCGTACACCTCGAAAATGGCGGTGCGGCCGTCCTTGCGGGTGACCTCGACGTGATTTCCCTTCGACAGCGAACCCAGGCCGTAGAAAACCGCGGGACCCGCGTTGTTGTCGACATGGCCGACGACCACGGACGTGCCCTTCTCGCCGGGCGAGACGGAACCGTTGAACCAGCCCGCCAGATTCGGGTCCTGGGGCGGCGGCGCGTCCACCCACCCCTCCGCGTCCAGGCCCACGGGCTGGATCGGCGCGTCCACCTGGATCGCCGGGATGCTAATCCGTTGGGCGAGCGAGAACGACAGTGGCGCGGGGCCCTCGGCCCTGATCTGGCCGTGCACCCGGCGCTCGGCCGCCGCGGCCGAAGCCGGCTGCGGCGGGCCCACGGTGAATTCACCGGAGCCATTCCTTATCAAGGCGAGTCCGGTGAGCAGAACAAGCGCTATCACTCCCCACGGGGCGCGCTTCTTCCGCGGCTCCTCCTCGATGGCGGACTGGGACGAAGGCATTTCGATTTCCCCTCTCGACGCGACAAGTCCTGCCGCGTCCACGACGCATGGCAGAACGCTAAGGGCCGGACAGAATTCGGGCGACAGCGCGGAGGCGAACGGGTGGCGGCCGAACGGTCCCTGCGCCATCCGAGTCTCCGGCCCCAGGGAATTTCTGACGGTCCGTGACCTGCGCCTACTCGTCATATTCGGAGTTTGCCCCGGCGTGTCGCCTCACCAGGACGGACCAGCCCCGAAATGCGGGCCGGTGCACTGCACCTGAGGGTCGGTCTGGGAGGGCGATCTCGCCAATCCTGCCCGGGGACGGTTCCTCGGCGCGCTCTCCCGCGGAGGTTCTCATGCGTACTTCTCGTGCCCTGGCGGTCACGGCCGCCGCCGGTGCCATCATCGGGCTCGCAGCACCGTCCGCGAGCGCCTGGGACGGAAGCGCCATCACCGTCTCGCCCACCACGAGCCAGCGCGGCGGAACCGTCACGGTGACGGTCGACGCCCATGAGTGCACCAGGGGCAACAACAACCACGTCTCCTCGTCGGCCTTCCCGCGCACCCGGCTGCGTCCGAGCGGCGGCAACATGGCCACCGCCACCGTGAAGATCAGCCGCAAGGCCCACATCGGCGCCCACAGCGTCACCGCCACCTGCGGCGCCGCAGGCAGCGTGACCCGGGAGGCCGCGCTCACCGTCATCCACGGCGGTGTGCGCGGCGGCGTCGGCGGCAGCTCCAGCATGGGCGCCACGTCGACCGACGTCGCGATCGGCGGCTCCCTGGTGGGCGCCGCGGCCATCGGCGGCGGCGTGTTCTGGCTGCGGCGCCGCGGCGAGACCAGGACCGGTCGCGCCTGACACAGCCGCGCGCCCGCGGGCGCGCAGGACGGCACTTCGTCCCGGGCCGGGTGTGGATCCCGGGACGAAGTGCCGTTCCGTGTGCGGGTACGGGGGGGCGAAGTGCCCTGCCCTTGCATGTAGGGGAGTTGGCGCATCATGGGCGCGGGCTTCCGGTGTCCGGGGTCAGGCGTCCGTGCCCGGACCGCCGGCGGCGTCCTCGCTCGGGCGGCGCCTCGCCCAGTAGTACGCGGAGCCGAGTGCGCCCGTGATCAGGGCAGCGCCCAGGGCGAGTTCGCTGAAGTCGAGCTTGCCGAAGGTGCCGCCGATGCCCGCGTTCACGCCGCGCTGGACGTTGTGTTGCCGGCCGCCGGTCTGATTGCCGCCGGTCTGGTTGCCGCCGGTGTGGTGGCCGCCGCCCTTGGCGATGGTGAGGTCCGTGGTGCCCGTCTCGCCCTTGCACTCGAAGGTGACGGTGTACATGGCGCCCGGTTTGGCGTCCCAGTCGACGGTGGCGGTGGCGGTTTGGTGCTTGCGGATCGTGACCGGGTCGAAGACGCCCGAGGTGGCGTGCGCGGCCGCTTTGCAGCCGTCCACCTTCAGGGTGACCTGGCCGCCCGCGGCGACCGTCGACGGCGTCACGCTGAAGCCGAACGACGTGATGTTGTTGTCGTTGTCCCCGGCGACCGTCGCATGGGCGGCCGGGGCGGCCAGGACCAGGGCGCCTGCCGTGAGAACGGCCACGGACGCGGCGGACACGGCGGATACGCCAGGCATGGCGGACACGGCAGATACCGCGGATACGGGGGATATCGCGCGCATGAGCAAATCCTTAGGTCCCGAGGAGCGCGTGCGGACCTGTTCCGCTGCGACCGGCGATGCACCTCGATGTTCGAAACGCTAGGTATGCACCCCGGGGGTCGCGAACGGGGTCGGGCGAATGGGGGAACCCGCCGGGCACCCAGGCCGTACGGAGAACGCCACCACCAGGCCGCACGAAGGCCGCACGAAGGCCGCACGAAGGCCGCACGAAGGCCGCACGAAGGCCGTACGGAGACACCGCGCCCCCGGTTGAACAACGCGGCCCACGGCTCCGTATGCAGGGGTGCGAGCAGCGAGCGAGCACCACCCCTACCAGCACGGGAGTTGACCACCATGAACACCTGGCGGAGCGCGTCGGTCGCGGTGGCGGCCGCGGCCCTGTTGACGCTGACGGCGGCGTGCGGTCAGGGGGAGCCGGACGCGGACGCGAGCGGTCGGTCCGCGGGCAACGCGGCCCCGGCGCAGGGGAGTTACGGCGACGGGTACGGCTCGGCGGCGGGCGGGAGCGGGGCCGCGGAGGCAAAGCCCGCCGGGCAGCTCGCGGTGTGGAAGAGCAAGAAGTTCGGCGAAGTCCTCACCGACAGCGCCGGGTTCACCCTCTACCGCTTCGACCGGGACACCGCGAAGCCCTCGAAATCGGCCTGCGCGGGGGAGTGCGCCGAGACCTGGCCAGTGGTAGCCGCCGACGGCGCGAAGGCCGCACCCGGCGTCGACCCCGCCCTGGTCGGCTCGGTCACCCGCGAGGACGGCACCGAACAACTGACCGTCGCCGGCTGGCCGATGTACCGCTACGCCGCCGACGAGAAACCGGGCGACGCCAAGGGGCAGGGAGTCGGCGGCACCTGGCACGCCGCGGCGCCCGACGGCAAGAAGGCGACGGCGGCTCCCGAGGGCGGTTCCGCCGATGAGGCCGACGGGAAGGGGGCGGACCTTCCCGGGATGTCCACCCGCCAGGACCCCGAGCTCGGCGAGATCGTCGTCGACAAGAACGGCAGGACTGTCTACCGCTTCACGAAGGACTCCGCCTGGCCCATGAAGTCCGCCTGCACCGGGGCCTGTCTGGAGCGCTGGCCGGTCGTCGAGCCGGTGGACGAGTCAGACGCCGAGGGTGTCCTGAAAAAGGGGTTCACGGTGTTCGACCGGCCCGACGGGAAGCAGCAGCAGACCCTCGACTGCTGGCCGCTCTACACCTTCGCCGGCGACAAGGCGCCGGGCGACCTGAACGGCCAGGGCGTGGGCGGCACTTGGTACGCCGTCTCGCCCGAGGGGAAGCTGCTCGGCGCCCCGGAATAGCCGTCGGGCCGCCGCCCCCGCTCCGCGTTCGGCGGAGCGGGGGCGCGGTCGTGTGCATCTGCAATCGGCCATGTGCACGTGCAGCTGCAGATGCAGTCACCGGAGGTGGTGACCGAGAACGGACGAGCAATTTCCGGTTCTGCTCGACCTGTTGGCGAGCGATCAGTAGCCTCGGCTCGAACACCGGCTCGCTCACGCCTTGGAGACACGATGGATCGACCCGCCTGGGCCCCACCGGGCATCGACATCTCGAAGCCCAGCGTGTCCCGTATGTACGACTTCTACCTGGGCGGATCGCATAATTTCGAGGTCGACCGGGAAGCGGCCCGCAGGGCCATGGAGTTCATGCCGGGGCTTCCCAAGATCATGCAGGCCAATCGGGCCTTCATGCGGCGAGCCGTACGATGTGCGGTCGAATCGGGAATCACGCAGTTCCTCGATATCGGCTCCGGCATTCCCACGTTCGGAAACGTTCACGAAGTGGTACAGGCGGCAAATCCCCGGGCAAAGGTCGTCTACGTCGATCACGATCCGGTGGCGGTCGAGCACAGCCGCGCCGTGCTCGCCGGGAACGACGGGGCGACGGTCCTCGCGGCCGACCTGCGCAGCCCGCAGGAGATCCTCAACAGCCCGGAGGTGAAGGGCCTGTTGGACCTGGAGCAGCCGGTGGCGCTGCTCCTCGTCGCGATCCTGCACTTCGTCGAGGACGCGGACGACCCGTACGCCGCCGTCGCCGAGCTGCGGGACGCGCTCGCGCCCGGCAGCCTCCTCGTCCTCACGCACGCCTCGTACGACGGCGTCCCGGCGCGCGAGGAGGCCGCCGGCACGGTCGGGGTCTACGAGAAGACCCGCAACCCGCTGGTCATGCGCACGCGCGACGAGATCGCGCGCTTCTTCGAGGGGTACGAGATGGTCGAGCCAGGGCTCGTGCAGATGCCGCACTGGCGGCCCGAGACGCCCCCGGAGCAGGAGGACCCCTTCACGTTCTCCGGGTACGCGGGTGTGGGGCGCGGCGCGTGACCGAGAAGAGCGCGGCGCCGGACGGGGCCGAGGGAAGACTGCGCCGGTTCGCCACGATCTGGAGCCGTGCGGTCTTCCCCGCCACGGCCACCTCGCTCAGCCGGGCCGAGCTGGAGCAGCAACTGGTGCCGCTGGCCCGCCGGTTGCGGGACGCGCTCGCCGCGCGGGCCTTTGACGCGGCCGAGGGCCAGGCGGTCGGCGCGGCCCTGGTCGGCACGCACTGCACGGACCCGGAGGCGCTGAGCCGCACCCTCGACGTGGTCGACGCGTACCTCGTCCTGTACTGCGGGCAGGACGAGGAGCGGCGGAGCAAGGACGAGCTCAGATCGCGCTGTTCGCGGCTGCAGCACGCCGTGGCCGCGGGCTTCGCGCAGGCCCTCAAGGAGCGCACCCTCGCCGAGCAGGAGGCCATCTCGCGCGCCGCGCTCGACGCCCGGCACGCGGTCGCCGAGGCCCTGCACGCCAGCGAGGCCCGCTTCCGCGCCGTGTTCGAGGGCGCCGCGATCGGCATCGGCATCGCCGACCTCGACGGCACCGTCCTCCAGGTCAACGACACCCTCACCCGGATGTTCGGCGGCGGCCTGGAGCACCAGATCCGCGGCCGCAACATCAGCGACTGGACCCACCCGGACGACGCCCCGCAGGTCTGGCGGCTTTACGAGGAGCTGGTCCGCGGCGACCGGGACGAGTACCGGGTGGAGAAGCCGTACTACCGCCACGACGGCACCGTCCTGTGGACCAACCTCACCGTCTCCCTGCTGCGCGACGCCGAGGGCCGCCCGCAGTACCAGCTGGCGCTGATGGAGGACACCACCGAGCGGCGCCTGCTCAACCTGCGCCTGCGGTACGAGGCGACGCACGACGCGCTCACCGGGCTGCCCAACCGCACCCTGTTCTTCGAACGCCTGGAGAAGGCGCTCGCCGCGGGCGACGGCAGGCGCTTCGGCCTCTGCTACCTCGACCTCGACGGCTTCAAGGCCATCAACGACAGCCTCGGCCACGCCGCCGGGGACCGGCTCCTCGTCGAGGTCGCCGACCGCCTGCAGTCCTGCGCGACCGCGCCCGGCGAGATGGTGGCCCGGCTCGGCGGCGACGAGTTCGTGGCGCTCACGACAGGGCCCGACACCGAGCGTGAGGTGGACGACCTTGCGGGGCGCATCCTGTCCATGCTCGCGATCCCCGTACGGATCGAGGGCCGCGAGATCACCGTGCGCGGCTCCATCGGCATCGTCGAGGGCCCGGCGGGCGAGCGCAGCCCCGCGGAGGTGCTGCGCAGCGCGGACATCACGATGTACCGGGCCAAGTCCGCGGGCGGCAACCGCTTCGAGCTGGCCGACCCGGAGGCCGACGCCCGTACGATCACGCGGCACGGACTGACCACCGCCCTGCCGGCGGCCCTGGCGCGCGGGGAGTTCTTCATCGAGTACCAGCCGCTGGTGCACCTCGCGGACGGGTCGGTGAGCGGGGCGGAGGCGCTGGTGCGGTGGACGCATCCGCAGCACGGGGTGCTTGGCCCGGACCGGTTCATTCCGCTCGCCGAGCACACGGGGCTCATCGTGCCGCTCGGGCGCTGGGTCCTGGAGGAGGCGGTCCGCCAGGCCCGCGACTGGCAGCAGCGGCACGCGGACGCAGGTCCGCTGCGGATCAACGTCAACCTGTCCCCGGTGCAGCTGCACCATCCGCATCTGGTGTCCGACACGGTCGAGATCCTGGAGCGGGTCGGGCTCGAACCCGGGGCGCTGTGTCTTGAGGTCACGGAGTCGGCGCTGATCGGCGCCGACGACGATCTGCTGAAGCCGTTGCGGCGGCTGGCCGAGATGGGGGTCGACATCGCCCTGGACGACTTCGGTACGGGGTACTCGAACCTGGCGAATCTGCGGCGGCTTCCGGTGAGTGTGCTGAAGCTGGACCGGTCGTTCACGCAGGGCATGCAGCGGTATCCGGTGGACCCGGTGGACCTGAAGATCGTCGAGGGGGTCGTCTCCCTCGCCCACAGTCTCGACCTGTCGGTCACGGTGGAGGGGGTGGAGACGGGGGCGCAGGCGGAGCAGTTGCGGGAGCTGGGCTGCGATACGGCTCAGGGGTGGTATTACGCCCGGCCCGGGCCGCCGGATCGGTTGCATGCGCTGGCGCTGGTCGACGCGACGGGTTGACCACCGGGGGCGAAGCCCCCGCCTCCCCCGTCCGTGGCTGGTCGCGCGGTTCCCCGCGCCCCTATCGGGGCAGTCCGGCCGCGCCGGAAGCCTCCGTAAGCATCCGTTGCAGCTCTCGTGCCGCCCGAGGCGGAGCCACATCGCTGCGGTGGGCCAGGGCGATCGTCCGGTGGAGGCCGGGGCGGGTCAGTGGGGTGACCCGGAGATCCCGGCCCGCCCGCGCAGCGACCATGCGCGGGACCACCGCCACCCCCAACCCCGCCCGCACAAACCCGAGGACCGCGTCCATCTCCCCGCCCTCCACCGCGAAGTCCGGCTCGAACCCCGCCGCCCGGCACGCGGCGACCGTGAGTTCCCGCAGGTCGTAGCCGTGCCGGAACATCACAAGGCGCTCGCGCTGCAGGTCGGACACGCGCACCGACCGCCCGCGCGTCCCCGGCGCCGGAGCCTCCGGTGAGGAGACCACCACCAAGTCCTCGCGCAGCAGCTCCAGCGTCGTCAGGGCGGGGGAGGGCGACGGCAGCGGCAGGACCACCAGCGCCAGGTCGAGCGCGCCGCGGGCCAGCTCGCGTACGAGATCGTGGGAGCCGCCCTCCTCGATGAGCAGGCGGATGCCCGGATAGCGGTCGTGGAAGGCGCGGAGCACGTCCGGAAGCAGGCCCGTGCAGAGCGAGGGCGTCGCGCCGAGCCGGACCCGCCCGCGCTCAAGGCGGCCCAGCTCCTGCACCTCCTGCCGGGCCGTGTCCGCGTCCGCGAGAATCCGCCGGGCGAGGGGGAGGAGCGTCTCGCCCGCGTCCGTCAGCGCGATGTTGCCCCGCGCCCGGCTGAACAGCTCCGCGCCCAACTCCCGCTCCAGGGACCGGATCTGCTGGGACAGCGAGGGCTGCGCCACGTGCACCTGCTCGGCGGCCCGTGTGAAGTGCCGGGTCTCGGCCACCGCGACGAAGTATTGGAGCTGCTGCAACTGCATAAGCACCAGCGTACGCGGTTGATAGTCATCGGCTATCGAGATGAGCCGTACAAGATCTTGGACCTCTGGGACCTTGGGCCCTTAGCGTCTTGAGTCATGGCTCTGGCAACGCGGGCAACGCGGACGGACCGACGGCCGTCGAAGACACCCGGCTTCTGGGACTCGACCGTCGGCAAGAAGACGGTGATGGCCGTGAGCGGCCTCGTCATGCTCCTGTACCTGGTCGTCCACATGCTGGGCAACCTCAAGATCTTCTTCGGGACGGACGAGTTCAACGGGTACGCGCACTGGCTGCGCACCGTGGGCGAGCCCTTCATGCACTACGAGTGGACGCTCTGGCTGGTCCGCATCGTCCTGGTCCTGGCGGTCGTGGCGCACGCGGTCTCCGCGTACCAGCTGAGCCGTCGGGACATCAAGGCGCGGCCGACCAAGTACGTGCACAAGAGGAAGCGCGCGAGCTACGCCACCCGCACGATGCGCTGGGGCGGCATCATCCTCGGCCTGTTCATCGTCTGGCACCTGCTCGACCTGACCACCCTCACCGTCAACGAGCACGCGGTGCACGGCGAGGCCTACCAGAACGTCGTCGCGACCTTCTCCACCTGGTACGGCAACGTCATCTACCTCGTCGCGACGGTCGCCCTCGGCTTCCATGTCCGGCACGGATTCTGGAGCGCCGCCCAGACCCTCGGCGTCGGCAGCGCCGCCCGTGACCGCGCCCTGAAGACCGTTGCGGGCGGGCTCGCACTGCTCCTGACCTTGGGCTTCGTGTCCGTACCCGTCGCCGTCATGACCGGAGTGGTGAGCTGAATGAAGACCCCTGATTCCTACGGTTCCTCCGGCTCCTACGGTTCCTACGCCGACTACGCCACCGGCGAGCCGGTCGTCGACGCCAAGGCGCCCACCGGGCCGATCGCCGAGCGCTGGGACACCCGCCGCTTCGAGGCCAAGCTGGTCAACCCGGCCAACCGCCGCAAGCACACCGTGATCGTCGTCGGCACCGGTCTCGCGGGCGGCTCCGCGGGCGCGACGCTCGCCGAACAGGGCTACCACGTCGTCCAGTTCTGCTACCAGGACTCGCCGCGCCGCGCCCACTCCATCGCCGCGCAGGGCGGCATCAACGCCGCGAAGAACTACCGCAACGACGGCGACTCGGTCCACCGGCTGTTCTACGACACCGTCAAGGGCGGCGACTTCCGCGCCCGCGAGTCGAACGTGCACCGGCTCGCGCAGATCTCCGTCGAGATCATCGACCAGTGCGTCGCGCAGGGCGTGCCGTTCGCCCGTGAGTACGGCGGACTGCTCGACACCCGCTCCTTCGGCGGCGTGCAGGTCTCCCGTACGTTCTACGCCCGCGGCCAGACCGGCCAGCAGCTGCTGCTCGGCGCCTACCAGGCACTGTCCCGGCAGATCGCCGCGGGCAACGTCGAGCTGCATCCCCGTACGGAGATGCTGGACGTGATCGTCGTCGACGGGCGGGCCCGCGGGATCGTCGCCCGCGACCTGATCACCGGCAAGATCGAGACGTACTTCGCGGACGCGGTGGTGCTCGCGAGCGGCGGCTACGGCAACGTCTTCTACCTCTCCACCAACGCCATGAACTCCAACGCGACGGCGGTCTGGCGGGCCCATCGCCGCGGCGCCTACTTCGCCAACCCCTGCTTCACGCAGATCCACCCCACCTGCATCCCGCGCACCGGCGACCACCAGTCGAAGCTGACCCTGATGAGCGAGTCGCTGCGCAACGACGGCCGCATTTGGGTGCCGAAGGCCAAGGATGACGACCGGCCGGCGCACAAGATCCCCGAGGACGAGCGCGACTACTACCTGGAGCGCATCTACCCCTCCTTCGGCAACCTCGTGCCCCGCGACATCGCCTCCCGCGCCGCGAAGAACGTCTGCGACGAGGGCAGGGGCGTCGGACCCGGCGGGCAGGGCGTCTACCTGGACTTCGCCGACGCCATCAAGCGCATGGGCCGCAAGGCGGTCGAGGCGAAGTACGGCAACCTCTTCGACATGTACCAGCGGATCACCGACGAGGATCCGTACCAGGTGCCCATGCGGATCTACCCGGCCGTGCACTACACGATGGGCGGCCTGTGGGTCGACTACGACCTGCAGACCACCGTCCCCGGCCTCTTCGCCGTCGGCGAGGCCAACTTCTCCGACCACGGCGCGAACCGTCTGGGCGCCAGCGCGTTGATGCAGGGTCTGGCCGACGGCTACTTCGTCCTCCCCTCCACCATCAACGACTACCTCGCGCGCAACCCGCTGGAGAGCGAGGTCGACGCTCAGCACCCCGTCGTACGCGAGGTGCTTGAGGAGACCGAGGACCGTCTCGCCCGCCTCCTGGCCGTCGACGGGGACCGCACCCCGGACTCCTTCCACCGCGAACTCGGCGAGGTCATGTGGGAGTTCTGCGGCATGGCCCGCACCGAGGAAGGGCTGCGCAAGGCGCTCGACCGCATCCCGCAGATCCGGGACGAGTTCTGGCGCCGCATCAAGGTCCCCGGGGTCGGCGAGGAGTTCAACCAGTCCCTGGAGAAGGCCAACCGCATCGTCGACTACCTGGAGCTCGCCGAGCTCATGTGCCTCGACGCCCTGCACCGCGCCGAGTCCTGCGGCGGCCACTTCCGCGAGGAGTCCCAGACGGCCGACGGCGAGGCCGAACGCCGCGACGAGGAGTTCTCGTACGCGGCCGCCTGGGAGTTCACGGGCACGGGCGCCGCCCCGACCCTCCACAAGGAAGACCTGGTCTTCGAGTACGTCCACCCCACGCAACGGAGCTACGCCTGATGAAGCTCAACCTGCGCGTCTGGCGGCAGCGCAACGCCGACGCCGACGGCACCATGTCCACGTACGAGGTCGACGGCATCTCGTCCGACATGTCCTTCTTGGAGATGCTGGACACGTTGAACGAGGAACTGATCCTCAAGGGCGAGGACCCGGTCGCCTTCGACCACGACTGCCGCGAAGGGATCTGCGGCGCCTGCTCGTTGGTGATCAACGGCGACGCCCATGGACCCGAGCGCACGACCACCTGCCAGTTGCACATGCGCTCCTTCCGCGACGGCGACACGATCGACATCGAACCCTGGCGGGCCTCCGCGTTCCCGGTCGTCAAGGATCTGGTCGTGGACCGCTCGGCCTTCGACCGCATCATCCAGGCCGGCGGCTACGTCTCGGCCCCCACCGGCTCGGCCCCCGAGGCCCACGCGACCCCGGTCCCGAAGGCCGACGCGGACTCGGCCTTCGAGCACGCCGAGTGCATCGGCTGCGGCGCCTGTGTCGCGGCCTGCCCGAACGGCTCGGCGATGCTGTTCACCTCGGCCAAGGTCAACCACCTGAACGTCCTCCCGCAGGGCGGTCCCGAGCGCGAGACCCGCGTGCTCGACATGGTCGGCCAGATGGACGCGGAGGGCTTCGGCGGCTGCACCCTCACCGGCGAATGCGCCACGGCCTGCCCGAAGGGCATCCCGCTCCCGTCGATCACGGCGATGAACAAGGAGTGGCTGCGCGCTAATCGGAAGGTCTCGCGGGGCTGACGGCGTGCGTCTTTCCCTCCCTTCCCCTCCTCACCTTGCGGCTGCAGCGCCGTCGTGGCTGGTCGCGCAGTTCCCCGGGCCGCGCCCTCAGTCCCCCACCGCCCGCAACCCGCCCGGCCTGAGCCCCTGCAACCGGTCCAGGGCCCGGCCCGTCGCCGCGTCCGCCGGGAGGTGGATCAGGACGTGCTGGCCGTCCGCCTCCGGGAGGGACAGCGTCTCGTAGGCGAGGCGGAGGTCGCCCACCTCCGGGTGGACGAAGCGGGTGACGCCCGTGGGGGAGGGGAGGCGGGACGGGGCCTTGATGCGGTCGGTGAACGGGGTGCCCGCCGTGATCGTCAACTCCTCGACCAGCTCCGCGACATACGGGTCCCGACGGCTCAAGTCGTAGTGCAGCGCGGCCACTTGCTCGTCGGCGGCGTGGTTCCAGTCCGGGTAGGCGGCCCGCGCGCGGGGGTCCGTGAACACGTAGCGGATGAGGCTCGGCGGGTCCTCGTCCAGGGCGCCGACGGGGCCCATCAGGCGGGCGTACGCCTCCGTGTACGCGACGGCCTCGCCGAGGAGGTTCCGTACGACGGCCGGCGTCGGTTCGAGGCGGTCGAGGAGCGCGCGGACCGTCGGGCGCACCTCGCGGGCCGGCATCGGCGCCGCCCCGCACAGGTAGTGCCCCTCCTCGGCCTTCAGCAGGTGCCGCAGCTGGGCCCGGGACTCCAGCGGCAGCTGCAGCGCGTCGCAGATCGAGGCGAGGACCTGCGCGGACGGGTGGCGGTCGCGGCCCTGCTCAAGGCGGGCCAGGTACTCGACGCTGATCCCGGCGAGCATCGCCAGCTCGGCGCGGCGCAGGCCGGGCGTGCGGCGGCGCGGCCCCGCGGGCAGGCCCACGTCGGCGGGCGTCACGGACTCGCGGAGACTGCGCAGATACGCGCCCAGTTCGTTCTCGCTCACTCGTCGATCGTACGGTCGCGCCCCGCGCTCAGGGTGGCCCTGCCACTACCAGCCTGGCCACTACCAGCCTGGCCACTACCGGCCTGGCCACTACCGGCCTGAGCCCTACCAGCCCGGCCACTACCGGCCTGAGCCCTACCAGCCTTCGCCCGGCCTTCCTCCGGGCCCGCACGCCGCGCAGGGTTGCGGCATGACTTCGCAGACCACCGCTCCCGTACTGCCCCTGCCCGCCGGCAACTGGGCCTTCGACCCCTTCCACTCCGCCGTCGGCTTCACCATCCGCCACCTCGGCATCGCCAAGGTCCGCGGCCGTTTCAACCGCCTGGACGCCGCGCTCGTCGTCGGCGAGACGCCGGCCGAGAGCTCCGTCACCGCAACCGTCGCCCTCGACTCCGTCGACACCGGCAACGCCGACCGGGACGCGCACGTCCGCGCCTCCGACCTGCTGGACGTGGCCCAACGGCCCACCATGACGTTCCGCTCGACCCGCATCGAGGGCGCGGGCGCGGACTGGACGCTCGCCGGGGACCTCACCATCGGCGACGTGACCCGGCCGGTCACCTTCGCCGTGGAGTTCGGCGGCGTCGTGGAGTCCCCGGTCGACGGTTCCACGCACGCCGGGTTCGAGGCGACCGGGGAGATCCGGCGCAGCGAGTACGGCCTGGACTTCGCGCCGGGACTGCTCGGCGAGGTCGTCAGGATCAACCTCGATGTGCAGTTCGTGGCACCGCCAAAGGCGTAGCCTCCGCGGACAGCGCCGCCGCCAGATAAGGACCCGTCCGGCTCCCCGCCGCCCGCGCGACCTCCGCGGGCGGCCCCGCCGCGACGATCCGGCCGCCCGCGTCGCCGCCGCCGGGCCCCAGGTCGATCACCCAGTCCGCGTCCGCCACCACCGCCATGTCGTGCTCGACGACCACCACCGTGTTGCCCGCGTCCACCAGGCCGTGCAGCTGCCGCATCAGGACCTCCGCGTCGGCCGGGTGCAGGCCGGTGGTCGGCTCGTCGAGCACGTACAGGGTGTGGCCGCGCTGCACCCGCTGGAGCTCGCCGGCCAGCTTGATGCGCTGCGCCTCGCCGCCGGACAGCTCCGTCGCGGGCTGGCCGAGCCGCAGATAGCCCAGGCCCACGTCCAGGAGAGTGGCCAGGCTGCGCGCCGCCGCCGGCACGTCCGCGAAGAACTCCGCCGCCGCCTCCACGGTCAAGTCGAGGACCTCCGCGATCGTCCGGCCGCGATACGTGACCTCCAGCGTCTCGGCGTTGTAGCGGGCGCCTCCGCAGTCCGGGCAGGGCGCGTACGTACTGGGCAGGAACAGCAGCTCCACCGAGACGAAGCCCTCGCCCTGGCAGGTCTCGCAGCGCCCGCCGGCCACGTTGAAGGAGAACCGGCCGACCCGGTACCCGCGCGCCCGCGCCTCCGTTGTCTCCGCGAACAGCTTCCGTACGGCGTCGAAGAGGCCCGTGTACGTCGCCAGGTTGGAGCGCGGCGTACGGCCGATCGGCCGCTGGTCGACCTGGACCACGCGGCGTACGGACGTCAACTCCTCGGCGGCGAGCGGCAGTTCCTGGCTCACCAGCGTCGACTTGCCCGAGCCGGAGACGCCCGTGACCGCGGTGAACGTGGCGAGCGGGAACTCCGCGTCCACGTCCCGCAGGTTGTGCCGCGTCACCCCGGACAGCTTCAGCCAGCCGTCCGGCTCGCGCACCGCCCGCGTACCGGCCCGCGACGGCTCGAACAGGAACCGCCGCGTCGCCGACTCCTCGACCCGCGCCAGGTCGGCCACCGTCCCGCTGTGCAGCACCCGGCCGCCGTGCTCGCCGGCGCGCGGGCCCACATCGACCAGCCAGTCGGCGTGGCGGACCACATCGAGATGGTGCTCGACCACGAACACCGAGTTGCCCGCCGCCTTCAGCCGCTCCAGGACCGTGAGCAGCGCCTCCGTGTCCGCCGGGTGCAGGCCCGCCGACGGCTCGTCCAGGACGTACACCACCCCGAACAGGCCCGACCTCAACTGCGTGGCCAGGCGCAGGCGTTGGAGTTCGCCCGCCGACAGTGAGGGTGTGGAGCGGTCCAACCCCAGGTATCCCAGGCCGAGTTCGGTGATGACCTCGATCCGGGCGAGCAGGTCCTCGGTGAGGAGACGGGCCGCCTCGTCGCCGTCCGCCGCCCGCAGCAGCGCGGCGAGGGCCGTCAGCGGCAGCGCGGCGAGATCCGCGATCGTGCGCCCCGCGAACGTCACCGCCAGCGCCTCGGGCCGCAGCCGCCGCCCCGCGCACCCCGGGCACGGCGTGCTCTGAAGGAACCGCTCGGCCCTGGCCCGCAGCGTCTGGCTCCTGGAGTCCGCGAAGGTCTTCAGCACGTACCGCCGGGCGCTCATGTACGTGCCCTGGTACGGGCGTTGGATGCGGCCCGCGTCCCGTACCGGGTGCACGGTGACCACCGGCTGCTCGTCGGTGAACAGGATCCAGTCCCGGTCCGCCTGCGCGAGCTCCCGCCACGGCCGGTCCACGTCGTACCCGAGCGCGTCAACAACGTCCCGCAGGTTCTTGCCCTGCCAGGCGCCCGGCCACGCCGCGATCGCGCCCTCCCGGATCGACACGGCCGGGTCGGGCACGAGCAGCGCCTCCGTCGTACGGTGCACCAGGCCCAGGCCGTGGCAGTCCGGGCAGGCGCCCGCGGCCGTGTTCGGGGAGAACGCGTCGGAGTCGAGGCGTTCGGCGCCCTGGGGGTAGTCGCCCGCGCGGGAGAACAGCATCCGCAGCGAGTTGGAGAGCGTCGTCACCGTGCCCACCGAGGACCGCGAGGTCGGCGCGGAGCGCCGCTGTTCGAGCGAGACCGCCGGCGGAAGCCCGCTGATCTCGCCCACCTTCGGCACGCCCACCTGGTGGATGAGGCGGCGCGCGTACGGCGCGACCGACTCGAAGTACCGCCGCTGCGCCTCCGCGTAGATCGTCCCGAACGCGAGCGAGGACTTCCCGGACCCGGAGACCCCGGTGAACGCCACGAGCACGTCCCGTGGCACGTCCACGTCCACGCCCCGCAGATTGTGCTCACGGGCACCGCGGACGCGGACGTACGGGTCGTGCTCGGGGGAGGTGATCGTCACGGGGGGCTCCGCGGGGTCGGGGGCGGGGGCGTGGGGGCGTCGGGAGCGTCGGGAGCGTCGGGGACAAACTCCGCAATTCTAGGGCGTGCCCGACGTCACTGCATCGAGGACCGCCACCGCCGCAGCCCACCGGCCAGCAGCACCACCGGCCAGCAGCACCAGGGGGCCGCAAGGGCCACAGCCGCAGTCAGCCGGACAGTCCCGCGAGCCGGGCCAGGCGGCGGTACGAGTCCAGCATCCCGTCCCGGTCGTACGTGGACGTCGTCACCAGCACCTCGTCCGCGCCGCTCGCCACGATCACCTCGTCGAGCCCGGCGGCCACCTCGTCCTCGGTGCCGTGCAGTTGCCCGGCGATGCCCTGCTCGTAGAACTCCCGCTCCTTCGGAGTCATGTCGCGTGCCTCGATCTCCTCGGCCGGGGCGAGCGGCGGGAAGACGCCGTGGGTGCGGGAGTACGCCATCGACCAGGCCTCGGGGATCAGCAGCCGGCGCGCCGACGCCCTGTCGGCGGCCACGGCGACGGTGCCGGCGATGATCACGTACGGCTCGTCGGCCCAGTCGGACGGCTTGAACCCGGCGCTGTGATGCTCGGATACCCATGCGCGAACGCCCCGGTGGCGCGGAGCGCGGCGGGCGCGCCCTGGCCCTGCAGGGTGCGGGAGCGGTCGAGTACGGAGAACCGGGTCCTGGCGAGTACGGAGGCCGGGGTCGAGGTCGGGGCCGAGGTCGAGGTCGGGGTCGGGGTCGAGGTCGGGGTCGGTGAGGTCACGGCCCGTACAACGCGGGACGCCTGCGCCTGCTTCCCGAAGGGCTCGTTACGCTGGCCGGATGGACCACGCACCCCGCCCGGTCGCCGTGTTCGACGTCGACAACACCCTCGCCGGCACCGCGCACCGCCAGCACTTCCTGGAGGGCAGGCCGCGCGACTGGAGCGGCTTCTTCGCGGCCGCGCCGGACGACCCGCCGCTCGCCGAGGGCATCGCCCTGGTCCGTACGCACGCCGAGCAGTGCGAGATCCAGTACCTGACGGGCCGGCCCGAGCGCTGCCGCGCCGACACCGAGGCCTGGCTGGAGCGGCACGGGCTGCCCGCCGGGCGCATCTGGATGCGGCGCGACAGCGACCGCAGGCCGGCCCGGCACACCAAGCTGGACGTGCTGCGCCGGCTGGCCCGCGCCCGCGAGGTGCGGGTGTTGGTCGACGACGACGAGCTGGTCTGCGAGGCCGCGCGGCAGGCGGGCTTCCGGGTCGTACGGGCCGCGTGGGCGGACCCGTCGGCGGAGCTGAAGGATGCGCAGGAGCGGGAGGGGCGGACGTGAGGCGGGAGGGGCGGACGTGAGGCGGGGGAGGCGGACGTGAGGCGGGGGAGGCGGGGCTGAGGCTTGAGGCAGGGCTGAGGCGGGGTTGCGGTCCCGCACCGTTGGCTCGGGCACCCTCGGTCGCCCTGCGGGCTCGTCCTCAAGCGCCGGACGGGCTGGTTTTCTCAGCCACACATGTCACAGCCCCGCGCAGCCTGTCCGGCGTTCGAGGGGAAGGTCAGCCCTCCGCCTCCTCCATGCGGAAGCCGACCTTGAGGCCGACCTGGTAGTGCTCGATCTGACCGTCGACGATATGGCCGCGGACCTGGGTCACCTCGAACCAGTCGAGGCCGCGCACCGTCTGTGCGGCGCGGGCGATGCCGTTGCGGATGGCCTGGTCGACGCCCTCCTGCGAGGTGCCGACGATCTCGGAGACCCGGTACGTGTGGTCGGACATGGCGGCCGCACTCCTTTCGCTTGGTCACACGCGTGATGACTTCACCACCGTGCCCCAGGGGGCGACGGGCCGCGAGGCGACGGCGGGCCGAGGGCGGCCCGGCCCTGGGACGATGCCGGGACAAGTCAGCCGAACGGCCGTACCCCCGTGCTCCCCTCGCTCGCGTAGATCCCCATCGCACCCAGCGCCGCCCCGAGCCCGTCGCACAGCACCAACAGCCGCCCCGCGAACAGCCGTTCCGCGCCGTCGGCGCAGTGGACCGGCAGGTCGGCCGCCATGTCCTTGATCTCCGGGTGGGCCATGGCGCGCCGGAACCCCGCCCAGTGCGCCTCGCGCAGCCGCTCGGGGACCAGCAGGTCGAGGGTGCGGCCCACGGCATCCGGCGCGGAGTGGCCGAACAGCCGCTCCGCGCCGTCGCTCCACTGCGTGATCGTCCCCTGCACATCGGCGACGACGATCGCGTGATACGTCATACGTCCAGTGCAGCACGCGTACGGCGGGGCCGCCCCCTCACGCCACCCGCGACAGCGACAGCGCGAACCGGCCCGCGTCGTCCGTCCACCAGTGCGCCGGCGTCAGGCCCGCCGCAAGCAGCTCGGCCCGCACACCGGCCTCCCGGAACTTCGCCGAGACCTCCGTGCGCAGCTCCTCGCCCGCCGCGAAGTCCACCGCGAGCTCCAGGGCGGGGATCTTCACGGAGAGGTCGGTGCGGGCCCGCAGCCGCATCTCGATCCACTCCTCCCGCGGGTCCCAGCGGGCCACGTGCGTGAACGCGTCCGGGTCGAAGTCGGCGCCCAGCTCGCGGTCGATGACGTTCAGGACGTTCTTGTTGAACTCCGCCGTCACCCCCGCCGCGTCGTCGTACGCCGCCACCAGCGTCCCCTCGTCCTTCACGAGGTCGGTGCCGAGCAGCAGCGCGTCGCCCGGCGAGAGGAGCGCCCGTACCGACGCGAGGAACGCCGCGCGCTCCGCGGGCAGCAGGTTGCCGAGGGTGCCGCCGAGGAACGCCACCAGGCGCGGCCCCGGCGTGGCGGGCAGGGCGAGCGGGGCGGTGAAGTCGGCGATCAGGGCGTGCACGGCAAGGCCCGGGTGCTCCGCGCGCAGCGCCTCGGCGGCCTGCCGCAGCGCGCTCTCGCTGACGTCGACCGGCACGTACATCGCCAACTCGGCCAGGGAGTCCAGGAGATGGCGGGTCTTGTCGGACGAGCCGGAGCCCAGCTCGATCAGGGTACGGGCCCCGGTGGCGGCCGCGATCTCCTCCGCGCGGGTCAGCAGGATCTCCCGCTCGGCGCGGGTCGGGTAGTACTCCGGCAGGGTCGTGATCTCGTCGAACAGCTCGCTGCCGCGCGCGTCGTAGAACCACTTCGGCGGCAGCGTCTTCGGCGAGGCGGTCAGGCCGGTGAGGACGTCGGCGCGCAGTGCGGCGCCGGTGGCGTCCTCGGGCAGGGTGCGGGTGAACTGCAGCGTGCTCACGCCATCGGCTCCTTCGGCTCCGGGTCCTTCAGCGGGGTCAGCAGTACTTCGGTGCGGCTCGCGGTCAGCAGCGTCCGGTCGGGCGCCTCGCACCACTCGGGCGCGTCGTCGTAGGGCTCGGAGGCGACGACCGTACGGCCGCCGGCCGGCTCGTGCCGGTACCAGAGGCTGTCGCCCCAGGCCGTCGCGGCGATCTCGGTGCCGTCCGTCACCAGCAGGTTGAGGCGCGAGCGCGGCGCGGCGGCCGCGACCTCCGTGACGGTGTCCGCCAGTGCCTGCGGCAGTGCGTCGCCCGACCGCAGCCGGTGCAGCAGCAGCGCCCACACGAGCGCCGAGTCGCAGCGCGCCTCCAGGGCGAGCAGTTCCTCGGCGGGCAGGCAACGGGCTTGCTCCGCAAGGGAGTCGGGCCAGCCCGCCACCATCCCGTTGTGGCTGAACAGCCACGGCCCGTACGCGAACGGGGCCGCCGCGGCCTCCCCGTCCGCGCCCGCGCGCGTCGCGTCCCGCACCGCCGCGAGGAACGCGCCGCTGCGCACCACCCGCACCAGGTCCGCGAAGGACTCGTCGCCCCACACGGGCCCGGCACGCCGGTACCGGGCCGGCACCGGATCTCCGTCCGCGTACCAGCCCACCCCGAACCCGTCGGCGTTGACTGTCCCGTGCCGCTGCCGGCGCGGCGCCCAGGACTGCACGTAGAGGCTGTGCGGCGGACGTACGAGGAGTTCGCCGAGGGGTTCCGGCGGGCCCAGGCAGGCGAGGTGACGGCACATCAGCGCACCACCGCCCCGGCCGTCCCGGCCGCCTCGTCCACGCGCGCGTCCCGCGCCGTGCGGAAGCCGGAGAAGATCTGCCGCCGCACCGGATGGTCCCAGTTGCGGAACGTGCCCCGGCACGCCACCCGGTCCACGGCGAACGAGCCGCCGCGCAGCACCTTGTGGTCGCCGCCGAAGAACACCTCCGAGTACTCGCGGTACGGGAACGCCGCGAACCCCGGGTAGGGCAGGAAGTCGCTCGCCGTCCACTCCCACACGTCGCCGATCAACTGCCGTACGCCCAAAGGTGACTGGCCCGCCTCGTACGCGCCCGCCGGGGCCGGGCGGAGGTGGCGCTGGCCGAGGTTGGCGTGGTCCGGGGCCGGGTCTGCGTCGCCCCACGGGTAGCGGCGGGAGCGGTCGGCGGACGGGTCGTGCCGGGCGGCCTTCTCCCACTCGGCCTCGGTGGGAAGCCGGCGCCCCGCCCAGCGGGCGTACGCGTCCGCCTCGTACCAACTCACGTGCAGCACCGGCTCGTCGGGCGGCACCGGCTCCGTCACCCCGAAGCGGCGGCGCAGCCACTGCCCGCCCTCGCGCCGCCAGAACAGCGGCGCCACGAGACCGTGCTCGCGCACGTGCGCCCATCCCGCCGGGTCCCACCAGCGCGGCTCGTCGTACCCGCCGTCCGCCAGGAACTCCAGATACGCGCCGCACGTCACCGGCGTCGTGTCGATCCAGTACGCGGCCACCTCGCGGCGGTGCGCCGGGCGCTCGTTGTCCAGGGCCCACGGCTCGGTCGACGTGCCCATGGTGAACGGGCCGCCGGGGACCAGGACCTCACGGGCCGCGGGTGGCTGCCGCACCGGCTCCGGGTCGGGGGCCGTGAGCGCGGCCGGGCCCTTGCGGAGCTGGTGCGTGATCAGCATCGTCTCGTCGTGCTGCTGCTCGTGCTGCGCGATCATGCCGAACGCGAACGCCGCGTCCACCAGCGCCGAGCCGCGCAGCGCGCTGGTGTCCAGGACGTCCAGGGCCCGGCCGCGCACCTCCGCCGCGTACCGGTGTGCCTCGTCCGGCGGAAGCAGCGGCAGCGAGGGGCGCTCCGCGCGCGGGTGTTCGAACGCGTCGTACACCGAGTCGATCTCCGGCCGCATCGCCTCGCGCCCGGCGACGGCGCGAAGCAGCCACTGCTCCTCCTGGTTGCCGATGTGCGCGAGGTCCCACACGAGGGGCGACATCAACGGCGAGTGCTGTGCGGTCAGTTCGGCCTCGTCCACGCAGGTGGTGAGCAGCCGGGTGCGGTCCCGCGCGGTGGTCAGGGCGGCGCGGGCGGCGGTGCGCAGCGCCTCCTCGTCGGGCGGGTCCATGGGGGTGTTCAAGGTGTCCTCCCGGTCACTTCGTCGAGCAGGTCGTCGGCCGGGCAGCGGCCCCGCGCGACATGGCGCTCCGCGAACGCGCCGACGGCGTCCACGACCGCGTCCGGTGCGCCGCGCCGGGGCAGCGCCTCCAGGGCGGCGGCGAAACAGTCCTCGGCGGCCTCGCGCAGCTCCGGGTCGGCGAGGCCGTGCCGGGCGGCGTCCAGCCACAGCGGGCTGCGCGGGGCGGCCGCGCCGTCCTCGCCCGCGGCCCGTTCGGCCAGCGGTTTCACGGTGCGGTACGCCCGCTCCGCGGCCTGCGGGTCCTCGAACAGCGCCTCGGTCACGGCGAGCGGTACGAGCCAGCCGTCCCGGCCGGGCTGCGCGTCGATCATGCGCAGCTCCAGATGGCCGCGCGGCCTGACCGGCGGGAACAGCGTCGTCAAGTGGTAGTCGAGGTCGGCGCGGGTCGGCGGCCGGGGCAGCGCGCCGCCGCGCAGCCAGTCCCGGAAGCTGACCCGCTCCGGCACCAACCACGGCCCCTCGGGCGTACGGACGCACATCACCGGCGCGTCCAGGGCGTGCCGCACCCACGCGTCGCGCGGCTCGGCGGCCTCCAGGGGAGCGGCGCTGCGGCCCGGCTCGATCGCCGCCCACACCGCCTGCCGGGTGGACCGCCAGCCCGTCGGACGGCCCCGGTCGAGCGGGGAGTTGGCGAACGCGGCGACCAGGACCGCGCCGAGCAGATGGGCCAGGCGCCAGCGCCGCCCGTGCCCGAGGGGGCCCGGTTCCTCGTACCCGGCGTCGAGGCAGACCTGCACCGAGGCCGTCGAGCACATCATGGCCCGCCCGGCAGGACCGGTGCGGTCGAAGTACCGCTCCATCGCGATGTAGCGGGCGTCGTCGAGGAGGCGGCGCGGCGGGTGCCAGGGGTCCTGGCCGAGTCCGGAGAGGCCGAGCCCCAGGGCGTCCAGTTCGCTGCGGGCGAGGCGGAGGTCGGCGGAGACGGAGGCGACGCACTCCGTCAGCGATGCGGCGGGCAGCGAGCTCAGCTCCAGCTGGCCGCCGGGTTCGACCGTCAGGGCCGAACGCAGGGGCAGGGCGCGCAGTGCGGCGGCGGCCGCCGCGGACCGTTCGGGGGGTACGGGGCGTCGGGGGGCGTGCACCTCGTGGACGAGCCACTCCAGTTCCACGCCCACTCTTCGGGGCGGTCCGGTCTTGAAGCAGATGCCGTGGACGAGCGCCTCCACCTCGTCCTCGGACACCAGCGTGTCGTGCTCCGTACAGTCGGCCTCACTCATGGCCGGTTCCTCCTGTTCGAAGGCGTCGGGGCGTCGGGCCCTTGGGGCCTTGGGGCCTTGGGGGTGACCTCCGTGAGCGGGCGCGCACGCGGGCGTACGGACGCCGCCCCGGAAGACGCACCCGTCCACCCAAGACCCTCGCGCCGGTCCGCACAAGGGCGCCCCGGCGGCGGCCGGCCGCTGTTGCCGGTCTGTTGGAGGTGGCGCGGCCCGGCGTTCAGGCGCGCTTGTAGTCGTAGCCGTTGGTGTTCGGGGCGCCTGAGCCGCGCTGGATCCCGCTTCCGTTCACAGCGAAGTACGACGGGTCCAGGGTCTTGTAGCAGGAGTACGGGGCGCCACTGCTGGTCAGCGTCGCCGTGCCGATGTCGATCCGGGTGTTCTGGTTGGACTTGGACGTCACCTTCGCCGTGTACACGCACGCCTTGCCGTTCACTTCCTCGACCATGCGCACCGAGCCGCTCGCGTGGATCGTGACGGTGTCGGGCTGGCCGTTGTAGTCGAGGGACTCGGCGTACCTCCAAGTGTCGACGAAGAACTCGGGCACCGCACCTCCGCCTCCACCTTCGCCTCCGCTGCCGCCACCGGAGCCGTCGGACGAGCCGGAGCCGCCGTCGTCCCCCGACCCGGAGTCACTGCCCGTGGACGTTCCGGAGCCGGCGCCGCCTTCGCCCGCACCGTCGTCCGCCGCGCCGCCCGCGGAGCCCGCGGAGCCCTGGCCGGAGGCGCCCGCGGAGTCGGCCGAGCCCTTGCCGCCGTCGCCGGAGCCGCCGCCGTCCTTGCCGCCCTTGTCCTCGTCCTTACCCTCGTCACTCTCGTCCTTGTCCTCCCCCGACGGTGAACTGCTGGGCCCGGACGGCGAGTCGGGCCCCGAGGAGGCCGCCGGGCCGCCCTTCGGGGGTGCCGCGTTGTCGTCGGAGCCGCCGAAGGGCTGGAGCAGGGCAAGGCTGCCGCCGCCCAGCGCGAGGACCGCGAGCACCGACAGGGCGAGCGTCCGGAGACGGCGCCCCCGCCCGCGCTCCTCCTCGCGCCGACCCACCGGGCCGGCCTCGGCCTTCGGCTCAGGCCCGGCCGCGCCCGAGGGCCTGGAATCGGCCCCGGCCCCGGCCCCGGCCCCGGCCTCGGCCCCGGCCCCGGCCTCGGCCCCGGCCTCGGCCCCGGCCTCGGCCCCGGCGTCCGCCTCCGCCTTCGGTCCGCCGAGGTGGGCCGTCTCCCGGTCGACGGGCGGCGGGGCCGTCTCCCGGTCGACGGGCGGTGCCCCGGCCGCGGGCTCCTCGCGGGCCGGGGTGGCGACCTCCGCGTCCAGGAGCCGGGCCGCCTGCTGCGCGAGATGCGTGACGACCGCGCCCGGCAGCTCCGTACCGGACGGCACCGCCGCGCGCCGCTCCTCGTCCGCCAACAGCGCGGCCACATCGGGCCGTTCGGCGACGTCCTTCGTCAGGCAGCGGGCGACGAGGGCACGCAGCCGCTCGTCCTTCAGCCGCCCGAGCTTCGGCTCGCCCTCGACGATCCGGTACATCACGGCGTGCTGGTTACTGGCCCCGTGGCCGAACGGCAGCACGCCCGTGGCCGCGTACATCAGCAGGCAGCCCAGCGCGAACACGTCGCACTTCGGGCCGGAGCCCTCGCCCAGGATCTGCTCCGGCGCCATGAAGCCCGGCGAGCCGATCACCATGCCGGTGCTGGTCAGCATCGACTCGACGTCGGTCTGTACGGCACGGGCGATGCCGAAGTCGATGACGCGCGGCCCGTCCACGGTCAGCATCACGTTGGACGGCTTGAGGTCCCGGTGCACGATCCCGGCGCCGTGGATGTCCTCCAGGGCGCGCAGCATGCCGTCGCCGAGCGCGTGCACGGCCTGCGCGGGAAGCGGGCCATGGCCCCGTACCACCTGCTCCAGGGAGAGCCCGGGCACGTACCCCGTGGCGACCCAGGGGAGCCGGGCGTCCGGGTCGGAGTCCAGGACGGGCGCGGTGTGGCGGGCGCCGACCTTGCGGGCCGCGCCGATCTCACGCCGGAACCGCGCCCGGAACTGGCCGTCCTCGACGTGCTCCTCGTGCACCACCTTCACCGCGACCGTACGGCCGCTCCCGGCCCGCGCCAGGTACACCCGCCCCATGCCGCCCGCGCCGAGCCGGCCGAGCAGCTGATAGGGGCCGATGTGGGCCGGATCGGCCGTGGTGAGTGGCTTGATACCGCCCTCGACGTTGTCGTCGCCCCCGCCGGTCGCACTCGTCATCGCGGTCTGATCCCCTTGGTCGTCCGGCCCGGTGCCGTGGCCGCCCGTCTGCGTCAGCGGTGTGCACGGCGCGCACACCGAAGGTCACGACGCGTACGACGGCCGTCCGGTTCTGCCCAACTCGGAGCATGCGGGCGGTGGTTCGAAGATGAGCGGTGGTCACTTTACGACGTAACGGCGGCGTACGGCGATCACGGTCGCGCGTTCCGACGGGGACGGGCAGGCCCGCGCCCGAGGCCCGCTGCGGACGGGGGCCCTCCGGTCAGGATCGGAGAAGCACGGGCCGCGCCCCGCCTCTAATGTGACTGCCATGAGGAGCCGGGTCGCGCAGGCGGCGCCGCGGACGGACGGAGACACGAGAACCATGGCAAAGACCGAGCTGCACGCGGCCGACCGCCACGACCTGATCCGGGTGCACGGCGCGCGCGAGAACAACCTCAAGGACGTCAGCATCGAGATCCCCAAGCGCCGCCTCACGGTGTTCACGGGCGTCTCCGGGTCCGGCAAGAGCTCCCTGGTCTTCGACACCATCGCCGCCGAGTCCCAGCGGCTGATCAACGAGACGTACAGCAGCTTCGTCCAGGGCTTCATGCCGACCCTCGCCCGCCCCGAGGTGGACGTCCTCGACGGCCTCACCACCGCGATCATCGTCGACCAGCAGCGCATGGGCTCCGACCCGCGCTCCACCGTCGGCACGGCCACCGACGCCAACGCGATGCTCCGCATCCTCTTCAGCCGCCTCGCCAAGCCGCACGTCGGCCCGCCCGGCGCGTACTCCTTCAACACCGCGTCCGTCTCCGCCAGCGGCGGCCTCCGGGTGGACAAGGGCGCGGGCAAGACCAGGACGGAGAAGGTCACCTTCAGCCGCACCGGCGGCATGTGCACCCGCTGCGAGGGCCGCGGCGCGGTCTCCGACATCGACCTCACGCAGCTGTACGACGACTCCAAGTCGCTCGCCGAGGGCGCCTTCACCATCCCCGGCTGGAAGTCCGACAGCCAGTGGACCGTGCAGGTCTACGCCCAGTCCGGCTTCGTCGACCCGGACAAGCCGATCGCCCAGTACACCAAGAAGGAGCTGCAGGCCTTCCTGTACGGGGCGCCGGTCAAGGTCAAGGTCAACGGCGTCAACCTCACGTACGAAGGTCTGATCCCCAAGATCCAGAAGTCGTTCCTGTCCAAGGACAAGGAGTCGATGCAGCCGCACATCCGGGCCTTCGTGGAGCGCGCCGTCACCTTCACCACCTGCCCCGAGTGCGACGGCACCCGCCTCAGCGAGGCCGTCCGCGCCTCCAAGTACAAGCGGAAGAGCATCGCCGACGTCTGCGCGATGGAGATCCGCGACCTCGCCGAGTGGGTGCGCGGCATCAAGGAGCCCTCCGTCGCACCGCTGATCGAGGCGCTGCAGCAGAACCTCGACTCGTTCGTGGAGATCGGGCTCGGCTATCTCTCCCTCGACCGGCCCTCCGGCACCCTCTCCGGCGGCGAGGCGCAGCGCGTCAAGATGATCCGGCACCTCGGCTCCTCGCTCACCGACGTCACGTACGTCTTCGACGAGCCCACGATCGGACTGCACCCGCATGACATCCGCCGCATGAACGACCTGCTGCTCCGCCTCCGCGACAAGGGCAACACGGTCCTCGTCGTCGAGCACAAGCCGCAGACCATCGCGATCGCCGACCACGTGGTCGACCTCGGCCCCGGCGCCGGTTCGGAGGGCGGCACGGTCTGCTTCGAGGGCACCGTGGACGGCCTGCGCGCCGGTTCCACCGTCACCGGGCGCCATCTGGACGACCGGGCGGCGGTCAAGGACACGGTGCGCAAGGCGGACGGGGCGCTGGAGATCCGCGGGGCCACCGAGCACAACCTGCGCAAGGTCGACGTGGACGTGCCGCTTGGTGTGCTCTGCGTCGTCACCGGAGTCGCCGGTTCCGGCAAGAGCTCGCTGATCCACGGCTCCGTCCCGGCCTCCGCGAACGTGGTGTCCGTCGACCAGACCCCGATCCGCGGCTCGCGGCGCAGCAACCCCGCCACGTACACCGGTCTCCTGGAGCCCATCCGCAAGGCCTTCGCCAAGGCCAACGGCGTGAAGCCCGCGCTGTTCAGCGCCAACTCCGAGGGTGCGTGCCCGACTTGCAACGGCGCGGGCGTCATCTACACCGACCTGGCGATGATGGCCGGGGTGTCCACGCCGTGCGAGGAGTGCGAGGGCAGGCGTTTCCAGGCCTCGGTCCTGGAGTACCGCTTCGGCGGCCGCGACATCAGCGAGGTCCTGAGGATGTCGGTCGCCCAGGCCGAGGAGTTCTTCGCCTCCGGCGAGGCCCGCATCCCCGCCGCGCACAAGATCCTGGAACGCCTCGCCGACGTCGGCCTCGGCTACCTCACCCTCGGCCAGCCCCTCACCACGCTCTCCGGCGGCGAGCGCCAACGCGTCAAGCTGGCCACGCACATGGCGGACAAGGGCGGCGTCTACATCCTGGACGAGCCCACGACCGGCCTCCACCTCGCCGACGTGGAACAACTCCTCGCCCTCCTCGACCGCCTGGTCGACTCCGGCAAGTCGGTCATCGTCATCGAGCATCACCCGGCGGTCATGGCCCACGCCGACTGGATCATCGACCTCGGCCCCGGCGCGGGCCACGACGGCGGCAAGGTGATCTTCGAGGGCACACCGGCGGACCTGGTCGCGCAGGGGGCGACGCTTACGGGCGAGGCGTTGGCGGATTACGTGGGGGGCCGCTGACGGGGGGCTGGGCCCGTCGCCTCGTCGCCTCGTCGCCCCGTCGCCTCGTCGCCTCGTCGCCTCGTCGCCCCGTCCTCCGTCCCCCGTTGCCCGGACCGAACGCGGACGCGCCGCGGCCCGGGCGCGCGCCGACTCGCGCCCGGGCCGCGGCACATCCGCCGTGTGCGGATCACCAGGGGTAGTACTGCTTGTTGCCCGCCTTGCAGGTGTTGTTGGGCCCCCACTCGTTCTTGCACACGACGGCGCGTGCCCACTTCACGTTCTTGCCGATCTTCCACGTCCGGTTGTTGTACGAGTCGCCGCCGTTGGTGCACCAGTCGTCCTGCGCCAGATTCACCTTGTACGTCGTGCCGTCGGTGGTCCTGGCGTGCAGCTGGACGTAGACCTCCTTGCTGTCGCAGCTCTTGTCCTTCGCGTACGAGTCGATGTTGGCGAACGTGCCGCGGTGCCCCTTGATGTACGTCCACTTGACCTTGCCGTAGCCCCAGCTCTCCGACTCGGCGGAGCTGACCCGCTTCTTGGCGGCCGCGACGGCGGTGGTCGTGTCGGGTGCGGGCCGGGCGGAGGCGGTGGCCGTTGCTCCGGTGGCGAGCAGTGCGGCGCCTGCCACGCCGATGAGTGCTGTCCTGACGGTGCGGGTGCTGGTGAACATGGTTCCCCCGAGAGGTACTGGGTCGGTCGACTTCCGGTGATGACGTTGCCAGCCGTCCCGCCTCGTGGAGAAGAACTTTCGGCCCACACCGAAAGCGACGTTCGCCTTCGTCAGCCTGCCGCCTCGGCCCCCACAGCCCCCGGCCACCGCTCGAACCACCGCTGGTCGTCCTCCAGTTGGGAGGCGAGCGAGACGAGCAGGGGTTCGCTGTGCGCCGGGCCGAGGAGCTGCGCGCCGAGCGGCAGGCGGCCGGGGGCGAAGCCCGCGGGGACGTTGACGCCGGGCCAGCCGAGGACGTTCCAGGGCCAGGCGTACGGGCACGCCGCGATCATCGCCCGGTCCGTGGCAACGCCGTTCATCGCCGCGAGGGTGCCGACGCGGGGCGCCGGAGTGGCGGTGGTCGGCGCGAGCACCACGTCGTAGCGGCGGAACACCGCGCCGACCCGGCGGTGCAGCGTGGCCTCGGCGCGCCGGGCCCAGCGCAGCGGCGCCCCGCCGAGCGCGCGGCCGAGCCGGGCCGCATCCCGGGTGCGCGGGTCGAGCAGCGCCCGGTCCGGCACGCGGTCGGCCCACTCGGCGATCCCGGCCGTCGCGCGCGGCACGAAGGTCAGCCCGATCGGGCCGTACGCCGGATCCGCCTCCTCGACCTCGTGGCCCAGGGCGGCCAGCCGCTCGGCGAGCGCGTGCACCGCCGCCCGGACGACCGGCTCCAGCCTCTTCGGGGTGGCCGTGAACGGCATCCGGGTCGACAGGGCGATACGCAGCCGGCCCGGGTCGCGGCCGACCGCGTCGCTCAGGCGCAGCGCGGGCGGCCGGTGCAGGTCGCCCTCGTGGCCGCCGCTCGCGCAGTCGAGGAGCAACGCCGCGTCCCCGACGGTCCTGGCCAGCGGGCCGTTGACGGTGATCCCCTGGAACGCCTCCGGTTCCGGCCAGGTGGAGATGCGGCCGCGCTGCGGCTTGATGCCGACCAGATGCGTCCAGGCCGCGGGGATGCGCACCGAGCCCGCGCCGTCCGAGCCGAGCGCCGCCGGTACGAGGCCCGCGGCCACCGCCGCCGCCGAGCCGCCGGACGAACCGCCGGGTGTGTGCCGGGTGTTCCACGGGTTGCGGGTGTCGCCGAACGCGGGCCCCTCGGTGAACGGCCACTGCCCCAGCTCGCACGCGTTGGCCTTGCCGACGATCACCGCACCCGCCGCGCGCAGCCGCCGTACCGCCTCCGCGTCCGCCGCCTTGGCCGGGAAGTCGCCGCCGCAGCCGAAGGCCGTCGGGGTGCCCGCCACGTCCATGTCGTCCTTGACCGCGACCGGCACGCCGAGCAGCGGCAGGCGCTCGCCCGCGGCGAGCCGGGCGTCGGCGTCCTCGGCCTCGGCGAGCGCGGCCTCGGAGCGCAGCAGACGGAAGGCGTTCAGCGTCGGCTGGGTGGCCTCGATCCGGGCCAGCGCGCGCTCGACCAGCTCCCGCGACGACACGTCCCCGTCGGCCAGCGCCCGCGCGCTGCCCGCGAGGCCCGCGGAGCGGCAGGGCGGCGGGGGACTCGCGTGGCTCGCCTGGTCCGGCTGACTCGGCTGACTCCGCTGACTCCGCTGACTCGGCGGGTTTGCGTGGCTCGCGTGGCTCATGTGTGGGGGGGGGAACCTCTCCGCTGCTCGTACTCGTCTGCTCGCACTCGTCTGCTCGTACTCGTTGCTCGTACTCGTCAGTACGCACGAACCGTAGCGGTGCCGGACGGAAATCGGTATGCGTGGCCGGGAGTTGGGGCGGACCGGGCCGGACGGCGTGTCGGCGCAGGTCGCGGCAGGGTGACCGGGGGTACGGGGTACCGGCCCGTGGCGTCCGGGCGCCGTCTGCGAGGATGCGGGCGTCATGGCGCAGATACCGGAGCAGCAGTCACCAGCAACGCGGCCGTCACCGACACGACAGTCGGCAGCCCAGCAGTCGGCAGCCCAGCAGTCGGCACCCCAGCAGGCGACAGCGCAGCCGGGGGCGCGAGGTGCCGCGCCGGGCGCCGCCGCGCCCGTGCCGACCAGTGCCGACGTCGCCCGCCTCGCCGGCGTCTCGCGGGCCACCGTCTCGTACGTCCTGAACAACGCCACCGCCGTACGGATCAGCGAGCCGACCCGGCAGCGCGTCCAGGAGGCCGCCGACGAGCTGGGCTACGTGCCGCACGCCGCTGCCCGCAGCCTGCGCGCCGGGCACAGCCGGATGGTGCTCATGCCCACGCCGACCATGCCCATGGGCGCCCTCTACAGTCATGTCTTCAACGAACTCCAGTGGGCGCTGCGCCGGCTCGACTACACGGTCGTGCAGTTCGGCAGCCTCGGCATGAGCGGCGACGAAGCGGCCCGCGCCTGGGCCGAGCTGCGGCCGGTCGCCGTTCTCGCACCCGGAGACGGCACGCTCACCCCGCGCGGCGTGCATGTGCTCAAGCGCTCCGGCGCGAAGGCCGTCGTGACCCTCGGTCCGCAGCGCGTGGAGGGGGCGCACGCGCTGCTCATGGACCAGCGCGCCGTCGGCCGGTGCGCGGGCGCGCACCTCCTCGACCGGGGGCGCACCCGCATCGGCGTGGTCGTGCCGCGCGAACCCGGCTACGAGACCTTCTCCGCGCCCCGCCTCGCGGGCCTCCGTGCCGCCACCGAGACCCGCGCGGACGCCCGTGTCGTCCCCCTGGAACTCGGCTACGACGAACCGTCGGCGGCCGAACTCGTCGCGCGCTGGCGGCAGTTGGGGCTCGACTCGGTCTTCGCGTACAACGACGAGTACGCGATGCTGCTGCTCCGCGCCCTGCAGGACGCGGGCGTCGACGTGCCCGGCGAGACCGCCGTCATGGGCGCCGACGACCTGCTGCTCGGCCGTCTCCTGCGGCCCCGCCTGAGCACCGTCCGGATGGAGCTGCCCTCGGGGCAACGGCTCGCGGAGCTCGTCGACCGGGCGGTCCGCGACCCCGCCGGTGCCCCCGAGGTGCACCCGCTCCTCGGAACCGAGGCCGTGCCCAGGGAGTCCACCTGAGCCCGCCGCCGCGCCGCCAACCGGGACGTGGCCCGGCAACTCCCCTTGGTCGTACGGGAGTTGAGCGCTGCTCGGCAGGCGGGCGCAGGGCTTGACTCCCGTACCCCATGGTTAGGATGTTGCATCCTGAACCAACTTGTTGCACGCAGAGCGTCGACGTCGAACGGAGACCCGGCATGCCCCTGCTCGACCCGAAGACCTGGCAGCCCCACCCGCTGCGCGGCGGCGCGCACACCGTCACGGAACCGGCGACGGGCGAGGACCTCGGGACGCTCGACCTCGCCGACGGCGACGACGTCACGGCGGCCGCCGAGGCCGCGCAGGCCGCGCAGCGCGCCTGGGCCGCCACGCCCCACTTCGAGCGGGCCGCCGTGCTGCGCCGGGCCGGCGACCTGTTCACCGAGCATGCCGACGAGCTCCGCGAGTGGCTGGTCCGTGAGTCCGGATCGGTCCCCGGCAAGGCCGGCTTCGAGCTGCACGTCGCCGCCCAGGAGTGCTACGAGGCCGCCGCCCTCGCCTCACGCCCCACCGGCCAGGTGCTGCCCAGCGAGGCGCCCCGGCTCTCGTACACGCGGCGCGTCCCGGTCGGCGTGACCGGCGTGATCGCCCCGTTCAACGCCCCGCTGATCCTCTCCATCCGCTCCGTCGCCCCCGCCCTGGCCCTCGGCAACGCCGTCCTCCTGAAGCCCGACCCGCGCACCGCGGTCTGCGGCGGCCTCGCGCTCGGCGCGGTGTTCGCCGCGGCCGGGCTGCCGGAGGGCCTGCTGCACGTACTGCCCGGCGGTGCCGCGGCCGGGCAGGCGCTGGTCGCGGACCCGCGCGTGCCCGTCATCTCCTTCACCGGCTCGACCGCCGCCGGACGTGCCGTCGGTGAGGCCGCGGGCCGCCATCTCAAGCGCGCCCACCTGGAGTTGGGCGGAAACTCGGCCCTCGTCGTCCTCGCCGACGCCGACCTGGACGCGGTCATCTCCACCGCCGCCTGGGGCTCCTTCTTCCACCAGGGCCAGATCTGCATGACGACAGGCCGCCACCTCGTGCACGCCTCGCTCTACGACGCGTACGTGGAACGCCTCGCCGCCAAGGCCGACTCGCTCGCCGTCGGCGACCCGCACCGCGACCCCGTGCACCTCGGCCCGCTCATCGACTCCGGCCAACTCGCCAAGGTGCACGGCCTGGTGGAGGCCTCCACCGCGAGCGGCGCCCGGCTCGCCGCGGGCGGCAGCCACGTCGGCCTGTGCTACCGGCCGACGGTCCTCGCCGACGTCTGCGACGACACGCCCGCATACCGTGAGGAGGTCTTCGGGCCGGTCGCGCCCGTACGCGCCTTCCGCACCGAGGACGAGGCCGCCGCCCTCGCCGCCGCGAGCCCGTACGGCCTCTCCCTCGGCATCGTCACCCGCGACACCGCCCGCGGCCTGGCCCTCGCCGACGGCATCCCGACCGGCATCGCGCACATCAACGACCAGACGGTCAACGACGAGGCCGTCGCGCCCTTCGGCGGCATCGCGGCCTCCGGCACCGGTGCGCGGTTCGGCGGCGAGGCCAACGTGGAGGCGTTCACCGAGCTGCGCTGGACAACGGTGCGGGGGGACGCGGCGACGTACCCGTTCTGAGCCGTTCCCATCCGTTCTGCTGCCGATCGCGTCCCGAACGCACGAGTGCCGGGCCCGGAGCATGTCCCCCGACCCGGCACTCGTACGACGGCTCACGCCTCGGGCTGCTGCCCCGGCTGGCCCGGCCCGCCCTGCTGGCCCGGCTGGCCCTGCTGAGCCTCCTTGGCCTGTTCCTGGGCGATCTGCTGGCGCACCTCGTCCATGTCGATGTTCCTGGCCTGGCCGATCACGTCCTCCAGGGCGTCCTCGGGCAGCGCACCGGGCTGCGCGAAGATCGCGACCTTGTCCCGGATGATCGCCAGCGTCGGGATCGACTGGATGCCGAAGGCCTGCGCGAGCTCCGGCTGCGCCTCGGTGTCGACCTTGCCGAAGACGAGGTCCGGGTGACGCTCGGACGCACCCTCGTAGACCGGGCCGAACTGGCGGCAAGGACCGCACCAGGACGCCCAGAAGTCGATGAGGACGAAATCGTGCTCCGTGACGATCTCGTCGAAGTTCTCCTTGGTGAGTTCCCGGGTGCTCAAGTTGACCTACCTCTTCGCGGTCGGATGCGTCGTACTGCCCGCACAACGGCGCGGGTCAGCTCCCTATTCCTGGGCCCGCGGGCCCCCGGAACGCGGGACACCGATGCCCCTGCCCCTGTGGCCCGCGCGCACACATGCGGGAAGACTGGCCTCCATGGGACAGCCACACGCAACAGCAGCCACCGAGTACGACGTCGTCGTCCTGGGCGCGGGCCCGGTCGGCGAGAACGTCGCCGAGCGCACCCGCGCGGCGGGCCTCAGCACCGCGATCGTGGAGAGCGAACTCGTCGGCGGCGAATGCTCCTACTGGGCGTGCATGCCGAGCAAGGCACTGCTGCGCCCCGTCATCGCGCGCGCGGACTCCCGCCGCGTGCCGGGCCTGCGCCAGGCGGTGCAGGTCCCCCTCGACGCGCCCGCGGTCCTCGCCCACCGCGACGCGTTCACGAGCAACTGGAAGGACGACGGCCAGGTGGGCTGGCTCGACTCCATCGGCGTGCGCCTCTACCGCGGCGAGGGCAGGCTCGACGGCCCGAAGCAGGTCAAGGTCACGTCCGCCGAGGGCGAGCACCACACCCTGAAGGCCCGGCACGCGGTCGCCGTCTGCACCGGCAGCCGCGCCGCCCTGCCCGACCTGCCGGGACTGCCCGGCGCCCGCGCCTGGACCAGCCGCGAGGCGACCAGCGCGCACGCCGTGCCCGCGCGGCTCGCGGTGGTCGGCGGCGGCGTCGTCGGCACCGAGATGGCCACGGCCTGGCAGGGCCTCGGCGCGCAGGTCACGATGCTCGTACGCGGCGAGGGCCTGCTGCCCAGGATGGAGCCGTTCGCCGGCGAGCTGGTCGCGGACGCGCTGCGCGAGGCGGGCGCGGAGGTGCGTACCGGCGTCTCCGTCACCTCGGTGTCCCGCGACGGCGACACCGTCACGCTCACCCTCGACGACGGCTCGAAGGTCGAGGCCGACGAGGTCCTCTTCGCCACCGGCCGCGCTCCGCGCACGGACGGCATCGGCCTCGCATCGGTGGGCCTCGCCGACGGCTCGTGGCTGAGCGTGGACGACAGCTGCCGGGTGGAGGGCAGCAGCTGGCTGTACGGGGTCGGCGACGTCAACCACCGCGCGCTCCTCACCCACCAGGGCAAGTACCAGGCCCGCATCGCCGGCGCCGCGATCGCCGCCCGCGCGTCCGGCACGCCGATCCTGGAGACCGACCGCTGGGGCGCCCACGCGGCCACCGCGGACCACGCCGCCGTACCCCAGGTCGTCTTCACGGACCCGGAGGTCGCCGCGGTCGGCCTCTCCGCCGCCGAGGCCGAGGCGGCCGGCCACCGGATCCGCGCCGTCGACTACGACATGGCGTCGGTGGCCGGCGCCGCCCTCTACGCCGACGGTTACACGGGCCGGGCCCGCATCGTCGTCGACCTGGACCGCGAAACCCTCCTCGGCGCGACCTTCGCCGGCCCGGGCGCGAGCGAGATGCTCCAGGCGGCCACGATCGCGATCGCGGGCGAGGTCCCGGTGGAACGCCTCTGGCACGCGGTGCCGGCGTACCCGACGGTGAGTGAGGTGTGGCTGCGGTTGCTGGAGAGTTATCGCGGCTGAGTACGGAGGGCAGCCCGACGCCGCCGCCGGCCTTTCGGCGGGCGGGTGGGGGTTCACCGCCCGTGGTGGTGCATCACATGCTTCGTACGGGAGTAGTCGTCGAGGGCGTACAGGGACAGGTCGCGGCCGTAGCCGGAGCCCTTGAAGCCGCCCCAGGGGACCTCGTTGGCGAGCGTGAGGTGGGCGTTGACCCACACCGTGCCGAAGTCCAGGCGGCCCGCGACGCGGTGGCTGCGGCGGGCGCTCTCCGTCCACACCGAGGCGGCGAGGCCGAAGGGCACGTCGTTGGCGCGGCGCACCGCCTCGTCCTCGTCGGTGAAGGTCTCCACGGTGACGACCGGACCGAAGACCTCCTCGCGGGCGATCTCCGCACCCTCGGGCACGTCCGTGAGCACGGTCGGGGCGACGAACCAGCCGGGCCCGTCGAGCGCGCCGCCGCCGGCCACCGCGCGGGCGCCCTTGGCGACGGCCCGCTCCAGGTGCGCGAGCACCCGGTCGTAGTGCGCCTTCGACACCAGCGAGCCCATCTCCACCTCCTCGCCCGCGCGCGGGTCGCCGACGACGATCTCGCCGACCTCGCGGACGAGTTCGGCCACGAACCGGTCCGCGACGCCGGCGTGCACCAGGACCCGGCAGCCGGCGCCGCACTCCTGCCCGGAGTTCCAGTAACCGGCGGTGCGCAGGGACGCGGCTGCGGCCTTCAGGTCGGCGTCCTCGAAGATCACCACCGGGGCCTTGCCGCCCAGCTCCAGGTGCACCCGCTTCAGCGTGTCCGCGGCGGTACGGGCCACGGCGCGGCCGCTGCCGACCGAACCGGTCAGGGCGACCAGCGCGATGTCCGGGTGCTCGGCGAGCCGGTGCCCGACCGTCGGACCGAGCCCCGTCACGACGTTCACGACACCGGGGGGCAGCAGGTCGCCGACCAGCTCCGCGAACTTCAGCGTCGTCAGCGGCGTCTGCTCGGACGGCTTGATGACCACGCTGTTGCCCGCCGCGAGCGACGGCGCGAGTTTCCAGGCGGCCATCATCAGCGGGTAGTTCCACGGCGTGACGACCCCGACGACCCCCAGCGGCTCGCGCAGGATCACCGACAGATGGCCGGCGGCGTACTCCCCGGCGGCCATGGACGTGGTCGCGCGCAGGGCGCCCGCCATGAAGCGGAACGTGTCGATGGTGCCGTCGACGTCGTCACGGGCGACGGCCAGCGGCTTGCCCGCGTTCGCCGTCTCCAGGCGTACGAGGACGTCTTTGTGCTCGGCGAGCCGGTCGGCGATCCGGTGCAGCAGCGCGGAGCGGTCGGACGGCACCACGCGGGCCCACTGCTCCTGCGCGGCGAGCGCGGCCCGCACCGCCCGGTCGACGTCGGCGGCGCCGCCCTCGGGGACGCGGGCGATGACCTCCTCCGTGCACGGGTCGACGATGTCGGTGAACTGCTCGTGCCGCGCGTCCGGGAAGGCGCCGTCGACGAAGGGGCCGTCGACGAAGGCGCCGTCGATGAAGGCGCCGTCGATGTAGTGGCGGGCCGGCGGCAGGTCGCCCTCCCGGAGGAGGGGAGCCGGGTCGGCGGGGCGGCGGACGGGTGCGGTCATGGGGTGACTTCCTTACGTCGTGGGCCAGTTGGGTCGGTGACCGGTCCCCGCGTTACCGGGCGGCCGTCAGCTCGGGCAGGTCCTCCAGCGCCGCAGCGATCCGCGTACGCGTCTCCGCGTCCACCGGCAGCAGCGGCTCGCGCGGCCCGCCGACCGGCAGGCCGATCTCCTCCAGGGCGGCCTTCACGGCGGGGATGAAAGCGGCCGACATCAGGGTGTCCATCAGCGGGTAGATCCGCGCCCACAGCTCGCGCGCCCCGGCCAGGTCGCCCGCCGTCAAGGCCCGGTGCACGGCGACGAGTTGGGCGGGCATGACGTTCGCCGTACCGGCCATCACACCGGCCGCGCCCTCGGAGACTGCGGCGAGCAGCAGGGCGTCCCAGCCGATGAACGTGGAGATGACGTCGCCGTGGTGGTGGATCAGCTTCCCGGCCTGCGTCATGTCGCCGGTGGTGTCCTTGATGTAGCGGATGTTCCGGTGCTTGCGGGCGAGCGCGCCGACCGTGTCCGGGTCGAGGTTGACGCCGGTGGCGCCCGGGAGGTTGTAGAGCATGACCGGGATCTGCACGGAGTCGGCGACCGTACGCAGGTAGCGCAGCGTCTCGTCCAGGGTCAGCGGCTCGTAGTACGGGGTGACGACCATCAGGACGTCGGCCCCGGCATCCTCGGCGTGCCGCGAGAGCGCGACGGCCTCGCGGGTGGAGACGGCGCCCGTCTGCGCGATGACGGGGACACGGCCCGCGGTCTGGTCGATGACGGTCTCGACGAGCAGGCGCCGCTCGTCCCCGGTCATGGCCGCGAACTCGCCGGTGGAGCCGCAGGCGACGACGCCGTCGACCCCGCCGTTCACGCTCCGGTCCACGAGCCGCCGCAGCAGCTTCTCGTCGATCGCGCCGTCCGGCGAGAAGGGGGTGGCGAGGGCCGTGAGGATGCCGTTGAGGTGCGAAGCCATGGGGTAACTCCTTTGATTTAAAGGGAAGTTGGTGGGCTGGGAAGGAAAGTTGGAGGGCTGCGAGGAAAAGTTGGTGGGATGGGCAGGGAAGCTGGTGGGCTGGGCTTCAGGCGGCGGAGCTGAGGGTGCGGCGGGCCGTCTGCCGGTCGGTGGCGAGGATGCTGCGGATCTCGGTCGCGGCGGACAGGCCGGAGGAGATGGCCGTCTCGGTGTAGAGCGTGCCGAGGTAGTCACCGGCCAGGAACACCCGGCCGCCGCGGCGGGTGAGCGCGGGCTGGAGTTCGGCGCGGCCGGGGAAGCAGTACGGGGCGCCCGTCGGGAAGCGCTGCACCTCGGCCTCGACGACGTGGTCGGCGAATCCGGGCAGGACCTGGTCGAGGTCGTCGAGGTAGATGCGGCGGACGGTGTCGTCGTCGTGATCCAGCAGGCCGCGGGCGAGGGAGCCGGGGGAGAAGGTCATCAGGCTGCTGCCGGGCTGCCGTTCCCGCTCGTGGCCGCGGACGATGTTGGACATGTTGAGCGCCACGTTGAAGGACCGCTTCGGGGTGGCGATGGCGTACGCGTCGTCCCACCGCTGCCGCCCGGTCTCGTTCGACAGGAACGCGGCGCTGACGTACGGCCCGTAGGCCACCTTTGACAGGGCCTCACGGATGTCCGGGTCCAGGTCGACGGCGACGCGGTGCGCGACCGTCGCCGGGGTGGCGAGGACGACCGTACGGGCCTGCACCTCCTGCGGGACGCCGTTCTCGCGGTAGCGGACGACGACGGAGTCCTTCTTGTGCGCGATCTCGTCCACATGCGCGTCAAGGCGCAGGTTCCCGCCGAGCGAGGCCGCAATTGACTCGGTGAGCGTCGACGGGCCGCCGACGATGGACTGTGTGAGCCCGCCGCCGATGCCCCAGACCAGGCTGAAGTAGCCGACGCCCGCGCCCGCCGACAGCTGGTCGATGTCGGCCGCGGACCGGGTGACCGTCGGCTCGAACAGGGCCTGGGTGTCGGCGGGCACGTCGCCGATGAAGTCCTTGAACGAGCGGTCGTTGAGGAACTCGTAGATCCGCTGCTGGCGTTCGGCGGCCGTCTCGCCCTTGCGACGGCCGACGATGCGGGAGTAACGGGCCACCTGCAGCGCGACCTTGGCGCCGGTCCTCACCATGCCGATCCGGGCTTGCAGCGGCATCGGGATGCGAAATGGGTACGTCTCCACCCGGCCCTCCATGATCGTCCTGCCGTTCATCGAGAGGCCGGACAGCGAGCCCGGCACGTCGATCGCCTCGACGCCGGTGTTGTTCAGGAGCCATCCGGTGGCGGAGTTGCCGCCCGCGTAGACATGGCCGCCCCAGTTGAGGAAGTACGGTCCGCGCCGCTCGGAGCGGATGCGGCCGCCGACCCGGCCCTCGGATTCGAGCAGCAGCGTGTCCCAGTGCCGCAGCCGCCAGGCGGCCGACAGGCCCGCGATGCCTCCGCCGACGATGACGACGTCCTTCATCGGTACACCTCTCTTCTTTCCGTTCTTTCCGTGCGTGAGCAGCAACTTCCGTACGAGGACGGTGTGTTGTCCGCGTTATCCGCGTTATCCGCGTTATCCGTGCTATCCGTGTTGACCGTTTGTCCGGCGGGGTGCCGAACGGTCAGACCCGGAGGCTTTCCGGAGACCGGGGGGACCGGGGGGACCGGTCGGGCAGGGTGGCCGCCTCGTCGAGGGACATGCCGCGGGTCTCGGGCGCCCACAGGACGGAGACGCCGGCGCCGAGGAGGCTGATGGCCGCGGCGGCGAGCATGGTGCCGCCGATGCCCCAGGCGGTCAGCGCCACGGGTACGAGGTAGGTGCCGACGGCGGCGCCGATGCGGCTGGCGGACGAGGCCAGGCCGACGGCGGAGCCGCGTACCTCGGTCGGGAACAGCTCGTTCGGGTAGACCCACTGCAGGATCTGGGTGCCGCCGATGATCAGCGCGTACAGGGCGAACAGCGCCATGATCACGTTCGACGGGGCGTCGGGGAAGATGCCGAGCAGCAGCAGGGCGACACCGGACCAGACGAAACTGTGGATGACCAGAGGGCGCCGCCCCATGCGGTTCACGCAGAACAGGGCGAGCACGCAGCCGGTGAGGAACATGACGGTGATGAGCGCTTCGCCGATGTTGGCGAGGCCGCCTTCGAGGTGAAGTGCGTCGAGGATCCTCGGGCCGAAAGCGTAGATGGCGAACAGCGGGACGATGGAACACGTCCAGAAGACGGTGATGTAGAGCATCCGTCCGCCGTAGCCCGAGCGCATGATCGCCTTGAGGTCGACGTTCTCGCGTTCCTCCGTCGGCAGATCGGCGATCGTCGCCTCGGGGCCGTAGACCTTCTTGAGGACGGCCTCGGCCTCCTCGGCGCGGCCCTTGTTCGCCAGCCAGCGCGGGGACTCGGGCGTGCCGTGGCGCAGCAGCACGATGACCGTGGCGGGCAGGGTGGCGCTGGCGAGCATCCACCGCCAGGCGTCGTCGCCGCCGTACGACAGCATGATCTCGCCGACGATGTACGCGGTGGCCGCACCCACGAACCACATGACGACCAGGCCGCCGAGGAGCGGACCGCGGTAGCGGCGCGGCGTGAACTCGGCGAGCAGCGAGGTCGCGATCGGATAGTCGGCGCCGACCGCCATCCCGATCAGCAGGCGCAGGACGAACAGCCACACCGGATCCGTCGCCCAGAACTGCGCGACGGAACAGACGATGATGGCGACCAGGTCGATGGTGTAGAGGAGTTGTCGGCCGAACCTGTCGGTGAGCCAGCCGCCCACGAACGCGCCGAGAAAGATACCGATGAGCGCGGACGCGCCGATCAACCCCTGGGCGGAGTCCGACAGTTGGAGCTGCGGGGTGATCTGCGCCATCGCGACGCCGATGATGCTCAGGACGTAGCCGTCGAGGAACGGCCCGCCGGAGGAGTACAGCGCCAGCTTCTTGTGGAAGCGCGACAAGGGCGCGTCGTCCACTCTGTTCTCCGGTGGGGTCTCCGGAGTGCTTTCTGGTGTGTTCTCCGGTGTGTTCTCGGCCGTGCTCTTTGCGTGTGCGGTCATCTCAGCCTCCGGGAGCGGCCCGCGCCTACGTAAAGGGCAGCGCGGGACAGGGTCCGGGTCGATGTCGTACGGGATCGTTTCCTGCTGTCCCGCTGTGCTGCTGTCCCGCTGTGCTGCTGTCCCGTCCGTCCTACTGGCAGCCGGTTTCGCAGCAATCGAGGGAAGTACGCGGGTTTCTGCTGGTTGGCGGAGGAGTGGCCGCCGGATGACAGGAAGTATGGGAAGGCCGGGGGCGGCCAACAATGCCCCTGCTGTCCGACGAGGCTCCGACCTGTCCGTGAGTCGGAAATTCGGCTACGGTTGACGCATGGCTGGCCGTCCCCGAAACGCCGTGACCCTCGCTGCGGACGAGCGGGCCGCGCTCCTGCAGTGGACCCGCAGTCGTACCTGCTCGCAGGCGCATGCCCTGCGCGCGAAGATCGTGCTGGCCTGCGAGGAGGAGCCCACCAACACCGCCGTGGCCCAGCGCCTGGGAATCTCCCGCGACATGGTCGGAAAGTGGCGGTCCCGCTTCCTCGCCGAGCGGCTCGACGGCCTGGACGAGCAGCCGCGTTCCGGACGCCCGCCCACGGCGGACGACGACACGGTGGCGCACGTTCTCCTCCGGACGCTCACGCCCCCGCCGTCCGGCGCCCGGCGGGCCTGGTCGACCCGCGCCATGGCGGCGGAGACCGGCCTGAGTCAGAGCACGGTCAGCAGAGTCTGGCGGACCTACGGCGTGCAGGGGGCGCCGCGGAACGCGACCCGGGTGCGCTCGGCGTGGTCCCTGCCGGACCGTGCCGAGGAGATGGTCGGCCTGTTCCTCGCTCCACCCATGTGCGTGCTCGCCGTGACGGCCCGCGCCGGACGAGGCAGGGCCGCACGCAGCTCCCCACCGACCGCCGTTGGGCGCCTGTTCGGCCAGGACTCGGACGTGTCCCAAGTGCTGGCCGTCGCCGGGGCGTTCTCGGCGCTGCGGGGGAAGGGGGACGCGGAAGACAGAGGCGCGACGGTTCCCTCTGCCCCGGCCCGCTCTGACCTGGCCCGCTCGGCTCGCTCTGACCTGGCCCGCGATGCCCCGGACCGCTCTGCCCCGGCCGCCGCTGGCTCCGCCCGCTCCGAACTGCGCGCGTTTCTGGAGCGGGTGACGTCGGAAGCGGGTGCCGGGGCACACGTGCACCTGCTCGCGCACGGGGTGCCCGCGGAGGCCCGCGGCGTACTCGACGGACCGGACACGGCCGACCCCCGATGCCTCCGCTGGCACCCGGCACCCACACCCGCGGAGTGGACCGAAGAGACCCGGCGTCTCCTCGCCGTGGACGGCCGGCTCCCGCGTGGAGCGGCGCCCGAGGGGTCCCGCCTCCGCGATGCGCTGCTGACCTGGTCCACCACGTGGACCCCGTCCGCCACCCCGTTCATGCGTACCGTCACGGCTCGTCCGCCCTACGAAAGCCCCGCCATCTGTGGCCCTGGCAGTGACTCAAGAGTGCGGGATGCGCGTACAGCCGAGCGCGTCGACACCGCCACGGCGCCCCGCACCGCACCCGTCGACGCGCCACCCGGAGCCCCCCTCACCACCGACCCCGTCGTAGCGCTGTTGCGGGAAGCCGTCCTCGCCGCCGGCCACCGTCCCGGAGACCGCGTGCGGGAGGCTCCGCTCGCTTCCCGTCTCGGCCTTTCGCGCCGCGTCGTCCGGGCGGGGCTGCGGGCACTGGCCGAGGAAGGCATGCTGGAGCCGCTCCCCGGCGGTGCGACCGCCGTCCCCGCCATCACGGCGAAGGACGTCCTCGACCTCTATGCGCTGCGGGCCAGTCTCGGTGCCCTGCTCATCCGCCGTGTCGCGATGCTCGGGCCGGAGCAGCTGGCCTCGCCCTCGGCCGCCCTCGCGGAGGTCCGCGCCGCCGCCCGCGAGAACGACCACACCCGTATCCGCGAAGACGATTTGCGGTTCCAGGACGCCCTCGCGCGCAGCGCGGATCTGCCGGAGGCCGCCCACACCTTCGAACGTCTCACGGCCCGGCTGCGCATGTTCGTCACCGTCCTTGACATGGACTACAGCCAGGCCTGCGGCACCATCGCCCATGAAGACGCCGTCGTCCACGAGGCGCTGCGCGACGCCGACGGAAACGAGGCGGCCCGTCTGTGGCGAGTCAAGATCGAACGGTGCGTGCACTACATGCTCGCCCAACTCCCCGAGGACGACGCCGATTCGCACCTCTGGACCTCCCTGGCGGGCAGGCCCCGACTGCATCCCGAGGACGCGCGGGGCGCCGTGCACTGAGGCAACGATCAGGGGCGGGGCGTAAACGATCAGGGGAAGGGCGTAACGGAAGCCGGGCCGCGTACGACGGTCCGTCCGCGCCTCACGCCGTCCGCTGGGCGTCGATCTCGGCGATGAGGGCCTCGATACGGGTCTTGATCTCGTCGCGGATCGGACGGACGGAGTCGACGCCCTTGCCCGCGGGGTCTTCCAGGGCCCAGTCGAGGTACGTCTTGCCGGGGAAGACCGGGCAGGCGTCGCCGCAGCCCATGGTGATGACGTAGTCGGACGCCTGGACGGCCTCGGTGGTGAGGACCTTGGGCCTGGCGTCGGCGATGTCGATCCCGACCTCCTTCATGGCCTCGACCGCGGCCGGGTTGACCCGGTCGCCCGGGACCGAACCGGCGGAGCGGACCTCGATGCGGTCGCCTGCGAGGTGGTCGAGAAATCCGGCGGCCATCTGGGAGCGTCCGGCGTTGTGGACGCAGACGAACAGGACGGAGGCGAGCGGAACGGAGGACATGCGTTCTTCCCTCTACGAGCGGTGCGGGCGGTGCGGGCGGTGCGGGCGGTACGAGCGCTACGGGACGGTACGGGCGGTGCGGGCGGCACTTTCAGTGCGGGCCGTACGAGCACTGCGTGCCCGGCAAGTCAGCCCGCGCTCGTGTCAGCCGTCGATGATGTGACAGTATCAGCCCATGATGACGTCAGTCGACGCTGACCTGATCCGAGTCCTCGCCGACCCGCTCAGGCTGCAGATCGTGACCCTGCTCGCCCGCGAGACGCTGTGCACCACCCACCTCGTCGAGGAGACCGGTGCCCGGCAGACCAACCTCTCCAACCACCTGAGGGTGCTGCGCGAGGCCGGGGTCGTGGACACCGAGCCGTGCGGCCGCTTCACGTACTACAAGCTCCGCCCGGACGTCGTCGCCTCGCTCGCCGGCCAGTTCGCCGAGCTGGCAGAGACCGCCCGTACCGCCGCAGACAACAAGAGGGCCTGCCCGTGACCCGCACCGAATCCCCCGCCCCCACGACAGCCGAGGAGTCCTCGGTCGTCGCGAAGCTGTCGACACTCGACCGCTTCCTCGCCGTGTGGATCCTGCTCGCCATGGCCGTCGGCCTCGGCCTCGGCCGGCTGATCCCCGGCATGGGCGACGCGCTGGCCCAGGTGGAGATCGGCGGCATCTCCCTGCCGATCGCCCTGGGCCTGCTCGTGATGATGTACCCGGTCCTCGCCAAGGTCCGCTACGACCGGCTCGATGCCGTCACAGGCGACCGGCGCCTGATGCTCTCCTCGCTGGTCATCAACTGGATCCTGGGCCCGGCGGTCATGTTCGCCCTCGCCTGGATCTTCCTGCCGGACCTGCCCGAGTACCGCACCGGCCTGATCATCGTCGGCCTCGCCCGCTGCATCGCCATGGTGATCATCTGGAACGACCTGGCCTGCGGCGACCGCGAGGCCGCCGCCGTGCTCGTCGCCCTCAACTCGGTCTTCCAGGTCATCGCCTTCGGCCTGCTCGGCTGGTTCTACCTCGACCTGCTGCCCCAGTGGCTCGGCCTCGGCGACGGCCAAGGGCTCGACGTCCCCGTCTGGCACATCGCCCTGAACGTGATCGTCTTCCTCGGCGTCCCGCTCCTCGCCGGCTTCCTCACCCGCCGCATCGGCGAGCAGAAGCTCGGCCGCGAGCGCTACGAGTCCAACTTCCTGCCGAAGATCGGCCCCTGGGCGCTGTACGGCCTGCTCTTCACGATCGTCATCCTCTTCGCCCTCCAGGGGAAGACGATCACCTCGCAGCCGGTCGACGTGGTCCGCATTGCGCTCCCCCTCCTCGTCTACTTCGCGGTGATGTTCTTCGGCACCTTCCTCCTCGGCAAGGCCATCGGCCTCACGTACGAGCGCACCACGACCCTCGCCTTCACGGCGGCCGGCAACAACTTCGAGCTGGCCATCGCCGTCGCCATCGCCACCTTCGGTGTCACGTCCGGCCAGGCCCTGTCCGGTGTCGTCGGCCCGCTGATCGAGGTGCCGGTCCTGGTCGCGCTCGTGTACGTGGCGCTGGCCTGGCGCAAGAAGTTCGCGCCGTCCGCGATCAACGCATCCGCGTGACGCGGCGGACCGATGTGGTGGTGATCGGCGGCGGCCAGGCAGGGCTCGCCGCCGGTTACCACCTGCGCCGCCGGGGCCTGGACTTCGTCGTCCTCGACGCCCGGTCCACGCCCGGCGGCGCCTGGCAGCACGCCTGGCACTCGCTCCACCTGTTCTCCCCGGCGGCGTTCTCCTCGCTGCCGGGCCGGCCCATGCCCGTACAGGAGGGCAAGGCCCACCCGGACGCGCGGCACGTCGTGGAGTACCTCACCGCGTACGAGCAACGCTACGAACTGCCCATCGTGCGCTCGGCGTTGGTGCGCGGCGTGCATCGCGACGGGGACTTCCTGCGCGTCGAGTCCGAGAGCGGTACGTGGCGGGCGCGAGCCGTGATCTCCGCGACGGGCACCTGGGGGCGGCCGTTCCTGCCCGCCGTCCCCGGCCGCACCGAGTTCGCGGGACGGCAGCTCCACGCCGTCGAGTACCGCTCGCCGGCCGACTTCGCCGGGCTGGGGGTCCCCCGGGCCGGAAGCCGGGGGAAGGTGGTGGTGGTCGGCGGCGGCAACTCCGGCGCCCAGATCGCCGCCGATCTCGCGTACGACACCGACCTGACCTGGGTCACCCAGCGCCCGCCCCGCTTCCTGCCCGACGAGATCGACGGGCGCGCCCTCTTCGACGCGGCCACCGCCCGCCGGCAAGCCCTTGAGGCAGGCCGCACCGACACCGGCGGCGTCGCCGCGCTGGGCGACATCGTGGCCGTGCCACCGGTGCGCGAGGCGCGGGACGCGGGGCTGCTGAAGGCGTCGCCCATGTTCGTACGTATGGAACGCGAGGGCGTCGTCCGGGCCGACGGCACCCGTGCCGAGGCGGACGCGATCATCTGGTGCACCGGCTTCCGACCCGCCCTCTCCCACCTCGGCCCGCTCCAGCTCCGGGGCGCACGCGGGCACATCGCGACCGAGGGCACCCGCGCGGTCGACGAGCCGCGGCTGCATCTGCTCGGGTACGGCGACTGGACGGGGCCCGCCTCCGCGACGCTGATCGGCGTCGGCCGCCCGGCGCGGGACGCGGTCCGGGAGATCGCGGAACTGTGCGCACGGAACTGACGTGACGACCTGATGCCCTGAGCGCTAATTCGATAAATGTCTATGTTGACGTTCGTCAAAGCAGGTGCCATGCTGGCGGCCTAGGCCATCGACAGCCGTCGAAACAAGCTGCGAGGAGTCGCCGTGAACGCGCCCGCCACCGTCGAACTGCCCGTCGTCGTGATCGGGGCCGGCCCCATCGGCCTGGCCGCCGCCGCCCATCTGGTCGAGCAGGGCATCGAGCCGCTCGTTCTGGAAGCGGGCACCCGGGCCGGTGCGGCCGTGCGCGAGTGGGCGCATGTGCGGCTCTTCTCCACCTGGGGCGAGGTCGTCGACCCGGCCGCCGAGAAGCTCCTCGCCCCCACCGGCTGGACCCACCCCGACGCCGCGACCTACCCCTCCGGCGGCGACTGGGCCGAGCAGTACCTCCAGCCGCTCGCGGACGCCCTCGGCGAGAAGGTCCGCACCGGCGCCACCGTCACCGGCGTCTCCCGCTCCGGCCGCGACCGGATCGTCGACGCCGACCGCGAGGGCCAGCCCTTCGTCGTGCACGTCGCCCACGCCGACGGCCGCGAAGAGCGCCTCCACGCCCGCGCCGTCATCGACGCCTCCGGCACCTGGGCCACGCCCTCCCCGGCGGGCGGCAGCGGCCTGCCCGCCCTCGGCGAGCGCGCCGCCGCCGACCGGATCACCTACCGCGTCCCGGACCTCAGCGACCCTGCCGTACGCGCCCGTTACGCGGGCAAGCGCACCGCAGTCATCGGCTCCGGCGCCTCCGCCTTCACCGCCCTCGCCTACCTGGCCGACCTCGCGAAGTCCGGCGACGGCACCCGCACGCAGGCCGTATGGGTCCTGCGTCGCGGCATCTCCGGCGATACCTTCGGCGGCGGCGAGAGCGACCAGCTCCCCGCCCGCGGCGCCCTCGGCCTCGCTGCGAAGGCCGCAGTGGACGACGGCCACGCCGACGCGGTCACCGGCTTCCGCACCGACGCCGTCGAACGCGACGACGACGGCCGCCTGGTCCTGGTCGCCGAGGACGGCCGCCGCCTCGACCCGGTCGACGAGGTCATCGCCCTCACCGGCTACCGCCCCGACCTGTCCTTCCTCTCCGAGATCCGCCTGAACCTCGACGAGCGCCTCCAGGCCCCGGTCGAACTCGCCCCGCTCATCGACCCCAACCAGCACTCCTGCGGCACCGTCTATCCGCACGGCCACCGCGAGCTGTCCCACTCCGAGCAGGGCGTCTACCTGGTCGGCATGAAGTCCTACGGCCGCGCCCCGACCTTCCTCGCCCTGACCGGATACGAGCAGGTCCGCTCCGTCGTCGCCGCACTCACCGGCGACACCGACTCCGCCGACCGCGTCGAACTCACCCTCCCCGAGACCGGGGTGTGCAAGGGCGGCGGGCTCCTCAACACCCCCGAGGCCGACCAGGAGCAGGCGACCGGCTGCTGCGCCCCGACCCCCGCCCTGATCCAACTCGGCGCCCCCGGCACCGACCGGACCCCCGCCTCCGGAGGCTGCTGACCCGAACCGTAGCCCAGGGTGACCCACACCCGGAGCCCGGTCGCGCATCCCACCGGCAGCAGGATCACCGCGAACGTCAGGCACCAGTAGAGCCCATCGCGGAGACTGTCCCGCACCTCGTCCATCGGCCCCCTGCCGCCGCCACCGCAGTGCAGGGGGGCCGCGCGCAGAACGAGTCGACGGGCACAACGCACCCCTGCGCACCCCTGCGCGGCCCCTGCGCGGCCCCTGCGCGGCCCCTGCGCGGCCCCTGCGCGGCCCCTGCGCGGCCCCTGCGCGGCCCCTGCGCGGCCCCTGCGCGGCCCCTGCGCGGCCCCCAGCCCCCGCCCGGCGACCTATAGGCAACCGTAGTCGGTCCGGGTGGATATCGGTCTTGGACGCGATCAGTCCGCGTGGCTTGAATGGGATGACGCGAGATCGCAACCCGGTCTTCGCCGTTCGTCAGGCGAGCAGACATCTGGCCCTGCCCCGACCACGTCGGTCCATCGCCTCTGACGCCTCGCCCTTCATGCCCTCACTGCGAGGAGATTTCATGACTCGAACCCTGCCCAAGGCGGCACCGGCCGCAGCAGCTTCACCAACCAAGGCCGGCGCATGGAGCGTTACCGTGCTGCTGGCGCTGTTCATGCTGCTCAACTACGCAGACAAGGCCGTGATCGGCTTTTCCGCACAGGGCATCCTGAAAGACCTGGGCATCACGGCCCAGCAGTTCGGCGTCGTCCAGAGCGCCTTCTTCTGGTTGTTCTTCGCCGGGGCCATTCTCCTCGGCGCGCTCTCCACGAAGATCGGGCTCCGCTGGCTCCTGGGCATCCTCATGCTCGTGTGGGTTGCGACCATGCTGCCGCTGGTCGGGACCGTCAGCTTCACCGTGCTCGTGCTCTGTCGGCTCGTCCTCGGCTTCGCCGAGGGCCCGGCCTTCGCCCTCGCCAACCAGGCCGTCCAGTCGCGGTTCCCGGCCGAGAAGCGGGCGCTGCCCGCCGGCATCGTCGCCGCCGGGGCCTCCCTCGGGCCGGTGGTGATGGCGCCGATCCTGACGTGGGTGATCGTCAGGTGGTCGTGGCACGCGGCGTTCGCCGTGCTGGCCGTGGCAGGCACCATCTGGGCGGTCCTCTGGCTGGTGTTCGGAAAGGACGCTCCCGCCGCGTCGCCCGCCGCCCGGGCCGCGGAGTCCGAGGTCGTCGACGCGCCGTTCTCCACCCTCATCCGACGCGGCACGCTCATCGGCATCGCCCTGCTCATGTTCTTCGGGTACTGGTCGACCACCCTGAAGGTCGCTTGGCTGCCGCTCTACCTCTCCGACGGACTGGGCTACTCCACCCTGGCCACCGGCCGGCTGGTGATGATTCCGTACGCGGTGGCCGCAGCCGGGTCCATCGCGGCCGGCGCACTCTCCAACCGTCTCCTCGCCAAGGGCGTGTCCCGGCGGGTGGCGCGCGGATATCTGACGGGCGCACTCGTCGTGTCCTCCGGCGTGGCGATGTACAGCTTCACCGTCGTCGGCCAGGGCGTGCTCCAGATGGTGCTGATCACCCTGGCGTTCTCCCTCAACACCGCCTCCTACGCGGTGGCCATCACCACGGTCGCCGACTTCGTACACCCGCGGAAGCGCGGCGCGGTGATGGGCGGCCTGGTCGCGGTGTCGAGCATCGCCGGCGTCATCTCCCCGCTGGTGCTCGGGTACTTCGTCAGCGATGCCGCGAACAAGATCGTCGGCTACGGCCAGGGCTTCGCCCTCGTCGGCGTGCTCATCGCCGTCGGCAGCCTCTTCGCCACCTTCCTGGTCCACCCGGACCGCGACCTTGCCGTGCTCCGTGTCCGAGCCGAGGAGAGTGCCCGATGACCAAGCCCCTGGACGGTGTCCGCGTCATCGACTTCGGTCAGTTCATCGCGGCCCCCGCCGCCGCCCAACTCCTCGGCGACATGGGCGCCGACGTGATCAAGGTCGAGCCCGTGCACGGCGAGTCCGCCCGGGTGATCGGCGCGCCGGGGCAGGCCATGCTCAACGCGTACAGCCGGAACAAGCGCGGTGTCGCGCTCGATCTGAAGGACCCCCGCGGCCTGCGGATCGCGGAGGAACTGATCGCCGGCGCCGACATCGTGGTCCAGAACCTCCGCCCCGGTGTCATGGAGTCCCTGGGCCTCGGGGCACGCACCATGCGCGCCCGGCACCCCGCCCTCGTCTACGCCACGGTCAGCGGCTTCGGGCTGCACGGGCCCTCCCGGCTCCGGGCGGGCCTGGACATCGCCGCGCAGGCCGAGAGCGGCATCATGTCGGTGACCGGCGAGCGGGACCGTGAGCCCCAGAAGGTCGGTTTCCAGGTCGTCGACTCGACCACCGCCCACGTCTGCGCCCAGGCCGTCCTCGGCGCCTACGTCCGGCGGCTGCGCACCGGGCACGGAGACGAGGTCGAGGTCTCCCTCCTGGAGGTCGCCGTCCACCTCCAGGCGCCGAACTGGGGCACCTACCTGCTCACCGGGAAGGAGCCCGTCCGCACAGGGAACGGCCAGCCGGCCCTGGCCCCGGCGGCGGACGTCATGCCCAACGGCGACGGCGCCCTGGTCGTCTCCGCCTACTCGGACGCGCACTTCGAGCGTCTCTGCCGACTCCTCGGCCGGCCGGAGCTGGCACTGGACGAGCGCTTCGCGACGAACGCCGCACGCGTCCGCCACCGCCCCGAGATGCTGGCCGAACTCCGCTCCGAATTCGCGACGATGACCACCGACGACGCCATGCGCCTGCTCACCGAGAACGGCGTGGTGGCCGGGCGCATCAACTCGTACGGCCAGACCATGGCGAGCCCGGACGTCGAGGCGTCCGGAATCTTCATCCGCGTGACCGACGTGGCCGGCCGCGAGACGACCACCCTCGGATCGCCGTGGCACCTCGGCTCCGTGCCCGAGCCGTCGGGGACCGCGGCCCCCGAACTCGGCCAGCACACCGCCGAAGTGCTCGCGGAGCTGGGCTACGCCCGCGACGCCGTCCGCACCCTCGAAGCCGCGGGCGTCGTCCACACGTACGACGCCGAACGGGCCGAAGCGCTCGCCCCGTCGCACCGCTGACACATCGAGCCGCGACGCACCGGCCGCCCTCCCGAAAGACAACTGCCCTCATCTCCCTACCCATTCGAGGAGTACCCCATGGAACGGAACCTGTTCGACGAGGAGCACGACGCATTCCGTGCCACCGTCCGCCAGTTCATGGCCAAGGAGGTGGTGCCGCACATGCCGGAGTGGGAAGCGGCAGGAATGGCTCCGCGCGAACTGTTCAAGAAGACCGCGCAGATAGGCATCAACGGCCTGCAGGTGCCCGAGGAGTTCGGCGGCGCAGGCGTCGACAGCTTCCTCTTCAACACCATCGTGTTCGAGGAGATCGGCTATGCGGCCGCCTCGCTCGGCGGCCTCCAAGTGCACCTGAACACCGTGCTGCCCTACTTCCTGGAGTACGCGAACGACGAACAGAAGGCGCGCTGGTTCCCCGGATTCGCCGACGGCGACCTCGTCGCGTCCATCGCCATGACCGAACCGGGAACCGGTTCGGACCTGGCCGGGATGACCACCACCGCGGTGCGGGACGGCGACGACTACATCCTGAACGGCGCCAAGACGTTCATCACGGGCGGGATCAACGCGGACCTGGTCATCGTGGTCGCGAGGACCGGCCGGGACGGGGAGGACCGGCGCAAGGGACTCTCGCTCCTGGTCGTCGAGTCCGGCATGGAGGGCTTCGTCCGCGGGCGCAACCTCGACAAGCTGGGGCTGAAGTCCTCCGACACCGCGGAGCTGCTCTTCGACCACGTCCGGGTGCCGGCCCGCAACGTCCTGGGCACCGAGGGCGGCGCGTTCGCCCTGCTCACCAGCAATCTCGCCCAGGAACGCCTCTCCATCGCGATCACCGCACAGGCAACGGCGACCGCGGCGCTGAACCTGGCGATCGACTACGTCCGGCAGCGCAAGGTCTTCGGGCGCCGCGTCGCGGACTTCCAGAACACCAAGTTCGTACTGGCCGACTGCGCGACCGAGCTCGAAGCCGCCCAGGCCCTGGTCGACCGCGCCGTCACCGGCCTCGACGCCGGCACGCTGACGCCGGCCGACGCCGCCAAGGTCAAGCTGTTCGCCACCGAGACTCAGGCCCGGGTCGTCGACCGCTGCCTGCAACTGCACGGCGGCTACGGCTACATGCGGGAGTACCCGATCTCCCGGCTGTACGCGGACGCCCGCGTCACCCGCATCTTCGGCGGCACCAGCGAAGTGATGAAGAGCGTGATCTCAAAGTCCCTGGCCCTCTGAGCCCCCGGCTCTCTGAGCGCCGCTCCACGAACCTGTCCCACTGCACGAAGGAACCACATGCACATCAAGGGGATTCACGCCGTCGTCACCGGAGGCGCGTCCGGCCTCGGGTGGGCGACCGCGCGCCGCCTGGTGGCGCAAGGCGCCACGGTCACCCTCCTCGACCTCCCCGCATCGGCCGGCGCGGAACGGGCCGAAGAACTCGGCCCCGCCGCCCGGTTCGTCCCCGTCGACGTCACCGACCCGGACGAGGTGGACACCGCCTTCGCGGCCGCCGCGGAGCAGGGGGCCGTCCGCGCCGTCGTGCACTGCGCCGGCCGCGGACGGCCGATGCGGATCCTGACGAAGGACGGAGAACCCGCGGACCCGGCACCGTTCGAGGCGGTGATCCGCCTCAACGTCCTGGGCAGCTTCAACGTTCTGCGGTCCGCGGCCGCGGCGATGGCCGCCCACGAGCCGTACGACGGAGACCGGGGTGTCTGCGTGCTCACCGCGTCGGTGGCCGCGTACGAGGGACAGATCGGCCAGATCAATTATGCGGCGGCCAAGGCCGGCATCGTCGGGATGACGCTGCCCGCCGCACGCGACCTGGCCGGCGTCGGCATCCGCGTCTGCACGATCGCGCCGGGCACCTTCGCCACCCCGCTGCTCACCAGTGCGCGGCCGGACATCGTCGAGGCCCTGGCCGCGTCCGTGCCGCACCCACCCCGTCTGGGCGACCCCGACGAGTTCGCCGCGCTGGCCGCGCACGTCATCGAGAACGGGATGCTCAACGGCGAGACGATCCGCCTCGACGGCGCGATCCGGATGGCGCCGCGATGAGCCCCGAACCGGGCGCCGCCACGGGGGCCGCCACGGGCGCCACGACGGGCGCCACGACGGGCGCCGCCACGGATGCCGTCGCGGACGCGGTCCGTCTTGAACGCGTCGGTTCCGTGCTCGTCGTGACCATCGAACGCCCCGAGGCACGGAACGCCGTCAACCGGGACGTCGCACAGGGCATCGCACGCGCCATGGACCTGCTCGACGGGGAGCCGCACCTCACCGCGGCGGTCCTGACGGGGGCGGGCCCCCACTTCTGCGCGGGCATGGACCTGAAGGCGTTCCTGCGGGGTGAGCGTCCGAACGTCCCCGGGCGAGGCTTCGCGGGCCTGGTGGAAGCGCCGCCGGCGAAGCCGCTGATCGCCGCCGTGGAAGGCGCGGCCGTCGCCGGCGGCTTCGAGATCGTCCTCGCCGCCGACCTGGTCGTCGCCTCGACCGCGGCCACCTTCGGGCTGCCCGAGGTCAGACGCGGACTCGTCGCGGCGGGCGGCGGACTCAGCCGGCTGCCCGCGTGGGTACCGCGGGCCGTCGCGCTCGAAATGGCCCTGACCGGGGCCCCGTTGGACGCCGCGAAGCTGCACGCGTTCGGGATGATCAACCGCCTCGTACAGCCGGGGAAGGCCCGGACAGCCGCCATCGAACTGGCCCAGCGGATCGCCGCGAACGGCCCGCTCGCGGTCCGGGCGAGCAAGCGGATCCTCACGGAAGCACCGGGATGGGCCCCGGACGAGACGTTCGAACGGACCCGCCGGATCGCGATGCCGGTCCTGCGGTCCGACGACGCCCGCGAGGGGGCCGCGGCCTTCGCCGAGCGCAGGACCGCTGTCTGGACAGCCAGATGACCTACGAGAACAACCAACAGGAAGGGGACAGTCATGCGTGACGCCGTCATCGTCGAGGCGGTTCGCAGCCCGATCGGGCGGCGGGCGGGGGCACTTGGGGAGATCCACCCGGCCGACCTGTCGGCCGCCCTGCTCAACGCCCTGTCGCAGCGGGCGGGGATCGACCCGGCCCACGTCGACGACGTCATCTGGGGCTGCGTCGCCCAGGTCGGCGAACAGGCCGGCAACATCGCCCGCACCGCGGTCCTCGCCGCGGGCTGGCCCGAGAGCGTCCCCGGCACGACCGTCGACCGCCAGTGCGGCTCCAGCCAGCAGGCGATCCACTTCGCTGCCGCAGCGGTGATCTCGGGACAGTGCGACGTGGCCGTCGCCGGCGGTGTGGAGAGCATGTCCCGCATCCCCATGGGGTCGGCGCGGCGTGCCGGCCCGGGGGTGCCGTCCAGCGGCACGCTGCTGCGTCGTTACGACGGCGTCGAGTTCAGCCAGGGCACCGGCGCCGAGATCCTGGCCCGGCGGTACGACCTCACCCGGAGCTGGCTCGACGCGTACAGCCTCGAATCGCACCAGCGGGCCGCCGCGGCCGTGGACCAGGGCCGCTTCGCCAAGGAGATCGCCTCGATCGAGACGCCGGACGGCTCGGTCGTGCCGCTGGACGAGGGCATCCGACGCGACTCGGACATGGCGAAACTCGGAGCCCTGAAGACGCCGTTCGACGCCGACGGCCGCGTCACGGCGGGCAACGCGTCGCAGATCTCCGACGGGGCCGCCGCCCTCCTGGTCACGACGAGTGAGCGGGCCCGCAGCCTCGGCCTGACCCCCATGGCCCGGGTCCACACCGCCACCGTCGTCGCGGACGACCCGGTCACGATGCTGGCCGGACCGATCCCCGCGACCGCCAAGGCGCTGCGCCTGGCCGGCCTCGGCCTTGAGGAGATCGGAGCCTTCGAGGTCAATGAGGCGTTCGCCAGCGTCGTCGGGGCCTGGCTGAAGGAGACGGGCGCCCGGCGGGAGCGCGTGAACCCGAACGGCGGGGCGATCGCACTCGGGCATCCGCTGGGCGGTTCCGGAGCCCGGCTCGCCACCACGCTGCTCCACCACTTGCAGGCCGAGGGCATCCGCTACGGGCTGCAGACCATGTGCGAGGCCGGAGGAATGGCCAACGCCACGATCTTCGAGAACCTCGACCCCCGGGCTCAGCACTGACGGCCGCGGCCGCCGAACGACGACACAACCGGTCGTCGCACCCTCACACAACCTGCCGCTGAACCCGGCCGGTTGACCACCTCAGGGAGAGTTGTGAAGACCTTGCGGATCGTAGTCTGCGTGAAGTACGTACCCGACGCCACGTGCGACCGGCGCTTCGCCGACGACCTGACCGTCGACCGCGACGACCTGGACGGCCTCCTCTCGGAGCTCGACGAGTACGCGGTCGAGCAGGCGTTGCAGATCAAGGAAGCCGTGGACGACGCGGAGGTCACCGTGGTCACGGTGGGCCCCGAGGACGCCCTGGGCGCGCTGAGCAAGGCCCTGTCCATGGGCGGTGACAAGGCCGTGCACGTGGAGGACGACGACCTGCACGGCTCGGATGTGCTGGGCACCTCGTCGGTGCTGGCGAGGGCGATCGAGCACACCGGCTACGACCTGGTGCTCTGCGGGATGGCCTCGACCGACGGCGGCATGGGCGTACTGCCGTCGATCCTGGCCGAACGCCTGGGCGTGCCCCAGCTGACGCAGCTGTCCGAACTCACCGTCAAGGACGGCGTGGTCACCGCCCGCCGGGACGGCGACCTGGCCAGTGAGCAGCTGCGGGCTTCCCTGCCGGCGGTGGTGTCGGTGACCGACCGGTCCGGTGAGGCGCGCTACCCGTCGTTCAAGGGGATCATGGCGGCGAAGAAGAAGCCGGTGGAGACCCTGGACCTGTCGGACCTGGGCATCGCGGCGGACGAGGTCGGGCTCGCCGCGGCCTGGACGAAGGTCGACGAGGCGGCGCAGCGCCCGCCCCGCACCGTCGGCACGATCCTCGCCGACGACGGCTCGGGCGGCCGGCAGCTCGCCGATTTCCTCGCGGGGCGGCGGCTCGTCTAGCCCCTTGGCCCCGACCGGACCCCTCTCATGTCCATCGCTTTCATCGCCTTCACCATCGCCTTCACAGGAGAGTGTTTTCCATGGCCGAAGTTCTGGTCTACGTCGATCACGCGGACGGTGCTGTCCGCAAGCCGACCCTGGAGTTGCTGACCCTGGCCCGCCGCATCGGTGAGCCCGTGGCGGTGTTCCTCGGCGCCGGTGCCGAGGACGCTGCGCCCACGCTGGCCGAGTACGGCGCGACGAAGGTGCTGGCCGCCGACGAGCCGGAGTTCGTGGAGTACCTGGTGGTGCCGAAGGTGGACGCGCTGCACGCCGCGTTCGCGCACGTCTCCCCGGCCGCTGTGCTGGTCCCGTCGTCGGTGGAAGGCAAGGAGATCGCGGGCCGCCTGGCGGTGCGCACCGGCTCCGGCCTCATCACCGACGCCGTCGACGTGGAGGCCGGCGAGGACGGCCCGGTGGCGACCCAGTCCGTGTTCGCGGGCTCGTACACCACCAAGTCCCGCATCACCAAGGGCACTCCGGTCATCACCGTCAAGCCGAACTCCGCCGCCCCGGCAGCCGCTCCGGCTGCGGGCTCGGTGGAACGGCTCGCCGTCACGGTCGCCGAGGCGTCCAAGGGCACGGAGGTCGTCTCGCGCACTGCGCGCGAGTCGACGGGGCGTCCGGAGCTGACCGAGGCGGCGGTCGTGGTTGCGGGTGGCCGTGGCGTGAACGGCGACTTCAGCGCTGTGGAGGCGCTGGCCGATTCGCTCGGTGCGGCGGTCGGTGCCTCGCGTGCCGCGGTGGACGCGGGCTGGTACCCGCACTCGAACCAGGTCGGCCAGACCGGTAAGAGCGTGTCCCCGCAGCTGTACATCGCCGCGGGCATCTCGGGAGCGATCCAGCACCGGGCCGGCATGCAGACCTCCAGGACCATCGTCGCCGTGAACAAGGACGAGGAGGCCCCCATCTTCGACCTCGTCGACTACGGCGTCGTCGGCGATCTCTTCGACGTCGTCCCCCAGCTCACCGCGGAGCTGGACGCCCGTAGGCGCTGACCCCGTTCGCGTACGCGAACGACCTGGTCCACCTGCTTCAAAGCCCTGGGAGACGGCCCTGGCCCGGGCTCCCGTGCAGGTGGACCGCGTACGTGAGACAGCGTCGACACGCAGAGTCGGGATCATTACGCTGCTTGCATGGATTTGCGGCAGATGGAGTACTTTCTCGCAGTGGTCGACCACGGCGGCGTCAACAAGGCCGCCGCGGCCCTGCGGGTGGCGCAGCCCTCCTTGTCGCAGGCCGTCCGGAAACTGGAGAACGACCTCGGAGTCGAGCTGTTCTTCAGGGTCGGGCGAGGACTCGTCCTGGCGCCCGCGGGGGAGGCGTTCGTCGGCCCCGCCCGCACGATTCTCCGCGAGGTCGACGCCGCGCAGGCCGCGGTACGGGACATCGGAGAGGTGCGCACCGGACGGATCGACCTTGCCTCCCTGTCGGACCTGTCCACCGACCCGCTGTCCGTCTGGGTCGCCAGGTTCCGCGTACTGCATCCGGACATCAGGTTCCGCATCGAGGAGCGCGACGACCCGGCGGAGGTCATCGCACTGGTGAAGTCGGGCGCCTGCGAACTGGGCTTCCTCTCCGCGCCCGTGCCCGGTGACGACGTGGCCGCTGAGAAGCTGGTGGACCAGCGGCTCGTACTCGTGAGCCCGCCGGGCACCGAGGACAGGTGGCCGGACCGCGTGCCGGTCAGCGCGCTGTCCGGAGTGCCACTCGTGCTGGGGGAGCGGGGTACGGCGACGAGGGACTACATCGAGAAGACGTTGCGGACCCACGATGTCGAACCGCGCATCGTCGTGGAGGTCCGGCAACGGGGCGCCGTGCTGCCGATGGTCCTCGCCGGGGGTGCGGTCGCCATCATCCCGCTGCGGGTGGCGCTGGAGGCCCGGCACCGGGGCGGGGTGCTGAGGGAACTCACGCCGGGCCTGTCGATGGGGATCGAGGCGATCCACCGGCGGGCCAAGCTGACCAGCGCCACCTCGCAGTTCCTGGCCTTCGCGAAGCAGTCCCTGAACGACTGGGTCTGTGCCATCGAACGGCGCACCGCCGCGGGAGAAACGCTCGTCGAGGCCGCCGTGCGCACGGCGGACGAAACGGACCGGAAGGTGCGCCGCGCCCACCTGCACATCTCGCCCTGGGGTGATCCGCAGGGCTGAACTCCCCTGCTTGCGAGCCTTGCAGACGCCGGTCACTCGGGCGTCGGGCCGGCGGAGCGGCAACGTTCGCTGCTGGCAGGTCAGTTGGTGACACGCAGCGTTCCGGCGTACGCGAACGCCACGATGAACACGGTGGCGAGAACGGCCAGTCCGGCCTCCGCACGGCCCCGCCGCAGGAGAGTGGGCACGTGCACGCCGGTTCCCGTCCCGAAGAGCGCTATGCCGATGGCGATGCTCTGCACCATATCGCGCAGCCGGTCGCGAGGAGGAGGCTGCGCGGGCCGCCGAGCCCCCACCACCGCCCCACCACACCAGTCACGAAGTAGGTCATGACCAGGGTCACGACGACCCTGGCGATCGTCGGGAGGCCGAGCGTGACGACCGCACCCGCGGAGACGGTCAGCCCGAGCAGGGCCACTGAGTGCCGGGGGAGGAGGTGGCCGGTTCGACGGCTCGGGCGGGCGCGAGGAGGGGCAAGAGCGCGTCGCGGGTGGCGCCGGCGTCCCGGTGGTGGACGGCGTGGAGTCCGGCCCGGCGGGCCCCCTCGACGTTGGGCCGCATGTCGTCGACGAAGGCGACCCGCTCCGGGGGCAGACCGAGGCGTGTGCACAGCAGCTCGTAGACAACCCGGTCTGGTTTGCGCAGGCCGACCTGGCCGGAGATCACGACGGGCGAGAAGCGGCCGTCGTACAGTCGGTCGGGGTAGGCGTCGGACCAGCTGTTGGAGAGGACGGCGACGCGGGTACCGCGTGCGCGCAGCTCGTCGGCCAGGTCCCACATCGCCGGGTCGGGGAGCAGCCCGGCGAACATGCCCGCGAGCAGGCCCGCGGGGCGCGGGCGGCTTCCGTCGGTGCGGCGCAGCCGGACCGCGAGGGCGTACTCGAACTCCGCGGCGGGCAGCCGTCCGGTCTCCAACTCGTGGACGGGCGAGTTCTGTTCGCCCTTCCGGCCGAGCCAGGCGCGCATGCAGTCCGCGAAGCTCTGCGGATCGATGCCGGACGTGGCGTGCCACCGCGCGAGCGAGTCGGCGACGGAGCTGGTGAGCACGCCGCCGTAGTCGAACGCGACGGCCTCGACGGGGCCGAATGGCTTCATGACTCTTTCCTCCGTGGGGAGTCGGGGTTTCCCGCTCCGGGCGCCGGGCACCGAGCGCCGTGTCGGTGCCCGGCCCGGATCGACCGGACAGGCGCTGGATCGACCGGACAGGCGCTGGATCGACCGGTGCAGATCGCTCCGCGCTCAGCCCGCTCCCGGCCGGACCGTGAGGTCCCGGGCCGGCCACGGCGGGAGCGGGCCGCTGAGCGTGGCGAGGGGAGAGCGGCCGCTCAACTCCTGCCCGGGCGGTCCGCGGAGGGCGGTGCGACCTCGATGAGCTGCTTGCCGAAGTTGCGGCCGGTGAGCATGTTGACGAACGCCGCCGGCGCGCCCTCCAGGCCGCCCTTGGCGATGTCCTCACGGAACCGGACGCGCCCCTCCTTGACCCAGGCCGCCAGCTCGCCGATGGCCTCGGGCCAGTAGTCGCGGTGGTCGGCGATGACGAAGGAGCGGACGTCGACCCGGTGCAGCAGCAGGTGGCTGAGCCCCTTGACGCCGTACGGCTCGTCCCGGTTGTAGTCGCTGATGTTGCCGCACAGGACGATCCGGCCGTGGTCGTTCATACGCGGCAGAATCGCGTCGAACGTGGGCCCGCCGACGTTCTCGAAGAGGATGTCGACCCAGTCCGGGGTGAGTTCGGCGAGCTGCCGCTCGATGTCGTCCGTGCGATGGTCGAGGCACGCGTCGAAACCCAGCTCCTCCGTGACGTACCGGCACTTCTCCGGGCCGCCGGCGATGCCGATGACCCGGCACCCCTTGATCTTGGCGAGCTGGCCGGCGACACTGCCGACCGCGCCGGACGCCGCTGTCACGACGACGGTCTCACCCGGCTTGGGCTCTCCCAGGCGCAACAGGCCGTAGTGCGCCGTGGCCCCGGTCATGCCGAGCACGTGCAGGGCCAGCGAGATGTCGCCCGCACTCAGCTCGACGATCCGGGCGCTGTCCTTCGTGACCAGGCCGTACTCCTGCCAGCCGAGCATGCACGCCACGTGCGCACCCACGGGCAGCGCCGCCTCGTTGCTCTCGACCACCTCGCCGACCGTCGCCCCGGGCATCGTCTGCCCGGGCTTGAGCGGCTCGACGTAGGACCGGACGGGGTTCATCATCGGCCGCATGTACGGGTCGAGGGACAGATAGCGGACCCGGACGAGCGCCTGACCGGGGCCGGGAGCGGGACGCGGGGTGCGCTCGACGAGGAAGTCGCCCTCGTTGACCATCCCCTGAGGGTGGTCGGCCATCGCGACGCGCAGGGAATCCGCACCCATCACTTGCCTGCCTTCCGGAGCAGCCGCTCGGCGTTGCCGTACATGTAGGAGTGCAACGCCGCGTCGTTCAGGTCGAGTTCGCAGGTCTTCAGGACGCCCTCATCGATGCCGCAGAACGAGTAGGCCGACGCGTAGACGAAGCGGTTGGGCAGCCAGTTGACGCCCTCGGTGTACGCCTGGCCACCCGGGGCGAACATGTAGACGTCGGGGGAGACGAACACGTTGTGGACCCCGGTGACCTCGCTCTTGAAGGCGAGGGCGACGGCCTCGTTGACGTACGGGTAGCAGCCGTGCCCGAGGATGACCGGCATCCCGGGGTGGCGGCGGGCGACCCGGTCGAAGCGGACGGGGTCGGTGTGGCTGATGTCCGGGCCGGCGAGCGGGCCGGTCATGAACAGCAGCGGTACGCCCAGCTCGGCGATCTTCTCGTACAGCGGGAAGAGCTCCTCGTCGTCCGCATACATCGGCGTGCGGGCGAGGCCCGGTTCGAGGCAGACGCCGACCAGGTTCAGCTCCTTCACCGCCGTGTCGAGGCCGGCGATGATGTCGTCCATGGGCTTGTCGAAGTCGACGCCCGCCAGGCCGAGGACGCGGCCGTCGCTGCGCTCGCTCAGCTCGGCGAGGTCGGGGTCCTCGATGTGCACCGGGACCGGTCGGTTCACCGAGTGCCGGCCGTTCATGACGCCCAGGCGGACGCCGACCGAGTCCATCTCCGCGATCATCGCTTCGAGGGCGCGCTCCTCGGCGTTCGGGAAGGGGTCGGTGCTGATCGTGTACGACCGCGGCACCGGGTCGCCCAGGACGCGGTTCACGGCGCCGACGACGGTAGGGGTGAAGAAGAGGCGGTAGGGGCCGGTCGGCGGGCGGAGACGGAAGTCGATGATCCGGCCGCGGAGGCCGTCGAGCCGTTCGGCGGGGGTGCGAGTCATAACGTGCTGCCCTTCTCTTGGCCAGGCAGAGGTGTCCGTTGCGTCGGTCACCGCTGTCGCAGTGTCGCCCTGGCAGAGTAATCCTCGCCGGTGTTATTGTCGACAGTAATTACTAGGAGGTTCGGTCAATGCGTGCTGTACGGATCCGTCCCACTCCCGACGGCGGCGTTCCGGTCGTCGTCGACCTCCCCGACCCGACACCCGGCCCCGGCCAAGTCCTCGTTCGCGTACGGGCGTCGAGCCTGAACCGCGGCGAGCTGCTCCAGGCAAGCCGGGTCAAGGACGGGGATCCGGTGCCCACCGGCGTCGAACTGGCGGGAGAGATCGCAGCGTTGGGGGAGGGCGTCACAGGCTGGCAGCCCGGGGACGCCGTCGCCGCCCACGGCACGGGAACCCAGGCCGAACTCGTCGTGGTCTCCGCCGGCGCGCTCATGCGCAAGCCGGACAGCAGCAGTTGGGCCGAGGCGGGCTCCTTCCTCAACGCCTTCATGACGGCGCACGACGCGCTCGTCACCAACGGCCGCATGGCGCCCGGCGAGTGCGTCCTGGTCAACGCCGCGACCGGCGGCGTCGGCCTCGCGGCCGTCCAGCTCGCCCGAGCGCTCGGCGCCGGCACGGTCATCGCGACCACGACCTCCGCGGCCAAGGCCCGGACCCTGTACGAGCAGGGCGCGCACCACGTCATCGACGTCTGTGCGCAGGACCAGGTGGCCGCCGTCGCGGAGATCACCCGTGACCGGGGCGTCGACGTCATCGTCGACTCGGTCGGGGGCACGGTGTTCGACGACAACCTGACGTCGCTGGCCGTCCGGGGCCGGCTCGTCCAAGTGGGCCGGATGGGTTCGGCGCGCGCCGAGATCGACCTCGCCCAACTGTGGCGCAAGCGGCTCAACCTGATCGGCGTCACCTTCGCGACCCGGACCGAGGAGGAGCGGCTCGCCTGCATCCGGGCAGCCGAACGCGACCTGTCCGACCTGTGGGAGCAGCGAGTTGTCGTGCCCGTGGTCGACCGCGACTTCCCGCTGGAGGACATCGGCGCGGCGTACGACCACATGAGCAAGAGCGGGCACACCGGCAAGATTGCCCTGCTCATGGCGGCCCCGGCAGGTGACCGGTGAACGTCACCGGCCACTGCGACAAGTTCGGCCGCCTCGTGACCCTGCGCCGGCGCCTCGACCCGGTCGAGGACTTCGAGCTGTGGTACTGGACGACGCTGACCGCGTGCACCAACGCCTACAACGCCGCCGCCCACGATGCCGGCCTCACGGTCGCGGAGGACGCCTTCTCCACGATGCCCGGCCTGTACGTGGTGCCGGGCCCCGACGGCTCCTGGCACCGCGAACTGCGCGGGCTCGGCGACGTCAGCCACGTGGGCTGGCCCCCGCTGGAAGGCGACAAGCCCGCCGACATCGTCCGCCTGGAACACGCCGTCCATCGCATAGAGGCGTTCCGCGACCCGTGCCTGCGCGGCCACCGGCGCCCCGACGCCACCGTCGTGGCCGTGTGCGACGAGGCCTTCGCGGTCGTCGAAGCGGTGGTGGCCGGACGCCTGAAGGGGGCCGCATGAACGTCGAACGCCACGTCGAGCTGGCCTCGAACATCCGCCACTCCCTTGCCCGGCTCGGCCCGGACGACCACGAGATGGCCATCGAGGCGGCGATGCTCGCCGGCACCCACTGGCTCAACGCCGCCCTGCACGCGCACGGCGTCGCGGGCGAGGACGAGGATGTCGTCCACTGCTCGATGCTTGTCGTCAACCTGGTCCGCACGTACACGGTCGTCGAACCCGACCTCGTCGGCGCCCTGCAGGAGATCGAGGATCTGCGCCCCCTCCACGTCCGCGGCGACGTGCCCGGTGGGCCCGCCGCCGCAGACCGTGCCCTCGCGCTGCTCGCCGCCATGCAGCAGCGGGCCCTCGAAGCCATCGCACTCACGGCCCCGACCGCCGACTCACCCAAGGAGGCCCGGTGAACGGCCTGATGATGCACCAGCAATTGCTTGTCTCCTCCCTGCTCACGCACGCGGAACGGCACCACGCGCACACCGAGGTCGTCTCCGCCCGCTGCGAGGGAGACCTCCACCGGTACACCTTCCGGGACCTGGCCCACCGCAGCCGCCAGGTGGCCCAGGCCGTCCGGGCACTGGGCGTCGGGCCCGGCGACCGGGTCGCCACCCTCGCCTGGAACGGCCACCGCCATCTGGAGCTGTACTACGGGGTCTCCGGCGCCGGATCGGTCCTGCACACGCTCAACCCGCGCCTGCATCCGCACCAGCTCGCGTGGATCATCAACAACGCCGACGACTCGGTCCTCTGCTTCGACCTCACCTTCGTCGACCTCGTCCGGGAGATCGCCCCGCGCGTGCCCTCCGTCAAGAAGTACGTCCTGTTGAGCGACGCCGAGCACCTGGCCGCCGAGTGGCCGGCCGACGACCCCTGCGACGTCACGGCGTACGAGGACCTGGTGGCGGCCCAGGACGGCGACTTCACCTGGCCCGTCCTCGACGAGAAGCAGGCCGCCTCCCTGTGCTACACGAGCGGCACGACGGGCCACCCGAAGGGCGTGCTGTACTCGCACCGCTCGACCGTGCTGCATTCGTACGGTGCCGCCCTGCCCGACTCGACGGGTCTCTCGGCCCGCGACGCCGTCATGCCCGTCGTCCCGATGTTCCACGTCAACGCCTGGGGCATCCCGTACGCCGCATGCCTCACCGGGGCGAAACTCGTGCTGCCCGGCAAGGACTTGAGCGGCGCGTCCCTCACCGCGCTCCAGGAGGCCGAGGGCGTCACGGTCTCCGCGAGCGTCCCGACCGTCTGGCAGGGACAGCTGGAACACGCCCGCGCCAACGGCACCACCCTGCGGAGCCTGCAGCGCGCAGTCATCGGAGGCGCCGCCTGCCCCACCTGGATGTTCCGTGAACTGCGGGACGTCCACGGGGTCCGGGTCATCCACGGCTGGGGCATGACGGAGACGAGCCCCCTGGGCGCCGCGTCCGTCCTCAAGCGCAGCCATGAGGGCCTGGACCGGGAGGCGCAGGACGCCGTACTGGCGAAGCAGGGCCGTCCCATGTTCGGCGTCGACCTGAAGATCACCGACGACGAGGGAGCCGACCTGCCGTGGGACGGCCGGACGCCGGGCCACCTCATGGTGCGCGGCCACTGGGTCGCCAGTGGCTACTACCCCCCGGGCCGGCCGAGCCCGCTGATGGACGGCTGGTTCCCGACTGGGGACGTGGCGACGATGGACCCGGAGGGTTTTATGCAGATCACGGACCGGAGCAAGGACCTCATCAAGTCCGGTGGGGAGTGGATCAGTTCGATCGAGATCGAGAACCTCGCCATGGACCACCCCGAGGTCGAGACGGCGGCCTGCATCGGCGTCCGGCACGCGAAGTGGGACGAGCGCCCGATCCTCGTGGCCGTCCGGCGGCGGGGCTCCACGCTGACGGCGGCGGCCCTCCTCGGGTCGTTCGCCGGGAAGATCGCCAAGTGGTGTGTCCCCGATGACGCGGTCTTCGTGGACGCGCTGCCCATGGGGGCGACCGGCAAGATCCTCAAGGCGTCGTTGCGGAAGCGGTACCAGGAGCACCTCACGCAGGAGTGACAGGGCTCTGAAGCAGTGCGCCGAAGGGCCCCGCCCGACCTCCGCGACCCAGGAGTACCTGGCCGCGAGAGGCGGGGCGGGGCCCTGAACGTGCCATCGGGATACGGGAGTCGGGGTCGGCCTACGTTCCGCAGGTGTTGTCGACGGCGCTGAACGGCACGGCGTCCGGCGACCCCACGGAGAACTTCACATTGGCCTTCCACGTGGCGTCGTCGGTGTCCGTGACGAACGACGTGTGGACCGCGTCCCAGAGCTTTCCGGCGGCCTTGGCGTCGATGCCGAGCAAGGTGGCCAGCGACTCCGTACCGGCCTCCTTGTTCGCGTCATCGTTGATCCACTTCACCGCGGAGCCGAGCGCCCTGCAGAACTTGTCGACCGTTTCGGGGTGCTCGGCCTTGTACTCCTTCGTCGTCGCCCACAGGACCTGAAGGCCGTTCCGGCTGAGTTCACCGGCGTCGCCGGCGAGCGCGTCCGAGAACGCCACGACGTCGAGGCCGTGCGATCTCATCGTGAGGTAACTGGACGTCGATCCGACGACGGCGTCGACCTTCCCGTTTCTCAGCGCGGGCTCCTGAGTCACGGCACCGCCCACGGCCACGAAGGTGACGGAGGCCGGGTTCACCCCGACCTTCTTGAACATCGCCCGCGCGTATTTCTCCGAGGCGGTGCCGCGGGCGACGATGCCGAGCCGCTTCCCGGCCAGCTGCTTCACGTCCGTGATGCCGCTGGACTTCGGGGCCGCGAACAGCATGTCCAGCTTGCCGTAAGGCGGCAGCAGCGTGATCGGCTGCCCCTGCTCGATGGCGGGGATGATGTTGTCCGGACTCACCGTGGCGATCTGCGTCGAGCCGCCGATCAGCTGCGCGGCGAGCTCGGGGCCGGACTTGGCGTTCAGGAGCTGGACATCCAGCCCCTCCTCCTTGAAGAAGCCCTGTTCGACCGCGATGGTCGCCGGGAAGGGGATGGAACTGTGCGCGTAGTGCCCGAGGACGATCTTCCCCCGGGCCGCGTCCTGCTCGCCGGCTGCGCCCGGTCCGCCGCCGGCGCAGCCGGACAACAGGACGAGTGCGCAACCGAGTCCGGTGACCGTCTGCTTGTCGGCCCTCTTCACCCTGTTGCCGGCCTGCTTCACCCTGGGCCTCCTCTGCCTTCGCTGTGTGGTGGGGTGTGGGGGAGGTGGGCCGTGGACCGGCCGCGTGCGCCGTCGGGCGTTCACCGGCGCAGATGCGTACGGAGTCGCTCAAGGATGTCCTGATACGCGGAGTCCATCGCGATACGGGTCAGGTCCCGGGGGCGCTCGATATCGACCATGACGTCGTCCAGGACGCCGCCCTCGCCCATGAGTACGACGCGATCGGCGAGGGCGACGGCTTCGCCGAGGTCGTGCGTGACGAACATGACCGTGCGGTGCTCCTCCCGCTGCCACAGGTCGAGAAACCGATCCTGCGCCGATCGCCTCGTGTTGACGTCGAGAGCGGCGAACGGTTCGTCCATGAGGAGCAGTTCGGGGTCGAGGGCCCAGGTGCGGGCGAGGGCGACGCGTTGCCGCATTCCCTGGGAGAGCTGCCAGGGATAGTGCTTCTCGTGGTCCGCCAGGTGCACGGCCGAGAGCCAGCGGGACGCGGTTGCCTTGCGGTCCGCGGCGGGCTGCACGCCGCGGAGCTCCAGTCCGTACTGCACATTGCCCGATGCGGTCCGCCAGGGGAGGAGGGCGTCACGGGCGAGCATGAATCCCATCCGCTTGCGGGCGGCCTGGGGAGTGGACCCGAGGACGGTCACGGTGCCGTCGGCCGCCTCGACGAGGCCGGCGGCCATGTTGAGCATGGTGGTCTTGCCGCAGCCGCTGCGGCCGACGACCGCGAGGAACTGCCCGGCGGGTATCGCCAGGTCGAGGTCTTGGAGGATCGTGCGCACCCCGCCGTCGGCGGCGGGGAAGGCGACGGTGACCTGCTCGAACGTCACGGCGTCGGTCCGGTGCGTACCGCCGGGCCGTGCGGACGTGTCGGCCACGGCGGGGCCGGTCTTCGATGGGTGGGCTCGGGTGGGCATGGCGTTCACCGCTCTTCTGGGGGCTGCCAACGGAGCAGCCGTGCCTCGACGGCGCCCATGAGTTGGTTGAGGAGGACAGCGATCAAGGCCAGCAGGATGAGGATCGCGTACACGGCTTCCATGCGGAAAACAGCGGAGTAGTTCGCAATCAACTGGCCGAGACCGTTCTCGGCGGAGATCAGCTCGGAGCCCACGACACCGAGCAGCGAGTAGATCAGGCCAAGTCGCAAGGACGCGAAGATGGCAGGCGTCGCGACGGGCAAGAAGATTTTCGTGAACAGCTGGAATTTGTTCACCCCGAGCACGGCCGACAGCCGGAGCCATTCCGAGTCGGCGGACCGTACTCCCGCTCGCGCGCCTGACATGACGATGAAGAAGACGAGCGTGGTGGCAAGCGCCACCTTGGCCCACAGGCCGATGCCGAACGCCACGATGAACAGCGGCGCCAGCGCGATCCGCGGCATGGCGTTCACGGCGTCCAAGTAGGGCGTGAGGATGCGCTCGGTGGTGGGCAGCAGACCCAACGCGAGCCCGGCGACGACACCGGCGAAGCCCGCGATGACCCAGGCCAGCAACACGGCTGTCATCGTCGCCTTCGTGTGGGACCACAACTCCCCGGACTCGGCGGCCGCGGTGAGGTAACTCCACGACTGCTCCGGGGTTTTGGAGAGAACAGGGTCAAGGATTCCCGCGCTGGTGACCCCCTGCCACAGGCCGAACCAGCCGAACAGCAGGGCGAGTTGCCAGGCACGCACCTTGCGGTGTCCGAGCCGGCGAAGAGGGGAGGAGGGGCCTTGCCCGTCGGCACCTCCGGCCGTCCGAGTGGCCACGGGGGACGGGGTGGTGTTGGTGGTCATCACAGTCTCCGTCTCGACGAACGCCTCATGGCGGTCACGACCCCGGCCGCTCAGACCGGGACCGTGCCGTGGAGGGTGATCCGGTTGAGGGCCCGCGGCTGGTCGCCGTAGTCGTGGACGGCGTAGTGCATCGTGCAGCGGTTGTCCCACATCACGAGGTCGCCGGGCTGCCAGCTGTGCCGGTACACGTTGTCCGGGGTGACGGACTGGGTGTACAGGAAGTTCATGAGCGGGTCGCTCTCCTCCCTGGTCCAGCCCTCGATGCAGCTGTTCTCCAGGTGGCCGACGTAGAGGGCCTTGCGCCCGGTCTCGGGGTGCGTACGGACGAGGGGATGCACCGCCTCGGGCTGCTCCTCCTCGGGTATGCCCATCATCCGGCCGAGCCGGATGCCGCGGAAGCGCACACGCAGGGTCTCAAGCACGCGTCGAAGGTCGGGCGAGAGCCGTTCGAAGGCGAGGTACTGGTTCGACCAGAGGGTGTCGCCGCCCACCGGGATGGTGACGGCGGAGAGGATCGAGATCTTCGGTGGTGCGGCCTCGAACGTCGCGTCGTAGTGCCAGGCCTCGGTGGCAGTGGTCTCCTTCTTGACGTCGGTGATCTGGACGACCCCCAGAGCATCCGGGAGCGGGTTGAGCATGGCAGTCACCACCGGTTCTCCCCAGTGGCGGGCGAACGTCGCGTGCGCCGGGGGCTCAAGTCCCTGCCCCCGGAAGACGAGCGTGCTGTACTGCAGGAATGCCTCCCGGAGGGTGGCGAGCGTCGCGTCGTCAAGGCCCTCCCGCAGGCGAACCCCTTCGACCGCCGCACCGATTGCTCCGGTGAGCGGTGTGATCTCAAGGGCCATTGCTTCCTCCACGATCGACATCGTCAGGGTGAACGCAACCCCATTAAGAGATTGATGTCGACAAGAATATGGATGGCCGAATCACTGTCAACCCCGGGGGATCAGGGGCCTGTTGTGTCGCGGGGCGGGTGTGGTCGATGCCGGGGCGGACCCTGTCAGTTCGCGGTTCCGGAGGCTTCTTGGGCTTCGAGGGCTTCCAGGGCGGCGTCGCGAGCCTGCTTGATGCGGTCCTCGGCGATGCGCACCACCGGGGCGGCCTTACCCGCTGCCACCGCGGCGTGCAGGGCGTGCCAACTCTCCAGGGACCGCGCGATGTTTCCCGGGCGCTGCGTCAGCCCCAGGCGTACGTATCGGAGAGTCTGGAGGGAGACGGACTGCAACAGGTCGGAGAGGGTCTGGTTGTTCGCCGAAGCCGCGATCGACGAGTTCAGCAGGAACGTCGCCGTCGCGTAGTCGTCGGTGGACTCGGCGGCCGACTTCTCGACTGCGGGCATATGGGTGTTCAGCACGGCGAGCAGCCGCTTCGGGTTCCGGCGCATCTCCTCCCGGAGGAGGATCCCGTACAACGCGATCCGGACGTCGAAGACATTGCGCAGCTCCTCGACGGTCGGCGCGGTGACGAGCGCGCCCCGCCGTGCCTGGAACTCGATGAGCCGATCCCGCTCAAGGATGCGCAGTGCTTCACGGACCGGTGCGCGGCTGACGCCGAGGGTCTGGCAGATGTCCTGTTCGAGCAGCCGCTGTCCGGCGTGGAACAGGTCGAAGGCGATGGCACAGGCCAGTCGGGCGGCAATCTGCTCGGCCAGGGAGACCGCCACCTGGGTGCTGGAGCGGTGCCGGAGCAGCGACTGCTCCACCGCCGCCATCCGTTGGTCACGGGGCACCAGCAGCCCGGTCAGGTCAGGCAGATCCTGCGTTCGCTTGCGTGCCAAGCCGCGGCCCTCCTCCTCGCTCGGTGGCGTCGGCCGACGCCGACACCGGCCGCGCGGACGATACGGTACCGGGCTCCGTGTGAGTCTTGACGTCCGTGTCAGCGGGGATGCCGACAGGGGCCGATCTTACCGGTGGCCGCGCCGGCCGCCGACCGGCAGACCCGCATCGGCAGACCGACCGGCAGACCGACCGGCAGACCGGATCGACGGAACCGCACCCCTCAGGGATAGAAGTGGGTCAGCGACTCGGCCACGCACGCAGGCTTGGCGGACCCGTCGAGCTTGAAGGTGAAGGACCGGGTCATCTGCACTCCGCCGCGGCTCACCGGCTGGACGTCGACGATCGACGCGTGCAGACGCACCCGGCTGCCCACCGGGACCGGCGCCGGGAAACGGACCTTGTTGACGCCGTAGTTGAGCGCCATGCCGACCCCCGTCACCTGCAGGAGTTCCGCGAACATGGGGATGCCCCAGCTCAGCACCATGTAGCCGTGCGCGATCGTCCCGCCGTAGGGGCCGTCGGCGGCTCGGGTGACGTCGGTGTGGATCCACTGGTGGTCGCCCGAGACGTCGGCGAAGGTGTCGATGAGTTCTTGGCTCACGGTTCGCCAGCGGGAGTGGCCGAGGTCGCGCCCTGCCAGCTGAGTGATCTCGGGTATGCCATGGACAGTCAGTGTCATCGTGGCGTGTGCCTTCTCGTGTGGGTAGTTGCTCTGCCGTGTCACGGCTCGTGACCGGACAGGCTGAGTACTCCCCGACCCTCGCAGCCGGTCACTAAGAAGGTCCAATACGCAATTACGACCCCACTGAGACTGACACCTTCTCAATCGAAGGCGGACGCCTCATGGCGTAGGCAGCGCCGTCCGGGCGACGTCCAGAACGGTCCGCAACGCGGCCGAGGGGTTGTCCTTACGCCAGGCCAGGGCCGCCTGGAGCCGCACGGCGGGGCCAGCCAGCGGGCGGTAGACCAGGCCGGTCTGCTGGATGTGCTGGCAGGAGGTGAGGGTGAGCGTCACTCCGACGCCGGCGGCCACGAGCGCCAGGATGGTGTGGGAGTCGGGTGCCTCCTGCAGCACGCGCGGAGTGAAGCCCGCCTCCTCGCAGGCCTTGACCATGGCGTCCCGGAGGGAGGACCCGGCGCCCGCGGGGAAGCTGACGAAGCGCTCCTCGGCGAGCGCGGCGACCGGAATCCGGCTGCGCCCGGCAAGCCGGTGGTCCGACGGCAGCGCGCAGATGAGTTCCTCCTCGTCGATCACCCGGGCCTCCACCCCCGGCTGCGTCACCGGCAGTCGTACGAAACCCAGATCGAGGGAGCCCTCGGCGACCCGGCTGAGTGCGACATCGGCGTAGGTCTGTCCCTTCAGGACCAGCTCGATGCCGGGGTGCGCGGCCGCTACCGCCCGGGTCAGCAGCGGGAGCGTCTCGTGGCTGGAAGCCCCGGCGAAGCCCACGGTGACGCGCCCGTACTCGCCCTGCCCGGCCGCCTTCGCCGCGTGGACGGCCACGTCGATGCCGTCCAGGACGGCGCGTACCGGGTCCAGGAAGGACTCGCCGGCGCTGGTGAGCCGGACCGACCGGGTGTTGCGCTCGAAGAGCTGGACCCCCAGCTCCTTCTCCAGCTGACGGATCTGCTGGCTGACCGGCGGCTGTGCCATCTGCAGCCGCTTGGCCGCCCGGCCGAAGTGCAGCTCCTCGGCCACGGCGAGAAAGGCGTGGAGGTGCCGGAGTTCCATGACGCTCCCCTTCCCCGGGCGCCACCCGGGCTCGATTAATCAATGCGGCGTATTTATTCGAGCCTAATTTCATATTGGACATGAATCAATGACTGCTGGGACGGTGATACCCACCTGTTCGCACACCGTCGGAGGTGCAGCACCATGGGACCGGACGACCCACCCGCTCCGATCGCGGAGCCCAGGCCCGCGCCCGCCCGCTCGAACCGGGACAAGACCATGTCGATGCGGGAGGCCGTCGCCTCCTTCGTCCGCGACGGCGACACCGTCGCGCTGGAAGGCTTCACCCATCTGATCCCCACCGCGGCCGGGCACGAGATCATCCGGCAGGGCCGCCGCGGCCTGACCGTCGTGCGGATGACGGCGGACATCGTGGTCGACCAGATGCTCGCCGCGGGCTGCGTGGCGAAGCTGGTCTCCTCCTTCGTCGGCAACTCCTCCGCGGGCTCGCTCGGCGAACTGCGCCGAAGGATCGAGCGAGCGGACCCGGAGCCCCTCACCTTCGAGGAGTACAGCCACCACGGCATGCTCTGCCGCTATCTCGCGGGCGCTCAGCGGCTGCCCTTCTACCCCCTGCGCTCGTACGCGGGAAGCGACCTGCCGGCGGTCAACCCGGCGCTGCGGAAGGTCACTTCGCCGTATCCGGGGCCCGATGGGCGGCCCGAGCAGGTGTACGTCGTACCGCCCGTCAACCCGGACGTGACCATCGTCCACGCCCAGCGCGCGGATCGCCGGGGCAACACCCAGGTCTGGGGGCTCACGGGCGTCCAGGCGGAGGCCGTCTACGCGGCCCGCACCGCCGTGGTCGTCGTCGAGGAACTGGTCGACGACGACGTGGTCCGCTCCGATCCCAACCGCACCCTCGTCCCCGCACACGCCGTGGACGCGGTCGTCGTCTGCCCCCGAGGGGCCCACCCGTCCTTCGCGCAGGGCTACTACGACCGCGACAACGCCTTCTACCGGGCCTGGTCCCACATCAGCAAGGACCCCGCCCGCCTCCAGGCATGGCTCGACGAATGGGTCCACGGAACGCGCGACCACGCCGAGTACGTCGCCAGGCTCGGCGAGCAGCGCCGGTCGGAGCTGGCCGTGGGCGAGGCCCTGAGCGTTCCGGTGAACTACGGGCGGCGGCTGTGAACCTCACCATGACATCCTCCGAACTCCTCGCCGCCGTCGCCGCACGCGAACTGGCCGGACGGCACACGGTCTTCGCCGGAATCGGCCTGCCCACCCTGGCCGCCTCCCTCGCCCACCTCACCGTGGCGCCGGACCTTGAGATCGTCTACGAATCGGGCGTGTGCGGCGCCCACCCCTCGCACCTGCCCGAGACGATCGCCGACTCCGTGCTCATCACCGGCGCCGAGGCCGTCCTGCCGATGGCTTCGCTCTTCGGGTACGTCCTGCAGGGCGGCCACATCGACGTCGGCTTCCTGGGCGCCGCCCAGATCGACAAGTGGGGAAACCTCAACTCCTCGGCCATCGGCGACTGGCACCGGCCTGATGTGCGCCTGCCCGGCTCCGGCGGAGCCCTGGAGGTCATGGCCAACGCCCGGGAGGTCTTCGTGGTGATGCGCCGCCACACACCCCGGTCCTTCACCGAGCAACTCGACTTCTGCACCTCGCCCGGACCGGACCGCGCCCTGGCGGAGGGAGTCCGCCCACTCGGAGCGGGTGTCACCCGGGTCATCACCGATCTGGGCGTCCTCGCCCGAGCCGGTGCCGGTGAGGAACTGCAGCTCGCCGCGGTCCACCCGGGAGTCACGGTCGACGAGGTGCGCGCTGCCACCGGCTGGGACCTCAAGGCGGCAGACCGCGTCGGCACCGTCGAGCCGCCCACCGCGGCCGAACTGCGCCTGCTGCGCGAACACATCGACCCCCACCGCGTCTACCTGCGCTAGAGACGCGTCCACCCGCGCGAGAGACGCGTCTTTCTGCGCTGGAGAAACGAGGAAGTACGTTGCGAATCAGGATTGTCGGAGCCGGAGTGATGGGCCGCGGCATCGCCCAGTGGGCCGCCGTCGCCGGCCACACCGTCGAACTCTGCGATGCCCGCAAGGAGTCCGTGCCGGAAGCGATCGGCTTCGTCGGCGACATGCTCGAACGGGCCGTACGCAAGCAGCGGATCACCGCCGCTGACGCCGCGGCCGCCACCCGCCGGCTGGTCCCGCTGTCGTCCCCGGCGGAGCCGGGCGAGGAGGTGGACCTGGTCATCGAGGCGATCCGGGAGGATCTCGTCACCAAGAGCGAACTCTTCCGCGAGCTCGAACGCGTCCTGCCCGCGCGCACGGTCCTCGCCACCAACACCTCATCGCTGTCGGTCACGCAGATCGCGGCGCACCTCACCGACCCCTCGCGACTGGTCGGCCTGCACTTCTTCAACCCCGTACCGCTGATGAAGATCGTCGAGGTCGTGCCGGGGGCGCTGACCCGACCCGAGATACCGGCCGCTCTCGTCAGGCTGGTCCGGGCGACCGGCCATGCGGCCGTCACCGTGGCGGACACCCCCGGGTTCCTGGTCAACCACGCGGGCCGCGGACTGGTCACCGAGGCCCTGGCCCTTCTCGAAGAGTCGGTCTGCGACACCGCGGGCATCGACCGCATCGCCCGTGACGTACTGGGGCTGCGCATGGGGCCCTTCGAGCTGATGGACCTCACCGGCCTGGACGTCACGGCCGCCGTCATCGACTCCATCTGGCAGGGCTTCCGGCACTCCGAACGCCTGCGCCCGTCCTACCTCACGCCCAACCGGGTCGCCGCCGGACTGCACGGCCGCAAGACCGGACGCGGCTTCTACTCCTACGGGCCCGACGCCGCCGGCGCCCCGGCCGAAGAGGCCCCGGCAACCGGTGACGCGGACCGCCCGGTCCACGTGCCCGGCCACGGCCCCGACGCCGACGCCCTGCGCCAGGCCCTGGCCCGTTCAGGAGCCGTCCTCGACGGTGGACCGGGCGGGTCCGGCCGGGCGCTGGTCCTGGTGCCGACCTGGGGTACGACGGTGGCTGCCGCGGTCCACGACGCTCAACTTCCCGCCGACCGCACCCTGGGCGTCGACCCCCTGTCCCTGGACACCCCCCGACGCGTACTGGCCGTCACACCCGCCTCGGACCCGACCGCGGCACGCGACGCACGGGCGGTCCTGGCACGCGCCTCCGGCCAGGCCGAACCCCGTCGCGTCACGGTCGTCCGCGACTCGGCCGGCTCGGTCGCCCAGCGGCTGCTCGCCTCCGTCGTCTCGGTGGCCGCGTCCATCGCCGAGCGCTCCATCGCCACACCCCACGACATCGACGTCGCCGTCACGGCCGGACTCGGCTACCCACGCGGCCCGCTGGCCTGGGGCGAGCACATCGGGGCGCAGCGCCTGCTCGCCCTGCACCAGGCGCTTCACCGGACCACCGGCGACCCCCGCCACCGGGCGTCCCGTTGGGTCACCGAACGCGCACAGCTCGGCCTCCCCCTCACGGAGCCGGGCACCGGCCCCTCGCACATCCACAGCTGAACCACCGCAAGCCCACCGCCCGATACCACCAGGAGAGCAGAGCCATGTATGCACGGGACTTCGGTCTGACCGAGACACAGCGCGACATCCGCACCATGGCCGCGGAGTTCGTCGACGCCGAGATCGTGCCGCACACCCGGGACTGGGACCGCGACGAGCGTGTCGACCCGGCCATCGTGAAGCGTCTCGGCGACCTCGGCTTTCTCGGCTTGATGATCCCGGAGAGCTACGGCGGCGTGGAGGCGGACATGCTCTCCTACGTCCTGGCCACCGAGGAACTCGGCCGCGGCGACTCCTCGATCCGCGGCATCGTCTCGGTCTCCCTGGGCCTGGTCACCAAGACCATCGCCGGCTACGGGACTTCGGAGCAGAAGGAGGAGTGGCTGCCCCGCCTGGTCAGCGGCGAGGCGCTGGGCTGCTTCGCCCTCACCGAACCCGGCACCGGCTCGGACGCCGGCTCCCTCACTACGCGGGCGACGCGGGACGGGGCCGACTGGCTGATCAGCGGCAGCAAGATGTTCATCACCAACGGCACCGTGGCCGAGGTCGCCCTCACCTTCGCCCGCACCGACGACCAGGGCATCACCGCCTTCCTCGTACCCACCGACACCCCCGGCTTCACCGCCACCGAGATCCACGGCAAGCTCGGCCTGCGCGGTCAGGCCACCGCCGAACTCGCCTACGACGCGGTGCGGGTGCCGGACTCCGCCCGTCTCGGCGAGGTCGGCAAGGGCCTGGGCATCGCCCTCGGCGCCCTCTCGCGGGGACGGATCTCCGTCGCCGCGGGTGCGGTCGGCGTGGGCCAGGCGGCACTGGACGCCGCGGTGCGGTATGCCACTGAGCGGACTCAGTTCGGCAAGCCGATCGCTTCCTTCCAGCTCGTGCAGGAACTGATCGCGGACTCGGCCGTGGACGTCCAGGCGTCCCGCCTGCTGACCCACCAGGTCGCGCGGATGGCCGACGCGGGTGCCACGCCGAAGGAGTACGCGACCGACGCCTCGGTGGCGAAGTACCACGCGAGCGAGACGGCCGTGCGGGTCAGCAACAACTGCCTTCAGGTCTTCGGCGGTTACGGGTTCATCGACGAGTACCCGGTCGGCAAGTACCTGCGCGACGCCCGTGTCCTGACTCTCTACGAAGGCACCAGCCAGGTCCAGAAGCTCATCATCGGCCGCGACCTCACCGGCGTGAACGCCATGGTCTGACCGCTCGGTTGCCGACGCGGTCCACCGGCCGCGCCACTTCAAGAACAAGGGATGGATGATCACGATGAGGATCGTTGTCAGTGTGAAGTACGTGCCCGACGCCACCGGCGACCGGCGCTTCGCGGAGGACCTGACCGTCGACCGCGACGATGTGGACGGGCTGTTGTCGGAGTTGGACGAGTACGCGGTCGAGCAGGCCCTGCAGATCGCCGAGGCCGCGGACGATGCCGAGGTGACCGTCGTGACGGTGGGCCCGGAGGACGCCAAGGACGCGCTGCGCAAGGCGCTGTCGATGGGCGCCGACAAGGCC
>NZ_JASCIR010000023.1 GCF_029968095.1 Streptomyces solicavernae | reverse complement strand
CCTCCGTTGCTCGGTCGATGCCTGGTCGATCGGCGGCCGTTCAGGTTCCCCTTGGGCCGTGCTCGTACGGTGGTACGGCCGCGCCAAGTGCCGGACAGAGAACGGGACATGGCTGCGGGTCCGCTGGTCGCCGTCGCCATCCATGCGCGGATGTGCCGCACCCGCCCGGCTGAGATCGCGGGCTCCGGCAGCTCCCCGCGGCGCGGGCCGGCCGCTGGAGGCTGCAACCCGTCGAGGTAGATGTCGAGTTGGCGATGCGCGAGTGCCTCGTCCTGGGAGAAGCCTGCTCCGGGCATCAGACGCGCCAAGCGAAGGATCATGAAGACGATGTCCCCGGTCACCACGCCTTCGCGTAGCAGTCCCGCCTCCCGGGCCCGCGCGATCAGACGGCCGAGGGGGCCGACGGCGTCCCGCTCCTCGTCGAACGGCTTGACGTTCTCGACCCGGCCGAAGAGTGCCGGCATGACGGCTCCGGCCTTGCTGTCCAGGGCGGCGTGCATGAAGCTGCGCAGGGCCTCGAACGGGTCGCTCTCCCGCTGCGCTGCGTCCGTTGCCGCCTCGTACAACACCTCCATGACGTCGACCGCCACCGACCGGATCAGCGCACTGCGGCTGGGGAAATGCCGGTAGAGCGTGGCGATCCCGACGCCCGCACGGCCGGCGATCTCGTCCAGCGGAACGTCCGGCCCTTCGTCCACGAACACCTGCCGGGCGGCCAGCAGAATCCGAACACGGTTGTGCCGTGCGTCTGCACGCATGGGACGCCTCCGAGGTACGTGAAGTCCGGCCGGAGACGGAGGATTTCCTCCATCTTCAAAACACCGTAAGGACAACGGGCGCCGCAAGTCCTCAACCCGATGGGAAGTGATAGGCAATCGGCGTATCGGCCTCCGGGTGTCAACGATCACGTAATTCCCCAGGCGGCCGTTTCGTGTGGGGCAGGCTGAGGTTAGAGCTCCCCGAGCTGTCGGCGGGCTCGGTGAGAGGGGGACGAGATTCATGACTGAGGTGCGGACTCGTGTCTCCGCGTATGCGCTCGCGCTGGGGGAGGGACTGCTGCTGCTGACTCGGCTGTCGGCGTCGTCGCCAGTCTTCGCTCCGGGCCTGTGGCATCTGCCGGGTGGCGGGATCGACTATGGAGAGCAACCGATGGAGGCGCTGGCGCGTGAACTCCGCGAGGAGACCGGCCTTGAGCTTGTCGATGCCCGGTTGGTCGACGCACGAACCTATGCGGCGAGGCGGGACGGAGTGGACTGGCATATGACCGGGCTGTTCTATGCCGTCGAGCTCAAGGCTGACGCGCCGGAGGTGGGCGAGGTGGACGGTTCCACTGACGCGGTGAGCTGGATCCCGCTGTCTGACCTGCGGGAATGGATGCTCTCTCCGGCCGCCGCCGATGCGGTGCGCATGCTCGGTGATGGAACCGCCTCTGCCCTGACTCCTGAAATGCCAGGCAGAGGGTCGTCGAGGTGATTCGCCTCGGGATGGGCTAGTCCGGTCCTCCGCACATGACCGATTCGGATGAACTGACGATGCGATCGGTACCTCGGTGTTGAGGCAAGCTGGAACCGCTGCGCGGGAAGCCGGCCGACCGCGGCTGGCTGAGGTGCTTGGTGTTCAGCGAGGTGGCGTTACCAGGCCGATCTCGTAGGCGGTGATGACAAGTTGGATTCGGTCGCGGGCTTCGAGTTTGGTGAGTAGCCGCGCTACGTGTGCCTTTGCGGTGGCCACGCTGATGTAGAGGTGGGCGGCGATCTCGCTGTTGGACATGCCGCGTCCGACGAGGGTCAGTACCTCGCGTTCCCGCTCGGTGATGTTCCCGACTGCTCGTGGATGCGGGGCTGGTTCGGGGCGGGCGGCGAACTCTGCGATCAGGCGGCGCGTGACGCTCGGGGCGATCAGGGCGTCTCCGGCGGCGACCACGCGGATAGCCCCGAGGATGTCGTCCAGTGCCATGTCCTTGACGAGGAATCCGCTCGCACCCGCTCGGAGCGCGCCGTAGATGTACTCGTCGTCGTCGAACGTGGTGAGGATAAGGACGCGCGTCGCTCCAGCGGCTGCTGTGATCAGCTCGGTGGCCTCGATGCCGTCCATGCCTGGCATGCGGATGTCCATCACCGCCACGTCGGGCTCGGTGTTCCGGACCAGTTGGACCGCTTCGGCGCCGGTTCCAGCCTCTCCCACGACGTCGATGTCGGGGGCGTCGGCCATCAGGACGCGCAGACCGCTGCGGACCAGCGGCTGGTCGTCGGCAAGCACGACGCGGACCGTCATGAGATGTGCACTCCTTCGGAGAGGGGGAGCCGGGCTGCCACGCGAAAGCCGCCCTCGGGTCGCGGCCCGGCGGTGAACTGGCCGCGTAGCAGGTTGACGCGTTCCCGCATGCCGGTGATGCCGTATCCGGTGCCGGAGGCGGGGCCGCCGCGGCCGTCGTCGGCGACCTCGATGGTCAGTTCGCCGTCTTGGTAGCCGATGGTGACGCGGCAGTCGGGGGTGTCCGCGTGGCGTACGACGTTGGTGAGGGCTTCCTGGACGATCCGGAAGGCGGCCAGGTCGATATCGGGAGGTAGGGGCCGTCGTTCTCCGAGCCATCGCACGTCGACATGGACGCCCGCGCCCTTCGTCGACGCGGTCAGCCGGTCGAGGTCGGCAAGGCCCGGGGCAGGCTCGCGCGGCGCGGCCTCCGCCCCGGGGTCCGGTTCGGTGCGCCGCAGTGCGCCCAGGGTGCGCCGCAGCCCGGCGAGGGTTTCCCTGCTGGTGTCTTCGATGGTGGCCAGCGCGTTGCGGGCCTCGTCCGGCTGTGTGTCGATGACCCGGCGTCCCACGCCTGCCTGGATGGTGATGACGCCGATGCTGTGCGCGATCATGTCGTGCAGCTCACGGGCGATCCGGAGCCGTTCGGCGGCGACGGCTTGGGCGGCGGTCTGCGAGCGCAGTGCCGCGGCGTGTTCTCGGCGTTCGCGAACCGAATGGCCGGTCATCCAGGCGGCGGCGAGCGCCAGGACGAGGACCACGACCGTGCGGGCGAATCCGTCCGTCCCGGTCCCGAGGCGTGCGGCAAAGGCGACCTGTACGCCGAGCGTCGTGACGGCAGCGGTGACCGCGATGCGGCGCGGCCGGGTGGCCACGATGTATCCGGCGGCGAGGTCGTTCGCCACAACCAGCAGATACACGACCTGCCAGAACGGGGTTGTCGTCGCCGTGACGTACGTACCCAGGAGCATCAGTGCCAGGGCCGGCAGTGGACGGCGGCGCAGCAGTCCGAGAGGCAGAACCGTGACCGCGGCCGCCGAGACGAAGGGCAAGCCGGGGGAGTCGAAAGGTGTGCCGCGTGCCGCGAAGAACAGCGCGAACGGGTAGGCGATCGCCCCGCACCAGGCCAGAGCCGCCCGCACGGCCGGCCGCAGGTGCCAGGACAGCAGGGGACGCGGCTTGGCGGACATGAGGTGATCGTAATCGCCTGACCAGCGGCGGAACATTGGCCCGTGGGCGTACGCCCACGGGATACCAGCCCTCCCGCGAGTGCAGCCGACGGGCCGATGCCGGACGGACACCCTCCCCGGCACCGTTGGCCGGGTGATCGAAGTCAACGAACTGACCAAGCGATACGGCAAGACCACTGCCGTCAACGGCCTGACCTTCACCGTGCGCCCCGGGCACGTCACCGGGTTCCTCGGTCCCAACGGTGCCGGCAAGAGCACCACGCTGCGGATACTCCTCGGCTTGACCGAACCCACCAGCGGCACCGCCACCATCGACGGTCACCTGTTCCGGGACCACCCGCGTGGCCTGCGCCGTGCCGGTGCCCTGCTCGACGCCCATGACGTCCACGGCGGTCGCAGCGCAGGGGCCTATCTGTCCGCCCTGGCCCGCAGCAACGGTATCCCGCGGCGCCGGGTGGACGAGGTCCTTGAGGAGGTGGGACTGGCTTCTGCGGCCCGGCGCCGCATCGGCGGTTTCTCCCTGGGCATGAAGCAGCGGCTCGGCATCGCCACGGCTCTGCTCGGCGACCCTCCGGTGCTGCTGTTCGACGAGCCTGTCAACGGCCTGGACCCGGAGGGCGTGCGGTGGGTACGCGGCCTGTTCAGGCGACTGGCCGCCGAGGGGCGCACCGTGTTCGTCTCCAGCCACCTGATGAGCGAGATGCAGAACACTGCCGAGCACCTGATCGTCATCGGCCGGGGCGAGCTGATCGCCGACGAGAGCGTGGCGGAGTTCGCGGCCCGCGGCACCCGCCAGAGCGTGGCCGTGCGGACGCCTGATCCCACAGCGCTGGCAGCTGTGGTCGAAGCCGAGGGCGCTTCGGTACAGCCGGACGCCTCGGGCGCCGAGGGGTTGCTCACCGTGATCGGTCTGAGCGCGGCCCGCATCGGGGAACTTGCCTCCCACCACCGCATCGTGCTTCTTGAGCTGGCCACCCGCACCTCCTCACTGGAGGAGGCGTTCATGGAACTCACCGCCGACAGCGTCGAATACCTCGCAGGAGAATCCCGATGACCTCAACCACCGCGCAGCAGACGGCCGTCTCGACCGCCGTGCGCGCCACCGAGCCCGGCGCCCGCTTCCGGGACCTCCTCGCCGCCGAGTGGATCAAGCTCTGGTCGCTGCGGTCCATTTCCTGGGCGTTCGGGGCCAGCGCGCTGGCCGTCCTCGCCATCAACATCAGCGCGGCCGTCGCGGACTACAACAACTGGCCGACCTACAACGAAGGGATCCGGGCCCTCTTCGTTCCGATCTGGGCCATGCGGGACGCCTTCACCATCGGCGCCTGCATGGTCCTGATACTCGCCACCGGCAGCATTGGCGCCCTCACGATCGTCGGCGAGTACAGCAGCGGACAGATCCGCACGACCTTTGCGGCAGTACCGGCACGCCGATCAGTCGTAGCGGCCAGGATGGCCGTCGTGACGGCAGTCATGCTCGTCTACGGCACGGTCGTCGCGGGAACCTCGTTCGGCGTGACACAGGCCATCCTGTCCGGTCGGGGCATCGGCCTGTCCCTCGGCTACCCCGGCGCGCTCCGCGCCGTCGCGGCGTCCACGCTGCTCGCTCCGGTGTGCGCGCTCGTCGGCATGGGCCTCGGCGCCCTCATCCGGCACACCGCAACCACCCTCGTGACGTTCACCGGCATTCTGCTGCTGCTGCCGTTTCTCCTCAACGACCGCCACCGCTGGTCCTCCGCCGTCCTCCACGCGCTGCCCCGCAGTGCGTGGGAACGACTGGTGCAGACGGGCGACCCCTTCGGATCGGCCCCCTACCCGGCGACCATCAGCGGGTCGTGGATCGTTTATGCGGCTTGGCCCCTCGCCGCAGCAGTCGTCGCTGTGGTCGCCGTCCGCCGACAGGATCTGTGAGTCCACAGTGCCTGGCTGTCCAAGGTGTACACCGGGCCGCTGCAGCAGGCTCTTACCCGGCCTCACCCTCACCGTCTACACCGCCGAACCCGGCTCACCCTCCGAAAGGGGGCCTGCGCCTTCTGGGCAGCCACAAAAGAAGCCGCCGCTACGGAACCCATCGACAAAGGGGCAGACGCCGAGCTCAGACGTCCTTGATCTGTACGCGGTCGCCGCACAGTTTCGACCAGTCGTCGCGGTCCGAGGTCAGAACGAGCACGGGCGCCGGGGAGCGGAGCGCCATCGCGGCGACGAGGGCATCGATGGCGTACTTGTGGCCGTGCAGGCCGCCGGCGTCGCTCAGCAGCTGCACCGCGGTGAGGCTGTCCGCCTGGGTGACGTCTTGGACCTGAAGCCTGGAGAGCACCCAGCGCAGCCGGGCAGTATCTGTCTTCCCGTAGACGGCCTCCACCACCGTCAGGGCCGACACGAGGACGGGCACGCCTATGCGCCGAGCGGCCTCGATCCGGGTAACCATCTGGCGGTCGTTGCGCAGGAGCAGTGACAGCGCCTGGGAGTCCAGAACCAGGGACCTGGCCGCGGGTGCCTTCATGCGGCGCTGTCGCCCGACGCGTACGGCGCCGGTGCGTCACCGAACAATTCGCGCTGCGCAGCCTGGACCTCGGCCTCGCTCAACGGTTCGTGCTCGGCTTCGTAGGCCGCCACGATCTCGGCGAGGCCGTCCATCGCCAGCTGATGCCGGACGGCCGCGGTGACGTAGGCGGACACACCACGCTTGCCGGTGCGCGTGCGCAGAGCACCGAGGAGTTCCGAGGGCATCGAGACGGAGATGTTCTCCGTGCCACCGGGGCGGGGTGACTTCATGAGGTCAGTCTAGTACATGAACTATTACAGCGTTGGGGTGCTGTGCAGCCTCATCGTTGATGCGTAGGCTTGGCGCCCCGAATCTTCTCGTACTTTGTCGCGGCTCCCGTGCTGGGATGGTGCTGGGATGCGCCTACATTTCCGCAGGTCAGAGGCTTGTGGTCGAGTTCCGCTTCAACGTGTAGCGGCTGACGGTGGCTGACGTGTCACCACGTCGCTGATCTGGCAGACGTACAGGTCAGAGAGGGTCCGGCTCTTCGGGGTCGGGCCCTTGGTTTTTTCCCGTGCTGGGATGGTGCTGGGATGGGATGAGTGGCCCGTGCTGGGTTGTGTGCTGTTGGGTGCTTGTGGGCGGCGCGGGCCATGGCGCCTTTCCTACTCGTTTGACACACTCGGGGCATGAGTGAGACGGCGTACAGCATCGGGGAAGGGCCGGCGACGCGGGTGAGCCTGTCGCTGCCGGAGGGGACCGCGGAGGCAATCCGGGCGCGGGTGGGCAAGCGGGAGTTCTCCGCGTTCATCGCGGAGGCGGTCGAGCGTGAGCTGCGCGGGCAGGTTCTTGACGAGTACCTGGCGGACTACGAGAACCGCAAGGGGCCGGTCTCCGAGCCGGCCCGCCGGCAGGCGCGGCAGGTCTTCGACGAGGTGTTTACCGAGGAGGGTGAATGGCCCGCCGCAGGCTGAGCCACGAGGGGACGCTGATCCTCGACAGCGAGGGACTATCGAACCTGCTCGCCGACGACGAGCAGGTGGTGGCTCTGATCGCTGAAGCGCGCTCGCGCGGCATGGAGGTGGTGATCAGTGCGCTCACCATCATCGAGGCCGTCCACGCCCGTACGAACAAGTCTCGCCTCAACTGGGTGCTCTCCGGATTGCGCGTGGTCCCGGTGGGCGACGAGGAGGCGAGGGCGGCCTCGAAGCTGCTGATGGATGCCGGTTTGCACGGGCACAAGTACGCGATCGATGCGGCGGTCGCCGAGGCCGCGCTGCGGCAGCACCGCCCTGTGGTCATGCTGACCTCCGATATCGACGACATGACCCAGCTCTGCGGCGATCGGGTCCGGCTCGTGGCGGTGTGATTTCCCTTTTGGCCTGCGGTGTAAAGGCCAGTCCCATTGCGCTACGCGAATTTCACAGGTGACGTTGCAGATCGCCGCTTGCTGCTGCCTTTCGAGGGGTGGTCAGGGAGTGGTGGTGGAGCTACAAGTATTCGGCGGATCCCCGGTTTCGGTAACCGGGGATCCGCCGCTGTGTTGCCGTCCCCGAAGCGGGAACAGCTCGTGCTCCGGGGTGGGTGGAGCAATTCTCGTGAACGCACAGCGCGGTGGGCCTTGCCCGCGCAGCGAGCACCTCCTTCTCGCGGCCGGCATCGCTGTGGTGCCTCAGCGCGTACCGAGTACGTTGCACGTCACGTTGCGCATCCGCCTCTGAACGGCCACGCAGATACCAGATACCAGATACCGGTGTGAGGACCCTCGATGGACATACCGCACGACAGCACACCGGCTCCCGAGCCGGTCGCCGTAGCTCCCCAGCCCGCCTGACGGCTGCTGCTCGGCTACGCGCGCCCGTACCGCTGGGCGCTGCTCGCGGGCGCACTGCTGGCGCTCCTCACCGGCGCCTCCGGGCTGGCCCTGCCTCTGGTCGCGCGCGAACTCATCGACGACCTCGGCCACGACCGCTCCATCGCCGGGCCGCTGCTGGTGATGACCGGTCTGGTGCTGGCCAACGCCGGGATCGGGGCGGTGGGTTCGTATGTGTTGCAGCGCACCGCCGAGTCCGTGGTCCTGGGCGCGCGCCGGGCGCTGACCTCGTATCTGCTGCGGCTGCGGATCTCCGCGGTGGACCGCAGCGAGCCCGGCGACCTGATGGCCCGGGTAACCTCCGACACCACGCTGCTGCGCTCGGCCTCGACACCATCGTGGGCCACCGCGGCACCAAGCTCTCCGGTGGCGAGCGCCAGCGCGTGGCCATCGCCCGCGCCCTGCTGCGCCGTCCCCGCCTGCTCCTCCTCGACGAGGCCACCAGCCAGCTCGACGCCGTCAACGAAGCCGCCCTGCGCGACACCGTCGCCAACGTCGCCCGCACCACCACCGTGCTCGTCGTCGCCCACCGGCTGTCCACCGTCACCACGGCTGACCGCATCGTCGTCATGGACGCCGGAGAGGTACGCGCAGTGGGCGACCACCGAGAACTCGTCACCACCGACCCCCTCTACGCCGAACTCGCCGCCACCCAGTTCCTCACCGCCGTCGACTGACGCCTGACACACCGCTCTGCCCGGCGCAAGGCAGCCGGTATGGGCTCACTCGGATACTCAGTCGGACGCTCAGCCGGTGCGGCACGCTGAACCTGCTGCGACTCGACTGTCTCGGCGCAGGCCGTCGAGTGTGCGGCGGCGGTCAGCGTCGCCGTCGCATGCGGCGCTCAGCGACGAGTGCCTGGTCCATCAGGCAGCCCACGATCTCCTTGCGCCGCCAGGAGAGGAAATCGACGGCACGATGGGGCGGAAACAGGCGCCGGGCCACCGTCTCGTGCTCCGGCCGCCACGGATCGAGCTCGACCCGCGCCCACCAGCGGGTCTGGTAGTGGCTTGTGGGCCCGGCCGGTGCCTGGGGATCCCACACGTGCTGGCAGGCGAGGTAGCTGCTGCTGGTCACCCGGGCGCACGCTTCCTCGGCGACCTCGCGGGACAAGGTTTCGGACGGATCCTCGCCGGGTTCGACCTGGCCGCCGGGGAGATTGACGAACCCGTCACGGAGGACCACCAGCACGACCTGCCCGCCGGGCGTGAAACAGAAGCCGTAGGCCTGGGTCACGAGCCGTGGCGGCGGACGCCAGCCCGGCGCCATCAAGGTGAACGTCGCGGGACGGTCGACCTCGTCGACGGGCTGCGGGTCGACGCGAGGATCAACAGGGCCTCCCCGAGCATCCGTAGCAGAAGCATCGCCTGGTACAGCGGAAGCATCGCCTGGCACAGCGGCATCCCAGTTGTCAGTCACGGTTCCTCCGTCGCACGCGGGCTGTCACCTCACACTTCCCCAACGGCTGCCTGCGACCGACCGCCGAGCACAGCCGGGTCGCCGTTGGCTCCCTTCCGGGCGGGGCCGTCGCGTTGCCGCTGCCCGAGGATCCGCCCGGCGGCGGGCGCTCGCCTGACGTGCCTGCCCGGACCCCCGTTCCCGGGCAGGAACGCCTGTGCGTGTTCAGCAGTTCAGCAGTCCGTCCGAGCGCCACAGGAGCGGATCTGCTCGATGAGGGGGCGTCCGACGTCGTAGGCGTCGGCGACGGGCAGAACCTCCGCCTCGGGGTGCTCGGTGAGCCAGTCCTTGGCGGCGTCGGCGCCGGCGAAGAAGTGAACCTGGTTGCAGAAGGCGGCGCGGACCGAGGCCGGCGCGTCAGGGGTGACCACGGAGACGACCGCGGTGGCCGGCTCCACGTCGGTGGGCCCGTCGGGGGTCACGGTCAGCCGGACCGGCTCCCCGGTGGCCCGGCAGGGCGACGTCACCTGGGCGGTGTGGCCGATGACGGCCGGGAAGACCAGGGTGTCCATGGCGCACCAGGCGTACAGGGTGCGGCCATCGGCCTCGTAGCGGTGCGGGGTCGGGTTGTGGGTGAGACCGTTGCCGATGATGCGGCCGGCGGTGTCGTACTCGGTGTCGGGCATGTCGGCCAGTGCCTCGCGGATTTCCTGCACGGTGCGGCCGGCCTGGCGCGCGAGGCGGTCGATGGTGACCGGTGCGCCGGTGGCCAGCAGCGTCAGCAGGGGCCGCAGGAGCCAGAGCTTGACGCCGGGGGCGCGGTTGACGGTATCGGTGAAGCGGGTGGCGAGCTTCTGCGTGTCGGTGTCCACGGCGGGTTCTTCCCTTCCCTGAGTGTGGAGTGTGGATGGGGTCGATTCCCTGAGTGTGGATGGGGTCGATACGCCGGACCGTAGGGTCTACCCCCGGGGTGAGGGTCAAGTACGCCGGTCGCAGCCGTGCGGATCACCGGGCCGGCGCAGGTCACCCTCCGCCAGGTCCGTCTGGTGCTCGGCCTCGAACTTCTCGATCCGGTCCAGGATCTGCTGCTGGGCGGCGATGCGCTGACGCATGCGTTCGCGGGAGCGGCGCAGCAGCTCCGCCAGGTGCGAGCCGACCATGCGCCCGGTGCCGTCCGCCCCGGTGGTGGTCAGCCGGCGGATCTCGGCGACGGTCAGTCCGAGGCCACGCAGTTCGCCGATGAACCGTACGCACCACAGGGCATCCGTGTCGTACAGGCGGTAGTTGGCCGGGCTGCGGCCGAGGGTGCAGATCAGGCCGAGGTCGGTGTACTCGCGCAGCGCCTTGACGGTCACGCCGGTGCGGCGGGACAGCTCCCCGACGGTCATCGCGCGCCTGCGACGCGCAGGCTGTGCAGGTCGGCTCGTGTCCATGAGCGCCTCCCTGTTCGTCTCCATGAGCGCCTCCCTGATCGTCTCCATGAGCGCCCTGTTCGTCGCCGTCTGCTCAGCCCGCGCAGCAGGAGAGCCTGGCGACGTCCGCGGTGAAAGTCTGGGCGGTGAGCTTGAGGGCCTCGGCCATGGTCAGGTACGGCGCCCAGGTGTGGGCGAGCTGGTCGACGGTCATCCCCGCGCTGATCGCGTAGGTGGCGGCGGTGATGAGGTCGCCCGCGCCGTCGGCGATCACGTGGACGCCGAGTACGCGACCGGTGCCGGCCTCGGCGACGAGCTTGACCAGGCCGCGGGTGTCCCGGTTGGCCAGCGCGCGCGGCACGAACTCAAGCGGCAGGGCGCGGCAGTCACAACGGATTCCGGCCTCGGCCGACTCGGCGTCGGTCATGCCGACGGCGGCGATGGCCGGGCTGGTGAAGGTGACGCGGGGCAGCGCCGTGTAGTCCAGGGTGCGTTCTGTCCCGGTCAGGGCGTTGTCGGCGGCCAAGGTGCCTTGAGCGGCCGCGACGTACACGAACTGAGGGCCGCCGGCGACATCCCCGGCGGCCCAGATCCGCTCGTTGGTGGTGCGCTGGTACTCGTCGACGACGACTTCGCCGCGTATCCCGGTCTTCACCCCGACGGCGTCGAGGTTCAGCCCCTCCGTGACCGGCCGGCGGCCGGTGGCGATCAGCAGCTGCTCGGCCCGCAGCTCGGTGCGGGCGCCGTCGCGGCGGGCGGTGACGGTGTAGCCATGCTGGTCACGCCGGACGGCGGTGAGGGCCGCGCCGGTGTGGACGGTGATGCCTTCGTCGGCGAAGACTTCCTCGATGGCGGCGGAGACTTCGGGCTCCTCGGACGGGGCGAGCCGGTCCAGGGCCTCGATGACGCTCACGCGGGTGCCGAGACGGGCGAAGAGCTGGGCCTGCTCCAGGCCGACCGCGTTCCCGCCGACCACCACCATCGACTCCGGCAGGGTGTCGAGTTCCATCGCGGTGGTGGAGGTCAGGTAGCCGGTCCCCTTCAGGCCGTCGACGGGCGGGGCCCAGGGGGCGGATCCGGTCGCGATCAGGTAGTGCGCGGCCTCGATACGGCGGCAACCGCCGTCGCCCAGCGCGATGTCCAGGAGCGGGGCGTCGGTGGTCCCGGTGAAGGCAGCGATGCCGTGCACGTTCTCCCAGCCGTAGTCGGCGGCCAGGTCGGTGTACTTCTCCGTGCGCAGCTGGGCGACCAGGGCGTCCTTGCCGCAGATCAGCGCACCGAAGTCGACGGGGGCGTCGGCCGGGGCGAGTCCGGGGAAGCGTCCGGCCGCAGCGGCGGTGTGGCGGGTCTCGGCGGCGGCCAGCAGCGCCTTGGACGGTACGCAGCCCACGTTGACACAGGTGCCGCCGGTGGTGCCGCGCTCGACCATCACCACCCGCCTGCCCTGGTTGGTGGCGGCGATGGCGGCGGCGAAGGCCGCCGAGCCGGAGCCGATGACCGCCAGGTCGATGCCGGATTCCGTCCAGGTCACGGTGCTGCCCTCCTCGTGCGGAGCCCCCGCGATTCCGGGGCCACTGCTATGGCCCCTGCTATGGCCCACTGCTATGCGTCTTGCCGAATAGCTCACTGCCCCCATACTATGCGGATAGGCGAATAGTTCCAGTTGTGGAGGCCGTACGTATGCCCCAGCGCCTTGACGCCCCCGCCGCGACCCTGCCGGCGGCTACCGATGAGGTGGCGTGCACCCATCTGGACACGGTCGCGAAGTTCTTCCGCGCCCTCGCGGACCCGACCCGGCTGAAGCTGCTGGATTTCATCCTGCGCGGCGAGCGCACCTCCGCCGAGTGCGTCGAACACGCGGGCATCTCCCAGCCCCGGGTCTCGGTCCATCTGTCCTGCCTCGTCGACTGCGGCTACGTCACCGCCCGCCGGGACGGCAAGAAGCTGCGCTACTCCGTCGGCGACCCGCGCGTCGCGGACCTTGTGGTACTGGCCCGCTCGCTGGCCGCGGACAACGCCGCCGCCCTGACCTGCTGCACCCGCATCCCCGGCAACCAGGACTGAGACCCTCGGGGCGGGCGCGAGGAGTGGAGCCGGAGCTGAACGAGGCCGGGTGACGTTTCCGTTCTCGGTCCGGGTTGTCGATGGGGTTGTCCCCCGTGCGGGCCCTCCCGTCTTCCGGGTGGCCGTGCGGGTGGCCAACTCCATTCCGCGCGGCCGGCGCACGCGACCACCATGAAGGCATGTCGCACGCTCACGACGTCCGTTCCCCCGACGATCCGGCACGCTCTCCGGGGCAGTTGCCCACCCTCCGCCGCCGCACCGTCCTGGCCACCGGCGCCGGCGCTCTCGGCGCTGCGGGCCTCGGCGGCGCTTCGCCGGCGTCCGCCCAGCGACGCCGACGCTGGGCTGTTCGGGTCGCTCTTCAGCGCCGCCCTCGTTGCCGGGCCGTCGCGATACGAATCCCCTGCTCTGTCGGCTGACCGACGGCCGTCACCGCCCTCCCCGGCCACGGCGACCCCGACGTGCGGAAACCGAGGCCGCGCGGTAGCACATCCGAACCCACCCGGGCGTCCTGCGAGTTGGCGACTCCGGGACTGTGCGGGTGGGGCAGGAAGACAGCCGGGCGGCTCCGAGGCCGCCCGCTCAGTCCGTGGATGACGGGCCGGGCGCCCGGCCCGTGCCGGCCCAGGCAAGTCCCTCAAGCTGCTCGATGCCATGGTTGAACTCGATCATCAACGTGAGGAACTGCTGGGTACGTTCTTCACCCCACCCCGCCGCCTCGATCAGCCGAGCGGCCCCCGCCCGGCTGATGGCCCGGTCCGCTTCCAGCCGCTCCAGGCCCAGAGGGGTGGGGCGGAACGTGCGGGCACCTCCCTTGGTGGCGGCTTCCAGGCGTTCGACGAGGCCATGCTTGAGCATGGCGCCCACCTGCCGGTTTATGGTCGACACGTCGGCCTGGAACGTGTGCGCCAGCTCCTTCAGCGTGAGCGGCTTCCCCGTTTCCAGCCGGGTGAGCAGCACATACGCCGATCGGTCGAGGCTCTGTCCGATACGTGGGCCACGCGAGGCGATGAAATGCCGTGACATCAGGGTCAGTTCGCGTTCCAGGTCGCCCAGGCGGCGTTCCTGTTCGCTCGGCTCCGTCATGTGTGCACGTGTTCCTTCCGCTGCTTGTCGCCTGAATCGTTGCGGTACCTTGTGTATGTAACATGCACATCGTACCGTGGTCTTCGCCTGCTGAGAGTTCTCCCGCCGCAGTGCCCAGTGGCGCAGAGCGGACCGACGCTGCTCCGGCGTCAGGGCGGACCTTTGCTCCGGCGCGTCGTTCGAGCGATGCAGCGGACGTGCGAAGGCGGAGCCGGACAGCCGCTGACGGCGTGCGCGCTCAGCGCACCGTACATTCCGGCCCGCATGCGTGGGCCTGCACCTTGCAAGGAAGTGCCTCGTGTCAACCAGTACCGTCCGCACCGCCGGGGCAGGGGCGGTCACCGCCGTGATCACCCTGAGCTGTGTCGTGATCTCGCTCATGCAGACGTTCATCGTGCCGATCATCCCGAAGCTGCCTCAGCTGTTGGATACGGACGCCTCCAACGCCTCCTGGGCGGTGACCGCCACGCTTCTCGCCGCGGCCGTGGTCACCCCGATCGCCGGGCGTCTCGGCGACATGTACGGCAAGCGCAGGGTCATCATCGCGAGCCTGGTCCTGGTGGTCGTCGGTTCCGTGCTGTGCGCCGTGTCCGACAGCCTGCTTTTGGTGATCACGGGTCGGGCACTGCAGGGCCTGGCCACCGGTGTCATCCCGGTCGGCATCAGCTTCCTGCGCGACGTGCTGCCCGCCGAACGTGTCGGTGGTTCCATCGCGCTGGTCAGCGCCGCTCTCGGTGTCGGCGGTGCCGTCGGTCTGCCCGCCTCGGCCGCCATCGTCCAGTACGCCGACTGGCACGTGCTGTTCTGGGTCGCCGCCGTACTCGGGGTCATCTGCCTCGCGCTCGTCGTGGTCCTGTTGCAGGAGTCCCCGAACCAGTCTCCGGGACGGTTCGACATCCTCGGCGCAAGCGGTCTCGCCGTGGGTCTGGTGTGTCTGCTCCTGGCCGCCACCAAGGGCGGCAGCTGGGGCTGGACGAGCGCCTCCATCCTTGGCCTGTTCGCGGGCGGCGTCGTGATCCTGCTGGTCTGGGGGGCGTACGAGCTGCGCGTCGCCCAGCCGCTGGTCGACCTGCGCGTCGCCGCACGCCGTCCCGTGCTCTTCACCAACCTGGCCTCGCTCATGGTCGGCTTCGCCATGTACGCGACGTCGCTGGTGCTGCCGCAGCTGCTCCAGTCGCCGTCCGCGACCGGGTACGGCCTCGGTCAGTCCGTGCTCGCGGCCGGTCTGGCCCTGGCGCCGAGCGGCCTCGTCATGATGGCGTTCGCGCCGCTGTCCGCCCGGATCACCGCCCGGCACGGCGCCCGTACGACGCTGCTGACCGGCCTCTGCGTGATCGGTGTCGGCTACGGAATCGGGCTTGGGCTCATGGCGGAGGTCTGGCAGATCATCGTCATGTCGATGATCGTCAGCGCCGGTGTGGGCATCGCCTACGCCGCGAGCCCGGCCCTGATCATGGGTGCCGTCCCCGTGACCGAGACCGCGTCCGCCAACGGCATCAACTCCCTGATGCGTTCGGTCGGCACGTCGTCGTCCAGCGCGGTCATGGCCGCGATGCTCGCCAACATGACCGTGCAGCTCGGCCCGGTCTCCGTCCCCACCGAGCACGGCTTCCGCATGACCTACGTCGTGGCGATGCTCGCAGCAGTCGTCGGTATCGGTTTCACCTTCCTCATTCCCCGGGTCCGCCGCGCCGCGGCCCCGCAGAACGCCACCCCCGCCCAGGCCACCGGCACCCCTCGCTGACCACCGCGCCTTCGGAGCGCAGGTGCCGGACCCCGTCGCAGAGTCCCACGAACCCCTCCCGTCACTCGGGTGGACCGCCTGCGACGCAAGCACACACGAAAGGAAAACTCGTCATGACCTCACGCACTCTGCAGGGCAAGTCGGCCATCGTCACCGGCGGCGCGTCCGGTATCGGCGGCGCCATCACCAGGCTGTTCGTCGCACGCGGCGCCCGGGTCGTCGTCGTCGACCTCCAGGAGGAGGCCGGGCAGGCGATCGAGAAGGAACTGGGCGACGCCGTGGTCTTCCTGCCCGGCGACGTCTCCGACCGGACGGTCGCCGACACCGCGGTCGCCACCGCCGTCGACCGCTTCGGCTCCCTGGACGTACTGGTGAACAACGCGAGCGTGTCGCGACAGAAGCCGTTCGAGGAGCAGACCGACGACGACTGGAACCTCGCGATGGACACCGGCCTGTACGCCACCCGCAACTTCATGCTCGCCGCCCTGCCGGAGCTGAAGAAGACCGGCAACGCCAGCATCGTCAACTTCGGATCCGGCGCGGGCCTCAACGGCCAGCCGAACCAGGCGTCCTACGCGGCGGCGAAGGAGGCCATCCGCGGCCTGAGCCGGGTCGCCGCCAACGAGTGGGCGACGTTCAACATCCGGGTCAACGTGGTCTGCCCGATGGCCCTGACCGCGGGCGTCGCCGCCTGGGCCGACGCCCGCCCCGAGCAGTACGCCCAGTCCGCGGCGTCGGTGCCGCTGGGCCGCTTCGGTGACCCGGACCGGGATGTCGCCCCCATCGTCGGCTTCCTCGCCAGTGACGACGCCCAGTACATGACCGGGCAGACCGTCATGGCCGACGGCGGGTCCGTGAAACTCCGCTGATCGGCCTGATCGGCCTGATCGTCGGACCACCGGCCGCTGAGACCCGAGTACGCCAACACCAAATAGCAACCGAACAGCCCACACCGAACAGCCAACACCGAACAGCCCACACCGAACAGCCAACACCCAATAGCCCACCCGAAACCACCAGGAGCAACCCTCATGGGAACCATCGCAGTCACCGGAGCCGCCTCGGGCATGGGCGCCTCGATCGCTGCCCGGCTCACCGACCAAGGACACCGCGTCATCGGTGTCGATCTGCGCGGCACCGACGTGGACGCCGACCTCGGCACCCCGCAGGGCCGGGCAGCCGCGGCGGTCGAGGTCACCCGCCTCGCCGACGGGCGGCTCGACGGCTTCGTGCCGTTCGCCGGTGTCTCCGGCGGCGCCGGCCGGCCCGCGAGCCTGCTGGTCTCCGTCAACTACTTCGGTGCCATCGGGCTGTTGGAGCAACTGCGCCCGACGCTGGCCGCCGCGGGGGAGTCCTCCGTGGTGCTCGCGTCGTCCAACTCCGTCACCACGCAACCCGGCTGGAACCCGAAGCTGGCAGAGGCATGCCTGGCCGGCGGCGAGGAAGCGGCACGCGCCCTCGCCGACTCGCTGACGGACGAAGGCGGCGTCCTCACGTACCCGGCGACGAAGGCGGCCATCGCCTACTACACGCGCACCCGCGCCGCCGACTACATCGCCGACGGTATCCGCCTCAACGCGATCGCGCCGGGGTTCATCGACACGCCGATGACGCAGGCGGCCCAGAAGGATCCGCGGACCGCGGCCGGTGTCGAGGCGTTCCTCAAGTCCATCCCGGCGGGCCGGGCGGGCTGCCCGGACGAGGTCGCGGAGCTCGTGCTCTTCCTGCTGTCCGCCAAATCCGGGTACTGCGTCGGTACGTTGATGTACTGCGACGGCGGCCTGGACGCCAGGCTGCGCGGCCTGGACTGGCCGAAGGCGCGGACGCCGGAAGCCTGACGGGCCGAGGCAGGGCAAGGGGCGTTGGGCCGCTCGACGTGCGGCTCGACAGCCGCGCTGCCCAAGCATCGCCTGACCACCAGGCTCCGTGGCGCCCGGGAGTTCCTCGGCGAGGGGCAGGAGGCGTACAGGAGCCTGACCTGTCAGGGCCTGTCGGCAGGCAGCGCGAGGGGGATGTGTCCGATGGCGCGGCCGAGGGGGTCAAGGAGCCAGCCCATGCGCTTGGGGGTGTGGAGGATGATGGTCCGGTCCTCGACGGCCAGATGGGGCAGACGGTCGGCGAGGCTTGCCTCGAGCCCGCCATGGCCTACGCGGACGGCCTGGCGGTGTTCATCGTCCTCGCCACCGCCGCGGTCTTCGCCGTGTCGAGCTACATGCCCATCCTCGCCGTCCCGGTGCGCAGCCTGTCGGCCCAGCAGATCGGCGTGGCCAGCGGAGTCGTGCTGTTCGGCGGCCAGCTCTCGGGCATCGTCGCGCCCACCGTCATGGGCGTCCTCGCCGACGCCTTCTCCTTCCAGGTCGCCTTCGCCTTCCTCGCCCTGGGGGCGGCGATCGCCGCGGTGATGGCCTGGTTCACCCCGCAGGACACCGCTGCCCTGCTCGCCACGGCCGATGCGCACATCAAGGCCGGAGCCCTCGCCGATTCTCCTGCGTACGAAAAGGACCTGACATGACGTCGACCGAACACCCGCTGCTCGCCGGCCTGCCCGCACTGCTGCCCGGCTTGCGGGAGCTGTACGAGGACCTGCACGCCCACCCCGAGCTCTCCTTCCAGGAGAAGCGCACCGCGTGGTCTCCGCCTACTTCGGCGGCCGTTCCACATGGACCGTCTGAACGCCCCATTCCGCCTCGTCACTTGAAGATCACCTGTAGGCGAGCCGCAGTACTTACGGAGGACCCATGCCCAACATCGCGCAGAACCTGTCGGAGACGGCCCGTCGCCATCCGGCCCGGCCCGCCTTGCGCTTCGACGGCCACGTCATCACCCTGCCCAAGGGACAGACCGGGAAGATCCTCAAGCGGGAGATCCGCCCGCCCCGGTGACCACGTCCGGCTGGGGCTTTGGAGCCGGGAGAGCCATGGCGCACCACTGACATCTACGTTACTAACATCATTGTTAGTGTCATGCGTGGAGGCCGGTGGTCACCGGCGGGCTGCCGCTGATCTGCGCGGAGTGGCCGCGCGGCGCAGGGCTGTGGGACTTCCTCGGCGAGGCGCTGAGTGATCCGGTCTCGGCGCTGCTGGTGTCGGCCGAGCGCTGGAGCTGCTTGCGAACATTCGTCGGCTCCATCAAGTGGCAGGAGCAGTCCCCCTTCGACCGGCACGACCTGGCAGCCCTCCACCGACACCGGGCCGCTCTCACCGACGAACCCGTTCCGGTCGTGGCGGTCTCGCGGAGCGGAGTCGACTGCCCGGGGCTCGACGCCGCCTACGGCCCCGGCGATTTGCTCACGGCCTGGCCGTTGTGAGGGGCGGGTTGCAGGCGAGTCCACTCGTCGGCGCCGGCAGCCGGCGAGGCGGGAGCTGTCGTGCTGGGTCGCCGACCGCATAGGCTGCACAGAACTGCGCCGTGGGGGCCGAGCAGAGCGCTGAGGCCGTCCGGGCAGAGAGAAGACGCACAGGCGGGGGAGGCCGGGCAGTCGTGGAGCCACTGAGGGACGACGATCCGCAGACCATCGGGGCGTACACCCTGATCGGGCGGATCGGTGCGGGCGGTATGGGGCAGGTCTACCTCGCCGAGTCGTTGGCGGGGCAGCAGGTCGCCGTGAAGGTGATCCGGCCGTCGGTGATCGACGAAGACGCCCGGAAGCGGTTCCTGCAGGAGGTCGACAGCTCGAAGACGGTGTACGGGCCGTTCGTGGCCGCGTTCATCGCGGCCGATGCCTCGGCGGACCGGCCGTGGCTCGCCGTGGAGTATGTGGACGGGCCTGATCTGCGGACGTTCGTCAGTGACCGGGGTCCGCTCGCACCGGCGGAGACGGCCAGTCTCGGAGCGCTGCTCGCCGAGGGGCTCGGCACCGTGCACGAGGCGGGACTGTTGCACCGCGACCTCAAGCCGCAGAACATTCTCCTCTCGCCGTACGGGCCGAAGGTGATCGACTTCGGTCTCGCGGTGCTCGCCGAGCGGCGTTCCGCGCTGACCGCGACAGGGGTGGTCGTCGGCTCCGTGCTGTGCATGCCGCCTGAGCAGGCGCGGGGCGAGCGCAAGCTCGACCGTGCCGCCGACGTGTACGCGCTGGGGGCGTCGCTGCTGTACGCCGCCACCGGCCACTACCCGTACACGGGTCCCAACTGGCAGGCGGTCGCCCTGCAGATCGAGGACCCGCACACCCCGCCGGACCTCAGCGGTCTTCCGTCCCCGCTCGAAGCGGTCATCGTGCCGATGCTGGCCCACGATGCCGCTGAGCGGCCGACGTTGGACCGGGTCACAGCCGGCCTGGTCGACGTCGTCCGTGGCTGTGGCCTGACACCGGCTCAGGCCAAGCGGCAGCTGACCGGCCACATCTCCCTGCCGCACACCCGACCGCCCGCGCCGCAGACCGTGCCCCTGCAGGCGTCTCCCGGTTGGACCGGCTATACACCGACGTTGGTGGACGTGGCCGCGAGGGAGGACGACGCGGTCCCCGCGCAGCCCGAGCCCGAGCCCGAGCCCGAGCCCGAGCCCGAGCCCGAGCCCGAGCCCGAGCCCGATGACCGGGAGGGCACAGGCGCGGAACTCCCCGGCCCTGCGGATGGCCCGGCGGTGGACGGAGACCGCTCCCGGCCGTCGGCTCCTGGGGCGCCGAAGACTCGTTCGAGCGCGCCGTTGCAGATCGCCGAGTGCCTGCGTGCCGCGTACGCACGTGAGGCGCCCTTCCTGCCGCGCCGCTGAGCGACGTTGCGCGTATCAGGTGCGGGGATCAGGTGCGGGGATCAGGCGCCATCGACCGCGTGGAAAACTTGATCCCCGCGTTGGCAGGCATTCGTAGGCAAGCGCAGGCATTCCCGGCGTTCACGACGGAGGTAGGACGGGTGGCAGAACAGGGCGAGAACCGATACCCGCCGGGCGCCCAGATCCTCGTACGCGATGAGGAGTGGCTGGTCAAGAACGCCACCCCGCCGGGGAAGGACGGCGCGCGGATCGAAGCGGTCGGCGTCTCGGAGTTCGTCCGCGACGAAGAGGCGGTCTTCTTCTCCGGCCTCGACGACGTTGAGCTCGTCGATCCCGCGCAGACCCGGCTGGTCCCGGACACCTCCTCCTACTTCCGCCGGGGGCGGCTGTTCCTGGAAGCCGTGCTGCGCAAGACCCCGCTGCCGCAGTCGGAGCGGGGCCTGGCGCTCGCGGACCGCTTTCTGCTCGACCCGCTCGCCTACCAGCAGCGGCCGGCCGAGCTCGCGCTGGCGAAGGAGAACCTGCGCCCGCGCATTCTCATCGCCGATGTCGTGGGTCTGGGCAAGACGCTGGAGATCGGGCTCACCCTGGCCGAGCTGATCCGGCGCGGCCGGGGCGAGCGGATTCTCGTGGTGACGCCGCAGAGCGTGCTCGAACAGTTCCAGCACGAGCTGTGGACGCGCTTCGCCCTTCCGCTCGTACGGCTCGACTCGCTCGGGATCCAGCGCATCCGGCGGGAGATCCCGGCCGGCCGCAATCCGTTCACGCACTACAAGCGCGTCATCATCTCCGTGGACACGCTGAAGAACATCGGGCAGTACCGGCACCACCTGGAGCGGATCCGCTGGGACGCGGTGGTCATCGACGAGTCGCACAACCTGATCAACCCCGGCAGCCAGCGCCGGGCCCTCGCCGAGATCCTCGCCCCGCGCACCGATGCTCTGCTCCTCGCCAGTGCGACCCCGCACAACGGGGACAAGCGGTCGTTCGCCGACCTGGTCTCGCTGCTCGACCCCGCTGCGATCTCCGACCCGGAGCAGTACGACCCGGTGCGCGACCTCGGCCACCTCTACCTCCGGCGTACGAAGATCAGTCCCGAAGTACGCAACGAGATGGGCACCGAATGGGCCGACCGAGGCCCCACCCGCTCGCTGCACTGCCCCGCCAACCCGGCCGAGGAGCGGATCTTCGCCGAGTTGACCGAGCACTGGCTGGGCGCTCCGTCCGGCAGCACGGAGTTCGGCACCGCCGACCGGCAGAGGGCGATGGCCGGCAGCGACCGGCTCTTCGCCTTCAACCTGCTCAAGTCCTTCCTCTCCTCCCACAGGGCCCTGGCCGAAACGGTCGGAAACCGGGTGAAGGCGCTCGACAAGAGGGAGCGCGAGGCGCGCGCGGCAGGGCAGGTGCCCGACCCGGCCATCGGCCCCGAGCGGGCGGCGCTCGACCGCCTGCGGGAGCTCACCGACGCCATGGGCGACGGCACCGCACCGGGGGACACGGCGAAACTCGACGCGCTCGTCGAGCAGTTGCAGGACATCGGGGTGGGCCCGCGGTCGGCCACGCGGGTCGTGGTCTTCTCCGAGCGCGTCCGTACGCTGAAGTGGCTCGCCGAAGTCGTGCCGGCCCGGCTCGGCTTCCCCGTGGCCGACGACGGCGCCGCCAAGGCCGTACGCGTCATGCACGGCGGCCTGAGCGACGACGAACAGCAGAAGGTGCTGGAGGAGTTCGGGCTCGCCGACAACGCGGTGCGCCTGCTGTTCACCGGCGATGTCGCCTCCGAAGGCGTCAACCTGCACCGGCAGTGCCACCACCTGATCCACTTCGACATCCCGTGGTCACTGATCCGCATCGAGCAGCGCAACGGGCGCATCGACCGGTACGGGCAGCAGCACGAGCCGCAGTTCCGGGCCATGATCCTGACCTCCGTGCACCCCGGCGCGAAGGATGACCGCACGGTCGCGGAGAAGCTCCTCCAGCGCGAGGAGGAGGCGCACAAGCTGAACGGCACGGCCGAGGCGGAGACCGGCTACTACCGCGCCGACGAGGAGGAGCGCAGGCTGATCCGCGAACTGGTGGAGGGCGGCACGGTCGAGGACTTCCTGGCGTCGGCGCCCGCCGCGGACGGCGACGAGGGCGGTGAGATCCTCGCCGACCTGTTCGGCCAGGTCGACACCATCACGGAGCAGGAGCTGCCGCCGCGTGCCGAGACGGTCTCGCTGTTCACCGGCGACGGCGCGGCGGCGCAGGATCCCGCCGCGGCCACCGCTGCCTTCGTCGACACCGCGCTCGCCGAGCTGTACGAGGACCAGGCCGCGTCGGCCGTCGGACTGACCCGGGAGACGGACTCCGACGGCCGGCTGCTCCTCGGCCTGTCCCCGGCCAAGGCGCCCGACCTGCTGCACCGGCTCAAGGCCCTGCCGCCCGCCTACCTGAAGGAGAAGGGCGTGGCCGAAAGGATGCTGGTGACCTTCGACCGCGCGCTCGCGCTGCGCAAGCTCACCGAGGCCCGCGAGTCCACGAACACCATGTGGCCGGACGTCTCCTACCTCACCGACATCCATCCCGTGGTGGAGTGGCTCACCGACAAGGCGCTGGTCCGGTTCGGCCGGCAGGAGGCGCCGGTCATCAGCTCCCCCCACGTCGACGAGCCGGTCTTCCTCGTCCAGGGGATCTACTCCAACGCGCTCGGCCGGCCCACCGTGGTCCGCTGGATGGCCGTCACCGGACTGCCCGGCACTCCGCGGGTCGGCCCGATGGCCGAGGCGCTCGACCGGGCCCGGGTCGGGCCGCGCCTCGCCCGCACCGGCGGCCCCCGGGACCTCGACGGACTCCAGGCGCTGGTGCCCGCCGCCGTCGATGCGGCCCGCGACCACCTGGAGAAGTCCAGGGGCGAGTGGGAGGACGAGATCAGCGAACCGCTCGCCGCGTACCGCAGGCGGGTCGAACGCTGGCGTCAGGACACGCTCCCGCGGCTCGGCGAGTCGGCTGCGACCGGCCGCCGCGAACGGCAGATCGAGGACACCGCGGACGAACTCACCGATCTCCTCGACCAGTTGACGACCTCCGGCCTGCCGCTGCTGCGGGTGCTCGCCGTCCTCGACCGGCCCGCCGCCACCGAAGGCAACCCCGCCCCCGAAGGCAACCCCGCCCCCGAAGGCGCCGCCGCCACCGAAGGCACCGAAGGCAACGCCGCCACCGAAGGCAACGCTGCCACCGAAGGCACCGATCACGACGACCCGGCGGAGATGTGACGTGACGTACGAATCGCTCGTCAACCAGGGCGACTATCTCTCGGGCCACTATCTGGCCGAGGTCCTGCCGAAGGATCTCAAGGCCAAGGAGGGTCTCCTCGCCCGCTGGGCCGCCACCGAGGAGGAGGAACGCCGCCGTCACAACAGGGCGGTGGCGGACGCCGGACGCCAGGGCGACCCGCAGACCACCGTGCCGCCGCGCGCCCGCACCCCGCGCGAGGGCCTGCGCGCGCTGCACGGCCCCTACTTCGCCGCCCGCGCCGACTTCGAGCGCGATGCCGCCGCCCTCGCCGAGCCGGACGCCCCGGTCCCCGCGGACTGGCCGAAGCGGGTGGCCGGGCTGCACCTCGCCACCCTCCGCGCCCTCGGCTACTCCGAGGCGCACGAGCAGCAGGTCACCGTCCACCGGTCCGGACACGAGTACACGGTGCAACTCGCGCACGCGGAGCCGGGGTTGTACGCGGTCTCCTGCGGCTGGACCGCGAAGCCGGACGCCGCCCTCGACCCGGACGGGGCCGGGCGTCTGCTGCACCCGGTCGACCTGGAGGCGTCCGCGCGCCTCACCGACGCCAAGGCCCTCTGCGACTTCCTCTTCGAGTGCGACGAGCCGCCCCGCTACGTCCTGCTCCTCGTCGGCGGCGTCCTGATCCTCGCCGACCGCATGGCCTGGCACGAGGGCCGCTACCTCGCGGTGTGCCTGGACGCCGCCCTGACGCGCCGCGACCCCCGCAACGGCGGCGAACTCGACACGGTCGCCGCGCTGTTCGGCGCGGACTCGCTGCGCGTTCCGGCGGACGGCGGTACGGCACCACTGGCGGGCTTCGTCGACAAGTCCGGCAAGCACGCCGTCGGCGTCTCCACCGAGCTGCGCGAGGGGCTGCGCCTGTCCGTCGAGTGGATCGCCGACGAGGTCCTGGCCCGGCTGCGCACCCAGGGCGTACGGCCGCGCGACCTGGACGACCCGGCCCGCCTGGCCAAGCAGCTGACTCGCGAGTCGCTGCGCTACCTCTACCGCATCCTGTTCCTCCTGTACGCGGAGGCCCAGCCCGCGCTCGGCATCCTGCCCGCCGGCCATCCCGAGTACGAGCGGGGCTACGGCCTGCAGCGCCTGGGCGACCTCGTCGTACGCGACCTGGTCTCGGAGCGCTCCCGGAGCGGGTACCACCTGTACGAGTCCCTGGACCTGCTCTTCCGCAAGGTCGAGAAGGGGCACCGCGAGTACGGCACCGAACCCGAGGACGTCCGCGCCGAGGAGGCCCGCCGGGCCGCCGCCGAAGCCGAGCGCGACGCCGCCGACCTGCTCGCCGCGAGCGCCATCACCCGCGCCGAGCACGACGACCGGCTCCGCGAGGCCGACCGGGCCCGCAGGGCCGCCGAGCGCAGCGAGGGCGCGGGGCTGCGGTTCGAGCCGCTGCGCTCCGAGCTCTTCGCCACGGACGCCGTCCAGCTCATCTCCGACGACCGGATCGAGAACCCGGCGTACGACGCCTGTGACCCGGACTCGAAGCCGTACCTCGACACCCGGCTGCGCAACGCCACCCTGCACAAGGTGCTCCGCCGCCTGATGCTCACCCGCGGCAAGGGGCGCGAGCGCGGCGGCTTCATCTCGTACGCGCAGCTCGGCATCAACCAACTCGGCGCGGTCTACGAGGGGTTGATGTCCTACACGGGCTTCATCGCCGAGGAGGACCTGTACGAGGTCGCCAAGGGCGGCGATCCGTCGGGCGGCAGCTGGCTGATCCCGGGTGGGAGGATCAAGGACTGCCCGGACGAGGCCTTCGTCGTGCGCCCGCACGAGGAGACCGGCAAGCCCCAGCGCGTCGTCCACCCCGAGGGTACGTTCGTGTACCGCCTCGCGGGCCGCGACCGGCAGACCTCCGCCTCCTACTACACGCCCAAGTCCCTCACCGAGGTCACCGTCGAACTGGCCCTGCGCCACCGCCTCGACCAGAACGGCGGGACGACACTGGCCCGTGAGCTTCTGGAGTGGAAGATCTGCGAGCCGGCGCTCGGCTCCGGGGCGTTCCTGAACGAGGCCGTCGACCAGGTGGCCGCCGAGTATCTGCGCCGCAGGGAAAGGGAGCTGGGCCGCCGGATCGACCCGGAGCGGCGCCGGCTCGAACTCCAGAAGGCCAAGGCGCACATCGCCCTGCACAACGCGTACGGAGTCGACCTCAACGCCACCGCGGTCGAGCTGGCCGAGGTCTCGCTCTGGCTCAACTCCATGCACACCGGCATGCGCGCTCCCTGGTTCGGACTGCACCTGCGGCGCGGCAACTCGCTGATCGGGGCGGGGCGCAAGGTGTACGCGGGCGACGCCCTGGAGGAGGGCGGCTGGCTGGCGAAGAAGGCTCCGCAGGCTCCGCGTGAACTCCCCCTCCGTGACGGCGAGTTGCCCGAAGGGGCGGTTCACCAGTTTCTCCTCCCCGCCCTCGGATGGGGAGCGGTCGCGGGCGAGAGCGAGGCGAAGAAGCTCGCCGCGGCCGAGGCCAAGGCGATGAAGGCGTGGCGTCGCGGCATCCAGAAGGCACCCAAGGGCCCGAACCCGTTCAAGGAGCAGGGGAAGAAGAAGGTCACCGACCGGCACACCGGCGAGGTGACCTGGCGCCCGGAGACCGGCAAGGAGCACCGCGCCCGGTACGCGCAGTGGGTCAACCGGGCCGGGAAGAGCGAGCTGTGGCGTCTGCAACGGCTGGCCCGCCGGGCCGAGTTCCTGTGGAACCTGGTCGCCAAACGCCTGGAACTCTCCGAGCGCAAGGTGTCCCGGCACATCGACGTCTGGGGTGCGGACTGGCTGAAGGCGGCCCCCGAGGCGACGGACAAGAGGAAGATCCTCGACGACCTCACCGGACTCGGCACCCCGTACTGGCGCCTGAAGACCGTCATGGACGCCTGGTGCGCGCTGTGGTTCTGGCCCCTGGACAAGGTTGCCGAACTGGACGGCACGAGCGTGGACTACGCGGGAGGCGGCGGCGTCGTCACCGAGGCGGATGTGGCGCGGGCCGTCGCTTCCCGTACGGCGGCTCCGTCCGTCCCCGCGGCGCCGGAGCCGACCGGGCCCGCGCCCGGGGACCAGGCGTGGCAGGCGGACGGGCTGTTCGCCGGACTCGGCGGAGAGCAGGGCGAGTTCGAGGAGGCCGCCGATTCCGGTTCCGATTCTGGTTCCGGTGCGGATTCCGGTGCGGATTCAGGGGCCGCTGGGGCCGCCTCCGGTGGCGGAGAGGAGCAGGAGCAGGCGGAGGGGCCGGGGCAGGGCAAGGGCGGCCGGGGCCGGGCGAAGGAGCCGACGGGGCGCGCCCGTGGCGTCATCCCGCTGAACGACCTCACCGACTGGCTGGACTTCCTGGAGTCCCTGCTCGGCGACCGCGACCCGGACACGTCGTTCCTCGCGGGCCTGGACGACCTCGACGTCGACGAGGCGCTGCCCGTCCTGGAGGACTACGAGCGCGACCTGCACGTCGTCCTCGGCATGGACCACGGCTTCGCCGTTCGGCCCAAGTTCCCGTGGCTGCACACGGTCGAGGACATCGCCGGGTCGACGGAGAAGGACATAAGGCCCGAGGAGGGGCACGGCTTCTTCCACTGGGAGCTGCACTTCGCGCATGTGTTCCGGGGCGCGTCCGGTGGGTTCGATCTGCAGGTGGGGAATCCGCCCTGGGTGCGGCCGGACTGGGACGAGGGGCTCGTCCTGGCCGAGTTCGACCCGTGGTTCAAGCTGGCGGACAAGCCTGCGGCGGAGCGGTGGCGGGAGCAGAAGGACGCGGCTCTGGACGTGCCGGCCCGGCGCCAGGCGTACCTCGGGGAACTCGCCACGATCGTCGGCACGTCGGGGTTCCTCAGCGACCGGACCACGTATCCGCTGATCGCGGGGACGCGGCCGGATCTGTACCGGGGGTTCATGTGCCAGGTGTGGCGGCATTTCGGTGGGGGTGGTGTGGCCGGACTGGTCCACCCGGACACCCACTTCAGCGGCGTGAAGGAAGGCAGGCTGCGTGGTGCTGCGTACCGGCACCTGCGGACGCACGGCCACTTCTCCAACCGCCGGGGCGTCTTCGGCGAGATCCACGCCAACACCGAGTTCGGAGTGCAGATCTACGGCGAGGCCCAGGAGCCCCGATTCACCCACCTGAGCTGGCTGTTCGACCCGTCGACCCTGCGGGACTCCTTCGACCACGACGGAAAGGGGGAGCTGCCCGGCATCAAGTCCGACGGCAAGTGGGATGTACGGCCGCACCAGGCGCGGCTCGTCGAGGTGGACGGGAATCTGCTGGGGCAGTGGCACCGGCTGTCCGGCAACACGGAGGTCCCGGAGGGGCAGGCGGCGTTGCTGTACCCGGTGACCACGCAGGAGCAGGGGGCCGTCGAGGCACTGGCGGGGGTGGGGGACCGGCTTGGGGGGCATGAGCCCCGGATCACCATCGGCATGTTCGAGAACCTGGCGACGAAGAAGCTGGGGCTCTACCGCTGGGACACACAATCAGTCAAGTCGCTCGGCGACGTCATTCTCCAAGGGCCGCACCTGGGCGTGGCCCTGCCGTTCAACAAGCAGCCCAACATCCCCTGCCGCACCAACCGTGACTGGTCGAGCTGGGACCTCACCGCCCTGCCCGTCGACGCCGTGCCGGTCACCAATTACGTCCGCGACTGCGGGCCCGAACGGTTCCGGGGAGTGCAGGACCGCTGGCTGGACCGTTCCCGCCTGAAGGCCGAGTGGGAGCCGAGCCCTGATGAGTGGGAGCAGCGTGAACAGGTCCTGAAGGATGAGGAGTTGGAGCTCTCCGAGGATGAGCAGCGGGAGCTGTTGCGGACACGGCTGTGGTGGTTCAGGCCGTACACCGAGTTCTACCGGTTGGCTTGGCGTCGCATGATCCCGTTCGATTCGGAGCGGAGCCTGTTCGCCGCGCTGATCCCGCCGGGACCGGCGCACGTAGACGCCGTGAACTCGGCGGCCCTGGACGACAACCGGGCCACTGCACTCAACGTCGGCCTGTGGGCGTCCCTGCCGATCGACTACTTGCTGCGCATCACAGGGCGCTCGGACCTCCGCGTCGCCGAAGCCCGCAAAATGCCCTACGCCGACCCCGCCCACCCCCTCGCCGCCCCCCTCCTCCTGCGCACCCTCCGCCTAAACTGCCTCACGGAGGCCTACGCCCCTCTCTGGGCGGAGCTGTACGACATGACGTGGCCGGGCTACGAGGACTGGGCGGTCGAGTGGCCGGACCTTGCGCCGCTCGCCGGGCACCTCAAGTCGGCCTGGGATCACGGCACTCCGTTGCGTACGGAGCGCGAGCGCCGGGCCGCGCTCGTCGAGATCGATGCGTTGGTGGCGGTGTGGCTCGGGATGAGTGCCGACGAGCTGGTCGCTGTCTACAAGGCCCGTTACGCGATCCTCGCCGACTACGAATCCGAGACCTGGTTCGACGTCAACGGCCGCAAGATCGCCCGCAACCACAACACGTACGGCCACGGCCAGACCAAACAGCACTACGAGGACTTCCTCGCCTACGAGAAGAAGGAGCGCGCCGAGCCGCCCGAGCCTTACGTCGCCCCCTTCCACAAGGCCGACCGTGAAGGCGAGATGCGTGCCGCGCACGCGGTCTTCGAGGCTCGCCTCAAGAAGGCGTGGCTGGGCTGAACACAGCTGCCCCGCACCGGAGTTGGTCCAGTGCGGGGCAGTGGTGAACTGGGTGAATCAGGCCTGGTCCTCGGCCGCGTAGGCGACGAATCCGGTCCATGCGGCAGGCGAGACGGTGAACCGAGGGCCTTGCTTGTCCTTGGAGTCTCGTACGTGAACAGACCGTGGTGCGATGGCCACTTCGACGCAGTCGCCCTGCGAGCCGCTGCTGTAGCTGCTCTTGAACCAGGCCAGTTCGGACGTGCACGCCGTGCTCATAGCGCTCCTCGCATTCGCTTCAGCAGGCCCAGGGAGTCCTCGGGGGTCAGGGCCTGTGAGCGCATCTTGGCATAGATGTGCTGGAGCATACTGAGTTCTTTTGCATCGCCGATCAGGCGGCCGTTCTGTTGCCCCTCGGAGTAGCCGAACCACTCGTTCTCCGGAGTTTCCGCCAGCTGCAACGACCCGTCCAACCCCGCATGCACCACCTGCCGCAACGGCATCACCTGAATCTCCACGTTCCAGCACCGCTCCACCACGCCCAGCAGGTGGTCGAGCAGTTCCCGCGTCACCTCCTCCCCGGCCGTGCGCCGCTCAAGTACCGCCTGTTCCACGATGAAGCTGAAGTTCGCGGGCGGTGTCCGGTCGGGCGACAGCAGCGCCTGGCGGGCCATGCGTGCCGCGATCCGTTCCTCCAGGACCGCCGGATCCGGCCGGGGCGGGACGCTCAGCGAGACCGCCCGCGCGTACGCCTCGGTCTGCAACAGGCCCGGCACCACCCGGCACTCGTACGTGCACAGGCTGATCGCTGTCTGCTCGATGCGGGCCCACGCGCGAAACCAGCGGGCCAGGCCCGGATGCCGGGCCAGGTGGCGGGAGGCCTTGCGGAGGGCGCCCGTGTTGCCGAGGGCGTGCTCGGCCCGCTCCACCAGGACCTTGTCCGGCATGCGGCGGCCCTGTTCCACCGAGGCCACCGTGTGCCGGGAGAACCGGACCCGTTCCGCGAACTCCTCGCGGCTCAGGCCCGCATGCTCGCGCAGCGCCTGGACCACCGCGCCGAACGTTCGCAGACTGTCCGATGCCTCCGGTTCCGCGGGGCCCGTACGGCCTCCGCCACCCGCCCCTGCCGTACCGCCCGCGCCGTCCGTGTAGTCGCCCACCGTGGCTCACCTCCTGCGTAGAACGCGCCCGCACCATGGTTACGGCCCGTCACAAGTACTGTCCACCCTGCGTACGCGTACGCTCGCTCAGCGTACGCGGCCAGGACCTCCCCAACTGTGCCTCGCGCACGCCAGATTGAGGGCCATGACGCCGCCTTCGACCGCCGGTACGCGCCAAGAGCCGCTCACCGTACGTGTGTTCCGCCAGCGCTTCAGCTCGACCCCGCGAGGCGCCCGCCTGGCCCGGCACCTCACGCTCCACCGACTGCACGAGTGGGGGCTGGGGTACGGCACGGACCTCTCGGACGCCGCCGCCCTCGTCGTCGCCGAGCTCGCCGCGAACGCCGTGACCCACGGCCGCGTGCCGGGCCGGGACTTCGAGCTGTGCCTCACGCTCGTACCGCACCGCACCCTCGCCGTCGAGGTGTCGGACGCGCGCGGGGAGCGGCGCCCGCCGTCGCCCGGCGCGCTCGTACCGGAACAGGACCTGGCCGACGGCGGGCGCGGACTCGCCCTGGTGGACGCGCTCGCCGACCGGTGGGAGGTGCGGGACCGGGCGCCCGTCGGCAAGACCGTACGGGCCGAACTGGATCTTCCTGGGGAGACCGCCTGACAGGGCCGCCCGGCGCTTTGTAGGTTGGTCGGACGTGCGGCGCCGCAGGGCCGCCTCGCTGGCCGGAAACCGCAGGTCAACAGTCCGATGGCAGGGGCGTTGTCGGTGGTCCCGGCTACCGTGGGGCGGGTGCGCGCAGGGGGGACCTCGCGCCGTCACGACGGACACGACGAGGAGAACAGCGCGTGCGACCGACTCTCGCCGCCGAGCAGGTGCGGGCCAGCCTGAGCCAGTACCTGTCCACCACGTACGCGCTGGCGGACGAAGGCACGCGCGGGGCCCTGGAGCAGTTCCTCGGCGACCCGCAGGACGGCATCTTCCGCGGCCCGTACCTGCGGATCCGCACGCCGTTCCGGCCCGCGCAGGACGACAGCTGGCAGCGGCACCTGCAGTGGTGGCCGGGCATCACGCCGCACCGCCACCAGGAGCTCGCCTGGCGGCGCCTGTCCACCCTGCACGGACCGGCCGAGCCGACACTGGTGACGACCGGCACCGGTTCCGGCAAGACCGAGTCGTTCCTCGTGCCGCTGCTCGACCACTGCCGGCGGGAACGGCTCGCCGGCCGGGACGGTGTGAAGGCCGTCCTGCTGTACCCGATGAACGCCCTCGCCACCGACCAGGCCCACCGCATCAACGACTACCTGGACGACCCGAAGGACACCCGGCTGCGGGACGCGGGTGTGCGGGCCGGGCTGTACGTCGGCGACACCCCGTCGAAGGAGTTCAAGCAGGCCAACCCGCGGGTGGCGGTGGACCGGGAGGAGATCCGGCGCACCCGCCCGGACATCCTGATCACGAACTACAAGATGCTGGACCTGCTGCTCCAGCGTGCCGAGGACCAGCCGCTGTGGCAGGGCGGCTCGCTCGCGTACGTGGTCCTGGACGAGTTCCACACGTACGACGGCGCACAGGGCACCGACGTGGCGATGCTGCTCCGCCGCCTCGGCGCCCTGGCCGGACTCGCCGAGCCGGGGCGTCCGCTCGGCCGGGTCTGCCCGGTCGCCACGTCCGCCACCCTGGGCGAGGGGGGCGCGGTGCCTCAGGGCCGGGCGAGTGGCGGGATGCTGGAGGTGGCCGAGCAGGTCTTCGGCGTGCCCTTCCCGCCGGAGGCGGTGGTGGGCGAAGACCGGCACAGTGTGCGGGAGTTCGCCGGGGATGCCGACTTCACGCTGCCGTTCCCGGACCCCCAGGCGATCGCCGCGCTGGGCGACCCGACCCGCGACGCCCAGGCCCTTGAACGGCTGATCGCGGAGTTCACCGGCAGGAGCGACCTGAGCCCGGCCGAGCTCGGCGGACTGCTGCGCAGGCACAGGCTCACCTCGGCGGTCCTGGAGATCCTCGACGGACGGCCGCGCACCCTGGCCGAAGTCATGGAAGTCCTGCCGCGGTACGCGTACCACTGGGGCGTCGCCGTGCAGCAGCGGCCGGACATCGCCGCGCAGGCACTCGCGCGGTACGTCGGCCTGCTGTCCATGGCGCGGGACCCGGACGTTCCGTCGCGGCCGCTGCTGTCCATCGAGATCCACCACTGGGTGCGGTCGGTGTCCCGCGTCCTGCGCGGGATCAGCGGCGCACGGGCCGAATTCCGCTGGGACGACGAGCGGGTGGCCTCCGGCGGACGCCTCGCCCGGGGGCGGAGCCGCGGCGCGGCCGGTCAGGGCCCGGTGGGGGAGAGCAGTGCCGGGCAGGCCGGCGAGGCCGAGCCCGCGGACGACAGCGCCCCCGAACCCGCGCAGGTCTTCCTGCCCGCCGTCTACTGCCGCGAATGCGGCCGCTCCGGCTGGGCCGCCCTGTCGCCGGAGGCGGACCCGTCGGAGCTGGAGCTGCGGGCCGCGAAGATCCGCTCCGCCTCGGTGGGCCGGGACAAGCGCCGCGTACGGAACATGATCGCGGCGACCGCGAAGGAGACGTACGACGCGGCGTTCGCCCAGGACACGGGGCGCGGTGCGGGGCCGACGGTGATGGTGCTCGACGGGGGCTCCGGGCGGCTGCGTCCCGTCTCGCCCGAGCGTGACTTCGCACCCGCCGCACCCGCCGCAGACGGTGCGGAAGAGGCGGCGGGCCGCGGGGAAGGGGCGGCGGGCCGCGTGGCCAAGCCGCTGCACAACGCGGCCTTCGTCGTCGTCGACCTGGCCGGTGACCGGGCCGCGCAGCGCGACGAATGCCCGGCCTGCCGCACCTCGAACGCCATCCGCTACCTGGGCACCGGCCTCGCCTCGCTCGCCGCGGCCGCCCTCACCCAGCTCTTCACCGGCGGAGAACTCGACAAGAACCTGAAGGAGAACAAGACCCTCCTGTTCAACGACTCGGTGCAGGACGCCGCGCACCGGGCCGGATACGTAGCCTCCCGCTCGTACACCTTCTCCTTCCGCTCCCTGCTCGCCAGCCGCATCGACGAACAGGAGCCGGTCAGGCTGAGTGACCTCGCGGCCGACATCATCGCCGACGTGGTCGACAGCAAGGCCGTGCAGACCGCCGTCATCCCGCCCGATCTGCATGTCTTCCGCGGGGTCGACACCCTGCTCGCCGGGCGCAGCCGTGGTTCCAAGCGCACCTGGGAACTGATCGCCCAGCGGCTCGCGTTCGCCGCCGTCATGGAGTTCGGGCTCCGGTCCCGGCAGGGCCGCACCCTGGAACTGACCCGCACCGTCGCCGCCGACGTCCCGCTGCCCGACCCCGACGCCGTCGGCGAGCTCGTACGGGAACTGCTGCACACCACCCCCGGAGACATCGCGCTGCCCGACGGCTCGCTGCCGGACCACGCCCGGTACGTGGGCTACGTGCGCGGCCTGGTCGAACGGCTGCGGACCCGGGGCGCGATCCGGCACGCCTGGCTGGACGGCTGGATCGACGAGGCGGGCGTGCGGCGCTGGCTCATCGGGCCCGGCCGCAAGCCCGGCACGCCCGCCTTCCCCCGGGGCGTCTCCGCGCCCGCCTTCCTGCTCGGCGGCCCGAAGCAGGGCAGCGACGACTTCGACGTGGTCACCGGGCGGCTCGGCTGGTATCAGGACTTCACCCGCCGCGCCCTCGGGGTGCGCTCGGCGGACGCCGCCAACGAATTCCTGCGGCGGCTGCTGCCCGGCCTCGCCGAGCGCGACGTCCTGTCGGTCCACACCGCCAAGGACGGCGCCACCCGCGTCTACGGCCTGCAGCCCGGTCACGTCCAGGTCCGCAAGCTCGCCGACGACACCGTCGCCGAAGCCTCGGCCCACTGCCCGGTCTGTTCCTGGGAACAGACCGTCCACCCCGACCTCGCCGACCGGTGGCAGGGCCAGACCTGCCCCACCTACCGCTGCCGCGGACTGCTCCGCACCGGACGCGACCTCGAAAGCGGCATCCGCAGAAGGGACTTCACCGAGGACTTCTACCGGCGCATGTACCGCGAAGCCGGGGTGTACACCATCAACACCGCGGAACACACCGGCACTTTGGGACGCGCCAAGCGGGAAGCGGTCGAGAAGGCGTTCCGGGACGGCTCCGACGTCCACTACGCCAACCCGCACGTCCTGTCCTGCACGCCCACCCTCGAACTCGGCATCGACATCGGCGACTTGTCGGCCGTCGTCCTCGCCTCCCTGCCCAAGGGGCCGGCCAACTACGCGCAGCGGGTGGGGCGCGCGGGCCGCAAGACCGGTAACGCGTACCTGCTCACCATGGTCGACCGCGGCCCCCGGGACCGCTACTACCTCGACGACCCCACCATGATGATCGCCGGGGACATCCAGCCGCCCGGCTGCTTCCTCTCGGCGGTCGAGATCCTGCGCCGCCAGTACCTCGCCCACCTGCTCGACCTGGCCGGCGCGGGAAGGCTGCTCCTCCCCGGCGGCGGGCGGGACGCGGTTCTTCCGCTGCCGCGTCTCGCGTCCTACCTGTTCGGCGAGTCGGCCTGGCTGCCCGAGTTCACCGAGGCGGCCCTCGCCGACGGTGAACGTCTGGCCGCGGACTTCCTCGCGCTCTTCCCGCCGTACGACGAGAAGCGCGGCACCGGCGTGAGCCCGCAGGCCCGCGCCGAGCTGACCGAGTACGCCACCGAGGGCCTGCGGGGCGCCCTGGACAAGGCCCACAGGGCATGGGAAGCCGCACGGCGCGAGCTGCAGCGCCGCGTCAAGGCGATCGACGAGGCCCACGACCAGCTGACCGACGGCGACCCGGACCACGAGCGGCAGGGCCGCGAACTGCGGGCCGAGCGACGCGCGGTCAACCAACAGGCCCGCACCATCGGCAACGGCACCGCACACGCCGCGCTCGTCGACCTCGGACTGCTGCCGAACTACAGCCTCATCGACGCCACGACCGAACTCGAAGCCACCCTCAGCTGGAAGGAGGAGAAGCAGACCCTGAAGGGGCCCGAGACCGAATACTGCAGCAAGCCACTGCGATACGAGCGCTCGGCACGCCTCGCCCTGAAGGACTTCGCTCCGGGCAACCACTACTACGTCCAGGGCTACAAGCACCGCATCTCCGGCCTCGACATCGGCAGCCCACGCCGCCCCACCTGGCTGTGGTGGCGCGTCTGCCCGGACTGCGGGCACGTCCGCACCCACCGCGCCGAACAGGACACCTCGGCCTGCCCGCGCTGCGCGTCGACGGCCATCGGCGACGTCGGCTGCCTGCACAAGGTCCTGGTCCCGAAGCGTGTGTACGCGCGCGACCAGCGCGACGACGTGCGCGTGCGCGACGACCGGGACGAGCGCGAGCGCGGGCACTACACGGTCATCCCCGCCGTGGACATCGACAGGAACGACATCGAACAGGCCTGGCGGCACGACAAGGCCACGTTCGGCTGGGAGTTCACCCGGCGGGCCATGGTCCGCCACCTCAACGTCGGGGCGCTGCGCACCGACCCCGGGGCGGACACCGCCGTCGCCGGACAGAGGGTGAACCTCAACCCCTTCTGGGTGTGCGACAGCTGCGGCTTCGCCGACGCCGACGGCGGGCCCGCCGCCGACCACGACGCGCTGGTGCCGGGCGCCCCGCTCCGCCTGGGCCGGTACCACCGGCCCTGGTGCCCCCATCTGCGGGGGAGCGGCGATGCCGCACACGCGGCACAGGCCGGGGTGAAGCTGCTGCTCGCCCACGAACTGCGCACCGAAGCCCTGCGCATCCTGATCCCGGCCGTCACGGCCCACACGCAGGAACGCCTGGTCTCCTTCAAGGCCCTGCTGCTGGCCGGTATCGCCCGCGCCTACGGCGGTGACCCGGACCACCTCGCCGTCGTCACCGACTCCGTACCCGACGACGCGGGCGGTGACCGTGACGTACGCAGGCACTTCCTCGTGCTCTACGACACGCTGCCCGGCGGCACCGGCTACCTCCATCGCCTCGCCGGGCCGGACGGACTGCGCGAGGTGCTCGACCGCGCCCGCGAGACCATCGAGACCTGCGTGTGCCTCGCCGAGGGGCGGCCCGCCTGCCACCGCTGTCTGCTGCGGCATGTCGAGAACGGCGAGTACGAACTCGTCTCGCGCGAGCACGCCCTCGACATGCTCGGCGAACTCTTCGGCCGGGACCGGGACGGCTGGAACGTCAAGGAGACGGAAACCACCCGCGACGTCACCCTCGTACCGCAGCTGGAGAGCGAGCTGGAAGCGCTGTTCCGCCGCGGCCTGCTCGACTGGGCCGAGGAGGTCGACGAGGTCAGCGTGCGCAACGCGCTGACCCCGGACGGGGAACGCGACATCACGCTCCGCTTCAAGGCGCCGGACGGCACGGTCACCGGCTGGCGGATGGAGACCCAGACCGACCTCGGTTTCACCATCCCGGACGTGGTGTTCCGCAGCCTCGACGACGACCGGCGGCGCGTCGCGGTCTACCTGGACGGGTACCGCCACCACGCCCACCGCGACCGCAACCGCATCGCGGGCGACGCGGCCAAGCGCACCCGGCTCCGCTCCGAACAGGGCTGGCAGGTGTTCCAGTTCACGTGGGACGACGTGCAGGTGTGGACCGGGCAGCGACGGCCCCCCGCCGACCCGGCCTGGATTCCGTACCAGAACGGGGCGCAGAAGACCGCCCAGGACCTGCACCGGCGCCTGCACCAGGGCGACCCCCGAGACCTCCGGCGCTACGTCTGGACCAACCCGATCGACACACTCATCGCCTACCTGACCGACCCCGACAACGGCCGGTGGCGCCGGCGCACGCAGAGCGCACTCGCCGCCTTCGCCGCGGTCCCGGCCACCAGCAGGGCACTCGCCGACGGCCCCGACATCGGCCGCCGCATCGAGGCCGCCCTGCACGGCGAGAAGCTGTCCGGAGGGCAGGGCGCGGTGCAGGTCATGGCCACGCGCGATGCCGGCGGCTGCCCGCTCACGATCGTCCTCGACCTGCGCCGGGGACAAGCCGGGGCGGTCTGGAGCGCGATCACCGTCCTCGACGACACCGAGCAGGCCTTCCAGGGCCCCGAGGAGGCCCACCGCAGGCGCTGGCGGTCCTGGCTGTACTGGACCAACCTGCTGCAGTTCCTCAACGAAGGGGAAGGAGACGGCGTCCAGTTGGCCGTCGGCCAGCTGCCCGGCTTCGACCCGCTGGAGCTGGCCGTGACCGGGGGAGCGGGCTGGCTCACCTCCGAGCGCGGGCGGTACCAGGCGCAGGCCCCGGAGACCGCGGAGGCCGCGGAGGCCCCGGAGACCGCGGAGACCGCGGAGGCCGCGGAGGCCGCGGAGGCCGCGGAGGTTCCCGCAGAGCCGAAGCCGGAACCGTCCGCCACCGCAACCACGCGGGACCCGGTCTGGGACGCGGACGTGCTGCCGTACCTGGTCGACGAACCGGGCCTGGCGGACCTCGCGGAACAGCTGGCAGCCCTGGGCGCCCCCGCCCCGGAAGCGGGATACGAACTGGGAGACGCGGCCTGGCCGACCGAACTCGCATGGCCGAAGCGGCAGTTGGGTGTCGTACTCGCGCATGCGCCTGGCCCCGACGGCACGGACCCGGACGCCGAGGACCGCGACCGGGCCTACGCGCGGGCGGGCTGGACGGTGCGGACCGCACCCGAGTGGGACCCCGGGAGCCTGGCCGGGCTGCTGGCGGACCCGCAGGCCACCCCCGCACCGCGACACCCCGCAGCGCGACACCCCGCACCGCGACACCCCGAGGCGCGACACCCCGAGGCGCACGACACCGAGGAGCAGGACCGATGACCAGCGCCGGAGCACCGACCAAGGGCGCGACGCTGCGCCTCCTCGACAAGGCCGACAAGGAGATCGTCAAGCTGGACCAGCCGGTCGTCGACGCCGTCTACAGGTTCCAGCACGACTTCCGACGCAACCCCGAGGCGGGCAGCTTCCGGCTCACGTCGCTGAAGGACGACCGCCGCCTGTGGTCGGCGTGGGTCAACAAGGACCACCGGGCACTCCTCCTCCATCTCGGCCACAACGACTGGCTGCTCGTCGCGGTCAGACACCGCAGCCACGTCGATGCCCACCTCGACCGGCTCACCTACGGCATCAACCAGGTCACGGGCGCCATCGAGTACGTGGACCTGCAGGTCGTCGAGGAAGACGTCCTGCGCAAGCCCGCGCCCGAACCGACCGCCAAGGCACCCCTGGCGCCCGCGCCGCCCGCGCCGCCCCCCGAGACGCCCCTGTTCGCGGAGTACACCGCGCAGCAGCTCGCCGACCTCGGTGTGGTCGAACCGCTCATCCCGATCGTGCTCAAGCTGACGACGGACGACGAGCTGCGCGGCCTCGCCGAGTACGCCCCGCGCCACACCGGCGAGGTGCTGTTCCGGCTGCGCGACGGCGTCCCGTACGAGAAGGTCAGGCAGCAGGTCACCGAGCCGGTCGCGGTCGAGCCGGAGAAGCTGGACACCGAGGACTGGCAGGCGGCCGTCGGCCGGTCCGCGGTCGCGGTCATCACCGACGACGCGTCGCTGGAAAGCATCCTGGAGGAAGGCGACTTCGGCCGCTGGAAGGTCTTCCTCCACCCCACCCAGGCCAAGCTCGTGCACCGCACCTACTCGGGCCCCGCGCGGGTGGGCGGCGGCCCCGGCACGGGCAAGACGATCGTCGCCCTGCACCGCGTGAAGCACCTGGTGGACCAGCTCCCCGCCGGACACACCAAACCGGTGCTGTTCACGACGTATAACAAGAACCTGGCCGCCGACCTGCGGTCCCGGCTCCTGTCCCTCGGCGGCCCTCAGACGCTGGCCCGCGTGGACATCCTGCACGTCGACCAGCTGGCGACCCGGGTGGTGCGCGAAGCCGATCCGGGCAACGCCAAACGCAGGCTCGAAGACCTGGCGGCCCTGCGGGAGTGGCGGCAGATGCTCGCGGAGACCGGCGAGACCCGCTGGGACGCCGAGTTCCTCAGCGACGAGTGGAACCAGGTGATCCTCGGCCAGGCCGTGGGATCGCGTGCCGACTACTTCCGGGTCCGCCGCGCCGGCCGTGGACGAAGCATCAGCAGGGCCGAGCGGGCCGAGATCTGGCAGCTCGCCGAGCGCTACACCCAGCGTCTCGATGCCCTGGGCGTGGAGACCCACCGTCAAGTCGCCGAACGAGCAGCCCAGCTGGAGATCCACCGCAAGCAGAAGATCGAGGCGAAGGCCCGGCAGCAGGACGAACGGGGCGGCCTGGACAACATCCACCTCGAAGCCGGCTCCGGGGCCTGGCTGCGCTACCGCTACCGCCACATCGTGGTGGACGAGGCCCAGGACCTGAGCGCCGCCCACTGGAAGATGCTGCGGGCCATGGTTCCCGAAGGGCAGCCGAACGACATCTTCCTGGTCGGCGACACCCACCAGCGCATCTACGACAATCAGGTCACCCTCGGCAGTCTCGGCGTCAACATCCGCGGCCGCTCCGCCAGGCTGACCCTCAGCTACCGCACCACCAGGGAGATCCTCGGTTCCGCCATCGGCCTCCTGGAAGGCACCGACTACGACGATCTCGACGGCTCCGGCGAGGACTTGGCAGGCTACCGTTCCGTCCTGCGTGGCAGGCGCCCCACTCTGCGCTCGGCTCCCGACTGGGACAGGGAGCTCGACCTGATCGTGGACCAGGTGAAGCAGTGGGCCGACATCGCCCGTGAGTCCGTCGCCGTCTGCGTCCCGACGAACGACATGGTCACGCAGGTCGCCTACCGGCTCGCGCAGCGCGGCATCACGTCCACCGAGATCACCAGGGACGGCCCGAAGAGCGATGAAGGCGTACACATCGGCACGATGTACCGCTTCAAGGGGCTTGAGTACCGATGCATGATCATCGCGGGCGTCCGTGAAGGGCTGGTCCCCCGCGCTTCGGTCGACGCCTGGCAGAAGAACGACACGACGCGTCACCGCCGCGAACTCAATATGGCCCGCTCTCTCCTGTTCGTCGCCGCGACCCGGGCTCGTGACGCGCTCGCCATCTTCTGGAGCGGTGAGCCGAGCCGGTTCCTGCGGCCACTCGGACCTGCCGGGGCCACTCGCACCTCAAGGGCTCGCCTGTGACGGTCGACTCGCGCCTCAAGGGCTCGCCTGTGACGGTCGACTCGCGCCTCAAGGGCTCGCCCGTGAAGCCCGGCGAGCCCTTGAACTGTCCTGATGCGGGTCGGTGACGGCCCTTCCGCGTTCCGTCAGTTGCCCGGCCGCTCCGGCTCCAAGGAGTTCCCCGGCGCGATGCTCCCGCAGTTGCTCGGAGCCGTCTCGCCGTTGAAGCGGGCCGTCAGCCATGTCATGGCTCGCGGGGCCCAGTACGGCATGGCGGTGATGTGGCTCAGGGCGTCGTACTGCTCGTACTTGATGGAGCGGTTGCCGGTGGCGCAGTACTGGCGGGCCAGGGCGCGGACGTCGCCGGCGACCATGACGCCGTCGCCGGTGCCGATGCCGGGCGGGTTGTTGAGCGTGCCCTCCAGGTGGCCCGCGTTGCCCTGGCCGATGAAGCCGGGGACGGTCGGGGTGGGGGCCTCGCCGAGGTTGATCTTGTTGACGGCCTCCAGGAAGGCGGGGATGGAGTTGGGGTTCTCGTACGCCGGTTTGGCGAGGTCCTTCCAGGTCATGCCCGGGTAGCGGCCCAACGCGTCGGCGATCGAGGCGTGTTCGAGCTCCTTGAAGACCTCCAGGCCCCGCTCGCTCAGGTACCGCTCGATGTCGATGTCGTACGCGCGGGCGACGCCGATGACCGCCATCGGGAGGACGCCGTTCCACACCAGCGCCCCGTCGACGTACTTGAGGTTGTGGGCGGGCGCGACCAGGACCCCGCCCTCGGCGAAGCCGACGAGCCGTTCGTCGACCTCGGGGGCGTAGTCGGGGGCCAGGGCGACCGCCCAGTTGGTGGCGATGGCGCCGCCGGAGTAGCCGAGCAGGCCGAACCTCGTCTCGCCGTCCAGACCGGTCTGCGCGGCGGCGCTGGTGCTGGCGCGGATCGAGTCGAGGGTGGCCGTCCCGTACCCCGGTCCGGCCGCGAAGTCGGCGGTCTGGCCCTCGGTGTCGGGGATGACGAGGTCGTACCCCTGGGCCAGGAGAGGCGCCATGACCAGAGCCTCGGCGTTGGGGATGAGCCCGCCGAGGGAGACGTCGCCGGCGATGGCGCGGGAGGGGCCGTGCGCCGGGTCGAGGGAGTCGTAGAACGACTGGTACGACACGGCCTTGGTGCCGTCTCCGCCGGGCGCGCGGACCACGGTGGTGACGTTGGCCGAGGGCCTGCCCTGCGCGTCGGTGGAGCGGTAGAGCAGCTGGGTCGCGCGGAGCGGGGTGGGGATGCCGACGAGGTGGTAGTTCAGGGTGCGCTTCTTGAGTACGTCGCCGGGCCGGTACGAGGAGAGCGGCTTGCTGCCGTCGTAGCGGTAGAAGGGGTCGTCGTCCGACGTGGCCCCGGTGTGCTGCCGCCCGGACTGGACCGCGTCCGGAGCGGCGGTCGCGGCGGTCGTGGCCGTCGTGGCCGTCGTGGCCGTCGTGGCCGTCGCGGCCGTCGCGGTCGGCGCCGTGCCGAGTGTCAGGGCGGTGACGGCGGCCGCGGCCGCCAGGCCGGAGTACCTCCGGTGCATGATTCCCCCAGTGCGTGAAGTGGAACACAGGTGGCTACCGCGGAGTAAGTTACGGGAGGTAACGGCTGGTTGAAAGGGGCGTGACGTTACCGGTTCGGCCGACGCCCCGGCGCCGATCGCCGCGCCAGCATCCTGCGCTGCACCCGCCGCCCCCGCGCCACCGCCAGCGGGAGCGCTCGCAGGCCGAGCGAGGGGAGTGCGGCGGCGAGCCGGACCTGCAGTCCCCGCCCCCTCGGGACCGCGGTGACCGGGCGGGGCCGGTCGAGGACCTGGCGTACCGCGTCGACGACCTCCTCGGGCCTGAGCAGCCTGCCGGAGAACGACAGCGCCGAGCCGGGGTCGTCGAGCTTGTCGTGGAGCATCGGGGTCCAGATGCCGTCGGGGCAGACGCAGGAGATCCGGATGTTCCTGATCCCGGCGAGGCGCAGGTCGGCGAGGGTGCTGAGGCTGAAGCCGAGCGCGGCGTGCTTGGACGCGGCGTACACCGCCTCGCCGGGGACCGGGGTCAGCCCGGCAAGCGAGACGACGTTGACGATGTGTCCGCCGGTGCCGCCGGTGTCGCCTGTGTCGCCTGTGTCGCCGGTGTCGCCTGTGTCGCCTGTGCCGTCTGTGTCGCCGGTGCCGCCAGTGCCGTCTGTGTCGCCTGTGTCGCCTGTGTCGCCGGTGCCGCCGGTGCCGCCTCCGGCGTCGGTGCTGCGTCGCATGGCCTCGATCGCCGCGACCGTGCCGTTGACGGTGCCGAGCGCGTTGACCTCGACCATCAGGCGGCGTACGTCGGCCGACTGATCCCAGGCGGGGCCGGTTGCCAGGACACCGGCGTTGTTGACCCAGACGTCCAGGCGCCCGGCCTCCCGCACGATGCGGTCCCGGGCGGCGGCGACCTGGGTCTCGTCGCGTACGTCCACGGCCGCCCAGGAGACCTGGGGCCCCAGCTCGTCCGCCGTCGCGCGGGCCGCGTCCGCGTCCACGTCGGTGACCAGGACCCGGTGGCCGCGCCCGGCCAGCTCCGCGGCGATCAGTCGGCCGAGGCCGCGCCCCGCGCCCGTGACGACCGCGCCCGCGCTGGCGGCGGTCACCGCGCACCGCCCGTGACCGTACCGCCCGCGCTCGTACCGCCCGCGCTCGTCCCGCCCGCGCTCGTCCCGCCCGCGTTCGTCCCGCCCGTGATCGTCCCGTACGCGATGCCGCCGTGGACGTACGTCGGAACGACCGGCCAGAACCGCTTCCACGGGGCCAGCTCCGTCGACGGCAGGATCTGCAGCCAGCGCGGGTCGGCCTTGCAGCGGTCGGCGAGGGTCTTCTCCTTGACCATCGAGTCGTACTGGTCGAGAGAGTCTTCAAGGGTGTTGGCGTTGGGGCAGATCTCGCGCCCGAACTCCCTGGCGTAGCGCCGCACTCCGGGGATGCGGGACAGCTCCGGTTGCCAGTTGTCCAGGGAGATGCCGTTCTCCGACGACACCCACACCCCGTCCGGCGTGTTCAGTACGAGGGAGTGGTTGCCGTCGGTATGACCCGGCGTCCACAACAGGGCTATGCCGGGGCCGAGTTCGATGTCGCCGTCGAAGGCGACGAACTGCTCCGGGTCCACGCCGCCGAGCCCGCCGTCCACGTACCACGCCCACTGCATCGGATGCAGGGACCGCAGCGTGTCCAGCTCGCGCCGGTGCACGAGCATCCGCGCCCCGCCGAACAGCGCCCGGCGCGGGGCGTGTTCGCCCTCGATGACCTCGGTGGAGCCCAGGATCATCCGCGGGTCCTGGACGTGCAGGTGGTCGAAGGTGCAGAAGTCGATGTCGTCGGGGGTGAGGCCGAGGCGGCGCAGTACGTCGCCGGGCTCGGCGTAGTACTTGAGGACCACCCGCTCCAGGAGCCTGCCGCCGGGGACCTTGGCGGTCAGCTTCTGCAGGTTGCGGTAGAACGGCGCCTCCGCCGACCCGTCCGGCACCGTCGGCTCGAACACGAGGGTGCGGGCCCGGCCGTCGAAGTCCTCGTACTGCACCACGATCATGCGGTTGATCATCGAGATCAGCGGGAGCGTGGGCACCGAGACGGCGTCGTGGAAGGCGTACTTCACGGGGTACGGGGCCGCCGCGATGTCCACCGACTTCACGGCCCGCACCCGGCCCTGCGCCTTGAAGCGCTCCTTGTACGCGGCGGCGGCCTCCCGGACCGCCCGCAGCCGGTCGCCGCGCGGCCACACGTCGTGCACGCCGTCGAACTCGGGGATCGGCCGGGCGCCGATCGCGGTCAGGTGGTCGTCGGTTCCTCGGTCGGTTCCTCGGTCGGTTCCTTGGTCGGTTCCGGCTGTCGCCATGGACTACTCCTCGCTGTCGCTGTCGAGCCAGCAGGATGCCGGGCCGCGGGCGGCGGGATTTGTTCCAGCGCGACAAACTCGGTACGCGCGGGCGGGCTCGGTACGCGCGGGCGGGCTCGGTACGCGCGGCCGGGCTCGGTACGCGCGGCCGGGCTCAGTGCGGGCGACGGCCCCGCACCCGGGGCCGCACCCGGCGCCGCACCTCGCTCGGGCTCGTGCCGCGCCAGCGTCGTACGGCATGGCTGAGGCCGGACTGGTCGGCGAAGCCGGACATCGCGGCGACCTGGCCCAACGGCAGGTCGGTGGTGGTGAGGTAGCGCAGCGCGAGGTCCCTGCGGACGTCTTCGAGGATCTCGGCGAAGGTGGTCGACTCGGCGGCGAGGCGGCGTTGCAGGGTGCGCGGGTGCAGCGCGAGCAGCCGGGCGACCTGGGCGAGGGAGGCGGGGTTGGCGCCGATGCTGCCGGCCAGGGTCCGTCGTACGTGGGTGGAGACCAGCTCCTCCGGGTCGGTGTGGTGACTGGCCAGGTAGTCGAGGGCGAGCTTGCGGATCGTCTCGTCCGCGCCCTCGAACTCCTCGTCGAGCAGCCGCCGTTCGACGCGCAGCGCGGCCGTCGGGCAGCCGAACTTCACGTCCGCGCCGAAGAACCCGGTGTACCGGGCGACCGGCGACAGGGGCTGGTGCGGCAGCTCCACTGAGCGCAGCCCCCGCAGCCCCCCGGCCAGGGCAGCCGCCACCCGGTGGAACACCCCGAGCCCGAGCTCGGTGGCCTGCGGGGAGTACGGGGAGTCGCGCAGGTCCTTCCGGTACGTCAGGGCGACCACCTCGCGCCGCCCCCGCGGATCCGGCTCCACGCCGACCCGCAGCGCCGGGCTGTGCACGAACAGGAACCGCGAGGCGCAGTCGAGCGCCTCGGCCGGGGTCGAGGACGCCTGGATGGCGAGGGCGAGGCGGCCGAGGATGCTGACGTCCTGGGTGTCGGCGAGGCGGAGGCCGAAGTCGGGGCAGTCCAGGTCACGCGCGACCGCGTCCAGCATCAGGTCGTGGGCGTCGATCGGGACGAGCCCTTCCTCGGAGGTGAGCGCGGCCGCGGGGATCGCGAACCGGTCGAGGAACTCCTCGGGGTCGCCGCCGAGCTCCGTCACGAGCCGTGCGAAGCCGCGCAGACTGGCTCCCCGGATCATCGCGCCCATCGGCCGATGCTAACGGCGCCGGGGGCGCCGGGGTACCGGGTACGAGGCGCTGGGGTACCAGGCACCAGCCGCCGAGCTTCCGTGCGCCGGGTGGTCGAAGTGGCGAGATATGACCCCTCGCCCCGGACGCCCCCTTTCGTCATCGACTGTCCCGGGCGACTCTGCGATCAGGACGGGACGTTCTCGCGGGGAAGACGGGGGCTGTTCGCGATGGCCGACTCCATACCGCTGCACACGCCCGCACCACGGCACACGCCCCCACCGCTCTACGTGCCCGTGCTGCCGGCCCGGAGCAGCGCGCTCGCGGCGTACGCCGGGCTGAAGCCGTGGATCCGGGCGGTCACCGCGCCCGTCTGGACCGTACCGCCGCGAACGGGCCCCGAACGACTCCTCGGCCACCGGCCGGAGGTCCTGTACGACCGGGACCCGGTGGCCCTCGCCGCGCATGTGCGGCGCCGTACGGTCGACATCATGCGGGCGCAAGGGGCGCTCCCGGCCTGGGTGGACGCCTTCCACGTGGAGGACGAGGCGGGGCCGGTGGCGGGGGAGCTGTGGAACCATCTGCCCGGCAGCCCGCTGCGGCCGGTGACGGGCGTCGAGCGGCCGGAGTGGCAGCAGGACGCCACGGCACGGACGGCCCGCGCGAGCGGCAACGGCCTGGGCGTGCGCGTACTCCTGCCCGGTCTGCCGGACGAGCGTCAGGCCGAGGCGGTACGGGAGCTGGCCCGGCGCGTACGGGAGGCCGGGGCCGGGCCGCTCGACCTCCTCCTCGACCTGGGCGCCGTCACGGACGAGCACCACCGGGCCGACAAGTGGGCCGTGCGCGCCCTGGAGTTGCTCGGCGGGCTGCACCGGTGGCGGACGGTCGCGCTCATCGCCGGTTCGCTGCCCCCGGACCTGAGCGACGTCCCGGTCGGCGAGGTGACCGAACCGCACCGCTTCGACTGGGACGTCCGGCACCTGGTCCTGCACGTTGCCGGTCCCGACGCACTGCGGCCGGTGTACGGCGACTACGGGGCGCAGCACGTCGGCGGCGCGGACCAGCCGACGGAGCGCGGGGGCGGCCCGGCGTGGGGCCTGCTGCGGTACACGACGGAGCGCACGTTCCTCCTGGCCAAGGCGCCGACGGGCGGGCCGGATCGGGCGGAGCGCGTCCGCTCGCTCGCCCTGCGCCTCGTCGAGACGATGGACTTCCGCGGCCCGCACTTCAGCGACGGCGACCGTTGGCTCGACGCCTGCGCCCGGCAGTCCGGAAGTGCGGGCACGGGCACGCCGGGGCGCTGGATCGAGGCGGGCCACAGTCAGCATATGACCTACGTGACACGCCAGTTGAGCGTGTCCGACCCGAGTGGGGCACTCAACTGACCCCAGAATGCGCAGAGTTGATCTCGCCTAGGCCTCGACCTCGACTCGGACTCGGACTCGGACTCGACAGCAAGGAGTGCCCCTTCATGACGCCCACGCCCGGACAGCACACCGAACCGCAAACCGATCCGCACACCGGGCTGCACCCGGGACAGCGCACCGAACCGCACACCGAACCGCACACCGGGCTGCACCCGGGACAGCGCACCGAACCGCACACCGAACCGCACACCGAACCGCAAACCGAACTGCACACGGGACAGCACACCGAACTGCACATCAGCCCGGAGTTTCCCGCAGTGCTCCACCGGATAGCGGAGCTCGGCCCGGCCCTCGACGCGGAGGCGGGCCCGGCCGAGGAGCGCGGACGGCACACCGAGGACACCGTGCGGGCCCTGCTCGACGCCGGGATCGTCCGGGCCGAGCTGCCGAAGAGCCTCGGCGGCTACGAGTTCTCACCGCGCCAGCTGATCGAGATGGTCGAGCAGGTCAGCCACCACGACGCGGCCGCCGGCTGGACGATGCAGGCGCTGCAGGTGATGACCGCCACCACCGCGGCCTACCTCGGACCGGTCGCGGCGGCGGAGCTGTTCCCCGATGTCGCGACCGGGAAGCACGCGTTGCTGGCCGGGCAGGGCACCCGTCCCGGCCGGGCCGTCCCGGTGGACGGCGGCTATCTCGTCAGCGGCGCCTGGCAGTTCGCCTCCGGCATGGCGCACGCCTCCCACATCCACAGCGCGATCCAGGTCGAGGGCACGGGGGAGCTGCGGGTCCTGGCGATGCCCAGGTCCGAGGTGGTCCTCGACGGCAACTGGGACGTGCTCGGGCTGCGCGCCACGTACAGCGTCGACTACCACTGCGACGACGTGTACGTCCCGGCGACGCACACCTACCCCGCCACCACAACCACCCCGGCCAACGGCGGCGCGGTCTACCGCCTGGGCCTGGTCAACCTGTCCGCGCTCGGGCACACCGGCTGGGCCTTCGGGGTGGGGCGGCGCCTGCTCGACGAGCTGAGGTCGGTCGCCGCCGCCCGCACCGGCACCCGTAACGCCCCCGTCGACACCTCCCAGTTCCACGCGGAGTACGCGACCGCGGAGGCCGGGCTCCGGGCGGCCCGGGCCTGGGCCATGGAGGTGTGGCAGGACATCGAAGCCACCCTGGACGCAGGCGAGTTGCCGACCCCGGACCAGGACACCCTGCTGCGCCTCACGCTCAACCACGCGACGACGACCGCCCTCGACGTGGGTCGCACGGTCCACCGCTGGGCGGGCACGGCAGCGATGCGACGCGGCCCGATGGACCGGTTCCTGCGCGACCTCAACACCGGTTCCCAGCACATCACCTCCAGCCCGGTAGTACTGCAGAACTGCGGGATGTGGCTCAGCGGTGCGCGACCCCAGGCCCGGTGGACGTTCCTCGACCTGGGCCAAGACTGAGTCAGCGATGCGGCGGCGGCCTGGTCAGCGCGCGTGTCACGAACCACGGGACCAGTTACCGAGGTCGGCGAGGAAGTCGGCGTGGGAGCGGTTCTGGCCCACGGGAGCCGTCAGCAGGCCCCGTTTCGCTGCTTCCTGGGCGATGAGCGGGCCGTCGCTCTCACGGAAGGGCGGCGACTTCAGGGTGTGCCGCAGCTTGCCCTTCGGGTCGTCGATCAGCCCCGTGTTCTTGCCGCGTAGCTGCGCGGGAATCTTCCACTTGGGCCGGACATGCGGGAACGCGTCCGGGAAGAGGAGCAGCCACCCCTCGGACTCCCACGCGGCGAGCGCGTACGCCGAGTCGGCCGGGCACTGACGGTTCAGCTCGGCGGTGACGGTCCTGCGGACCGACCGGTACCGGTCGTCGGTGTAGCCGTCCAGGTCCTCATGGACGGCGAAGGCGACGAGTCGGCCCCGCTGTTGGAGGGCCTTGCCCTTGGCCTTCCCCACCAGGCTGCGCACGCTGCTCTCCAGATCCCCTCCCGTCTTCTTCTTCAGCCGGACGGGATCGTTGATGCGTACGATCTTGGCGTCTCCGAGCCCCGGATGGTGGGCCCGGACGACTTCGGCGAGGATCTTGCAGTCGTTCTCGTCCTCACCTGCCAGGACGATCACCCCACGCCCCGCTCCGGCTGCCCCCCGGCGGCTCACATCTCACCTCCGGTGAGGTCGCCGCCGAGCACGCCGGAGAACCACAGGTCGCCCAAGGGCTGGTCGCCGCTCTCCTCGACGATCGCCTCGACCTCGTCGACCGTGAGCGCCGGGATGATGGAGGCGCCTGCGTCATCGCGCTCGCAGATCACGATCTCCTCGGGGCGGAGCCGGTCGACCAGGGCCGGCGAGTGCGTGGCGACCAGGAACTGGCTGCGGCTCGAAGCTTCGCGCAGCCGCTCCACGATCAGGGACAGGGCCTGGGGGTGCAGGCCGTGGTCGATCTCTTCGATGCAGGTCAGCGCCGGGGGGTGGGGGTCGTAGAGCAGTGCGAGCAGGCCCAGGAATCTGACGGTGCCGTACGAGGCGAAGGCCAGCGGTGTCGGCCGGCGCAGGCCGAGCTCCCGGAGCAGGACGGTGACCTGGTCGGAGGCGCCGCCGAGGGTGGCGAACTCGATGTCCTCCAGCTGGGGCAGGACGGTACGGGCGTCGGCGACGAGGGACCGCCAGGCCTCGTCGTCGTCCGAGCGGAGGTACATCAGGAACTCGGCGAGGTTGTCCGCTTGCGGGGACAGGCCGACGAAGCGGGAACCCCGACGTGTCCGGTACGGGCGACGGGCCGCGGCGACGTCCACGTCGAACACCCGGAAGGAGGAGAGCTGTTGAGCGAAGCGGGAGACTTCCTCGCCGCCGTCGGAACTCGCCAGGCGCGGCAGTGTCGACAGCCCGCTGCTCAGCCGCTGGATACCGAAGCTGCCGCTGTCGTCCAACTTGCCCGCTTTTGTGTCGACGACCTCCGCGGACTCTCCCGAGATGGTGATGCGACGGCCGCGCCCTTGAGTGCGCTTGAACCGGAACGACTCGCTGCGCGAGAGACTGTCCGCGCCCGACTTCAACACGCGGCGGCGGATGGTGAGTTCGTATTCGTCGGGGCTGTTCTCGTGTGCGTGTGTCGTCCACGTCGACTTGAGTCCGATACGCAGGGTGGTCGGGGGCTTGGGCCCGCCCCAGAACGCGACCTCGCTGAAACCGTCCCGGGAGTCGAGTGCGGGCTGGAGGTCCGTACGGATGACGTCGGCGAGGAAGTCGAAGACTTCCAGAAGGTTCGACTTGCCGGTGGCGTTCGGCCCGACCAGGACGGTCAAGGGTCCCAGGGGAACGGTCACTTCGCGCAGACTGCGGAAGTTCTCCACATGTAGTTCGAGCAGGCGGCCAGACATACGGGAACCTATCAGGGGGCGAGGTGGCGGGCGGTCGTCCCTAAGTTAATCCACCGCACGGCAGGGCGTCCTCGCTCTCGTGACGCCAGCTATTCGGTCACCCTGTTCCTTTTCTCCCGCTTCTTGTTCTCCCGCGCCGCCACCCCCAGCCCCACCGCCCCGACGAGCAGGAGCAGCGCGACCGTACCCAGGGTGAACGTCTCGAAGGCGAGGCGGGAGACGCCCCAGACCTCGGTGAAGACGTAGTCGATGCCGAACAGGCCCTCCAGGACGCCGGGGAACAGGGCCGACCAGGAGCCGATCAGGATCCACGCGTACACGAGCACCGCACAGGCCACGAACCCCCGGTTGCCGAACGGGACTTGGTACGGGCGCGGTACCTCCGGGCGGCGCAGCCGGAGGACGACCAGGGCGGGGATCACCACCAGGTAGGACAGCAGCAGCGTCGTCACCGCCACCGTGAGGACGACCGTGAACACCGCCGCCGCGTCGCCGTCCGCCAGTTGCATCGCCGCCAGCATGAAGACCGTGGCCACAGCGCCGGACAGCAGGTTTGTGCGGACCGGCGTGCCGAGCCTCGGGTGGAAGGCGCCGAGGGCGCGGGAGAAGAAGCCGCCGTCGGCCGCGGCCATGGCCTGCATGCGGTCGCTGACGATCATCCAGGCGCTGCCCTGGGTGAGGAGCGCGAAGACGAACATGACCGCGGTGAGCGTGAGGAGCGGTCCGGCCGCGGCGCCGTACACACCGAAGACGAGCCGCGCGCCCTCCATGAAGCCTCCGACGCCGGTGACCTTCCCGGCCGGGACGACGGCGAGCAGCGCCAGGACCGGGAGCAGGTAGCAGCAGGCCGCGATGGTCGCCGAGCGGCCGAGCGCGGCGGGCACGTCGCGCTGCGGGTCGTGCATCTCCTCGCCCGCCGCGTTGGGCGCCTCGAAGCCGACGTACGCGAACAGCAGGATCGGTACGAGGGCGAGGAACCCGGCCGTGGTCGGGGTGAAGTCGGCGTCGGTGAGGCCCTGGAAGCCGTGCTGGGCTCCGTACGCGACGGCCGTGAGCGTGAACAGGGCGAGGGAGAGGACCTTCACGATCGCCCCGGCCGTGGTGATCCACTTGCCGCGGCTGAGGGAGACGACCGCGGTGAGGATGGCCGCCCAGACGAAGACGATTTTGAACGCGTAGTCGGCGAACGTGCCCGAGCCCAGCGGGAACACGAAGCCGTCCCACGTCTCGGCGGCCAGGAAGACGAGGGAGCCGCCCAGCCAGATCGGGTTGGTGACCCAGTAGAAGAGGGTGGTGAGCGCGGCGGCGGGCCGGCCGAGGGCGAGCTTGACCCACATGTACGGGCCGCCCTCCTGCGGGAACGCGGCACCCGTCTCGGCGAACAGCAGGGCGTACGGGAGCAGGAAGAACAGGGCGATGGCCGCCGTCCAGGTGGCGGCCTCACCGCCGCCGGTGGCGATCTGTCCGACGGTGTCGAAGGAGATCACCGCGGCCACGGCCATGGCGGTGATGTCGAAGCGGCGGAGGCTGCGCCGCAGGCCCGGGGTGGCCTCGGGCGCCGGGAGTTCGGGGGAGGAGAGCTTGGTGGACACGGGCAGTTCCTAGGGCGGGAGTCGGGGGACTGCGGACTGCGGGGACTGCGTGCGGGTGCGTGCGTGTCTGTGCGGGTACGGGGGGATCTGTGCCGGTACGAGGGGTGCATCTGTGCCGGTACGGGGTGGAGGGGAGGCCCGGCGGGGGGACGGGCCTCCCCGTGCGGTCAGGCCCGGCGGGGGAACGGGCCTCCCCGTGCGGTCAGGCCTGGCGGGGGAACGGGCCTCCCCGTGCGGTCAGGCCTGGCGGATCCGGCCGTTCGGCTCCGTGCGCTCCAGGACGCCGCGCAGCGCCCCCGCCGCCTCCTTCGCCTCCGCCTCGGTCATGATCAGCGGCGGGGAGAGGACCAGGCTGTGCGCGGAGTCGCGGACGATGACGCCGGTCTCGCGTCGGATCACGTCGTGCGGCATCCGCTCCGGGTCGAGGGGCAGCGGCTCGCGGGTGGCCTTGTCGGCGACCAGCTCGACGGCGAGCATCATGCCCACCGAGCGCACCTCGCCCACGACCTCCAACTCGCCCAGCTGGGACTGAAGTTCGGCGTGCAGGAAGGCGCCCATGGCGGTGGCGCGGGCGAGCAGGCCCTCCTTCTCGATGACGTCCAGGTTGGCAAGCGCTACGGCGGTGGCGACCGGGTGGCCGTTGTACGTGTAGCCCATCGGGAAGCCCTGCTCGCGCAGCAGCGCCTCCGCGACGTGGTCCCCGACGAGCAGCGCGCCGAGCGGTACGTACCCGGAGGTGATGCCCTTGGCGGTGACGATGATGTCGGGGGTGGTGTCGAAGTACTGGGCGGCGAACCACTCGCCGACGCGCCCGTACGCGGTGACGACCTCGTCGAAGATCAGCAGGATGCCGTGCCGGTCCAGGACCTCGCGCACGCGCGGCCAGTAGTCGGCGGGCGGTACGAGCATGCCGCCGACGCCCATGATCGGCTCGCCGACCATCGCCGCGATGTTCCCCGGGCCGATCTCCGCGATGCGCTCCTCCAGCTCGCGGATGAGGAAGTCCGTGACGTCTTGTGGTGTCGCAGCCTGGTCCCCGTACAGCTCGGTGCGGTAAGGCCACGGCGGGGTGAGGTGCGAGACGTGCGGCACCATCGGGGCGAAGCCCTCCTGGTACAGCGGGAACCCGGCGGCGGAGCTGCCGCCGTAGCCGACGCCGTGGTACGCCTTGCTGCGGGCCAGGATCCAGGTGCGGCTGCTCTCGCCGCGGCGGTGGTGGTAGTAGCGGGCCATCTTGATCGCGGCCTCGACGCCCTCCGAACCGCCGGACGTGTAGTACACGTGGTTCAGCGGGTCCGGCGCCAACTCGGCGAGCCTTGAGGCCAGTTCGATGGCGCGCTCGTTGGAGAAGTCCCAGAAGCTGGTGAAGTACTCCAGCTTCTTCATCTGCTCGTGCGCCACGTCGGCGAGGTCCGTGCGGCCGTGGCCGATCTGGGCGAGCCACAGTCCGCCGGTGGCGTCCAGGTAGCTGCGGCCCTCGGTGTCGGTGAGGCGGCAGCCCGCGCCCTCGGTCATCACGACGCGCTCGGTCGCGGTGCCCGGGAGGTAGGGGTGGATGATGTGCGCCCGGTCGAGGCGGGCGAGTTCGGCGGCGTCGAGGGTCATGGTTGTGCCTTTCGTGAGCGAACCGCTGGCGTGGGCCGGTCAGGTCTCAGGAGTCGTACGAGATCCACGTGGTCTTGAGGCCCGTGTACTTGTCGAAGGAGTGCAGCGAGAGGTCGCGGCCGTGGCCGGACTGCTTGAAGCCGCCGAACGGGGTGAACGGGCTGAGCGCGTCCACGGTGTTGACGGAGACGGTCCCGGCGTGCAGCGCGTCGGCGACGCGGTGGGCGCGGCTCAGGTCCCGGGTCCACACGGACGCGGCCAGGCCGTACGCGGAGTCGTTCGCGAGCCGGACCGCCTCCGCCTCGTCGCGGAACGGCAGCACGGCGAGGACGGGACCGAACAGCTCCTCCCGTACCAGCGGGGCGTCGGGCGCGAGCCCGGTGACCACGGCCGGGTCGACGTACGCGCCCTCGCGGCCGGGCCGCGTACCGCCGCACAGGACCGTCCCGCCGGAGGACGCCACCGCGGCGCGGACGCGCTCCGCCTGCGCCTCGTCGACCAGCGGGCCGAGCCGCGTGGCCGGGTCGAGCGGGTCGCCCGGCAGCCAGGCGCGGGCATGCTCGGCGACCCGGGCGGCGAACTCCTCGGCGATCGAACTCTCCACGAGCAGCCGGGTGTTGGACGAGCACACCTGCCCGGCGTTGTACGCGAAGCCCCAGGCGGCGCGCTCGGCGGCGGCGTCCAGATCGGCGTCGGCGAAGACCAGGTTGGGGCTCTTGCCGCCTGCCTCGGGCCAGACCTGCTTCATGTTGGACTCGGCGGCGTAGCCGAGGAAGCGCTTGGCGACGGCCGTGGAGCCGGTGAACGCCAGGCAGTCGACGTCCGGGTGCAGGCCGAGGGCGCGCCCGGTGATCTCGCCGGGGCCGGTCACGACGTTCAGGACGCCGTCCGGAAGGCCTGCCCGCGCGGCCAGCTCGGCGAGCAGCAGCGCCGACTGCGGGGACTGCTCGGCCGGTTTCAGTACGACGCTGTTGCCGGCCGCGAGCGCGGGCGCGACCTTCCAGCTTGCGATGTCCAGGGGGAAGTTCCACGGCACCACCGCGCCCACGACACCCAGCGGGGCGCGGCGGACCAGGGCGAGGTTGCCGGGCGGGGCCGGGGCGACCTCGTCGTACAGCTTGTCCAGGGCCTCCGCGTACCAGGCGAAGCAGCCCGCGGCGCCGGGCACGTCGGTGCCGTACGACTCGGCGATCGGCTTGCCCATGTCGAGGGTGTCGCAGAGGGCCAGCTCCTCGCCGTGCGCCTCGATCAGGCGGGCGAGTTCGAGGAGGACGCGTTTGCGTTCGGCGGGGGCGGTACGGGACCAGCGGCCGTCCTCGAACGCGGTACGGGCGGCGGTCACGGCCCGGTCGACGTCGGGGGGCCCGGCGATCGCGACGTGGGCGGTGGTCTTGCCGGTGGCGGGGTTCACGGTGGGCAGCCACGGGTCGGCGCCGGCCGAGGGGTCGGTCCAGGTGCCGTCGAGGAAGAGGCGGGTGCGGGGGACGAGCTCGGCGGCGCGCTGCCGCCAGTGCGAGTACGTCGTCATGCGGGTGCCTTCACTTGCGTTGAGGGTGCGTCAGGGGTGTGCGGGAGGTGTTGTCAGAGGTGTTGTCAGAGGTGCGTCAGAGGTGCGTCAGAGGTGGTTCAGAGGTGTGGCGAGGGCGCCGGAGGGCCGGGGTGGCCCCGGATCAGGGGCGCGTCGGGACGGCGGGAGAACGGCGCACGTCCGGAGTTCTTTGAGATGAGATTCAAACAATAGGTGACGGAGTCGTCAATGCTCCGGGACGGAACTTCTTGCCGAAGATGGACCGAGTAGCAGAGAATCCATGGTCATGAGCAGAGTCGGCAGACCGCGCAACCAGACGGCGCGCAGGCAGGCCCTCGTCTCCGCGGCGGGGCAGGCGATCACGGAGCGCGGCCTCGAAGGGCTGCGGATCAAGGACATCGCGGACGCGGCGGGCGTCTCGCAGGGCTCGGTCCTGTATTACTACCCGGAGCTGGACGACCTCGTCCTGGAGGTGCACCGCGGCGCGGTGGAGAGCTTCCTGGCGTCACGGCAGCGGGCGTACGACGAGGCGCCCGCGGGGGAGCCGGCGGCGCGGCTGCGCGCGCTGGTCGACAGCGGGCTGCCGGGCAGTGCGGAGGACTCCGAGCACGGGCTGCTGTACCAGCTGCACCGGCGTGCGGGCCGCAGCCCCGGGCATGCCGAGCTGATGACGTCGCTGTTCGCGCGGGAGGTCGGGCTGTACGCGACGGCGCTTGAGGTGGGGGCGGCGACGGGGGCGTTCACGCTGGCCGCGTCGGCGCAGGATCTGGCGCATGGGCTGGTGGCGCTGGAGGACGGGTACGGCCTGCACATCGTCAGCCATAACGCTGCGGTGCGGCCGGAGCGGGCGCGGGAGCTGGTCCTTGCGCACGCGCGGGCGGTCACGGGTTGCCCGTCCCTGTGACCTCAGGGGTCAAAGCCTGCGGCGCTGGTTTTCGGGTGTCCCGCCACCCGTTTCAGGGCGCCTGGCCCGGCGCCACATCCCGCAGCACCCCCATCACCGCCCGCGCCCGCGCGGACTGCGCCACCCCCTCCAGCGTGGCCAGCCTGACCTCCAACGCCGGTCCCGCGCCCCGGAGCTCCAGCTCCACCACCTCTCCGCCGCCGTACGTCTCACTCGTCGCCGGGCGCTGGTTCAGGACGGAGTACCCGAGGCCCCGTGCGACCAGCGAGCGGACCGTTTCGTACGACTGGGTGCGGTAGCGGACGTCGGGGGCCGTGCCGGTGGCCGCGACCAGGGAGCGGAAGTAGTCGCGGCTGTGCGGCAGGTCCAGCAGGACCAGCGGCTCCGCCGACAGCTCGGCCAGCTCCACGCTGTCCCGGCCGGCCAGCGGATGCCCGGCCGCGACGATCACGTACGCAGGGGCCCGCGCGAGAGTCTCGCTGCGCACCTCCGGCTCGGTCGACAGGCCCAGGTCGTACGTGAGGGCGAAGTCGATGCGGCCCGTGGCCAGGGCGTGCACCAGCTGGTCCGTCTCCGCCTCGAACACGTCGATCTCGATGCCCGGGAAGCGCCGCGTGCACTCGCTGAACAGGGCGGGCAGGTAGTACGGGGAGAGGGTGACGAAGCAGCCGACCGAGACCGGGCCCGACACCGTCTCGCCGTCGCCCCGCGCCTCCCGCTCCACTTCGCGGGCGCGCGAGAGCAGGTCACGCCCCTGCTGGCGCAGGCGTTCCCCGGCGGGCGTCAGGGTCAGGCCCCGGCCGCGCCGCCGGATGAACAGCTGCACCTGCAGGTCGCGCTCCAGGTTGTGGATGGCGGCGGACACCGCGGACTGCGCGATGTGCAGCTCCACCGAGGCCTCCGTGACCGAGCCGCGCTCGGCGGTGACCAGGAAGTAGCGGAGCTGTACGAGGGTGAACCCCAGTGGCCCCAGTGGCCCCAGTGACCCCGGTGACCCCGGTGACCCCGGTGACCCCGGTGACCCCGGTGACCCCGGTGACCCCGGCGACCCCAGCGGTGACGGTGACGGTGACGTCATGCGAGAACACCTCGTGCCTTCCTGCCCGGTGCACCCTGCCCGGTGAACCCTGCCCGGGCCCGACCCTAAGGGGCTACCCCCGGCCGGGCGCCGCCGTCGCCACGTCCTCCGCGTGCAGCAGCGGCGAACCCGCCGTCTCCTTCAGGGACAGCGCCGCGACCAGACCGCCCGCCGCGAACACCATCAGGTACGGGCCCGGCACCAGCGTGCTGCCCGTCGCCGAGATCAGCACCGTCATCAGGTACGGCACCGTCCCGGCGAACAGCGCGGCCGTGACGTTGTACGCGATCGACAGGCCGCTCTGCCGGGTCCGCGTCGGGAAGATCTCCGCCGACCACACCGCGTACGTACCGAGGATCGCCGCCAGGATCACCCCGAGCAGCAGCCCCGCGATCCACGTCCCGGCCGTCCCCGTACGCATCAGCAGGAAGGCGGGGGTGGCCACGACCAGGAGCGCGGCCGTCGCGCCGACGAACACCGGCTTGCGGCCCACCTTGTCGGAGAGCGCGCCGAACAGCGGCACCAGCGCCAGGCCGAGCAGCGAGATGACCGTGGAGAGCAGGGCCGCGCTGTCGGCGGAGTGGCCGAGGTGGTCGGTCGAGTACGTCACCAGGTACGTGAGTACGGCGTAGAACGGGACGTGCATGGCCGCCATCAGGCCCGCCGCCTGGAGGAGTTGGCGGCGGTGGGAGCGGAGGAGCTCGCGGGCGGGGGAGCGCGGGACGGTGTCGTTCGCTTCGAGGGCGCGGTACTCCGGGGTGTCCTCGATCTTGTTGCGGATGACGAAGCCGATGACGCCGAGTGGCGCGGCGATCAGGAACGGGATGCGCCAGCCCCAGGCGGTGAGCTGGGCCTCGTCGAGCCCGGTGGACAGCAGCAGGAAGACGAACGAACCGGCCAGGAAGCCGAGCAGTGAGCCGACCTCCAGCCAGCCCACGCCGAAGCCCCGGCGGCGGCGCGGCGCGCTCTCCGCGAGGAAGCTCGCCGCGCTGCCGAACTCGCCGCCCGCCGCGAAGCCCTGCACCAGGCGCAGCACGACCAGCAGGATCGGTGCGGCTATGCCGATCGAGTGGTAGCCGGGGAGCAGGCCGATCGCCAGGGTGGCGCCCGACATGGTGAAGATGACCAGGGACAGCGTGCGCTTGCGGCCGATCCTGTCGCCGAGCGGGCCGAAGACCAGGGCGCCGATCGGCCGGATGCCGAAGGACACGGCGAACACGCCGAACACCGCGAGCAGTCCGGTCGTACGGTCCCCGGCGGGGAAGAACACGGTCGCGACGGTGCCCGCGAGATACGCGTACGCGGCCCAGTCGAACCAGTGGACGAACACGCCGACGGCACCCGCGGCGACGCTCCTGCGCAGGGTGACCACGTCCGTGGCCGCCTCGACCCCGGCCCCGGCTGTTGCTGTCCGGGAGTCGGTCGTCGTGGCGCCGGTGTGAGAGGTAGGCATTGCACGCCTCCTTGTGGATGGGTGGAGAAGCGGAGCTGAGGGCGGGTGCCGCCGGTTGCCGTGCTCTTCAGCGCACGGGCAGGCCGGTCAGCGCGGCGGGACTGGTCAGTTCGGCCAGCTCCGCCTCGGTCAGCAGGGCGCGCTCGCGGATCAGGTCGAGCGCGGGTCTTCCGGTGTGGTGGGCCTCAAGCGCCAGGGCGCAGGCGGTCTCGTGGCCGAGTGCGGGGCCGAGCGCGGTGACGAGTCCGGTGGAGGCGGCGACGGTCGCCGCGAGCCGGTCCCGGTCGGCGGTGATGCCGCGCACGCAGTGTTCGGTGAGGACGGTGACGCCCGCGGTGAGGTGGTCGAGGCCCGCGCTCAGGGCGCGGTGGATGACCGGTTCGAAGGCGTTGAGCTGGAGCTGTCCGCCCTCGGCGGCGAGGGTGACCGTCACGTCGTACCCGATGACCTCGAACGCGATCTGGTTGACCGCCTCCGGGATCACCGGGTTGACCTTGCCCGGCATGATCGACGACCCGGCCTGCCGCGCGGGCAGCACGATCTCGCCGAACCCGGCCTGCGGGCCCGAGGAGAGCAGCCGCAGATCGTTGCAGATCTTCGACAGCTTCACGGCGATCCGCTTGAGCACTCCGGACAGCTGCACGAACACCCCCACGTCCTGGGTGGCCTCGACCAGGTCCGGCGCCGAGACGAGCGTGGGGATGCCGGTGCGGCGGCGCAGGTGGCCGACCGCGCGCTCCCGGTAGCCGGGGCGGGCGTTGAGGCCCGTGCCGATCGCCGTGCCGCCGAGGTTCAGCTCGTGAAGCAGCACCCGGGCCTCGGCCAGCCGGTCCCGGTCCTCGGCGAGCGTGGCCGCGAACGCCCCGAACTCCTGGCCGAGCGTCATCGGTACGGCGTCCTGCAGCTGGGTGCGCCCCATCTTCAGTACGTCCGCGAACTCGGCGGCCTTCGCGGCGAACGCCTCGCCCAACTGCGCCAGGGCGGCCAGCAGTTCGCCGATGTGCGCGTCCAGGGCCAGCTTCACGGCGGTCGGGTACACGTCGTTGGTGGACTGCCCGAGGTTGACGTGGTCCAGGGGATGCAGCACCTCGTACGCGGCACGGGGGTGCCCGAGGAGTTCCAGGGCGCGGTTGGCGAGCACCTCGTTGGCGTTCATGTTGGTCGAGGTGCCGGCGCCGCCCTGGATCAGGTCGACGACGAACTGGTCGTGCAGCGCGCCCTGTTCGACCTCGGCGCAGGCCCGCGTGACGGCCTCGGCGAGCGCGGGTTCGAGGGCGCCGAGGTCGGCGTTGGCCCGCGCGGCGGCGGCCTTGACGGCGGCGAGGGCGCGGACCAGGTGCGGGCGGTCGGCCAGGGTCTCGCCGGTGAGGGGGAAGTTGGCGACGGCTCGCGTGGTGTGCGCCCCGTAGTAGGCGTTCACGGGGACCTCTACGGCGCCGAGCATGTCGTACTCGGTACGGAAGCGGGTGGTCACGACACCGCCCCCCGGTCCACGCCGGTCCAGGCCAGCGCCACCGCCCCGTCGAGCAGCGCCCGCTCCGCCCGGCCGCCGACGCAGTGGGCCGCGAACTCCCGCTGGTGGTTGGTGGCGGGCAGGGAGCCGATGCCGATGTACGGGTGGATGGCCGGGACCACCTGCGACACGTTGCCCATGTCGGTGGAGGCGCGGTTCATCCGGGCCGCCTGGCCGGGCGGCGCGAACTCCCGCCCCAGGGCTGTGGCGTTGGCGCGGTAGTGCGCGAGCGCCGCCTCGTCCGCGCGGAACTCCGCGTACGGCTTGCTCTCCGGTTCGATGGCGAGCTCGCAGCCGGTCGCGAGGGCGCCCGCCTCGAAGGCCCGCATGACGCGCGGCTCCAGCTCGGCGAGTTCCGCGAGGGTTTCGGCCCGTACGTACCAACGTCCGGACGCGTGCTCGGGGATGGCGTTCGGGGCGTCCCCGGCGTGCGTCACCACGCCGTGCACCCGCGCCGAGGCCGGGAGCTGCTGCCGGAGCAGGCCGATGGCGACCTGCGCGACGGTGAACGCGTCGGCCGCGTTGACCCCCGCCTCCGGGTAGGCGGCGGCGTGCGCGGACTTCCCGGTGTACGAAACCTTCGAGTGGCTGACCGCGAACGGGCGGGCCTCGGCCACGTCGACCGGCGCCGGGTGCACCATCATCGCCAGGTCCACCCCGGCGAACGCGCCCCGCTCAAGGAGCTCGATCTTGCCGCCGCCGCCCTCCTCGGCCGGTGTGCCGTACACCTCGACGGTCAGCCCGGCCTCGTCGGCCACGGCGGCCAGGCCGAGCGCCGCGCCGACCGAGCTCGCGGCGATCAGGTTGTGCCCGCAGGCGTGGCCGAGGCCCGGCAGCGCGTCGTACTCCGCGCACAGCGCGATCCGCACCGGCCCGCTGCCGAAGCGGGCGTGGAACGCCGTGTCCAGGCCGAGATACGCCGAGGTGACGTCGAACCCGGCCCGGTCGAGCAGCTCGGGCACGGCCGCGGCCGCCCGGTGCTCCTCCCACGCGGTCTCCGGGTCGGCGTGCAACTGCTGTGAGAGACCGATGAGTTGATGCGTCCGCTGTTCGACGGCCGCCCGCGCGGCCTGCTTCATCCGCTCCGCGGCCATCACTCGTCCCCCGGCACGCCGTACGAGGGAGCCGACGCCGGGTCCAGCCCGCGCCGCACATAGTCGTCGCGCTGCGGCAGCCAGACGTCGACGAGTTCGCCGAGCCGGTCGAGCGGGTCGTCCGCCCAGTCGACGCGCAGGTCGGTCACGCGCCAGCCGGCGTCCGCGACGACCGCGAGGCCCGCCGAGTACACCGGCCCCTCCTCGCCCCCGGCCGCGAGCGCGGCCTTCATGGCGGCGACGAGACGTTCCTCCAGCTCGCCCTCGGCCGCCGCGTACGCGTCGAGCAGTACGCGGGGGATGTGCGCGCCGGACAGCATGTTGCCCGCCGCCACCGCGCCGTCCGCCGTGGCCGAGGCGTGGGTGCCCAGGGTCTGCGCACCGCTGTACGCGAAGCCGGGACCGGAGCGCCCGAGGACGGTCAACTGCCGGTAGGCGATGGTCTTCTCGTTGCGCGCGGCGCCCGTGACGGCGGCCAGGGCACGCTCCGCGTCGCCGTGCTCCGCGAGTGCGTCCAGCAGATCCGGGCCGAGCGTCGGGTCGGTGACGTTCTGCGAGGTCGCCGCGCCGGTGCCGGGCCGGAGATGGACCACGCGCGCCGCCACCGCGGGGCTGGACGAGCTCGCCGCGATGCCGAACCGCCCGCCGTCCCGTACCACCAGGGAGAACGTCATGCCTGCTCCTCCTTCGAGTCCTTCGAGTCCTGCGAGTACTGCGAGTCCTGCGAGTACTGCGAGTACTGCGAGTCCTGTGCGGCCTTCGAGGTCTTGGAGTCCTGTGCGGCCTTCGGGATCACGGCGACCGCGTCGATCTCGCACAGCCACTCCGGGCGGGCGAGCGCGGAGACGACCAGGCCGGTGGAGATCGGGTGGACGCCCTTCGTCCAGCGCCCGACCGTGCGGTAGACGGCCTCCCGGTACCGCGGGTCGATCAGATAGATCGTCAGCTTGACCAGGTGTTCCATCCGGCTGCCGGACTCTTCGAGCAGCATCTTGATGTTCGCCATGGCCCGCTCGGCCTGCGCCTCTGCGTCACCGATCCCGACGGACTCGCTGGTGTCGAGGTCCTGGCCGATCTGCCCGCGTACGTACACCGTGTCCCCGGCGACGACGGCCTGGCAGAGGTCGTTGTCGAGGCTCTGCTCGGGGTACGTGTCGCGGGTGTTGAAGGGGCGGATCCGGGTGTGCCCGCCGGCGGTGACGGGTGCGTTCGGGGAGGTCATGGCTTGCTGCTCCTCAGTCATCCTCGGTCCTCGGTTCCGTACGCGAGGTAGCCGCGCCGGGTCGTGATGTGGTCGGCGATGTACTTGGCGTCGTGCCAGGCGCCCCAGATGAAGCTCGACCCGCGCCGGGACAGCCAGGGCAGGCCCACGAAGTACACGCCGGGCTCGGCGGAGACGCCGCGGCGCTGGTCGGGGCGGCCGTTCGCGTCGAAGGCGGCGACGTCCAGCCAGCCGTAGTCGGCGGCGAAGCCGGTGGCCCAGACGATCGAGGTCACGCCCGCCCCGGCCAGGTCCAGGGCGCGCCGCGGCTCGGTCACGCAGGCCGGGTCGGGGCCGAGGACGTGCGCCTCGGGCTCCTCGGGCAGGTCGAGGCCGTTGCGCTCGACGTAGGCGTCGGCGGCGCGCAGCAGGTCGAGGTACTTCTCGTCGCCGAGCGCGATGTTCTCCGCGAGGTCGGACGCGAAGCGCAGTACGCCGTCCTCGTACGCGGTGGTCATGCCGACGAGTTCGATGCCGCCGGCGGCCAGGGCGCGGAAGTCCACGGTGTGGCCGCCGCGGGCGCCGCTGACCGCGATCGTGACGTGGGCGGCGCCCTGCGGGGGCGTGTCCAGGTCCCACAGGCCGAGCACGCCGAGCCACCAGCAGAAGTCCCGGCCGCGGTACTGCCGGGGCGGCCGGTCGTGCGGGCCGACGGAGAGGAACACCTGCCGCCCGGACCGGCGCAGTTCGTCGGCGATCTGCACGCCGGACGACCCGGCGCCGACCACGAGCACGGCCCCTTCGGGCAGTTGGCCCGGATTGCGGTACGCGCTGGAGTGGATCTGCACGGGCCCGGCGCCGGCCGGCACGACCGGCGGGATCACGGGCCGCTGGAACGGTCCGGTGGCGGCCACCACGAAGCGGGCGTCGATCGCCCCGTCGCTCGTCTCGACCCGGAACCCGGGGCGCCCCGCGTGCTTGCGTACCTTCGTCACCTCGACGCCGCACCGGACGGGGGCGCCGATCTTCTCGGCGTACGCGACGAAGTAGTCGGCGACCTGTTCCTTCGAGGCGAAGGCGTCGGGGTGGACGTCGGTGAACTCCAGGCCGGGGAACCGGTCGTGCCAGGCGGGCCCGTTCGCCACCAGCGAGTCCCAGCGCTCCGACCGCCACCGCTCGGCGATGCGGTGCCGCTCCAGGACGACGTGCGGTATGCCGTGGGCCCCCAGGTGCTCGCTCATCGCTACGCCGGCCTGACCGGCCCCGACGACGACGACTTCGGTCTCTTCACTCGGCACTTCAGCCTCCACTCGGGCGGTAGTTCATCGAGGTGACGGTTGCGCGCTACCGCGTGAACATCCTTGGCCCGAGCCGGAAAGCCTGTCCAACAGATCTTTTCGGGGTAGGGGATCTGATTTTCAGATGTGCCGTTGCGTGTGTTCGGAGGGTGGGTCCAGCTCGTGGAGGTCGAGTTCGACCGCGAAGGGCACGATGGCCCGACCGCAGCGAGGGGTCGGGCCATGAGCAGCCGTACGGCTACTCCGCCGTACCCTCCCCGCCCGTCAACCGCTCCACCGCATCCTGCATATGCGCCTCAAGCAGCGTCAGCAGGCGGGGCTCGTCCGCGGCGCGGAGGGCCTCGATGAGGGCGGCGTGCTCCTCGACCATGGCCTGCGGGTCGGGGTGGCGGTGAGTGAGGGCCGACAGGCACATGCGGGTCTCGACGAACAGGGTCTCCGCGATCCGGGCGAGCCGGCGGCTGCCGGACTCGGCGACCAGGATCTGGTGCAACTCCATGTCGGCGGCGCCGAGGTGGGCCATGTTGCCGCGGCGCGCCGCCGTCGCCATCGCCCGGTGGGCCTTGGCGAGGCGGTCGGCGGTGCGCTGCGGGTCCTGCCGCAGGACGAGACGGCAGGCGGCGGCCTCCATGGCGGAGCGGGTGAAGTAGATGTCGCGTACGTCGTCCTCGTCGAGCTTGGTGACGAAGACGCCGCGGTGCGGCTCGCTGACCGCGATGCCCTGCTGCACGAGCCGCTGCATCGCCTCCCGCAACGGCCCCCGGCTGACGCCGAGTTGGGCCGCGAGCTCGGCCTCGCCGAGCTGGTGTCCGGGCGGCAGGCTGCCGTCCATGATGGCCTGGGTCAGCTGGGACGCGATCGCGAGGGACGCGGGCTCCCGTTTGACGGGCCGCAGACTCTTCACTTCCGCCATCTTCGGTTCGTCCTTGGTCGGGGCGCGGCCGGTCAGGCCGCGCCGGCGGTGATACGGGGATGGTGCGCCAGCAGGAACAGCGCCCCGAGACCCGCGCGCGGCTCCGCGTCGCCGGCCAGGCGCAGCCCCTCCCAGGCGGAGACCTGGTTGGCGGTGAGCACCGGCTTGCCGAGGGCCTGCTCAAGCTCGTCGAGGTACGCGACGGTGTGCAGGGCCGTGTCCGGCAGCAGGACCGCCTCCGCGTCCGGGTGGTCGTTGGACAGGGCGAGGTCCAGCACCTGGTCGCGGCTCAGCGTGCCGACCTCGGCGGCCGTGATGATGCCTCGGCCGGACACCTGGACGACCTCGGCCCCCGCGGCTTCGAGGAACCGTACGAAGTACCCGGCGACGTCGTCCGGGTAGGTCGCCGCGATCGCGAGCCGGCGGACGCCGAGCGCCTGGACGGCGTGGGCGAAGGCGAAGGACGTCGAGGACGCGCGGGTCACGGGGAGCCCGGCGGCCCCGGCGAGCTCCTCGACCTGGCGGCGGGCGCCGTCGGGGCCGTAGATGAAGCTGGCGCTCGTACAGGCCCAGACGACGGCGTCGGGGCGGTGCCGGGAGAGTTCCGTGAGGCCGTCGGCGAGGCGGTGCGTGGAGCCCATCTCCAGGAGGGCGTCCACGCGGTGCGCGTCCTCGCCCATGTCCGTGTGCACCAGCGGGAGCCGGGTGCCGTCGCCGAGGAGTCCTTCGAGGCGGGGGTAGTCGTCCTCGGCGGAGAAGCCCGGGTACAGGAATCCGACACAGGTGGTCCGGTCAGGCATGGGTTCGATTTCCTTTCGCGCGGGGGAGTCTAGCCCGCTGTCGACGAGACGAGGAGAAAATTGTCGACATTCGACATTCGACATGCGGTGTTCGGCATTCGGCATGCGGTGTTCGACATTCCACAATCCGCGCTCCGGCGGGCGGCGGATGCGGCGGGCTGTTCGTGACCTGACTGCGGCTTCTGTACAGCCAAACAGAACGGTAGATTGTTGACAATCTAAAGATCGGCCGCCTAGCGTGTCAATCCCCGGCGAGGGGGCCCGTCGTACCGCGAAATCCGAAGGGCGGCCCGCCGCATGACCGACAGCACCACTCCGCGCGTCCTGGTCCTCTCGGGTGAACCGCCGCCCGGCCTCGAACCCCTCGACGGGCGGGCCGAGTTGCGGATCGTCACCGAGGACCGGCTCGCCGCCGAACTGCCCGCCGCGGACGCCCTGCTGGTCTGGGACTTCGCCACCGACGCGCTGCCCGCCGCCTGGCCGCGCGAGGGCGGGCCGCGCTGGGTGCACACGGCGAGCGCGGGCGTGGACCGGCTGATGTTCCCCGCCCTGGTCGAATCGGACACCGTCCTCACCAACGCCCGCGGCGTCTTCGAGCAGCCCATCGCCGAGTACGTGGCGGGCCAGGTCCTCGCCCTCGCCAAGGACTTCGCCGGTACGTACGAGCGGCAGCGGCGCCGGGTCTGGGAGCACCGGGTCACCGAGCGCGTCGGCGGCACCCGCGCCGTCGTCGTCGGCGGCGGTCCCATCGGCCGGGCCACGGCACGCACCCTCGGCGCGCTCGGCCTGCGCGTCGCCCTGGTCGGCCGGACGGCGCGCGCGGACGACCCGGAGGTCGGCCGCGTGCACGCCTTCGCCGAGCTCGACGCGCTGCTCCCGGAGGCCGACTGGGTGGTGAGCGCGGCCCCGCTCACCGACCAGACCCGGGACATGTTCGACGCCCGCGCCTTCGCCCTGATGAAGCGCGGCGCCCGCTTCCTGAATGTCGGGCGCGGCCCCCTCGTCGTCGAGGACGACCTCCTGGCGGCCCTGCGCGCCCGGCAGTTGGCCGGGGCCGCACTCGACGTGTTCCGCGAGGAGCCGCTGACCGACGGCAGCCCGCTGTGGGACGCGCCCGGCCTCCTGGTCTCGCCGCACATGTCGGCGGACACCACGACCTGGCTGGACGACCTCGCGGCGGTCTTCGTCGACAACTTCGGCCGCTGGCGCGCGGGCCGCCCGCTCCGCAACGTCGTCGACAAGAAGCTGGGCTACGTCCCGTACGCCGCGACCGCCGAGGCCGAAGGAGCGCTCCGATGACGAACGTGCAGGAAGAAGCCCGGATGCCCGGCGGAAGCGGGCCCGGCGGAGGTGTGCCCGGCGGTTCGGCGGCCGGCCCCGCGGCGCTCACCGCGACCGAGCTCCTTGCGGGGTACGCGTCCGGCGAGCTGTCCCCGGTCACCGCGACTCAGGCCGTGCTCGACCGGATCGCGGAGGCCGACCCGAGGATCAACGCGTACTGCCTGGTCGACCGGGACGCCGCGCTCGCGCAGGCCGGACAGAGCGCCGAGCGGTGGCGGCGCGGGCAGCCGCTCGGCCTCCTGGACGGCGTGCCCACGTCCATCAAGGACCTGTTCCTGACCCGGGGCTGGCCGACCCTGCGCGGTTCGCTGAGCATCGCCGCCGAGCAGCCGTGGGAGGCGGACGCGCCGTGTGTGGCGCGGCTGCGGGAGCACGGCGCGGTGTTCGTGGGCAAGACGACGACGCCGGAGTTCGGCTGGAAGGGCGTCACCGACAACCCACTGACCGGCGTGACCCGCAACCCCTGGGACCCGACCCGGACCTCGGGCGGCTCCTCGGGCGGCAGCGCGGCGGCGGTCGCGGCCGGGATGGGCCCCCTTTCGGTGGGCACGGACGGCGGCGGCTCGGTGCGCATCCCGGCGGCGTTCTGCGGCATCTTCGGCATGAAGCCGACGTACGGGCGGATCCCGCTGTTCCCCGCGAGCCCGTTCGGCACGCTCGCGCACGCGGGCCCGATGACGCGGACCGTCGCCGACGCGGCGCTCCTGATGGACGTGGTGTGCGGGGCGGACAGTCGCGACTGGTCCCAACTGGCCGCCCCCGAAGGCAGTTTCCGGGCCGCACTCGAAGCCGACTCGCTCGCGGGCCTGCGCATCGCGTACGCGCCGACGCTCGCGGGCGCCGAGGTCGACCCGCAGGTCGCGGCGCGGGTGGCGCGGGTCGCGAAGCTGCTCGCCGGGCTCGGGGCCGAAGTCGTGGAAGCCGCACCGGAGTTCGAGGACCCGGTGGACGCGTACCACACGCTGTGGTTCACCGGCGCGGCGAAGGTCGTGGAGCGGCTGGGGCCGGAGCAGCGCGCCCGGCTCGACCCGGGCCTTCAGGAGATCGTCGCTCAGGGCGCGGAGAAGAGCGCGCTCGACTACCTGGGCGCGGTGGACACCCGGATGGCGCTCGGCGTCCTGATGGGCGCCTTCCACGAGACGTACGACCTGCTGCTCACGCCGGCCGTCCCGGTCCCGGCGTTCGCGGCGGGCGTCGAGGTCCCTCAGGGCAGCGGCCTCGCGCGGTGGACGGGGTGGACGCCGTTCTCGTACCCGTTCAACCTGACGCAGCAGCCCGCTGCCAGCGTGCCGTGCGGGACGACGGACGAGGGGCTGCCGGTGGGCGCGCAGCTGGTGGCGGCGCGGCACGGGGACGCGCTGGTCCTGCGGGCCGCGCATCTGCTGCAGCAGGAGCTGCTGCGGGAGGGCGTGGTGAGCACGGACCCGGTGGGCTGACCCCCGGGACGTGTCCCCTCCGAGAAGTGATGGCACAGTGAGACATCACAGGTGAAGGGGCGGGCCGGACGGCCCGCCCCTTCACCTGTGCTCAGGCCCTGCGGAACTGCAGCGACTCGCCGAGCGCGCCCGCCCGCCACAGGTCCTGGCAGGCCTCCGCCATCCGGTCCAGTCCGTCCACGACCGTGCCCCAGACGATGCCGGGCACCCAGCCCTGGTCGCCGTTGATCAGCAGGTTGTTGCGCTCGTAGAACAGGGCGAGGTCCACGACGGTGGCGCGGTCGGCGTGCGCGGCCTGCCCGCCCTGCTGATCGGCCGCCGCCTCGTAGCCGTACGAGGAGGTGTTCAGCTGCGTGTCCGTGAACGTGAAGTAGCAGAGGTCGCCGGGGATCGGGGTGATCGTCGGGTTCTCCAGCGGGGGCTCCTGCGGGGCGAACGGGGGGACCAGGGCGTAGATCTCGTTGCGGGCGTACTTGGCGTGGTAGACGTCGCCGCCGAGGGGCAGCGCGTTCCACACCGCCGCGCAGGTGACCGGGGCCTTGTCGTCGAGGAGCAGGGCGGTGCAGGTGACGCCGCGCTTGGGCAGCGAGACCTCGATGTAGCGGGGCATGCGGACCCTCCGGTGCGAGAGGCGGTACGGGGCAAGGCGGTGCGGGCCGAGGCGGGGCAGGGGCCAAGGCGGGGCAGGGCCTCAGGTCAGCGGCATGGCGAGGTAGCGCGTCTCCAGGAACTCGGCGATGCCCTCGCTGCCGCCCTCGCGGCCGAGCCCGGACTGCTTGACCCCGCCGAACGGCGCGGCCGGGTTGGACACCACGCCCTTGTTGAGGCCGACCATCCCGGTGTCCAGGCGCTCGCTCACCCGGAACGCCCGCTCCAGGTTCCGCGTGAAGACGTAACTGACCAGGCCGTACGGGGTGTCGTTGGCGGCGGCGACCGCCTCGTCCTCGTCGGAGAACGTCAGCACCGGGGCCACGGGGCCGAAGATCTCCTGGCGCAGCATCGCCGCGTCCGCGGGGACCCCGGCGAGCACGGTGGGCCGGTAGAAGTACCCGTCGCCCGGGGCGTGTTCGCCGCCGACCAGGGTCTTCGCGCCGCGCCCCACCGCGTCCTCCACCAGCTCGTCGACCTTCGCGCGGCCGTCCGCGTCGATCAGCGGGCCGACGTCCACGCCCGGATCGGTGCCGCGGCCCACGGTGAGGGCGCCCATGCGGGCGGCGAGGCGGTCGGCGAAGGGGCCGGCGACGCTCTCGTGGACGTACAGGCGGTTGGCGGCCGTGCACGCCTCGCCCATGTTGCGCATCTTGGCGGCGAGGGCGCCCTCCACCGCCCGGTCCAGGTCGGCGTCCTCGAAGACCAGGAACGGGGCGTTGCCGCCGAGTTCCAGGGAGACCCGCAGGACCTGCTCGGCGGACTGTTCGAGGAGCAGCCGCCCGACCGCCGTCGATCCCGTGAACGACAGCTTCCGGATGATCCCGCCACGCAGCAGCGGCTCGACCACCTCGCCGGGGCGGCTCGTCGTCAGGACGTTCAGCACCCCGTCCGGCAGCCCCGCCTCGCGCAGAATCCCGGCCAGCGCGAGCAGCGACAGCGGGGTCTGCTCGGCGGGCTTGACCACCATCGTGCAGCCCGCGGCGACCGCCGGACCGATCTTCCGGGTGCCCATCGCGAGCGGGAAGTTCCACGGCGTGATCAGCAGCACCGGGCCGACCGGGCGGCGCATCACCAGGAAGCGGTCCCTGCCGTCGGGCGAGGTCCGGTACCCGCCGTCGACGCGGACGGCCTCCTCGGCGAACCAGCGGAAGAACTCCGCGGCGTACGCCACCTCGCCCTTCGCCTCGGCCAGCGGCTTGCCCATCTCCAGGGTCATCAGGAGCGCGAGGTCGTCCTGCCGCTCAAGCAGCAGTCCGTACGCCCGGCGCAGGATCTCGCTGCGCTCGCGCGGCGCCGTCGCCGCCCAGGCCTCCTGTGCCGCGCCCGCCGCATCGGCCGCCGCGCGCGCGTCCTGAGCGCCCGCGTCCGCGACGGTGCGCAGCTCGCGGGCGAGCGCCGGGTCCTCCACCGGGAACCGGGCCCCCGACGCGGCCGGGCGCCAGCTCCCGCCGATGAGGAGGCCGTCGGGCACGGCGTCGACGACGGCCCGCTCGTGTTCCGTCCAAGAAGTGCTCACGCGTACTCCCGCTCAACTCGCCTATGGACAGCGTTGGAAATGGCATGCTTGCATGCGTGCAGGTTGTTGACAATCCTACGATGAGTCGACAGTCCTGTGAACAGCCCGAGAGCCGTGGCGGCGGGCCTGGGAGACGCAGGCCCGAGAGCTCCGGCAACCGTTCAGATCGCGCCCGAGGAGACATCCCATGAGTGCCCTGTCCCCCGTCCTGAAGCAGGCAACACAGGTCCTGGCCGTACGCGGCGAGGGCTCCCACCTCTACGACGAATCCGGGCGCGCCCACCTGGACTTCACCGCCGGGATCGGCGTCACCAGCACCGGGCACTGCCACCCGCGCGTGGTCGCCGCCGCGCAGGAGCAGGTCGGCAAGCTGGTGCACGGCCAGTACACGACGGTGCTGCACCAGCCGCTGCTCACCCTGACCGAGCGCCTCGGCGAGGTACTGCCCGCCGGGCTCGACTCGCTGTTCTACGTCAACTCCGGCTCGGAGGCGGTCGAGGCGGCCATGCGCCTGGCCAAGCAGGCCACCGGGCGGCCCAACATCGTCGCCTTCCAGGGCGGCTTCCACGGGCGCACGATGGCCGCCGCGTCGATGACGACCTCGGCCACCAAGTTCCGCTCCGGGTACGGGCCGCTGATGCCCGGCGTGGCCCTCGCCCCGTTCCCGAACGCCTTCCACTACGGCTGGGACGAGCAGACCGCGACCCGCTTCGCGCTGCGCGAGCTGGACCAGCTGCTCGCCTCGGTCACGGCGCCCGCCGACACGGCCGCGTTCATCGTCGAGCCGGTCCTCGGCGAGGGCGGGTACGTACCGGCCAACACGGCCTTCCTGCAGGGCTTGCGGGAGCGCGCCGACCGGCACGGCATCCTGCTCATCCTGGACGAGGTGCAGACCGGCTTCGGCCGCACCGGCAAGTTCTGGGGCCACGACCACTTCGGCGGCAGGCCCGACATCGTCGTCACCGCGAAGGGCCTGGCCAGCGGCTTCCCGCTGTCCGCGATCGCCGCCCCGCAGGCCCTGATGGCGAAGTCCTGGCCGGGCTCGCAGGGCGGCACCTACGGCGGGAACGCCGTCGCCTGCGCGGCCGCGATCGCCACGCTCGACGTCATCCAGGGCGAGAAGCTCGTCGAGAACGCCGCCACGCGCGGCGCCGAACTCTTCTCCGGCCTGCGCGAGGTGGCCGCCGCGCACCCGGCGGGCGAGGGCCGCCGGGGCGTCGGCGACGTGCGCGGGCTCGGCCTGATGGCGGGCACCGAGTTCACCGACGCCGACGGCGAGCCGGACGGCGCGACCGCCGCCGCGGTGCACGCGGCCGCCGGGGAGCGCGGCCTGCTCCTGCTCACCTGCGGCACGCAGGGCCAGGTCGTCCGGATGATCCCGCCGCTCGTGGTGACCGAGGGCGAGGTCGCGGAGGGGCTGCGCCTGTGGCGGGAGTCGGTGGACGCGGTCCTGGGCGGCTGAGGCCCGGAGCGTACCTTCGCATCAAGTTCCCGCGTACGAAGAGGAGTTGAGCCCGCATGTCCATCCCCGCCGCGCCGCGCACCGACCGCACCGACACCCCCGTCCCGCGGACCCTGGCACGGCTGGAACGGGACCTGCGGGCCGTCGTCGTGAGCGGCGAGGTGGCGTTCGGTGCGCGCCGCCGCGCCGAGTACGCGCAGGACGCCTCCACGTACCGGCAGGTCCCGGCCGCCGTCGTGCTGCCCGGCTCCACCGACGAGCTGGTCGGCACGCTCGCGGTCTGCCACCGGTACGGCGTGGCCGTGACCCTGCGCGGTGCGGGCACCTCGATCGCCGGGCAGGCCGTCGGGGACGGCGTCGTCGTCGACACCTCGCGCCACCTCGGCGCCGTGCTCGGCATCGACCCTCAGGCCCGCACCGCGCGCGTGGAGCCCGGCGTGGTCCTGGACGACCTGCAGCGGGCGCTCCGCCCGTACGGACTGCGCTTCGGGCCCGACCCGTCGACGCACGCGCGCTGCACGGTCGGCGGCATGATCGGCAACAACGCCTGCGGCACCCACTCGGTCGCCTGGGGCCGCACGGCGGACAACGTCGTCGACCTCGACGTGGTGACGTACGACGGGCACCGCATGACCCTGCGCAAGCTCACCGAGGACGAACTGCTCCAGGTCATCGAGGGGGGCGGCCGGCGCGGCGAGATCCACGCCCGCCTGCGCGACCTCCGGGACGCCCATCTGGCGCTCCTGCGTACCGAGTTCGGGCGCTTCCGCCGCCAGGTGTCGGGCTACAGCCTGGAACACCTCCTCCCCGAGCGCGGCTTCGACCCGGCCGCCGTGCTCGTCGGCACGGAGGGCACCTGCGCGGTGGTTCTCGCCGCCACCGTCCGGCTCGTCCCGCTGCCCGCCCGCCGCACCCTCGTCGCCCTCGGCTTCGCCGACCTGCCCGCGGCGGGCGACGCGGCCCGGCACGTCCTGGAGCACCGGCCGATCGCCTGCGAGGGCCTGGGCGGCGACCAGGTGGCGGCGCTGCGCCGCAACGTCCCCGACGCCGAACCGGAGAAGCTGCTCCCGGAGGGCCGGGGCTGGCTGCTCTGCGAGTTCGGGTACCCCGATGACGATGCTGACGAAGTGCCGCGCGCCGACGAGGAGTTGGCGGCCGCGCTGGCCCGCGACACCGGCGCGCTCGCCGTCCGCCTGGTCGCCGACCCCGCCGAGCAGGCCGCGCTCTGGCGGATCCGCGAGGACAGCTCGGGCCTCGCCACCCGCGCCCCGGACGGCTCCGAGGCCTGGCCGGGCTGGGAGGACTCCGCCGTACCCGTCGAACACCTCGGCGACTACCTCCGGGACCTGGACGCGCTGCTCGCCCGGCACGGGCTCCAGGGCACGCCGTACGGGCACTTCGGCGAGGGCTGCGTGCACATCAGGATCGACTTCGACCACGAGACGCCCGAAGGGCTGCGCACCTTCCGGGCGTTCATGACGGAGGCCGCCCGGCTCGTGGCCTCGCACGGCGGCACGCTCTCCGGGGAGCACGGGGACGGGCAGGCCCGCGCCGAGTTCCTGCCGCTGGTCTACAGCCCCGAGGCGATGGCCGCGTTCGCCGACTTCAAGGACGTGTGGGACCCGGAGAACCGCCTCAACCCCGGCATCCTCGTCCACCCCCGCCCCGCCGACGAACGCCTCCGCATCCGCCCCGGCCACCGCCCGCAACTCCCGCTCACGACCACCCTCGCCCTCGCCGAGGACGACGGCGACCTGAGCCGGGCCCTGCGCCGCTGCGTCGGCATCGCCAAGTGCCGTACGTCCTCCGGCGGCGTGATGTGCCCGAGCTACCGCGCCACGCGCGACGAGAAGGACTCCACGCGCGGCCGCGCCCGCGTGCTGTACGAGATGGTCCAGGGCGAGGTCGTCACGGACGGCTGGCGCTCGGGAGAGGTGCGCGAATCCCTCGACCTGTGCCTGTCCTGCAAGGGCTGCAAGAGCGACTGCCCGGTCGGCGTCGACATGGCCACGTACAAGTCGGAGTTCCTGCACCAGCACTACCGCGGCCGCGTGCGCCCCGTCACGCACTACTCCCTGGGGCGTCTGCCGGTCTGGGCCCGGCTCGCGGGGAAGGCCCCACGCCTGGCGAACGCGGTGACACAGAACCGGGCCGCGGCGGCACTCCTCAAACGGGCGGGCGGGATCGCACCGCAGCGCGCGGTGCCGCGCTTCGCGACGCAGCGGTTCCGGACGTGGTTCGAGGGCCGCGCCACGGTGCCCGGCGACCGTCAACAGGTCCTGCTCTGGCCCGACACCTTCACGGAGTACTTCACGCCCGAGGTGGGGCGGGCCGCGGTGGAGGTCCTGGAGAGCGCGGGCTTCGAGGTGTTGCTGCCGCCGGACGGCCTGTGCTGCGGCCTTACGTGGCTGACGACGGGCCAACTCGACGCGGCACGCGCCCGGTTGGGCCGCACGCTGTCCGCCGTGGACCCGTTTCTGCGGCAGGGGATCCCGCTGATCGGCCTCGAACCCAGCTGCACATCCCTGTTCCGCAGCGACGGTACGGAACTCCTCGCCGGGGACGACCGGGCCCGGCGCGCCGCCGAGCAGACCCTGACCTTCGCCGAACTCCTGGACCGCCACGCCCCCAACGCCCCGTTCGCCCGCCTCGACGCCACAGCCCTCACCCAGACCCACTGCCACCAGCACGCCACGCTCGGCAGCGCCGCCGACGACCGGGTCCTCGCCCGCATCGGCGTCGACAGCGGCCGCCTCGACTCCGGCTGCTGCGGCCTGGCCGGCAACTTCGGCTTCGAGCGGGGGCATTACGACGTGTCGGTCCAGGTGGGCGAGCAGGCACTGCTCCCGGCGCTGCGGGCGGCGCCGGAGGGCGCGGTGGTGTTGGCGGACGGGTTCAGCTGCCGTACGCAGATCGAGCAGCTGTCGGACCGCAGGGCCCGGCATCTGGCGGAGGTGGTGCGGGAGGCGTTGCCGGGGGCGGGCTCGTAGGCGCGGGGCTCATTTGTCCAGCAAGACGCCCAAGGGCTCACGGAGATCGGCAGGTTCGCGATAGTGCAGGCCGGTCATTCCAAGCCCGACTGCGGCTTCGACGTTCTCAAGCCGGTCGTCCACAAAGAGGCACCGGTGCATGGCAACGCCCACCTGACTGGCCGCGATCTCATAGATCTTCCGGTCCGGCTTGGCCACCCCCACCCGGGCACTGCTGACGACGTGGTCGGCGAAATCTGCCAGTCCCAGCGAAGCCAGGTCGTCCTCCAGCTCCACGGTCGCATTGGTCACCAGCACCAATGGCACGTGCGCCTGCACCTCCCGAAGCATGGCGACCACGACGTCGTCCGCCCAGAATGGCGCTTGGGAGAGCGCTGTCCCCAGCTCACGCGCCTGGGTCTCCGGCACCTGCCCTGCGAGGCCGGCCACGACAGCCTGTACCCACTGCTCCTTGGCGATCTCGCCGAGCAGTAGTGGCAGGTCTATCTCCGGTGCGTATGCCACGCTTTCGGTCGTCCCCTCTGCGAGCCCCGCACTGCGTTCGAGGCTTGCCAGCTCCGTTGTGTCGTAGAAGCGGATGACGTTGTCGAGGTCGCACAGCACCGCGTCGAAGGGCCTACTGGAGATCTTGGAAGTCGTCACTTTCCTTGGATAGCACAGCAATGGGACACCGGAGGTGCCTCGCCCTGAGCGGGACAGGTGGGCACCCGAAGACTCGATCAATCTGAGACATCCCAGGTCAGAGTGCTTCTCTGCCTCACGTTCAGAGAGGCGGGACACCTGCCCATCTCTGCCATGGAGTCGACAGTGAACAGCCCCGGGTTCGTTGGAGATCTCGCGTCGGCGCCGAAGAGACTTCGATCGTTGGGCATGGCCGACCGCGTGATGGTGCAGCGCGGTCGGGGTGGGTGCGGTCATGCGGTGACCTCCGCCCACACCGCCTTGCCGAACGGCCTGTCGGTGACGCCCCACGCGCCGGGGCACAGCGCGTTGAGGACGACCAGGCCGCGCCCGCGCTCGCGGGTGCGGGACTCGGGGCGGGGGCGCGGGTAGCGCCGTACGGCGTCGTGCACCTCTACCCGGGTGCGGCGGGCGGTGACGTCGATGGTGATTCGTACGGAGTCACCTGGTTCGGTGCCGTAGCGAACTGCGTTCGTGACCAGTTCGCTCATCACGACAGTGACCGCATAGACGTGGTCCTCGGATGCTCCCGGATCGGCGTATGCCAGGTACCGACGTACGAATTTCCTTGCTGCGCTGGCTGATTGGGGCTTGCTTGGCAGTAACGCAAGTGGCCACGGGCCGAGTTGCGGCGCATGGGTGCCGTTTCGGCGGGCGTTTGGTGCTCGGTCATGTATGTCCCCTCACGGTCAAGTCCCGGAACTTGCATGGCAATTGATCCCGCAAGCGTGGGTGCTTCGCATCCCTCTCTCCTAGAGTGCTCCTCTCGCTACGCACCATGCAAGCCTGTCTACTCAATCGTAGGAATTTGCATAATGTTGTAGGAAGGTTTGGTCGCGTGGTATCTAGCCAGGTGACAGGCGATGACGGGTCAAGGCAGACTGGCGCGCAGACGCCGAACAGGGAGGGAAACTCGTGAGTGCGCCTACCGTGCGCCGTCGTCGACTTGGTGCGAAGTTGCGCGCCCTGCGTGGCGAACTCACCCTCGAAGACGTCGCTGAGCGATCCGAGGGGCGGTTCATCCACTCGAAGCTGTCGAGGATCGAGACGGCCCGTAGTGCCGCCAAAGCCGCGGACGTCGAGGCGATCCTCGATCTGTACGCCGCGCTTGGCCGCGAGGTGAGCGCCGAACTGCGCGCTGCCCTGGTCACTCTCACGAAGGAGGGTGCGCAACGTGGCTGGTGGCACTCCTACCGGGGTGTACTCACACCGGTGTATGAGGACCTGATCAGCCTTGAAGCCGAGGCTGTCTCGGTGTCGTCGTGGCAACTCGGAGCGATCCCGGGCCTGCTCCACACCGCCGAGTACGCGCGGGAGATCATCAGGGCGACGGCGATGTCTGAGGCTGTCGGGGCGCGCGTCGATGCACTGGTCGAGGTGCGACTCGGCCGTCAATCGGTGCTCACGCGCGAGGACCCGCTCGACCTCTGGACGATCATCGCCGAGGGCGCACTACGGTCCACATCCGAGGGCCCGGGCGTGATGGATGAACAGCTTGGCCGACTGCTGTCCATGGGGAAGAGGCCGAACGTCAACATTCAGGTCCTGCCCTCGACAGCACCGCTGCACGTCGGGCAGTTGGGCAGTTTCACGCTTCTGGGGTTCGGCCCCCATGCTGATCTCGACGTCGTCCACACCGAGGGACTGACCTCGGCCCTCTACGTCGAGGAACGGGAGCAGGTCGTCGCGCACCGGGACGCATGGCAACGGCTTACCTCCGCGGCGCTCTCGGTCGAGGCATCCGCGGAACTGATCACAGAGATAAGGAAGAACGCATGAAGCGTGTTGTAGGCGACTCCGCGACCCTGCCTGTGTCGTGGTGGAAGTCCAGCTACTCAGACACGGGCGCACAGTGCATCGAGGCCGCGATCGTCGACGACGAGATGGCCGCGCTCCGCGACAGCAAGAACCCGAACGGGCCCGCACTGCTGCTGCAGCGCGAGGCCGTGACGGCGTTCGCCGCTGCTGCTGCCTCGGGTCACTTCGACGGCCCGGCGTAGGGAATCGGCACACGGTACGGCGGTCCGCCCCAACGGGAATCGGGGTGGGCCGCCGCTGTGTTGCCGAAAGCCGGCACCCGAGCCACCGACCACGCCCTCACGCCCACGTAGGCCCACTGGCCAGCCCCGTCTTCGCCCCCGCCCCGCACAACGGCACCACCACCGACCGTTCCCCGAACCGCCCTCCCCGTACCGCCGCCCAGCACACCGCCGCCGTCGACTCGACGAACAGGCCGCGCTCGGCCAGGTCCTGTTGAGCGGAGGCGATCGCCGGGTCCGGGACCGTGAGGAAGCCGCCGCCGAACTGGCGTACCGCGGCGAGGATCTGGCGGGCGCGCGGCGGGCGGGGGATCGCGATGCCCTCCGCGTACGTGGGCCGCGACGGGAACGGCTCGGCCGCAAGGCCCGCCGCGCCCTCCGCCCACGCCGCGGCGACCGGCGCGACGGCCGCGGACTGCACCCCGTACAGCGCCGGGAAGCGGCCGATCTGGCCGGCGGAGTGCAGCTCGCGCAGGGCGAGCGCGGCGCCGAGGAGCAGCGTGCCGTTGCCGACGGGCACGACCAGGACGTCGGGCAGGCGGCCGCCGAGGTCTTCCCAGAGTTCCAGGACGTAGGTCTTCGTGCCGTGCAGGAAGTACGGGTTGTGCACGTGCGAGGCGTAGAACGTGCCGGGTTCGTCGGCCGCCGCGCGGGCCGCGAGCGCCGTGGCCTCGCGGTCGCCGGGGACCGTCTCGACGTGCGCGCCGTGCGCCCGGATCTGCTCCAGCTTCTTCGGCGAGGTGGTGGCGGGTACGTACACCGTGCAGTCGAGCCCCGCGCGGGCGGTGTACGCGGCGACGGACGTGCCCGCGTTGCCGCTGCTGTCGGCGACGACCCGCTCGGGGGCGAGGCGGCGGGCCAGCTCGGCGAGGAGGACGGCGCCGCGGTCCTTGAAGGAGAGCGTCGGCATCAGGAAGTCCAGCTTCGCCGTGACCGTCCCGGTGAGCTCGACGAGCGGCGTGCGGCCCTCCCCGAGGCTGACCTCGGGCTCCGCGAGCGGCAGTGAACCCGCGTACCGCCAGAGCGAGTTGACCCGTCCGGCGAGCGCCTTGAGGTCCGTGGGCGTCGGGTGGAAGTCCAGGTCGAGCGGTCCGCGGCAGACCGGGCAGCACCAGGCGAGCGAGCCCGCGCGCACCCGGGTGCCGTCCGCGGGGCAGACGAAGTCCGGCAGAGACATCATGAGCCGACTTTAGGCCGGGAAGCCGTACGAGGTCGGGTATCGGATTTGTCGGGTGACTGGTCGTCACGGTCGGGGCAAGGCCGCACTGTTACGTGTGGTACGGCCTCTTGTGCGATTCCTATGGATCAGTCAATCTTTCGACGGCGACCGGCCCGTCACGAACGGAACGAACGGTTCGGTTCGGGGTCGTCGTGCTTCCGCGTGCACCTCCGTACCACCACCCCCACCAGCGCACCATCGACGAGGAGGATCCCTCAGATGGCACTGAAGAGAACCGCACGGCGAAGATTCGCAGGCACCACCGGCCTTGCCGTCGCGGCCCTCGCGCTCGGCGTCGTCGCCGCTCCCCAGGCGGGAGCGGCCGACGCCCGAGTGGGCACCATCGAGAACGCCGGCGCCCCCGGCGCGATCGCGGACAGCTACATCGTGACGCTCAAGAAGAGCGAGGCGAAGTCGAGTTCGGCGAAGGGCAGGAGCGTCGCGAAGGAGCACGGCGCGACGATCGAGCGCACGTACACCGCCGCCCTCAACGGCTACGAGGTCGAGGCGAGCAAGGCCGAGGCGCAGCGGCTCGCCGCCGATCCGGCGGTGGCCTCGGTGGTCCAGAACCGGACCTTCACCATCGACGCCACGCAGCCGAACCCGCCGTCCTGGGGCCTGGACCGCATCGACCAGAACTCCCTTCCCCTGGACCAGAGTTACACCTACCCGGACAAGGCCGGCGAGGGTGTGACGGCGTACATCATCGACACCGGTGTCCGCATCAGCCACAGCGACTTCGGCGGCCGTGCCTCGTACGGCTACGACGCGGTCGACAACGACAACACCGCGCAGGACGGCAACGGCCACGGCACGCATGTGGCAGGCACGGTCGCCGGTACGGCGCACGGTGTCGCCAAGAAGGCGAAGATCGTCGGCGTACGGGTCCTCAACGACCAGGGCTCGGGCACGACGGCGGGCGTCGTCGCGGGCATTGACTGGGTCACGAAGAACGCCGTCAAGCCGGCCGTGGCCAACATGAGCCTCGGCGGCGGCGCGGACCCGGCCCTCGACGCGGCCGTCCGCAACTCCATCGCCTCCGGCGTCACGTACTCGCTCGCGGCCGGCAACGAGTCCGTGGACGCCTCGACCCGTTCCCCGGCACGCGTCACCGAGGGCATCACGGTCGGCGCCACCACCAGCACCGACGGCAAGGCGTACTACTCGAACTACGGCAGCGTCCTCGACATCTTCGCGCCGGGCTCGTCCATCACGTCGACCTGGAACACCAGCGACACGGCGACGAACACGATCTCCGGTACGTCGATGGCGGCGCCGCACGTCGCGGGCGCGGCGGCGCTCTACCTCGCGGAGCACGCCTCGGCCACTCCGGCGCAGGTGCGGGACGGCCTGGTCGCGGCCGCCAGCACGGGCGTCGTCGGCAGCCCCGGCTCCGGCTCGCCCAACCGCCTCCTGAACGTCGGCTCGGGCGACACCCCGCCGCCGGGCGGCGAGCGGTTCGAGAACACCACGGACTACCCGATCCGGGACAACGCGACGGTCGACGCTCCGCTCCCGGTGAGCGGGGTCGCGGACAAGGCCCCGGCCGACCTGCAGGTGTCGGTGAACATCAGCCACACCTACATCGGCGACCTGCGCGTCCAGCTGATCGCGCCGGACGGCACCGCGTACACGCTCAAGGGCTACGGCACAGGCGGCAGCGCGAACGACATCAACACCACGTACACGGTGAACGCCTCGTCCGAGACGGCGGGCGGCACGTGGAAGCTGCGGGTCAGTGACAACGCGTACTACGACACCGGGAAGATCGACTCCTGGGCGCTGCAGTTCTAGCAACGCAGTAACGCAGTAACGCAGTAACTGCAGTAACGCGGTAACGCCCCAACGCGGCAACACAGCAACACAGCAACGCAGCAACGCAGCAGGGTGTGCCTGCTCGAAGTGGCCCCGGATCACCGCCTGTTGGCGGAGGTCCGGGGCCACGCGCCGTCGGTACGGACCTCTCCCGCGCTCTGCCGCCCCCGAGTGTCAGACCCCCGACGTACGATTCGAGCAGTCGTTCCCATGATCGCCCGACCAGGAGCACCGTACCCGTGGCCCTTCCTCCGCCGCCTCACGGCCCGCAGCCGCCTTCCCCGTACGCGCCGCACGGGCCGTACGCGCCTTACGCGCAGCCCCCGCGGCCGCCGTCGACCAACGGGCTCGCGATCGCCTCGATGGTGCTCGGCATTCTGTGCTTCCTGCCGCCGCTCGGGCTGGTTCTCGGGATCGTCGCGCTGTCGCAGATCAGGCGGAACGGGCAGCGCGGCAAGGGTATGGCGGTCGCGGGTGTGACGCTTTCCTCGGTCGGCACGGCCTTCATCGTGCTCGGCCTCTCACTCGGCTGGGCGTCGAGCTTCTGGCAGGGCTTCACGGGTGCGGCCGAGGAGTCGCGGGACGACCGCTCGGCGTTCACCCTCGCGGTCGGGGACTGCTTCGACTCGCCGACGGGCAAGCTGGAGGGCGAGACGTACGACGTCGAACTCGTCGACTGCGAGCAGCCGCACGACGGCGAGGCGTACGGCAACTTCCGCCTGGACGACGGGAGTTACCCGGGCGTGGGCCGCATGGCCCGGGTCGCCGAGGAGCGCTGCGCCACCCTTGCCGAGGGCTATTTCGACGACCCGTCGGCCCTCCCCGGCGATGTGTACGACTACTTCTACTACCCGACCTCCCAGAGCTGGTCCCTCGGCGACCGCACCGTGACCTGCCTGGTCGGCGCCGAGGACGGTGGCAAACTGACCGGCTCGATGCGGGACGGGGCGGGGGCCGGGTCCGGGTCCGGGGCCGATGGCGGTTCCGGCGGTCGGTCCGGTGGTGGGGCCGGTGGCGGTTCCGGTGGCGGTTCCGGTGGCGGTTCCGGTTCTACGGGTGGTCTTGACGGCAACCCCGGCGCGGGCGCCGAGGTGTGAGCGCGCCGGGAGTCGCGGGTGGGCCGTGCGCGTCAAGACAAGTCATCACTTCGGGTGATTCCGTGGCCTAAGGTTGCGGTTCTCAACCGAGGGTTGTCAGGCTGTTGCTGTCTGTCAACCTGATGGGAGTGGCTCGTGACAATCGGTGAGCAGCCGGCGTATCTGCGCGTTGCCGACGATCTTCGCAGGCAGATCGTCAACGGCGCGCTCCCGCCCCACACCCGGCTGCCCTCGCAGGCGCGGATCCGCGAGGAGTACGGGGTCTCGGACACCGTCGCCCTGGAGGCCCGCAAGGTCCTGATGGCCGAGGGCCTGGTCGAGGGCCGCTCCGGCTCCGGCACCTATGTGCGCGAGCGCCCGGTGCCGCGCCGCGTCGCCCGCTCCGCGTACCGGTCGAGCGGTTCCACGCCCTTCCGGCAGGAGCAGGCGGAGGCCGGGGTGCGCGGCACCTGGGAGTCCCGCAGCGAACAGTTCGAGGCGGGGCCGGAGATCGCCGAACGCCTCGCGATCAAGCCGGGCGACCGCGTCATGCGGACGAAGTACGTCTTCCGGGACGCCGGTGAGGCCATGATGCTCTCCACCTCCTGGGAGCCCCTGGCGATCACGGGCCGCACGCCGGTCATGCTCCCCGAGGAGGGCCCGCTCGGCGGCTGCGGCGTGGTCGAGCGGATGGCCGCGATCGACGTGATCGTCGACAACGTCGCCGAGGAGGTCGGCGCCCGCCCCGGCCTCGCCGAGGAACTCCTCGCCCTCGGCGGCGTCCCCGGCCATGGCGTCCTCGTCGTCGAGCGCACGTACTTCGCCTCCGGCCGCCCCGTCGAGACGGCCGACGTGGTGATGCACGCCGACCGGTACCGCGTCGCGTACCGCCTGCCGGTGAAGTGACCGTACACGTACGGGCGTTGGGGGCGCACGCCAACCGTGCGCCCCCTCGGCGTTGGTCCGGTCCTGGCCGATTGTGTATCTCTTTGTGCTGTTCCGTATCCGCTGGGTGAAGTCGGGGCGTACGCTCGGGCATATGCATCATGGGGTTGCGTCAGTGGACGGGAGACGGCGGCGGCCGGCGGCCGGGGGAGGAGTGCGATGAACGACGGCAGCGCGATGCTCCCGTGGCACGTCATACGCCAGGACGACAACGGCAACCGCTACCGCGTCGGCCGGTACGCCACCAGGTCGGAGGCCCAGCGAGTCGCCGACAGCCTGGAGGTGCGCGGCCACGAGCGGCTGTACTGGATCGAGCGGCTCGGACGGAAGGCGACGTGACGCCACCGAGGTCGGCCGCGCCGACGTGTGCGTAGGCTCCGGCGCATGACGGATCGCACCCTCGTCGTCGGCGGCGCCCTCTACGCGGAAGGGCGCCTGCTCGCCGCCCGGCGCAGCGCCCCCGCCCACCTCGCCGGCCGCTGGGAACTCCCCGGCGGCAAGGTCGAACCCGGCGAACGCCCCGAGCAGGCCCTCGTACGCGAACTGCGCGAGGAACTCGGCGTCGAGGTCGAACTCCTGGCGCGGCTCCCCGGCGAATGGCCCCTCGCCCGGCCCGGGTACGCCCTGCGGGTCTGGGCCGCCCAACTCGTCGCCGCACACCCCGACGACGTACGCCCCCTGGAGGACCACGACGCGCTCCGCTGGCTCGCGCCCGACCAGCTCTGGGACGTCGACTGGCTGGAGCACGACCGCCCGGCCGTGACCGAGGCGGCCCGCTGGCAGGCGGCGCGGCGCTGACCGGCGCAGCGCTGATCGGCGCAGCGCTGACCGGCGGGGCGCTGGACCCGCACGGCACGACCCGCACGCCACGGACCCGCACCGCGCTGATCCGCCGCACCGCGCTGATCCGCCGCGCCGCGTGCAGAGGGGGCGCGCGAGGGGGTCGGGCGCGGAACTCCTACGCCGTTCGTGCCACCGTGCGCCCGCGCATGCGGTAGGGCCCACTTGATATCGGGTATGTGCTGATTAACCCCACGAAACCGGACGGGTTCGGACGGGTTCGGACGGGTTCAGCCACCTTCCCCCCAGGTCTTTGGAAGTGATCGGCGTGATCGACACCGACGGCGACCGCGCCGACTGGGCCGAGCGCGCCGAGTGGCACTTTCCCGCCGACCCCGGAGCCGTCCGTCACGCCCGCGCCCGCGTGCGCAAACAGCTCGACGCCTGGGGGCTCGACGACGTCGGCGACATGACCGTGCTGCTGGTCAGCGAGCTCGTCACCAACTCCCTGCGGCACGCCACCGGACCCATCGGCGTACGCCTCGTACGACCTGTGAACGGCTCGGCGCCGCTCCTGGTGGAGGTGTCCGACCCGCTGCCCGACCCGCCCCGGGAGCGCAGCGCCGAACCCGATGACGAGGGCGGACGCGGGCTGCAGTTGGTGGCCTGTTCCGCGCGGCGCTGGGGTACGCGCCAGGGCAGGACGGGCAAGACCGTGTGGTTCGAGCTGTCCTTGCCGGGTTAGAAGGTGAGGGAGAGCCGATCTCCTCGAACCGCCCGACGGCACACGGCCGGAATATGCCGGGACGGACTGGAGATGTGAACGCGGTGTTGCGTGCGGCCGTAGTGCTGGATACTGCGGGCAAGCCGTCCGACGGTCCTGGTCGGTGGCGGTGAGCTGGAGGGGACGGTCGCGTTGAGCGAGATACCAGCCAGGGCGCGGACGCCCGAGCAGCGGAGCGGCGGGACACCCCCGGCCGCCGCCGGAGCCACCCCCGGCACGCCCGGCAAGCCCGGCAATTCCGGCACCCCCGGAACCCCCGGCGACATCACCTGGCAGTCGAGCCCGCCCGGTTCGATCTACGACTACATCAAGGTCGCGTCCTTCTCCATCGGCCCCGACGGGCTCATCGACCAGTGGTCGCTGCGCGCCGAACAGCTCTTCGGAGTCCCCGCGAGCGAAGCCGTCGGCAAGGACCCGATCGAGGCGTTCGTCCCCACCGACCTGCGAGAACGCGGCCACCGCAAGGTCGCAGAGATACTCGACGGCCGTGAGTGGACGGGCGCCGTCCCCTTCCGGACGCCCGGCGACTTCCGGACGCCCGGCGACTTCCAGACGCCCAGCGACTTCCGGACGCCCGGCGACTTCCGGACGCCCGGCGACTTCCAGACGCCCAGCGACTTCCGGACGCCCGGCGACCGCGCGCTGGACGGCATCGCCGAGGTCTACGTGATGCCCACCGAGACCGAGCACGGCGACCGGGCCGCCCTCTGCATCGTCGTCGACGTACGGGCCCTGCGCAGGATCGAGACCGACCTCGCCGCATCCCAGGCCATTTTCGGCCAATCACCGTTCGGCTTCCTGCTCTTCGGCACCGACCTCAAGGTGCAGCGCGCCAACCGCCGCTTCGCGGCCGTCTTCGGCGGCCCGGCGGACGAGCACCGCGGCCGCACCGTCCACGACTACCTGCCCCGGCAGGAGGCCGAGCGGATGCAGGCCGCGCTGCGGCACGTCCTGGAGACCGGCGAGTCCGTGACGGACATGCAGCTCGTCGGCCCCGCACCCGGATCCGGCGGCGACCGCCGGCACTGGTCCATCAACCTCTACCGCGTGCACAGCGGCACCGGCCGCCCCATCGGAATCGCCGGACTCGGCACCGACGTCACCCGCAGACACGCCGCCGCCCGCGAGGCCGCCCACGCCCGCCGCAACCTCGCCCTCCTCAACGAGGCCGGCGCCCGCATCGGCAACTCCCTCGACCTGGAGACCACCGCACGCGAACTCCTCGACGTCTCCGTCCCCGTCTTCTGCGACCTCGCCTCCGTCGACCTCTACCAGGGCCTCCTCGACGGCGAGGAGTCCGGGGAGGTGAGCAGCCTGGCCGACGGGTCGGCGGAACTGCGCCGCGTCGCCTTCGCCAGCGCGGTGTCCGACGCCCCCCTCGCCGACGCCGGGGCCGCCCCCGTCACCGTCGGCGCCGTGCACCGCTACCCCTTCAACTCGCCCTGCGCGGACGCCCTGCGCACCGCCCGCCCCGTCACCCTCTCCGGCGGCGACGCGAACGGCCTGGTGCAGTCCACGCTCGCCGTGCCGATGGTCGCCCACGACACCGTCGTAGGACTCGCCCGCTTCTCCCGGGCCAAGGGCAGCGAACCCTTCGGCGAACGCGACCGCGCCCTCGCCGTGGAACTCGCCGCCCGCGCCGCCGTCTGCATCGACAACGCCCGCCTGTACCGAAGAGAGCACGAGCGCGCCCTCATCCTGCAGCGCTCCCTGCTCCCGCCCGGCGACCCCGAGGCGTCCGGCCTCGACATCGCCTGCCGCTATCTGCCCGGCAACGCCCAGACCGAGGTCGGCGGCGACTGGTTCGACGTCATCGAGCTGCCGGGACACCGCACCGCGCTCGTCGTCGGGGACGTGATGGGCCGCGGCCTGCGCGCCGCCGTCGCCATGGGCGAACTCCGTACGGCCGTACGGACGTTGGCGCTGCTCGACCTCGAACCCGCCGAAGTCCTCTCCGCCCTCGACGAGATCGCCCGCGGCCTCGGCAACCCCGCCCACACCGCCGGGAACCAGCTGCGCCCGCCGCAGTCCCCGCAGTCCACCCGCCGCGCGCTGCAGGGCCGCGACGTCGACCCGTCCGAGGTGTACCTCGCGACCTGCGTGTACGCGGTCTACGACCCGGTCACCCGGCGCTGCACGTTCGCCAACGCGGGCCATCTGCCGCCCGTCCTGGTCGAACCCGGCGAGCCGGCGCTGATGCTGGAGGTGCCGCCCGGGATGCCGCTCGGCGTCGGCGGCGAACCCTTCGAGGAGGTCGAGGTCGAACTCCCCGAGGGCGCCCTGCTCGCCCTCTACACCGACGGCCTCGTGGAGTCCCGCGACCATCCGCTCGACGACGGACTGCGCGCCTTCCGCGACGCGATCACCGCCCCGGCGGACGGCGGTCCCGACGAGCCCCGCTCCCTCGAAGACGCCTGCGACCACGTCCTGGGCGCCCTCGACACCCACCACGGCGAGGACGACATCGCGCTCCTCATGGCTCGCGTGCAGGGCCTGCCCGGCGAGTCCGTCGGCGACTGGACGCTGCCGCGCGAACCCCGCTCCGTCGGCCGCGCCCGCGAGTACGCCCGCGCCCAGCTGCTCGCCTGGGACCTCGAACCTCTCGTCGACACCACGGAATTGCTGGTCAGCGAGCTGGTCACCAACGCACTCCGGTACGGCGAGGGCGAGATCAGGCTCCGCCTCCTCCTCGACCGCAGCCTGGTCTGCGAGGTCTGGGACGCGGGCCTGGTCCAGCCCCGCCGCCGCCGCGCCCGCGACACGGACGAGGGCGGCCGCGGCCTCCAACTGGTCGGCCTCCTCAGCGCCGGCTGGGGCTCCCGCCGCACCCCGCGCGGCAAGACGGTCTGGTTCGAACTGCCGTTGCCGGACGGGGGGCCGACGGAGGAACCTTCGGTGGAGGCGTTGCTGAGCATGTTCTAAGGCCAGGGCCAGGGCCAATGCCGGTGACCCGGCATTGGGGGCTAGGGCTGGGCTAGGGCCTGTCCGGCGGCGTCGGCGGCGTCGGCGGCGTCGGCGGCGGGGTGGGCTCGTCGCCGTGCGGGGTGGTGCGGGTGGTGGCCCGCCGCTTCCGCCGGGTGTGTGCATACGCCGCGAGCGCCCCCACGCCCCCCACCACGACGATCGGCAGGACCACGTCCCCGGCGACCGACTCGGCGCCGGGGTCGGCCGGGCCGGGCGTGATCCGCGGGGCGGGCACGGGCTGCCCGGCGAGCACGGCCCGGTAGCCGTCGGCCGCCCCGATCGCGGCGCCCGCCCAGTCGTTCTGCCGCAGCGCGGGCACGATCGCGGTACGGGAGACCTCCCGCAGCCCGGCGTCGGTGAGGGGGGAGCCCTGGCCGACGGAGGTGGCGTACTGCCGGTCCCCGGTGGCGACGGCCAGCAGCGCGTCGTCCGCGCCGAGGCCGTTGCGCTGTGCCGTCGCGTCGGCCCAGCTCCGCGCGGAGCGGCCGGAGAAGTCCCGTACGTACACGACGAAGAGCTGCACGCCGCGGTCGTCGTGGAGCCGGTCGAGCGCCTGCTCGACGGCGCCCGCGCGGTCGCCGAGCGCGCCCACCTCGTCGGTGATCCGCCCGTCGCCAAAGAGCCTGACCGGGTCGTCGGCGCGCGCGTTCCCCTGCGGGGGCAGGAGCAGCAGGCCGAACGCCGCGAGCGCTGTCGCGGCGAGCGCTGCCGCGACGATCGCCCTGCGGGGCAGCGAACGGGAAGGCGTCACATGGGGGAGCGTATGTCCCGTTATGCCTGGTTGCGACCGGGCCCAACGGGCCCGGAGCTCAGCGCCCGCGCCGCCGGATCGTGTTGCCCAGCCACACCAGCGGGTCGTACTTGCGGTCGGCGGCCCGCTCCTTCAGCGGGATCAGCGCGTTGTCGGTGATCCGGATCTGCTCCGGACACACCTCCGTACAGCACTTGGTGATGTTGCAGTAGCCGAGGCCGTGTTCGTCCTGGGCCGTCGTCTTGCGGTCCAGGCCCTCGGCGTCGGCGGCGTCCAGCGGGTGCATGTCCAGCTCGGCGACCCGCATCAGGAACCGCGGACCGGCGAACGCGCCCTTGTTCTCCTCGTGGTCGCGCACCACATGGCAGGTGTCCTGGCACAGGAAGCACTCGATGCACTTGCGGAACTCCTGCGAGCGGTCCACGTCCTCCTGCATCATCCGGTACTCGCCGGGCCCCAGGTCCGAAGGCGGGACGAACGCCGGGACCTCCCGCGCCTTCGTGTAGTTGAAGCCGACGTCCGTCACCAGGTCCCGTACGACCGGGAACGCCCGCAGCGGTGTCACCGTGATGACCTCGTCCCGGGTGAACACCGACATCCGCGTCATGCACATCAGCCGCGGCCGCCCGTTGACCTCCGCCGAGCACGAACCGCACTTGCCCGCCTTGCAGTTCCAGCGCACGGCCAGATCGGGGGCCTGCGTGGCCTGCAGCCGGTGGATGATGTCGAGCACGACCTCGCCGTCGTGGACCTCGACCTTGAAGTCCTCCAGGCCACCGCCCTCGGTGTCCCCGCGCCAGACCCTGAAGCCCGCTTCGTACGAACTCACTCGTGAAGCTCCTCTTCGCTGAGGTACTTGACCAGCTCCTCCTTCTCGAAGAGGGCGAGCAGGTCGGGACGGACGGGTTCGGTCTCCTCCCGGGACAGGCGGATCTGGCCGCGCACCGGGTCGGTGGCCGCGAGATTGCCGGTCGGGTCGGCGAGCCGGCAGAGCAGGTTGGCGCGGCGCCACTGCCGGTCCATCTCCGGCCAGTCCTCGCGGGTGTGGCCGCCGCGCGACTCGGTGCGCTCCAGGGCGGCCCGTGCGATGCACTCCGAGACGAGCAGCATGTTCCGCAGGTCGAGCGCGAGGTGCCAGCCCGGGTTGAACTGCCGGTGCCCCTCGACCCCGGCCCGCCGCGCCCGCACCCGCAGTTCGCCCAGCTTCTCCAGGGCCTGCCCCATCTCGGGCTCCCGGCGGATGATCCCGACCAGGTCGTTCATGGTCTGCTGCAGCTCCTGGTGCAGGGTGTACGGGTTCTCCGGCGGCCGGCCCTCGTCGGGTTCGCCCTCGACCGGCCCCTCCGCCGAGAACGGCCGCAGCGCCTCGGCCGCCGCCGCGTCCACCTGGTCCTCGTCCACGGCGGGCCGCCCGCCCTCGCCGAGCCCGCCCGCGTACTGCGCGGCGTGCAGTCCGGCCCGCCGCCCGAACACAAGCAGGTCGGACAGCGAGTTGCCGCCGAGCCGGTTGGAGCCGTGCATGCCGCCGGCGACCTCACCGGCCGCGTAGAGCCCCGGTACCCCGCGCGCCGCCGCCGAGTCCGAGTCGACCGCGATGCCCCCCATGACGTAGTGGCAGGTCGGGCCGACCTCCATCGCCTCGGCGGTGATGTCGACGTCGGCCAGCTCCTTGAACTGGTGGTACATGGAAGGCAGCCGGCGCCGGATCACCTCGGCGGGCATCCGCGTCGACACGTCCAGGAACACCCCGCCGTGCGGCGAGCCCCGGCCCGCCTTGACCTCGGCGTTGATGGCGCGGGCGACTTCGTCGCGGGGGAGGAGTTCGGGCGGGCGGCGGTTGTGGTCGGGGTCGTCGTACCAGCGGTCGCCCTCGGCCTCCGTCTCCGCGTACTTCTCCTTGAACACGTCCGGGATGTAGTCGAACATGAACCGCTTGCCCTCGGAGTTCCGGAGCACCCCGCCGTCGCCGCGCACCGACTCGGTGACCAGGATGCCCTTGACGGACGGCGGCCAGACCATGCCCGTCGGATGGAACTGCACGAACTCCATGTTGAGCAGCGGGGCGCCCGCGAGCAGGGCCAGGGCGTGGCCGTCGCCCGTGTACTCCCACGAGTTGGACGTCACCTTGAAGGACTTGCCGATGCCGCCGGTCGAGATCACCACGGCGGGCGCCTCGATGACGAAGAACCGCCCGGACTCCCGCTCGTAGCAGAACACCCCGGACACGCGCCCGTCCTCGTCCTTCAGGATCCGCGTGACGGTGCACTCCTGGAAGACCTTCAACCCGCTCTCGTAGTCCCCTCTCTCCCGGAAGTCCTCCTGCTGCAGCGCGACGGTCTTCTGCTGGAGGGTGCGGATCAGCTCAAGTCCCGTACGGTCGCCGACGTGCGCGAGGCGCGGGTACTCGTGGCCGCCGAAGTTCCGCTGCGAGATCCGGCCGTCCGCCGTCCGGTCGAAGAGCGCGCCCCAGGTCTCCAGCTCCCAGACGCGGTCCGGGGCTTCCTGCGCGTGCAGCTCGGCCATCCGCCACTGGTTGAGGAACTTGCCGCCGCGCATCGTGTCCCGGAAGTGCACCTGCCAGCCGTCGTGCTCGTTGGCGTTGGCCATGGCCGCCGCGATGCCGCCCTCGGCCATCACCGTGTGCGCCTTGCCGAACAGCGACTTGCAGATCACGGCCGTACGCGCCCCCTGCTCGCGCGCCTCGATCGCGGCCCGCAGCCCGGCGCCGCCCGCGCCCACCACGACCACGTCCCACTGCTGCCGCTCCACCTGAGTCATCGGGGCACCCTTCCTAGAAGAACCGCGGATCGGCGAAGGCGCCGGTGGCGAGCAGGTACACGTACAGGTCGGCGGCGGCCACGCTGATCAACGAGGCCCAGGCCAGCTGCATATGGCGGGCGTTGAGCCTGCCCACCCACTGCCACATCCGGTACCGCACCGGATGCTTCGAGAAGTGCTTCAGCTTGCCGCCGACGATGTGCCGGCAGGAGTGGCAGGACAGCGTGTACGCCCAGATCAGCCCGATGTTGACGAGAAAGACGAGCGTCCCGAGCCCCATGTGCCCCCACGCGTAGGACGCGTCCCGGAAGGCGAGGACGGTGTCGTACGTGAGGATCGCGGCGACCGGGACGGCCGCGTAGAAGAAGTACCGGTGGATGTTCTGCAGGATCAGCGGGAACCGCGTCTCACCGCTGTAGTTCTTGTGCGGCTCGGCCACCGCGCAGGCGGGCGGCGAGGCCCAGAAGCCCCGGTAGTACGCCTTGCGGTAGTAGTAGCAGGTCAGCCGGAAGCCGAGCGGGAAGATCAGGATCAGCAGCGCGGGCGAGAGCCCCCACCAGCTGCCGAAGATCTCCCAGTTGGGCCCGCCCTTCATCGGTACGCAGTTCTCCGCCAGGCACGGCGAGTAGAACGGCGAGACATAGGGGGCGGCGTAGTAGTCCGCGTTGGCGAAGGCCCGCCAGGTCGAGTAGACGACGAAGGCGAGCAGCCCGGCGGCGGTCAGGGCGGGCGACAGCCACCAGCGGTCGGTGCGCAGATGCGGGGCGGTGATCGCGGCACGCGAGGCGCCGCGCACACCGCCCGCGGGATCGAGGTCGGGTTCGGTGCCAGTGGCCAACGGATCTCCAGTGGGGAGAGCTACCGGTCGTCGGTGGGGGACGGGTGGGTGCCGCCGTCAAGGGTGCGGCCCGGTGTCAGGGTGCGGCCCGGTGTCAGGATGCAGCCCGGTGTCAGGGTGCAGCCCGGTGTCAGGGTTCAGCCCGGTGTCAGGGTGCGTGCCGGTCCTTCGCGCCCAGGCCCTCGTCGTCCACGTCCGACCAGAGGGAGTCGTCGTACGGCTTGTCCGGGATCCGGATCACCTCGGGCTGGGCGACGGGCCCCTCGGCCGGTGCGGCCTCGCGGAGCTGGGCGAGGCTGGCGCGCAGATGGTCGGTGTCCGCCCGCACCCGGCGTACGTCGAGTGTGTCGCCTACGTGCTGCTCCAGGCTGTCGACGGAGCGTCCGAGCTCGTCCAGACAGCGCTGGGCCGCTTTCAGATCGTCTTGAAGAGACATGGTTGCCCTCACTTCCGCGGTGGTGCGGTGGCACGCTCATGCGCCTGCGAGTGTCGCGCGTCACATCCTGGGTTGTGAAGGGATACGCGCGGATTGAACGCTTCGGTGCGACGAGTGGCCGGTCCCTTGCGCTTTTCTCTGACGTTACGCCCCGTAGGTATGCGTCACCGTCGACCGGCGGGGCGGCGTTGGGCCGGGCGGGTGGCCTTCGGGCGGCGTGTCGTCGTGTCTGTGGCGCGGGCGCGCGCCGGTCACCTTCAGTGGGGGAGATAGGTGTGATCAACTCCTTATACCGCCAAACGTGAACAAACCCGGCCCAAACCGGATTCGGGCGGCCGGGCGAGCCCCGGAGGTACCAAGCCATGGCCCGAATCGATTCGGCCGGCGTCAGAAAGCGTCATGTCCGCAGAGCTGCCGCCCTCCTCACCACGGGAGTCCTCGCCGTGCCCGCCCTGGCCGGCTGCGGCTCGGGCGACGAGTCCGTCGCCCCCGCCGCCGCCCAGGACATCGCGCCCGCCGCTCGCGACCTGGTCGCCGACGGGGGCGAGGTCACCTGGGCCGTGGACGCACTGCCGCAGACCCTCAACACCTTCCAGGCGGACGCGAGTCCGGCCACCAGACGGGTCGCCGGTGCCGTACTCCCGTCGATGTTCACGCTCGACGAGAAAGGCCGCCCGCAGGCCGACCCGGACTTCCTGGAGAAGGCCGAGATCATCGAGCGCGAGCCCAAGCAGGTCGTGCTCTACAAGCTCAACCAGCAGGCGGTCTGGAGCGACGGCCGCGAGATCGGCGCCGCCGACTTCGCCGCCCAGTGGCGCGCGCTCTCCGGCAAGGACAACGCGTACTGGACCGCCCGCAACGCCGGCTACGACCGCATCGAGAAGGTCGAGCGCGGCGCCAACGACCTGGAGGTGCGGGTCACCTTCGCCAAGCCGTACGCGGACTGGCGCTCGCTGTTCTCGCCGCTGTACCCGAAGCAGGTCATGGGGACACCGGACAGCTTCAACGACGGGGCGCGCACCAAGCTCAAGGTGTCGGCCGGGCCGTTCAGCATCGCGAAGACGGACCGCAAGGCGGGCGAGATGACGCTGGTCCGCAACCCGCGCTGGTGGGGTGAGACCGCCAAGCTGGAGAAGCTGGTCTTCCGCGCCGTACCGCGCGCGAAGCGGGCCGAGGCGCTCGCCGCGGGCAAGGTCGACCTGGCCGAGATCGGCGCCGCCGACGCCGAGCGGATCGAGCTCGCCCGCCGCGAGTCCGGGTCCAAGGGCCCGCTCGCCCACGGCCCCGGCGCCGACCGCACGCCCGCGCAGGCGCTGCGCTCCTGGGCGATCGCGCACGGCGCGAAGGGCGAGGAGGAGGCGGAGGAAGAGATCGAGGCCCGCGAGAAGAACCGCAAGGCGATCAAGCGGTACGCGGAGCAGCAGAACGGCCTGCGCGCCTTCAGGGTCCGCAAGTCCCTCGAACCGGCCTACACCCAGCTCGCCCTGAACGGCGCCGAGGGCCCCCTCGCCGATGAGCGGGTCCGCCGTGCCGTGGCCCGCGCCATCGACCGCAAGGAGATCGCCGAGACCGTGCTGAAGCCGCTCGGCCTGCCCGCCGAGCCGGTCGGCAGCCACCTCGCGCTCGCCGGGCAGTACGCGTACGCCGACAACAGCAAGGTCCTCGGCAAGCAGGACACCGCCGAGGCCCAGGCGCTGCTCGCCGACGCGGGCTGGGAGCGGGGCGGTGCGATCGAGGAGAAGAGCGCGGACTCCGAGGCCGCCAAGAAGAAGGACAAGTCCGAGAAGGACGCCGAGTCCGGCGACGGCACGTACATCGTCGGCCAGGACGACAAGCCGGGCGACACCGAGGACCGGCAGCAGGCGAAGAGCAGGGACGCAGTCCCGGGCGCGTACGCCCCGAAGGGCACGGCGGCCCCGAAGGACGAGAAGGCCGAGAAGGCCGAGAAGAAGGACTCCAAGGAGGAAGAAGCCAAGGAGAAGGACTCCAAGAAGAAAGGCTCCAAGGAGAAAGAATCTAAGGGGAAAGACTCCAAGGAGAAGAATAAGGACAAGGGCGGCAAGGACAAGGACGCCAAGGAGAAGGACAAAAAGGGCAAGGGTGACGAGGAGAAGGGCAAGAAGAAGGGCAAGGAAGGCGCCAAGGGTTCCGGCGCCAAGCCCGCCTCCGGCCCGCTCGCCAAGGACGGCAAGGCCCTCACCCTCCGCTTCGTCCTGCCCTCCGGCCCCGGCTCGGAGGCGCTGCGCACCGTCGGCGAGAAGATCTCCCGGATGCTGGAGAAGATCGGCGTCCGTACGGAGATCGAGAAGGTCGACGACGACAGCTACTTCAAGGACCACATCGCCTCCGGCCAGTACGACCTGGCGCTCTACTCCTGGCCCGCCTCCGCGTACCCGGCCACCGACGGCCGGCCGATCTTCGCCAAGCCGGTGCCCGCGGCCGACGGCTCGCTCAACGTCGAGCAGAACTACACCCGCGTCGGCACCGACCACATCGACCAGCTCTTCGAGCAGGCCGTGTCCGAGCTGGACGAGGTGAAGGCGCGCGAGCTGGTGCGCAAGGCCGACGCCCGGATCTGGGCCGCGGCCGGTTCCATCCCGCTCTACCAGCGGCCGCAGCTGTACGCGGCCCGGCCGAACCTCGCGAACGCCGGGGCCTTCGGCTTCGAGTCGCCGGACTACGAGGACATCGGCTTCCTCAAGCGAGGGGCCGCGGGCAAGGGGCCCGAGAAGAACAAGGGGCCCGAGAAGGCCAAGGAGCCCGAGAAGAACAAGGGGCCCGAGAAGGCCAAGGGGCCCGAGAAGAACAAGGGGCCCGAGAAGGACAAGTAGGCAGGTCGGGCGGGGCCCGGAGGAGCGGCAGCGGCCGGCCTCCGGGCCCCGCCCGTGCCGCTTCCCCGAGGTCACCGTAGGATGGGGTAAGGCCGTGGCGTGTCCAGCCCGGCAGGGCTCGTGTACCGGACCGTACGCGCCAGCCGACCACTCTTCCCGGGAGAAGCGCCGCAAGTATGCCCACGCGCCACGACATTCGTAACGTCGCCATCGTCGCCCACGTCGACCACGGCAAGACGACCATCGTCGACGCCATGCTCAAGCAGGCGGGTGCCTTCGCCGCGCACCAGCTCGACTCCGTCGACGACCGGGTCATGGACTCCAACGACCTGGAGCGCGAGAAGGGCATCACCATTCTCGCGAAGAACACCGCGGTCAAGTACCACCCCAAGGACGGTGGCGACCCGATCACGATCAACATCATCGACACCCCCGGCCACGCCGACTTCGGTGGCGAGGTCGAGCGCGGCCTGTCGATGGTCGACGCGGTCGTGCTGCTCGTCGACGCCTCCGAGGGCCCGCTGCCGCAGACGCGCTTCGTGCTCCGCAAGGCCCTGATGCAGCGGCTGCCCGTCATCCTCTGCATCAACAAGACGGACCGCCCGGACTCCCGGATCGACGAGGTCGTCAACGAGACGTACGACCTGTTCCTGGACCTGGACGCGGACGAGGACCAGATCGAGTTCCCGATCGTCTACGCCTGCGGCCGTGACGGCATCGCCTCGCTGACCAAGCCGGACGACGGCACCGTCCCCGCGGACTCCACCAGCCTGGAGCCGTTCTTCTCCACGCTCCTGGAGCACGTCCCCGCCCCCGAGTACGACGACGCCGCCCCGCTGCAGGCCCACGTCACCAACCTCGACGCCGACAACTTCCTCGGCCGTATCGCGCTGCTCCGCGTCGAGCAGGGCGAGCTGCGCAAGGGCCAGACCGTGGCCTGGATGAAGCGCGACGGCTCGATCACCAACGTCCGCATCTCCGAGCTGATGATGACCGAGGCGCTCACCCGCAAGCCCGCCGAGGTGGCCGGCCCCGGTGACATCTGCGCCGTCGCCGGTATCCCGGACATCATGATCGGCGAGACCCTGGCCGACCCGGAGAACCCGGTCGCGCTGCCGCTGATCACGGTCGACGAGCCCGCGATCTCCATGACCATCGGTACGAACACCTCGCCGCTGGTCGGCCGCGGCGGCACCGGCAAGGGCGCGGACGCCAAGGCCGCCGTCAAGGACCGCAAGGTCACCGCCCGCCAGGTCAAGGACCGCCTGGACCGCGAGCTGATCGGTAACGTCAGCCTCCGCGTCCTGGACACCGAGCGCCCCGACGCCTGGGAGGTGCAGGGCCGCGGCGAGCTGGCCCTGGCGATCCTCGTCGAGACCATGCGCCGCGAAGGCTTCGAGCTGACCATCGGCAAGCCGCAGGTGGTCACGCAGGAGATCGACGGCAAGACGCACGAGCCGGTCGAGCGCATGACGATCGACGTGCCCGAGGAGCACATGGGCGCCGTCACCCAGCTCATGGGTGTCCGCAAGGGCCGCATGGACAACATGTCCAACCACGGCTCCGGCTGGGTCCGCATGGAGTTCGTCGTCCCGTCCCGCGGCCTGATCGGCTTCCGTACGGAGTTCCTCACCAACACCCGCGGTACGGGTATCGCGCACTCCATCCACGAGGGCCACGAGCCGTGGTTCGGCACCCTGACGACCCGTAACAACGGTTCGCTCGTCGCCGACCGCGCCGGTTCGGTCACGCCGTTCGCGATGATCAACCTGCAGGAGCGCGGCGTCCTGTTCACCGAGCCCGGCACCGAGGTGTACGAGGGCATGATCGTCGGCGAGAACTCCCGCGCCGACGACATGGACGTGAACATCACCAAGGAGAAGAAGCTCACCAACATGCGTGCGGCTTCCGCGGACACCACCGAGAACGTGGTGCCGGCCCGCAAGCTCTCCCTGGAGCAGTCCCTGGAGTTCTGCCGCGACGACGAGTGCGTCGAGGTCACCCCGGAGGCCGTCCGGATCCGCAAGGTCAACCTGGACAAGACCGAGCGCGCCCGCGCCGCCTCCCGCGCCAAGCACAACTGACCGTTCCCGCAACTGGCCCGTCTCCGCGCCCCAACTGGGCGTAGAGTCGGGCCAGTCGGCGTTTTCGGGGGTGTTTTCCGTGGCTGGCGGGGGTGTTGTCCGTGGCTGTGCAGGGGCGTTGCCCGTGCCAAGGATCTACGCGCCTTGAACGCTGCGGGGCGGATGCCCGTACGCGCAACTGGTTTTGTCTCACCAGTCGTCCGGATTCCGGACATCGCTGACCGATAGATGGGTAACGAGTCCGTTTCGCGGCCATCTATATCGGATCGGTTTGTCCAGATTTCGGAAGATGTACACGTCAGGTGTGATCGAACCGAGACCTAAAGGGTGTGGCCGGGTAGGAGCCCATGGCTAATAGTTGAGCGCGAAGAGCTCGGGTCAATGGGTCACGCGCTGTGGGGAGCGCCGGCTCACGAGCACACTGGGGCACTCAACTCTCGCCGTCAGGGGTGTCGGTGGGACGTCGCGTGCCCTCTCTTGCAGTGAACAAAGTGGACTCATGAGGAGGAACCCATGCGCGGTGCCAAGAGCGCCAAATGGGTCGCCGGTGCCATTGTCGTCGCCCTGACCGCGACCGCCTGCGGCGGTGGCGACGGCGGTGACAGCACGACGGGGGGCCAGCCCGAGGGATACATCTCGGTAGACGTCGGTGAGCCGCAGAAGCCGCTGATCCCGGCCAACACCAATGAGCAGCTCGGCTCGTACGTCATTCAGGCGGTGTTCACCAACCTCGCCGAGTTCGACAAGCAGGGCAACATGGTGATGGCCCATGCCGAGTCGATCGAGCCGTCGAACGGCAACAAGACCTGGACCATCAAGATCAAGCCGGACTGGAAGTTCCACAACGGCGAGACGGTCACCGCGAAGTCCTATGTGGACGCGTGGAACTGGTACGCCAACATCGAGAACAACCAGCAGAACTCCTTCTGGTTCGAGGGCATCGAGGGCTACGAGGACGTCCACCCGTCCAAGGAGGGCGCCAAGCCCACCAGCGACAAGATGTCCGGCCTGAAGGTCGTCGACGACAACACCTTCACCGTCGAGCTGACCGAGGGCATTCCGTACTGGAACTACAAGCTCGGCTACTACACCTTCGCCGCGCTCCCGAAGGCCTTCTACAAGGACCCGAAGGCGTTCGGCCAGAAGCCGATCGGCAACGGCCCCTACAAGTTCGAGAAGTGGGACCACAACAAGCTCATCAAGGTCTCGGCCTACAAGGACTACAAGGGTCCGAACAAGGCCAAGAACAAGGGCATCCTCTTCAAGAACTACACCACGCTTGAGGCGGCCTACCAGGACCTGCTCTCCGGCAACCTGGACCTGATCCGCCAGGTCGGCCCGAAGGACCTGCCGAAGCTGAACTCGGACCTCGGCGACCGCGCGATCAACGAGCCGTACGCGGCCGTCCAGTCGATCGTCCCGACGTTCTACAACAAGGAACTGAAGGACATCGACCCCAAGGTCATCCAGGGCATCTCGATGGCCATCGACCGGAAGACCATCACCGAGAAGACGCTGCAGGGCTCCCGCGTCCCGGCCGAGGGCTTCGCGCCGAAGAGCGTCAAGGGCGGCCAGTCGCTCGACACGGACGTCTTCACGTACAACCCGAAGAAGGCCAAGCAGCTCATCAAGGAGGGCGGCGGCCTTCCCGGCGGCAAGATGTGGATCCAGTACAACGCCGACGGCGGCCACAAGGAGTGGGTGACGGCGGTCTGCAACTCCATCAACAACGCCACCGACATCAAGTGCGTGGCGGACGCCAAGCCGGACTTCCAGACCGCCCTGGACGCTCGTGACAACAACAAGGTCAAGAGCTTCTACCGGGGTGGCTGGGTCGCGGACTACCCGCTGAACGTCAACTTCATGCACGACCTCTACGGCTCCACCGCCGAGGCCAACGACGGTCAGTTCCGGGACAAGGAGATCGACGCGCTCTTCAAGAAGGGCGACCACGCCAAGACCCTGGAAGAGTCCATCAAGGCCTACCAGGAGGCGGAGAAGGCCCTCGTCGAGAAGATGCCGGCGATCCCGCTCTGGTACTACGCGGCGAACGGCGGTCACAGCAAGAATGTCGACAACGTGGAGCTCGACTTCCGCGGCGACTTCATCATGACCGACATCACCGTCAAGTAACCCCGGGGCCTTCGGGCCTGAAACCCTCTCGGCCGTCGCCCGGTGGTGGCGCGGACACACGCACCGCCACGCAGGGCACCCCGGAAGGGCCGCCCTCCCGTTGGGAGGGCGGCCCTTCCGGGTAGCAACCCCCACACGGAGGCGCTACATGGGGCGTTATGTCGCACGGCGACTGCTCCAGATGATCCCGGTTTTTATCGGGTCAACCTTCCTGATCTTCTCGATGATGTTCGCGCTGCCCGGCGATCCCGTGAAAGCGCTCTTCGGGGAGCAGCACATCGACCCCGTCCAGGTCGCGCAGATCAAGCAGAACCTCGGCCTCGACCAGCCGTTCATGGTTCAGTACTGGGACTATCTGACCGGCCTGTTCCAGGGTGACTTCGGCACCCAGATCGCCAGTCAGCGTCCCGTCGCCGACGTGATCGCGGACGCGTTCCCGGTCACCGTCCGGCTGGCCCTCTTCTCGTTCGTCTTCCTGGTCGCCGTGGGCATCCCGCTCGGCGTCATCGCCGGGCTCCGTCCCAACACGGTGACCGACCGGACGCTGCTGTTCGTGGCGCTGCTGCTGGTCTCGGTGCCGTCGTTCGTCCTCGGCTACTTCGCGCAGTACGTCTTCGCCTTCCAGCTCGGCTGGACCGAGCCGAACGTCCAGGACTCCACGAACTACGGGCAGTTGCTGCTCCCGGCGATCGTCCTGGCCGCGCTCTCCCTGGCGTACGTCACCCGGCTGACCCGTACGTCCGTCGCCGAGAATCTGCGCGCCGACTATGTCCGTACCGCCATCGCCAAGGGCCTGCCGCGCCACCGGGTGATCGGCGTCCACCTGGTCCGCAACTCGATGATCCCCGTGGTCACCTTCCTCGGCGTCGAGATCGGCACCCTGATGGCCGGCGCCGTCGTCACCGAGGGCGTCTTCAACGTGCAGGGCGTGGGCCGCACGGTCTTCCAGGCGCTCATCCGCCGCGAAGGATCGACGGTCGTCGGCATCGTCACGCTGCTCGTGCTCGTCTACCTCGCCGCCAGCCTGATCGTCGACCTGCTCTACGCGGTCCTGGACCCGAGGATTCGTTATGCCTGAGGCACTCACCGTCAAGGACGCCACGCCGCCCGACACCGCCGCGCCCGGCGAGCCGAAGCCCGAGAAGGCGCGCAGCCTGTGGTCGGACGCCTGGTACGACCTGCGGCGCAACCCGCTCTTCGTCATCTCCGCGGCGCTCATCGTGTTCCTGGTCGCGATGGCGGTCGCGCCGGGGCTGTTCACCGACGTCGCAAATCCGAGCAGCGGAGACCCCGCCAACCGGTACCTGCAGACACCGCACTTCGCACACGTCTTCCAGGCGGACTGGCTCGGCTATGACGTGCAGGGCCGCTCGATCTGGGCCCGCATGGTCTACGGCACCCGCACCTCGCTCACCGTGGCCATCTGCGTGACCCTGCTCGTCACCCTCTTCGGCAGCCTCGTCGGCATGCTCGCCGGGTACTTCGGCGGCTGGGTGGACGCGCTGCTCTCGCGGCTCACGGACGTGTTCTTCGCCATCCCGTTCCTGCTCGGCGCCATGGTCATCCTGACCACCTTCCCGAACCGCTCGGTGTGGGTCGTCGTCCTGGCCCTCGCCTTCCTCGGCTGGACCCAGATCGCCCGCGTCTCGCGCGGTGCGGTGATGACCGTCAAGCAGTCCGACTACGTGACGGCGGCCAAGGCCCTGGGCGCCTCCACAACTCGGATCCTGCTCAAGCACATCGTGCCCAACGCGGCGGCCCCGGTGATCGTGGTCGCGAGCATCGCGCTCGGCGGCTACATCGCGGCCGAGGCCACGCTGTCGTTCCTCGGCATCGGCATCTCCGCGCCCACGATCTCCTGGGGTGTGGACGTGTCGACCGCCAAGGACCAGCTGCGCATCGCTCCGCACACGCTGCTCATGCCCTCGATCCTGGTGTCGCTGTGTGTGCTCGCGTTCCTGATGTTCGGCGATGCGGTCCGCAACGCCCTCGACCCCAAGATGCGCTAGGAGGGCGTACGTTGACCATCCTCGACAAAACCGCGGACGTCCCCGGGCCGCACGGCCCCGGCGACGCGAACACGCCGCTGCTCGAAGTGCGCGACCTGCACGTGGAGTTCCACACCCGGGACGGCGTCGCCAAGGCCGTGAACGGCGTCAACTACTCGGTGAAACCGGGCGAGACGCTCGCCGTGCTCGGCGAGTCCGGCTCCGGAAAGTCCGTCTCGGCCCAGGCCGTCATGGGCATCATCGACATGCCGCCCGGCAAGATCCCGAAGGGCGAGATCCTTTTCAAGGGTCAGGACATGCTGAAGATGTCCCCGGAGGAGCGCCGCAGAATCCGCGGCGCGAAGATCGCCATGATCTTCCAGGACGCGCTGTCCGCCCTCAACCCGGTGCTCTCGGTGGGCTACCAGCTCGGCGAGATGTTCCGCGTCCACCAGGGCCTGAGCCGCAAGGAGGCCAAGGCCAAGTCCATCGAGCTGATGGACCGGGTGCGTATCCCGGCGGCGAAGCAGCGGGTGAACGACTACCCGCACCAGTTCTCCGGCGGCATGCGCCAGCGCATCATGATCGCCATGGCGCTCGCCCTCGAACCGGACCTGATCATCGCGGACGAGCCGACGACGGCCCTCGACGTGACGGTCCAGGCGCAGGTCATGGACCTGCTGGCCGAGCTGCAGCGCGAGTACAACATGGGCTTGATCCTCATCACCCACGACCTGGGCGTCGTCGCGGACGTCGCCGACAAGATCGCCGTGATGTACGCGGGCCGGATCGTGGAGACGGCGCCGGTGCACGAGCTGTACGCGCGCCCGGCGCACCCGTACACGCGTGGCCTGCTCGACTCGATCCCGCGCCTGGACCAGAAGGGCCAGGAGCTGTACGCGATCAAGGGCCTGCCGCCCAACCTGACGCGCATCCCGTCCGGCTGCGCCTTCAACCCGCGCTGCCCGAAGGCGGACGACATCTGCCGTACGGATCTGCCGGTCCTGCATCAGGTGACCGAGCAGGGCGGCGGCGAGATCGCCGGCCGCGGCAGCGCCTGCCACTTCTGGAAGGAGACGATCCATGGCTGAGCTGAACAAGGGCGAGCCGGTGGACGCCACGCCCAACGTCTCCGAGGTGGAGGGGGCCGACGCCGCCACCGGGACCGAGTCGGTCGAGGCGATCCAGGCGCCGGTCGAGCGGGGCGAGCCGATCCTGCAGGTGCGCAACCTGGTGAAGCACTTCCCGCTGACCCAGGGCATCCTCTTCAAGCGGCAGATCGGCGCGGTCAAGGCCGTCGACGGGATCTCCTTCGACCTGTACCAGGGCGAGACCCTGGGCATCGTGGGCGAGTCCGGCTGCGGCAAGTCCACCGTCGCCAAGCTGCTGATGCTGCTGGAAACGGCCACCTCCGGCGAGGTGTTCTACAAGGGCCAGGACATCACCCGCCTGTCGGGCCGCGCGCTCAAGGCCGTGCGCCGCAACATCCAGATGGTGTTCCAGGACCCGTACACCTCGCTGAACCCGCGGATGACGGTCGGCGACATCATCGGGGAGCCCTTCGACATCCACCCGGAGGCCGCCCCGAAGGGCGAACGCCGCCGCAAGGTCCAGGAGCTCCTGGACGTCGTGGGCCTCAACCCGGAGTACATCAACCGCTATCCGCACCAGTTCTCCGGCGGCCAGCGCCAGCGCATCGGCATCGCCCGCGGCCTCGCGCTCAACCCGGAGATCATCATCTGCGACGAGCCGGTCTCCGCGCTCGACGTGTCGGTGCAGGCGCAGGTGGTGAACCTGATGGAGAAGCTGCAGGACGAGTTCAACCTGTCGTACCTCTTCATCGCGCACGACCTGTCCATCGTGCGGCACATCTCCGACCGGGTCGGCGTGATGTACCTCGGCAAGATGGCGGAGATCGGCACGGACACGCAGATCTACGACCACCCGACGCACCCGTACACGCAGGCGCTGCTCTCCGCGGTGCCGGTGCCGGACCCGGAGGCGCGCCAGGGCCGGGAGCGGATCATCCTCACCGGGGACGTCCCCTCGCCGGCCAACCCGCCCTCGGGCTGCCGGTTCCGTACGCGCTGCTGGAAGGCGCAGGACAAGTGCGCCAGCGAGGTGCCGCTGCTCGCGGTGCCCGAGCGGTTCAAGAGCTCGGACACTCCGGCGGCGCACGAGTCGGCCTGCCACTTCGCGGAGGAGAAGGACGTCGTTCATTCGGCGGTCTGAGCCGGTCAGTTGCCGGGGAAACACACCGGCAACGGCGCCGACGCACCGCCGACATGACCAACCCGCACCCTGAAGAACGTACGGCCGTGCGGGTGCCGTAGGCCGGCCCGGGGGGGG
>NZ_JASCIR010000022.1 GCF_029968095.1 Streptomyces solicavernae | reverse complement strand
CCTGTTCACCCTGAAGGCCCCCGGCGCCGCCGGGGGCCTTCAGGTGTTCCGGCACCGCCTCCCGGCCGTCGCCCGACCCCCTCCCGGCTGTCGCCCGCGCGCCCCGTGCCGATCCGGTCGAAGTGGGTCAGCATGAGGTCGACGCCGCCGATCCTGCGAGCGGCAGAAAGCCGATCCTGCGAGCGGGAGAAAGGGGGTGTTGACCAGGTGGAAGGTACACAGATAACTTCGCCATACGGATTGTTGATTCCGTGCAGCGGAAAAACGTGACGTGGAGGGTGCAAGAAATGGGTCAGCAAGAGCAGGTGGCGACGAGCCTCGCGGGCGCGGTCAGCGAGGGCATCAGCGCGTCCCTCGCCCCGGTGGACGCCGAGCTGGAACGCCGGTACCCCGGAGACCCGGGCACCCGCCAGCCGGTCCACACCGTCTACGTACCGGGTGACGTGTTCGACGCCGACACCATCCGCAGCTGGGGGGACAAGGCCCTCGCCGCCCTCGACGAGCACGCCCCCGACGCCGCCACCTTCGCCGCGGCCGTCGGCCTGAGCGACGAACTGGCCGAGCCGGTCTACGCGCGCGTGCGCGCCAAGCTGGAGCGCGAGCCGATTGAAGACCTCCGTGTCGACTTCGAGGACGGCTACAAGGGCAAGGACGAGGACCACGACGCCGCCCGCGCCGCCCGCATCATCGCCGAGGCGTACGAGAACGGCACCGCCTCCCCGTACATGGGCATCCGCATGAAGTGCATGGAGTCCCCGGTCCGCGACCGCGGCATCCGCACGCTCGACGTCTTCCTCACCGGCCTGATGGAGTCCGGCGGCCTGCCCGACGGACTCGTCCTGACCCTGCCGAAGGTGACGTACACCGAGCAGGTCACCGCCATGGTGCGGCTCGTCGAGGAGTTCGAGAAGGCCCGCGGCCTTGAGCCCGGCCGGATCGGCTTCGAGATCCAGATCGAGACCAGCCAGTCCATCCTCGCCGCCGACGGCACCGCCAACGTCGCCCGCATGATCGACGCCGCCGAGGGCCGCGCCACCGGCCTGCACTACGGCACCTTCGACTACAGCGCCTGCCTCGGCGTCTCCGCCGCGTACCAGGCCAGCGACCACCCGGCCGCCGACCACGCCAAGGCGATCATGCAGGTCGCCGCCGCCGGCACCGGCGTCCGCGTCTCCGACGGCTCCACCAACGTCCTGCCGGTCGGCTCCACGGCCCACGTCCACGAGGCCTGGAAGCTGCACTACGGCCTCACGCGGCGCGCCCTGGCCCGGGCGTACTACCAGGGCTGGGACATGCACCCGGCGCACATCCCCACCCGGTACGCCGCCGTGTTCGCCTTCTACCGCGAGGGCTTCGAGGCCGCAGGCAAGCGTCTCTCCGCCTACGCCAACCAGGTCGACGGCGACGTGATGGACGAGCCCGCCACCGCCAAGGCGCTCAGCGGCTACCTGCTGCGCGGCCTGGACTGCGGCGCCCTCGACATCGCCGAGGTCGCCCGCCTCACCGGCCTCACCCGGGCCGACCTTGAGGGCTTCTCCTCGCCGCGCCGCGCGGCCCTCACGGCATCGGCCCAGTAACGGCCGGCCTCGGTGTCACTGCCGCCCCGTAGTCTGTACGCGTCCAGGCAGTAGGCCGTACAGAGGAGCGGGGCAGCGGTGGCTTCGGGGGAGAACCAACAGGGGGACGGCGTCGGCCGCCTGCTCGCGGGGCGGTACCGCGTCCAGGAGCAGCTCGGCCGCGGCGGCATGGGCATCGTCTGGCGCGCGGTGGACGAGGTCCTGGGCCGCCCGGTCGCCGTCAAGGAACTGCGCACCTTCACCGACGCGGCCGCCACCGAGCTGGCCGCGCTCCGCACCCGGATGCAGCGCGAGGCCAGAGCCGCCGCCCGGGTCCGGCACACCGGTGTCATCGCCGTGCACGACGTCGCGGAGGTCGACGGCCGCCCCCTGATCGTCATGGAGCTGGTCGACGGCCCGTCCCTCGACGACGTCCTGCGCGAGCGCGGCACGCTCCCGCCGCGCGAGGCGGCCGCCATCGGCGCCAAGGTCATGGAGGCCCTGGCCGCCGCCCACCAGGCGGGCGTCCTGCACCGCGACGTCAAGCCCGGCAACGTCCTCCTGGAACGCGGCGGCCGCGTCGTCCTCACCGACTTCGGCATCGCCATGGTCGACGACCCGGGCGACGGCAACTCCACCAACCTCACCCGCAGCGGCGAACTCGTCGGCTCCCTGGACTACCTGGCCCCCGAGCGCGCCCAGGGCCACGAGCCAGGACCCGCCTCCGACATCTGGGCCCTCGGCGCGACGCTCTACGGCACGGTCGAGGGCAACGCCCCCTTCCGCCGCACCTCCACGTGGTCGACGCTCACCGCGATCGTCAGCGAACCGCTGCCCGCCCCGGCCCTGGCAGGCCCCCTCGGCCCGGTCCTGCAGCAGCTCATGGCCAAGGACCCGCAGGCCCGCCCCGACGCCGCGACGGCCGTCCAACTCCTCACCGCCGTAGCCGAGTCCGACCGGGACGACGACACGACGGCGCTGCGGCCCGGCGCCCGCCCCACACCCGCACCTACGCCTACGCCTACGCCCACGCCCGGCGTCGTCCCGCCCGTGCACGGCGCTCCGACGGTCGGCTCCGGCGGTCTCCCGGTCACGCCGTCACCGGTCGGCGGGCCCAGCGGCCCTGGTGGCCCCGGCGGGCCTCCGTCGCCGAACGGCCCGTACGCACCGGGCCCGTTCGCCGCGCGGGGCGGGGACACCCCGAACGGCTCGGACACCCCGCTGGTCACTCCGGTCCCCGGCGCCCCGTCAGAGCGGGGGCGCCGCCGCCGGACGCTGATCATCGCGGCGGCCGTGCTCGCGGTGCTCGCGGCGGGCGGCGGTGGGTACGCGTGGCTGGCCGGTGGCGACGGGCAGCGCGTCGAGGCGGGCAGCACCGCCTCGCCGAGCGCGCCCGAATCCCCGTCCAAGTCGGCCGACCCGACCGCCTCGGGCAAGCCGAAGCCGACCGAGCAGGGGGACAAGTCCCCCTCCCCCTCGGCGAGTTCCCCGGGCGGGACGGAGGACGAGCCCGCCGAGGACGCCTCCAAGCCCGCGGCCGACGGCGGCACCACGGGCGGCGGCTCCGACGGAGGCACGGACGGCGGTACGTCCGGCGGCGGCACGTCGGGCGGCGGTTCGGGCGGTACGTCGGGCGGCTCGGGCGGCGGCTCCGAAGGCTCCGGCACGTCCGGCTCCTCGGGCGGGGGCGGGGAGCCTGCGCCGGTCTGCCACCCCGCGGGCGGCGGCAAGTACGACTGCAACGTCTGGCGCACGGCCGACTCGTACACGGCGTCCGGCGCGAAGGTCGGCGTCCTCAACGCCGGCACCAACTATTTCTACTGCCAGCAGAATTTGGGCCGCCGCGAGACCTACCAGGGCTGGACCAACGTCTGGTGGGCCAAGACGGACGACGACAGCGGCAACACCAACGTGTTCGTCAGCGACGTCTACATCAAGGGCGGCGAGAACGACAAGCCGCTGCCGGGCCTGCCGGTCTGCTGATCCCGGGCCTGCCGGTCTGCTGATCCCGGGCCTGCCCGTCTGCCGGTCTGCCGGTCTGCCCGTCTGACGGTCTGCTGGTCTGCCGGTCGGCTGATCCCGGGCCTGCCTGCCCGCCCGCCGATCGGCCGATCCCCGGCCGTCCGCCGTCCGCCGAGCTCGCGCCAGCTTGCTCCGGCTGGCTCTGCCCTGCTCTGCCCCGCCCCGCCCTGCCCCGCCCCGCCCTGCTCAGCCGGACCGACCGCCCAGCAGCTGATCGCCGAGCGCCGTCCGCCGGTACAGCACCTGCCGGCCGTGCCGGGCCCGCGTGACCAGGCCCGTGGCGAACAGCACCGCCAGATGCTGGGACACCGCGCTCGGCGTGACCCGGAAGCGCCGCGCCAGCTCCACCGTGGCCAGCGGCTCCTCCAGCTGGGCGAGCAGCCGCGCGCGCGTCGCCCCGAGCAGATCCGTCAGCGCCCCCGGAGGCGTGGCCGGCGGGGCGTCCACCCACAGCGTGCCGACTCCGCGACTCGGATACGCGAGCAGCGGCGCGACCTCCGACGTGACCGGCGGCGCGGGCTTGTGCGCGAACACCGACGGCACGAGCAGCAGCCCACGCCCCGCACCCGAGGTGCGGAAGCCCTCGCCGATCAGCCCGTGGATCTCCAGGACCCCGTCCCGCCACCGCAGATCCGGATGCATGTCGGCGAGCATCAACTTCATTCCGCCGGTGGCGAGTTGACGCGCCCGGTACGTCATGTCGGCCTCAAGGACGAGCCGGATCTGCGGCCACCAGGGCGCGATCGCCGCCTCCCAGTAGCGCGCGAGCACCCGGCAGAGGGCGTCCCGCAGGGCACACACCGCCACGTCGTCGCCACCGCCCGGCCCCTCCGACGCGACCCGCAACGGCCCCGGCAGCGCATCGGGCGCGTGCGCGTCCCGCAGATCGCGTCGTACGACGGCGGGCGCGGTGCCCCGTACGACGGCCAGTTGCTCGGCGAAGGACGCGAAGTGGGCGACCGGGCGCGGGGTGAGGAAGTCCGGCAGGGTGCGCCGGCGCGCGACCACGGACAGCAGCAACTCCCGGTCGAGCCCGCCGAGTCGACCCACTACGGCCCGGCGCCACGGCAGGTGCAGCGCGGACAGTCCGGGCTCGCGCAGCACCCGCAGACTCACCACGGTCTCGTGCAGCGGCGACAGCGCGAACCGGGTGTCGGCCACGTCTTCCGCACCGAGCGCGAAGCTGCTGATCATTAAGCGATACGCTACAACGATTCCGCGCGGCGCCGAGCGGCCGTGGGATACGGGACATGACAGCGAAGCCCCGTACGCACATGCCTGACCGTGCCCGCATCCGCATCCCCGGTCGTGCCCGCGTCCGCATCCCCGGTCGTGCCCGCGGTTCTGCTCGTCCCCCGGCGCTGAGCCGCAGGCTGATGCTGCTGCTCGCTCTCACCTGTGCCGTGGCCGTGGGCAACCTCTACTTCGCGCAGGCGCTCACGCCGCTCGCCGCGGCGGGCCTCGGGGTCTCGCCCGATGCGGCGGCCCTCGCGGTGACGGCCACCCAAGTCGGGTACGCGGCCGGGAACTTCCTCCTCGTACCGCTCGGGGACCGGCTCCCGCACCGGCGCCTCCTCGCCACGCTGCTCGGCCTGACCGGTCTCGGGCTGCTCGGGGCCGGGCTCGCCCCCACGCTGCCGTTGCTCGTCGCCGCGTCCGCCGCCGCGGGGCTCACCAGCGTCGCCGCGCCCGTGATCGGCCCGCTCGTCGCCGGTCTGGTCGCCCCGGACCGGCGAGGTGAGGTGTCCGGGCTGCTGGCGAGCGGTTCCATCGGCGGCATGCTCCTGTCCCGGGCGTTCGGCGGCTCGCTGGCGGAGACGCTGGGCTGGCGTGCGCCGTACCTGGTAGCCGCCGCCGTGATCCTGCTCCTCGCCTGGGTCGTCACCCGTGCCCTGCCCGCGACGCCGCCCCCGCCGACGGCCCGCGGGTCCTACCTCGCGCTGCTGGCCGCGCCCGTACGACTCCTGCGTGCCGAACCGGAGTTGCGTCGCTCCGCCTTCTACCAGGGCACGGTGTTCGCCGGCTTCTCGGGGGTCTGGACGGGCCTCGCCCTGCTGCTCGCCGGTCCGGTGTACGGGCTCGGCGCTCCGGCGGTCGGCCTGCTCGCCCTCGTCGGAGCGGCGACCATGATCTGCACTCCGTACGCGGGCCGCCTCACCGACCGGCGCGGCCCGGACCCGGTCAACCTGATCTGTCTGCTCGGCACGTTGGCCGCCGCCCCGGTGCTGGCCGTCGGGACGCTGGGCGGGGCGGCCGGGATCGCCGGGCTCGTCGTCGGCACGCTCCTCCTGGACGTGGCCATGCAGTGCGGCATGGTCGCCAACACCACGCGCATCTACGCCCTGCGGGACGACGCCCGCTCCAGTCTCACCACCGCCTACATGACCTGCGCGTACCTCGGCGGAAGCGCCGGTTCCTGGCTCGGCGCCCGCGCCTGGGAAGCGGCGGGCTGGCCGGGGGTGTGCGGCCTGCTCGCAGTCTGCGCCACGGCGGCGCTGGCGCGGCACGGGGCGGCGGTGCGGGGAGCGCCGGAAGGCGAATGCTCCGGGTCCTGACGTCCTGACGTCCTGACGTCCTGACGTCCAGACGTACGTGGGCATGGAGCAACTGTCAGTTCACCGGCGGCAGTTCGCCCGAGCCGCGCGGGACCAGGCGGGTGGTCAGCTCGATGCGCTGCGTCATGCCGGGCGCGCCGTCGAGCCGGTGGAACAGCCGCTCCGCCGCCGTACGGCCCAACTGCGCGGCGTCCTGGGCGATCACCGTCACGGCGGGGCGCAGCAGGTCCGCCAGCTCGAAGTCGTCGAAGCCGACGAGGGCCACCGGGCGTTCGAGGTCGGCGAGGACCCGTACGACCGTGACCGTCACCCGGTTGTTGCCCGCGAAGATCGCGGTGACCGGCTCCGGGCCGGAGAGCAGGGCCTCGGCCGCCGAGCGGACGCGGTCCGGCGCGGTGGAGCCGAGCGCCACCCACGAGTCGTGCACCGGAAGCCCGGCCTCCGTCATCGCGGCGCGGTAGCCGCGCAGGCGCTCGGCGGCCGTGTGGATACGGGCCTTGTCGCCGATGAAGCCGATCCTGCGGTGGCCGTGCGCGATCAGATGGGCCACGCCGTCGCGCGCGCCGCCGAAGTTGTCCGAGAGCACCACGTCCGCGTCGATCCGCCCGGCCGGGCGGTCCACGAAGACCGTGGCGACGCCCGCCTTGAGCTCCGGCTCCAGATAGCGGTGGTCGTCACCGGCCGGGATGACCACAAGCCCGTCGACCCGGCGCGCGCACAGGGCGAGCACCAACTCCTGCTCGCGGTCCGGGTCTTCGGCGCTTGAGCCGTTGATGAGCAGGGCGCCGTGCGCGCGGGCGACCTCCTCCACGGCGCGGCTGAGCGGGCCGTAGAACGGGTCGGCGAGGTCTTCCAGTACGAGTCCGATGCTGGCCGTGCGGCCCTTGCGCAGCACGCGGGCGCTGTCGTTGCGCCGGAAGCCGAGCGCCTCGATGGCCTCCTGGACGCGGCGCTCGGTGTCCGGGGTGACGCCCGGTTCGCCGTTGACGACGCGCGATACCGTCTTCAGGCCGACACCGGCGCGGGCCGCGACGTCCTTCATCGTGGGACGGTTGCCGTAGCGGTACTCGGGGCGGGCGGTCTGGGCCACGTGTGCTGTCCTGTTCTGGTACGACGGTGCCGCGTGGGGGTCGGCGGGTTCGACGGCTTGTGCCGTCGAGCATAGAGCCTAGACAACGTTGTCACTCTCGGTGGAGACTGTTCATGGACGCCGCACCGGCTGAACAAGCGGCAGAACAAGCGTCTGAACATGCGGCAGAACGAGCAGCAGAACAAGCGGCAGAGCATGCAGCAGAACGAGCAGCAGCAGAACGAGTGGCAGCAGAACGAGTGGCAGCAGAACGAGTGGCAGCAGAACGACCAGGAGATCCGACTCTGATGCAGAACGACATCGTCGCCGCGCTCGACATCGGCGGCACCAAGATCGCTGGTGCGCTGGTGGACCTGCACGGGCGGATCCTGGTGCGGGCCCAGCGGCCGACTCCGGCGCAGGAGGACGGCGAGACGGTGATGCGGGCGGTCGAGGCGGTCGTCACCGAGCTGTCCACCTCGTCGCACTGGCCGCGCGCCCGCGCACTCGGCATCGGCAGCGCGGGGCCCGTCGACGCCTCGAAGGGCACGGTCAGCCCGGTCAACGTGCCCGGCTGGCGCGGCTTTCCCCTGGTCGAGCGGGTGGTGGCGGCGAGCGGCGGGCTGCCCTCGAAGCTGATCGGCGACGGTGTGGCGATCACCGCGGCCGAGCACTGGCAGGGTGCCGCGCAGGGGTACGACAACGCGCTGTGCATGGTCGTCTCGACCGGCGTCGGCGGCGGCCTGGTCCTCGGCGGGCGACTGCATCCGGGCCCCACGGGCAACGCCGGGCACATCGGGCACATCAGCGTGGACCTGGACGGCGACCCGTGCCCGTGCGGGGCGCGCGGCTGCGTGGAGCGGATCGCCAGCGGGCCGAACATCGCGCGCCGGGCCGTGCGCGACGGCTGGGTTCCGGGGCCGGACGGCGACAGTTCGGCGGCCGCGGTCGCCGCGGCGGCGCGCGCGGGGGACCCGGTGGCGCGCGCGTCCTTCGAACGCGCCGCGCAGGCGCTGGCGGCGGGGATCGCCGCGACGGCCACACTCGTGGAGATCGACATCGCGGTGATCGGCGGGGGAGTGGCCAAGGCGGGCGACGTCCTGTTCACCCCGCTCCGCCGCGCCCTCCGCGACTACGCCACCCTCTCCTTCGTCACCGGCCTTACGGTGACCCCGGCGCGCACGGGCACGGACGCGGGCCTGATCGGCGCAGCGGCCGCGGCCCTGGGGGCGCCGGGGCGCCGACAGGACGACATGGTGCTGGGAGGCGGGGCGGTGTGAGGGCCACCGAGCCCCGCCGCCGGCGCTGGGCCGCCCCACCCGCGGCCCCTCGCGCGCAGCGGGTTGGCCGCACGGCGTGAACCGACCGGAGGTGACGAAGGGCTTCAGGCCGTCCAGTGGCCGGGGCGCGTCACCGTGTCCGGCAGCCGGGTGTGCGCGTCGCCCCGCGCCGCGTTGACCTGCGCCTGGGTCAGGAACAGTGCGCCGCGCAGATCCGCCCCCGCCAGGTCGGCGTCCCGCAGGTCGGCGCCGATGACGTCGGCGGTGCGCAGGTCCGCGCCCGCGAGGTCGGCGGCGATCAGGAGGGCGCCGCGGAGGTTGGCGCCGCGCAGGTCGGCGCGGCGGAGGCGGCCGCCGATGAGGTCGGCGCCGCGGTGGTTCCGCTTCCGGCCCGGTACGGCGGACCGCGCCAGCTCGCTCGCCCGCAGCAGCAGCGCGTTGATCTCGCCGCGCAGGACGTCCACGTCCACCGCGATGACCGTCTCGGCGTCCGCGCGGGTCAGGGCCCGTACATCGTCGAGGGCGCGCCGGAGGTCCGCCCGTACGGGCCGGGAGGACGGCAGGGCCAGGGCCTCGTTGACGTACCAGAGCAGTTCGTGCAGGTGCCGCATCACCGGGAACACCGCGAACATCTGCCGCGAACTGCCGGGCTCGGCGCGCCAGTCACGGCCGCCGAAGGTGACCTGCGAGACCTGCTGCCCGGCGCCGAAGCAGTCGTACACCGTGCAGCCCGGGTAGCCGCTCTCCCGCAGGCGGGCGTGGATGCCGCAGCCGAAGTCGGTGCGCAGATGGCCGCAGGGCGTACCCGCCGCCTTGTTCGCCGCGAAGTCCGACGAGGCCGCGAACGGCAGGGCGACGCAGCAGAGCCCGAAGCACCGCGCGCAGTCCGCCGTCAGCTCCTGCCGGGCGGCCCCGGCTGCGGACTCGGCTGCCGCCTCGGCGCCGGGTGCGACTTCGGCTGCGGACTCGGGTGCGGCTTCGGCGTCGGGTGGTGCGGCTTCGGCTTCGGCTTCGGACGCGGGTGCGGCTTCGGCCTCGGCTGCGGCGCTGCGGTCCTGTGCGGCGGCGGACGCGGCTGCTGCGGGCTGCTTCGACAAGGCGGCGGATCTCCAGGTGCGGGAAGCGCGGGACGGACCGCCATTGTCCCCGACCGGCCGCTGCCCCTGGCCGCCATTGTCCCCGACCAGCCGCTCTCCCCGGCCGACCGCTCTCCCCGACCGGAGGCTGTCCCCGGCCGGCCGCGCCCACCCGCACCGGCAGAGCCCAGGTCAGCCCTCGCGTGCGGTGCGCCTGCGCGCGAGGACCTGCTCCACGTCGTACGGCTTGATGCCGAGCGGAGGGCCGGGCGGCGGGCGGAACAGCATGGCGGAGATCTTCTTGTTGATCTCCGTGAGGATGCGGCGCGCGCCTGCCTCGGTCGGCGCCGCCTCCGCCGCCGCCAGCGCGTCCTCGGCCTCCTTGCGCAGGGCGAGCGCGGGCGGCAGTACGGAGACATGCTCACGGCGCAGTTTCTCCTTGAGCCACCACATCTCGTCGTAGGGGCGGTCGAGGCCGGGGAGCGGTCGGCCGATGCCGGGCAGGCCGGCGAAGTCGCCGCGCTGCTCCGCCTCGCGGATCTGCTTGTCGACCCACGACTCGAAGCTGACGCCGGGGGGTTTCCGCTCGGTCACCGCGCGCTCCTCTCGGAGGTCTGCGTACGTCGTTCTCCACGGTACGCCGGGCCGGTTACCCGGAGCGTGCGGGTAGGGTGTGATTCGCGGGGGGTTCGGCCGGGAAATGGCGCGATGTCGCCCCAACGCACCGGACGGGGACGTAGGTTGGCGGTGCGGGGGAGTGTGACGGCGCGAGCGGCGCGTACCGGGCCGGGCGGCGCCCGCACCGTACCCCGGGGGCGCACGAGACCCCGGGGGGCACACGAGCACGGACCGCGCGCCCCGCGCGACCGGCTCGCGGAACGGGCGATCGACACGGGCAGCCGGACGGAGGAGCGATGACCGCGCAGAGCCACCGCCTGACCATCACTGAGCTGTCGGCCCGCGAGGAGTCCGCCGTGCTGCGCGTCAGCGGCGAACTCGACCACCACGCCGAACCGTTCTTCCTCAGCACCCTCGGCACCAGCGTCGCCGCCGGGCGCGTGCACCTCGTCCTGGACGTCACCGCCCTCGCGTTCTGCGACTCGCGCGGCCTCAACTGCCTGCTCGCCATCCGCTGGCTGCTCGCCCGGCGCGGCGGCCTGCTGGTCCTCTCCGGGGTCGGCCGCCGCCTCGCCGAACTCCTCGCCCAGACCGGCAGCACCGACCTGCTGCCCGCCCGCCGCACCGTCGCCCAGGCCCTCGCCGACCTCCCCGAGGCCCACCGCCCCGCCTGGCCGCCACACCGCGACGGCACCGGCGCGCCGGACACCCGCGCGCCGGTCGGCGAAGGCTGAGCCACGCCGGCCGCCACCGCCCCCCACAGGCCGTACGAATCCGGCCAAGCGGCGCACCCCGCCCGCCGATCCTTGGCCGACACGCCGCGCATCACCCCGTACGGTCGCAAATTCCGTCATGTATACGGCGGTTGAGGGGATGAACCCGCCCGGTCTGGATAGCGATGTACCTCGGGCGCCCCGGGCTCGCCCGTGGCGCCGACGTATGGACCGACTGTCCGCCAGCACTCGGCAACCGACCAGCACTCGGCAGCCGACCAGCACTCGGCAACCGACCACCGAAGGGTTCTCCCACATCGTGCGACCGGCCCAGGAGTTCGGCGACAACCCTGTCGCAGTCAGGCAAACCGGCCACTACACGGAGGAATACGTTCCCAGCTTCGTCGAGAAGTGGGACTCGCTCATCGACTGGCAGAAACGAGAGGAGAGCGAAGGCAACTTCTTCGTAGACCTGCTGCGCAAACGAGGCGTGAAGAGCGTCCTCGACGTCGCGACCGGCACCGGCTTCCACTCCGTGCGGCTGCTCGCCGCCGGATTCGAGACCGTCAGCGCCGACGGCAGCGCCGAGATGCTCTCCAAGGCCTTCGCCAACGGCATGCAGGACGGCCACGTCATGCGCGTGGTGCAGGCCGACTGGCGCTGGCTCAACCGCGACGTGCACGGCGAGTACGACGCCATCGTCTGCCTCGGCAACTCCTTCACGCACCTCTTCGCCGAACGCGACCGCCGCAAGGCCCTCGCCGAGTTCTACGCGATGCTCAAACACGACGGCATCCTCGTCCTCGACCAGCGCAACTACGACGCGATCCTCGACGACGGCTACACCAGCAAGCACAAGTACTACTACTGCGGCGAGGACGTCACCGTAGAACCGGAGTACGTCGACGACGGCCTGTGCCGCATGCGCTACCAGTTCCCGGACGAATCCGTCTACCACCTCAACATGTTCCCGCTGCGCAAGGAGTACACCCGCAGGCTCATGACCGACGTGGGCTTCCAACGCGTCGACACCTACGGCGACTTCCAGCACACCTACCGCGGCGCACAGCCCGACTTCTTCGTCCACGTCGCCGAGAAGGAGTACCGCGCCGAGGACTCCGCGGACACCCGCTACTCCGGCGCCGTCAACACCGCCCGTACGTACTACAACTCGCCCGACGCCGACACCTTTTACGCCAAGGTGTGGGGCGGCGAGGACATCCACATCGGCCTGTACGAGCAGGACGGCGAACCCATCGCCGACGCCAGCCGCCGCACGGTCGAGCGCATGGCGGGCAAGCTCCCGCTCAGCGAGGACTCCGTGGTCCTCGACCTCGGCTCCGGCTACGGCGGCTCCGCGCGGCTGCTCGCCGAGCGGTACGGCTGCAAGGTGCTCGCGCTCAACCTCAGCGAGGTCGAGAACCAGCGCCACCGGCAGCTCAACGCGGCCCGCGGCCTCACCGACCGCATCGAGGTCGTCGACGGCTCCTTCGAGAACATCCCGTACGGGGACGCCGATGTCGACGTCGTCTGGTCCCAGGACGCCTTCCTGCACAGCGGCAACCGGGCCGCTGTGCTCCGGGAGATAGCCCGCGTCCTCAAACCCGGCGGCCGGCTGATCTTCACCGACCCGATGGCCACCGACGACTGCCCGCCCGGAGTGCTCCAGCCGATCCTGGACCGCATCCACCTCGACGCCATGGGCTCACCCGGCTTCTACCGCGGCGAACTGCGCGCCCTCGGGTTCACCCCCGGCGACGCGGCCGACGCGGACGGCTTCGAGGAGCACCGCGAACACCTCGCCACGCACTACGCGCGCGTGCTCGCGGAAACCAACCGCCAGGAGCAGGAGGGCCTGGCCCGCGAGGTCAGCCACGACTACCTCACCCAGATGAAGAAGGGCCTCGGCCACTGGGTCGACGGCGGCCGCCGCTCCCATCTGACGTGGGGGATCTTCCACTTCGTCCGGGGCTGAGATGTGACGGGGCGGCGGCGCCCACCGTGCCCGAGGCGCGCCGCCGTCGCCGTCGGCATGGTGGCGGCGCTGTCGGTGGCCGCGACGGTGGTGGACGTGAGCCCCTTCTCCACCAACGGCGCCCTCGTCCTCGCCGCCGCCCCGGACGTCGACCGCGACCGCTTCTTCCGCCAACTGATGGTGTACGGGGGCCTGGTGGTCGCCGTCGTACCGGCTGCGGTGTGGCTGGTGCTTGTGGTACCAGGGTGGGCATGACCTCTCGCCAGGACCGGGAACGGGAACAGGACCAGGACCAGGACCAGGAACAGGACCAGGACCGGATACCGGACCCGCGCGTCGCGCCGCCGAAGCTCGGGGGCGAACGCGAGACGCTGCGGGCCTTCCTCGACTACCACCGGGCGACCCTCGCCCTGAAGTGCGCGGGCCTGACCGACGACGAGCTGCGCCGGGCCTCCGCGCCGCCGTCGACACTGACCCTGCTCGGCCTCGTACGACACCTGGCCGAGGTCGAACGCGCCTGGTTCCGCCGCCCGTTCGAGGACCAGGACGTGCCCCTGGTCTGGTCCGACGAGACCGACTTCCAGGCCGCGTACGACGCGAACGCCTCGACCCGCGCCGAGGCCTTCGCCGCCTGGGAGGCCGAGGTCGAGACCTCGCGCCGGATCGAGCGGGCCGCCGGCTCCCTCGACGTGGCCGGATTTCAGCCGCGTTGGGGCGAGGAGGTCTCCCTGCGGATGGTGATGGTCCACGTGCTGCTTGAGTACGGTCGCCACAACGGTCACGCGGACTTCCTGCGGGAAGGGATCGACGGGACGGTGGGGGCGTAAGTCGGCGTATGCCTGAACTGCCGTTCCGTATAAGGGCGTTGAAGCTCTGATTCGGCCGGTGTCATCGGCCCATTCCCCCCGATCCCTTGCCCGCGCCTTTCACGCACGCAATTGGTGCCGCTCGACAGCGAGTCGAGCGGTCCGCTATTGCGTTCTTCCGCGGAGTGCGGGCGAGCGCGGGAGCCGTAAAGCGCGGCGCATGGCATCGCGCCTGTGGATGCTCTCTCCGTCGGGCCGCACCCGTCCCGACCTCACGGCATATGCCGACCGTGCCGTGCCTTCGGCGCATTCCGTCGCGCTCCCGGCCGGCTGCGGCCGCCGTCACCGAAAATGCCCAACAAGGCCGCGCTGTCCGGGAGTTGTGAACGGCACCCATTCCACCGGCTATTCCGCCAGGCGGAGTTCCCGCACCCGCGCGATTCCCGCGCCCGGAACGCGCTCTAAGGTGTGCCCTGCTCTGCCGGTGGTTTTCCCGGCACAGTGGAACGGGCAAGCCACAGTGGGCCAAGAGAAGAGGGGGAACCGTGATCATCTGGATCAACGGTGCGTTCGGTGCGGGCAAGACCGCCGCCGCACGGGACCTTGTCGAACTGATCCCGAACAGCACGCTCTTCGACCCCGAGGTCATCGGCCGCGGGCTGCGCCACCTGTTGCCCCGCAAACACCTGGACGAAGTGAGCGACCTCCAGGACCTGACGATCTGGCGACGCCTCGTCGTCGACACCGCCGCCGCACTCCTGCACCAGGTCGGCGGCGTCCTCGTCGTCCCCATGACCCTGCTGCGCCAGGACCACCGCGACGAGATATTCGGCGGCCTCGCCGCCCGCCGGATAGCCGTACGCCACGTCCTGCTCACCCCGGCCGAAACGATCCTGCGCGAGCGCCTGGCCGACCGCCCCGCACCTGAGGGGGTGGGCGACCCCATCGAGCCGTACCGGTCGGCCCTGGCCGGCTGGCTCACCGGCGACGCCCACCCCGTCGACACCAGCGCCCTCACCCCGTACGAGACCGCCGAGCGGATCGCCGACGCCGTGCGCGGCACCGACCTCGGGCTCTGCGACATCGTGCAGACCCCGGAGCCCACCGCCGAGACCCTTGCCTCGGGCGTGCTGCTCTTCGACGAGCAGGACCGGGTGCTGCTCGTCGACCCCACCTACAAGCCCGGCTGGGAGTTCCCCGGCGGCGTCGTCGAGTCCGGCGAGGCGCCCGCGCAGGCCGGGGTGCGCGAGGTCGCCGAGGAGACCGGCATCCGACTCGACCAGGTGCCGACCCTGTTGCTCATCGACTGGGAGGCGCCGCAGCCGCCGGGCTACGGCGGCATGCGGCTCCTCTTCGACGGCGGACGGCTCGACAGCGCCGCCACCGAACGCGTCCTGCTGCCCGGACCCGAACTCCGCGACTGCCGCTTCGTCACCGAACAGGAGGCGGCCGGCCTGCTGCCCCCGGTGCGCTACGAGCGGCTGCGCTGGGCCCTGCGCGCCCGGCGACAGGGCCGCCCGCTGTATCTGGAGGCGGGCGTGCCGGTGGGCGCGGCCCGAGAAGCGGGCTGAACCTGGGCCCGCGGCGGCGGTCGGTCAGGTCGCGGAGCCGGTGCCGACCGCCCACCTCAGCATGGACGGAGGGTCGGCGTGCGCGCCCTCCCGGAAGGCGTCGTCGTACGCCTGGTCGCCCAGGAGCGCGCGGGCCGTCCGCTCGCCCGCGTCCCGCAGCGGGGCGACCTCCGGCGTGCCGCGCTGCGGGTGCCCGACCGCCTGCCAGAAGCGGTCGCCCGTGCCGTAGGCGAGCGCCGACCGCTCCCCGTCGCCGGCCGCGGCGAACGCCGCCGACAGCATGTCGAGCCCCAGGGCGATGCCGAAGCTGTCCCCGATCTGCTGCTTCGAGGCCAGCATCGAGCGGGCGTGGTGCAGCGCCGCCTCGGGGTCGCCCTCGCTGAGGGCGATCACGCACAGCTGATAGTCGGCGTACGACCGGGTCCAGTGCTCGCCGTCCGCGACGCAGGAGGCACGGAGCGACTGCGCCTCCTGCCGGGCCTGTTCGAGCCGTCCGGAACCCGTCAGCGCGAAGACCCGCACGAGCAGGCACATGTACGCGGGCCCCGACACCGCACCCCGCAGCTGCGCACCGGTGGGAGGCAGGGCCTCGTCCACCAGGTTCAGGGCCTCGGCGGCCCGCCCTTCCAGGAGGTTGCTCAGGCCGTGCAGGTAGCAGGCCCGCAGCAGCCCCGCCTCGTCCCCGGCGCGCCGGGCGTCGCTCAGGCAGGCCGACGCCAGGCCGTGCCCGGCCGCGTAGTCCCCCTGGAGGATGTGGGTCAGGCCGAGCGCCCACAGCCCGTGCACCCGCACCGGGCCGCGCAGCGTGCTCGCCGGCAGGGCGCGTCCGACGTAGTGCTGCGCCTCGTGGAGGTGGCCGCAGCACATCCAGAAGAAGCCGACCAGCGCGGTGAGTTCGAGCGCTTCGTCGGGCCGGTGCACCAGGAGGTGGTCGGCGGCCGCGCACAGGTCCGGGTACAGCTCGCGGATCGTGCGGTACCACGCCGACTGCTCCGGGCCCGCCCACGCCGCGTCGGCCCTGCGGACCAGGTCGAGGAAGTGCGCGGCGTGCCGGTCGGCCGCCCGGTCCACCTCGTCGAGCTCCTCCAGCCACAGCCGCCCGTACTCGCGGACGGTGTCGAGGACGCGGTGCCGGCCCCGGTCGTGCACGACGACCGACTTGTCGACGAGGCCGTCCAGCGCGCGGTACACGTCGGGTCCGGACAGCGGGCCGCCGGCGCACACCGCGGCCGCCGTGCCCGCGTCGAAGTGGCCGCGTACGACGGAGAGCCGCGCCCAGAGCAGCCGTTCGGCCGGGGTGCACAGCTCGTGGCTCCAGCCGAGCGCGGTGCGCAGCGCGTCATGGCGCTGCGGCACCACCGGCCGTACGCCCGAGGCGTGGCGGTCGAGGCCGAGCCGCGGCCGCAGCAGGATCTCGTCGAGCGCGCTGTGCCCGAGCTGCCCGGCCGCCAGCTCCAGGGCGAGCGGCAGCCCGTCCAGGTGCTCGCACAACTCCCGTACGAGGTCGGTGGTTGCGCCGTCCGCGAGAGGGTGTCCCGCCTCCGCCGCGCGGTGCGTGAACAGCTCCACGGCGTCCGTCGCGCCCGGCAGCGGGTCGACCCGGATCACCCGCTCCCCGTCGAGATGCAGCGGCTCGCGGCCGGTCACCAGGACCGTGAGGCGCGGGCAGGCGGTGAGCAGGGCGGACACCAGGTGGCGGCAGGCGTCCAGGAGGTGTTCGCAGGAGTCCAGGACGAGCAGCAGCGGCCGCTCGCCGATCCAGCCGGACAGCACGTCGATCGGCATGCGCGGCGTGTGGTCCGAGAGCCCGCAGGCATCGGCCACCACCGCAGCGAGCAGCGCCTCGCCCCGGAGGGGCCACAGGTCCGCCCAGCAGACCGTGCCCACGTCCGGCGGGAGCCCGAGGCCGATGCGCTGCCGCGCGAGCCGGGACTTGCCCACCCCGCCGACGCCGGTCAGGGTCACGAGCCGATGCTGCTCAAGTGCGCTGCCCAGACGGCTCAGTTCGCCGCCTCGCCCCACGAACACGCTGCGTCCTCCAGAGTCCCGCACATACGGAGTCATGCACTCTACGGAGTCTCGGCCCGGCGGGGCACGGAGTCCTGCACACACAGATTCCGGATGCCCGGCCCCGGCCCCGGCCCCGGCCCCGGTCTACGGTACGGCCGGGGGCGTGGGTGGGGGTCAACGCGGCACGTACGCCTGGAGGAACAGCGCCTCCGTGACCGACAGGCGCTCCAACTCCTGCGGGGAGACGCTCTCGTTGACCGCGTGGATCTGCGCCTGCGGTTCGCTCAGGCCGATCAGCAGGATCTCCGCGTCCGGGTAGAGCGAGCTGAGGGTGTTGCACACCGGGATCGATCCGCCCAGTCCCGCGTACTGCATCTCCTCGCCGGGGTACGCGACCCGCATGGCCTCGGCCATCGCCGCGTACGCCGGGCTCTTGGTGTCGGCTCGGAACGGCTGGCCCTGGCCGATCTGTTCGGTGCGGACCCGCGCGCCCCACGGCGTGCGCGCCTCCAGGTGGGCGCGCAGCAGCCGCGTGGCCTCGGCGGCGTCCACGCCCGGCGGCACCCGCAGGCTGATCAGCGCCCGCGCGCCCGCCTGCACGGAGGGCGTCGCGCCCACCACGGGCGGGCAGTCGATGCCGAGCACGGTGACCGCGGGGCGGGCCCAGATCCGGTCGGCGACGGTCCCGTCCCCGATCAGCTCCACGCCGTCCAGCACCTTGGCGTCCTTGCGGAACTCGCCCTCCGCGTACTGCAGTCCTTCCCACACCTGGCCGCCGTCCAGCCCGTCCACGGTCGTCGAACCGTCCTCGGCGCGCAGCGAGTCGAGGACCCGCACCAGGGCCGCGAGCGCGTCCGGGGCGGCGCCGCCGAACTGTCCGGAGTGCAGGTTGCCCTCCAGGGTGTCCACCTCGACGCGTACGAGCGTCATCCCGCGCAGCGTCGACGTCACCGTCGGCAGGCCCACGCGGAAGTTGCCGCTGTCCCCGATCACGATCGAGTCGGCCCTGAGGAGTTCGGGGTGCGCCTCCGCGTAGCGCTCAAGGCCGCCCGTGCCCTGCTCCTCCGAACCCTCCGCGATGAACTTGACGTTGACCGGGACCCCGCCGTCCGCCTTCAGGGCACGCAGCGCGAGCAGATGCATGACGACGCCGCCCTTGCAGTCCGCGGCCCCGCGCCCGTACCACCGCCCGTCCCGCTCGACCAGCTCGAACGGCGGCGTCGCCCAGGCGGCCTCGTCCAGCGGGGGCTGCACGTCGTAGTGCGCGTAGAGCAGCACCGTCGGCGCGCCCTCGGGGCCGGGCAGGAAGCCGTACACCGACTGCGTGCCGTCCGGGGTGTCGAGCAGCGCCACGTCCCGGAAGCCCTCCGCGCGCAGCGCGTCCGCCACCCAGTTCGCGGCGCCCTCGCTCTCGCTCCTGGGGAACTGCGCGAAGTCCGCCACGGACTTGAACGCCACCAGCTCGGCCAGCTCCTGCTGTGCGCGCGGCATCAGGGCGGCGACGGTTTCGGCGATCTGCTGCGACGACATGGGCACGCTCCTTGTGGGTGCGACGTTGTGTACGTGTGGGGTGCGTGTGCGCCCTTCGAATACGGGCTCGATCTTCCCACAGGAGGGGGCGACCGACGCCCGCCGTAGGATGCCGTGGACAGCGGCGGAAGACAGCTGGATCGGAGCAGCAGCCCATCGTGAGCAGCGAGAACTCGACCGAGAACCCGGCCGAAGAGCGGCGGGAGCAGCCGGGCGACGCCCCGTCCGGCACGCCCCCCGAGCAGACGCGACCGCCCGCGGCGGACGGGTCTGGGGGGCACGGGCCTGCGGCGGACGGGCCTGCGGCGGACGGGTCCGCGGCGGCGGGGCCCGTGCCGGAGCCGGAGCCGGAGCCGGTGTCGGACTCGGTGGCGGGACGGAGCCCAGGTGCGGGGGCCGAGCCCGGGGCCGAGCCCGCGGCAGCGGCCAAGTCCGAGCCCGGGGCCGAGTCCGAGCCCGGGGACGAGTCCGAGGCGCAGACCCTCCGCAGCGCGGAGCGGCCCGGCTCCCGCGACATGTGGGACGTGATCGTCGTCGGCGCCGGGCCCGCAGGGGCCTCCGCCGCGTACGCCGCTGCCGTCGCCGGACGCCGTGTGCTGCTCCTGGAGAAGGCCGAACTCCCGCGCTACAAGACCTGCGGCGGCGGCATCATCGGCCCCTCGCGCGACTCCCTGCCGCCCGGCTTCGAACTGCCCCTGCGCGACCGGGTGCACGCCGTCACCTTCTCCCTCGACGGCAAGTACGCGCGTACCCGCCGCTCGAAGCAGATGCTCTTCGGCCTCATCAACCGGCCCGAGTTCGACCACCAGCTCGTCGAGGCCGCACAGAAGGCCGGCGCCGAACTCCGCACCGGAGCCACCGTTTCGCGCGTGGAGCAGCACGGCCCCGCGGTGCCCGACCGCCGCACCGCCGCAGTCGTCCTCGCCGACGGCGAGATCCTCCTCGCGCACGCCGTGGTCGGCGCCGACGGCAGCGCCAGCCGGATAGGGGCGCACGTCGGCGTGAAACTCGACCAGGTCGACCTCGGCCTGGAGGCGGAGATCCCGGTTCCGGAGACGGTCGCCGAGGACTGGAGCGGCCGCGTCCTCATCGACTGGGGCCCGATGCCCGGCAGTTACGGCTGGGTCTTCCCCAAGGGCGACACCCTCACCGTCGGCGTGATCTCCGCCCGCGGCGAAGGCGCCGCCACCAAGCGGTACTTGGAGGACTTCATCGCCCGCCTCGGCCTCGCCGGTTTCGAGCCGAGCATCTCCTCCGGCCACCTGACCCGCTGCCGCAGCGACGACTCCCCGCTCTCCCGCGGCCGCGTCCTGGTCTGCGGTGACGCGGCGGGCCTCCTGGAGCCGTGGACCCGCGAGGGCATCTCGTACGCGCTGCGCTCCGGGCGGCTCGCGGGGGAGTGGGCGGTCCGGGTCGCGGAGGCGCACGACGCGGTCGACGCCCGCAGGCAGGCACTGAACTACGCGTTCGCCGTACGGGCGGGCCTCGGCGTCGAGATGAGCCTGGGCCGGCGCATGCTGAGCGTCTTCGAGCGCCGCCCGGGACTGCTGCACGCCGTCCTCACCGGCTTCCGCCCCGCGTGGAACGCCTTCGCGAAGATCACCCGCGGCTCGACCTCCCTCACGGAACTCGTCCGCACCCACCCGGTCGCCCGGCGCGCCCTGTCGGCCCTCGACCGGGACGAGAAGCCGGGGGCGCGGGAGGGGGCTGCTACGGAATCGGCGTAGGGCGGAGGCCAGGTACGCGCACCCGTGTGTACGTGGACCTATGCCCCTCCCCCTGCGGACCGCCCCCGCGTACTCCCCAGGAAGTACCCCCGATGACCACCCACGGCGGACGCCGGGGAGGGGAAGTCCGGTCTAGCGTGGCCGGTATGGACGAGCAGCACACCCGGAGGCCGGGCGGCCCGGTGCCCTGGCGGCACGCGGGGCCGCCCGGTCTGCGGCGCTGGGACGACCGTGAGCAAGGGGCGGCGGACGGGGACCGGCTGCCCTGGGTCTCGACGCTGTTCGTGACCGTGTTCCTGCAGGTCGGGTCGGGTTTCGCGGCGCACGGCCAGCTCGGCGAGCGGGTGCAGCTGGACGGGCCGGGGCGGGCGCTGCTCCTCCTCGCGGGCGTGGTCCTGCTGCTGCGGCACCGTCTCCCGGTGGCCGTGCCTTTCGCCGCGTCGGCGGTCACGCTGGTGTACCTGGGCGCGGGGTACCCGTACGGCCCGGTGTTCCTGAGTGCCGCGCTCGCCTGCTTCGCGGCGGTCGTGGCCGGGCACCGGCACGCGGCCTGGGGTGCGCTCGGCATGCTCTGGGCCGGGCATCTGCTGCTCTCGCACTGGCTGTACGCATGGCTGCCGCCGGACGGCGACAGCGCGGCGCCCTGGGGGCAGGAACTCCTGGTCGTCGCCTGGGTGGTGGCGATCCTCGCCCTGTCCGAGCTGGTGCGCGCCCGCCGCGAGCAGTGGGCCAAAGAGCGCGCCGAACGGCAGCAGGCCGCCAAGCGCCGCGCGGACGAGGAGCGGCTGCGGATCGCCCGGGAGCTGCACGACGTACTGGCGCACTCGATCTCCGTGATCAACGTCCAGGCGGGCGTGGGGCTCGCGCTGCTCGACTCCGACCCGGAGCAGGCGCGTACGGCACTGACCACCATCAAGTCGGCCAGCAAGGAGGCGCTCGGCGAGGTGCGGCAGGTGCTCGACACCCTCCGCGCGCCGGGGGACGCGCCCCGCGCTCCGGCGCCCGGACTCGACCGGCTGCCCGAGCTGGTCGACCAGGCAGCGAGCGCGGGCCTCACCGTCGAAGTCACCCGCGAGGGCCCCGCAACGGCCCTCGCACCCGGCGCCGACCTGGCCGCGTTCCGGATCGTGCAGGAGGCGCTGACGAACGTCGTACGCCACTCAGGCTCGCGCAACGCGCGCGTACGAGTGCGGTACGAGGAAGCCACCGTTGAGCTGACCGTCGACGACGACGGCCCCGCGACCCGTACCGACGCGGGCGGCAGCGGCAACGGCCTCGCCGGAATGCGGGAGCGGGCCGGGGCCCTGGGTGGCACGATCGAGGCGGGCCCGCGCCCGGACGGCGGTTTCCGGGTGCGGGCCGTACTGCCGCAGCGTCCCGAGGGGAAGACGACGTGATCCGCGTACTGCTCGCCGACGACCAGGTGCTCGTACGGGCCGGGTTCAAGGCGCTGCTCGACGCCCAGTCGGACATCGAGGTCGCGGGGGAGGCGGCCGACGGCGAGGAGGCGGTGCGCCTGGTGCGCGAACTGTGCCCGGACGTCGTCCTGATGGACATCCGCATGCCGCAGCTCGACGGCCTCGCCGCGACCCGCGCCGTCACCGGCGACCCGGACCTCGGGCAGGTCAAGGTGGTCATGCTCACCACCTTCGAGCTGGACGAGTACGTCTTCGAGGCGATCCGCTCCGGAGCGTCCGGCTTCCTCGTGAAGGACACCGAACCCGCTGAACTGCTGCGCGCGGTACGGGCGGTGGTGCACGGCGACGCGCTGCTCTCGCCGGGCGTGACCAGACGCCTGATCGGCGAGTTCGCCGCACGTTCCAAGGAGCCGGCCGCCGCGGACGCGCTGAGCGAGCTCACCGAGCGGGAGCGCGAGGTGATGGCGCTCGTCGGCATCGGCCTGTCCAACGAGGAGATCGCCCGCCGCCTGGTCGTCAGCCCGCTCACCGCGAAGACGCACGTCAGCCGCACGATGGTGAAGCTGGGCGCCCGCGACCGCGCCCAACTGGTCGTCCTCGCCTACGAGTCGGGCCTGGTGCGGCCGGGCTGGCTGGGCTGAGCGGCGACGGCGTACGCGACCGCCCCCGGACCGCGCGACCACCACGGACTTCCCGGCCGCGGACCGCCCCGCTCGACCTCAAGCGGCGCTCACCCCCGGGTGCCCCTGACCCTCGGGTGCTCCTGACCCTCGGGTGCTCCTGACCCTCGGGTGCTCCTGACCCTCGGGTGCCCCTGACCTCCAGGTGACCCTCACCTCCAGGTGACCGCCGAAGTCTCCCGCCACAGGCGCGCGAGCCCCGGGTCGCCGGTGAGGCGCGGGGCGGGGAGCCGGTTCCACAGGGAGAGGTAGACCCGGGCCGCGGGGCCGCTCAACTCGCAGTCCGCCTCGCCCTCTTCGCCGCGCGTGGTGACCGGGGCGTCCGGCGAGAGCCGCATGGTCCACGCGTCGCCGGTGTCGGTGGCGCGCACCCGCAGCACCGCGGGCTTCTCCGTACGGACCCTGCTGCGCCGGCGCGCGTGGAAGCCGCGAAGCAGCTCGTCGATGCCGTCGACGGCGAAGCCGGGGGAGATCGCCACATGGCCGGTGCTCAGGCGCGCCGACTCGGCGTCCACCCGGTGCACCGTCGTCTCGTGCGCCTGCCGCCGCGCCCAGAACGCCAGCGGGGACGGCGCGGGCAGGAACGTCCAGCACTCCAGGTCGGCGGGGGCCGAGGCGAGCGCGTCGACGAGGGCGGCGTGGCCGGTGCGGAACCAGTCGAGCAGGGCCGTCCCGTCGAGGTCGGGGAGGCCGCCGTCGGGGTGCGGCGCGGTGTGGCCCTCGACCACGTGCGCGGTGGCCCAGCGGTGCACCATGCCGGTGTGCCGCAGCAGGTCACGGACCTGCCAGCCGGGGCAGGCGGACACGGCCGCGCCGGTCCCGGCCTCCTGCGCCGCGTGCGCGAGCAACCGGCCTTCCCGGTCCAGGACGTGGACGTGTTCGACAGTCTTCATGGCCAGATCATGCCCCCGGTTCGGCGGCCTAGGCAGCCCTCACGAGGTGCACCCATACGTTCCACGATCCGGTACGAGCAGGCCGCGGCGGACGTGTTACGTGCGTACGCCGGCGCCCCGTACCGCGTACCCGATCGCCGCCGAGGCCGCGGCCAGGACCGCCACGCTGGTCAGGGCCACCGGCAGGGAGAACCAGTCCGCCATGAAGCCGATCGCGGGCGGGCCGAGGAGCATGCCGCCGTAGCCGAGCGTGGAGGCCGCGGCGACACCGCTGGGGCCGGCCAGGGCGCCGGCGCGCTCGATCGCGACCGGGAAGATATTGGCCAGGCCGAGCCCGGTGACCGTGAAGCCGACGAGCACCGCCCACACCGAAGGGGCGAGCGACCCGAGCAGCATTCCGGCCGCGGCCGTCGCGCCGCCCGCCACCAATGTCCGGGTCTGGCCCAGGCGTTCGAGGAGGGCCGTGCCGCTGAGGCGGCCGACGGTCATGGCGAGCGCGAACACGGAGTACCCGGCGGCCGCGACGCCCGGATGCGCCCCCAGGTCCTGCTGCAGATGCAGCGCACCCCAGTCCGCGAGCGCCCCCTCGCCGTACGCCGTGCACAGCGCGATCAGGCCGAAGACGGCGACGAGCGGGCGCGTACGGCGGGCGGGGCGCGGAGACTCGGCGGCGGTCCGCTCCTCGGCGGGTGCCGGGGCCGCGTGGCGCAGCAGCGTCGGCGCGGCGGCCGCGGTGATGAGCAGGCCGAGCACGGTCAGGCCGAGCAGGTGCCGGGTGGGGGAGAGGTGCCCCGCGACCAGTCCGCCGAGCCCGGCGCCGACCATCCCGCCGAGGCTGAACGCCGCGTGGAAGCTGGGCATCACGGGCCGGCGCAGGGCGCGGACGAGGTCGACGGCGGCGCTGTTCATCGCCACGTTGATGCCGCCGTACGCAGCGCCGAAGACGAGCAGCACCGCGCCGAGCGCGAGCGGCGAACCGGCCAGCGGGGGCAGGGCGACGCTCAGCGGCATCAGGACGCCGCAGGCCACGGTCACGGCGTGGCTGCCGTAGCGGCGGCAGAGGCGGCCGGTCAGCGTCATCGTGACCACGGCGCCCGCCGACACCCCGAGCAGCGCGAGCCCCAGGTCACCGGCGGACGCCCCGGTCTGCTCCTTGATCGCGGGGATGCGGACGACCCAGCCCGCGAAGACGAAACCGTCGAGGGCGAAGAAGGCGGTGAGGGCGAGCCGGAGGCGCCTCAGGGCGGCGTTGTGCGGCTGGTCGGACGACGTTGTCCTGAGTTTGTTTAGAGTCGGCACAAAGTCAGGGTACGGGCCGGGAAGGGGCACCGGCAACGAGGAGAATGGGAACCATGGAGCTGTTCGACCTCCCCCGAGAACGCGCCGAGATCGCACCCGGCGCCGTGCACGTCCCGGGCTGGCTCGACCCGGACCGGCAGCGGGAGCTGGTGGCCGCCTGCCGGGAGTGGTCCAGGCCGCCCGCCGGACTGCGTACCGTCCGCACACCCGGCGGCGGCGAGATGACCGCGCGGCAGGTGTGCCTCGGCCGGCACTGGTACCCGTACGGCTACGCCCGCACCGTCGTCGACGGCGACGGCGCCCCGGTCAAACCGTTCCCGGACCTCCTCGGCAGGCTCGCGCGCGAGGCCGTGCGCGAGGCGTACGGACCGGGCCGCACGCCCGGCGCGTACGACATCGCGCTCGTCAACTACTACGGCGAGCAGGCGCACATGGGCATGCACCGCGACAGCGACGAACGGGCCGACGAGCCGGTCGTCTCGCTGAGCCTCGGCGACACCTGCCTGTTCCGCTTCGGCAACGCCGAGTCACGCGGACGCCCCTACACCGACGTGGAGTTGCGCAGCGGCGACCTGTTCGTGTTCGGCGGGCCGTCGCGATTCGCGTACCACGGGGTGCCCAAGGTGTGGCCGGGGAGCGGGAGCGGCGCCGTCGGGATGGAGCGGGGGCGGCTGAACATCACACTGCGAGTCTCCGGTCTCCCGGGCTGAGCCCTCCCGGATCATGGGAGACTCGCCTGCATGAACGGCAAGGCGGCGCCGAATGGGGCGGGTCAGGTGTCCACGCGGAACCGGCAGGTGTCCACGCGGAACCGACTGGAGAGAGGGCGCGGCGCACTCGGCCCCGCACTGGAACTGGTGCACACCGGACGCGCCCCGACCCGCGCGGTCCTCACCGCCGAGCTCGGCGTGACCCGTGCCACGGCCGGCGCCGTCGCCGCCGAGCTGGAGGCGCTCGGCCTGATCCACGTCGAGCCCGGAGCCGCCGCGGGCGCGCAGGGCCGCCCCTCGCACCGCCTGGTCGTCGCCGACGACGGCCCCGTCGTCCTCGCGGCCCAGGTGCACGCCGACGGATACCGCGCCGCGCTCGTCGGCCTCGGCGGCACCATCGCCGCGACCGCGCCCGGCTGCGAGACCGTCGACGCCGACCCGGCGCAGATCCTCGGCTCGCTCGTCCAGGCCGGGGTGGAGCTCCTTGAGCGGACCGGGCGGCGCTGCGTCGGCGCCGGGCTCGCCGTGCCGTCGGCGGTCGCCGAGCCCGAGGGCCAGGCGCTCAACCCGCTGCACCTGGCGTGGCCGGTCGGTGCCCCGGTCCGCGAGATCTTCGCCGAGCGGGTACGGGCGGCGGGCCTGCCCGGACCCGCGTTCACCGGCAACGATGTCAACCTCGCCGCCCTCGCCGAGCACCGCCACGGCGCGGGCCGCGGCGCCGCCGACCTGCTCTGCGTGGCCACCGGGCACCGCGGCGTCGGCGGTGCGCTGGTCCTCGACGGCCGCCTGCACACCGGGAGTTCGGGCCTCGCCCTGGAGGTCGGCCACCTCACCGTGAACCCCGAGGGCCGCCCCTGCTACTGCGGCAGCCGCGGCTGCCTGGACGTCGAGGCGGACCCGCTGGCGTTCCTCACCGCGGCCGGCCGCGCCCCCGGCCCCGAGGTGTCGCTCCTCCAGCGCTCCCGCGACCTGCTCACCCACGAGTACGACGACCCGGCGGTACGCGCGGCCGCCGCGGAGCTCATCGACCGCCTCGGCCTCGGCCTCGCCGGCCTGGTCAACATCCTCAACCCGGACCGCATCATCCTCGGCGGCCTGCACCGCGAACTCCTCGCCGCGGACCCGGAACGCCTGCGCGCCGTCGTCGCCGACCGCAGCCTGTGGGGCCGCAGCGGCGGCGTCCCGATCCTGCCGTGCACCCTCGATCACAACAGCCTGGTCGGCGCGGCGGAACTGGCGTGGCAGCCGGTGCTCGACGACCCTCCGGCGGCCTTGTCCTCCTAGGGTCATGCCGCCCCTGGGCCCCGCTCGTCGCCCTGGGGGCTCGTCTGTCGACCTGCGGGCCCGTCCTCGGACGCCGGACGGGCTGGAGAAGGCTGCTCCCGATCGCTGCCGCGCTCGTCACCGCGGCAGCGCCGCCCGCTCGGGCGCGGACAGGTGCAGTACGCGGTACACCTCGCCGCCGAGGCCGGCGGGCGGCTGCCCGGACCACAGGGAGAACTGCGTCAACTCCCAGTGATGCGGGTCGAGTACGACCGCGGCGCACACGGCACCGTTCCTCGCCGCCGTCTGCCGGGCGCTGTCCGACGCCGCCCCGACCGCCTCCGCCACGTCCGCGTCGGCCGGCAGTCGTTCCCGCAGGCGTACGGCGGACCGCGCCCCCTCGCCGGCCGCGCGCCCCTCCACGTACAAGTGCCCGTTGCCGTGCCGGACCGTGGGGCGGCCGAAGTCGGCGCACAGGCCCCGGAATCCCGGCCCGGCGAGGAACGCGGCCATCGCGGCGGAGTCGGACCAGAGGTAGAACGGCGCGTACTGGTTCACCGGCGAGCCGTCCCGGCCGCGCTCGCGCACCAGATACGCCTTGAACCCGAGCCCGGGCAGCTCGTCCAGGAGGTGTCCCCTGGCCTTCACGCGCTCGTGGATGACGCCCATGTCGTAACCGGCGGGCAGGGTGATCTCGTACTGCATGGCGTGCATGCTCAGCCCCTGTCCGCTCGCCGGTGCAGCAGCGCGAGCGCGCCGCGTACGGCCATGTCGAACGCCGCGGGGCTGCCCGACGAGCGGGCCAGGACATAGCCGCCCTGGACGGTCGCGACGAGCAGGGCGGCGGTCTCGTCCGGATCGAGTCCGGGGGCGAACTCGCCCTGGTCCAGGCCCTCTTGGACGATTTTCGCGAGCCGGTCGCGGAGCCAGTGCAGGGTCTCGTCCACGGGTGCGCGCAGCCGGTCGTTCGCGACGACGTCCGGGTCCATCGTCAGCCGCCCCACCGGGCAGCCCCGCAACACGTCCCGCTCGCGCGTCAGATACGCCTCGATCCGCTCGTACGCCGAACCCGCGCCGCAGAGCGCACGCTCCGCGGCGCCGCGCAGCTCCTCGGCGGTCCGGGCGATCGCGGTGAGGGCGAGGTCGGGCTTGCCCTTGAAGTGGTGGTACATGCTGCCCTGGCCCGCGCCCGCCCGCTCCTGGATCGCCTTCGGGCTGGTGCCCACGTACCCCCGTTCCCAGAGGAGCTCGCGGGTGGCCTCGACGAGTCGGTCGTGCGTTCCCTGAGTGCTCATGGCGGCAGTTTACATACTAGTAGGTACAGAGGCGTGAGGTCCCTTCCGAGCTGCGCGGGAAGCAGTCTGCGCAGCCCCTCGTACTCCCCGGGAGGTACGCGGACTGCCGCTGCCCGTACGACGACTCGGGCCCCCTCCGCGAGCGAATCTCGATGCATCACCAGCCATTACGGCGCGGCACTCGCCGCCACCGAGGAGATGAATCGACATGCAGACTCTGGCCAACTGGGACGGCGGGCCCGGCCCGTGGATCCTGTTCTTCCCGCTGATCTGGGCCGCCGTGATCGTCGGCGCCGTGACCCTGCTGCGCCGCACCGTCTGGCGCGGCCGGGGCCGAGGCCCGCACACCGGGCCCGACGCACAGTCGCCGATCACGGTGCTCGGCCACCGCTTCGCCTCCGGCGAGATCGACGAGGACGAGTACTGGCGGCGCCTGTCCGTCCTGGACGAGCAGTTCGGCCGCAGTGCCGGCGGGAAGGGCGGTGCGGCGTGAACACCGCGCCCGTCGCACATGCCGCAGCCCGGGTCGTCGACGCCGTGAAGGTGTACGGCAGCGGCGACACCGAAGTGAGGGCCCTGGACGGGGTGACCGTCGGCTTCCCGGCCGGCCGGTTCACCGCGATCATGGGGCCCTCGGGCTCCGGCAAATCCACCCTCATGCACTGCGCCGCCGGACTCGACACGCTCACCTCCGGCAGCGCCGCCATCGGCGGCACCGAGCTCAGCACCCTCGACGACCGCCGCCTCACCGTGCTCCGCCGCGACCGCGTCGGCTTCGTCTTCCAGTCGTTCAACCTGCTGCCCACCCTCACCGTCGCCGAGAACATCACGCTCCCGCTCGACCTCGCGGGCGTCCGCGGCGACACCGAGTGGATCGACGCGCTCGTGGACGTGGTCGGCCTGCGTGACCGGCTGCACCACCGGCCCGCCGAGCTCTCCGGGGGACAGCAGCAACGCGTCGCCGTGGCCCGGGCGTTCGCAGGCCGGCCCGACGTCGTCTTCGCCGACGAGCCCACCGGCAACCTCGACTCCCGCTCCGGCGCCGAAGTGCTCGGCCTGCTCGGCCGCGCCGTACGGCAGATGGACCGCACCGTCGTCATGGTCACGCACGACCCGGGCGCCGCCGCCCACGCCGACGAGGTCGTCTTCCTCGCCGACGGCCGCCTCGTCGACCGGATGCAGGGACCGACCGCGGAGCGCGTACTCGACCGTATGAAGGCCCTGGACGGCGCCCGCAGTGACGTCCCGGATCACCCCACCCAAGGAGTGCCGAACACCCAAGGAGTGCCGAACACCCAAGCAGTGCCGAACACCCAAGGAGTGCCGTCATGACCTCCGCGTCCGCCACCGCGCGGATCAGCCTCTCCTCCCTCCGCGCCCACAGGCGCCGCTTCGCCGGTACGTTCGCGGCCGTGCTGCTCGGCGTCGCCTTCCTCACCGGCACCCTGGTCATGGGCGACACCCTGCGGGCGAGCTTCGACTCACTGTTCGCGGGGGCCACCAGCGGCACCGACGCCGTGGTCCGCAGCGCCGACACCATCACCACGCCCGGCGAGAGCCAGGGCGCACGCGGCCCCGTCGACGCCGGCCTCGCCGCCCGCGTCGCCCAGGTGCCCGGCGTGGCCGCGGCCGCCGCGAACGTCCAGGGCCTTGGCCAACTCGTGGGCGCGGACGGCGAACCCATCGGCGGACAGGGCCCGCCCACCCTCGCCGGCAACTGGATCAAGGACACTCGGCTCAACCCGTACCGCCTGGCCGAGGGCCGCACCCCGGAGCGCAGCGGCGAGGTCGTGGTGAACCGGGGCGCCGCCGAGACCGGCGGCCTGAAGATCGGCGACAGCACCGTCCTGCGCACCCCGGACCCGGTGCGCGTCACGATCGTCGGGCTCGCCACCTTCGGCGGAGCCGACGGCATGTCGCAGACCACGTTCACCGGCATGACCAGGGCCGACGCCGAGAAGTACCTGACCCCCGAGCCCGGCCGGGCCGCCTCGGTCCTGGTCCGCGCCGGGCCCGGCACCGGTCAGCAGGAACTCGTCGACGCGCTGACGCCCGTACTGCCGAAGGGCGTCGAGGCGATCACCGGCGAGGCGTCCGCGGCCGAGAGCACCGACATGATCTCCGGGCAGTTCCTCGACCTGTTCACCACCTTCCTGCTGGTCTTCTCCGGCATCGCGCTGCTCGTCGCGACCTTCTCGATCCACAACACCTTCGCCATCGTCGTCGCCCAACGCACCCGCGAGAACGCCCTGCTGCGGGCCCTCGGCGCCGCCCGTGGACAGGTCGTGGGCGTGGCCCTCGCCGAAGCCGCGGTGGTCGCCGTGGCGGCCTCCGCGGCCGGGCTGCTCGGCGGGGTCGGGGTCGCGGCCGGGCTGCAGGCGCTGTTCCCGGCGATCGGATTCCCGTTCCCCGAGGGCGAGTTGGTGATCAGCGGGCTCTCGCTCGGCCTGCCGCTGCTCGTCGGGATCGTGGTCTGCCTCGGCTCGGCCCTGCTGCCCGCCGTCCGCGCGGGCCGCACCGCGCCGCTCGCCGCGCTCCGCGAGACCGCCGTCGACCAGTCCGGCACCGCCCGCAGCCGTACGGTCACCGGGCTCGCCCTCGCGGCGATCGCGCTCGCCACGACCCTGTACGGGGTCCTCGGCACCCCGTCGATCTGGCTCGCCGGCACCGGGGCCGTCCTGGCGCTCGCCGCATTCGTGGTGCTCGGGCCCGTCGCCTCGACCGCCGTGCTGCGCGTCCTCGCCCGCCCGCTCGGCCGGCTCCGCGGCGTCACCGGGGGCCCAGGCCGTGTCCGTAAAGTCCCGCCTGCCCCGCGACGCCTGGCACGCACTCTCGCCGCACCGGGCGAAGGCCCAAGTACATCCAGTACGAGGGCCTGCGCCCGGCACGCCGAGAGCACGCACCAGACGCCGCAGGGCCCGCCCTTCGGGCGGACGGCGCGACTTTCCGGACGCGACCTGGCCGGGCGCAACGCGCTGCGCAGCCCCAGGCGCACCGCCGCCACCGCGAGCGCGCTGATGATCGGCGTCGCCGTGGTCGCGCTGTTCACCGTCTTCGGCGCCTCCCTCAAGGCCACCATGGACCAGACCGTCGACCGCTCCTTCGCGGGCGACGTCGCCGTCAGCGCCCCCTCGTTCGGCGCGGGCGGCAGCGGCCTCAGCCCCGCGCTCGCGGACCGGGTCGCCGGACTGCCCGAGGTCGACAGCGCCGTCGGGCTCGGCCGGGGCGTCGCCGAAGTCGACGGCGCGGGGCGCCAGTTGACCGTCACCGACCCGGTCGCCCTCGCCAAGGGGCTCGACCTGGGCGAGGTGCGCGGCTCCCTCGACGCCCTCGGCGCCGACGGACTCGCCCTCTCCGCCGCCGAAGCGGAGGCCCGCGGTCTGGCGCTCGGCGAGCGCACCGAACTCGCCTTCACCGACGGCACACAGGAGACGTTCACCGTCCGCGCCGTCTACGCACGGCCCGAACTCGCCGGGGACTACGTCCTCACCCGCGAGGCCTGGGCCCCGCACCGCGGCCAGGACTCCGACACGGTCGTCGCCGTCACCTTCAAGGACGGCGTGGACGCAGCCTCCGGCAAGGCCGCCGTGGAGAGGACCGCCGCCGCGTACGGCAACCCGGAGGTGCAGACCCGCGAGGAGTACGCCCAGTCCTCGGCCGGCGGCATCGACATGATGCTCACCCTGGTCTACGCGCTGCTCGCCCTCGCGGTCCTGATCGCCCTGCTCGGCATCGCCAACACCCTGACCCTCGCCGTCCACGAGCGCACCCGCGAACTCGGCCTGCTGCGCGCCGTCGGCCAGACCCGCGCCCAGCTGCGCGCGATGGTCCGCTGGGAGTCCGTCCTGGTCGCCGCGTTCGGTACGGCGGGTGGGCTCGCGCTCGGCGGATTCCTCGGGTGGGTCCTCGTACAGGCCGCGCAGGGCACCGGCGACACCGACTTCGCGTTCGACGTGCCGCCCGTGCAGCTCGCGGTCGTGGCCCTCGTCGGGCTCGCCGCGGGAGGGCTCGCGGGGTGGCGTCCGGCGCGGCGGGCGGCCCGGCTCGACGTGCTGCGCGCGATCGCCACGGAGTGACGCCGGGCCGCCCGCGGACGGCTTCTCGACCGCCCGGTCAGCCGGCGAAGGCCGACCGGGCGGGAGCCTGGGGCGCGTGCGGGGGCAGCGCGGGGAGGGTGAACCAGACGACCTTGCCGCAATCCCCCTCGGGGCGTACGCCCCAGGTCTCGCTGACCGCCGCGATCATGGCGAGACCGCGCCCGCACGTGTCGAAGGGGGCGGCCGCGCGGAGTTCCGGCATCCGGGGATCGTGGTCGTGCACCGAGACCGTGAGCCGTTCGAGCAGCAACTCGATCTCCACGGTGCACTTCTTGTCCGGACCGGCGTGCCGGTGGACGTTGGTGAGAAGCTCGGTGACTCCGAGTTCGGCAAGCTCGATCAGCGGATCGAGGTGCCAGTGCCGCAGTTGGGCAGAGATGATTCTGCGGACTTTTCCGATGCGTGACGGCAGGGCTTGGAGCTCCACCGTGCAGTGCCTGCTCGGCTCGCTGATCACGGCTGCGACTCCCCGAAGGGTGAGGTCCGGAAGAAGACGACATAGATCCGGGAACGCCGCGCGTCCCTGGATCCCACAGTGCTGCCTGCTGCTGAAGGCGGTGGACGCCGGGTCACAGCGTGACCGCCGATAAACCCTGAGTGATGTGTGACCAGCGTGACGCAGGGGGTGCGGCTCCGCAACTCGGCGTCGGCTCAGGCCTCTTGCCGCCGCGGGGTCTCTCTGCCGCTGCCGATTCCCTTCAACGCGCCGCTCAGGCGCCGGAGAGCCGCCCGCCCGCGCGGTGCACCGCGTCGATGAACCGCCGCACCGAGGGCGGTCCGGACTCGCCGGGGCCCGGGTCGTCCTCGCCGAGCGTCAGCGAGTACCGCGTGCCGTTGACGGTGGCCTGCGCCTTGTCGTCCGGGCCGAACCAGGGCCGGCCCGCGGAGACCGCGGCGAGCGGGGCGCTGTCGATCTCGCTGCCGTAGCTGGTCAGCAACTCCAGGCGGCCGCCGCTGATCCGCACCTGACCGGCCCTCGTCAGTGAGCGCAGCCGCCGCCCGATCCGCACACCCTTGGCCGTGAACTCCGGCTCCGCCATCGCGCCCCGCCCCCTCGTTCCGTTCCCTGCCGCGTTGCTCAGCAGTGTGCCCGCCTACGTGATCGAGCACCAGTGGGTCCAACGTCGGCACGGGCCGGGTTGTTCCCTCGCGCGTCCCTCGTAGGTCCCCCTCGTACGCCCCTCGTAGGTCCCCTCGTACGTCCTCCCGTAGGGCCCCCTCGTACGGCGCGCCCCCCCGCGTCCCTTTGGGGTGCTCAAAGAAGCGTTTATGCAGGTGAGAAGCGTGCGGAAGGTGTTTATCATCGAGCTGTCCGACCGGATCTTCCAGGACCGGGCACGACGCCAAGGAGCGAGCGCGTGAGCACTGCACAGCAGCCCGGGGCCCCGACGGCCATGAGCACCCTCGACGTGGACCGCAGCGACGCGGCCTACCGCGACTGGCTGAAGGAGGCCGTACGCAAAGTGCAGGCGGACGCCAACCGCTCCGCCGACACCCACCTGCTGCGCTTCCCCCTCCCCGAGGAGTGGGGCATCGACCTGTACCTGAAGGACGAGTCGACCCACCCCACCGGCAGCCTCAAGCACCGCCTGGCCCGCTCGCTGTTCCTGTACGGCCTGTGCAACGGCTGGGTCCGCCCCGACCGCCCCGTCATCGAGGCGTCCAGCGGCTCGACGGCCGTCTCCGAGGCGTACTTCGCGAAGCTGATCGGCGTGCCCTTCATCGCCGTGATGCCGCGGACGACCAGCCGCGAGAAGGTCCGCCTCATCGAATTCCACGGCGCCCGCTGCCACTTCGTCGACGACCCGCGGACGATGTACGAGGAGGCCGCGGACCTCGCCGTCCGCACCGGCGGCCACTACATGGACCAGTTCACGTACGCGGAGCGGGCCACGGACTGGCGCGGCAACAACAACATCGCCGAATCGATCTACCAGCAGTTGCGGTTGGAGCGTTACCCCGAGCCCGCGTGGATCGTCGCCACCGCAGGCACCGGCGGCACCTCGGCCACCATCGCGCGCTACGTCCACTACCTGCAGCACGACACCCGCATCTGCGTGCCCGACCCGGAGAACTCCTGCTTCTTCGACGGCTGGGTCGACCACGACCCGGACCGCACCAGCGACTCCGGCTCCCGCATCGAGGGCATCGGCCGCCCGCGCATGGAGCCCAGCTTCGTGCCCGGCGCGATCGACCGGATGATGAAGGTCCCGGACGCGGCCAGCGTCGCCGCCGTACGCGCCCTGGAACAGGCCATCGGCCGCAAGGCGGGCGGTTCGACGGGCACCGGCCTGTGGAGCGCCCTGAAGATCGTCGCCGAGATGGTCGCCCAGGGCCGCACGGGCAGCGTCGTCACCCTCCTCTGCGACCCGGGCGACCGCTACCTCGACAAGTACTACTCGGACACCTGGCTCGCCGAACAGGGCCTGGACATCCGCCCGTACACCGCAGCGATCGACTCCCTGCTCGCGACCGGGGTGTGGCCGGACTAGCGGGCGACGACCCCTGGAGAGACGGCGCCGGGGAGGCGGCCTCCAGGGAGACAGCCCCCAGGGGGTTCAACTCCGTGTGGAGTTCGCCGCGATCCGCTTGTCGAGGCGGCTCGCGGCATCCTGGAACGACCGGCCGAGGCCCGGCCTCGCCGCCTTCAGCAGGGCGCGCAGCACGGCGGTCCCGTCCGCGGCGAAGCTCCACTGCACCCGCGTCCCGTTCCCCGCCGGGGTCAGCAGCCACTCCTCGGCGAGGGCCCGAAGGCCGGGGGCGTTCGCGGTGTCCACGCGGTACGCGTACCGCTCGACGGGGTCGGTGGCCAGGATCGTCTCCTGGAAACGCCCGCCGCCGACCAGCCTCACCTCGCGGCCCGCGCCACCGGCCGTCGGCCGGCACAGCGTCACGGCCCTGAACCACGCGGGCCAGCCCGTCACGTCCTCGGCGAGCCCCCGGTACACGGCGGCGGGCGGCGCGGACAGCTGCCGGGCGAACACCAGGCGCACCGGAGCGGTGTCGATGAACTCAAGCCCCACGGGGCTCAGTTGGCGGGCCATGGACTCAGCACCCCCAGCGGGAACGGCGGTCGTTCGGTCGGTCGGGCCCGGTCACCCTAGCTGTCGGACCGTCAGATGTCTGTACCCGCACCTTCAGCTGTACCTACACCCGTGCCTTCACCAGCACCTTCGCCCACGCTCGCCGCTTCCTCGCCCGCCGCTTCCTCGCCCGCGCCTTCCTCGTCTGCAGCGTCTTCGCCCGCAGCGTCCTCGCCCGCGACGACCAGCCGGTCGAGCCGCTCGGAGACCTCCGTACGCACCTCCGCCGGCAGCCCCCCGTCCGTCACCCAGGTGTCGACCTGGCCGAGGGTCGCGAACGAACTCAGGCCCACCGTGCCCCACTTGGTGTGGTCCGCGACCACCACGACGCGGCGCGCGGACTGCACCAGACTCCGGTTCGTCTCCGCCTCCGCGAGGTTCGGCGTGGAGAGCCCGGCCTCCACCGAGATGCCGTGCACCCCGAGGAACAGCAGGTCGAAGTGGAGCGTACGGATCGCCTGGTCCGCGACCGGGCCCACAAGGGAGTCCGACGGCGTGCGCACCCCGCCCGTCAGCACCACCGTGGCCCCGGCCTGCCCCTGGCCGGCCAGCCGCTGCGCCGTGTGGAACACGTCCGCGACCCGGACGGAGTTGGTCACGACCGTCAGCTCCGGAACGTCCACCAGCTGATGGGCCAGCGCGTACGTCGTCGTGCCGCCCGACAGGGCGATGGCGCTGCCCGGGGCCACCAGCGCGGCCGCCGCACGCGCGATGTCTTCCTTCGCGCTCAGCTCAAGCCCCGACTTGGCCTCGAAACCCGGCTCGTGCGTACTGGCGTCGACGACCGGGACGGCGCCCCCGTGCACCTTCTCCAGGACGCCCTGCCGCGCCAGCGCGTCCAGGTCGCGCCGCACCGTCATGTCGGAGACGCCCAGCTTGCGGGTGAGTTCGTTGACCCGCACCCCGCCCCGGCGTCTGACCTCGTCGAGGATCAGGGCGCGGCGCTGCTCCGCGAGCAGGTTCTGGTTCTCGCTCACGCCCGGTCCCGGTCCTTCCGTCGCGTACGGTTCTCGGCCTTCGGCCCTCGTGCGCACCCCTCGGCAAGCGGTCCGGCACGAGCGATTTCATCCTCGCACGCGGCACTGACAGCGCTGCCGTCGGCCGTACGTGCGGCGGGACCGTACACCTTTGGGAGATTCCGTGACGAGGGGTGCCCAGCGGGGCCGCGAACGAGGATGCTTGTACCGCACCGTCACATGCAGAATCACGGGGGGTCGGGGGACCAGTGGGGCGCGCGAACGACACAGCCGAACAGCGGCGGCAGGACCAGCCGCCGCCCGAGCCCGCACCCGACGCGAGCGGCGACCGCGTCGCCCTGGAACTCCTCGTCCACGGCGTCGGCGGCACCACCCCGCAGGAGATGCTGAACGACCCGAGCACGGTGCGCATCACCGGCGACGAGACCGCCGCCGTCCACCGCCGCGCGGACGACGTCGACGCCGAGCAGCGCCCCGAGGACTACGCGGACGAGCCGGTCGCCGAGGCGTACGTCTGGTCCAACCTCACCTCCGGCGACGGCGCCCGCGCGCTGTGGCTGCTGCTGCTGCCGTTCATGGTGGTCAACCTCGCCCACTGGATGCGCCCCACCGCCAAGGGCATGCGCCGCGCGGTGAGTGCCTACGGGATGCTCGTGCGGCTCGTCGCCCTCACCCTCACCGTGCTCCTGGTCGCCGCCGCCTGCGAGGTCGCCCTCGACCTGACCGCCTGGCAGTGCGCCGGCACGCGCGCGTGCGCCGAGGGCCGGGCCTGGCTCACCTTCCTCGCGCCCAGCGAGAGCGGCACCGGCTGGTGGACCCAGCCCGGCCGCCGCCTCGCCCTGGCCGCCCTGGCCCCCGCGGCCCTCACCGCCCTGCTCTGGTACCTCTCGCAGCGCACCTGGAGCGCGTACGAGTCCCAGCAGCCCCTGCCGCACCAGGACGAGCCCGAGGAGGACGGCACGCGCAGCGCGCTCAGCCGCCCCGGCTTCTGGTACGGGCGGCGCCTCGTCGCCCGCCTGCGCGCCGCGCACACCGCCGCGGGCCTGCTCACCGTCGCCGCCGCCGTGGGCACCTCCGCCGCCCGCTACGACCGCTCCGCGGGCAACGGCGCCCTGCACGCCTTCGGCGTGCTGCTCGAAGCGGTCCTGGCCCTCGGCGCCGTGACCGTCGTGGCCGTCGTCTGCCGCCGCGGCCGCAGCGAGTCCACCTTCGACGAACACCTCGACCGGGTCGTCCGGATCCTGCCCCTCGGGGCGCTCGCCGTCCTGGGGCTCGCCGTCGTCTACGCGGGGTGGGACCGCCCCGCGTGGCGCTCGTCGGGCCGGCTGCCGGGCGACGAGACGTTCGGCGTGATCGCCCTCGTGCAGGGTCTGATCGTCCTCGCGATGGCCGCGGTCGCCTGGGCGCTGCACCGCCGAAGTGCCGTGCCCGGCACGGTACTCGGAGGTGTCGGCGGGCCCGCCGTGGCGATGCTGGCGTGCGCCCTCGGCGGCGTCATGTCCGGCGGCGTCGCCCAGCGCGTCGGCGACTGGCTGGACGGAGGCGGCACGCCCGCGGCGGACGGCGCCGCCTTCCTCGGCCCGCCCGTCGTCCTGTCCTGGCAGGCAGCCGTGATCCCGGTCCTCCTCGTCGCCGTCCTGCTCCTCGCCGTCGTCCTCGCCCTGCGCACCCGCCGCCGCAGCCGCCGCGAGGTCGCCCGCGTACCGCTGGACTACGCGGGCGAGCGGCCCGACACCGAGCGCACCCGCCGCATCGCGGGCACCCGCGCGCGTGCCGCCCTCACCGACCGGGCCCCGGTCCTCGTCGGCATCGTCTCCGCCCTCACCCTGCTGCTCGGCGCCGCCGCGCTCCTCGGCGCCTGGTCGACCAGGCAGGTGCCCGGTGAGGCCGCCGAAGGCACCCCGGCGTTCGTCGAGGGCGTAGCCGACACCACCCAGGCCCTCGGCTCCTGGCTGATCGGCTTCGGCTTCATCCTCTTCGTCACCTGGGGCCGGCGCGCCTACCGCGACCCCTCGGCCCGCCGCACCATCGGCATCCTGTGGGACGTCGGCACGTTCTGGCCGCGCGCCGCCCACCCCTTCGCGCCGCCCTGCTACGCGGAGCGTGCGGTGCCCGACCTGACCTGGCGCATGGCCACCTGGACCCGGCAGACCGGCGGCCGCCTCGTCATCTCCGGCCACTCCCAGGGCAGCGTCCTCGCCGCCTCCGCGCTCTGGCAGCTGAGCCCGTCGGTGCGCCGCCGCGTCGCCCTGCTCACCTACGGCTCACCGCTGCAGCGCCTGTACGGCCGCTGGTTCCCCGCCCACTTCGGGCCCGCTGCCCTGATGTCCCTGCACCGCGAGGTCGACTGCTGGCGCAACCTGCACCGCCCCACCGACCCCATCGGCGGCCCCATCGGCCTGCCCGGCGCCTGCGGCCCCGACGTCGACCACGCCCCCCTCAAGGACCCCCTCGCCTACGGCCGTACGGAGAGCCAGCCCCTGCCCGCCCCGATCCTCGGCCACGGCGACTACCAGGCCGACCCCGTCTTCGCCCGGGTCCGCGGCACCCTCCTGGCCCGGCTTCGCCCCGGAGCGAGTCGTGAGCCCAGCCACGACTGCGTGGGCGACGACCGGCCGCACGCGTCAGGGGCGCACCACCCCGCCGAGCTGCCCGCGCCACGGGGTGACGCAACGGCGCCGGAGGCCGACCCGCCGGAGGCCGACCCGGTGGACGACCCGGTGGCGGCCGACCCGGTGGCGGCCGCCGACCCCGCAGCCGGTGCCGCGGAGCCCCGTCAGGGCAGCTCGGGCAGGTCCTCCGGGTAGAGCAGCGTCAGGTCGTCCGTACTGGCGTCGGCGAGCTGCGCGACCCGGCCCGCGTGCCGCTCCACCATCGCCTCGAAGGTCTGGCGCGCGGACCGCCCGTTGCCGAACGCCGGGCCCTTCGGCAGCTCCGTGAAGTACTTCAGGACCGCCTCGTCCGTGCCGCTGCCGAGGCGGTACTCGTGCTCGTCGGCCTGCTGTTCCACGATGCGGAGCAGCTCCTCCGGCGCGTAGTCGCCGAAGGTGATGGTGCGTGAAAAGCGGGACGCCACACCGGGGTTGACGGACAGGAAGCGCTGCATCTCGGCGGTGTAGCCCGCGACGATCACCACGACCGCGTCCCGGTGGTCCTCCATCAGCTTCACCAGCGTGTCGATCGCCTCGCGCCCGAAGTCCCGCCCCGAGTCCTCCGGGGACAGCGCGTACGCCTCATCGATGAACAGCACGCCGCCACGCGCGCGTTCGAACGCCTCCTGCGTACGGATCGCCGTCGAACCGATGTGCTCGCCGACCAGGTCGACCCGGGACACCTCCACCAAGTGGCCCTTGTCGAGCACGCCGAGCGAGGCCAGGATCTCGCCGTACAGCCGCGCCACCGTCGTCTTTCCGGTGCCGGGCGAGCCCGTGAAGACCAGGTGGCGGCGGACCGACGCGGCCTTGAGGCCGGCCAGTTGACGCTTGCGGCCGACCTCGATCATGTCGGTGAGGGCGCGCACCTCGCGCTTGACGCTGTCCAGGCCGACCAGCGCGTCGAGCTCGCCGAGGACGTCCTGCGAGCTGCGCACCTCTTCCTCTGCGGGCTCGGACACCGGTTCCGCCGGCCGCTGCTCGGGAACACCGCCCAACAGCCCCGCGGACTGGGTGGCCCGCTGCACCACGGGCCCGGCCGGGGACGGCGGGCGCACCCCGCCGCTTTCGTCGCTCGTGCAGTCCTCCACCTGAGGCCCTCCCGTGCCGCCCGCGGCCTGGGCGCCGCCGTCCCCGAACTCGTAACCACCGCGCGCGCAGCGCTCCGTACGGCAGCGGCGGAGCGTGGCCCGGCAGCCGTCGAGGACGTGGAAGCCGTAGCCGCCGCTGCCCGTCACCCGGCAGTTGACGAAACTGCCGCGCCCCTCGGCCGACACATAGAACCCTGCCTCCGAAGGAGAGGTGACCTCGCAGCGCTCCACCGTCGGATCGGCGCCCTTGGTGACGATGACGCCGGTCTGCGCGCCGTCGATCGTGCACCCGGAGAGGGTGCCGCCGCTGCCGTGGTCGCGGAACCAGGCGCCGGTGGCGACCTCGCGGATCCGGCAGTCGTCCAGCTGCGCGATGGCGCCGTCGCTCACCGACACCGCCGTGTTGCGGACCTGCGCGAGGTCGCTGTCCACGACGTCCACGCGTGAGCCCCGGTCAAGCACGAACAGCGCGTCCGGTACGTCCCGCACCCGGCAGGCGTCGAGCACCGCAGTGGCGCCGTCACTGACCCACACCGCCGGGTAGTCGCCCGTACTGTCGTGGATCTCCGACTGGTTGGCGTCCACGCGCGTGCCCGGGTCCCATACGGACAGGCCGTTGCGCCCGAAGCGGCTGATCGTGGACCGGGTCAGGGTGAGCACGGAGCGGGAGCGCAGGTCGATCGCGTTCTCCGGGATGTCGTGCAGCCGGCAGTCGGCGAGCGTCAGCACCGCGTCCGTGTCGAGCGTGATGCCGTCCGCGCTGGTGCGGTGCACCTCGCAGTCCGTGAGGTGTGCGCCGGCCCGGCCGGTGATCTGCACGCCGGTGCCCTTGACCTCGTACACCTCACAACCCAGGCCTTCCAGCTGGGAGTTCTCGCCGGTGACCGAGATGCCCGTGCCGGAGGCGTGGTGCACGCGGCAGCGCTCAAGGCGCGGGTGCGCGCCCCCGCGCACGGTCACGCCGCTCGGCCCGGCCGCGACGACCTCGCACTCCTCGAAGACGCCGCCCGCGCCGTCGAGCACGGCGATGCCGATGCCCGCGGGATTGTCGACCGTGCAGCGCCGCACCGTCGGCCGTGCCCCCGAGCGCACTTCGAGGCCGGCCGCGGACCGCGTGACGATCCGCACGTCGACCAGCTCGGGCGCACCGTCCTCGACGAGCAGCGCGGGCGCCGCCGCGTCCTGCCCCTCGAACTGGAGGTCCTGAAGGACGGCCGAGGCACGCAGGGTCAGCGGCACTCCGTCGGCGGGCGCTATCCGCACCGATCCGGGGGACCCTTCGGGGCCACGCAGCGTCACGGCCCGCTGCACCACAAGGTTCTCGCGGTACGTCCCGGGGGCCACGGTCAGCACGTCACCGTCGCCCGCCGCCTCTAGGGCCGCGGCGAGCGATCCGTACTCGCCCGTGCGGCGCCGCCACCGCGAAGTGCCGGTGTGCGTCACCTGGACCGTGCCCTGTGCCATGGCGTTGTCGTGCCCCCACCTCGTGCGATCCGTCGGACAGGCGTCCACCGTAGCGTGCGTGGGGGACGGGAGTTGACCGCTCACCCCGGTCTGTGGACAACCCGCCGGGCGGGCGCGGGGAGGTGTGGTGACGGTGCGGTGTCGGGCCTATGCGCAAGGCGTACGGGGCGGGTCACCGGGTGTTGCGGGCAGGGGAGTTCGGCGTGGGTGGAGTTCCGGTGCCGTTACGGCCGTTGTCAACTTCCGGTGCCCGTACGGCCCCAGTCCGGCCCCGCGGCCGCCCACTCGCGGTCCCAGGCCGCGTACCGGCGGCAGACCAGCCGCCACAGGACGAGCCGGCGCACGCCCTCGATGGTCGCTCCGGTGGCCGCGGCGACGCCGAGCCCGGCGAGCACGGCGTGCACGGTGGCGGTGCCGGGGTCCATCGGGCGTGCGACCGGCCGGCCGGACCGGTCGGTCCACAGCGGGACCAGGTCGCCGGGGGCGGCGACGGCGGCCGCCGTCACGGTGCCGGAGCGCTGTTGGCCGTCGGGAGCCGTCCAGTTGGCGACGACGCGGCGATGGCCGTCACGCGCGGTGGCGGTTTCCGGGTCGGGGTCGACGGGCGGCTGTGTCACGGTGCTGACCACGGTCGCCGTCACCTTGTGGCGGCTCTCGTGCTGCGCCCGCACCGCTTCGTGCAGGGCGTCCTGAGTGAGACCGCCCGCGAGTGAGCCGACGAACGGAGCGGCCACCGCGATGAGCACTGCGGCCGCAAGGGCCACCAAGGCCTCCACGAAATCCGTTGTACGGCGCAGCGGATTGTGCCGCCAGCGCCAGAGTCCCGCGATCGCCCGCACGATCCAGCACCTCCCCCTTCCGCGTCCGTCATTACCGCCAACGGCACGGTCCAAGCGCGGGTCGCGCCGAGAGAGAGCGAAATCACCCTTCCCGGCGGCGGGTCCGCGCACCTGTCCGGTCCCCTGCGAGCCGGCCGCGCTTGCGACGGACCGGCTCCGGTGCCCGGTGGCCGCGTTTCACGGACCTGGGTTCCGTACCGCCTCTTGCCCAGTGTGCGCCTGGACGCTTTCGGCCACACCCCGGGGCGGGAGGCGGCGACGCTCCGGATCGGGCCGGTGCCGTGCGGTTGTTGTGGTGAGTGGTCGCCGATGCCTCGTCGGTGGTCTCACCTTCGGGTTCTGTGCGCGGTTCTTTCGTGCGCTATTCCTTCGTGTGCGGTTCCTTCGTGCGCGGTTCCGCCTGGACCCCGGAGAGGGCCGACGAAGGTCGACGACCGGTTGCACCGTGGCGGGTTCCCCCTGTGGGCCGCGCTATTCGAGGATCTTCACCGGATCGCCGACGCGGATCGTGCCGGTGGTCTCGGGCACCAGATTCTGGCCGAAGACCAGCTGGTCACCGAAGCGCCGGTGCTGGGCGAGGGTACGCAACGGCTCCTTGCCGCGCTCGGCGGTGCGCTGGTCCGTGGTCGTCACGACGCAGCGGCCGCAGGGCTTGGCGACGCGGAAGGGAACCTCGCCGATGGCGATGCGGGACCACTCGTCCTCGGCCCAGGGCGCGGTGCCGTCGACGACGGCATTGGGCCGGAAGCGGTTCATGGGAAGCGGGCCCTCGTCGGCATGATCACCCTGCTCGATCAGGGAGTTGAGGGCGTCGAGGGACGACAGCGCGGCGATCAGGAGCGGGAAGCCGTCGGCGAAGCTGACCGTCTCGCCCGGCTGCGCGTACCCGGGGTCCAGGGGGCGGCGGTGGGCCGGGTCGTCCAGGTGCACCAGGCGTATCGCGGTGCCGAGCCAGTCGCTCAGCCAGGCGCTCGCGGGCTCCCCGGCGGGCACTGCCGCCACCTTGTCCCGCCACACCTCGACCGGGACCGTGCGCGAGGCGTCGGGCACCGGCACGGTGAGCGGCTCGCGCCCCGGCGCGGTCAGCCGGAGGGCGCCCCCGGGCAGTGGTTCGGCGGTCACGAGTGCGAGCCGTGGCTGCTGGCGCTGGGTGATGGACCGGCCGTCCGGCTCGACCACCATCCACCTGCGGTCACCGGCGAGCCCCCAGGGCTCCACGACGGCCTCCGCCGTGGCATGACCCTGCACCGACTTGAGCGGATGGATGTGGATCGAGCGCAGCGTTGGGTTCGGCATGGGGCCATCCTGCCAGGAGGCACTGACAGCCCCGGATCCGGTCGGCCCTTCAGTACCCGCGGCCGGGGTGCTGGCGGTAGTACGGGTCGTCGTGCGGGTTGGGCGCCGGTGCGGGGCGGGGCGTCGCCGGTCGCATCGCTTCGTAGCCCGTGCCGCCGCCGAACGGCCGCTGTTGCTGCGGCTGTCCGGCCCCGTACCCGCGCGGGGCGGTGGCCTGCTGCGGGATGTGCGCGGCGGGCGCGGGCTGCGTCGGCGCCTGCTGCTGCGACGGATAGCCGTAGGAGGAGGTCTGCGGGGAGGGCGCGGCCGGCAGGGCCGGCAACGCCGGCAGGCTGCTTCCGGTGTCGTACGCGGAGGGGACCCGGATCGGGGCGATTTGCGGAGTGCCGCGCTCGGCCACGAGCGAGTCATAGATCGGGGTGTCCGGGAAGGACGGCGCGGAGTAGTAACCGCCGCCATAGGTGGAGCGGGGGGAGGTCATGGCACATAAGTTAAGCCCAAGATGTGCTGGTTGGGGAGACCGATAAGAGGGTTGCTTCACGTGCCGACAGTGACCAGGCGTCCCCAATCCGAGCGAACTCGGCAAAAAACGGTCGCCCTTGATGGTGTTGATCGTGTAAAGCGCGCGTTACCGGCGGTTGACCAGTGATCTTCGATCCCCCGAGTGGGGCCGCGCGGATCCTCGGGGAATAGGTTGGCTGTAATTAATCGGTCGCTTCCGTGCGGCCGTTCATGAACCCTTCCGGACCCGGTCACTCGCAAGGGGAGCGGACATGTCAATGCCCAAGGGATCGAATGTTCCGGTGCCCGCACCGGCCGTGCGCGTCGAAATCGGCTGGCGGTCCGGTCCCGGCGTACCGGACGCGGACGCCTCGGCGTTGCTCCTCGTATCCGGAAAGGTGCGCTCCGACAGCGACTTCGTCTTCTACAACCAGGCCGACCACGCCTCCGGGGCGGTACGGCACGACGGCAAGCGGACCGCGGGCGGCCAGGTGACCGATGCGCTCGTCGTCGACTTCGCGCGCGTGGAGCCCGAAATCGAGACCGTCGTGCTCGCCGCGTCGGCCGACGGCGGCACCTTCGGACAGATCCCCGGCCTGCACGTCCGGCTGCTCGACGCGGCGAACGGCGCCGAACTCGCCCGCTACGACAGCGGGGACGCGTCCGCGGAGACGGCCTTCGTGCTCGGCGAGCTCTACCGCCGTCAGGGCGCCTGGAAGTTCCGCGCCGTCGGCCAGGGCTACGACAGCGGACTCGCGGGCCTCGCCACGGACTTCGGGATCGCCGTGGACGAGCCGCAGGCCACGCCGCCCTCGTCGCCCCCGCAGCCCTCGCCCGCCCCTCCCGCCTCCGCCGTGCCCGCCGTGCCCGCCCCGGCCCCTGCGGTGCCCACGCCGCCCGCTGCCGTGCCCGCCGCGCCCGCCGCCCCGGTCAGCCTCAACAAGGTGACGCTCACGAAGGAGTCCCCCGCCGTCTCCCTGACCAAGCAGGGCGGTACGTCGGGCGCGATGCGGGTCAACCTCAACTGGCAGGTCCGCAAGCCGCCGCAGGCGAAGGGGCTGATGGCCAAGCTCAACCAGGCCGTCGCCGCCGCCCAGGCGGGCGGCCTCGACCTCGACCTGGGCGCGCTCTACGAACTCGCCGACGGCCGCAAGGGAGTCGTCCAGGCGGTCGGCAACACCTTCGGCGCCCTGCACGAGCCCCCGTACCTCCATCTCGACGCGGACGACCGCACCGGCGCGCGCTCAAGTGGCGAGAACCTGACCATCAACCTGGACCACGCGCACGACTTCAAGCGGATCCTCATCTTCGTGATGATCTACGAGGGCGCCCGCAGCTTCGCCGACCTGAACGCCACCGTCACCCTCTCCCCGCAGCACGGCGCCCCCGTCGACTTTCACCTGGACGAGTGCACGGTGCCGTCAACCGTGTGCGCGCTCGCCCTGCTCACGCAGGAGGGCGGCGACCTCGTTGTGCGCCGCGAGGCCGCCTATCTGGTGCCGGAGCGCGGCGTCAGCATGCAGCGGACCCTCGACCACGCGTACGGCTGGGGCATGAACTGGACCCCTGGGCGGAAATAGCGGACGTCACCGGCCCGCGGCTGCCTCGCCGCGGTCCGGGCGCTCATAGGTGCGCCCTTTCCACGCGGCACCCTTTCCTCTGTGGTGCCGGATCGCCGAGTCCACCGTCATGAACAGATAGAGCAGCGCCGTCATCGGCAGCAGCGGCGCCAGCCACAGCGTCCGGCGGTAGTAGCGGAGCATCGGCAGATACGTCACCGTCATGATCAGCCACGCGCCGCCCCCGGCTGCCACGGCGACCGGCTCATCCATGACCAGCCCCGCCGCCAACGTGACCGGCGGCGCCAGGTACACCACCGCGAGCCCGAGCACCGTGCCGGCCAACAGGGCCGGACTGTGCCGCAGTTGGGCGTACGCGCTGCGCGACACCATCTGCCACAGGTCGGCGAGACGCGGATACGGGCGCACGCTGTCCACCCGCTCCGCGAGGCCGAGCCAGATCCGGCCGCCGCTGCGCTTCACGGCGCCCGCGAGGGCCACGTCGTCGATCACCGCGTGCCGGATCACCTCCGGCACCCCCGCGCGCTCGGCGGCGTCCGTACGCAGCAGCACACAGCCCCCCGCGGCGGCAGCCGTCCGCCCGCCCTGCCTCGCCACCCACCGGAACGGATACAGCTGCCCGAAGAAGTACACGAACGCCGGGACGACCAGCTGCTCCCACGCGCTCACCACCCGGAGCCGGGCCATCTGCGACACGAGGTCGAAGCCGCCGGAACGCGCCGCGGCCACCAACTCCCGCAGGCTGTCCGGCTCATGGGCGATGTCCGCGTCCGTGAGGAGCAGGTACTCCGGCACCCCCGCGGCCGCGTCGTGCTGGTACTCGCGGGCCGTCGCACGCGCGCGTGGTCCCGGTTTCCGGTCGTCCGTCGCACGCGCGCAGGCGATTCCGTGCCGCACCGCCCACAGCTTCCCCGTCCAGCCCGCCGGCGGCTCACCCGGTGACGTCACCGTCAGGGGCAGGCCCCGGTGCCGGTCGGCCAGGGCGCGCGCGAGACGGCCCGTACCGTCCGAGCTTCCGTCGTCGACGAAGACGATCTCGGCACGTCCTGGATAGTCCTGCGCGAGCAACGACGGCAGGCTCTCCCGCAGGACCGCGGCCTCGTCCCGCGCGGGCACGACGATGCACACGTACGGCCAGTCCGCGGGCTCGCGGCGCGGCGGCAGCCGCAGATCCGTACGCCAGAACAGGCCCTGGCCGAGCAGCAGCCAGAGCCAGGCAGCCAGGGACACGAGGGCGGTGCACGCAACTGCGCTCATCCCCGGGAGTCTGCCCCACAGGGCAGGGCCCGCAAGGGCGATCGACTATGGTGACCGGGTGAAGATCGCGCTAGTCGACTCCGGAATCGGACTCCTCCCGGCCGCCGCGGCGGTGCGCCGCCTGCGGCCCGACGCCGACCTCGTCATCTCGTCGGACCCCGACGGAATGCCCTGGGGCCCGCGTACGCCCGAGGACCTGACGCAGCGCGCACTCCTCGCCGCCGAGGCCGCCGCGGCGCAGCGGCCCGACGCCCTGATCGTCGCCTGCAACACGGCGTCCGTACACAGCCTGCCGACGCTGCGCGCCCGACTGGAGCCGCAGCTTCCGGTGATCGGCACGGTGCCGGCCATCAAGCCCGCCGCCGCCGGCGGGGGACCGGTCGCGATCTGGGCCACGCCCGCCACCACCGGCAGCCCCTATCAGCGCGGGCTCATCCGGAAGTTCGCGGACGGCGTCGACGTCACCGAAGTGCCCTGCCCCGGCCTCGCCGACGCGGTGGAGCAGGCCGACGAGAGCGCCATCGACACCGCGATCGCCGCGGCGGCCGCGCTCACACCGCCCGGGGTGAACGCCGTCGTCCTCGGCTGCACCCACTACGAACTCGTCGCCGGGCGCATCCGGGCCGCGCTGCAGGAGCCGGGGCAGCCGCCGCTCGCGTTCCACGGCAGCGCGGGCGCCGTCGCGGCCCAGGCGCTGCGCCGCGTCGACGTTCCCGCCCAGCCGGACGCCGAGCCCACCGGGTCGCTCACGGTGCTGCTCAGCGGCCGCGAGTCAGCCCTGCCGGGACCGGCCCTCAACTACGCCGAGGGACGCCTGCTCGGGCAGCTCAGCACCGCTCGCTGACCCCTCAAGGGAGGGCGGTCACGCCGCCTCGGAGGAGGCGCGGTCACGCTCGGTGCGCACCTGCCTGCGGAGTGGGACACGAGTAGCCTTTTCGGTATGAGGCACCATCCGCACACCGCGCGGGGCGCCGATCAGCGCCCGCCGGAAGTCTGGATCGGACACGCGAGCAACCGCCTGCAGTGGGTGCTCGCCCTCGCGGGCGCCGCCTGCCTGGCGCTCGGCATCCAGCTCGCCGTCGGCTCGTCCTGGACCTCGGGAAGCGGGGCGCTGGTGATGGCCGTGGTCGGCTGCGTGGCCGCCGGACTCCTCATGCTGTTCGGCACGCTCGCGTTCGTCCACGTCGCTGTGCGCGTCGACGAGGAATCGATCGAGGTGCGCTGCGGTCACATCGGTCTGCCCCGGCGCCGTATCCCGCTGTCGCACATCGTCGACGCCGAAGTCGCTCCTCAGGTGTGCCCGCGCCAGTGGGGCGGCTGGGGCTATCGCTGGCGGCCGGAGAAGGGCACGGCGGTGATCGTGCGGCGGGGCGAGGCCGTGGTGCTGAACCTCGGTGACGGGCACAAGTTCACGGTCACCGTGGACGACGCGGAGTCGGCGGTGCGCGTCATCCAGGACCGGTTGCGGATGCGCTCGACGGGGCCTGCGGCGGGTTTCTGACGTTCACGCGCAGGCGCAGGCGCAGGCGCAGGCGCAGGCTCACGCTGACGCGCGGTGACGGTGTGGGTGCTGTTGGGGATGCCGGTGTGGTGCCGCCGCTGGTGCCGGTGCCGGTGCCGGTGGCGAAATCGTGCACCTACGTTGTGGTGACTGATCTCGTGGCCGCAGTAGGCGCCTCGTCCGACAGCTCCTCGCGCAGGCGACGCGCCGTGACCAGCCCCGCCAGGGCACCCGCACCGACGGTCACCGCCGCGAAGCTCAAGGTGTTGCCGACCGTGGCCGTGGCGCCGACCGAGGTCAGCGCGAACCCGCGATCACGTACTCACGCGCGTGCTGCCCTCCGACCGGCGCCGCCCGGCCGGGTGGGTGGCCTGGACCACCATGTCCGCATGTCAGTGCCGCGCCGTAGACTCCGCGAGGTGACAGCCACCACGACCTCCACCGACGTGCCGGGACCGCAGGAACCGCAACCCGAGCGCTCCGTGCGCGACAAGCTGCTGCGGCGGTTCGTGCCGCCCGTGGCCGCCGTGGCGTCGGGGCTGCTCATGTACGCAGCGTTCCCGCCGCGCGAGCTCTGGTGGCTCGCACCGATCGCCTTCGCCCTGTTCGGCCTCGCCGTGCACGGGCGCCGGGCGCGCGCCGGCTTCGGCCTCGGCCTGCTCATGGGGCTCGGCTTCCTGGTGCCGCTGCTGTCCTGGACGGGTGTCGACGTCGGGCCGCTGCCCTGGCTGGCGCTGGCCGTCACGGAGGCCCTGTTCGTGGCTCTGGGTGCGGCAGGCATCGCCTTCGTGACGCGGCTGCCCGGCTGGCCGCTGTGGGCGGCGGCCGTGTGGATCGTCGACGAGGCGCTGCGGGCCCGCTTCCCGTTCGGCGGCTTCCCCTGGGGCAAGGTCGCGTTCGGGCAGCCCAGCGGCGTCTTCCTGCCGCTCGCGTCGATCGGTGGGACACCGCTGCTCGGGTTCGCGGTCGTGCTCTGCGGGTTCGCGCTGGCCGCTCTCGCACGTCGCGTCGTCGCGGTGAAGCGAGTGTGGGACCGGGGCGTGATCGCCGCGGCCGCGTTGACGGCCGCGCCGGTGATCGCGGGGGCCGCGGTGCTGCCGACGGTGTCGAACGAGGCGGAGAACGGCACCGCGCGTGTGGCCGTCATCCAGGGCAACGTGCCCCGCATGGGGCTCGATTTCAACGCGCAGCGGCGGGAAGTGCTCGACTACCACGTGCGCGAGACCATGAAGCTCGCCGACGCCGAGGTGAAGCCCGACCTGGTGGTGTGGCCGGAGAACTCCTCGGACATCGACCCGTACGTCAACCCCGATGCGTACGCCGAGATCGACAAGGCCGCCAAGGCCGTCGGAGCGCCCATCTCCGTCGGCGCCGTCGTCACGGCGGAGGACGGCACCACGCGTAACCGGCAGATCCTCTGGGACCCGGAGACCGGCCCGGGCGCGGTGTACGACAAGCGGCAGCTGCAGCCCTTCGGCGAGTACATGCCGTACCGGAGCTTCTTCCGGATCTTCAGCGAGGACGTGGACCGCGCGGGCAGCTTCGTCCCCGGCGACAAGCCGGTGGTGTTCGACATGGCGGGCACCGGAATCGGGCCCGTGACCTGCTACGAGGCCGCGTTCGACGGGGTCGTGCGGGACCAGGTCGAGGCCGGTGCGGAGGTGCTGTCCGTGCCGAGCAACAACGCGACCTTCGGGCGCAGCCAGATGACGTACCAGCAGCTCGCCATGGACCGGGTGCGGGCGGTCGAGCACGGACGCGCGGTGCTGGTTCCGGTCACCAGCGGGGTCAGCGCGGTGATCCGCCCCGACGGGTCGATCGCGCAGGACACGGGGATGTTCGTGGCGGACACCCTCGTCGCCGAGGTGCCGAAGCGCACGTCCCTGACCGTCGCCACGCGCGTGGGCGCCCTGCCGGAGGCGCTGCTCGTCGCGGTCGGGGCCGGCGGCCTCGGTTGGGCCCTGGCGCGTTCCGTCAGGGCGCGGCGTCGGGCGGCCTGAGGCTCGTCCGGCGCGGGCGCTCGCGCGCACGGCGGGGAGTGTCGTAGGCGCCGGTTAGGGTCGACGGCATGGCGATTCCTGAGTTCCTTCGTGAGATCCGCGCCTCGGCGGGGCAGCAGCTGCTGTTTCTGCCGGGCGTCACCGCGATCGTGTTCGACGACGAGGGCAGAGTGCTGCTCGGCCGCCGCTCCGACACCGGGAACTGGGCGGTCATCGGCGGCATCCCCGAGCCGGGCGAGCAGCCCGCCGAGTGCGCGGTGCGCGAGGTGTACGAGGAGACCGCGGTGCGCTGCGAGGCCGAGCGGATCGTACTCGTGGAGACGCGAGAGCCGATCCGGTACCCGAACGGCGACGTCTGCCAGTTCATGGACATCACGCTGCGCTGCCGCGCGTTGACCACGGAGTGCTACGTGAACGACGACGAGTCGCTCGAAGTGGGCTGGTTCGAGCCCGACGCGCTGCCGCCGCTGGAGGAGTTCGGCACGCATCGGATCAAGCTTGCGGCGGGGGAGGGGCCCACCACCTGGTTCCAGGGGATGCCCCAGGGCTGAACTGGGCTCTCGTACGGTGCCCGCGGCACCGGCAACCGAGTGTTCGGCACCGCCGTTCGAGGAGTGCACCTTCGAGGAGTGCACATTCGACGAGTGCACAGGGGACGAGCAGTCCCGCGGCGGGTGCCCCGGTCCGTGCCGTCCCCCAACCGGGGGTGCGTCGGCCGGTCGTGAAGGCGTGTCCGGGTGGGCGGGCGCGCAGGGGGTGTTTCGATGGCGGCTCGTTGCACCCCTTGGAGCGGAGCGTGGTCCGATGCTGCTGACACTGCACGAGCGCGAGCGCCTGATGATCTACATGGCCGCCAAGCTCGCCGCCGAGCGCAGGGACCGCGGTGTGAAGCTCAACCTTCCCGAGGCGACGGCCCTGATCACGTCGTTCCTGTTGGAGGGCGCGCGGGACGGCCGGTCGGTGACCGATCTCATGGAGGCCGGCCGTGACGTGCTCGGACGGGACGACGTACTGGAGGGCGTGCCCGAGATGCTCGCCCAGCTGCAGGTGGAAGCGACCTTTCCCGACGGCACCAAGCTGATCACCGTGACGGGGCCGATCTCATGACCCGCGGAGAGCACCCCAGCGACGACCCGGGCGGTTCGGGACGCAAGGGCGCGTCGCGGCACCCGCACAGCGGTCCGAGCACTCCGAGCCTCCCCCGGCGGGCCGGGACGGGCGAGCGACAAGCACCTCGGCACCACTACACCGGCGAACAGCCGCACATCGACCGGCCGTTGGTCCCCGGCGAGATCCTCTACGGCGACGGCCCGGTGGTGATCAACGAAGGCAGGGACACGGTCACCATGCGCGTGATCAACACGGGAGACAGGCCCGTACAAGTCGGGTCGCACTACCACTTCGCCGAGGCGAACCCTGCGCTGGAGTTCGACCGGCAGGCGGCGTGGGGCAGGCGGCTGAGCGTGCTGTCCGGCGGATCGGTGCGGTTCGAGCCGGGCGCGCTGGTGGAGGTGGTGCTGATCCCGATCGCGGGACAGCGCGTCGTCGCCGGGCTGCGGGGAGAGTGCGGAGGGCCGCTCGATGGCTGACGTCCAACGCCGGGAGTACGCGGCGGCGTTCGGCCCCACCACCGGGGACCGCATCCGCCTGGCGGACACCAATCTGTTCATCGAGGTCGAGGAGGACCGCTGCGCCGGCGGTGACGAAGCGGTCTTCGGCGGCGGCAAGTCCATCCGCGAATCGATGGGCCAGTCCCGGGCCACCCGGGCGGAGGGGACACCCGACCTGGTCATCACCGGCGCCGTCGTCCTGGACCACTGGGGTGTGGTGAAGGCCGACGTGGGCATCCGCGACGGCCGGATCACGGCTCTGGGCAAGGCCGGCAACCCGGAGACCATGGACGGCGTCCACCCCGACCTGGTCATCGGACCGTCGACGGAGATCGCCGCGGGCAACGGCATGATCCTCACCGCCGGAACGATCGACACGCATGTGCACTTCGTCGGCCCGGACATGTTCGAAGAGGCCCTGGCCGCGGGCACGACGACCGTGGTCGGCGGCGGCACCGGCCCGACCCAGGGATCGCTCGCGACGCTGGCGACCCCCGGCGCGTGGTGGCTGGAGCGGATGCTGGAGTCGTTCGAGCCATGGCCGGTCAACGTGCTGTTCCTGGCCCGCGGCAACACGGTCTCCCACGACGCGCTGTGGGAGCAACTGCGGGGCGGGGCGGCGGGATTCAAGGTCCACGAGGACTGGGGGGCGACCCCCGCGGCGATCGACGCGGCCCTGACCGTCGCCGACGCGGCCGGAGTGCAGGTCGCGATCCACAGCGACACCCTCAACGAGGCCGGATTCGTGGAGGATCTGCTCGCCGCGGTCAGCGGCCGTACGTTCCACGCCTTCCACACCGAGGGCGCGGGCGGCGGCCACGCTCCGGACATCATCCGGATCGCTGCGGAGCCGTACGTACTGCCCGCCTCCACCAACCCCACCCGGCCGTTCACGCACAACACCATTGCCGAGCACCTGGACATGGTGATGGTGGCCCACCACCTCAACCCGCAGGTCCCCAACGACCTGGCCTTCGCCGAGAGCCGGGTCCGGACGGGCACCATCGCCGCCGAGGACGTGCTGCAGGACCTGGGCGCGCTGTCGATCATGTCCTCGGACGCACAGGCGATGGGCCGGATCGCCGAGGTCGTGTCCCGGACCTGGCAGACCGCCCACCGGATGAAGGCGCTGCGCGGGTCACTGCCGGGCGACGGCCCGGCCGACAACCACCGGGCCCGCCGCTACATCGCGAAATACACCATCTGTCCGGCCGTCGCCCACGGCTTGGAAGGCGAGGTCGGCTCGGTCGAACCCGGCAAGATGGCCGACCTGGTGCTGTGGCAGCCGGCCCTGTTCGGAGTGCGGCCGACCATGGTGTTCAAGGGCGGCATGGCGGCTTCCGCCGCGCTCGGCGACCCCAACGCGTCGGTACCCACTCCGCACCCGGTCCTGCCGCGGCTCGGGTTCAACGCCAAGAGCCCGTCGGCGGCCTCGACCAGCGTCGCGTTCGTCTCGCCGGCCGCGATCGAGGACCGTCTGTCCGAGCGGCTCCCGCGGGTCACCCGCCCGCTCGTGGCGGTCCGGAGCGTACGCGGCCGGGGCAAGGCGGACCTGCCCGAGAACACCGCGCTGCCCCGCATCGAGGTCGACCCCGACACGTACGGAGTCCGCGTCGACGGCGAGCTGATCGAACACGAACCCGCCCACGAGCTGCCCCTGACGCAGCGCTACTTCCTCTTCTAGATGACCGCATCGACCACCACGGCGACACCAGCGGCGCCGACCGGATCCGACTGTCCCCCACCACCGCCGGCACAGGGCTCGTTCGCCGCGCTGCTCCTGCTCGCCGACGGGCGTCTCCCCGCGGGGGCGCACGCGCATTCCGGAGGGCTTGAGGCGGCTGTCGCCTTGGAGGGCATACAGGACCTCGCCGGGCTGGAAGCGTTTCTGCGCGGTCGGGTGGCAACTGTGGGCCACGTCGCCGCAGCGTTCGCGGCCGCTGGTTGCGCGGCGGTGCGGTCCGGCGGCGAGGCGCAGGCCGGGAGCGGTTCTGTCGTCGCCGAACTGAGCCGACTCGACGACGAGTTGGAGGCGCGCACACCGTCCCCCGCCCTGCGCACCGCGTCCCGCCGACTGGGCCGCCAACTGCTGCGCTGCGCCCTGCGGGTGTGGCCGCACAGCACCCTCGACGAGCTCGCCGCGGCCGCGCCGCGCGGCCCGCACCAACCGGTCGCGCTGGGTGCCGTCGCGGCCGTCGCCGACCTGGAACCGCAGGCCGTCGCCTGGGCTGCCGTACACGACGCGGTCATGGTCCCGGCGACCGCCGCTGTCCGGCTGCTCGGGCTCGACCCCTACTCCGTCTACGCGGTACTCGCCCGGCTCGGCGACCAGCTCGACGCCGTGGCCACCGCCGCAGCCGCGCAGGCACACGACACCCCGGCGGATCTGCCGGCCCGGGGTGCACCGCTGCTTGACATCTCCGCCCAACTGCACGCCACCTGGGAGGTGCGTCTCTTTGCATCTTGACCACGCACGATCCGACACGTACGACCAAGAGCGGTCCGAGCGGCAGCCGGACGGCTCCCGGTCCCCCGCGGACACGACGCCGTCCTCCCCGGGACGGGCCGTTCAGGCCCTGCGGGTCGGGATCGGCGGCCCCGTCGGCTCCGGCAAGACCGCTCTCGTGGCCGCGCTGTGCCGCGTGTTGAGCGCCGAGTACGAGCTGGCGGTCGTGACCAACGACATCTACACCACCGAGGACGCCGACTTCCTGCTGCGCCATGGCGTGCTGCCCGCCGAGCGGGTCCGGGCCGTCGAGACCGGCTGCTGCCCGCACACCGCCATCCGGGACGACATCTCAGCCAACCTGGAAGCCATCGAGGAGCTCCAGGTGAGCCTCCCGCGCCTTGACCTCGTACTGGTCGAGAGCGGCGGGGACAACCTGACCGCCACGTTCAGCTACGGTCTGGTCGACCGCCAGGTCTTCGTCGTCGACGTGGCAGGCGGCGACAAGGTGCCGCGCAAGGGCGGCCCCGGAGTCACCCGGGCCGACCTGCTCGTCGTCAACAAGACCGACCTCGCGGTGAACGTCGGCGCCGATCTGACGGTGATGGCCCGCGACGCCCACGCGCAGCGCGGCGACCTGCCGGTGCTGTTCACCTCCCTGACCGAGGACCCGGGCGCCACCGCCGTCGCCGCATGGGTCCGCGAACTCCTCACCGTGCCCGCCCGCTGATGCGGGCCCGCGCCGAACTGGCGGTCGCGCTCACCGCGGGTTCCGGCGGCCGGGGCCGCAGCCGGGTCGCCCGGCTGCGGTCGGACGGCCCGCTGCTGCTGCGGCCCGCCATCGCCACCGGCCCCGAGCCGCTGCGGCGTTGGAGCCTGGCCGGCCAGAACACCGCCCGGATCTCCCGCGCGGCCGGCGCGGGCGGCCCCCTGGGCGGCGACGACCTGCGGTTCCACGTAGAGGTCGGCGCCGACGCCGCCCTCGTCCTGCGGGACGTGTCGGCGACCCTGGCCCTGCCCGGTCCGCACGGCGAGCCGTCCCGGATCCGGACGACGGTACGGGTGGGCCGGAACGCCACCCTGGTGTGGCTGCCCGAGCCGGTCATCGCCGCGCGCGGCTGCGACCACCACAGCAGCACACGTGTCGTACTGGAGCCGGGCGCGCGTCTGCTGCTGCGCGAGGAGCTGCTGCTCGGCCGGTACGGGGAGCATCCCGGGACCGTCAGGCAGCGGCTCCGGGTCTGCCAGGGAGACCGGCCGCTGTACGACCAGGAGCTGGCGGTCGGCCCCGGCACCCCCGGCTGGCAGGGGCCGGCCGTCACCGGTGGGCGCCGGGCGCTGGGTTCCCTTCTCGTGGTCGATCCGCGGTGGAGCGCCGAGCACGACGGCCCGCCCGCTGTCACGGCCAGGCCGGACACCGCGGTCCTTCCGCTGTCCGGTCCCGCGGTGCTGGTCACGGCCCTGGCCGAGGACGCGATCGGCCTTCGCCGCCGGCTGGACGACGGTGCCGCGGAGCTGGAGCAGACGGCGGCGGCGCCGGCCCGGTAGCCGGGGCGGGCGACCCCGCACCCGACACCCCCGCCTGCCAGTTCTCCCAGACCGCGGCCAGTTCCGCGTCGATCTCCGGGGCCACCGTGTCCAGGAGCCGTACCTGTGCCGCAGGACCCGCCAGCTCCATGCGGTACGGGTGGTGCGGGCCCTGCGGGCGGAAGCCGAGGGCGGTGACCGCACCGATCACGCGGTGGGGCCCCAGGACGCCGGGGAGTTCGCGTACGTCCGGGTCCGTCAGGTCCAGGTCCTCGACCAGCAGGTCGTGACCGTCGTAGGCGGCGCGGGTGGTTGCCCGGACGCTGCCGCCTCGCTCGCCGGAGCGTCCCAGGACCAGGGTGTCCCGCCACAGCATCCGCGCTCCGGCGGCCAGGGAGACGTCCATCGACCGTGTCACCCGGGCGCCGTCGCAGACCACGAACGGGCGGGCGTCCCAGTGCAGTTCACCGTACGCGGCGATGTCGACGCGGGCCCGCCACCGGGAGGTGCCGCCGCGGTGGTCGTAGGCGACCAGGCCGGACGGTTCCACCAGCTCCAGGCGGGCCCCGGGGCCGACCGAGATGTGCAGCACCAGATCGTCGCCGGCGAGCAGCCCGGCCCGGGTGCCGACCAGGGCGATCCGTACGCGGTCGGGGGCCGGGAGCAGGGGGCGGGGGGCGAGGAAGGCGCCGGGGCGCAGTTCGCGGACGAGGGTGCTGCCGTTGCGGGCGCGCTCCACGGTGACGACCGTGGGGTCGGCCGGCTCGGCGCCGGCCTTCGGGTGCCGGGTCACGAGTCGTGGCTGTGGGCGTGGCTGTGCGCGTGACTGGGGGCGTGACTGTGGGGTGCCATCGGTCCCGGGTCGCTGGGGATGTGGGTGCCGTCGCGGTGGCGGGCGAGCACCGACCGCACCCAGTCGGCGAGCTCGGCGACCGACCCGGGGTCCTTCCTGGAGAGCGCGAGGACCGGCAGACCGCCGCGGGCGCTCCGGGCGTCGGCGACCATGGCGGCCACGTCGACCTCGACGTACGGCGCCAGGTCGGTCTTGTTGACGATCAGCAGGTCGGCGCCGGTGATGCCGGGGCCGCCCTTGCGCGCCACGTCGCCGCCGCCCGCCACGTCGATGCAGAACAGCTGGGCGTCGGCGAGCGCCGGGCTGAAGGTGGCGGTGAGGTTGTCGCCGCCGCTCTCGACGAGCACCAGGTCGAGTGGCCCGTACGCCTCCTCCAGGTCCTCGACGGCGTCGAGGTTGGCGCTGACGTCGTCACGGATCGCGGTGTGCGGGCAGGCGCCGGTCTCCACCGCCCGGATGCGTTCCGTGGGCAGTACGCCGGCCGAGCGGAGGAAGCGGGCGTCCTCGTCGGTGTAGATGTCGTTGGTGACCACGGCCATGGCGAGTTCACCGGCCAGCTCACGGCACAGGGTGGCGAGGATCGAGCTCTTTCCGGTGCCGACCGGGCCCGCCACCCCGAGCCGGAGGGCGCGCGGGGTGCCGGTCGGCCGGTCGTGGTGGTCGCCGGGCTGCTGCTGGTTGGGCTGCTGCTGGGTGGGTGGCTGCTGGGTGGGCTGCTGCTGGTCAGGCAAGGAAGAGTCTCCGTTCTCGTCGTGCGTGCTGGAGCGCCCACTCTTCGGTGAGCGGGGCTGTACGGGCGGGCAGTTCGGCCGGGGTCCGTACGGCGAGGGCCTCGTGCGCCGCGGCCGTGGCGTCCGGCTCGGCGGCGAGGACCCAGGCGACCGTGTCGAGGGGGTCGCCGGGCAGCAGCTTGAGCGCCGCCGAGGTGATGGTCTGCAGTTCGTCGTAGACGACCGCGTGCGCCAGGTCTTCCTCGGACACGTTCAGGACGGCTCCGAGGGCGCCGAGCGTCACCGGCCGCAGGGGGCGGGGCCGGACCGCGGACAGGGCGGTGACCGCCGGACGGTCCGGGGCCAGCCGGCGAGCGAGGCGGTGCACTCCGCGGCCGAGTGCCGCCGACGCCTCGCGCAGGGGCGCTGCGGGAGTGCGGGCGGCCAGGGCCCGTTGTACGGGACCGTAGTCCACCAGGTCCTGTCCGGCGGCCCGCAGGGCGAGGACGGCTGCGGCCGCCTCGGTGACGGCCGCGGTGCGCAGCCGTGCCCGCAGCAGTGCGGGAATACGGTCGCGGGTGAGCCCTGCCGCGACGGCCGGTTCGAGTCCGGCGCTGTAGGTGTACGCGCCGACCGGGAGCCGGCCGTCGCCGAGCAGGAGGGGTGCCAGGCCCGGCATCAGAACAGGGAGTACCGCTGGGCGAGCGGCAGTTCGGCGGCCGGGGCGGGCTCGACGAGCTCTCCGTCGATCCGGATGGCGAAGGTCTCCGGGTCGACATCGATGTCGGGGAGCGCCGTGTTGTTCGGCAGGTCGGCCTTGGTGAGGTGGCGGGTGGGCCGCACCGCGACCAACTCCCGTTCCAGGCACAGCTGTTCGGCGAGGCCGTGCTCCAGGGCCGCCGGGGCGACGAAGCTGACCGAGAGGTGCGGGGCGGCGCCGGCCGCGGCGGTGGGGCGGAGCAGCACGGGCTGGGTGGTGGGGATGGCGGCGTTGGCGTCGCCGAGGGGCGCGTACACCACCATGCCGCCCTTGAGTACGGCTGCGGGGCGGATGCCGAAGAAGGCCGGGTCCCACAGCACGAGGTCGGCGAGTTTGCCGGGTTCGACGGAGCCGACGACGTGGTCGATGCCGTGGGCGACGGCGGGGCAGATCGTGTACTTGGCGACGTAGCGGCGGGCGCGCTCGTTGTCGGCGGGCAGGGCCTTGTCGGCGGGCAGGTCGCTGTGGCGGTCGCCGAAGCGCTGCTTCATGGTGTGGGCGACCTGCCAGGTGCGGCAGATGACCTCACCGATGCGTCCCATGGCCTGGGCGTCGGAGGAGGTGATGGACAGGGCTCCGATGTCGTGCAGGACGTCTTCGGCGGCGATGGTGGTGGCGCGGATGCGGGACTCCGCGAAGGCGAGGTCCTCGGGGACGCGCGGGTTGAGGTGGTGGCACACCATCAGCATGTCCAGGTGCTCGGCGACGGTGTTCACGGTGTGCGGGAGGGTCGGATTGGTGGACGCCGGGAGGATGTTGGGGTGGGAGGCGACGGTGATGATGTCGGGCGCGTGGCCTCCTCCGGCGCCTTCCGCGTGGAACACGTGGATGCCGCGTCCGGCGATGGCGTCGAGGGTTCCTTCGACGTAGCCGACCTCGTTGAGGCTGTCGGCGTGCAGGGCGACCTGCAGACCGTGGGCGTCGGCCGCCTTCAGTGCGGCGTCGATGGCGGCGGGGGTGGCGCCCCAGTCCTCGTGGACCTTGTAGCCTCCGGCGCCGCCGAGCGCCGCTTCGCGCAGGGCCTCCTCGCCGACGGTCGAACCCTTGGCGAACAGCATGATGTTGAGCGGTACGCGGTCCAGGGAGCGGTGCATCATCGCGAGGTTCCAGGCGCCTGGGGTGACCGTGGTGGCCTTCGATCCCTCGGTGGCGCCGGTGCCGCCGCCGATGACGGTAGTGGTGCCGGTGGCGAGCGCCTCGTGCAGGGTCTCGGGCATCAGGAAGTGGACGTGGGTGTCGACGGCTCCTGCGGTGAGGATGCGGCCCTCGCCGGAGACCACGTCGGTGCCGGGGCCGATCACCAGGTCAGGGTGGACGCCGTCGCTGATGTCGGGGTTGCCGGAGCGGCCGAGGGCCACGATCCGGCCCGCCCGGACGCCGACGTCCGTCTTGACGACGCCCCAGTGGTCGAGGACGACGACATTGGTGATGACGAGGTCGAGGGCGCCGCCGGCGCGCGAGGTGGTGGCCTGGCCCATGGATTCGCGGAGGGACTTGCCGCCGCCGAACACGGCCTCGTCGCCGCCGAAGCAGCGGTCTTCCTCGACCTCGATCCAGAGGCCGGTGTCGGCGAGGCGGACGCGGTCGCCGGTGGTGGGTCCGTAGAGCGAGGCGTAGCCGGCTCGGGTCAGTTGTGCCATGTCACCTGTTGTCCGTTCGTGCGGTCCGGGTGCCGGGCACGACGATGCCGGGCACCGCCCGACGGCCGCCCAGTTCGACGAGGCTGACCTCGGCACCGACTCCGGGTTCAAAACGCAGGGACGTTCCGGAGGGAATATCGAGCCGGAAACCTTCGGCAAGGGATCGGTCGAAGGAAAGTGCGGGATTTGCGTCGGGGAAATGCAGATGGGAACCGATCTGAATGGGGCGGTCGCCCTCGTTCACCACGGTCACATGAAGTTGAGTGCGGGTGTCATTTATTTTGAGTACGCCGGACCCGGTCCGGATCTCACCGGGGATCACGGGATCGGCGAGGTGATCGTGACGAGCTTGCGCCCATCGGGGAAGGTCGCCTCGACCTGGACGTCATGCAGCATCTCCGGGATGCCTTCGAGCACGTCAGCACGGGTGAGGACCTGTCGCCCCTCGGCCATCAGGTCGCTGACGCGGGCACCCTCGCGGGCCCGTTCCAGCGCCCAGCAGGCGAGCAGCGCGACGGCCTCCGGGTAATTGAGTCGCACGCCGCGCGCCCGCCGGTCACGAGCCACCATCCCGGCGACATTCAAAAGCAGCTTTTCCGTGTCGGACGGAGTCAGAAACATGGGGAACCTCCGGGGGAGGTCGTCACCGGAATTCCCGGAATTACTTCACTCACGCTCTTCTTATAAGCCTCCCGACGCCGTCGTGGCAACTCGCTCCGCGCCTTGATAAGTCCTTTTCTACCCTTATCGCCCTCCATATACGGGCAAACAGGGCAAAAATTTTTACCTTGCGACTCAGTGTTCGCAGAGGGAGAACTCTCGCTCGTAGAGCTCCTCGTTGTGTTCGTCGACGAAGAACTTGCGTTCGTGCATGAGCTGTTCGCGGTGGCCCTTGGCCTGCTCCAGGGTCATGGTCGAGGTCTCGGCCCAGGGTTGCTGCGGCGGAATGTCGGAGGTCGAGACGATCTGCTGATCCGGGTCGACCAGGAAGAACGCGAGGATCTTGCGGTGTCCCGGCCGGGTGGGGTCGGCGAGGCGGAACGAGCCGACGCGGTGCTGCAGGATGTTCGGGAACGCCAGGCAGCGGCCCTCCGGCGTCGACGCCGAACCGAGGACCTGGTTCAGCGGGTCCTCGTCGTCCAGGCCGTAGACCTCGCTCACGCCGGCGTCGTCGCTCTGCTCGTAATCCGGGTCGTCGAGCGCGGCGCGGAAGCTCAGCCGGCTGTCGGTGATGTTCTCGCTGTCCCAGTAGTGGATGGCGGTCGAGACGATCCGCTCGTTCAGCATGCCCTCGACGTGCCAGGAGCCGCCGGCGTACTCGGGCTTGTCCGGGGTGAGCCGGATGGTGGCGAGCTTCGCTATGACCTGCAGGCGCCGGCCGCGCAGGTCGGCCCGGGCGGTCGCGTCGGGTGCCGGGGGAGCGATGAACTCCGGGGCGTCCGGGACGACCGGGCGGCGGTTCTCCCACCAGCCGTCCATGGCTTCCTCATAGGCGGCGTACGCGTCTTCGTCGTCGCTGTCGGGCTCGACCGGTTCGCTGCCGTCGTACCAGGAAAACGGGTCCGCCTCGATGCGCAGGGGCCGTGGGTGGCGCAGGTCCGTGAGGACGTTTTCGAGAAGCGGGAGCATGCGGCCGAGCAAGTCCGGCAGTACAGCGGCGAGTTCGCGGTGGTGCACGGGGTGGACGTTGTTGACGTACGAGAGGAAGCAGACGTCGCCGTCGGCGCCGACCTGGACGTCGGTGGGCAGCCACTGGAACTTCTCCGAGAACTGGTACTTCGTCCAGTGCTTGTCCGCCGGGCTCTTCCACGCGTGCTCGGGTCCGCCGCTCACCTCGCGGACGTTGCAGAACAGGGAGGGGTGGACCAGGTCCAGTACCTGCCCGTCGGATCCCGGGTGCCAGTCCTTCTCCGCTTCGGGGACGTCTTCCAGGACCCGGACCGCCGCACGCAGCCGGGACTTGAGCTCGTCGTCGACCAGGGCGTCCGACTGCCACACGCCGTCGACGGCGGACACCTCGATGCCCGTACGTGCGTCGCGCAGCTCGGCGTAGTGCGCGAGTTCGGCGAGTACGTAGCGAATCTGTGCCTCGGTCATGCCCTGGTCGGCGGCTTCCCGCGTCCAGTTGGCGACGATGCCGGAGTCCTGCATCTTGGCGAACCAGTCCGGCTTCGAGCGTATGTGGGCGCTGCACTGGATCATCTCCAGTTCCCGCCGGGTCCTGGGCGGCGCCATCGGCATCGCGTGGGCAGTGGTGAAGGGCAGGGGGAACGTGGCCATGCCGGTCAACTCGCTGGATCCTTCCGGGTGGTGGGCAAGTGCCGGGAAGGCTACTTGAGGCTACTGACATCGCCCTTGCCCTCGCCCTCATGGTCGACGAGGTTCACCCCTCACCCCTCACCGCTCACCGCTCACCGCTCACCGCTCACCGCTCACCGCTCACCGCTCCGTGAGTCTGCGCAGGCGTCGGGCCATGGGCGGGACTGAGCGGGCTCGACGTGCGAGTCCTGTCCACGGGTTGCCGTCGAGACGGTCGCCGAGGTCGGTCAGGGTCCAGCGCCGGGCGGTGAGGTCCGGGGCGTCCAGCTCGTCCCAGGCCAGCGGGACGGCGACCGGGGCGCCGGGTCTGGCGCGTACGGCGAAGGGGGCGACGGCGGTCTGGGCGTAGCCGTTGCGGGTGACGTCCAGGTACAGGCGTCCGCGGCGGGCGGCCTTGCGGGTCTGGGTGGTGAGCTCCTGCGGATGCCGTGCTGCCAGCACTTCCGCGGTGTCGCGGGCGAAGGCGAGCACGTCGTCGGCGTCGTCCCGCCGGTTCAGCGGTACGAGGACGTGCAGGCCGCGGGAGCCCGTGGTCATCAGGCCCGAGGGGATGTCCAGCTCTTCCAGTACGTCGTGCAGGAGGTGGGCCGCCCTGCGGACCGGTTCGAAGTCGTCGTCCGGGGGGTCGAGGTCGAAGACAAGGCGGTCGGGGCAGCGGGGCCGGTCCGCGCGGCTCAGCCAGCGGTGCGGGGTGATGCACGCCTGGCTCGCGAGGTAGACCAGGGTCGCGGTGTCGTCGCAGACCACGTGCGTGACTTCGCCGCCCTCCTTGGGCACCCGGACGCGCCGCACCCACTCGGGGAAGTAGTCGGAGGCTTCCTTCTGGTAGAAGCCCTCATCCTCGATCCCGTCCGGCATCCGCTCCAGCATCAGTGGCCTGCCGCGCAGTTCGGGCAGCATCCGCGGCGCCACGCGACGGTAGTGCGCGACGAGGTCGGCCTTCGTGATCGCGTCCTGCGGAAACAGCTCCTTCCCGGCCCGCCTCACCTCGACCGACCGTCGCCCGGCCCGCACGACACGCCTGCCACTCACGACCTCACCGCCTCAGCTCCCCGTCCACGTCTCAGCTCTCCTCGTGGCTTCTCTGGCTTCTCCGGCTCTCTGGCTTCTCCGGCTTCTACGGCTTCTCCGGCTTCTACGGCTTCTACGGGACCGAAGCCCTGCCGCGCCTCCGTGAGTGCATGAAAGCAGTTAATCCGGGAACTTCGCTTGTGCAAGAAATGCAAGAAGCGGGGCGAGAACTGGAGCGAGAAGTGGAGGCAGACATGATTGTCCTCGGACTGATTCTCCTGGCCATCGGTCTGGTCGCCGGAATTTCCATTCTCACGACCATCGGCGCGGTTCTGGTCGTCATCGGCGCGGTGCTGTGGCTCCTCGGCTCGCTGGGGCACGCGGTGGCCGGGCGTCGGCACTACTGGTAAAAAACCGGGCACTACCGGCAAAAGCCCGGCGCACATTTCCCCGTGATCGATCAGCGGGGTGCGGTGCGCCGGGCTCCTGCCGCGGAATCACATGGCGGAATCACATGGGGTCGGTGGGCTTCTCCGGCATGGAACGGCGCGCCTCACGTGCGCGCTCCTGGGCCTTGCCGCGGAGCTTCTTCGCCTCGCCGCGGGCCTGTTCCGCCTTGCCCTCGACCTGCTGCTCGCGATTTCCCGTGACCTTACCGGCCACTTCCTTCGCTTTTCCCTTTGCCTTGTCCATGCCGCCCTTGTCGGCCATGGCTCCTCCTTGTTCGGAAAGGCTGACGTCGTTGTTCGGAAAGGCTGACGCTCCCAACCTAGGCCGGAGCGGCGCCCCGCACATCTTGGAGCTTGTCCGGCGCCCACTTCGGAGCGTCGGGGTCCTCGGCGACCTGGCGCAGGGTGCGGCCACTGCGTGCGGAACGGGCACGCCGCGGATCAGGGGTGCCACGGCCCGGACTGCGCCCGGATCCGGTCCGTACGAGGAGCCACACCGGCTGGGCGGAGGCGGCACCCCCGGCCGTTTCCTCGCGGCCGTGGAAGCGGGTGAGCGCGTACTGCCCGCGCAGCTTGCCGCCGTGCAGTTCGAACGTGACGTGCCCGCCTTCCAGGGCCTGGGCGAACGGCACCGGGCGGTGGCGCCTGTCGTGGCTCGTCGACCTGTAGGTGCCGCGGTCCCAGACGATGACGGTTCCGCCGCCGTACTCGCCCTGCGGGATGACGCCCTCGAAGTCGCGGTACTCCAGCGGGTGGTCCTCGGTGGGCAGCGCGAGTCGCTTGTCCCGCGGATCGGTGGAGGGGCCCTTGGGGACCGCCCAGGACTTCAGTACGCCGTCGACCTCAAGCCGGAAATCGAAGTGCAGCGTCCGCGCGTCATGGATCTGCACCACGTACGCAGGCTCCTCGTCGTACACGGGCTCCTCGTCGTACACGGGCTCCTCGTCGTACACGGGCTCCTCGTTGTACACGGGCTCCTCACCCGAGGCCCGCGCGTGCTGCTCCCGGGCGGTGCGCTCGCCACTCGGCTCACTCGTCGTGTCGAAATGTCGTCTGCCGCGGTACGTCCGCAGCCGGTCCTTGCCGCCCACGGCGGTTCCTTCCTCCCGCGCCTGCTCGTCGGGGGCAGCGCGTCGGCTGCCCTCCCCGTCTTCGTCCGATGCTCAGGAGGCGCATGTTCGTCACGGTCCCGGGCATGGATTAGAGCCGGCCCTGCACCCGGAGGACCGGCCGGGCGGCGTGCGCGCACCGATACGGGGCCTTTCGTCTGGACATAGCCGGGATATCGCTCTACGTCATCAGGTGTCGCAATCGTCACCAGATTTCACCCACGTAAAGCCGGCCGGTGTTGTGTTCACGACATTCATCGGAAAGGTCTTCCTCGGAGTGCTGCTCACGGGGTGAAGTGGGGCCGCGTGATCCCGATCAACGGCGGGCGTGCCGCCATGCCCGTCAAGCCGGGCGTGCCGCCATGCCCGGATCCGGGCGCCCACCCATGCGCACTTCTATGTCGAGTTGGAGGCAGGCCGATGACGGCAAGCACAGCGAACGGAGAACCCTGGTGATCGTCGGAGTCCTCAAGGAGGCGCGGGCGGGCGAGAGTCGGGTGTCGGCGACACCCGTCACCGTCGAACAGATCCGCAAGCTGGGGTACGAGGTCGTCGTGGACCCGGGCGCGGGCGTCGCGTCGAGCTTCGCTGACAGCGCGTACGAGGCCGCGGGCGCGACCATCGGCGACGCGGCGGCCGCGGACGTCGTCCTCGGTGTGAACGCCCCGAGCCCCGCACAGCTGGACGGGGTGCGGGCGGAGGCGACGGTGATCGCCCTGTTCTCGCCGGCCTTCGACCCGGAGATGGTCGAGGCGTTGGGGCGCCGTCCGTTCACGGCGCTGTCGATGGACGCGGTGCCGCGGATCAGCCGCGCGCAGTCGATGGACGTGCTGTCGTCGATGGCGAACATCGCCGGCTACCGGGCCGTGGTCGAGGCCGCGCACGAGTTCGGGCGGTTCTTCACCGGCCAGGTGACCGCCGCGGGCAAGGTGCCGCCCGCCAAGGTCCTCGTCGCGGGCGCGGGCGTCGCCGGACTCGCCGCGATCGGTGCCTCCGGCTCGCTCGGTGCGATCGTACGGGCGACCGACCCGCGGCCCGAGGTGGCCGAGCAGGTGCGGTCGTTGGGCGGCGAGTACCTGTCGATCGAGTCGCCGGAGGCGGAGGTCTCGGCGACCGGCTACGCCAAGGAGATGGGCGACGACTACAAGGCGCGCGAGGTCGAGCTGTACGCCTCGCAGAGCCGCGAGGTCGACATCGTCATCACCACCGCCCTGATCCCGGGCCGCCCCGCGCCGAAGCTGATCACCGCGGAGATGGTGGCCGGGATGAAGCCGGGCTCGGTGATCGTCGACATGGCGGCGGCCAACGGCGGCAACGTCGAGGGCACCGTGAAGGGCGAGAAGGTCGTCACCGAGAACGGCGTGACGATCATCGGGTACACCGACCTCGCGGGCCGGCTGCCCGCGCAGGCCTCGCAGTTGTACGGCACGAACCTGGTCAACTTGTTGAAGCTGATGACGCCGGACCAGGACGCGCAGCTGGTCCTCGACTGGGACGACCCGGTCCAGCGCTCCATCACCGTCGTACGCGAGGGCGAGTTGGCGTGGCCGGCCCCGCCGGTGCAGGTCTCGGCGGCCCCGGCGCCCGCGGCCTCGGCGCAGCCCGCGCCGCAGCAGCAGCCCGAGAAGGCGCCGATGACGGCGAGGCAGCGGTTCGGCGGGGTGGCCTTCGGGGCGCTCGCGCTGTTCCTCGCCGCCGCGTTCGCACCGCCGGCGCTGCTGCCCCGCGTCACCGTTTTCGTACTCGCGATCGTGATCGGCTACTACGTGATCGGCCATGTCCACCACGCGCTGCACACGCCACTGATGTCCGTGACCAACGCGATCTCCGGGATCATCGTGGTCGGCGCGATGCTGCAGATCGGGCACTCGACCAGCACGGCCGTCATGGTGCTGTCGTTCGTGGCGATCCTTCTGGCCACCATCAACATCGTCGGCGGCTTCGCGGTGACGCGTCGCATGCTCGGCATGTTCAGCAGGAGTTGAGATGTCTGCGACCATCGCCGCCCAGGCGGCCTACCTCATTGCCGCGCTGCTGTTCATCCTGGCGCTTGCGGGTCTTTCGAAGCACGAGTCGGCCCGGCTCGGCAACGCCTTCGGCATGCTCGGCATGGGAGTCGCCCTGGTCGCGACGCTCGTGCTCGCCGCCGCCGGTGACCTCAGCGCCGCCGGCGTCGGGCTCCTCGCCGTCGCGATGCTGATCGGCGCCGCCATCGGCCTGCAGCGGGCCCGCCGCGTCGAGATGACAGGAATGCCCGAACTCATCGCGCTGCTGCACTCGTTCGTCGGTCTGGCGGCCGTCCTTGTCGGCTGGAACGGCTTCCTGGCCGTCGAGAACCACCCGGGCGGCGCCGAGGCCAAGGCCCTGGACGCGCTCGGCACACTCGGCATCCACCATGCCGAGGTGTTCATCGGGGTGTTCATCGGCGCGGTGACCTTCACCGGCTCCATCGTGGCGAACCTCAAGCTTGCCGCGAAGATCAACTCCAAGCCGCTGACGCTGCCCGGCAAGAACGCCCTGAACGTCGGTGCGCTCGTGCTGTTCCTCGCGCTGACGGTGTGGTTCGTGATCACGCCGTCGCTTGGCCTGCTGATCGCCGTGACGCTCGTGGCGCTTGCGCTCGGCTGGCACCTGGTCGCCTCGATCGGCGGCGGCGACATGCCCGTCGTGGTGTCGATGCTCAACAGCTACTCGGGCTGGGCCGCTGCGGCCTCCGGTTTCCTCCTGGAGAACGACCTGCTGATCGTCACCGGTGCGCTGGTCGGCTCCTCCGGTGCCTACCTCTCGTACATCATGTGCAAGGCGATGAACCGCTCGTTCCTGTCCGTGATCGCGGGCGGCTTCGGCATCGAGGCGCCGTCGGGTTCGGACGTGGACTACGGCGAGCACACGGAGATCACCGCCGAGGGCGTCGCCGAACTCCTCGCCTCGGCCCGGTCGGTGATCATCACGCCCGGGTACGGCATGGCCGTGGCGCAGGCGCAGTTCCCCGTTGCGGAATTGACGTCGAAGCTCCGGGCGAAGGGCGTGGACGTGCGGTTCGGCATCCACCCCGTGGCGGGCCGGCTGCCGGGCCACATGAACGTGCTGCTCGCCGAGGTGAAGGTGCCGTACGACATCGTCCTGGAGATGGACGAGATCAACGACGACTTCGCCGAGACGGATGTCGTCCTCGTGATCGGGGCCAACGACACGGTCAACCCGGCCGCGGCGGAGGACCCGGGCAGCCCGATCGCCGGGATGCCGGTGCTCAGTGTGTGGAACGCGGGCAAGGTCATCGTGTTCAAGCGGTCGATGGCCTCCGGGTACGCGGGCGTTCAGAACCCGCTGTTCTTCCGCGAGAACACCTCGATGCTCTTCGGCGACGCGAAGGACCGCGTCGAGGACATCGTCGGCGCACTGGGCGACCGCGGCCCGCGCCGTGCCGAGGCGGGGGCTTCGGTCAAGGCTTCCGTGTAGCCGGAGTGGCCGGGCCGGGCCGGTGTGCGTCCGTCGTGGCGCGCACCGGCCCGGCGGCGTTTGCCGCACACACATGGTGTGGCCCCAGCTCTCCGCCTCGAAGTGTGGGTTCTGACCACATGGGGGCGGTCGTATGTGCTGCCTAGGGTGCCTGCATGAGCGCCTCACCCAGCACCCGCACCCCCTTCGTCGCCGAGGACCCGGCCCGCCGTACGGTCTCCCTCGACCTGGCCGGACGTACCGCGCTGGTCACCGGGGCGGCCTCGGGCATCGGCCGCGCCTGCGCGCTCCGCCTGGCCGCCGCCGGTGCGCGGGTCAGGGCCGTGGACCGGGACGCCGACGGGCTCGGCGCACTGGCCGACGGGAGCGTGGACGGCGCCGGTGCCATCGAGCCGTACCCGCTCGACCTCACCGACCTCGACGCCGCCGAGTCCGCCGCCGCGGGCTGCGACGTCCTCGTCAACAACGCCGGGCTCCAACTGGTGCGCCCCATCGAAGAGTTCCCGCCCGAGGTCTTCCACACCGTCCTCACCGTGATGCTGGAGGCCCCGTTCCGCCTCCTGCGGGGCGCGCTGCCGCACATGTACGGGCAGGGCTGGGGGCGTGTAGTCAACATCTCGTCGGTGCACGGGCTGCGTGCTTCGCCGTATAAATCCGCGTATGTCGCCGCCAAGCACGGGCTGGAAGGACTGTCGAAAACGGCGGCGCTCGAAGGCGCACCGTACGGCGTGACATCGAACTGTGTGAACCCCGGGTACGTCCGCACGCCCCTGGTGGAGAAGCAGCTCGCCGACCAGGCCGCCGCGCACGGCATCCCGGAGGAACAGGTGCTCAGGGACGTGCTGCTGCGCGACAGCGCCGTGCGGAGGCTGATCGAACCGGAGGAGGTCGCCGAGGCCGTGCTGTACCTGTGCGCCCCGCAGGCCTCCTTCATCACCGGCACCTCGATGGTCGTCGACGGAGGCTGGACGGCGCACTGACGCGGAGGCCGGGGCCGGCCGGGCCCGCGGTCCCGCGCTCGCGACGACCCAGTGACACGGGCCGGAAAGGAGTTATCCACAGGCCTGGCGGCGATGTCGGCCGCGTCGGTCATGCTGTTCTCATGTCCATCGATCACCCGCCGACCGCCGTCAGCGCGGAGGCCCCCTACCTCAAGCTGCTCGCGCGGGACGCCGACGCCGAGGCGTACGAGCAGCCGGTCCGGACGGCCCGAGCCGAGGGCGCGTCCGCCGGCCGGATCGCCGAGCTCGAACACGCCAAGCTCCTCGCGCTGCGGGTGCGCGCCGAGCTGGAAGGCCGCAGACGGCGCGAGGCCGAGCTATCGGCCCTGTTCGAGACCGCCCACGACCTGGCCGGGCTCCGCGATCTCGACGAGGTGCTGCAGGCGATCGTGCACCGGGCGCGCTCCCTGCTCGGCACGGACATCGCGTATCTCTCCCTCAACGACCCGGTCGCGGGCGACACCTATATGCGGGTCACTGAAGGCTCCGTCTCGGCCCGCTTCCAGCAGGTGCGGCTCGGCATGGGGGAGGGGCTCGGCGGCCTCGTTGCGCAGACGGCCCGGCCCTATGTGACCGACGACTACTTCCGCGACGAACGCTTCCGCCACACCTGTTCCATCGACACGGCGGTGGAGGACGAAGGCCTGGTCGCGATCCTCGGAGTGCCCCTGCTGCTCGGCACGGACGTGATCGGAGTGCTGTTCGCCGCCGACCGCCGGGCGCGGGTCTTCGAGCGGGAGCAGATCGCGCTGGTCCGCTCCTTCGCCGCGCTCGCCGCAGCCGCCATCGACTCGGCGAACCTGCTGGCCGAGACCCGCACGGCCCTCGCCGACCTGGAGCACGCGAGCGACATCATCCGGGACCACAGCGGCGTCATCGAGCGCGCGTCCGACGTGCACGACCGCCTCGCCCAGCTGGTGCTGCGCGGCGGCGGAGTGCAGGACGTGGCGGCGGCCGTCTCCGAAGTCCTCGGCGGCACGGTCGAGTTCACCGACAGCTCCGCCGCCCCCGCCCAGGCCCTGGAACGCTCCCGCGCGGACGGCCACGCGGTGCCGCACGGCGACGACTGGACCGCGGCGGTCGCGGCCGGCGGCGAACTCCTCGGCGCCCTCGTCATGCGCGGCCACCCCGCGCTCGACCCGGTCGACCAACGCACCCTGGAGCGGGCCGCGATGGTCACCTCGCTGCTGCTCCTCGCCCGCCGCTCGGCCGGAGAAGCCGAGCGCCGCGTCCGAGGAGAACTCCTCGACGACCTCCTCGACGGCCGGGACCACGACCCACGCCTGCTCCGCGAACGGGCGGCACGCCTGCAGGCCGACCTGGACTCCCCGCACGTGGTCCTCGCCGCACACCTGGGCTCCGGCGCGACGACCGGCGACCGCGAGGGCGCGGCCCGCGGCAGGCTCTGGGCCGCCGCCTCGCACCTGGCCGCCACCCGGCACGGCCTGGCCGCCGAACGCGACGGCGGTACGGTCCTGCTGCTCCCCGTCGAAGAGCGGTGCACCGCGGCCGAGTTGGCGCAGGAGGCGGCCCAGAGCCTGAGCGCCGCCGCGCGGGAACCGGTCACCGTGGGTGCCTCCGGCGCGGTGCGCACCCCGGCGGCCGACCCCGAGTCGGTCACCGTGGGGTACGCGGAGGCGCGACGCTGCGTGGACGCGCTGCGGCTCCTCGGGCGCACGGGCGAGGGAGCGGCCACCGAGGACTTCGGATTCCTGGGACTGCTGCTCTCGGACGGCCGGGACATACCCGGCTTCGTGCGCCGCACGATCGGCGAGGTCGTGGCGTACGACGAAAGACGCAGCACGGACCTCGTCCGCACCCTCGACGCCTACTTCGCCTCCGGCATGAGCCCGGCCCGTACGAAGGACGCGCTCCATGTGCACGTGAACACGGTGGCGCAACGCCTGGAGCGCATAGGCCGCCTGCTCGGGGAGGACTGGCAGAGCCCGCCCCGGGCCCTGGAGATCCAACTGGCTCTGCGCTTGCACCGGTTGGGGGCGGCGGTGGGGCGGTAGCCCATGGCGCTCGCCGGAGGGGCTGACGTGCAGCCCCTCCGGCGGCCCCCGGCCCACCCGGACGATGCGTGCGTCAGCCTCGGACGGTGCGTGCGTCGGCCGGCGGCGTGGCCGGCTCGTCGATCGCGTCGCCGGAGGTCGCGTCGACCTCGCTGAGGTCCTGGTGCCGGGTCTCGCGGGCCAGGCCGACGGCGAGCAGGGTGAGCAGCGCCGCTGCGATCACGTAGAGGGCGATGGGGGTGGAGCTGCCGAAGTCCGCGAGGAGAGCGGTCGCGATCAGCGGGGCCGGGGCGCCCGCGGCGACGGAGGAGAACTGGGCGCCGATGGAGGCCCCCGAGTACCGCATCCGGGTCGCGAACATCTCGGCGAAGAAGGCGGCCTGGGGTGCGTACATCGCGCCGTGCAGGACCAGGCCGACGGTGACCGCGAGGAGCAGGCTGCCGAAGGTGCCGGAGTCGATGAGGGAGAAGAACGGGAACATCCAGGCGCCGATGCCGGCCGCGCCGAACAGGTACACCGGCCTGCGCCCGATGCGGTCGGAGAGGGCACCCCAGGCGGGGATGACCGCGAAGTGCACGGCGGAGGCGAGGAGCACGGCGTTGAGGGCGGTCTGCTTGGACACACCGGCGGAGGTGGTCGCGTACACGAGGATGAAGGCGGTGACGACGTAGTAGCTGATGTTCTCCGCCATGCGGGAGCCCATGGCGATCAGGATGTCGCGCCAGTGGTGGCGCATGACGGCGACCAGCGGCATCTTCTCGACCTGCTCCTTGCCACGGGCGGCGGCCTTCTTGGCCTCGGCGCGGGCCAGGGCCTCCTTGAACACGGGGGACTCGTCGACGGAGAGCCGGATCCACAGGCCGACCATGACGAGCACGCCGGAGAGCAGGAACGGGATGCGCCAGCCCCAGGAGACGAAGGCCGACTCGGAGAGGAGCGCGGTGAGCGCGGAGAGGACACCGGTGGCGAGCAACTGCCCTGCGGGGGCACCGGTCTGGGGCCAGGAGGCCCAGAACCCGCGGCGGCGGGCGTCGCCGTGTTCGGAGACGAGGAGCACGGCGCCGCCCCACTCGCCGCCGAGCGCGAAGCCCTGGACCAGGCGCAGCACGGTCAGCAGGATCGGTGCGGCGGTCCCGATGGTGGCGTGCGTGGGCAGCAGTCCGATGGCGAAGGTGGCGCCGCCCATCATCAGCAGGCTGAGGACGAGCAGCTTCTTGCGGCCGAGCCGGTCGCCGTAGTGGCCGAAGACCAGCGCGCCGATCGGCCGGGCGGCGAAGCCCACGGCGTACGTGAGGAAGGAGAGGAGGGTGCCGACGACGGGGTCGGACTCGGGGAAGAACAGCTGGTTGAAGACCAGGGCGGCCGCCGAGCCGTACAGAAAGAAGTCATACCACTCGATCGTCGTGCCGATGAGGCTCGCGGCGACGATGCGCTTCAGGTTGGACGGCGTTGGTGGAGCGGTTGCTGCGGAGGCCATGTGCACCACTTCCTGGCGGTGAGCGGGGGACGTGTATCTGCTGGTACGTGCTGGCACAAGGTAGGAACACGCAGGTCAGTGGCACATGTGGTGGGACACCATAGTTCGGCGGGTGACTATGGCGTTGCGACCGCCCTCTCGCCGCGGTCAGCCCGAGGAGTCCGACCCCACCGCCAGCTCGTCCCGCAGCACGTGCTTGGTGATCTTCCCCGAAGGCGTGCGCGGCAGTTCCGGGCGGAGGATCAGCTCACGCGGGAGCTTGTAGCGGGCGAGCCGGGGCTCCAGCCAGGTGCGCAGCTCCGCGAGGCCGAGCTCGGCGCCCGCGCGCGGCACGACCACGGCGACCACCGTCTCGCCCCACTGCGCGTGCGGCCGGCCGACGACGGCGACGTCGAGCACGTCGGGGTGGCCGCGCAGCGCGCCCTCCACCTCCTGGGACGCCACGTTCTCGCCGCCGGTGATGATCACGTCCTTCATCCGGTCGACGACGGTCACGAAGCCGTCCTCGTCGACCCGCCCCAGGTCACCGCTGCGGTACCAGTCCCCGGCGAACACCTCGGCCGTCGCCGCCGGATCGTCGAGGTAGCCGGTCATGCGGGTGTCCGCGCGCAGCCAGATCTCGCCGGTCTGCCCGGCCCCCGCATCGGCCCCGTCCGCCCGTACCACTCGCAGCGCGACCCCCGGGATGCCACCGCGGCCGATCGAGCCGGCCTTCTCGACCTGCTCGGCGGGGGAGAGGGACGAGCCGACCGGGCCCATCTCGCTCATCCCGTACACCTGGTGGAAGTCGTCCGAGCCGTAGGCCTTCATCAGGCGGCGCGCGGTGTCCGCGTCCAGGGGGCCCGCACCGTAGATCCACGCGCGTACGGAGGACACGTCGAAGTCGGCGAAGTCGGGGACCGACTGGACCGGGGCGATGAGGGCGATCGGGGCGCCGAACAGGGCGGTGATCCGCTCGCGCTGGATGGTCTCCAGCATCTCGCGTGGCTCGTACTCGCGCTGCAGCACCACCGTCGCGCCGAGCAGCAGGGTGCCGAGCGCCCAGTTGTTGAGCGGGGACGCGTGCCAGATCGGCATGCAGATCAGGAAGCGCTCGTCGCGGTGGAGCGGGATGCCCGCCGCGGTGTACGTGGCGGTCAGGGCGATGCCGCGGTGCGTGTGCACACAGCCCTTGGGGCGGCCCGAGGTGCCGGAGGTGTAGAGGATCTGCGCGACGGCGTCGTCGGGTCCCTGTTCCCCCTGCCAGGGTTCGGCGGCCGCGACGAGGGACTCGAACGCCTCGGCCGGGCGCTCGGCCGCGCCCGCGTCCGGGTGGCTGACCAGCCAGCGCACCGGCACGTCCGCGGCCGTCGCCCGCTCCGCGATCTCCGCGTCCACGACCGCCAACTCGGCCCCGCAGTGCCGCAGTTGGTGCTCCACCTCGGCGGTCTGCAGCTTGTGGTTGACCGGCACGAGCGTGGCCCCCGCGTACCAGGCGCCGAACGCGGCGAACAGGAAGGCCGGAGTGTTGTACGTCATCACCGCGAGCCGGTCGCCCGGTCGGAGGCCCGCCTCCCGCAGCACGGTCGCGGCGCGGCGGGCGGCGTCGGCGAACTCCCGGTAGGTCCAGCGCTGGGTGCGGTGGACGACGGCTTCTCGGTCGCCTGCCGAGCGGACGGCGTTGTCCAGCAGGGTGCTGAGGTGCATCACGTTCTCCTGACGGGCGGGAGCCGGTGCGAGCGGCTCTGGCGGAACGGCCGGCGGTGCGGGGGACGGCTCCGTGGACGGCTCGGTGGACGGCTCTGGCGGGAAGTTCTGAATGATGGTTCACTCCTTTCATGGCCTACCGCAAGACCCCTGCCGAGATCGCCCGCCTCGATGCCGCCCGCGAGCGGCTGGTCAGCTGTGCCACCGAGGTCGTCGCCGACGTGGGCTGGTCGCAGGCGTCCGTGTCCGCGGTCGCCGACGCGGCCGGGATCGCCGCCGGCTCCGTCTACCAGCACTTCCCGTCCAAGGCGGCCCTCGCCGTCGAGGTGTTCCGGCGTGCGGCGGGGCGTGAGCTGGAGGTGATCGGCGAGGTCCTGCACGCGCCGGGCGAGCCCGTCGAGCGGCTGAGCCGAGCCGTCGAGGTGTTCGCCCGCCGCGCCCTGGAGAACCGCGGCCTCGCGTACGCGCTGCTCGCCGCCCCGGCCGAACCCGCGGTCGGCGCCGAACGCCTGGAGTTCCGCCGTCGCTACCGCGCGCTGTGGGCCGAAGCAGTGCGCGAGGGCATGGCCACGGGCCGGTTGCCCGAGCAGAACGCCGAGATCAGCGCGGCCGCGCTCACCGGAGCCATCGGCGAGGTCCTCGTCGACCCGCTCGGCGCGCCCGAGGAGAGCGCCGTCGGGGACCTCATCGCCGTACTGACCACGACGGCGCTGCGCTGCGTGGGCGCCCCACGCGACTGACCCGCGCAGCGACCGCCGCCCCGCCCCGCCCCTACGGAGGAGCCCCCATGACCACAGCAGCCCCCAGCAGCGACCCGACCGCCGCCCCCAGCGCTGACCCCACCACCGCCCCCGACACCGGCAACCCCACCACCGCCCCCGACACCGGCAATCCCACCACCGTCCCCGACACCGGCAACCCCACCACCGCCCCCGACACCGGCAATCCCACCACCCCCCACAGCCACCCCACCGCCGCAACGCACCAAGTCACCAACCAGGCACCGCCGTTGAGCGGCCATGACGCCGCCGACGACCCGGTCCTCATCGAGGGTGTGCGCCGCGAGGGCGCAGCCTGGCACCTGGACGACCTTCACCGCTTCGGCCGCTACGCCGGCAGCGAGGAGGCCCGCACCTGGGCCGACCAGGCCAACCGCTTCGAGCCCGAACTGCGCACCCACGACCGCTACGGCCACCGCGTCGACGAGGTCGACTTCCACCCCGCGTACCACTCGCTCATGTCCGCCACCGTCGGCGCGGGCGCGGCCGGTTCGGCGTGGGCGGACCAGCGGCCCGGCGCGCATGTCGCGCGCGCGGCGACGTTCATGGTGGCCACCATGCTGGAGCAGGGCCACATGTGCCCGGTCTCCATGACGTACGCCGTCGTCCCCGCCCTGCGCCACGCCCCCGGCCTCGCCAAGACGTACGAGCCGCTGCTCACCAGCGCCGTCTACGACCCGGGCCTGCGCACCCCGGCCGGCAAGCGCGGGCTGCTCGCCGGGATGGGCATGACGGAGAAGCAGGGCGGCACCGACGTACGCGCCAACACCACCGCCGCCACCGAACAGGCCGACGGGACCTGGCGGTTGCGCGGCCACAAGTGGTTCACCAGCGCCCCCATGAACGACCTGTTCCTCGTCCTCGCACAGGCGCCCGGCGGCCTCTCCTGCTTCCTCGTGCCGCGCGTCCTGCCCGACGGCAGCCGCAACACGTTCCGCATCCAGCGGCTCAAGGACAAGCTCGGCAACCGCTCCAACGCGTCCAGCGAGCCGGAGTTCGACGACACGGTGGCCTGGCTCGTCGGCGCCGAGGGCAAGGGGGTGCGCACCATCATCGAGATGGTCACGATGACCCGACTCGACTGCGTGCTCGGCTCCGCGGGCCACATCCGCGAGGCCCTGGCCCAGGCGGCCCACCACACCCGGCACCGCTCGGTGTTCGGCGCCAAGCTCATCGACCAGCCGCTGATGCGGAACGTCCTCGCCGACCTCGGCCTGGAGTCGGAGGCCGCGACCACCCTCGGCCTGCGCCTCGCCGGGGCCGCCGACCGGGCGCAGCGGGGCGACGCCCAGGAGCGCGCGTTCCTCCGCCTGGCCACCGCCGTATCCAAGTACTGGGTGTGCAAGCGGCAGCCCGCGATCGTCGCCGAGACCCTGGAATGCCTCGGCGGCAACGGCTACGACGAGGCCTCCGGCATGCCGCGCCTCTACCGCGAGGCCCCCCTCAACGGCATCTGGGAGGGCTCCGGCAACGTCAACGCGCTCGACATGCTGCGCGCCCTGACCCGCGAACCGGAGTCCCTGGAGGCGTTCCGTACGGAGATCGAGTCCGCGCTCGGCGCCGACGCCCGGCTCGACGCCGCCTGGCGGGAGTTGCAGGACCAGCTGACCCGCACCGAGGACGCCCCGCTGCGGGCCCGCCGCGTCATCGAACGGGCGGCCCTCGTCCTGCAGGGCTCCCTCCTCGTACGGAACGCACCCGCCGCCGTCGCCGACGCGTTCTGCGCGTCCCGGCTTGCCGGCGACCAGGGGCTGGCCTTCGGGACGCTGTCGCCGGGGACGGACTTCGGGGGGATCCTGGGGCGGCTGCCCGCGTGAGCCACCGGTCTCGCGGGGCGGCCCGCGTGAGGCACGGGTCTGAGGGTCCGGCCCCCGCGGCTGCCCGCGTGAGGCACCGGTCTGAGGGTCCGGCCCCGCGGGCCCTCAGATCTCCGGCCGCCGCTGCAGATCCAACGGCACCGTCCCCGTGGAGAACCCGCGCCGGTCCAGGCGGCGGCCCGCCAGTTTGTACGGGCGGATCACCACGCTGCGATCCACGACGTCGATGTGCGGCAGCTTCCGCATGATCGACGTCTCAAGCCGCTGCCCGTCGCTGATCGTCCGCAGCCACACCGCGATCAGCAGGTTGAACGGGCCCGCCGCCGACAGGATCGCCCGCACCTCACCGACCGTCGACAACGTGGCCGCCGCCTCGTCCAGGCGGTCCGACGGCACCCGCGCGAACAGCCACTCCGACACCGACCAGCCGGTGAGCGCCCGGGCCAGCTCGCAGCGGAGCCGTACGTTCCCGCTGCCGATGAGGTGGTTGAGGCGGCGCCGGGTCGTGCTCTCGCTGGTGCCGCCCACCCGCGCAAGCTCGCTCAGCGGGGCCCGGCCGTCCACCGAGAGCGCCGCCGCCAGCTCCCGGTCGGCCGCCGTCGGCAGATAGGCGCCGCCGTCCTTCGGCGGCTTCGGAAGCCCGGACAGCAGCGCCCGCTCCTGCCCCCGGCTCAGCGCCCGCAGCCGCCAACGGCTCGCGTCCGTGTACGTACGCACCAGGATGTGGCTCTGCACGCGCAGCACGTACGGCACCCGGGCCAGGCGCTCCAGGAGGTACCAGGACAGCTGGTCCGAGTCGTCGCACACCACCGTCACCAGCAGGTCGCGCGCGCCCGCCGACACGTCGATCGTCATCGCCTGCGGATCCCCGGCCAGCGCCTCGGCCACCTCCAGGCTCCGCCCCGGCTCGTTGACGATCTCCACCAGGGCCATCGCCGGATCCGGCACGAACAGCGGCTGGCACGACACCCAAGCCGCGCCGTGCCCTTGCAACCGCGCCCAGCGGCGCGCCGCCGTCGACGCGTCCACGTCCAGGGCGCGGCCCACCGCAGCCCAGGACGCGCGCGGACTGATCTGCAGCGCGTTCACGATCTCCAGGTCCAGCTCGGAGAGCTTGAAGGAATCCAGTGATTCTCTCGGTTCCATGACGGAATCATGCATGTTCACGGGTGGTTCTGGCACGCGTCCCACCCTGGTCGGCACCAACCGTACGAGCCACGACCCGAGGGGCCCGACATGACGACCCTGGCCGACCAGGAGACCACCGCGGACATCGGCGAAGCCGTCGTCGCCGAGATCGCCGGACTCCGCGACCGACTCGTCCGGCTCAGCCACGACATCCACGGCTACGCCGAGCTCTCCTTCGAGGAGCACCGGGCCGCCGCCGCCCTTGCCGACGCCCTCGTCGGCGCCGGTTTCGATGTCGAACGCGGCGTCGCCGACCTGCCCACCGCCTTCAAGGCGTCGTACGGGACGGGCGACCTGGTCGTAGGCATCTGCGCCGAGTACGACGCGCTGCCCGACGTCGGCCACGCCTGCGGCCACAACATCATCGCCACCACCGCCCTCGGCGCCGCCCTCGGCCTCGCCACCGTCGCCGACCGGCTCGGCATCACCGTGAAGGTCCTCGGCACGCCCGCCGAGGAGCACGGCGGCGGCAAGGTCCTGATGATCGACGCGGGCCTCTTCGACGACCTGACCGTCGCGATGATGGTCCACCCCGGCAACGCCGACACCCACCCCGCCGACACCGCCACGCAGGGCGTCAGCCGCTGGGCCGCCACCTTCACCGGCAAGGCCTCGCACGCCGCCGCCGCGCCCCAGCTCGGCGTCAACGCCGCCGACGCCGCCGTCGTCACGCAGGTCGCCCTCGGCCTGCTCCGGCAGCAGCTGCCCGCCACGGCCCGCGTCGCCGCGTTCGTACGGGAGGGCGGCCGGGCCACCAACATCATTCCCGAGCGCACCGTCGTCGACTTCGAGGTCCGCGAGTTCGACCTGGACGCCCAGCGCGGACTGCACGCCCGCGTCCTCGCCTGCTTCGAGGCGGGCGCCCTCGCCACCGGCTGCACCCTCGAACTCGAAGAGACCGAGCCCGAGTACGCGCCCCTGCGGCAGGACGCCCGCCTCGCCGACCGGTACGCCGCCGCCCTCGGCCGCGTAGGCCGCCCCATCGCTGACCGCTCTCCGCTCAGCGGCGGCTCCACCGACATGGGCAACGTCTCCCAGCTGCTGCCCAGCATCCACCCCATGATCGCCGTACGCGGCAGCGAGAACCCGCCGCACACCCACGGCTTCGCCCGGGACGCGGTGAGCGCGGAGGCCGACGCCACTGTCGTCGACGGCGCCACCGCGATGGCCCTCACAGCGGTCTCCGTCGCCCAGGACGAGGCACTGCGCCGCGAACTCCTCGCCGAGCAGCGCGACCGCACCGCCCCCACCACGGACCGGAGCCGGCGATGAGCACGAACCCGCCGAACACCTCGAAGACCACGAACACGCCGAACACCACGAAGACCACGAACACCTCGAACACCTCGACCCACACACCCCGCAGCACGACCGTGACGACGCACCGCCTCGCCTCGTACGCCCCGCTCGTCCTCACCGCCCTCGTCCTCACCGCCGTCGCCGAGCTGATCGGCCCGCACACCTTCGACCTCGGCGTCGGCGAGGTCACCCTGCACCCGCTGGTCTGGGGCATCCTCATCGGCGGGGTCGTCAGCGTGCAGAAGGTCAAGGCGCTGCCGGTCCGGGTGCAGCAGCTCGCCACGCAGACCGTCCAGGTCGGCATCCTGCTGCTCAGCGTCCGGCTCAGCTTCCTCGTCGGCGAGAACCTGCCCGTGCTCGCCGACGCCGGACCCGCCCTGCTGCTGCAGGAGTTGGGCCACCTCTTCGGCACGGTGGTGTTCTCGCTGCCGCTCGCGGTCCTCCTCCGCATGGGCCGCCCCGCAGTCGGCGCCTGCTTCTCCATCGACCGCGAGGGTTCCTTCGCCATCGTCTCCGAGCGGTACGGCGCGGACTCCGACGAGTACCGCGGCGTGCTGTCGATGTACGTCTTCGGCACCATCGTCGGCGGCCTCTACGTCACCCTGCTCGCCTCGTTCCTCGCGGGCACGGGCGTCTTCGACCCGCTGGCCCTCGCGATGGGTACGGGCGTCGGCTCCGGCTCGGTGATGGCGGCCTCGTCGGCGGCGATCGCGGCCCAGCACCCCGAACTGGCCGACCAGATCCTGGCGTTGGCGGCGGTCAGCAACCTGATCACGAGCCTGCTCGGGCTGTACGTCGGGATGTACGTGGCGCTGCCGATGGCGGAACGGTTCTACCGGTTCCTCGCCCGCAGGCGGAGGCAGCCGGAGGCGACGGCTCCCGCGGCCCCCGAGGCCGCGCCCCCCGAGGCCGCGCCCCCCGAGGCCGCGACCCCGGTGGCCGCGACCCCCGAGGAGGGCACCCCCAGGGCCTCGCTCCGCTTCGCGCTCCCTCTGGTCGTCGTCCTCATGCTGCTGTCGACCGTCCTCTTCAACCAGGGCTTCGACTGGCGTATCCTCGCCGGCTACGTCCTGATGACGGCCGTGGTGCTCGCGGCGCTCGCGCTGCGCAAGTACACGAAGCTGTCACCGATCATCGGCGTCACGACGCTCGGCATCCTGCTCAGCTCGCCCTGGTCCCCGGTCGGCGACCAGGTCTCGGCCCTCCTGAAGCCGGTCGAGTTCCTGGCCCTGACGACCCCGGTCCTGGTCCTCGCGGGCCTGGGCCTCGGCAAGGACTTCGGCACCCTGCGCCGCGTCGGCTGGCGCATCGTCCTCGTCGGCCTGGTGTCGTTCGCGGCGTCGTTCGTGGTGTCGGCGCTGATCGCGGAGGTCACGTTGGGGGTGGGGTGAGGTTTCCCCACCCCACCCCACCCCACCCCTTCCCGAGCCTGCGGCGGCTTCGGGGGCGCTGTCCCCGGGCCCCCAGGCCCCCGCCTTGAGCACAGTCGTTCGGCTGCCGCGCCGCTGTGGCTGGTCGCGCAGTTCCCCGCGCCCCTGCCGGGGCACGGAGGGGGAAAGCTCAAGCCCCCCGGCCCGCCACAAGCTCCGCCAACTCCTCCGCTGTACGCGGAAGTTCACCGTCCCCGACCGCCGATCCGCGCAACAGCCCCGCCACCGCCACCCCCCAGGGCAACCGCAGCCCCGCCTCCGCAAGGAGGGGACGGTCGGCCAGCATCACCGGGGTCGGCCCGCACCGCACCCCCGACGGAGTCAGCAGTGCCGCGTCGTCCGCCCAGCGCAGGGCGAGGTCCACGTCGTGGGTGGCCATCACGACCGTCGTACCCGAAGCCCGCAGCCGTGCCAGGGTGCCCAGGAGGCGTTCCTGCCCGTCGGGGTCGAGCCCGGCCGTGGGCTCGTCGAGGATCAGTACGCGCGGACGCATCGCGACGGCCCCGGCGATCGCCGCCCGCTTGCGCTGCCCGTACGACAGCAGATGCGTGGGCCGGTCGGCGAGCCGGTCGATGTCGAGGGCGGCAAGGGCCTCGGAGACCCGCGCCCGCACCTCCGGCTCCGCAAGCCCCAGGTTCAGCGGACCGAACGACACGTCCTGCGCGACGGACGCCGCGAACAGCTGGTCGTCCGGGTCCTGCACGACCAGCTGGACGGCGGTGCGCAGCCGCAGCAGCCCCTTGCGGTCGTACGAGACGGGGGCCCCGTCGACGCTCAACTGCCCGGCGTCCGGCCGCAGTCCACCGCTCAGCAGCCGCATCAGCGTCGTCTTGCCGCTGCCGTTGCGGCCGAGCAGGGACAGGGCGCGGCCCTCCGGCACGTCGAAGTCGAGCCCTCGAAGCACGGTCGGGCCGTCCTCGTAGGCGTAGCGGGCGCCCCGCAGGGAGACCAGGGGCACGCTCATGGCAGAAGCCTTTCCAGTACGAGAGTGAGGGCCGTGAGGGCGAGCAGCAGCGCGAGCGACAGGGCGACGAAGCGGCGCGAGACGCGGACGTCGGGCACCAGGACGTGCAGCGTGCCGTCGTAGCCGCGCCCCGCGAGCCCGGCCTGCAGGCGGCTCGCCCGGTCGAAGGCGCGCACGAACGCCGTCGCGCCCAGGCCCGCGAGGGACCGCCAGGTCGCCGCGCGCGTGGTGTGGCCGAGCCGCGCGGCCTGCGCCTGGCGGACGCGGCTCATGGAGTCGAGGAGGAGGAAGCTCATCCGGTACGTCACCAGGGCCACGTCCACCACCGGCGCCGGCACCCCGGCCCTGACCAGGCGGGGCAGCAGGTCCGACAGGGGTGTGGTGAACGCGAGCAGCAGCACCCCCAGCGAGGCCGCCGAGGTGCGCAGGAGCAGTTCGCCGGCCCGGGCCGCACCGCCGTCGGCCCAGCCCACGTACCCCTCGGGGCCGCCGACTTGGACGAGCAGCGTCAGCGCGCCGGTGACGCAGAAGCCGAGCGGAATCCGGTACGCGCGCCAGAGCTTGCGTGGCGGCACCCCGGCCGGGCCGAGCAGCAGCGCGAGCGCGGCGGCGAGGACCAGCGCGGCGCCCGGCCACGGCGGCAGGGAGATCGCGAGTGCCGTGAGGCCGAGGCCGAGGACGGCCTTGTCCACGGGGTGGCGGCGGCGCCAGCGACTGCTGTGCGCCGCCGCGTCGATGGGCAGCACGAGCGACTACTCCTCGTCCCGCCCGGCCGGGGTGACCTCCGCCGCCCTGGCCCGCGTCTCCCCCTGCCGCCGTCCTCTGCGCAGCCCGAAGTAGTACGCGAGGACGCCCGCGCCGATCGCCGCCTGCACCGCGAACAGCGCCGACTCGACCTCGCCGGACGGCGGTTCGTACAGCGGCGAGAACCAGGGCTCGTACTCCGGGTCGAGCTCCGCGATCGCGGTCTCGGCCTGCGCGTCGGCGCCCGTGAACGGTTCCTTCTTGTGGTCGCCGAGCCCGAGGGCGAGCGGCAGCACCGCGAGCGCGGCGACCAGGAGGATCAGAAGCGCGTTGATCTTTGCGTTGCGGCTCATCAGGCCTTCGCCTCCGTCTCGGACCGCGGCGCGGACGCCTGCCGCCCGCGCTGCAACAGCACGCCCAGGCGGGTCAGTTCACCCTTGCTCGACTGCACCAGGAGCCGCATCACCAGGACGGTGAGCAGGCCTTCGCTGACCGCGAGCGGGATCTGCGTGACGGCGAAGATGGAGCCGAACTTGGCCAGCGCGCCGGGGAACCCGCTGCCCGGGTCCGGGAACGCCAGGGCGAGCTGGACGCTGGTGACGCAGTACGTCGACAGGTCGGCGACGAACGCGCCGAAGAACACGGCGACCATCAGCGGCACGTCGTAGCGCTTCAACAACCGGTACACGGCGTACCCGGCCCAGGGGCCGACGATCGCCATGGAGAAGACGTTGGCGCCGAGCGTCGTGAGGCCGCCGTGGGCGAGCAGCAGCGCCTGGAACAGCAGCGTGATCGTGCCGAGGACGGCCATGATCGGCGGCCGGAACAGGATCGCGCCGAGTCCCGTGCCGGTCGGGTGCGAGCAACTGCCCGTCACGGAAGGGATTTTCAGGGCGGACAGGACGAATGTGAAGGCCCCGGAGGCACCGAGGAGCAGGGTGCTCTCGGGGTGCTCCCTGACCTCACGGGTGAGGGAGCGCACTCCCTGGACGACGAACGGGGTGGCCGCGACGCCCCAGGCGATCGCGTGTGCCGGTGGCAGAAAACCTTCGGCTATGTGCATGGCTCAGCAGACCCTCTCCAGCACCTCGTGGATGGCAACGTGCCCTGGCCGGTCTCCTGGCTGACGGGTCGTACCGCCCGGACTCCGCCTTCCCGGGCGCTGACGCGCCCAGTGGCTGCCCGCGGGGGGCTGGAGCCGGACTTCCCGATCACAGTGGCGAGGGCCGCACCGGCATCACACCGGATTTCCCGTACACCAAGGCCAGGCGACCTTATTGCGTCGCCGGGAGGTTGACAACCAGGGGTCCGGGGCGGTGGTGGTGATGGCCGCGGGTCTTCGGGCCGCAGTCCGGCTCGACTCACGGCCGTCCGGCCCGGGATCGCCCCAAGTTCCGTGTGCAGCGGGACTGTTGCTTCCGTGATGTCCGGTACGCGCGGGGAGTGGATGTCGTACACGCCGGGTCCGGACCAGGGCGGGGGCCTCAGGGTTCGATGAGGCCCGAGCGGATGGCGTACCGGGTGAGTTCCAGGCGGTCGCGCATGCCGAGCTTCTGCAGCAGGTTGGCGCGGTGGCGCTCGACCGTCTTGGGGCTGATGACCAGCATGTCCGCAATCTGCTGCGAGGTGTGGCCCTCGGCGACCAGCTTGAGGATCTCCTCCTCGCGGTCCGTGATCGTCTTCGTCGGCAGGTCCGCGCCGTCCTTGGCCCGGTCGAGGAAGTCGCGGATCAGGGCGTTCACCGCGCCCGGGTAGATGAACGGCTCGTCCCGCATCGCCGCCCGGCAGGCCTCGACGAGGTCGCGGTCGGCGACCGACTTCAGGACGTAGCCGCACGCCCCGGCCCGCAGCGCCTCGAAGAAGTACTGCTCGTTGTCGTACATCGTCAGGATCAGGATGCGGGTCTCCGGGACCAGGCGGGACAGCTCGCGGGCCGCCTGCAGTCCGGTGAGCCGGGGCATCGCGATGTCGAGGATCGCCAGGTCGGGGCGGTCCGCGCGGGCCCGCTCGATCGCCTCGGCGCCGTCCCCGGCCTCCGCGACCACCGTCAGATCCGGCTCGCTGTCCAGGATGAGCCGCACCCCCCGCCGTACGAGTGCGTGGTCGTCGGCGAGCAGGATGCGGGTGGGCGGCGTACGGGGCGACGGCTCGGGCGAAGTGCCGGGCGCGGGCGCGGAGTCGGGCCCGGCGGGGGCGGGCTCGGGTGTGGGGGAGTGCACGGGCTCGGCGGGGGCGGGCTCGGGTGTGGGGGAGTGCACGGGCTCGGGCATGGTCACTCGCCCCTCTCGCGCAGCGGCGCCGTGAGCCGGATCTCCGTACCGCCGCCGTCCGGCCCCGGCCCCACCGACAGCTCGGCGCCGATCAGCAGGGCGCGCTCCCGCATGCCGCGGATCCCGGCGCCCTCGGCCGCGCCGCCGGTGCCGTGGCCGTCGTCCCGGATCAGCAGGACCAGGGCCCCGCCCTCCCGGCGCAGGCTGAGGTGGGCGCGGCGGGCTCCGGAGTGGCGCACGATGTTGGTCAGGCTCTCCTGCGCGACCCGGTAGAGCACCAGCTCCTCGTCCGGGCCGAGCGGCGGCAGGTCGGCGTCCAGATGGTGGCGCACGGTCAGCCGGTCCGGGGTGGTGCTCTCGCCGGACAGCGCCCGCAGCGCGCTCGTCAGGCCCAGCTCCTCCAGGACTCCGGGGCGCAGCCGGCGGGCGATGCGGCGGATCTCGTCGAGGCTGCTGCGGGTGGTCTCCTGCACCTGGTGCAGCTCCTCGCGCAGCGCGTCCGGGGCGTGGTCGGCGGCGGTCTTCAGGCCGAGCAGGACCGCGGTGAGCGACTGGCCGACCTCGTCGTGCAGCTCCTGGGCGATCCGGCGGCGCTCCGCCTCCTGCGCGGACAGGGCGAGCCCGCTGCTCGCGGCCCGCTCCGTCTCCAGGCGGTCCAGCATCGTGTTGAACGTCCTGATCAGGCCCGCTATCTCGCCGTGCCCGGCGACCACCGGACGGCTGCCGGGGCGCAGCAGGTCCGTCGTGGACATCGCCCGGGTCAGCCGCTGCAGCGGCGCGAGGCCGAACCGCAGCAGCGCGGCGTTGGCGATCAGCATCACGACGAGCCCCGCGCACAGGATCAGCGCCTCGGTGAGCAGCACCGGGGTCGACACCGTGACCGGCCCGAGCAGCAGCAGCGAGGCGGCCGCGAACAGCACAAAGGCGTTGAGCAGAAAGATCCGCCAGAACAGGGACACAGCTGCGCGGGCTCCTCGCGGTCGACGGTGTGGCAGTGCACCAGCAAGCCTCCGTGCCCCGGAGTGGATCTGTCCATCGGGGCCACCACCCATCTCCCGCGCCCGCGCCCGTACGGGTGCGTCCGCCCGCGCCCGTACGGGAGGTGAGGGCCGGGCTGCGCGGGGCCGTGCCGATCGTGCTCGCGACGTTCCCCGTCGTGGCCGGGGTCGAGGGCGCCCGGCACCTGCTGAACATCGTGTTCGTCCTGGTCGCCTTCTTCACCCTGGTCCAGGGCCCGACCCTGCCCGCCGTCGCCCGCGGCCTGCGCCTGACCCGCCCGGACGCGCTGCACGACGTACGGGTGGAGACGGCGCCCCTCGACGTCCTGCACGCCGACCTGCTCACCGCGACCGCCCCGCCCGGATCGCGGATCGCGGCTCGCGGGCGTCGCGGTGTTCGAGCTGCGGCTGCCGTACCCGACGGCCGTCACCCTGATCGTCCGCGACGGCACCGCGCTCGTCCCCGGCCCGCAGACGGTGCTGCGTAACGGCGACGAGCTGCTGCTCATCACCACCCCGGAGGCCGCGGAGTCCACCGAGCGCCGGCTGCGCGCGGTCGGCCGCCGCGGCCGCCCCGCGGGTACGCCCGTGCCCGCCCGCCCCGCGGGGAAGAACGTCGACGCGGCGGGTATCAAGGAGGCATGGCCCCTTCCGCGTACCGATCCGTCCGCTCGGTCCGTCGTCTGCTGCGGCGCGCCGACCACGCCGTGTTCCGGGAGGTCGCCGTGCGGTCCTGGCCTGCGGCCGAGCCGGTGCTTCCGCGGCTGAGCCGCGCCGCCAACCACGGGCTGCTGTGGGGCGGCGCCGCCGTCGGCATGTGGGCGCTCGGCGGGGCGCGCGGGCGGCGGGCGGCCGTGCGCGGCATCGCTTCGCTCGCCCTCGCCTCGGCGACCGTGAACACCCTCGGCAAGGGCGCGGTGCGCCGCTCCCGCCCCGTCCTCGACGCCGTACCGGTCATCCGGCACCTGCCGCACCAGCCGCTGACCAGCAGCTTCCCCTCCGGCCACGCCGCGTCCGCGGCCGCCTTCGCCGCCGGTGCGGCCCTGGAGTCGCGCGCTCTGGGCGCGGCGCTCGCGCCCGTGGCGTTCTCCGTCGCGTTCTCGCGCATCTACACCGGCGTGCACTACCCGAGCGACGTCCTCGTCGGCGCCACCCTCGGCGTGACCGCCGCGCTCGCCGTCCGCGGCCTCGTCCCCTCCCGCGACCAGCTCCCGCCGCCCGCCCGCCGCCAGGTGGACGCCCCCGCGCTGCCGGACGGCGACGGCCTGTACGTGGTGGTCAACCCGTCGTCCGGAGCGCAGCCCCAACTCGTCGACCCCGTAAGACAGTTGCAGTCGCTGCTGCCGCAGGCCGAGATCGTCCTGTACGGCGACGACGCGGGGCCGCTGCCCGAGGTCCTGGAGGCGGCGGCGCAGGACGCGGCCCGCAAGGGCGGGGTGCTCGGGGTGTGCGGCGGCGACGGCACGGTCAACGCGGCCGTCGAGCCGGCGCTGCGGTCCGGGGTCCCGCTCCTCGTGCTGCCCGGCGGCACGTTCAACCACTTCGCGTCCGACCTGGGCGTCGACACGGTCCCGGACGCCTGCGCCGCCGTCGCGGAGGGGCACGCCGTACGGGTCGACGTGGGCCGCATCACCCCGCTCACCGACCCCGCGGCGGCCGCGGACGCCAGGGCCGAACCGGCGTACTTCCTCAACACGTTCAGCCTCGGCACGTACCCGGAGCTGGTCCGCCACCGCGAGCGCTGGTCGCCCCGGATCGGCGGCCCGGCGGCGACGCTCCTCGGCATCGCGCGCATCCTGCGCACCGCGCGCCCGCTGCGCGCCGTGGTGAACGGCCGCCGCCGCGCCATGTGGCTGCTGTTCGCGGGCAACGGCGTCTACCGCAGCCTCGGCATCACCCCGATGCGCCGCCACGACCTCGCCGACGGGCTCCTCGACATCCGCATCGCCCACGGCGGCCGCCTCGCCCGCACCCGCCTGCTCGCCACGGCCCTGGTCGGCGGGGTGGCCAGAACCCGTACGTACGCGTCCGCGCACGTACCCCGCCTGCTGGTGTCCGGCCTGGCCGAGGGCACGCGGATGGCGTACGACGGCGAGGTCGTCCCCGCCCCGAGGGCCTTCCGCGTGGACAAGCTGCCCGAGGCCCTGACCGTCTACCGCCCCCTCGGCGAACCACCGCACCTCGACCACCCCGGCCGCTGAAACACCACCCCTGAAACACCCACCCCTGAAACACTCCACCCCTGAAACGCCCCGGCCGCACCCCCGAAACGCACACCGCCCGGCCCCCGCCCCCGAAGGGACGGTGGACCGGGCGGTGTGGAACCGGTAGCCCGAAGCCGCGGGTCAGGCCACGGGGGCCGGGTACGTCGGGTACTCGACGCCCGAGACGTGCTGGACGACCCGGATGACCTGGCAGGAGTAGCCGAACTCGTTGTCGTACCAGAGGTAGAGGATCGCGTTGTCGCCGTCGACCTTGGTGGCGCCGGCGTCGACGATCGAGGCGTGGCGCGAGCCGATGAAGTCGTTGGAGACCGCCTCGGGCGAGTCCGTGAAGTCGATCTGGCGCTTCAGCGGGGAGTTCAGCGACACGTCGCGCAGGTACTCCAGGACCTCCTCGCGGTCGGCCTCGCGGCCCAGGCGCAGGTTGAGGATCGCGATGGACACGTCCGGCACGGGCACGCGGATCGAGGACCCGGTGATCGGCGCCTTCAGGTCCGGCAGGGCCTTCGCGACGGCCGAGGCGGCGCCGGTCTCCGTGATGACCATGTTGAGCGGCGCGGAGCGGCCACGGCGGTCGGCCTTGTGGTAATTGTCAAGCAGGTTCTGGTCGTTGGTGAACGAGTGCACCGTCTCGACATGACCGCGCAGGACGCCGTACTGGTCGTCCATCGCCTTCAGGGGCGGCACGATCGCGTTGGTCGTGCAGGATGCGCAGGAAATGATCTGCTCGTCCGGCTTGATCATGTCGTGGTTGACGCCGTGCACGATGTTCGGAACATCGCCCTTGCCGGGGGCGGTCAGGACGACCTTGTCGACGCCCGGGCGCAGGTGCTGCGAAAGGCCCTCGCGGTCCCGCCACTTGCCGGTGTTGTCGATGAGGATGGCGTCCTTGATGCCGTACGCCGTGTAGTCGAGCTCGGACGGGTCGTTGGCGTAGATCACCTTGATCTCGTTGCCGTTGGCGACGATCGTGCTGTTCGCCTCGTCGACGGTGATCGTGCCCTGGAACTGGCCGTGGATCGAGTCGCGGCGCAGCAGCGAGGCGCGCTTCACCAGATCCTCGGCGGCTCGCCCACCGCCGCCGCGCACCACGATCGCGCGCAGCCGCAGACCGTTGCCGGAGCCGGCCTTCTCGATGAGGAGGCGGGCGACGAGGCGGCCGATGCGGCCGAAGCCGTACAGGACGACGTCCCGGCCCTCGCGGCGCTCGATCTTGTTGGCGCCGGTGGCCCCGGCGACGGCCTCGGCGGTGAACTCCTCGACCGACAGGCCGCGGTCGTCGGCCCGGTGCGCCTCGGCGAGCAGGCCGATGTCGACCTGCGAGGGGCCGAGGTCGAGCGTGGTGAGCGCCTGCAGGAACGGCAGCGTCTCGGTGACCGAGAGCTCCTCACCGGCGATCTGGCGGGCGAAGCGGTGCGTCTTCAGGATGCTGACCACCGACTTGTTCACCAGGGAGCGGCTGTGCAGCAGGACGGTGACGTCCCGCTCGCGGTGCAGCTTCCCGATGATCGGGATCATCGACTCCGCGATCTCCTCGCGGTGCTTCCAGTTAGTGAACGAGTCCTCGTTGACAGTCACGTTGTTATCTTTCGAGCTAGGCGGTGCTCATATGCTAACCCTCCCGCATCCGGGCCCCGCGTGGGGCCTTTGTGTCCGGATTCACAGGGGTTTGCCCGTACGGGAGGGTGTGCGCGGGGCCTACGCAGGGCCTACGCAGGGCCTACTCGAAGGGGGCCTCGCGGGGGCTACTCGAAGAGAGTCGTCGGACCCGCGCCCCTGCGGACGATCTCGGCCTCGCCGCCGGAGAAGTCGATCACCGTCGTCGGCTCGGTCCCGCAGTCGCCGGAGTCCACCACCGCGTCCACGACGTGGTCCAGGCGCTCCTTGATCTCCCAGCCCTGCGTCATCGGCTCGTCCTCGTCGGGCAGCAACAGCGTGCTGGACAGCAGGGGTTCGCCGAGCTCGGCGAGGAGGGCCTGGGTGACCACGTGGTCGGGGATGCGTACGCCCACCGTCTTCTTCTTCGGGTGCATCAACTGGCGCGGCACCTCCTTCGTGGCGGGCAGGATGAAGGTGTAACTGCCGGGCGTGGCCGCCTTGATCGCACGGAACACGTCGTTGTCGAAGTAGACGAACTGGCCGAGCTGTGCGAAGTTCTCGCAGACCAGGGTGAAGTGGTGGCGCTCGTCGAGGTTGCGGATCGACCGGATCCGGCTGATGCCGTCTCGGTTGCCGAGCTGGCAGCCGAGGGCGTAGCAGGAGTCCGTCGGATACGCGACGAGGGAGCCGGAGCGGATGCCGTCGGCCACGTTGGTGATGATGCGCCGCTGCGGATTGTCGGGGTGCACGTCGAAGTACTTCGCCATTGGCCGAGCGTATGGGATCCGGCCCGCCCGGGGGCCCTCACTCGCTGATCGCGCCGAGCAGCGCACGGGCGCACAGCTCCCTGACCTCGTCCCGGCCCAGGTCCGGCTCGTCCAGCCAGTCCAGGCAGACCGTCACCAGGAACGCCAGCCAGCCGCGCACCGCGAGCCGCAGCGCCGGGCCGTCCGGCGCACCGTTTGGGCGGGACCCGGCGAGGGCACCCAGGATCTGCTGCTCCTGCGCGGCGAGGCTCGCCCGGTACACCTCCCGCACCGTCGGGTCGCCCGCCGCCTCGGCGCGGTGGAAGGCGCGGAAGCCCTCGGCGTGCTGCTCGACGTAGGACAGGAACAGGTCGATGCCCGCGTCGATCTGCTCGCGCAGCGGGCGGCCCGGCACGGCCGCGGTCAGCCGCAGCATGCGCTCGCTCTCCTGCCGTACGACGGCCGCGAAGAACTCCCTCTTCGTCGGGAAGTAGTGGTAGAGCAGGCCGCGCGAGACGCCGGCGATCTCGGCGACCCGCTCGATCCACACGTCGTCGTACGGGCTCCGCGCGAACAGGCGCGAGCCGACCGAGAGCAGTTGCTCGCGGCGTTCCTCGGTGCTCAGCCGGCGGCGCGGGCGTGCGGTGCTCCCGGTGCGTGAGCTGCGGTTCGCTGCCATGGGCAAGGACCGTACTCGACGCGTTCCCGGGCCGAAGGGCGATCTCGTCCGCCGTACCTCCTTGACGGAGATTCAGTGGCGCGACGACACTGGCGACAGCTATTGAACCGAAATGCAATAACGCAATCGGCGGGCGCGGCAGGGGAGTTGGGGCAGGATGGCGCAGATCACCGAGGCGGCGGCGCACGACGAGGGCGCCGCGCTGCCCAAGGGCTTCCGCAGCGCACAGCAGGGCTGGCCGGAGCTCGACCGCATCCCGCACCCGCCGCGCCGCATCCCGCTGCTCGGCGACGTGGTCGGGGCGGACGTGCGCAGGCCCATGCAGGACTCGATGCGGTTCGCGCGTGAGCTCGGCCCGATCTTCCGGCGGAAGGCCTTCGGCAAGGAGATCGTCTTCGTCGGCGGGGCGGGCCTCGCGGCGGACCTGGCCGACGAGTCCCGGTTCGCCAAGCACGTCGGGCTCGGCGTGGCCAACCTGCGGCCGGTCGCCGGGGACGGGCTGTTCACCGCGTACAACCACGAGCCCAACTGGCAGCTGGCGCACGACATCCTCGCGCCCGGCTTCAGCCGCGACGCGATGGCCGGCTACCACCGGCTGATGCTCGACGTGGCCGGGCGGCTCACCGCGCACTGGGACGAGCGGGAGCGCACCGGGCGGGCCGTGGACGTGCCCGGCGACATGACGAAGCTGACCCTGGAGACCATCGCCCGCACCGGATTCGGCCACGACTTCGGCTCGTTCGACCGGGAGCGCCCGCACCCCTTCGTGACCTCGATGGTCGGCACCCTCGCCTTCGCCCAGCGCCGCAACCTGGTGCCGGGCCCGCTCGCCCCGTTCCTGCTGCGCGCCGCGACCCGGCGCAACGACGCGGACATGGCGTACCTGAACCGCACCGTCGACGAGGTGGTCGCCGCGCGCCGCGCGGAGGGCCGCGGCGGGGAACCGGACGACCTGCTCGACCGGATGCTGGCGGTCGCCCACCCCGAGACGGGCGAGCGGCTGAGCGCCGAGAACATCCGGCGCCAGGTCATCACGTTCCTGGTCGCCGGCCACGAGACCACCTCCGGCGCGCTCTCCTTCGCCCTGCACTACCTCGCCCGCAACCCGCAGGTCCTCGCCCGCGCGCAGGACGAGGTGGACCGCGTATGGGCGGGCAAGGACGAGCCCGCGTACGAGGACGTGGCGAAGCTGCGCCATCTGCGGCGGGTCCTCGACGAGTCCCTGCGCCTGTGGCCCACCGCGCCCGCGTTCGCCCGCGAGGCGCGGCAGGACACCGTGCTCGGCGGGGAGCATCCGATGCGCCGCGGGGCGTGGGCGCTGGTCCTCGCCATGACCATGCACCGCGACCCGGAGGCGTGGGGCGAGGACGCGGACGAGTTCGACCCGGACCGCTTCGAGCCGAAGGCGGTACGGGCCAGGCCCGCGCATGTCTTCAAGCCGTTCGGCACCGGGGCGCGGGCCTGCATCGGGCGGCAGTTCGCGCTGCACGAGGCGGTGTTGGTGCTGGGGTTGTTGTTGCGCAGGTACGACCTGCACGCGGACCCCGGGTACCGACTGCGGGTCGCGGAGCGGCTCACGTTGATGCCGGAGGGGCTGCGGCTGCGGCTCGGCCGGCGGTGAGTCCTGCCCTCCCCGCCCCTTCCCGGCTGTGTCCGATTTGCAGCTGGCGCCGCGTGCCCTGCGGACAGCCCCGGGGCTCCGCCCCGGACCTCGTGTCGCCCTTCGAGCTCGTCCTCAAACGACGGGCAGCGGCAGCCCCAGGAGGGGTGAGGGCGGCGGTCCGGCGGGGCGTTCGACGGCCGTGCGGCGCGCCCGCCCGGATAGGCCACCGGGCCCCCGTGATCAAGACAAGGCCGGAGAGGGCAAGGTCACAGCGGTTGCCCCTGCTGCTCATGAGTGAACGTGCCCTAACATCCGAGCCATGACGGTCCTGCCTGACGACGGGCTTTCGCTGGCCGCCGAGTTCCCTGATGCGACCCACGAGCAGTGGCAGGCCCTGGTGTCGGGCGTGCTGCGCAAGTCGGGCAAGGAATTCTCGGGCACGGCGGCCGAAGACGCCCTCTCCACCGCACTTGAGGACGGGCTCAGCACCCGCCCCCTCTACACGTCCCACGACCCCGCGCCGGACACCGGCCACCCCGGCTTCGCCCCGTACGTACGGGGCGGCAGGCCGCAGGGCGGTGCCGCCGCGGGCTGGGACGTACGGCAGCGGCACGCCGACGCCGACCCGGCCCGCGCCAACGAGGCGGTCCTCGCCGACCTGGAGAACGGCACCACCTCCGTGTGGCTCACCGGCATGCCCGCCTCCGGCCTCGCCCGCGCCCTCGACGGCGTGTACCTCGACCTCGCCCCGGTCGCCCTCGACGCGGGCGCCGGATACGCCGGGGCCGCCGCGGAGTTGCTGCGCCTGTACGCCGAGCGCGGCGTGACCGGCGAGCAGGCCGCCGGCACCCTGGGCGCCGACCCGCTCGGCCACGAGGCCCGCACCGGCGAGGAGTTGGACGCCGCACCCGCCGCCGCACTCGCCGCCCGCTGCGCCCGCGACTACCCCGGCATCCGCGCCCTCGCCGTGGACGCCCTGCCGTACCACGAGGCCGGTGCCTCCGCCGCCGAGGAGCTCGGCTGCTCCCTCGCCACCGGGCTCGCCTACCTGCGGCAGCTCACCGCGGCCGGGCTCGACCTCCGACAGGCCCTCGGTCAGCTGGAGTTCCGGTACGCGGCCACCGCCGACCAGTTCCTGACCATCGCCAAGCTGCGCGCCGCGCGCCGCCTCTGGGCGCGGATCGCGGAGGTCTGCGGGGCACCCGCGGACGGCGCGCAGCGCCAGCACGCCGTCACCTCGTCGGTGATGATGACGCGGCGTGACCCGTGGGTGAACATGCTGCGCACCACGGTCGCCACCCTCGCCGCCGGGGTCGGCGGCGCGGACTCCGTGACCGTGCTGCCCTTCGACGAGGCGCTGGGCCTGCCCGACGCGTTCGCCCGGCGCATCGCCCGCAACACGTCCACGATCCTCCTGGAGGAGTCGCACCTCGGACAGGTCATCGACCCCGCGGGCGGCTCCTGGTACGTGGAGCGGCTGACCGACGAACTCGCCCACGCCGCCTGGGAGTTCTTCCAGGAGATCGAGCGCGAGGGCGGCCAGGCCTCCGCCCTGCGCTCCGGTTTCGTACCCGACCGCCTCGCCGCCACCTGGGCCGCGCGCAGCGCCAAGCTCGCCACCCGCCGCGAACCCGTCACCGGCGTCAGCGAGTTCCCGCACCTCGCCGAGAAGCCCGTCCTCCGCGAGCCCGCCCCGGCGCCGCTCACCGGCGGACTGCCGAGGGTGCGCCGCGACGAGCAGTACGAGGCGCTGCGCGCCCGCTCCGACGCCCACCTCGACACCACCGGCGCCCGCCCCAAGGTGTTCATCGCCGCGCTCGGTTCGGCCGCCGCTCACACCGCGCGCGCCACGTTCGCCGCGAACCTGTTCCAGGCGGGCGGCATCGAGGCGGTGCACGACCCGGTCTCCGTGGACGCGGACACCGTCGCCGAGGCGTTCAAGGCCGGCGGCGCGGGCGTCGCCTGCCTCTGCTCCAGCGACGCGCTGTACGAGGAGCAGGCGGAGGCCGTCGCCAAGGCCCTCCAGGCGGCCGGCGCCCAGCGGGTGTTCCTCGCCGGGAAGCCCGCCGAGCGCCCCGGCGTCGACGCGTACGTGCACGCCGGCTGCGACGCGGTCACCGTCCTCACCTCCACCCTCGACCGCATGGGAGTGGCGTGATGCCGAACCAGCAGGCGAACCAGCAGCCGAACCAGCAGCCGAACCAGCAGCCGAACCAGCAGCCGAGCCAGCAGAGCAGTGGCAGCGGCCCGCAGATCCCGGACTTCTCCGTGATCGGCCTGAACACCGGCGCCCCCGCGGGCTCCGAGGACGAGTGGCGCGCCGCCGTGAAGGAGTCCACCGGCAAGTCGGTGGACGACCTGACGTGGGAGACCCCGGAGGGCATCGCCGTCCAACCCCTGTACACGGGGCGGGACTTGGAGGGCCTGGACTTCCTGGAGACGTACCCGGGAGCGGCGCCGTACCTGCGTGGCCCGTACCCGACGATGTACGTCAACCAGCCCTGGACGATCCGGCAGTACGCGGGCTTCTCCACGGCCGAGGAGTCCAACGCCTTCTACCGGCGCAACCTCGCCGCCGGTCAGAAGGGCCTCTCCGTCGCCTTCGACCTGCCCACGCACCGCGGGTACGACAGCGACCACCCGCGCGTGACCGGTGATGTCGGCATGGCGGGCGTGGCGATCGACTCCATCTACGACATGCGGCAGCTCTTCGACGGCATCCCGCTGGACAAGATGACCGTGTCGATGACGATGAACGGCGCGGTCCTTCCCGTACTGGCGCTGTACATCGTGGCGGCGGAGGAACAGGGCGTACCGCCCGAGAAGCTGGCCGGGACCATTCAGAACGACATCCTCAAGGAGTTCATGGTCCGCAACACCTACATCTATCCGCCGAAGCCGTCGATGCGGATCATCTCCGACATCTTCGCGTACACCTCGCAGCGGATGCCGCGCTACAACTCCATCTCCATCTCCGGCTACCACATCCAGGAGGCGGGCGCGACGGCCGACCTGGAGCTGGCGTACACCCTCGCGGATGGCGTGGAGTACCTGAGGGCGGGGCAGGAGGCGGGCCTGGACGTGGACGCGTTCGCGCCCCGGCTGTCCTTCTTCTGGGCGATCGGCATGAACTTCTTCATGGAGGTCGCCAAGCTCCGCGCCGCCCGCCTGCTCTGGGCGAAGCTGGTCAAGCAGTTCGACCCGAAGAACGCCAAGTCCCTTTCCCTGCGCACCCATTCGCAGACCTCGGGCTGGTCGCTGACCGCGCAGGACGTCTTCAACAACGTGACCCGTACGTGTGTGGAGGCGATGGCCGCCACCCAGGGCCACACCCAGTCCCTGCACACCAACGCCCTGGACGAGGCGCTGGCCCTGCCCACCGACTTCTCGGCGCGCATCGCCCGCAACACCCAGCTCCTCATCCAGCAGGAGTCGGGCACGACGCGGACGATCGACCCGTGGGGCGGCAGCGCGTACGTGGAGAAGCTCACGTACGACCTCGCGCGGCGCGCCTGGCAGCACATCCAGGAGGTCGAGCAGGCCGGCGGCATGGCCAAGGCCATCGACGCGGGCATCCCCAAGCTCCGCATCGAGGAGGCCGCGGCCCGCACGCAGGCCCGCATCGACTCCGGACGGCAGCCGGTGATCGGCGTGAACAAGTACCGCCCTGAAAACGCAGCGAGCGACGAGCAGATCGAGGTCCTCAAGGTCGACAACTCCTCGGTCCGCGCCCAGCAGATCGAGAAGCTGCGGCGCCTGCGCGAGGAGCGCGACGGCCGGGCGTGCCAGGACGCCCTCGACGCCCTGACCCGCGCCGCCGCCGAATCCACCGGAAACCTCCTGGAGTTGGCGGTGAACGCGGCCCGCGCCAAGGCGACCGTGGGTGAGATCTCCGACGCACTGGAGAAGGTGTACGGGCGGCACGCGGGCCAGATCCGTACGATCTCCGGCGTGTACCGCAACGAAGCAGGCCAGTCCCCGTCCGTGGAGCGGACCCGCGCCCTCGTCGACACCTTCGAGGAGGAAGAGGGCCGCCGCCCGCGCATCCTCGTCGCCAAGATGGGCCAGGACGGCCACGACCGCGGCCAGAAGGTCATCGCCTCCGCCTTCGCCGACCTCGGCTTCGACGTCGATGTCGGCCCGCTCTTCCAGACCCCGGCGGAGGTGGCCCGTCAGGCCGTCGAGGCGGACGCGCACATCGTCGGCGTCTCCTCGCTCGCCGCCGGGCACCTGACCCTCGTACCGGCGCTGCGCGAGGAGCTGGCCGCCGAGGGCCGGGAGGACATCATGATCGTGGTCGGCGGTGTGATCCCGCCGCAGGACGTGCCCACGCTCCTGGAGATGGGCGCCACGGCGGTCTTCCCGCCCGGCACCGTCATCCCGGACGCGGCGTACGACCTGGTGGCGCAGCTGGGCGGGCAGCTCGGCCACGAGCCTGCCGGGCGTTGATCCGATGCCGAAGCCGATCGACATCGACAGCTGTGCGAAGGGTGTCCTCGACGGGAAGCGGGCGCACATCGCGCGCGCCATCACCCTCGTCGAGTCCACCCGGCCCGACCACCGCACCCACGCCCAGGAGTTGCTGACGCGGCTGCTTCCGCACTCCGGGCGGGCCCGGCGGATCGGCATCAGCGGGGTGCCGGGGGTCGGGAAGTCGACGTTCATCGACGCGCTCGGCACGCTGCTCACCTCACTCGGCCACCGGGTCGCGGTCCTCGCCGTCGACCCGTCCTCGACCCGTACGGGCGGCTCCATCCTGGGCGACAAGACCCGGATGGAGCGCCTGTCCGTCGACCCGAACGCGTTCGTGCGGCCCTCGCCGAGCGCGGGCACGCTCGGCGGGGTGGCGAAGGCGACGCGCGAGTCGATGGTGGTCATGGAGGCGGCCGGGTACGACGTGATCCTCGTGGAGACCGTCGGCGTCGGGCAGTCCGAGACGGCCGTCGCCAACATGGTCGACTCGTTCCTGCTGCTCACGCTTGCCCGTACGGGCGATCAGCTGCAGGGCATCAAGAAGGGCGTCCTGGAGCTGGCCGACGTGCTCGCCGTCAACAAGGCGGACGGTCCGCACGAACGCGACGCCCGCGCGGCCGCGCGTGAACTCGCGGGCGCGCTGCGCCTGATGCATCCCCAAACTCTCGGCTCCGCTCGACCAGGGGAGACCCCACTCGCCGACGCCGCCTGGACCCCGCCGGTCCTGTCGTGCAGCGCCCGCGAGACCACCGGCCTCGACACGGTCTGGGAGCGCCTGGAACAGCACCGCGCACTCCTCGACTCCACGGGCCGCCTCGCCGCGAAGCGCCGCGACCAGCAGGTCGACTGGACCTGGAACATGGTCCACGACGTCCTGATGGAACGCCTGCGCGCCGACCCGAAGGTACGGGAGGTCGCGCCCGACCTTGAACAGCGCGTACGCGAGGGGGAGTTGACGGCCACGCTGGCGGCGGAGGAGATCCTGCGGGCGTTCCGGGACTGAGGTCCGACCCCCGGGGCTCGGCCCCGGACCCCGGCCTTCTTTCGGCTTTCGCGCCGTCGTGGCTGCGCAGTTCCCCGCGCCCCTAACAGGCTCACGCCGACGCCATGGCCGCCACCAGCAGGATCGCCTGGACCACGGGCAGCAAGGCCACCGCGAGTGCGGTGCCCGCTGCGATCATGCGCGGTCCCGCAGACCCGCCGAGGGCGTGATCCGGCAGTACAGCCACACCGAACTCGGCTACCGGGAGGCGCGGGCGCTGCTCGGCAACCCGCGCGTCGACAAGTTCAGCACCGTCACCGCCGGGCTCGGCCGGCCCACGCTCACCACCCCGGTCGGCGTGACCGAACGCCTCAAGGGCGAGGGCCTGTTGTGGGCGCAGACCCTCGGGCACGCCCTCACCCGCGCCATGGCCTGGGTGCTCGGCGTGGCGGGTGCGCTCGGTGTGCTGCGGCTGCTGCTGCTCGCCGTGTTCGCGCGCGCCCATGTGCGCCGCGTCGACCGGCTCAGGCCCGGCGCGCCCCGGCTGCGGGAGGTGCTCGAACCCGTCACCGTCCTCGTGCCCGCGCACAACGAGGAGGCTGGCATCGGCGCCACCGTGCACTCCCTGCTCGCCTCCCGCTACCCGCGCCTGCAGATCGTCGTGATCGACGACGGCTCCACCGACCGCACCGCGGAGATCGTCGACGCCATCGACGACCCGTGCGTCACCCTCGTCCGCCGACCCAACGGCGGCAAACCCGGCGCCCTCAACACCGGCCTCGGGCACGCCCGGCACGACATCGTGGTGATGGTCGACGCGGACACGGTCTTCGAGCCGGACGCGCTCCACCGTCTCGTCCAGCCGCTCGCCCACCCCGCCGTCGGCGCGGTCAGCGGCAACACCAAGGTCGGCAACCGCCGTTCCCTGCTCGGCCGTTGGCAGCACCTGGAGTACGTGATCGGCTTCAACCTGGACCGCCGCATGTTCGAGGTCCTGGAGTGCATGCCGACCGTGCCCGGCGCCATCGGCGCGTTCCGGCGCGACGCCCTGATGGGCGTGGGCGGTGTCAGCGAGGACACCCTCGCCGAGGACACCGACCTCACCATGTCGCTGTGGCGGGCGGGCTGGCGCGTGGTGTACGAGGAGTGCGCGATCGCCTGGACCGAAGTCCCCAGCACCCTCGGCCAGTTGTGGCGACAGCGCTACCGCTGGTGCTACGGCACCCTGCAGTCGATGTGGAAGCACCGCAGGTCCCTGGCCGAGGTGGGTCCGGCCGGGCGGTTCGGCCGCCGTGGGCTCACCTATCTCACCCTGTTCCAGGTGGTCCTGCCGCTGTTCGCGCCGGTCGTGGACGTGTTCGCGCTGTACGGGCTGTGCTTCCGCGACCCCACCGAGGCCCTGGTGGTGTGGCTCGGCTTCCTCGTCGTACAGCTGATCACCGCCGGGTACGCGCTGCGGCTCGACGGGGAGCGGCTGCGCGCACTGTGGTCGCTGCCGCTGCAGTTGTTCGTCTACCGGCAGCTGCTCTACCTGGTGGTCATCCAGTCGGTGATCACCGCGCTGCTCGGCACCCGCCTGAAGTGGCAGCGCATGCTCCGCTCCGGCACCGGCGACCAGCACCTCCTGGAGGAGTCCGGCCGCCGCCCGCTGACCTCAGTCCGTTGACGCCGTACGACGAAGGGAGACGATCCCGTCATGCGTGAACCGCGCGACGCAGGGCCGGTGGTGCAGGTGGCCGGGCCGCTTCGGCAGGAACAGCGCGAGGAGGAGGTGCCGCTCCGCCCGCCGCCGCGCCGGGCCCGCTCCCGGCCCCGTCGCCGCAGGCGACGCCGGCCCCTGCGCCGCGCGTTCCTGTTCCTGCTCGCGCTCCTCGTGGCCACCCCGCTCGGCACGTACGCCTGGGCCGGGACCCGCCTCAACCGCGACGTCGACCTCGGCGCGTACGGCCACCGCCCGCCGCCCGGCAAGGGCACCACGTACCTGATCGTCGGCTCCGACAGCCGCGCGGGCCTCACCGCGGAGGAACAGCGGGAGCTGCACACGGGGTCGGTGTCCGGGCGCCGGACGGACTCCATGATCCTGCTGCACACCGGTGCCTTTGGCACCACCATGGTCAGCCTGCCCCGCGACTCCTGGGTGACGGTGCCCGCGCATCTGCGCACCTCCACCGGCAAGCGCACCGAGCCCGCGAAGAGCAAGCTCAACGCCGCCTTCTCCCGCGGCGGGCCCGAACTCCTCGCCCGTACTGTCGAGTTCAACACCGGGCTGCGCATCGACCACTACGCGGAGATCGGCCTCGCCGGGTTCGTGAAGGTCGTCGACGCGGTGGGCGGCGTACCGATGTGTCTGCAGCGCGACATCCGCGACGAGAAGTCCGGCGCCGACCTGCGGAAAGGCTGCCGGCTCCTGGACGGCGCCCAGTCCCTCGCGTTCGTACGGCAGCGCCACCAGGAGGCCGACGGCGACCTGGGCCGCACCCGCAACCAGCAGAAGTTCCTCACCGCCCTCGCGAAGCGCGCCGCCGCCGCGGACACGGTGCTCGACCCGACGGCCCTGTACCCGGCGCTCGGCGCGGGCCTGGACGCCCTCGTCGTCGACCGGGACATGACGTTGCGTCAACTGGCGTCGATGGTACGGGCGGTGCGGGGCGTCACGGACGGCAGCGGCCGGCGCATCACCGTGCCGGTGGCGGCCGTCGGTATCCCCACCCCGCAGGGCAGCGCGATCCGCTGGGACGAGCCGGCCGCGCGGGAGCTGTTCGACCGCCTCCGGCGCGACCTGCCGGTGCCGGAACGGCGTCCGCGCGGCTGAGGCGGGACTACGCACCCCCGGCAGCGCCCGGAACACCGCGTCCACGGCCGACCGGACGCGCCCGGCGACCGCCTCCGGCGAGCAGGCGTCAAAGGCTTGCCGCAAGTCCCTCGCGTCGGCCACGACGATGGCCCAGGAGGCCGCGGGATTCCGGAGCGGCAGGCCGCGGGGAGGCCCGGTGGCGCGGCCGCCCTCAAGCCGTCGCGATCCGCGAGAACCGCCCCGCGATCCGCAGCTCCGCCTCGATCCGCGCCGCCGTGGCCCGCAGCTGAGGCAGTACCTCCGCCCGGACCTGCGCGGGCGTGCGCCGGCTGCTGTGCATGGCGACGTTCACGGCGGCCACGGCCCGCCCGGACGCGTCCCGCACGGGCACCGCGAGGGAGCGCAGGCCCTCCTCCAACTCCTCGTCGACCAGGGCGTGCTGGGCCGTACGGACATCGTCGAGGAGGGCGTCGAGTGCGGCTCGTTCGGTGACCGTGTGCGGGGTCAGGGGGCGTAGTTCACTGCCGTCGAGCAGCGTCGCGCGCTCCGCGGCGGGCAGGTCGGCGAGCAGGACGCGGCCCAGGGACGCCGCGTACGCGGGCAGGCGGGTGCCGATGGTGAGGTGGACGCTCATGATGCGGCTGGTGGCGACGCGCGCCGTGTACCGGATGGCGTCCCCGTCGAGCACGGCGAGCGACGCCGAGTCGTGCACCGTCCGTACCAGCGCGGCCAGATGCGGCGCGGCGATCTCCGGCAGCGTGCAGCGCGACAGCGGCGCGTGCCCGAGGTCGAGGACGCGCGGCGTGAGCCGGAACTCCCGCCCGTCGCGGCGGACCAGACCGAGGTGCTCGAAGCTCAGCAGGGCCCGGCGTGCGGTGGCGCGGGCGAGCCCGGTGGCCTCGGCGACGGCGGACAGGCTGAGCGCGTCCCGGCCCTCGTCGAAGGCGGTCAGTACGGTCAGGCCGCGGGCCAGGGACTCCACGAACCCGGAGCCCGACTCCTGCTTGGACGCGGCGGTCCAGCCGGCGAGCCCCGGTTCCGGGCGGGCGCGCGGGGCGACGGGCGCCCGCAGGGCCCGCTCCATCGCGGCGACCGTGCGCCGCGCCCCGGGCAGCAGCGAGCGGCGCAGGGACGCCGCGGTGTGCCGACTGGTGTGGCTGACCACGCTCAGCGCGCATACCGTACGGCCCTCCGGGTCGCGCACCGGCAGCGCGAGCGCGACCAGGCCCGGCTCGATCAGCTGGTCGTCGACGGCGAGCCCGGCGCCCCGCGCCTCGGCGGCCCGCGCCTCGAACTCCTCGGCGGGAACGGCGAGTCGAGGCCGTTCGGCGTCGGCCGCAGGGCGCTCCGGAACGGCCGGGAAGCCCTGGTCCAGCGGGTCGGCGGCGCGCCGCTCGCGCCAGCCGGTCCACTGCTCGTCGGTCCAGTCGGCGGCGAACAGGGCGCCGGGCGCGGTGCGTTCGGCGGGCAGCAGGTCGCCGATGCGGAACGACAGCGACAGGGCGCGGCGGCGCGCCGACTGGTGCACGAACCGGATCCCGTCCCGGTCCGGCACGGCCAGGGACACCGACTCGTCCAGCTCGTCGGCGAGTTGCTCGGCGAGCGGCCCGAGCGGACCCGGCACGTGCGACGCGGCGAGGTAGGCGTTGCCGAGCTCCATCAGGCGCGGGGCGAGCGTCGCGCTGTGCCCGTCGAGGCGTACGTACCCCATACGGGCCAGCGTCGCGGTGGCCCGGTCGACGGTGGAGCGGGCCAGACCGGTGGCGCGGACCAGCTCGCCGACCGGGCGGCGGCCGTCGGCGGCGGCCAGGGCGCGCAGCACGGCGACCCCGCGCAGCAGCGGGCCGACGGCCTCCGGTGGCGGTCCGCCCGGGTCGGCGGACGGGGGTGTGACGGTCATGGGCTGCTCCGCTGTGATGCCGTCGAGCCGTACGCCGGACCGGGCCGTTGACATCGGGACCGGGCGCGCGCAGACTCGGGGCGCTTCAGGAATGAATCAAAGTTCACTGTGCGAACACAGCTTACCAGGAGGCCTCTCAGATGCATCCCGAGCACACGAGTGTCGCGATCGTCGGCGCGGGACCGGCCGGCCTGCTCCTCGCCCGGCTGCTGCACCGCGCCGGCGTCGACACCGTCGTCCTGGAGAGCCGGGACCGGGCCTACGTCGAGCGCCGCCAGCGCGCCGGAATCCTGGAGCAGCCCACCGTGGACGCCCTGCGCGCCGCCGGTGCCGGGGCCCGCCTCGACCGCGAGGGCATCGAGCACGACGGCATCGAGCTGCGCTTCGGCCGCCGCGCCCACCGCGTCGACTTCCCCGCCCTGACCGGCGGCCGGCGCGTGACGGTGTACGCGCAGACCGAGGTCGTCAAGGACCTCGTCGCCCTCCAGCTCGCCGAAGGCGGCCCGCTGCTGTTCGAGGCCGAGGTGCGCGAGGTCACCGGCGCGGACACCGCACGCCCTGTCGTCCACTACCGCCACGAGGGCCGCGAACACACCCTCACCTGCGATTATGTCGTCGGCTGCGACGGCTTCCACGGCGTCGTGAGGAACGCCGTCCCGGACGCGGTGCGCAGCACGTACGAACGCGTCTATCCCTACTCCTGGCTCGGCATCCTCGCCGAAGCCCCGCCCGTCTACGACGAGTTGATCTACGCCCACTCGGAGCGCGGCTTCGCCCTCGCCAGCATGCGCTCGCCGAGCGTCAGCCGCCTCTACCTCCAGGTTCCCAACGGCACCGACCCTGCGGACTGGCCCAACGAACGGATCTGGGACGAGCTGGACGCCCGCTTCGCCCTCGACGCCGAGCCGGGCCGGCGGCTGCAGCGCGGCCCCGTCACCGCCAAGTCGGTCCTCCCGATGCGCAGCCACGTCACCGAACCCATGCGGTACGGGCACGTCCTGCTCGCCGGCGACGCCGCGCACATCGTGCCGCCCACCGGCGCCAAGGGCCTCAACCTCGCCGCGGCCGACGTGATCGTCCTGGCCCGCGCCCTCGCCGCCCGGTACCGCGACGGGGCCACCGGACTCCTCGACGCGTACTCGGACACCTGCCTGCGCCGGGTCTGGCGCGCCGAGCACTTCTCGTACTTCATGACGACGACGCTGCACACCGACCCCGGGCAGAGCGCGTTCGACACCCGGCTCCAGCTCGCCCAGCTGGAGCGGGTGGCGAACTCGACGCACGCGGCGGCCGAGCTGGCCGAGAACTACACAGGGTTGCCGATCCCCGACTGAGCGGGCGCGGGCACGGCGGTCGGGCCGAGCCCCGGCCGCCGCGGTCGGGCCGAGCCCCGGGGCGTCGCGCAGGGGCGGCATCACGGCGCCGCAGCTGTTCATGTCCATGCCGTCGAATGTTCACGTCCATCCTGTCTCCTTCGTGGGTACCCCCACCTTTAGGTGGGGGGGAAACGAAGCCGCTGCGGAGCAGGGCAAGGA
>NZ_JASCIR010000021.1 GCF_029968095.1 Streptomyces solicavernae | reverse complement strand
CCTTTTAGCCTCAACCCCCGGACTCTGTCCGGGGGTTGAGGCATTTTTGCGTTCAGCCCCATTCCCTGAGGCCCGGTTCTCAGACCGGCAGATCGTCATGTGGCCAGCGGGCGCGGGCCTGTTCGCGGGAGCGGAGCAGGGCGAGCGTGGGCAGGCCCGACTCGGTGCCCATGGCGAGGAGTTCGGGCAGCTGGGGCAGCGGGGCGACGGCGGCGACATCGTCGAGGATCAGCGAGAGTGGTGGGTCGAGCCGACCGGAGGATGACCGTGCGGCCACGCGCCGGCCGTGCTCGACCACGCTTGATGCGAGCGCCGTGAGGAGCGGCATGGCTCCCGGCGCCGACTTCGGATCCTCGATGGGTTCACCCACCACGTACAGAGTGCCCCCCTCGGCGATGAAGGAATCCAGGGCGAGCGTGTCCGTGCGGTGCGGGGTGCAGGCCTCGCGGATGTGCACCGAGAACAGGGCGGAGAGGGCGCGGGCCGTCAATTCCTGGGCCATGTCCCGGCGTTCGGGGTACGCGGTGAGAGCCGCCTCCAGCTCGCCGCCGGACCCTGAGGCCGCCTTGCCGCTGGTCCTCAGGACGCGTACCGCCTCCTGGACCTGGCTGCCCTGGGACCAGCGGTGCACATGCTTGAAGGGGCGGCCGTCGACCGCGGCGGCGTGCAGGTAGCTGCGCAGCAGCGTCTCGGCGGTGCTTGCGGTGACCGCGTCGAGTCTGGCGGTGGGGCGTACGGGGGCGAGCAGGGCCCTGGCGCGGGCGGCGGCGGTGTCCCGGTCCTCGCAGCCGGTGGTGGGGGACCAGTGCAGGCGGGCGGGAGTGTCGCAGCGGTGCTCGGGATCGTAGAGGAGTACGGGGCCGAGCTTGGCCCGTGCGTCCTTCGTGTCCTGCCACAGGGTGGGGTCCGAGGTGAGGACCAGGGCTGGGCCCTCGGACTCCTGGACGGCCTGTACGGCGGGGGGTTTTCTGGAAGCTGCGGGGGCGAAGAGCAGGGGCGTACGGGGAGTGGGCACGGCGGGTGTTGACAGCGCCGCCGACTCGGTGGACGTGCTTCGCACCTCCGGTGCGGGGGCGTCGACCGGGCCGGGCCCTTCCTCCACCGCACCCGGCGCCGGGGGCTGTGCCCACCCCTTCCGCCCCGCGGAACGATTGCCCCCAGCGGGGACGGGGTGAGCGGGATCCGCCGGCAGCGCAGCCGCGGTCCGGGCGCGCTGGGACTTTCGTACCGCCCGCCACCGCGCCACCGTCCCCATCACGAACACCACCAGCACCGTCAGCACCATCAACTGCCCGATGAACAGCCCCCAGAAGAGGCCGTAGCCGGAGAAGGACGCGGCGGGGGAGTCGGGCCAGGCGCCGGGGATGTCGTGGGGCTGGGAGATGAGGTGCCGTAGGGCGAGGGGGGTGCGGGTGAAGGTGACGCCGGCAGGCCAGGCGCCCTTGGCCAGGAGGGCGGAGAGGCCGGTCGCGGTCCAGACGAGGAGGGTGAGGCCGAGGAGGAAGGCGAGCAGGGCGACGAGGAGGCCGTCGGGGATGCCGCCGTCCTCCCGGCGCTCGGGGTGCGGGTCGCGCATGTCAGGCCACCGTTGCGTCCGGGTCGCCGAGTTCCGCGTGGGCCGCGTACCGCTCCATGCGGGCCGCGCGTTCCTCCGCCTCCTGCTCCGCCGCGGCCATGAGGGAGTCCTCCTCGGTGGGGGACGACTCGGTCATGGCGCGGTCGGTGTAGACGAGGGGGCGTTCCATCTCGGTGATGAGGTGTTTGACGACCTGGACGTTGCCGTTGACGTCCCAGACGGCGATGCCGGGGGTGAGGGTCGGGATGATCTCGACGGCCCAGCGGGGCAGGCCGAGTACGTGGCCGGTGGCGCGGGCCTCGTCGGTCTTCTGGGCGTAGATCGTTCTGGTGGAGGCCATCTTGAGGATCGCGGCGGCTTCCTTGGCGGCGGCCCCGTCCACCACGTCGCTCAGGTGGTGGACGACGGCGACGAAGGAGAGGCCGAGGCGGCGGCCGAACTTCAGGAGGCGCTGGAAGAGCTGGGCGACGAAGGGGGAGTTGATGATGTGCCACGCCTCCTCCACCAGAAAGATGCGCTTCTTGCGGTCGGGGCGGATCCAGGTGTGCTCCAGCCACACACCGACGATCGCCATGAGGATGGGCATGGCGATGGAGTTGCGGTCGATGTGGGAGAGGTCGAAGACGATGAGCGGGGCGTCCAGGTCGATGCCGACGGTCGTCGGGCCGTCGAACATGCCGCGCAGGTCGCCGTCGACCAGGCGGTCCAGGACGAGGGCGACGTCCAGGCCCCAGGCCCGTACGTCCTCTAGGGCCACGTTCATGGCCTCCGCCGACTCCGGTTCGGGGTGACGGAGTTGCTCGACGATGTCGGTGAGGACGGGCTGGCGGTCGACGATGGACTCGTTGACGTAGGCGTGGGCGACCTTCAGGGCGAAGCCGGAGCGTTCGTCCAGGCCGTGGCCCATCGCCACCTCGATGATCGTGCGGAGCAGCGCCAGCTGGCCCGTCGTCGTGATCGACGGGTCGAGGGGGTTGAGGCGGATGCCGGTGTCCAGGGCTACGGTCGGGTCCAGGCGGATGGGCGTTATGCCGAGCTCCTGGGCGATCAGGTTCCACTCGCCGACGCCGTCCTCGCCCTGGGCGTCCAGGACGACGACCTGGCGGTCGCGGAACCTCAACTGGCGTAGGACGTACGTCTTCTCCAGCGCCGACTTGCCGTTGCCGGACTCGCCGAGGACGAGCCAGTGGGGGGCGGGGAGCTGCTGGCCGTACAGCTGGAAGGGGTCGTAGATGTAGCCCTTGCCGCTGTAGACCTCGCGGCCGATGATCACGCCGGAGTCGCCGAGGCCGGGGGCGGCGGTCGGCAGGTAGACCGCCTGGGCCTGGCCGGTGGAGGTGCGCACCGGGAGGCGGGTCGTCTCCACCTTTCCGAACAGGAAGGAGGTGAAGGCGTCGGTCAGCGTGGTCAGCGGATCTCGCATGGGCTTGGCGCCTCTACCTTCTCTGTCATCGCCGTCGTCGGGTGGCCGGGGCTAGCGTCGGATGCCGGTCGCGAACGGCAGCGTGTTCACGAACGCCCGATGGTGCTCGCGGTCGCACCACTCCAGCTTGAGGTACGACTTGCCCGCAGAGGCCCTGATTGTCCGCTTGTCGCGGGCGAGTGCTTCGGGGGTACGGGCGGACACCGTGATGTATCCGACGAGGTTGACGCCGGCCGCGCCGCTCGCCAGGTCTTCGCCGCGCTGGTCGAGGCGGGAGTGGGCGGCGGCGTCGCGGGGGTCGACGGTGCGGTTCATCTTGGCCTGGCGGCTGGCCTCCGCGTCGTCGTTGGTCTTCTCGGTGAGCATCCGCTCGATGGCGACCTCGGTCGGTTCGAGGTCCATGGTGACGGCGACGGTACGGATCACGTCCGGGGTGTGGACGAGCAGCGGCGCGAGGAAGTTGACGCCCACGGGGGTCAGCGGCCACTCCTTCACCCAGGCCGTGGAGTGGCACCAGGGGGCGCGGGTGGAGGACTCGCGGGTCTTGGCCTGGAGGAACGTGGGCTCCATGGCGTCGAGTTCGGCGGGCCAGGCGTTGCGCTGGGTCATGGCCTGGATGTGGTCGATGGGGTGGTCCGGGTCGTACATGGAGTGCACGAGCGAGGCGAGCCGGCCCTGGCCGAGCGGCTGGCGTACGCGGATGTCGGCCTCCTGGAGGCGCGAGCAGATGTCGGTCAGCTCGCGGGCCATGACGACCGCGATCCCGGCGTCCTTGTCGAGCCTGCGGCTGCCCTGCGGACGGGCGGCGCGGGCCACGGCCTGGGCCTCGGCGGCGAGTTCGCGGGTGTAGTGCATGCAGGCGACGAGGTACGCGCGGTGCTGCTCGCTGCTGGTCGACACCATCGACTGGAGTTGGTCGTACGAGCTCTGCAGCCAGGCCGGTGCCTTGTCGTCGCCGCGGGCCGTGACGTCCTTGGCGTGTGCGTCGGGGTCGGCGGGGAGGGTGCGGGCGAGCATCTGGAGGCGGGTGACGAAGCCGTCGCCGTTCGCGACGTGCTTGAGGAGGGTGCCGAAGCGGTCGACGAGGGCTTCCTGGTCCTCGCTGTCGCGCAGGCCGACGCCCGGGCCTTCGATCTCGATGGCGGCGGTGACGGTGCGGCGGTCGGCGTGCAGGAGCACGGCGATCTCGTCGGGGCCGAAGGGCGCGGCCAGCCAGGCGATACGGCCGATGCCGGGCGGCGGCCCGACCTCGACCTCGCGCCCGTCGAGCCGCACTCCGGCCTCGGGGACGGCGGAGCGGTACGCGGTTCCTTGGCGGAGGCTGCGCTTGTAGCTGCGGTTGACCTCGTACCAGCGGTAGAACGTACGGCCCTTGTACGGCACGTACACCGCGGCGAGGGCCAGCATCGGGAAGCCGGTGAGCAGCACGATGCGCAGGGAGAGGACGGGGACGAGCAGGCCGCACATCATGCCGAGGAAGGCTCCGGCGATGATCAGGGCGATCTCGCCGGTCTCGCGGTTCTTGCCGACGATCGCGTTCGGCCTGGCCCGGCCGATCAGATATGTGCGGCGGGGCGCGACCTGGTGGGACTGGGTCGTCAACGCCTCTCACCTCCCGTGCGGTTGGTCGTGCCTCTGCTGCTGTGGGTTCCGGTGCGGGGCGCGGGGGTGGCGCCGGCCGTGCTCGTACTGCTGCGGTTGGCGTGTGCGGCGACGCCGCCGCTGGCCGGGTTGGCGGGGCGGGGGCTGCTGCCGCCGCTGTCGTCGCCGCCGCGGCCGCGGGTGCTGTGGGTCTTGATGCCCTGCGAGACGAGGGCGGCGGGCGAGGAGATGACGGCGGCGGCCTTGCCCTCGGCGCTCTGCATGATGCGGTTGCTGCGGCCGGCGGCGATCTCGTCGCCGAATCCCGGTACGAAGCGGTAGATCATCGCCGACGCGAAGATGGCCAGCAGGATGATGGCGAGGCCGGAGACGACGGCGGAGAACGCGTCCGGCCCGTCGTCGCCGGAGAGCGCGCCGGCGAGCCCGAGCACGATGACGATCACGGGCTTCACGAGGATCACCGCGATCATGATCCCGGCCCAGCGGCGTACGTGCGACCAGAGGTTCTTGTCGACGAGTCCCGCGTACACGACGGTGCCGAGCAGGGCCCCTACGTACAGCAGGGCGGCGCGGATGACGAGCTCCAGCCAGAGGACGCCGGCGGCGAGGATCGACACGAGCGAGACGACGATCAGCATGATCGGCCCGCCGCCGATGTCCTCGCCCTTCTTGAGCGCTTCGGAGAACGAGCCGAAGAAGACGTCGGTCTGGCCGCCGGTGGTCTTGGCGAGGACTTCGGAGACGCCGTCGGTCGCGGAGACGACGGTGTAGAGGATCAGCGGCGTGAACGCGGAGGCGAGCACGGTGAGCCACAGGAACCCGATGGCCTCCCCGACGGCGGTACTGAGCGGCACGCCCCGCACGGCCCGCTTGGCCACGGCGAGCAGCCAGAGGAGGAGGGTGAGGATGGTCGACGCGGCGAAGACGACGGCGTACTGCTGCAGGAACGTCGGGTTGGTGAAGTCGACGTTCGCGGTGTCCTTCACGGCGGCGCTGAGTTTGTCGACGGTCCAGGAGGCGGCGTCGGCACAGCCCTTGGCGAGGGAGGAGAGGGGGTCGAGGGTGTTGAGGGCGTCGTCGGCGGGGGGGGTGGGGGTGGCGTTTTCCTTGCCGTTCTCGCAGTACTTCTTGGCGGGGCCCGCGATGAGTTCGCAGGGGTCGTCCTTGGGTTCGGGAGCTGCGGCAGCACGGCCGGCGAGCCCGATGAACGATGCCTGTACGGCGACGACGGCTGCGGTCAGGGAGAGCGTGCGGCGGGCGTGGCTAGCGGGCATAGGTGAACCCTCCGTACTGCTTGACCGCGTCGGCGATCTCGTCGGCGCCGGAGACCGGGTTGTCTCCGGTGACAGGAGTTGGTCCGGTCTTCTGCCGCGTCTCCAGCACCTTCCAGTCGCCGTTCCACTTCAGCTTTAGCGTCACGGTGAACCAGTTGCTGGTAACAGGGTTGGTGGTGTCCTCTCCGGTGAGGCCGAAGAGCCCGTTGCACCAGACCTCTACGGTCGCCTCACTGTCCGAGTACGACGTGACCTTGGTCCCGGCAGGCATGGTGCGATTGACGAACGTGGAGTCTTTTGGAGCGGAGCCGTCCTCGTTCAGGCCGATCTTCCCCAAGAGGTCCTTGGAGTAGTCCGCGTCGAAACCGGACTGCAGCCGCTGTTGCGCACTGGGGTGGGCCACCGCCTTGACGATCGCGTGCCGACGCCCGGTGTTGAACATCCCGTCCGACCCCAAAGCGGCAGCGTAATTCGCGGCAGCGCTCTGCACACCCTCCCGATCCCGCCCGAACCCCGAAGACACCGGCTTCTGTCCGGACGGGGCCGTCGGGGCCGCGGCCGGGCCCGCGCCCTCCGAGGACGCGGAGTCCGAAGTCCCCTCGCCCCCACCTCTGTTCGCGAACGCGATCGCCGCGACGAGCAGGACGACGACCGACACGACCGTGACGAGGTTGCGCGTGGAGCGGGGCGTGGTGCGGCGGGCCTCGCCGTCCGGGAGGCGGGTGCGGGTGTGGCCGGAGCCGCCGTAGTCGCCGTCGTCGTCGAGGCTCATGCCGCGTACGCCCCCTCAAGGAAGTGCGGAACCACGGTGTACGACGGTAGCCGTGCTGGTTTCCGTGCGGGCGCGGTGTGGTGACTGGACATCAGGGGGACGCAACCTCAGGGGGGCAGGGGTGGAAGCGGGGCTCCCGGGCGGTGGGAACGCCCGGGCCGCGGCCGCGGGACTCGTGCGGGTGGGTCAGACGGCCATCCCGTACACGATGGTGAAGAGCGTGCCGAGGGAGCCGATGATGAAGACTCCCGTCAGGCCCGCGATGATCAGGCCCTTGCCCTGCTCGGCGCTGAAGGTGTCGCGCAGGGCTGTCGCACCGATGCGCTGCTTGGCCGCGCCCCAGATCGCGATGCCGAGACAGAGGAGGATGGCGATGGCCATCACGACCTCGATCATTACGCGTGCTTCGTTGCCCAGGCTTCCGAAGGGGCCCCAGTCCGGGGCGATCCCGCCGATGATGGTCGTGATGTCGCCCTTTTCGGCTGCCAGAAGCATGTAACTCACCGCCCCTATTGGGTAGTTCTGCACCCCCTGCCCGTGTGCAGAGGTCACGCCTATTCTCGCTGAGAATGCCGCTGTCGCATGTCGACTTGGAGTCATTCGTCGGCGGACTTCGTGCGAACTTCGTACGGAGTCTGTACGCGTCGCAGTTGACCGCCCCGCGCGAGTGTGCGGAGCGGTCAACAGAGGCGCGTATGGTCACTCTGTGTATCACGCGGGGTGACGACGGGCAATGAACGGCCGGTGCTCGTTACGGCGCGTATGCCCTGGTCGGAGCTGGGGCCCGGTGGGATTGGCCGGTTCTTTGCGGCGGCTCGCGCGGGGTGCGTGCAAGTGCTGTGCGCATATGGGAGGGGGTTCGCCGGAACGCGGGCCAAGTGGCTTTTGCCCTGGCTTGGGTGGTTCGGGGTTATTTGTCGCCCGTGGCGGGCATGCGGGTCAGTTGTCCACAGGGTGTGGACAGTTGCAGTGTGCGTACGGAATGGACGCCGTTCCGCAAGATCCTTCGCGGGCGCACTACCAGGTCACCGGGGAGGAGAGCCCCAACGCGCTGGTCCGCAAGGCGATTTCATCCGGTTCGCCCATTGGCGGTAACCCAATGGCCTAAGGGTTCAGTCGCCGCGTACACGAGCCGACAACCGGACCATGATGACCACGCAGCCCCTGATCGCCCCCTCCGCCGTCACCGCCCTGCGGGACGCGCTGACCTCGCACGGCTACACGCGCGACGCCATCGTCACGCGCGTCGGCATCGAGGCCGCACAGGGCCTCAACCGCTACGACCCCACCCTGACCCTGCAACTGCTCGGCGAGGACGACCCGTTGGCCGTCCTCATCCAGCTCTTCATGTGCGGGCGCACGGTCCCCCTCGACCGCGCGGAGCCCGCGGTCGTGCCCCTGCTCGAATCCGCGGGCGAGGGCACCGTGCGGGCAGCAGTCCACCTCCATCCGTACGAGAATTGGTGGGCCATCTCCGACTTCCCGCGGTTTCTGCGCCCGGCGCCGCAGGACCGGCGGGCCGAGGCCGTCGTGCCCATCGGCCTCGACGCGTCGCTGCTGCGCCGGGCCACGCTCACGCACCACGTCGGGTCCGCGCTCGACCTCGGCACCGGCGGCGGCGTGCAGGCCCTGCACCTGAGCGCGCAGGCCGACAAGGTCACCGCCACCGACCTGTCGCCGCGCGCCGCCCGGTTCGCCGCCACCACGGCCGCGCTCAACGGGCTCGACTGGGAGATCCTCCAGGGCGACATGGCCCAGCCCGTCGCCGGGCGCCGCTTCGACCTCGTCGTGAGCAACCCGCCGTACGCCGTCGGGCCCGGCACCGTGCACAGCGTGCACCGGGACTCCGGGCGCCCCGGCGACGCGCTCTGCGCCGAACTCGCGGGCGCCGCGCCGGAACTGCTCACCGAGGGCGGGTATCTGCAGTTCCGGTCGAACTGGGTGCACCGCGCGGGCGAGGACTGGCGCGAGCGGCTGGCCGGGTGGATCCCGCGCGGCGCCGGGCTCGACGCGTGGATCGTGCAGCGGTCGGTCACCGGGGTGGTGCCGTACGTCGACCACTGGCTGGAGCTGGCCGGGGGCGAGGAGGCGCTGGGGCAGCGGGAGGCCTGGCTGCGCTGGTTCGAGACGCAGAAGGTGGAGGCCGTCGGCGTGGGCACGGTCGTCGTGCGCCGCTCCGGCCACCAGCAGTCCGTCGTACGGGTGGAGGAAATGTCGTCCGAGGCGGGCGAGTTGACCGGGGCGCAGGTCGCCGGGTGGTTCGGGCGGCGGGACTGGCTGCGCGCGCACGACCCGCTGCGAACCCGCTTCCTGCCCGGCCGGGGCCTGAGCCTGTGGCAGCAGGCCGACCAGCGGGGCGGCACCGGCTGGGAGCTGACGCAGCAGGTGCTCAAGGTCCCCGGGGACGGCCTCAACTGGAGCGACCGGATCTCCCCGCTCGCCGTCGCCCTGCTCGGCGGCGTCGGCCGCGAGGCCACCCTCGGCGAGCAGCTGGCCCGCATCGCCGAAGCCGAGGGCGCCCACGCCGACCGGCTCGCGGAGGTCGCGCTGCCGGAGGTGGCGCGGCTGGTGGAGCGGGGGGCGTTGGTGCCGGTGGAGGGTGCGGAGGGCGGTGCGGAGGGCGCCGAGGCGGGCGTCGAGGAGGGCGGTGCGGAGGGCGTTGCGGATCGGGGCTGACCTGACCGGCCCGTTGACCTGGTCGGCCCGTCGACCTGGCCGGACTGGTTGACCCGTTGACCCGTTGACCCGGCCGGTCCGGTTGGCCCCCGAGTTCCGCGCGCCGACCGGCCGACCGGCCGACCGGCGGAATCTCGCCGTCAGGGCTGGCCTGTGGATAACTCCTTCTGCCCCGCGTCGGCGGCCTAGACTGGCCCAGGCGTACTCCCAAGGAGTGAAGGGTGGTTGACGGTGCGTAAGGCAATGCTGGTCGGGAGTGCCGTCGTCGCCGGACTCACCGCGTTCCTGGGTCTGCTCGTCGTCGGCACGTACATGGCCGCGGGCGGCATCGCCGGCGGCGCGGGCAAGGGGGCCGTGGGCCTCGCGAAGGGGGCGGTGCCGGCCGCGTACCAGTCCCTGGTGCAGAAGTGGGGCAACCTCTGCCCGGCCATCAACCCGGCGCTGCTCGCCGCGCAGTTGTACCAGGAGAGCGGCTGGAACCCGAAGGCGCAGAGCCCCGCGGCCGCGCAGGGCATAGCGCAGTTCATCCCCGGCACCTGGGCCGCGCACGGAGTGGACGGGGACAAGGACGGCGACAAGGACGTCTGGGACCCGGCCGACGCGATCCCGTCAGCCGCCTCGTACGACTGCAAGTTGGCCGGATATGTGAAGGACGCGCCCGGCGATCCCACGCACAACATGCTCGCCGCGTACAACGCGGGGGCGTACGCGGTGATCAAGTACGGGGGCGTGCCGCCGTACAGCGAGACGCAGAACTATGTGAAGACGATCACCGATCTGTCGAAGAGCTTCGCGAGACCCGTGGGCCGCGTGGACCCCTCCCGGCAGGCCGCCGGGGCGATCTCGTTCGCGCAGGAACACCTCGGCGAGCCCTACCTGTGGGGCGGGGACGGCACGCCCGAGGACGGCGGGCGGTTCGACTGCTCGGGGCTGACGAAGGCCGCGTACAAATCGGTGGGCGTGGAGCTGCCGCGCGTGGCCAACGACCAGTACAACGCGGGGCCGCACCCCAAGCGCGAGGAACTGCTCCCCGGCGACCTCGTGTTCTTCTCGGACGACCTGACCAATTCCCGGGCCATTCGGCACGTGGGGATCTACGTCGGCGGCGGGTACATGATCGACGCGCCGCGGACAGGTGCCGTGATCCGCTTCACTGCGATCGACACCCCGGACTACTTCGGGGCGACGCGGGTCACCGAGGACGGCGCGAAGGCGCTGGCCGCTGGACATCCGTAAGGGGGTGGCCGGATCCGTACGTCGGCGCGCGGCTCCGGGCATCGACTGCGAATCACTCTTCGATAACGTCTGGGTGATCTTTCGGTGGACCGAGGAACGTAGACGGGGGAACCGGTCGTTCCCTTGAACAGCGCAGCAGTACCGCAGCAGTACCGCAGCAGCACCGCAGCAACGCCGCAGCAACACCGACCGGCTCTGAGCACGGGGGTTGAGCAGGGCACGCGACAGGAGCGTGCCCGTGGGCACTAGGACAAGGGGTCACGGCACCATGGCTGGACCAGAGGCTGGACCAGGGACCTCGGGGTCGAGTCCCGACGTGGGCCTGCTCTACGAGATCAACGGCGTCGCCAAGGACGCCCCCGCCTGGGTCGACCGAATCGTCGGCTTCGTCGGGGAGTACGGGCTGCTGCTCGCCCTCGTCCTGCTCGTGCTGTGGGCCTGGTACACCGTGCGGCGCGGGCCGGACGCCGAGAACTCCGTCGCCGGCCTGGTCTGGGCGCCGCTCGCCGCGGGGCTCGCCGTGCTCGTCAACGTCCCCATCCGGGAGTTCGTGGAGCGGCGCCGTCCGTTCCTCGACCACGAAGGGCTTGAGGTCCTTGTCGACGGCAAGACCGACTTCTCGTTCGTCAGCGATCACGCGACGCTCGCGATGGCGCTCGGCGTCGGGCTGTTCGTCGCGCACCGCAGACTCGGCCTGATCGGCATCGGGCTGGCACTCGTCGAGGGGTTCTGCCGGGTCTACATGGGGGTGCACTACCCCACGGACGTCATCGGCGGCTTCGCGCTCGGCACGGCGGTCACCCTGCTCCTCGCCCCGCTCGCGATGGCGCTCCTCACCCCGCTGACCAGGGCCATCGCCCGTACGCCGAGGGTGAGTTGGCTCGTACGGGCGCGGGGGCGCGGACCGGTCGTGGCGGACGCGGTCGGACTGCCGGGCCCGCGGACGGAGCCGTCGGCGGAGTCGGGGGAGAACGACCTGGCGGCGTGAGCCGTCGGCGACCGGGTGCGGTCTGCGCCCCGAGCGCCGAGCAGGGCTTCGCTCCCGCCCGAGCCCGAGCCCGAGCCCGAGCCCGAGCCCGAGCCCGAGCCCGAGCCCGAGCCCGAGCCCGAGCCGAGGCGCCGAGGCGCCGAGGCGCCGAACAGCACCCTGACCGCGGTACGCGGCTGCCGCCTCCGCCGACGCCCGCTCAGCTGCGGTCGTCCTGTGCGCTGTCGGCCCGCCGCTGGGCGCGGCGCCTGCGGAGCAGTACGAGTCCGCACCCGCCCGCGCCGGCCGCGATCACCGCGGAGGCGAGGGCCAGCGGGCCGGCCGCAGGATGCTCGGCGGCCGACGGGGGCTGCTCCGCAGACGGCGACTCGGCCGCGCCCCCGCGGGCCTTCGCCGCGTTGCCGCCCGGGCCGATGGGGCTCCAGCCGTCGACGTTGTCGCCGTCGCGCAGGTGGAGCGGATCGCCGTCCTTGTCCGCGAGGACCCTGACCCTGCCCTGCGGGGCGTCGATCAGCGTCAACGCGCCCGGTTCGGTGGGCCGACCGACGGCCAGGGCCGGGGGCGCGGCGAAGGCCAGGAGGAGGGCCGCGGAGGCCAGGCTGCCGAGGACGGCTATTCGGGGTGGCGTCTTTCCGTTCATGAGGGTCCTGCCCTGAGTCGGTCCGGATGGAGGACCGTGAGTCGGGTCCGGATGGACCGTGAGTCGCGTCCGGATGGACCTTCAGGGCATCGCCGCCACGCGGCACGGGCCAGTCGGGGTGCGCCGTACGGGCGGTGCCTGCGCCCGTACGGCCGACTGCGGTTGCAGAACGGGGGGCGCGGGCGCGCGCGGGGGCCGGTTCAGAGGGCCTGCGGGAACGTGAACAGGCGCCCCGGGTCGTACGTCCCCTTCAGCTTCTTCAGGCGCCCGGCCGCCGGGCCGTAGTACGCGGTGCGCCAGTCCTTCAGGGCCGCGTCCGTGTAGTTCTGGTACGCCGCGCCGGACGCGTACGGCCGCATCGCGTCATGCGTGCCGTCCAGCCAGGCGCGGGCAGCGGTGCCCGAGGTGCCGGCCCGCCAGGCGCCCACGTACTGCGCGAGCATCCGCTGGCGCCGGTGCACGAAGGCCGTCGCCGTCGGGTCGACCCGGTTGACGGCGCCGCCGAGCGCGGTCAGGGCCACGCTGCCGGGGCCGCCCGCGACCTGCTCGACGCGGGTGAGCAGGGCCCGTATGCCCGCGTCGGAGAGCGAGCGGGAGAAGAAGTCGGAGCGCGCCGCGTATGTCTCGCGGCCGAGGGCGCCCGCCGGCTCGCGGCCCGGCGTCGAGCCCGGCAGATGACACAGGGTGTCATCACTGAAACCGGCGCACCCCGCGTACACCTCCATCGCGTCCAGGTACGAGTGCCGCTTCAGGGAGACGTTGGAGGCGGAGCCCGGGCCTCCGGGGCCATCGGCGAGGCGGTCGACGGCGTTCTGCAGCTCGCCGTACGTGCCCATCGAGAACACCGCGAGCGAGATCGTCGGGCCGCCGCCCGGCGCGGCCGCCAGGTGCAGGGACGACCAGATCTCGTCGGGCTGCTCCGGGCCCCACTCCTGCCACGCCCTGAGCAGCGCGGTCGCCCTCCGCCAGGGCCAGGTCAGATAGCCGGTGACGCCCTGGGGCGCCGGGTGCGTACGGAACTCAAGCTCGGTGACGACGCCGAAGTTGCCGTTGCCCGCGCCGCGCAGCGCCCAGAACAGGTCTGCGTTTTCGTCCGTCGAGCAGACGAGGCGGCTGCCGTCGGCCGTGATGAGAGTGGCGCGGGTGAGGCTGTCGCAGGTGAGGCCGTACGCGCGCGAGGTGACGCCGTGTCCGCCGCCGAGGGTGAGGCCGGAGACGCCGACCGAGGGGCAGGAGCCGGCGGGCACGGTGACGCCCTTGGCGGCCAACGCCCGGTAGACGTCGATGAGTTTGGCGCCCGCGCCGACCGTCGCCTCGTTCGCGGAGGCGCGTACCGCCTTCAGCCGGGACACGTCGAGGACCAGCCGGCGGTCGCCGGAGGACCAACCCGTGTACGAGTGGCCGCCGTTGCGGATGGATATCGGGGTCTTGCTCTTCCGCGCGAAGGCGAGGGCGGTGCGGATGTCGTCCTCGTGCGCCGGGTAGGCGACCGCGGCGGGCTTCAGGGCGTCGAAGCGCGTGTTGTAGAGCTGGCGGGCCGAGGCCCAGTCGTCGTCGCCGGGGCGGACGAGTTCGCCGTCGAGGTCCTTGGCGAACGCGGTCCAGGCGGGGCCCGTCGGGCGCTGCGAGGCCGTGCCCGTGCCGGTGGCCATGCTGGTGGTGGTGCCCGCCGCGCCGCTGGGCGCGCCGCCCGCGCCACGCGCGCCGGAGCTGCAGGCGCTCACGCCCGCGCCGAGGGCGAGGGCCGCTCCTGCGGTGACGACCCTGCGTCGGCCGACACCCCTGTCCGTCCGGTCTGTGTCGGTTTTGCGGTATCTGTCCGACCTGTGGCCCGTGTCCGAGTACTGGCCCGTGTCCGACCTGTGGCCCGTGTCCGACCTCTGGCCCGTGTCCGTCCTGCCGTCCGTGCGCGTCCTGCGGTCCATGTCGCCTCGCCTCCCCAAGGACGAGACGAGGGCGAGGGCGGCCGGGTTCCCTCCGGACAGGCCGGACAGGCCTGACAGGCCTGACAGGCCGGACAGGCAAGGGGTGTTCAGGGGCGGGCCGCGTGCTCCTCGGCGTCCGAACGCGCCTTGGACCGCGCCCGTCTCGCCGGACCGCGCCAGCCGCAGCTGCACCGTGCCGCGCAGAAGCGGCCCTGCTCGACGGTGGCGGTGCGGTGCTCGGCGGCCTCGGACGGGCCCTGCTGCGCTGACACCCCGCCACCGTAACGGGCCGAGGTGAACACGGAGGGCGGGGCCGGTGAGGAGGCGTGACGGGCGCGGGGCCAGTGAGGAGGCGTGACCGGCGCGGCGGCCGTGCGTGACGGGTTGCGGCAGCCGTCGTTAGGCGGAACGAGAAAAGGGGCCGTGGGACGGCCCAGTGTTGGGGGTAGGCAGGCGATGGTGGTGCAGCAGCGCAGGCGCGGAGGCGGCTCCGCCGTCACTGCCGTGGCGGCCGGGGCCCTGGCCGCCGTGGTGTTGGCCACGACGGGGTGTTCGGGCGGCGGCGCCGCGGCCGAGGACCAGCGGGCCGCCGACCCGGTGGACACCCTGCACCGCGCGGTCGCGGCGCTGCGCGCCGCGGGCAGCGCCAAGGCCCGTACGTCGATGGAGATGGCCAGCGGCGGCACCCGCGTTACCATCCGCGGTGAGGGCGCGTACGACTTCGCGAAGCCGCTCGGCCGCCTGAAGGTGATGCTGCCCGAGGACCCGGCGGGCGTCGACGAGCACCGCCCGATCACCGAACTCCTCGCCCCCGGCGCCCTCTACATGAAGAACCGCGGCGCGGGTGTGCCCGCCGACAAGTGGGTGCGGATCGACACCGCGGGCCTCGCCGACGGCAACCTCGTCACCGGCGGCGCCACCGATCCGCTGGCCGCCGCCGAGCTGCTGCTCGGCGCGAGCGCCGTCAGTTACGTGGGGGAGACGCGGCTCGCGGGCGTGCCGGTGCGGCACTACCGGGGTACGACGGAGATCGGGCGCGCGGCCGAGCGGGCCTCCGGCGCCAACCGGAAGGTGCTGCGCGCGGCGGCGAAAGGGTTCGCCGAGGACACGGTGCCGTTCGACGCGTACGTCGACGACCAGGGCCGGCTGCGGAAGATCCGGCACCGGTTCACCTTCGCCAATGACCTACGGGCCGAGGACGTACGGGCCGAGGACGTACGGGCCGAGGACGTACGCGCCGACGGCGTCCGGGCGAAGGGGGCGCCCGCCCAGGGTGAGGACGTGGTGGTCACCTCGACGACGCTGCTGTCCGGCTTCGGCACCGCCGTGAAGGCCGAACTGCCCGCCGCCGAGGACATCTTCGCCGGGAAGATCGCCGGCCGGTAACGTCTCGCGGGCCGCGAAAGTGCCCGCGCGGACGGCGAATTCAGGTCGCAAATAGCCCTTCCGTGCCATGCGCGGTGCGTAGGCCACTCCCTACCCTGGGAAGTCGGTGACGGCAGGAAGAGGTGATGTGCGTGGCTATGACGACCGGCAGGGCGGCCAGGGCGGCCACGGTCCACGACCACGTCGCCCTCGCCGAGATCGAGATGTGCGGCGAGTTGATCATCGCCGCGTCCATGGCGGACGAGGAGCGGCTCAGCGCCGACCGGATCGACGAGGTGCTGAAGGTGTACGACGCGGAGGAGTCGCGCGGCCGCCCCTGACGGTCACGTCCGCAGCAGCCGGGCGATCGCCTTCGTCGCCTCCTCGACCTTCGCGTCGATCTCCTCGCCGCCCTTGACCGCGGCGTCGGCGACGCAGTGGCGCAGGTGCTCCTCCAGGAGCTGGAGGGCGAAGGACTGGAGGGCCTTTGTGCTCGCGGAGACCTGGGTAAGTATGTCGATGCAGTAGACGTCCTCCTCGACCATGCGCTGCAGTCCGCGGACCTGGCCCTCGATGCGGCGCAGTCGCTTGAGGTGCTCGTCCTTCTGCTTGTGGTAGCCGTGCACCCCGCGGTCGTGGTCGGTGAGCCGGGTATCGGCGTCGGCGGAGGGCGCCGTGTTCGCCGCCGTGCCGGCCTCGGTGGTCGTCATCGCGTCCTCCTGTTGTCCCGCAAGGGCTTTGATACCCCAGGTGGGTATATGGTAACGGATATTTCGGGTGCCTGTCGGGCCCCGTGCGGAGGACTCTTCTCGATGGGCGACACTGGAGAGCGGCCGGTTAGCCGTGGCCGGATGATGCGCCTAGCATCAGCCTGACCGAATCCAGAGCACCCCGAGGACCCCACGTGCGTTTTCGTCTGACCCCGAGGGAGACGAGCTTCTACGACATGTTCTCCGCATCCGCGGACAACATCGTCACGGGCTCCAAGCTCCTCATGGAACTGCTCGGGGCGGACTCCTCCGCCCGGGCCGAGATCGCAGAGCGTATGCGGGCCGCGGAGCACGCGGGGGACGACGCGACGCACGCGATCTTCCACCAGCTGAACTCCTCGTTCATCACGCCCTTCGACCGCGAGGACATCTACAACCTCGCGTCGTCCCTCGACGACATCATGGACTTCATGGAGGAGGCCGTCGACCTGGTCGTCCTGTACCAGATCGAGGAGCTCCCCAAGGGTGTCGAGCAGCAGATCGAGGTGCTCGCCCGGGCCGCCGAGCTGACCGCCGAGGCCATGCCGCACCTGCGGACCATGGAGAACCTCACGGAGTACTGGATCGAGGTCAACCGCCTGGAGAACCAGGCCGACCAGATCCACCGCAAGCTGCTCGCGCACCTCTTCAACGGTAAGTACGACGCCATCGAGGTCCTGAAGCTCAAGCAGATCGTGGACGTACTGGAGGAGGCGGCCGACGCGTTCGAGCACGTCGCCAACACCGTGGAGACCATCGCGGTCAAGGAGTCCTGAACCTCGTGGACACCTTTGCCCTTGTCGTGACGGTCGGCGTCGCGCTCTTCTTCACGTACACCAACGGCTTCCACGACTCGGCCAACGCCATCGCCACCTCGGTGTCCACGCGGGCGCTGACCCCGCGCGCCGCGCTCGCGATGGCCGCGGTGATGAACCTCGCCGGTGCCTTCCTCGGCAGCGGGATCGCCAAGACCGTCAGTGAGGGTCTGATCGAGACGCCGCACGGCTCGAAGGGGATGTGGATTCTCTTCGCCGCACTGGTCGGCGCGATCGTCTGGAACCTGATCACCTGGTACTTCGGACTGCCCTCGTCGTCCTCGCACGCGCTGTTCGGCGGCCTCGTGGGGGCCGCGCTCGCCGGGGGCATCGGGGTCATCTGGTCCGGCGTGATCTCGAAGATCGTCATCCCGATGTTCCTGTCGCCGATCGTCGGCCTGCTGGTCGGCTACCTGGTGATGTGCGCGATCCTGTGGATGTTCCGCAAGGCCAACCCGCACAAGGCGAAGCGCGGCTTCCGGATCGCGCAGACCGTCTCGGCGGCGGGCATGGCCCTCGGCCACGGTCTGCAGGACGCCCAGAAGACGATGGGCATCGTGGTGATGGCGCTGGTCATCGCCGATGTCGAGAAGCCCGGCGACCCGATCCCGGTCTGGGTCAAGATCGCCTGCGCCGTGATGCTGTCGCTCGGTACGTACGCGGGCGGCTGGCGGATCATGCGGACGCTCGGCCGGAAGATCATCGAGCTGGACCCGCCGCAGGGCTTCGCGGCCGAGACCACCGGCGCCGGGATCATGTTCACGACCGCGTTCATGTTCCACGCGCCGATCTCGACGACGCATGTCATCACGTCCGCGATCATGGGCGTGGGCGCGACGAAGCGCGTGAACGCTGTGCGTTGGGGTGTCGCCAAGAACATCATCCTCGGCTGGTTCATCACCATGCCGGCTGCGGCTCTTGTCGCCGCGGCCAGCTTCTGGGTTGTGAACCTCGCGTTCCTGTAACGCCCCGCACGTACCGAAAGCGAATGGGCCCGCACCCCCGAGGGGGTGCGGGCCCTTGCTGTGCGGTGGCACCGCCATGCAGCACCGCACAGCAGTCGAGGGGAAGGATCAGCCGAAGCGGCCCGAGATGTAGTCCTCGGTGGCCTGGACCGACGGGTTGGAGAAGATCCGCTCCGTCTCGTCGATCTCGATCAGCTTGCCGGGCTGGCCGACGGCCGCCAGGTTGAAGAACGCCGTGCGGTCGGAGACACGGGCGGCCTGCTGCATGTTGTGCGTCACGATGACGATCGTGAAGCGCTCCTTCAGCTCGCCGATCAGGTCCTCGATCGCGAGGGTCGAGATCGGGTCGAGCGCCGAGCAGGGCTCGTCCATGAGCAGCACCTGCGGCTCGACCGCGATGGCGCGGGCGATGCAGAGCCGCTGCTGCTGACCGCCGGAGAGGCCCGAACCGGGCTTGTTGAGGCGGTCCTTGACCTCGTTCCAGAGGTTGGCGCCCTTGAGGGACTTCTCCACGATCTCGTTCAGCTCGGCCTTCTTGTACGAGCCGTTGAGCCGCAGGCCCGCCGCCACGTTGTCGAAGATCGACATGGTGGGGAAGGGGTTCGGGCGCTGGAAGACCATGCCGACGGTGCGGCGGACGTTCACCGGGTCGATGCCGGAGGCGTACAGGTCGTCGCCGTCCAGGAGGACCTTGCCCTCGACGCGGCCGCCGGGGGTGACCTCGTGCATGCGGTTGAGGGTGCGCAGGAACGTCGACTTGCCGCAGCCGGAGGGGCCGATGAAGGCCGTCACCGAGCGGGGCTCGACGGTCATGGAGATGTCGTCGATGGCCTTGTGGCTGCCGTAATAGGCGGAGAGGCCGCTGACGTCGATTCGCTTGGCCATGGGATCACTGCTTCTTTCGAGGGGGGTACGTCGGTCGCTTGATGGCCGCGTCAGCGACCGGTCTTCGGGGCCTTCCAGCGGGCGATGCCGCGGGCCACGAGGTTGAGGATCATGATGAAGCCGATGAGGGCGAGCGCCGCTGCCCAGGCCCGGTCGTACGAGGCCTCGGAGCCCGCCGCGTACTGCTGGTAGATGTACAGCGGCAGCGAGCCCTGGGCGCCGTCGAACGGGTTGGTGTTGATGAACGGGTTCACCCACACCAGGAGCAGCACCGGGGCGGTCTCGCCGGCGATACGGGCGACGGCCAGCATGACGCCGGTCGTGATGCCGCCGATCGCGGTGGGCAGGACGACCTTGAGGATCGTGCGCCACTTCGGTACGCCGAGGGCGAGCGACGCCTCGCGCAGCTCGTTCGGGACGAGCTTGAGCATCTCCTCGGTGGAGCGGACGACCACCGGCATCATCAGGATCGACAGCGCCATGGCGCCGGCCCAGCCGGAGAAGTCGAAGCCCAGGATCAGGATCCAGAAGCTGAGGACGAACAGACCCGCGACGATCGACGGGATGCCCGTCATCACGTCGACGAAGAAGGTGACGGCCTTCGCGAGCTTGCCGCGGCCGTACTCGACCAGGTAGATCGCGGTGAGCAGGCCGATCGGCACGGCGATCAGGGAGGCCAGGCCGACCTGCTGGAGCGTGCCGATGATGGCGTGGTTGATGCCGCCGCCCACTTCCCGGTCGGCGACGACGCCCATCGAGTGGGACAGGAAGTACGGGCTGAAGACCTCGCTGCCGCGCTCGACGGTCTCCCAGATCAGGGAGGCCAGCGGGATCACGGCGACCAGGAACGTCACCCAGATCATCGAGGTGGCGAAGCGGTCCTTGGCCTGCCGCCTGCCTTCCACGGCGGTGGCGAGGACGTACGAGGCGATCACGAAGAGGATCGCGGCGATCAGGCCCCACTGGACACGGCTGTGCAGACCGGCGCCGAGGCCGATGCCCACGGCGGCCGCGACCGAGCCGACGGCGACGAGCGGCGAGGCCCAGCGGGGCAGGCGGGGTGCGCGCAGGGTGTCGGGCGTGACGGCCTGGGCGGTGGGTGCGGTGGTGCTCATGCGTTGGCCCCCGAGTACTCCTTGCGGCGGGCGATGATCATGCGGGCCGCGCCGTTGACCAGCAACGTGATGAGGAACAGGACCAGACCGGAGGCGATCAGGGCGTCCCGGCCGTACACGGTGGCCTCGTTGAACTTGCTGGCGATGTTCTGCGCGAACGTGCCGCCGCCCGGGTCGAGCAGCGAGGTGCCGATCAGGAAGTTCGGGGAGAGCACGGTGGCGACGGCGATGGTCTCGCCGAGCGCGCGGCCCAGGCCCAGCATCGAGGCGCTGATGATGCCGGAGCGGCCGAAGGGGATCACCGACATCCGGATGACTTCCCAGCGCGTGGCGCCGAGGGCCAGGGCGGCCTCCTCGTGCATCTTCGGCGCCTGCAGGAAGACCTCGCGGCTGACGTTGGTGATGATCGGCAGGATCATGATCGCGAGCAGGATGCCCACGGTCATCAGGGAGCGCGGGGCGCCGCCCTCGTAGGAGAAGATCCCGGTCCAGCCGAGCACCGAGTCGAGCCAGCTGTACAGGCCGGTCAGGTTGGGCGCGACGACGAGGGCGCCCCACAGGCCGTACACGATCGAGGGCACCGCGGCGAGCAGGTCGATCACGTACGCGATCGGGCCGGCCAGCTTGCGCGGGGCGTAGTGCGAGATGAACAGGGCGATCCCGACGGCGACCGGAACGGCGATCACCAGGGCGATGATCGAGCTCACGACGGTGCCGAAGGCCAGGACCGCGATGCCGAACTTCGGCGGGATCGCGTTGGCGTCCCACTCGAAGGTGGTCAGGAAGTTCCCCGTGTTGTCCGACAGCGCGATCGCCGACCGGTAGGTCAGGAAGGCCGCGATGGCGGCCATGATCACGAGGAGCACGATGCCCGAGCCTCGGGAGAGGCCGAGGAAGATCCGGTCACCCGGCCGGGTCGCGCCGCGGGAGGCGCGCTTCTGCTCGGTGGTGACGGGCGGCGGTGGTGGTGGGGCTGTCTCAGTCTGCGTAGCTATATCCATGGGATTCTCCGGTCTGCGGAGCCTTGGCACGGGATGGCCGTACGGGGGACTCCTGGCGGCGGTGCACCGGACGGTGCGGCCCGGCTCGTCACTGCGAGCCGGGCCGCACTCGGGTCAGCTCAGGCCCGCGACGGTCTCGCGAACCTTGGTGATGATCTCGTCGGGGATCGGCGCGTAGTCGTTGTCCTTCAGGACCTTCTGGCCGTCCTCGCTGGAGATGTAGTTGAGGAAGGACTTGGTGGTGGCGAGGGTCTCCGCCTTGTTGCCCTTGTCGCAGACGATCTCGTACGTGACGAGGGTGATCGGGTACGCACCCTCGGCCTGCGGCTTGTAGTTCAGCTCCAGGGCGAGGTCCTTGCCCTTGCCGGTGACCTTGGCCTCGGCGATCGCCTTGGAGGCGTTGTCGACGGTGGCCTCCACCGGCTTCTTGGCGTCGGTCTTCAGGTCGACGGTCTTGATGCCGTCGCCGTAGGAGAGCTCGAAGTAGGAGATGGCGCCGGGCACCTGCTTGACCTGGCTGGAGACGCCGGAGGAGCCGCTGGCGGACTGGCCGCCCTTGGCCTCCCAGGTCTTGCCGGGCTCGTGCGGCCAGGCCTCGGGGGCGGCGCCCTTGAGGTACTTGGTGAAGTTGTCCGTGGTGCCGGACTCGTCCGAGCGGTGGAAGGCCTGGACCTTGGTGTTCGGGAGCTTGGCGTCCGGGTTCAGCTTCTTGATCGCCGGGTCGTCCCAGGTCTTGATCTTGTCGTTGAAGATGTCGGCCAGGGTCTTGGCGTCCAGGACGAGGTTGTCCACGCCGGGGACGTTGTAGCCGACGGCGATCGGGCCGCCGACCATCGGCAGGTCGATGGCCTGGCCGCCCTTGCAGATCTTCTTCGACTTCTCGATCTCCGCCGGCTCCAGCGGGGAGTCGGAGCCCGCGAAGGCCGTCTGGCCCTGCAGGAACGCGGTGATGCCCGCGCCCGAACCGGTCGGGTTGTACTGCACCTGAACGCCCTTGCAGGCCTGGGAGTAGGCCTTGGTCCAGGCGTCGATGGCGTTCTTCTGGGCGGACGAGCCGGAGGCCGCGAGCTGGCCCTGGGCGTCGCCGCACTTGATGTTGGCGGCGTTGGTCTCCTTGCCGCCTTCGCCACCGGTGCCGCCGGTCGCGTCGGAGCCGCACGCCGTGAGGGCCAGGGCGCCGGAGACGGCGAGAGCGCCGAGGGTGAGGGCCCGCCGGTTCTTGCGCTGAAGCTTCACTTTCGGGAGTTCCTTCCAGGAGCCGCCGGAGGGGGACGGCGTGCGAAGTCGTTTCGTTCATGTGCCTCTGCGGGGCGGCCGGGATGACCGCGCCACGCGTCGCGCAAGTACGAAATTAGGCAGGACAGGTGAAGCGGCCGAACGTCGAGAGTGAACGGCGGGTGAACCTCGGAGGGCGGTGCGGTTAGGTCACGGCGCGGTTACGTGTACGGGTTCCGTTGCCGTGGTCGTGCGGCACCCCCGGGGCCCCGCCCTCAGCCCCGCCCCGGCCCCGCCCCCGGCCCTGCTCCTCAAGCGCCGGAGGGGCTGGAGCCGGCTCGCCGGGAACTTTGGGAAGCCATGTCGAGAACCCCTGCGTGGCTCCGCCCCGGGGGCGGAACAAGGACCAAGGATCAAGGACCAAGGATCAAGGAACTGGAACAAGGACCAGGGAACGCGGACCAGGGAAACGCGGACCGAGGAAACGCGGACCAAGAGAACAAGGACCACGGCCACCAACGGCCGTGCCCCACCGAGGAGGAATCATGGCCAAGTACCTGCTGCTGAAGCACTACCGGGGCGCGCCGGAGGCCGTCAACGACGTGCCGATGGACCAGTGGGAGCCGGACGAGGTCACCGCCCACATCCAGTACATGAACGACTTCGCCGCCCGGCTTGAAAGCACCGGCGAATTCGTCGACAGCCAGGCCCTCTCGCCGGAGGGCACCTTCGTCCGCTACGACGGCGAGGGCCGGCCCCCGGTCACCGACGGCCCGTTCGCCGAGACCAAGGACCTGATCGCCGGCTGGATGGTGATCGACGTCGAGACGTACGAGCGGGCCCTTGAGCTGGCCGGGGAGCTGTCCGCGGCGCCGGGCGCGGGCGGGAAGCCGATCCACGAGTGGCTGGAGGTGCGCCCGTTCCACGGTGAGCACGCCTCGGCCACCGAGTGAGGTCTACCGAGTGAGGTTCACCGAGTGAGGTTCACCGAGTGTCGTCACAGCACCTCCCCGGTCGCGTGAAGGGCGCTGAGGAGCGCGTCGACCAGACCTTTGTCCCGGGGTTGGGTGAGCTGGGCTCGGGCGGCGGTGGGGGTGAGCCACAGGAGTTGGCTCACCTCGCGGTTCGGGGTGAAGGTGCCGTGCGTGGCTTCGGCCGCCCAGTAGCGGACTTCCTTGGGGTGCCCCTCCACCTCGTACCGGACGGTGGGCAGCTCGGGGCCCAGTTCGCACGCCATGCCGGTCTCTTCGAGCACTTCCCGGACCGCACCGTGACGGGCGTCCTCGTGTCGCTTCAGCTTGCCCTTCGGGTGGGACCAATCTGCCCACTTCGGCCGGTGGACCAGGGCAAGCTCGATGCTGTCGCTGGAGGCCGAGCGTCGCCACAGCACACAGCCCGCGGCCAGGATCGGGGACGGGGACGGGGACGGGGACGGGGACGGGGAGGGGGACGAGGACGGGGACGGTGACGGCGACGACGACGGGTCCGTGGTCATGGGGTGGTCACCGCCCGGTCGGGGGCGCGGCGCCAGACCGCCTGGAAGGCGAAGCGGGCCGCCTCGACCTCGTGGCGCTGGTCGGCGTGCAGGACGCCGAGGGCGTAGGCCGTGGCCGGGGCGATGCGCGGGGTGCGGGCCGCGGAGGCCGCGGCGGTGGCGGCCCCGGAGGCGTCGCGGTGGCGGTCGAGGGCCTGGCCCGCGCCGAGGAGGCGCAGGTCGTGGCCGGGTTCGGTGCCGTTCGTCTCCTGTGCGTACCGGTGCAGCCGGAGCAGCAGCCGCACCTGGTGCCACGGCGCGTCCTGGGACTCCGGCGCGGCGTCGGCCCCCAGGCCGTGGAGCAGCGCCTCGGCGTTGTACGGATGCCCGGCCCGTACGAGTGGAAGCGCCGCCACCGCTTCGCCCAGGCGGGCCTCGACGTCCGCCGCGAACGGCGCGAGCGGGTGCCCGGAGGCGTCCCGGCGCAGCGGCACCTCGCTGGCGAGCACGGCGACCCCGTCCGCGACCGCGTGGAACCGGGACGAGCCGAGCGCCTGCAGGGCCGTGGAGTGGGCGCGGGTGCGGGCCAGGGTGAGCTGGCGCTCGATCAGCGCGCCCGCCTTGGCCGCGCCGACGGTCAGGCCGCCGTGCTGGGCGGGTACGGAACCGGAGCGTCCGGGGCCGGGCCCGGACGGGGAGAGCCGGTGAAGGGCGCCGATGAGCCGGTCGAGCCGCGACGCGTACGCGTGCTCGCGCGCCAACGTGCCGGAGAGCCAGGCGAGTTCGGTGCGCAGCTCGTCCGACCAGTCGGCGTCGAGCAGCGGCCGGAAGGTGTGCAGGGCGCCGCTGATCCGGCGGGCCGCGGCGCGCAGCGCGAGGGCGGGCTCCGCGGCCTCCTCCGTACTGCTCTCCCGGTGCTGGCGCAGGGCGCGCAGGAATTCCGTGGCCTGTTCGCGCAGGTAGCGCGCGAGTGCCTCCCCGGCCACGGGCTCCCCGGCCACGGGCACCTTCCCGGCCACGGGCACCTCCCCGGCCACGGGCACCTTCCCGGCCACGGGCATCTCCCCGGCCGCCCGAGCCTCCCGGGCCGCCGGAGCCTCCCGGGCCCGGGCCACGGGGGTGTCGCTGTCAGGGTGTCGCTGAGCCACGCCGGCGCCTCCGGGCGTCTATGAGCATCTCCTGTACGTTCCGCAGCGGCCGCCCCTCGGGGTCGATGGCCTGCCGGGTCCAGTCGCCGTCCGGGCCGAGGTGCCAGGAGGCGGTGGTGTCTGACATGCCGGTCTCAAGGAGGCGGTTGAGGGCCGCGCGGTGGGCCGGGTCCGTGACCCTGACCAGTGCCTCGATACGGCGGTCGAGGTTGCGGTGCATCATGTCGGCGCTGCCGATCCACACCTCGGGTTCGCCGCCGTTGCCGAAGGCGAACACCCGGGAGTGTTCGAGGAAGCGGCCGAGGACGGACCGGACCCGCATGTTCTCCGAGAGTCCGGTGACGCCGGGCCGGATCGCGCAGATCCCGCGCACCCAGATGTCGACGGGGACGCCCGCCATCGAGGCCCGGTAGAGCGCGTCGATGACGGCCTCGTCGACCATCGAGTTGACCTTGATGCGCACGTGCGCGGGGCGGCCGGCCCGGTGGTGCTGGACTTCCTTCTCGATCCGCGAGACCAGTCCGTCGCGCAGCGACCTCGGCGCGACCAGGAGGCGGCGGTAGGTCTCGCGGCGCGAGTAGCCGGAGAGCCGGTTGAAGAGGTCGGAGAGGTCCGCGCCGACCTGCTGGTCGGCGGTGAGCAGCCCGAGGTCCTCGTACAGGCGGGCCGTCTTCGGGTGGTAGTTCCCGGTGCCGACGTGCGAGTACCGGCGCAGCGTCTCGCCCTCCTGGCGGACCACGAGCGACAGCTTGCAGTGCGTCTTCAGGCCGACGAGCCCGTACACCACATGGCAGCCGGCCTCCTCCAGCTTGCGGGCCCACTTGATGTTGGCCTGCTCGTCGAAGCGGGCCTTGATCTCGACGAGGACGAGGACCTGCTTGCCGGACTCGGCGGCGTCGATGAGGGCGTCCACTATCGGGGAGTCGCCGGAGGTCCGGTACAGGGTCTGCTTGATGGCGAGGACGTCCGGGTCGGCGGCGGCCTGCTCCAGGAAGGCCTGGACGGACGTGGAGAAGCTGTCGTACGGGTGGTGCAGGAGGACGTCGCGCTCGCGCAGGGCGGCGAAGATGTCGGGCGCGGAGGCCGACTCGACCTCGGCGAGGTCGCGGTGGGTGCCCGCGACGAACTTCGGGTACTTCAGCTCGGGCCGGTCCTGGCTCGCTATGCCGAAGAGGCCGGTGAGGTCGAGCGGCCCGGGCAGCGGGTAGACCTCGGCCTCGGAGATCTTCAGCTCGCGGATGAGCAGGTCGAGGATGTGCCGGTCGATGGACTCCTCGACCTCCAGGCGGACGGGCGGGCCGAAGCGGCGCCGCATGAGCTCCTTCTCCAGCGCCTTGAGGAGGTTCTCGGCGTCGTCCTCCTCGACCTCCAGGTCCTCGTTCCTGGTGACCCGGAACATGTGGTGGGCCTCCACCTCCATGCCGGGGAACAGCTCCTCCAGGTGGGCGGGCGCGGCGATGACGTCCTCCACGGGGACGTACCGGCCGGGCGAGGCCTCCAGGAAGCGGCTGAGCAGCGGCGGCACCTTGACCCGGGCGAAGTGCCGGTGCCCGCTGACGGGGTTGCGCACGACGACGGCGAGGTTCAGGGACAGGCCGGAGATGTACGGGAACGGGTGCGCGGGGTCGACGGCGAGCGGGGTCAGGACGGGGAAGATCCGCTGCCGGAACAGTGTGAAGAGCCGGGCCTGCTCCTTGTCGGTGAGCTCGGCCCAGCGGATGATCCCGATGCCCTCGTCGGCGAGCGCGGGCGCTACGTCCTCCTGGAAGCAGGCGGCGTGCCGGGCCATGAGCTCGCGCGTACGGGTCCAGATCAGGTCGAGGACCTCGCGGGGCTGCAGCCCGGAGGCGGAGCGGGTGGCGACGCCGGTGGCGATGCGGCGCTTCAGTCCTGCCACGCGGACCATGAAGAACTCGTCCAGGTTGGACGCGAAGATCGCCAGGAAGTTGGCGCGCTCCAGGAGCGGGGTGTGCGGGTCCTCGGCGAGTTCGAGGACCCGCTCGTTGAACGCGAGCCAGCTGCGCTCCCGGTCCAGGAACCGCCCCTGCGGCAGCTCGGCACCTGCCCCGCTCTCGACGTACCGCTCGTATCCCTCGTACGTGTCGAGGTCGGCGTCGATGTCCGGTTCGAGGTCGGAGACGGCGGCGGCGACGGTGTGCGGGCGGTGGGCCGCGATGGAACCGACTGACGGCTGGGCGTTCTGGGTGTGCTGGGCGGCTGCCTGGGCGCTGGCCTTGTTCATGAACCCATTCTTCCGCGTCCCGGCGGTTCCGGGCGCGCCGAATCCGCCCCCTCTCGGGGACGGAAGTTCGGGGTCGGGCGCGGCGGGCTGCATTCCGTGAGCGTGCCAAGGCCGCCTGAACCGTTGGTTACGGCGACATGACGTGCGGGACATCGGCGGGCGACCCCGGGGCGTCCGCCGATGCCCTTTGGGCGGTGGGCTCAGGCCGTACGGCGGCGCAGCACCCGGAACGCGGCGTACGCGGCGGCCGCCGCCAGGGCGAGGACGATGCCGGTCTCGACGAACTGGGTGTACCAGAAGTGGGAGCGCGGGTGGTAGTCGAGGAACCAGCCCGTGATCCGGGTGTCCGAGGGGCACGGGAAGTGTGCCATCTGGTCCGGGGTGCACTGGCGGGCGATGAAGCGCTCGCCGGCCGCGTTGGTGACGCCTGTGTCGGTCATGAAGGAGCCGGGCGGCCGGGCCTTGATCCAGTGCGGCTCCATGGTGGTCGCGGGCCCGGAGACCTGGACGACCGGCCAGAGCTGCCAGCGCACGCTGCCGAGGACGGCGAGCACGGCGCCGGTGACGAGCCCGGTGAGCGAGGCGGCGAGCAGGGTGCGGCGCACGAGCAGCCCGGTCAGGGTGCCTACGGCCACGGCGAACAGGCAGTACGCGACGAGGACCGGGCCGGAGCCCTCGTAGACGCCGCGGTCGGCCCAGCTCATGTTCCAGCTGCCGCGGAGATCGGCGGAGCCGAAGCGGAAGACGGCCATCGCGGCGAGGGCGAACCCGGTGCTCAGGGCGGCGGCGGTGGTCAGCCGGGAGGCGAGCCAGCGGGCCGGGGTGACGGACTGGGTCCAGGCCAGCTGGTGCGTGCCGGACTCCAGCTCGCGGGCGGTGTACGGGCCCGCGACGAAGAAGCCGACGAGCAGCGGGAGCAGCAGCAGCGCGTGGGACGCCTTGTTCATGGCCTCCCGGAGCAGGTGCTCGCCGTCGGCGAAACCGAGGAAGGTGGGCTCGCAGGGGCCGAAGCAGTCCACGTCGACGGGCGGGTACGCGCTCGCGCCCCAGCGCAGGAAGACGGTGAGCGCGGCGGCGAGCAGCAGGGCGGCGAGCGTGGCCCGCAGGGCGGTGCGGTGCAGGCGCAGTTCGACCCAGCGGGGGCCCTTGAGGAAGCCGCGGGGGCCGTTGAGGAAGCCGCGGGGGTTGTTGTCCAAGCCGCGGGGGCCGTTGAGGAGGGGAGTGCTCATGCCGTCACCTCGTTCCCGGTGGCCGGGCTCGCGTCCTCGGTGAGGAGCGCCGGGGCGTCGGGGGAGCGGAGATGGGCGAGCAACAGGTCCTCCAGGGACGGTTCCCGGGCCTCCCAGCCCGCGTCGACCGGGCCCGCGGGGCGGATCAGGGCGGTGGTGCCGCGTCCGCTGGCGCGGGACTCGACGACGGTGTGCGGGGCGAGTCCGGCGGCGGGGCGGCGCCCGGTGACGAGGGAGTGCGCGGCGAGCAGGTCGTCGATGGGCCCGCCGAGGCGGATACGGCCGCCGGAGACGAGCAGCAGCTGATCGCAGGAGTCGGCCAGCTCGCCGACGATGTGCGAGGACATCACGACGGTGGTGCCGTGCTCGGCGGCCTGGGCCATCAGGGTGCCCATGAGCTGGTGCCGGGCCAGGGGGTCCAGGTCGGCCATCGGCTCGTCGAGGAGCAGCAGCTCGGCCCGCTTGCCGAGGGCGAGGGCGAGCGCGACCCGGGTGCGCTGCCCGCCGGAGAGCGCACGGACACGTACGCCCGGGTCCACCTCCCCTTCGGCCACGACGCGTCCGGCGAGCGCGGCGTCCCAGCGGCCCGGGTTGAGCTCGGCCCCGAGGCGGAGCGTGTCGGCGACGGAGAGCTGCGGGTGCAGCGGCTTGTCCTGGGCGACGTACGCGAGGCGGGCGCGGGCGGCCGCCGGGGTGGTGCCGAGGACGGTGAGGCGGCCCGCGGTGGGGCGGGCGAGTCCGGCCGCGAGGGCGAGGAGCGTGGACTTTCCTGCGCCGTTCGGGCCGACGACGGCGCAGATCCGGCCGGCGGGCAGCCGGAAGGTGCAGTCGTGCAGGGCCGGGGCGCGGCGCCCGTACGTCTTGCTCAGCGCGGCCGCCTCGATGGCGGTTCCGGTCATGCGGGGTCCCCCTTGGATGTGCCGTCAAGCTGCGTGAACTGCTCGTCCAGTACGGCCGCGAACAGGGCCTCCACGTCGCCGCGTTCGAGTCCCGCGGCGCGGGCGCGCTCGGCCCAGCGGCTCAGCTCGCCGGGCAGCGGGGAGTCGGCGGGCGCGGACCCCAGCGACCTGGTCACGAAGGTGCCGAGGCCGCGGCGGGCCTCGACCAGGCCCTCGCGCTCCAGCTCGCGGTAGGCCTTCAGGACCGTGTTCGGGTTGATGGCCGTGGCCTCGACCACCTCGCGGGCGGTGGGCAGCTTGTCGCCCGGCGCCAACAGGCCGAGGCGCAGGGCCTGTTCGGTCTGCTGCACGAGTTGGACGTACGTGGCGACACCGCTGCGCCGGTCGATCCGGTACGCGAACATGTGCGCTCAACCCCCTTTCACTAATCAAGTAGTGAAAGGGTGATCCAAAGAAGGGGCGGCGTCAAGGGCAAGATCCTCGCGAGGAGGTCCGAGGAGGTCCTTCGACGCCGCCCCAACTCCCGTTCAGGTGCGGGTGATCACGTCTCCGTGCGGTACATCAGGTCCGTCTCGTGGGTGGCGAAGCCGAGGCGTTCGTAGACCGAGACGGCGGCCTTGTTGTCCGCGTCCACGTACAGCATCGCCGTCGGCAGGCCCGCGGCCGCCAGGTGGCGCAGGCCGATCGCGGTGAGCGCCTTGCCGAGGCCGGTGCCCTGGGCGGCGGGGCGGACGCCGACGACGTACACCTCACCGAGCCTCCCCGAGACTTCGTCCGGGGGTGCTCCCGCGGCCGCGTGCACCTTCGTCCAGTGGAAGCCGAGCAGCTCGCCCTCGGCGTTCTCGGCCAGGAAGAAGCCGGCCGGGTCGAACCAGGGCTCGGCCTTGCGGTCGTCGAGGTCGCGCTGGGTCAGGGCGCCCTGCTCGGGGTGGTGCGCGAAGGCGTCCGCGTTGGCCGCCAGCCACTCCGCGTCGTCCTGCCCGGGCACGAAGGTCCGTACGGTCACGCCCGCGGGCAGGGCCGGCTCGGCGATCGCGTCCGGGCTCAACGGGCGCCGCATCTGCCGCAGTTCGCGGAAGAGAGTGAGGCCGAGGACCTGGGCGAGGTGCCGGGCGGCGGCGTGCCCGCCGTGCGCCCAGACCCGCAGCCGCTTGCCGGAGGCGGCGAGCAGCGCCGTGCCGAGCGCGCGGCCGTGCCCGTGCCCCCGGTGGCCCGGGTGGACGACGAGTTCACCGGCCGGGGCCTCGACCGGGTCGGTGTCCTCCAGCTGGGCGTACCCCACGAGTTGGCCGTCGGCGAGGAGCAGGAGGTGCCGCACGCCCTCGCGCGGGCCCCCGCGCAGCTGCAGCCGGCCCTGCTCGGACACGGCCTGCTGGCCGTCGGTGCGGGCGGCTTCAGCGAGCAGCGCGAGCACGGCGTCGGCCTGTTCCTCGGTGAGCGCGTCGAGGGTCTGGATCGAGCGCGGCGGAACCGCGGGAGCTGCGTCTGTCATGCCCTTGAGCGTACGTCGGTTTGCGCCGGGAACCCATGGAACTCCGGCCCGGGAACCATGGACGCGGCGCCCTCGCACGGCCGGCCGCGGCGCCCTCGTACGGCCGGCCGCGGCGCCCTCGTACCGACGGGGTCGATCTGCCCGCCACCCGCCACCCCCTGTTGCGCTACGCGCGTTGACTCTAGGCTGCCGCTCGACCGCGTGGACTGTGGAGGGGATCAGATGTCAGGCAGAGCTCAACGGCGCCGTATCGGGGGCCGGTTGATGGTGGGCGTCGTGGCGCTCGGGGCGAGTGCCGGGGTGTTCGCGGCGGCGCTGCCCGCGGGGGCCGAGGGGGCGCGCGGGGCGGACCGGGGGCGCACGGTGGATGTGCAGCTGCTCTCGTTCAACGACCTGCACGGAAACCTGGAGCCGCCCGCGGGTTCCTCGGGCCAGGTGACCGAGCGCCGGCCGGACGGCAGCGAGAAGAAGATCGACGCGGGCGGGGTGGAGTACCTGGCGACGTCGCTGCGCGAGGCCCGCAAGGGCCACCCGTACAGCGCGACCGTCGCCGCCGGCGACCTGATCGGCGCCTCGCCGCTGCTGTCCGGCCTGTTCCACGACGAGCCGACGGTCGAGGCCCTGAACAAGCTGGACCTGGACGCCAGCAGCGTCGGCAACCACGAGTTCGACGAGGGCCGGGCCGAGCTGCAGCGCATCCAGAACGGCGGCTGCCACCCGAAGGACGGCTGCTACGAGGAGGGAAAGGAGTTCGAGGGCGCGGACTTCCCGTACCTCACGGCGAACGTGACGGACGAGAAGACCGGCAAGCCGCTCCTGAAGCCGTACACGGTGTGGAAGAAGAACGGGGTGAAGATCGGCTTCATCGGCCTCACCCTGGAGGGCACCCCGGACGTCGTCTCGGCCGAGGGCATCAAGGGCCTGAAGTTCCACGACGAGATCGAGACGATCGACAAGTACGCCAAGGAGCTGGACGAGCAGGGCGTGAAGGCGATCGTGGCCCTGGTCCACGAGGGCGGCGAGCCGGCCTCGCAGGCGTACAACTACGACTGCGACAGCCCAGGTCCCGGCGACGGCGTCTCCGGGCCGATCAGCGAGATAGCCAAGGGCGTCAGCCCGAAGGTGGACGCCTTCGTCACCGGCCACACCCACCAGGCGTACGTCTGCAGCATCCCGGACCCGGCGGGCCGGCCGCGCCTGGTCACCTCGGCCTCCTCGTACGGGAAGCTCTACACCGACACGACGCTGACGTACGACCGCAGGACCAAGGACATCGTGCGCGCGGGCGTGCACTCCGCGAACAAGGTCGTACGCCGGGACGTGCCGAAGGCCGCCGACATGACCTCGCTGATCGAGCGCTGGAACAAGCTGGCCGCGCCGGTCGCGAACCAGCCGGTCGGCTACATCTCGGCCGACATCCCGGGCCGCGGCGCGGGCACCCTGGAGCAGCCGCTCGGCGACCTGATCGCGGACGCGCAGCTCGCGCACGCCAAGTCCCTCGACGACAAGGCCGTGCTGGCCCTGATGAACCCGGGCGGCATCCGCTCCGACCTCGTGCACCGGGCGAGCGGCAGCGAGGGCGACGGGGTGGTGACGTACGGCGAGGCGTTCACCGTGCAGCCGTTCAGCAACACCGTGAACCTGGTCGACCTCACCGGCGCCCAGCTGGTCACCGCGTTGAAGCAGCAGGTCAGCGGCGCGAACGAGGCGTCCCCGAAGATCCTTCAGGTCTCCGAGGGGCTGACGTACACCCTCGACATGACCAAGTCGGGCGCGGACCGGGTGGTGGCCGACTCGGTTCTGCTGAACGGCAAGCCGATCGACGAGTCCGCCACCTACCGGGTCGCCCTGAACGCGTTCCTCGCGGGCGGCGGCGACGGCTTCACCGAGCTCGGCAAGGGCAAGAATCCGCTGGTCGGCGGCGACGACCTGAAGGCGCTCAACGACTACCTGACGGCCAACTCCTCGGCCGACAAGCCGATCGCGCCGCCGAAGGCGGACCGGATCACGGTCGTGAAGTGACGCATTTCCTCCGCTACCGGTAGGAGGGGCGTGCTGCGGGGGGTGGCGCGCATGGTCAGATGTGCCGATGCGCACCACCCCCCACCACATATCCACACAACATCCGGACCACGTTCACGAGTGCGAGGACTCCCGCGAGGGGCCGTACGGGAACCCGTACGAGGCCTCAACTCCCCTCTCTCCTCCCGCATTTGTCACTTCGGCATCTGTCGTCACACCCGCCCCCTGTGCTTCGCTCCCTGTCATGACCACGCACCGACTGGATCGACGGGGATTCCTCAAGGGAGCGGCGGCCCTCTCCGCCGCCGGGCTGCTCGGTTACGCGGGCACGGCACCCGCGTACGCCCGCAGCCCCGGCACCCAGGACTGGCTGGCGGGCCTCGGCGACGGAACCGCCCTGCGCGCCCTCACCCTCCCCGGCACGCACGATTCGGGGGCGCGCTTCGGCGGCCCCTGGACCGAGTGCCAGAACACCACGATCGCCGAGCAGCTGAACGCGGGCATCCGCTTTCTCGACGTGCGCTGCCGCGCCATCGACGGCTCCTTCGCCATCCACCACGGCGCGTTCTACCAGGAGTTGATGTTCGGCGACGTCCTGATCGCCTGCCGCGACTTCCTCGCCGCGCACCCCTCGGAGACGGTGCTGATGCGGGTCAAGCAGGAGTACTCGGAGGTGGCCGACGCCGACTTCGCCGCGATCTTCACGGACTACCTGGACGTACGCGGCTGGCGCTCCCTGTTCCACATCGGGGACACGCTGCCCACGCTCGGGCAGGCCCGCGGCAAGGTGGTGCTGCTCGCGGACAACGGCGGCCTGCCGGGCGGGATCCGCTGGGGCGATCGATCCGTCTTCGCCATCCAGGACGACTACATGGCGGAGCCGTTCGCCAAGTGGCCCCTGATAGAGGCCCACTTCCGGAAGGCGGCCGCCGAGCCGGGCCCCTGCTACATCAACTTCGTGAGCACGGCAGCGGCGCTGCCGCCCCGCTGGAACGCGGACCGCCTCAACCCCCAGGTCCACGACCTGCTGAACGGCGAGGGCGCCGGCTGGCGGGGGCTCGGCATCGTACCGATGGACTACCCGAACACGAGGTCAGGCCTGATCGCGTCCCTGATCCGCCACAACGGCACCTGAGCCGAGCCTGTCGCCTCCGCAGCGGAGGGGAAGGAGCACAGGAGCACCCCTTGGACCGTACGGTCTTAGTGGTGGAAGGCCGTCGCCTGAGCGGGGTCCGGGCGCACCGGTCCCCGCTGCGCCCGCAGCTCCGGGAGCAGCCTCCGCAGCTCCGACAGCAACAACCCCGCCAGATCGGCCGAGAACCCGTTGCGGCACACCACCCGCAGCACCGACAGGTCCTCCCGGTGCGCGGGAAAGGTGTACGCGGGCACGAGCCAGCCCCGCTCGCGAAGGCGGCGCGACACGTCGAAGACGTCGTAGGCGGTGACATCCGGCGCCGTCGTGAACGCGAACACCGGCAACTGGTCGCCGCGCGTGAGGAGCCGGAAGTCGCCCAGCGCCTCGATCCGCTCCGCGAGCCCGCGTGCGACGTTCCGCGAGGCCTGCTGGACGGCCCGGTAGCCCTCCCGGCCGAGCCGCAGGAACGTGTAGTACTGCGCGACCACCTGCGCGCCCGGCCGGGAGAAGTTCAGGGCGAACGTCGGCATCTCCCCGCCCAGATAGTTCACGCGGAACACCAGCTCCTCCGGCAGCTCCTCCGCCGACCGCCACAGCGCCCAGCCGACGCCCGGGTAGACGAGCCCGTACTTGTGCCCGGATGTGTTGATCGACGCCACGCGCGGCAGCCGGAAGTCCCACTCCAGGTCCGGGTCGAGGAACGGTGCGACCATCGCGCCCGACGCGCCGTCCACGTGCACGGGGATGTCCAGGCCCGTCCGCTCCTGCAACGCGTCGAGCGCGGCGCAGAGTTCGGCCACCGGCTCGTACGAACCGTCGTACGTCGAGCCGAGCACCGCGACGACGCCGATGGTGTTCTCGTCGCACAGCTCGGCCGCCGCCTGCGGGTCCAGGTGGAAGCGGTCGCCCGCCATGGGCACCTGGCGGGCCTCCACCTCCCAGAAGTTGCAGAACTTCTCCCAGCAGACCTGCACGTTGATGCCCATGACCAGGTTCGGGCGGGCCTCGCGGGACGGGTAACGGGCGGCGTTGGCGGGCCGCTTCGCCCAGCGCCGCTTCAGCGCCATCCCGGCGAGCATGCACGCCTCGCTGGAGCCGGTCGTCGAGCAGCCCACCGCCGCGTCCCGGTCCGGCGCGTGCCACAGGTCGGCGAGCATCGCCACGCAGCGCCGCTCCAGCTCGGCGGTGCGCGGGTACTCGTCCTTGTCGATCATGTTCTTGTCCCGGCACTCCGCCATCAGGACGGCGGCCTGCGGTTCCATCCAGGTGGTGACGAAGGTGGCGAGGTTCAGCCGCGCGTTGCCGTCCAGCATCAGCTCGTCGTGGACCAGCTGGTACGCGGTCGCGGGCGGCAGCGGCCCGTCGGGGAGCCGGTGCCTGGGCGGCGCCCCGGTCATGCCGCCGACCGGGTTCGCCTCCCCGAAGAACGGGTTCAGGGCGAGGCTGCGCAGCCTCGCGTCCGCGTCCGCCTCCTGGCTGCTGCCCTTGTGCAGGGACATCGCGGGGCCTCTCTCTCGTCTCTCTCGTACGCCCTGGTCCGTGGGCTCACGATAACGGGGCATATCAGGCATAAGCCTGTCGAGGCTGCGGGGTTGCGGGGCTTGCGCCTCACGTGGCGTGAGGCCTCAAGGTGAGGGACGTACCGAGAAACACACCGGAAGGAGCGGGCGGCGATGAGCCATTCCGTGGGGCAGGTCGCGGGTTTCGCGGGCGTCACGGTGCGCACGCTGCACCACTACGACGAGATCGGCCTGCTGGTCCCCGGCGAACGCAACCGCGCCGGTCACCGGCGCTACAGCGACGCGGACCTGGACCGGCTGCAGCAGATCCTGTTCTACCGGGAGCTGGGCTTCCCGCTCGACGAGGTGGCGGCACTCCTGGACGACCCGGGCGCGAACCCGCGCGAGCACCTGCGCCGGCAGCACCGGCTGCTGACCGGCCGGATCGCCCGGCTGCAGGAGATGGCCGCCGCCGTCGAGACCGCCATGGAGGCGAAGAAGATGGGCATCAACCTCACGCCCGAGGAGAAGTTCGAGGTCTTCGGCGACTTCGACCCCGACCAGTACGAGGAGGAGGTCGAGGAGCGCTGGGGCAACACGGACGCGTACGCGCAGTCGAAGCGCCGCGCGGCCTCGTACACCAAGGAGGACTGGCTGCGGATCCAGCGCGAGGCCGACGACGTCACGCGGCGCTTCGTCGAGCTGATGGAGGCGGGCGCCGCCCCGGAGTCCGAGGAGGCGATGGACGCCGCCGAGGCGCACCGCCAGTGGATCTCCCGCAATCACTACGACTGCTCGTACGAGATCCACACCGGCCTCGGCGAGATGTACGTGGCCGACCAGCGGTTCACCGTCAACATCGACAAGGCCAGGCCGGGCCTCGCGGCCTACCAGCGGGAGGCGATCCTGGCCAACGCGATCCGGCACGCGTGACGGGTGCCTGGGGGGCCGGGCTCCTCGGGGGGCGGGGCCTCGGGTGGCGGGGCCTCGGGTGGCGGGGCTCCTCGGGCGACGGGGTGTCGTATGCCTAATTTTGTCCTGGTATGGGGCGGCTGTATCCCGAGTCACCCGGTGGAACCTGGCCTCCGTCCCTGGCGTTGGTAACTTTGAACGGCCACCAAGGCCGTTTTTCTCTCCGCCTTTCGCTCTCCACCGACACCCCCAGGAGCCCGGACCCGTGATGACGACGCTTGCGCTCGGACCAAGCTGGCTCGATCCGGAACTTCTGCTGAACAAGTTCGGACTCATCGGCCTGCTGGTCATCGTGTTCGCCGAGTCCGGACTGCTGATCGGCTTCTTCCTGCCGGGCGACTCCCTGCTGTTCACCACCGGCCTGCTGGTGACGACGGGCGTGCTCGACCACCCGCTGTGGCTGGTGTGCACGCTGGTCTGCGTGGCGGCGATCCTCGGCGACCAGGCGGGCTACCTCTTCGGCCGCAAGGTCGGACCGGCGCTGTTCAACCGCCCGGACTCGCGCCTGTTCAAGCAGGAGAACGTGACGAAGGCGCACGAGTTCTTCGAGAAGTACGGCCCGAAGTCGCTGGTCCTGGCCCGCTTCGTGCCGATCGTGCGCACGTTCACGCCGATCATCGCGGGCGTCTCCCGGATGAACTACCGCTCGTTCATCACGTACAACATCATCGGCGGCGTCCTGTGGGGCGCGGGCGTCACGCTGCTCGGCGCGTGGCTCGGGCAGATCGACTTCGTACGCAAGAACATCGAGCCGATCCTGATCCTGATCGTCCTGATCTCGGTCGTGCCGATCATCATCGAGTTCCTGCGGGCCCGCTCGAAGAACAAGAAGGCCGCGGCCGAGGCCCCCGCGCAGACCGCCCAGACCGCCCAGACCGCCCAGACCGCCCAGACCGCCCAGACCGCCCAGACCGCCCAGACCGCCCAGACGGCGCAGGCCACCCCGCCCGCCCCGGCGCCGGGCGTCGACCACCCCACCCAGCAACTGCACGCCCACCGGCCGCAGCCCGGCCAGCCGCAGCCGCCCCAGCGCGGCGGCCGCCACGCCAAGCGCTGACCGCGCCCTGACGCACAGGAGGGGCGGCCGTACACCGCGCAACACCGCGTACGGCCGCCCCTCGACGTATGCCTGATCGGTGACGTATGTCCGATTCGCTAGAAGCCGCGCGTACGCTTCGCCGACTTGCGTCCGCCCGCGATGCCCTCCCCGCCCGGCACCTTCAGGAACAGCCGGGCCAGCTCGCCGCCCAGGTTCACGCCGATCGCGATGGCCAGGGCGAGCGCGGCCGCCTTGGAGAGCTGCGTGAGCCCCGCATTGAGCTCGTTCTGGGCGATGTTGAGCAGCCCGAAGTACGTCGAACTACCGGGCAGGAGCGGCCCGATCGCCGCCGTCACATACGGCAGCGCCGAAGCGAAGCGGTAGCGCGAGAGCAACTGGCCGAAGAGGCCGACCAGACCGGCCGCGACGGCCGTGGCCGCCACCGGTGACAGCTGGCCCGCGTTGGCCATCGCCCCGTAGATCACCCAGGCCACGCCGCCGTTGAGCGTCACGAGCAGCACCGTCGACCGCTCCTGCTGCAGCAGTACCGCGAACGCGAGGGACAGCGCCATCGCCGCCAGTATCTGGATCACCGGCCGGTCCACGCTGTGGACGGTCGTCTCGGGGTTGAGCCCCGCGTCCAGGCGTACGCCCAGATAGAGCACCGTGAGCACGCCGATCACGATGCCGACGACGAGGTAGCCGACCTCCAGGAGGCGGGCCGCGGCGGTGATGTAGTAGCCGGTCAGCCCGTCCTGCACGCCCGCGACCAGGGCCCGCCCCGGGATCAGGGCGAACAGGCCACCGGTGATCACCGCGGAGGCCCGTACGTCCGGCAGGTTCAGGAGGCTGATCGCGAGGCCCATCCCGCCGGGCGGCATCGCGGCGGCGATGAACTGGTAGAACTCCGGCAGCCCGCGCCCCGCGCACAGCCAGGCGAGCCGGTCGCCCAGCATCGCGCCGATCGCCGCCGCGATGAACACCACGGCCGTGCCGCCGACCAGCGTCGCCGCCGCCCCCGCGAGCAGCCCGGCCGCCGCGGTGAGCGCCCAGCCGGGGTACGGGTGCCGGTTGCGGCGGATCTCCGCGAGGCGCCGGTAGGCCTCCTCCAGGGACACCTCGATGTCCTCGGAGCCGATGTCGTCGACGAGCCGGTACACGGCCGCCAGACGGGTGTAGTCGGTGCCGCGCCGGCGCACCGTGCGCGAGGACGTGACCGGGTCGTCCACCAGGGACGGCTGGTGCGAGATGGAGAGCAGCGTGAAGGTGACGGTCGGCTCGCAGCGGTCCAGGCCGTACGACCGGGTCACGGCGAACATCGCCGCCTCCACGTCCTCGGCGCCCTCGCCGCCCGCGAGCAGCAGCTCGCCGATACGCAGCGTCAGGTCGAGCACGCGCGGGACCGGAGGGCCCGCCTCCTCGTCGTGCTTCTGTGTCGCCTCGGGCGCCGGCCGGTCGGCCACCGGGGTGCGCAGCATCGTGCGCATCCGGTCCTGCCAGGGCGCCTCCTTGGTCAGCTTGACCAGGGGGACGCCCGAGGGCGGCGTGAACCCGACCGAGATCTGCGGCTCGTAGTTGGGCGGCGGCTTGAACGCCGACGTCTCCTGGTCCTCCGGGGCGGGCGGAATCCGCAGCCCCTCCGGAATGGTGAACTCGGAGGTCGGATGCTCCTCCTCCGGCACGGCGGGAGTGCCCACTCCACCGACAGGTGCGAACGCGCTGTGCGCCTCGTCCGACTGCGGTTTGCGGTCTTCCTCCTCCGCGGTGTCAGCCACCGTCCTCACCTTCTGCATGGCCCGGGCCGACGAGTGGTGGCAGCCCTTGCGGCCCTCGTACGCACCTCCGACAAGGCCAGTATGAGCATGGACACGCGAAGAGGCCGCGCGGACCCCCGCCAGGGGTGCGCGCGGCCTCTTCGGCGGCTGAACGGTGCGGGAGGTCAGTGACCGCCCTGCTCCTCGAAGCGCTTGTACGAACGCTCGATCTCGGTCTCGGCCTCGGTGCGGCCCACCCAGTTGGCGCCCTCGACGGACTTGCCGGGCTCCAGGTCCTTGTAGACCTCGAAGAAGTGCTGGATCTCCAGGCGGTCGAACTCGGAGACGTGGTGGATGTCGCGCAGGTGCTCCACGCGCGGGTCGGAGGCCGGGACGCAGAGCAGCTTGTCGTCGCCGCCCGCCTCGTCCGTCATGCGGAACATGCCGATGGCGCGGCACTTGATGAGGCAGCCGGGGAAGGTCGGCTCGTCCAGGATGACCAGGGCGTCCAGCGGGTCACCGTCCTCGCCGAGGGTGTCCTCGACGAAGCCGTAGTCGGCCGGGTAGCTGGTCGAGGTGAACAGGCGGCGGTCCAGACGGATACGACCGGTCTCGTGGTCCACCTCGTACTTGTTCCGCGAACCCTTCGGGATCTCGATCGTGACGTCGAACTCCACCGGATGCTCCTCTAGTGATCAACACAGACAACGGGCGATGCTGCGTCCTCCCGTGGGACGCCGCTGTGGTCAGCGGCTACTCCGCGGGCACCAACTCCGGCCTTTTTATGTGGCCGGACCCACCGCGGTGCGATCCCGCGGCAAGACGCAGTGATTAAGTGTCCCTCACGCAGGTGTGTGATCGCGAAAGGGGCTGGTCGTGGTGCCCGAGCTCAAGGTGCGGCGGCTGTCCTCGCTGCGGCGGCCGCAGCGGCCCGTGAAGCTTCCTCCGCTTCCTGGGCCGTCCGGCTCCCCGCGGCTCGGCAAGCTCACGACCTGGCAGCTCACGGCGTGCGCGGCCACGGTCGGCCTCGCGATCTCGGCCGTGGCGGTGACCGCGGCCGGCCCTTGGGACTCCGGCCAGCGTACGGCCGAGCGGGCCCTGAGCAACGCCGCGGACCGGGACGGTGGCGCAGATCACGGCAACGGCGCCGCGCCGAACGCCGCCCCGAGCGCCCCCGGCGTACTCATCGGCCTCAGCGCCCCCTCGGGCGGCGCCCCCGCCCCCACCGGGCGCGCCCTCGCCGACGTACTCGACCCCCTCCTCAAGGACCCCTCCCTCGGCACCCGCCGCACCGCCTCCGTCGTGGACGCCGCCACGGGCAAGGAGATCTACGGGGCGAAGGCGGGCGACGCCGTCACGCCCGCGTCGACCATCAAGATCGCCACCGCCGCCGCGGCCCTCTCCGCCCTCGGCCCGGACCACCGCATCCCCACCCGCACCGTCCTGGAGAAGGACCGCGTCACGCTGGTCGGCGGCGGCGACCCCACCCTCACCGCGCGCAAGGGCAGCCTGGGCAACGCCAGCCTGCACACCCTCGCCGACGCCACCGCCCACGCCCTGCGCACCAAGAACCTGGACAAGATCAAGCTCTCGTACGACACCTCCGCGTACTCGGGACCTGACCGGCACCCCATCGGCCCCAACAACAACATCGCCCCCGTCAGCCCCCTGATGGCCGACGAGGGCCGCCTCGACGACTCCACCAGCGGACCCGCCCCGCGCACCGCCGAACCGGCCCGCGACGCCGCCCGCACCTTCGCCGCCCTGCTGCGCGACCGCGACATCGAGGTCGACGGCGAGCCGGACGACAGGAAGGCGGGCAAGGGCGCGAAGGAGCTCGGCACCGTACGGTCCGCGCCGCTCGCCGCCCTGGTCGAGCGCATGCTGACGCACAGCGACAACGACATCGCCGAGCACCTCGCCCGCCAGACCGCCCTCGCCGCGGGCGAACCGGCGAGCTTCGACGGCGCCGCGAAGGCCGTCAAGAGCGAACTGAAGAAGCTCGGACTCCCCCTGGGCAAGGCGAAGTTCGCCGACGGGAGCGGTCTCAGCCGCGAGGACCGGGTGAGCGCCGAGCTGCTCACCGCCCTCCTCGCCCGCGCCGCCGACCCGGACCACCCCGAGCTGCGTCCGGTCCTCACCGGCCTGCCCGTCGCCGGGTTCACGGGCACCCTGCGCAATCGTTACGCCGCCGGCCAGGCAAGCGCCGCCGGCACCGGTCTGGTCCGCGCCAAGACCGGCACCCTGACCGGCGTGAACACCCTCGCCGGCGCCGTCGTCGACGCCGACGGCCGCCTCCTCGTCTTCGCCTTCACCGCCTCCGGCACCGGCGACGCCAGGGCCGCCCAGTCCACCCTGGACCGCCTCGCCGCCGCGGTCGCCAACTGCGGCTGCCGCTGACGCCCGAGGCCGCGGGATCCGTTTCCGTACGGTTTCAAGGACCTCCGTCCGCAGGTTCGAGCACGTACGGTTGACGCATGACGAGCATCGGTGGTGCCGCATCTGCAGGGATGGTCGACTGGAATCTCGCGGTGGCGACCGCGACCCGGCTCGTGCGGCCGGGGCCCGAGGTCAGCCGGGACGAGGCGCGGGCCGTCGTCGCCGAGCTGCGCAGGCACGCCGAGTCCTCGGAGGAGCACGTCCGTTCCTTCACGCGGATGGCGACGGACGCGGGCAGGGACACCCCCGTCCTGGTCGTCGACCGGGCCGGCTGGGTGCGCGCCAACGTCGCCGGGTTCCGGGAGCTCCTCAAGCCGCTCCTGGACAAGATGCAGGACCGCCGCGGCGGCGGCCCCGGCAACGCGATGCTCGGTGCCGTCGGCGGCAAGGTCACCGGCGTCGAGCTCGGCATGCTCCTCTCCTTCCTCGCCTCCCGCGTCCTAGGCCAGTACGAGACCTTCGCCCCGCCCAGCCGCGACCTCCCGGCGGCCCCGGACGGCGGCGGGCGGCTGCTCCTCGTCGCGCCGAACATCGTGCACGTGGAGCGCGAACTCGACGTCGACCCGCACGACTTCCGGCTCTGGGTCTGCCTGCACGAGGAGACCCACCGCACCCAGTTCACCGCCGTGCCCTGGCTGCGCGACCACCTTGAGGGCGAGATCCAGTCATTCCTCGCCGAGACCGATGTCGACCCGATGACCGTCCTGGAGCGCCTGCGCGAGGCCGCCTCGTCCCTCGCGGGCAACGGCAGGGCCGAGGAGGACGACGAGGGCGGCCGGTCGATCGTCGAGCTGGTGCAGACTCCCGCACAGCGCGAGGTCCTGGGCCGCCTCACCGCCGTGATGTCGCTGCTCGAAGGGCACGCCGACTTCGTGATGGACGGCGTGGGGCCCGCCGTCGTCCCGTCCGTCGCGGAGATCAGGGAGAAGTTCAAGGAGCGCCGGGCCAAGGGCGCCTCCCGCCTCGACCTCGCCCTGCGCAAGCTCCTCGGGCTCGACGCCAAGCTGCGCCAGTACCGGGACGGCGAACGGTTCGTGCGCGCCGTCGTCGAACAGGTCGGCATGGACGGCTTCAACCGCGTCTGGACCTCGCCCAACACCCTGCCCACCAAGGCGGAGATCGCCCGGCCCGCGGACTGGGTCGCGAGGGTGCACCGTAAGGCAGAGTCGTGAGTGCCGCGCCGCCCGTGGCAGATTCCGGCCCCTGTAATCACCCTTCCGAGGGACCGTGAGTCATGGGTAGGCGTGCAATGCTCGGGTAGCCGCTCGGCTCTGTCACCATCGACACACTCTGAGTGACGGTTCGCCGTCAGGGCTCGGAGTGCACCGATCCAAGTGACTCGATCCGAGGCACACCCCCCGAACTTCACGAAGGGAACCGGACAATGGGTCCCCATCCTGCGGTCGCGGCGATACGCCTGGCGGTCCGCCGCGTACTCCACGACGTACTCACCGACCTCGACGCGCACGCCCCCGGTGGCGTTCCTGCCGCGCCCGCGCACGCCCCCGGTGGCGTTCCCGCCGCGCACGCCCCCGAGCCCGGCCGCGCCCCGCTCGTCCTCGTCGCCTGCTCCGGCGGCGCCGACTCCATGGCCCTCGCCTCCGCCCTCGCCTTCGAGGCCCCCAAGCTCGGCATCCGCGCCGGCGGCGTCACCGTCGACCACGGGCTGCAGCACGGCTCCGACCTGCGCGCCGCCGAGGTCGTCGCCCGCATGACCGCCCTCAGCCTCGAACCCGTCGAGTCCGTCGCCGTCCGTGTCGGCCGCGAGGGCGGACCCGAAGCCGCCGCCCGTGACGCCCGGTACGCCGCCCTCGACACCGTCGCCGAGCAGCACGGCGCCGACGCGATCCTCCTCGGCCACACCCGCGACGACCAGGCGGAGACCGTCCTCCTGGGCCTCGCCCGCGGCTCCGGCATCCGCTCCCTGTCCGGCATGGCCGCCGTCTCCGCCGGACCCGGCGCCCGCGCCCGCTACCGCCGCCCCTTCCTGCAGCTCGACCGCCAGACCGCCCGCAAGGCCTGCATGGTCCAGTCGCTGCCCGTCTGGGACGACCCGCACAACGCCGACCCGGCGTACACCCGCTCCCGGCTCCGCCACGAGGGCCTGCCCGCCCTGGAGAAGGCCCTCGGCAAAGGAGTCGTCGAGGCTCTTGCCCGCACGGCCCGGCTCTCCCGCGACGACGCCGACGCCCTGGACTCCTGGGCCGCCGAGGCCGAGCAGTCCGTACGCGACGAGAACGGGCTCCTCGACTGCGCGGCGCTGTACGCCCTGCCGCCCGCCGTGCGCCGCCGCGTCCTGCGCCGCACCGCCGTGTCGGCGGGCGCACCCGCCGGTTCGCTGTTCGCCCGGCACATCGAGGAGGTCGACCGGCTGATCACCGGATGGCGCGGCCAGGGAGCCATCAATCTCCCCGGCCGGGTGGAGGCCCGACGTCAGGGTGGCAGACTTGTCATCCGGCAGGGCTGACACACGGCGAACCGAAAGTGATGTGCGGGTGGACGCGAAAGACATGGGCACCGACCTCGAATCGGTGCTCATCACCAAGGAAGAGATCGACGCGAAGCTGGCCGAGCTGGCCGCCAAGGTCGACGCGGAGTACGCGGGCAAGGACCTGCTCATCGTCGGAGTCCTGAAGGGCGCCGTGATGGTGATGGCGGACCTGGCGCGCGCGCTGTCCACCCCGGTCACGATGGACTGGATGGCGGTGTCCTCGTACGGCGCCGGAACCCAGTCCTCCGGTGTGGTGCGGATCCTCAAGGACCTCGACACCGACATCAAGGGCAAGCACGTCCTGATCGTCGAGGACATCATCGATTCCGGCCTGACGCTGTCCTGGCTGCTCTCCAACCTCGGCTCCCGCGAGCCCGCCTCCCTTGAGGTCTGCACGCTGCTGCGCAAGCCGGACGCCGCGAAGGTCGCGATCGACGTGAAGTGGGTCGGCTTCGACATCCCCAACGAGTTCGTCGTGGGGTACGGCCTGGACTACGCGGAGAAGTACCGGAACCTGCCGTTCGTCGGCACGCTCGCCCCGCACGTGTACGGCGGCTGAACTCCGCAGAACTCTTCGCGCTCGGACCCGGGCGGCACGGGAACCCTCACGGCGTTCCCGCCGTTGGAGCAGGGGAAGACGGGTTTGCCCGCCGTCCCCCGCGGCTTCGGGTGACAATGCTGGGGTACCGTCCGAAGAACAGTCTTATAACTCGCCTTTATCAAACTCACTATGGCAGGAGGGACGGGGCGACACCGCTCCGTATGGATGGACGTGAAGCGATACTTCCGTGGGCCGGTCATGTGGATCGTGCTGGCCGTCCTCGCCGTGGTCGTGTTGATGCAGGTCGTCGGCTCGTCCGGCGGCTTCAAGACGGTGGACACCGCGCAGGTCATCAAGGCCATCGACGACAAGCAGGCGCAGACCGCCAAGCTCACCACCGGTGACGAACAGACCATCAAGGTCGAACTGAAGGACGACGCAGACAAGGGCAAGTACGGCGGCAGCGCCAAGATCCAGGCGAGCTACATCGGCGACCAGGGCGCCCAGCTGGCCACCAAGCTGCAGCAGAACTACGAGAACGGCGACATCAAGGACGGGTACACCGTCTCGCCCTCCAAGCAGAACCCGTTCGTCGGGATTCTGCTCTCGCTGCTTCCCTTCGTCCTCATCGTCGTCGTCTTCCTGTTCCTGATGAACCAGATGCAGGGCGGCGGCTCCCGAGTCATGAACTTCGGGAAGTCCAAGGCCAAGCTGATCACCAAGGACACCCCCAAGACGACGTTCACCGACGTCGCCGGCTCGGACGAGGCCGTCGAGGAGCTCCACGAGATCAAGGAGTTCCTGCAGGAGCCGGCCAAGTTCCAGGCCGTCGGCGCCAAGATCCCCAAGGGCGTGCTGCTCTACGGCCCGCCCGGTACCGGCAAGACGCTGCTCGCGCGTGCCGTCGCGGGCGAGGCGGGCGTGCCGTTCTACTCGATCTCCGGCTCCGACTTCGTCGAGATGTTCGTCGGCGTCGGCGCCTCCCGGGTCCGTGACCTCTTCGAACAGGCCAAGGCGAACGCCCCGGCGATCGTCTTCGTCGACGAGATCGACGCGGTCGGCCGCCACCGCGGCGCCGGCCTCGGCGGCGGTCACGACGAGCGCGAGCAGACCCTGAACCAGCTGCTCGTCGAGATGGACGGCTTCGACGTGAAGGGCGGCGTCATCCTGATCGCCGCCACGAACCGCCCGGACATCCTCGACCCGGCGCTCCTGCGCCCCGGCCGCTTCGACCGGCAGATCGCCGTCGACCGCCCGGACATGCAGGGCCGCCTGGAGATCCTCAAGGTCCACCAGAAGGGCAAGCCGGTCGCCCCGGACGTCGACCTCTCGGCCGTCGCCCGCCGCACCCCCGGCTTCACCGGTGCCGATCTCTCCAACGTCCTGAACGAGGCGGCCCTGCTGACCGCCCGCTCGGACGGGAAGCTGATCGACAACCACTTCCTGGACGAGGCGATCGACCGTGTGGTCGCGGGCCCGCAGAAGCGGACCCGGATCATGTCGGACAAGGAGAAGAAGATCACCGCGTACCACGAGGGCGGTCACGCCCTGGTCGCGGCGGCCTCGCCGAACTCCGACCCGGTCCACAAGATCACGATCCTGTCCCGCGGCCGCGCCCTCGGGTACACGATGGTGCTCCCGGACGAGGACAAGTACTCGACCACGCGCAACGAAATGCTCGACCAGCTCGCGTACATGCTGGGCGGGCGCGCGGCCGAGGAGCTGGTCTTCCACGACCCGACCACGGGCGCCGCGAACGACATCGAGAAGGCCACGACCACGGCCCGCGCCATGGTCACGCAGTACGGCATGACCGAGCGTCTCGGTGCCATCAAGTTCGGCGGTGACAACACCGAGCCGTTCCTCGGCCGTGAGATGGCGCACCAGCGGGACTACTCGGAAGAGGTCGCCGCGCTGGTCGACGAAGAGGTCAAGAAGCTCATCGAGACCGCGCACAACGAGGCGTGGGAGATCCTGGTCGAGAACCGTGACGTCCTCGACAACCTGGTCCTGCAGCTCCTGGAGAGGGAGACGCTGGGCAAGGAGGAGATCGCCGAGATCTTCGCGCCGATCGTGAAGCGCCCGGCCCGCCCGGCGTGGACCGGCTCGTCGCGGCGTACGCCGTCGACGAGGCCCCCGGTGCTCTCGCCGAAGGAGCTGTCGCTCACCAACGGCGCCAACGGCACCCCCGCGGTGACGGCGGCGACGGAGGCGACGACTCCGGCGGACCTGACGAAGTCCCCCGCCCCGGAGGACCGCCCGGAGAGCTGATCACCGGTTCCCGGCCGTCACGGCAGGCCCGGAATGTATGCCGCGCCCCTCTGGTTCTAGCCTTGAGGGGCGCGGCTTTTTGTGTGCGCACACGGCAGACGTAGAGGAACGCTGCCCGTCGTAACAGGAACGAGGCACAGATGACCGACCCGGTGACGCTGGACGGCGAGAGCTCGATCGCCGAGTTCGACGAGAAGCGAGCCGAGAACGCCGTACGAGAACTCCTCATCGCGGTCGGCGAGGACCCGGACCGGGAGGGGTTGCGGGAGACGCCGGGGCGGGTTGCGCGGGCGTACAGGGAGATATTCGCGGGCCTCTGGCAGCAGCCGGAGGACGTGCTCACCACGACGTTCGACCTGGGCCACGACGAGATGGTCCTCGTGAAGGACATCGAAGTGATGAGTTCCTGTGAACATCATCTGGTCCCCTTCGTCGGTGTCGCCCACGTCGGGTACATCCCGTCCACGGACGGCAAGATCACCGGCCTGTCCAAGCTGGCCCGGCTCGTGGACGTGTATGCGCGCCGCCCTCAGGTGCAGGAGCGGCTGACCACGCAGATCGCGGACTCCCTGATGCACATCCTGGAGCCGCGCGGGGTGATCGTGGTCGTGGAGTGTGAGCACATGTGCATGACGATGCGAGGCGTGCGCAAGCCCGGCGCGAAGACGCTGACCTCGGCGGTGCGCGGGCAACTGCGGGACCCGGCGACCCGGGCCGAGGCGATGAGCCTGATCATGGCCAAGTGAGGCCCTGATCATGGCCAAGTGAGGCCCTGATCATGGCCAAGTGAGGCGACGGGTCGGTCTGACGGGTCTGACGCGTCGGGCAGGTCTGGCAGGTCTGGCGGGGGTGCCCCGGAGCGTTTGGTTCCGGGGCACCCCCGTGGCCGTGGGCATGCCGAAGCAGGCCTCGGGGAGTTCGGGACGGTCAGGCCGCCGCCCCCACCTCGTCGTCGTCCCCGTCCCCGTCCTCCGGGAGCTTGCAGACGCGCTCCAGGAACAGCGCCGCCGCGATCACGGCCGCGCCGGCCAGGACCGCGAAGCCGGCGTAGATGGCCTGGTCGCGGCGTGCCGGGACCTCCAGGAGGCTGAGCAGGAAAACGCCCGCCCCGCCGTACACCCCGGTGACGAGCGCGGCGACGAGGGCGCTGGCCTGGCCGAAGACCAGGGCGCGGGCGGCCATCATCGGGTCCACGCCCTTCGCGCCGGGGCGGCGCTCGCGCTGGGCGCGGAGCCGGGAGCGGATGGAGAGCGCGGTCGCGAGCAGCACGGCGGCGATCACGCCGAGCACGATCGGCGCCGCCAGCGGGACGCTCGGCAGCTCCCCGAGCGAGTCCCAGAGCCGGGCGCCCGCCCAGGACAGCACCCCGGCCGCCAGGAACAGGCCGATCAGCGTCCGGATGCGCAGCTGCTTCACGGTGGCGGTCGCCTCTTTCGTCATGCTTCGTCCGGGTCCCCGGGCCCTGGCGCGGGCCCCGTGCTGACCCTAACGACTACTCGGGCAGCCGGAGTTCCAGGTCCACGCGGGGCGTGACGCCCGCGCGGGTGACCTGGCCGAGCAGCTCGGCGACGGGGCCGCGGCCGGGGATCTGCGCCTCGGGGTCGACGTCGTACCAGGGGGCGAGGACGAAGGCCCGCTCGTGCGCCCGCGGGTGCGGGAGGGTGAGCTCGGGGTCGTCGGAGACGACGTCCTGGTACGTCACGATGTCGACGTCGATGGTGCGCGGGCCCCAGTGCTCGTCCCGTACGCGGTGAAAGGCCTCCTCGACCGCGTGTGCGCGCTCCAGGAGCGAGGACGGGGGCAGGGTGGTCTTGATGACGACGACCGCGTTGAAGTACGAGGGCTGGCTGCCGGGCTCGACGCCCCAGGGCTCCGTCTCGTACACCGGTGAGACGGCCTTTACGCGCAGGCCGGGGGTGTCCTCCAGGGCGTCGACGGCACCCTGGAGGGTCTCCAGGCGGTTGCCGAGGTTGCTGCCGAGGCTGATCACGGCGAACTTGGGGTTGTTGAGGGTGGCGTCCGCGGCATCCACCTGTGCCACCACGGAGGCGGGCACCGGCTGCACGGTCGGGTCGCTCTGCGCTTTCATGCGTTGCTCCGGGTGATCGTGATGGTGACGTCGTCGAAGGGGACCGTGATGGGGGCGTCCGGCTTGTGGACGACCACCTCGACCTCCTGGACCCCCGCGTGCTTGAGGCACTGCTGTGCGATGCGCTCGGCCAGGGTCTCGATGAGGTCGACGGGCTCGCCCTCGACGACGGCCACGACCTCCTCGGCGACGATGCCGTAGTGCACGGTCTTCGCCAGGTCGTCGTCGGCCGCGGCCGGCCTGGTGTCCAGGCCGATGACCAGGTCCACGACGAAGGTCTGGCCCTCTTCGCGTTCATGGGCGAAGACACCGTGGTGCCCGCGGGCCTTGAGGCCGCGCAGCGCGACACGATCCACGCGAATCACTCCTGCAATCGTCGGTTCGGCGGGTCCGGGCCGAGTGCGGTCGGCTCGCGGGACCCATTCGAATCTACCTGCGGGTGCTGACAGTGCGTGCCCATGGGGGCTCTGGACATGCCGGTCTTGGGCTGGTAGCCGCCCATACCCCGGCGGCGGGGAATCCAATCCCGGCAGGGCGCCTACCCACTCAGGCGGGTGTTTCGCCGCCCTCGGAGCTGCCGTCGCCCTCTTCGTCCTCGGTCTCGGCGAGCACCGGCGAGGCGTGGTGCGACCACAGCTTCCAGCCGTCGGGCGTGCGGTGGAACACATTCGTGGCGACCACGAGCTGGCCGACCAGCGGGCCCAGGTCGGCGCCCTCCTCGGCGGGGCCGCCGCTGAGGATGTTCTCCGTACAGCTGACCAGGGCGGTGTCGGCGTGCACCGAGACCTTCACATCGGTGAGGAAGAACTGGATGTATTCGGTGTTCGCCATGATCAGGGCGTACGACCTGAGGACCTCGCCGCGTCCGGAGAGGGCGGGCCAGCCGGGGTGCACGCAGGAGACGCCGACGCTCTCCTCGTCGTCCGCGGCGCCGGGCTCGTCGCGCAGCCAGAGGTCCGAGACCGCCTCGAAGTCGCCGCGCTCCAGAGCCTCGTAGAAGGACGTGTTGGCGGTCTCGACGGCTTCGATGTCGGTACGGGGCGTCACTGGGCTCCTTCTACGGCGCGGGCTACGCGGACGGCGTCGGCGGTGGCGCGCACCTCGTGGACGCGGACCGCCCAGGCGCCCTCGTGGGCGGCGATGGCGGAGACCGCGGCGGTGGCGGCGTCACGTTCACGCGCGGGCGGCGGGGCGGAGTCCGGCCCTGCGGCCAGGACCCGGCCGAGGAAACGTTTCCGGCTGGCGGCGACCAGGACCGGCAGGCCGAGGGAGCGCAGTTCCTTCATGTGGGCGACCAGGGCGAGGTCGTGCTCGGCGTCCTTGGCGAAGCCGAGGCCGGGGTCGAGGACGATCCGCTCGGGGGCCACCCCGCCCGCGACAACCGCCTCCACGCGCGCGTGCAGCTCGCTCACGACCTCGCCGACGATGTCCGCGTACACCGCGCGGCTGTTCATGTCCTCGCTGAAGCCGCGCCAGTGCATGACGACGAACGGGGCGCCGGCGGCGGCGACGGCCGGGATCATCGCGGGGTCGGCGAGGCCGCCGCTGACGTCGTTGACGAGGCGGGCGCCCGCGGTGAGCGCGGCCTCGGCGACGGCGGCGCGCATGGTGTCGACGGAGACGGCGACGCCCTCGGAGGCGAGGCCGCGCACCACGGGCACGACCCGGCGCAGCTCCTCGTCCTCGTCGACCCGGGTGGCGCCGGGCCGCGTCGACTCGCCGCCGACGTCGATCAGATCGGCGCCCTGGGCGACCAGGTCGAGGCCGTGCTTGACGGCGGTCGTGGTGTCGAACCAGCGGCCACCGTCGGAGAAGGAGTCGGGCGTCACGTTGACGACTCCCATCACCGCACAGCGGTCCCACTCCGGAAGGCCTTCGACCGTGCCCCGGCCGCGCAACGTACTCATGCCTCCAGCGTAGGCCCGTACGGGGAGTGAGCCGTACGGCAGTGGTCGGGAGGGCTCAGACGACCTGCACGCCGCGCTCCCGCGGCCGGGCCGCGGAGGTGTGCGGGCAGGGGCGCCGCGGGCCGGGGCGGGGGTGCAGGAAGCGGGGCAGGGCGAGGGTGACGAAGCCCTCGGCCTGCATCGCGGCGACGCCGATGCGCGGCAGGTCGCGGTTGTTGCGGAAGACCACGAAGCGGGGCTCCCAGCGGGGGCGGAATTTGGCGTTGAACTTGTACAGCGACTCGATCTGGAACCAGCGCGACAGGAACACGAGCAGCCCGCGCCAGCCGCGCAGCACCGGCCCCGCGCCGAGCCGTTCACCGCGCGCGAGGGCGGAGCGGAACATCGCGAAGTTGAGGGACACACGCGCGATGGCGAGTTTCGGGGCGGCCTGCAGGGCGGCGACGATGAGGAGTTCGTTCATGCCGGGGTCGGCGGCGCGGTCGCGGCGCATCAGGTCGAGCGAGACTCCGTCCGCGCCCCAGGGCACGAAGTGGAGGATCGCCTTCAAGTCGCCGTGGGGGCCGGGTACTTCGTCCCGCCTGTGCGCGGTGGCGATCAGACAGTCGCCGTCGGTGGGGTCGCCGATGCGGCCGAGGGCCATGGAGAAGCCGCGCTCGGTGTCGGTGCCGCGCCAGTCGTCGGCGGCGCGCCGGACCCGCTCCAACTCGGCCGCGCTCAGGTCACGTACGCGCCGTACCCGGGTCTCGTAGCCACTCCGCTCGATGCGTTTGACCATCTGGCGCACGTTGCGCATGGCGCGCCCGGAGAGGGAGAAATCCCCCACGTCCACCACCGCCTCGTCGCCGAGTTCGAGGGCGTCGAGGCCGGTCTCGCGGGTCCAGACCTCGCCGCCGGTCTCCGAGCAGCCCATGACGGCGGGGGTCCAGGAGTGCTTGCGCGCCTCGTCCATGAACCGCTCGATGGCGCCGGGCCAGGCCTCCACGTCGCCGATCGGGTCGCCGCTCGCGAGCATCACGCCGGAGACGACGCGGTAGGTGACGGCCGCCTTGCCGCTGGGCGAGAACACCACGCCCTTGTCGCGGCGGAGCGCGAAGTGGCCGAGGGAGTCGCGGGCGCCGTGCCGGTCGAGCAGGGCGCGCAGGCGGGTCTCGTCGTCCTCGGTGAGCCGGGCGGCCGGGTGTTCGGGGCGCAGGGCCAGGTAGACCGTGGTGAGCGCGGTGAGCATGCCGAGGGCGCCGAGGGAGTAGCCGACGGTCCAGCCGGTGCGCCCGGTGTACGCGAGGGGCCCCTCGGCGCCGAACAGGCCGTACACGACGTGGGTGAGGTAGTCGGCGAGGCTCGGGTCGCCGACGACCTTGCGCGGGTGGGTGGCGACGATCACCGTGCCGAGGGTGAGCGAGAACGAGCCCATCAGGAAGAAGTTGGCCAGCGCCGGCCGGCGGCTGCGCGGGTCGGGCAGCGCGGAGAACTCGCCCCGGTGGCGCAGCAGCAGGGCGAGCAGCAGGCCGGCGATCAGTACGCCGACGAGCGAGTGCCGGTACGCGAACTGGGCCGCGGCGCCCGCCGGGAGCAGAAACACGGCCGCCCGCCAGGCCCTCCGCTTGCGGCGCCTGAGGCCGTGCGCGAGGAGCAGCAGGAGGACGCCGGCGCTGAGGGCGAGCGCGGAGGCGAAGGGGCCGAGTGCGCCGGGCAGGACCTCGGCCAGGGCGTGCAGGCGGCTGTGCCGGAAGCGCGGGAAGACGCCGGCGGCGATGTCAAGGAGGCCCACGAGCGTGCAGGCGGTGGCGACCAGGTACGGCACCTTCTCGGGGCGGGGGCCGCGCAGCATGCGCCGGACCCGGTGAGAAGCCGCCGCAACCCCACCCGACATTTCCCCATCTGTCCTGACTGACATCGCATCCCGTGGTTCTGCGAGAGAGCTGAAGCCCGGCTTCTGCGGTTACGCCGGACAAATTGCGCCCTCTAGGACGGTGCTTGTGGGAGGCGGGTTCACTCTCCGCCCGGAAAACCGGTGCATGAGGATCGGCGTCCGGGCGCGCGTCCGGCGGAAAGCGCAGGCAGGACGCTCTGGTCGAGGCCGGCGGGGCGCACCGGGCGCCCACCCGGATGTTCTCGATCGTCCTCGACAGCGGCGGCCACAACCTCACCACCTGGCGGCGGGAGATCCCGCAGGCCCTGGCGTGGATGAGCGAGCGGCTTTCGGTCAAGTGACGCTTCCCGTAGGGGAGTCGGTTTTCCCGGTACGGCTCAGCGCACCGTGACTGTCTCCAGGTCGACCTCCGCGCGTGTGATGGACCGGGCGTCCGCGGTCGTCGAGCGGCGCAGCGCCTCGTGCAGGGTCGCCGGGGTCAGGACGCCGAGGAAGCGGCCCGTGGAGTCCTCGTCGATCACCGCGATCCAGCCCGCGTCGTGCTGCAGCATCGTGGCGAACGCCTGCTTCAGGGAGGCGCCGACGGGCAGCCAGGCCTCCATCCGGCGGGCCCGGTCGCGCACCGTGCCCTTGCTGCCGGTGTGCTCGGCGGAGATCCAGCCGTGAAGGTTGCCCTCCGCGTCCAGGACGACGGCCCAGGGGGCGCCCTCGGCGCGCAGCTGCCCGGCGGCGCGGTCCAGGGGGTCGTCGAGCCGTACGACCGGGGGCTGTTGCAGGTCGCCCTCCTCGATCGGCGTGACCGAGAGGCGCTTCAACCCCCGGTCGGCGCCCACGAATTCGGCGACGTACGGCGTGGCGGGGGCGCCGAGGACGGTGGCCGGGGCGTCGTACTGCTCGATGCGGCCGGAGCCGTAGACGGCTATGCGGTCGCCGAGGCGTACGGCCTCCTCGATGTCGTGCGTGACGAACAGGACCGTTTTGCGCACGGCCGCCTGGAGCTTCAGGAACTCGTTCTGCAGGTGCTCGCGGACCACCGGGTCGACCGCGCCGAACGGCTCGTCCATGAGGAGCACGGGCGGGTCGGCGGCGAGCGCGCGGGCCACGCCGACGCGCTGGCGCTGGCCGCCGGAGAGCTGCTCCGGGTAGCGGGCGCCGTGCACGGACGGGTCGAGGCCGACGAGTTCGAGGAGTTCGGCGGCGCGGGCGCGGGCCTCGGCGCGCTTGACGCCGAGGAGGTGCGGGACGGTCGCGGTGTTGTCCAGGACCGTCTTGTGCGGGAACAGGCCGACCTGCTGGATCACGTAGCCGATGCGGCGGCGCAGCTCGACCGGGTCGACGCCGGATATGTCCTCGCCGTCGAGCAGGATCCGGCCCGAGGTGGGCTCGATCAGCCGGTTCACCATCTTCATCGTCGTGGTCTTGCCGCAGCCCGACGGGCCTACGAGGGTGACGAGTTCACCGTCGGCGACCTCGAACGACAGGTCGTCGACGGCCGTGGTGCCGTCGTCGTACCGCTTGGTGACGTGCTCGAACCGGATCACGGCTCCCCCTTGTGGTGGGCGTTTCGTGAACCTCATGTTGCGGCAGGACGACGGCTATCGGCGATTGTCAGTGCTGGGGTTTAGGGTCGCCGACAGACAGGTGTTCGGGGGACATGCGCTCGGGGGACGGGGCCCGGGCCTGGGTCCGGGCGTGGTTCCGGGCTGGTTCCGGTGGCGTTGTGGGGGAGGTGGGGCCGGATGGACGGGCGAAACTGCCTGGTCGACAACGACTGGGTGTGCGCGGAATATGTCCGCACGCGCAGCCAGGAGTTGATCGACGCGACGCTTCAGCATGTGGGCATCACGGCCGCCTCGATCCTCATCGGGCTCGCCGTCGCGCTGCCGCTCGCGCTGCTCGCGCGCCGCAGCAAGGTCTTCGCGGCCCCGGTCCTCGGCCTCACCACGGCGCTCTACTCGGTGCCGTCGCTCGCGATGTTCTCGCTGCTGCTCCCGGTGTTCGGCCTCTCGGCGGCCCTGGTCGTGACGGGCCTGGTGCTGTACTCCCTGACGGTCCTCGTGCGGAACATCCTGGCGGGACTCGAAGCCGTCCCGGAGGAGGCCCGCGAGGCCGCACGCGGGATGGGGTACGGGCCGTTCCGGCAGCTGTGGGAGGTCGAACTCCCACTGGCGCTTCCCGCGTTGCTGGCGGGGGTGCGCATAGCCACGGTCGCCACGGTCGCGCTGACGACGGTCGGCGCCCTCGTGGACTACGGCGGTCTGGGCGGCCTGATCATGTCCGGCCTGCGCAGCGACTTCAAGGCGCAGGTGCTCACCGCCTCGGTGCTCTGTGTGCTGCTCGCGGTCGGCGCGGACCTGCTGCTGCTCGCCCTGCAGCGGTGGCTCACGCCCTGGACGCGCATACGGTCGGGGCGCGCCCCCGGCGTCCGTACGGCAAAGGTGGTCGAGCCCGCATGAACGCACTGCAGGATGCCTTCGCCTGGCTCACCTCGGCCGCCAACTGGCACGGCGAGAAGGGGATAGGGCACCGCCTCGGCGAGCATCTGTACTTCAGCGGTACGTGCCTGGCCGTCGCCTGCCTGATCGCGCTGCCCCTCGCCCTGTGGCTCGGTCACATCGGCAAGGGCGGAGCGCTCGCGGTCAACCTCTCCAACGTGGGCCGCGCGGTGCCGACGCTCGCGGTGCTCGTGCTGCTCACGCTCACCCCGCTCGGGCGGTACGGCGACCTGCCGACGCTGATCGCCCTGGTGCTGTTCGCGGTGCCGCCGCTGCTGACCAACGCGTACATCGGGATGCGCGAGGTCGACCGGGCTGTGGTGGAGGCCGCGCGCGGCATGGGGATGAGCGGGCGTCAGCTGTTCCTGCGGGTGGAACTCCCGCTGGCGTTCCCGCTGATCATGACGGGGCTGCGCTCGGCGGCCGTCCAGGTCGTGGCCACGGCGACGCTCGCCGCGATGGCCGGGGAGGGCGGCCTCGGCCGGATCATCACGGCCGGGTTCAACCTCCAGGACACCGCGCAGGTGGTGGCGGGCGCGGTGCTTGTGGCGGCGCTCGCGCTGCTCGTGGAGGGGGTGCTGGTGGCGCTGGGCAAGGTGCTCGACCCGATGCGGGGCAGGGCGCTCCCGTAGGACAACTGCTTCTCGTACGACAACGGCCGTGACGACATTGATTGGTGATACCCCATGAAGCACTTTGGGCAGGGCATCCGCAGGGCGGCCGCGGCGGTGGCCGTCGTCGGCCTGGCCGCCGGCCTCACCGCCTGCGGCGGCAAGAGCCTGGAGGACAAGGGCGCCGGCAGCGAGGGCGGCGCCGGCAAGAAGGGCACGCTGGTGGTGGGTTCGGCCGGATTCACCGAGTCGAAGGTGCTTGCCGAGCTGTACTCCCAGCTTCTGCGGGACGCCGGATACAACACCTCGATCAAGACGGTGGAGAACCGCGAGCTTTACGAACCGTCGCTGGAGAAGGGCGACATCGACGTCGTACCGGAATACGCGGCGACGCTCGCCGAATTCCTGAACATCGACAAGAACGGCCCGAAGGCGAAGCCCGTCGCGTCGAGCGATGTGGAAGACACCGTGGCCGCGCTGAAGAAGCTCGCCGAACCGCGCGGCCTGAAGGTACTCCCGGCCGGAGCGGCCGTCGACCAGAACGCTTTCGCGGTCAGCAAGGAATACGCGCAGAAGAACAACCTCAAGACGCTTTCCGACCTGGGCCGCTCGAAGTTGAAGGTGAAGATCGCCGCCGGTGACGAATGCGAGGTCCGGCCGTTCTGCGCACCGGGGTTGAAGAAGACGTACGGCATCGACGTGACGGGCGTCGACCCCAAGGGCGTCGGCACGCCGCAGGCCAAGCAGGCCGTCAAGGACGGGGAGGACCAGCTGGTCCTGACCACCACCACGGACGCCACCCTGGAGAACTTCGGCCTGGTCCTGCTCAAGGACGACAAGAACCTGCAGAACGCCGACAACATCCTTCCCGTGGTGAACGCCGAGGACGCGGGCGACAAGGCGATAGCCGACGCGCTCGCGAAGCTCACCGAGACGCTGACGACCGAGGACCTCATGGAACTCAACCGCAAGGTCGACGCGGAGCGCGTGAAGGAGGCCGACGCCGCGAAGGAGTACCTGGAGGCGAAGGGGCTGCTCAAGAAATGATCTTGAGTTCGGGTCGGCATTCCCAGGCGTGCCGGGCCGAAGTCCGGGCCGAAGTGCGGACCCAAGTGGCAAGTAACGGGAGGGGGTTACCGTTGGTTGCCGCTTGAACCGGTTCGGCGTACGTAACCACAAGGGAACACTTTCCCGGGCGGGGGTTCGTCCGTCGTGCACGCGCGGTAAGTTTCTGGCCATGCCACGTGGACGTCACCGCCATTCCCCACCCCTGCACAGGCTGCTTCCCCCCTCGACGGTCGCCGGTGTCTCACTGGTCTGCGCCGCCGCAGCTTGGCTGGTCGCGGAACCCGTGGTGCTCCGCGGCCTGGTCGCCGGTGCCGCAGCAGCGGCCGTCGTCGGCTCGGTCGTCATGCGCCGATGGGACCGGGTCGCCGGCAAGCGCGTCGCGGAACTGACCCGGGCCAGAGCGAGCGACGAGTGGAAGCACGAGGAACGCACAGCCGAGCTGGAGTCCGACCTCGAAGAGTCGCGGGAGCTGCGCGCGAAGCTGGAGGCCAAGCTCCGCGCCAAGCGCACCGAACTCGCCGCCCTGCGCTCCGAACACGCGGCGCTGCTGCGCCGGTACGCGACCGCGGAGACCGAGCGGGCCAGCGCGCTCGAAGGCCGCAGACGCCTCGCGATCGAGGCGTCCGCGCCGGCGAAGGCGCTGCCCGCCGGAGGCGGCACCGGTCACGGAGGCAGCGCCGGTCACGGAGGCAGCGCCGGTCACGGAAACGGCACCGGTCACGGAGGCGCCGCCGGTCATGGACACGGCACCGACCGGGTTAACGGCGCCGGCCGCGTCGACGGCGCCGCCCGCAGTGAGCCCGCCACGTCGGCCCGCGTCCCGAGCCCCGCGCTCTACCGCCGGGCCAACGCCGCGCTGGACCAGCTGACGCGCGACGGCGCGAGGCGTGAGGGGGCGGACGCGGCACAGGGGAAGTCCGAGGCGGCCGGCGCACAGTCGCGTACGGCCGCCCTCACCCCGGCCCCGCGGCACTACCCCGTACCGGCCGCGACCGCGGCGTCGGCCGCGCCGTACACCCCGGCCGCCCGGAGGGCGCCCCGCCCCGTCGGCGGCTTCGACTTCTTCGGCGCGATGAGCCCGGAGGCGGAGCAGGCCGAACCAGCTACTGCACAGCCCGGTCAAGCCGAACAAGCCGTACGGGACCAGGTCAGGGCGATCGAGAACAAGGACCTCGCGGACGTGATCGGCGAGGAGGCACTCGGCGAGGCCGACGCGGAGGACCTTGCCGTCGGCGAGGTCATCGACCTCACCGCCCACGACGACACGGAACAGCTCGACCTGGCGGATCTGCGCAGCGCGATCTCGTAGGGCACGGAGCACGTCACCAGGTACCTGCGAGGGGGCCACGGCCGGAAGGCCGTGGCCCCCTCGCGCGCAGCCGGACCTACGTCGCCATCCACCGATCCGGCCGCGCCGTCCTGCGCCCGGTGCGCGAGCGGTCCGCCTGGGCCTGGAGCAGGAGTTCCGCCTCCGCCGCGTCCCGCAGCCGCGCGGCGACGGACGTGTTCGCACCGGTCTCCACGTGGAGGCCGGCCACACCGTTGCGCCGCTCCCAGGGCCCCTGAGTGAGCCGTACGCTCTGCACCTTCGCGTGCGGGACCAGGCTGAGCGTGCGGCAGAGCAGCCCGCGCCGGGCCGTGAACACCGCGTCCGTCACGGCGAGTCCGTGGCCGCGCCACCACACCGGCAGGCACCACCGCGCGCGTGCGGGCGGCCGGGACAGCTCGTCCGGCTCCGGCACCGTGACGCCCGGCAGGATCCGGGCGATCACCGACACGGCCAGCTCGCGCGGCGCGACCGGCACCAGGACGCTGTTCGACGACCCGGCGACGTCCAGCTCCACCCGCACCCAGCCGCGCCGCCGCCACAGCAGCGGCTCCACGATCCGTACGGTCTGGACGCGGCCGGGCGGCACCGTCTCGTGCTCCTTGTCGAGCAGCCCGTGGTCGAGCCGCAGGCCGTCCGGGGACGCGCCGACCCGCCAGTCGTACTGCTTCACGAACTTCCCCACGCTGCTCGCGCCCGCCGCGCCGAGCAGCGGCAGTCCGGTGCCGATCAGCAGGCCGATGCTGTGCGTGGCCAGCCACAGCAGCGGCGGCACGGCCAGCGCGGCGACGAGCAGCACCCAGGTCGTGCCGGTCAGGAGCAGCGAGAGGGCGAGCTGTTTGGGCGGTACGTGGACGAGGTTCGCGACCGGGGCCTCGCCGACGTCCCGGGCCGTCTCGGGGGCGAACCCGGCCGCGCGGGCGAGGAGTTCGGCCCGCAGCGCGGTGGCGTCCCGCTCGCTCAGGTAGGCCAGCTCGTCCTTGGAGTCCGTGCCGATGACGTCCATCTTCAGCTTGGCGACGCCGGCGACGCGGGCGAGCAGCGGCTGGTTGACGTCGACGGCCTGGAGGCGGTCGAGGCGGATGTGGGCGGTGCGACGGAAGAGCAGTCCGGTGCGGATCCGCAGCTCGGTCCCGGTCACCGCGAAGTGCGTGAACCACCAGCTGAGGAAGCCGTAGAGGGCGGCCGCGAGGACGAGTCCGGCGCCGCCCAGCAGCAGCGTCTCCACGGCCAGGTCCGTGACCCGCCGGTACACGCCGTCCGGATCGTGCACCGCCCAGCCGGCCCCGACCGCGAGGGGCGCCCAGGCGCGGCGCAGGGGCGTGACGGGGTGCAGCCGGCGCTCCTGCACGGCGCCCGCGCCGGGAGCCTCCGCCGGTGGTCCGTCCGTGGGGTTCACAGGCCCGCCGATCGTGCCTCGCCCAGCTCGGTGAGCCGGTCCCGCAGGCGTTCGGCCTCGCGCGGGTCGAGCCCCGGCAGCGTCGCGTCCGTCGCCGCGGCCGCGGTGTGCAGCTGCAGGCTCGCGAGCCCGAACTTCCGCTGCAGCGGCCCCGATTCGACCTCGACGAGCTGCATCCGGCCGTACGGGACCACCGTCTCCTCGCGCCACAGCACGCCGCGCTGGATCAGCAGGTCGTCGGCGCGCTCCGCGTACCGCCAGGACCGCCAGTTGCGGCCGAGCAGCGGCCAGCCCCACAGCAGCAGGCCCGCGGGCAGCGCGGCGAAGGCCGCCCATGCCGGGCCCGCGAGGAGCCCGAGGAGCAGCCCGACGGCCACGGCCAGCGGCACCATCCACAGGACGAGGAGCAGCCGGCGCAGCGTGAGCACGGCCCGCGGCAGCCCCCGCCAGGCGGGCTCCGGCTCCACCGCCGTCCCGCCGGGAACCGGCTCTCCGCCCGCGGACGCCGCACTCATCGAAGTCCCCTTCATCCCTGTCTCCGCCTACTCATCCCTGTTCCCGTCTGCTCATGCCTCTCCCGCCTCCCCATCCCTCCCCGTCTGCTCATGCCTCTCCCCGCCCCCATCCCTGTCCCTGTCCCCGTCTCCTCCATCCCTGTCCCCGTCTCGATCGATGTCAGTGCCGTACGACACACTGTGCGTATGAGTACCAAGACGGATCCGAAGATCAGGACCGTAGGCGTCGGCGGAGCCGCGGAGAGCACGGACATGGTGCTCAACATCGGCCCCCAGCACCCGTCCACCCACGGCGTGCTGCGCCTGCGCCTGGTGCTCGACGGCGAGCGCATCCAGCACGTCGAGCCGGTGATCGGCTATATGCACCGCGGCGCGGAGAAGCTCTTCGAGGCGCGGGACTACCGGCAGATCGTGATGCTGGCCAACCGCCACGACTGGCTCTCCGCCTTCTCCAACGAGCTGGGCGTGGTCCTCGCCGTCGAGCGGATGCTCGGCATGGAGGTGCCCGAACGCGCGGTGTGGACGCGCACGCTGCTCGCCGAGCTGAACCGCGTCCTCAACCATCTGATGTTCCTTGGTTCGTACCCGCTCGAACTGGGCGGAATCACCCCCGTCTTCCATGCCTTCCGGGAGCGGGAGGAGCTCCAGAACGTCATGGAGGAGGTCTCCGGCGGCCGCATGCACTACATGTTCAACCGCGTCGGCGGCCTCAAGGAGGACCTTCCGCTCGGTTGGACGTCGCGCGCCCGCCACGGGGTTGCCTCGGTCCGCTCGCGGATGGACGTGTACGACCGCCTGGTCCTCGGCAACGAGATCTTCCGCGGCCGCACACGCGGAGTGGGCGTCCTCACCCCCGAGGCGGTGCACGCGTACGGGGTGAGCGGACCGATCGCCCGTGCCTCCGGCGTCGACTTCGACCTGCGCAGGGACGAGCCGTACCTCGCGTACGGAGAGCTGCAGCAGGAGCTGAAGGTCGTGACGCGGCAGGAGGGCGACTGCCTGGCCCGCTTCGAGTGCCTCCTGGAGCAGACGCACAACGCCCTGGACCTCGCCGACGCCTGCCTGGACCGGATCGCGGAGCTGGAGCCGGGCCCCATCAACCAGCGCCTGCCGAAGGTCCTCAAGGCCCCCGAGGGGCACACGTACGCCTGGACGGAGAACCCCCTCGGCATCAACGGCTACTACCTGGTGTCCAAGGGCGAGAAGACCCCGTACCGCCTCAAGCTGCGCTCCGCCTCGTACAACAACATCCAGGCGCTGACCGAGCTGCTGCCCGGGACGCTGGTCGCCGACATGGTGGCGATTCTGGGGTCACTGTTCTTCGTCGTCGGTGACATCGACAAGTAGCGCCCGCAGGGGTACGTCCACGGGCTGGAGCAGCCAGCCGAAGTCGCCGAGTCCGCCCTGCGCGGTGAGCTCGGCGGCCTCGCCCGCGTGCGTGAGGGCATGGACGTACGCGGTCGGGTCGGTGCTCGCCAGGGCCAGCGGGGGCCGGGCGCCCGAGACGCCGAGTGCGGTGAGCGCGGTGCGCTGGTCGGTCAGCTTCGCGCCGGGCAGTGCGCAGGCGTCGAGCGCCACATGGGCGGTCAGGTCGCAGGAGCCGTCGGGCACGGGCCGGCACTCGTGGCCGTCCCGGAACCCGGTCAGGGTGCCGAATCCGGGTCGTGCCCCGCGCGTGTGGTGGTAGTCCACGGCCACCGCGAGGCCCCGCTCCAGACAGCCGACGGCCGCCGCCCAGGCCGCGTCGCGCGGACCGCCCGGCTCCGCGCGCAGCCCGGGTTCCCACGCCTTGAGCGGCCACCAGCGCTCCAGCCACTCCGCGTCCGCGCCGGACGGCTCGGGCCCGAGGGATTCGGCGCCGCCCCGGTCGACCAGCACCAGGCGCGGCACGCCCTCGCCGTCGACCTCGACCACGTCCACCGGCACGTTGTCCAGCCACTCGTTGGCGAACAGCAACCCGCTCACGCCGTGCGGCACTTGGGCCGTCCACACGATGCCCGGGTCGTCCAGGGCCTCCGGCCGGGGCGCGCGCTCCACCGCGTACGCCCGCACGCGCGCCGCCACCTCGGCGGGCAGCGCGCGCAGCACCCCGGCCGTCAGCTCGCCCCGCCCGGCGCCGACGTCGACGAAGGCCAGCTCCGCCGGGGCGCCGAGCGCGGCGTCGACCCGGCACAGCAGCCCGGCCACGGCCTCGGCGAAGAGCGGCGAGGCGTGCACGGATGTACGGAAGTGGCCCGCGGGGCCCTCGGGCCGCAGATAGAAGCCGTCCGGGCGGCCGTAGAGCGCCTCCTCGGCGGCCTCGCGCCAGCCCCGCGGCCACCCCGCACTCGTACCGGCCGTCTCGGCCGCACCACCCGTCACGCCGCACCTCGCCCTGCTCACGTCTGCCGTCCCACGGGAAAGGCTATGCGCCTCCACCTTGGGGAGTACGAGCTGTCGTACGGGATCGACCCTGCGGCTGACCCTGCACGAGTGGCGCGTACCTACGCTGGGTTATGTGCAGCGCCTCTATGAATTCCTCCGCAGACACCCCACGGGCGTCGACAGCTTCTGGGCTGTCGTGCTGCTCATGGTGTCCGTCGTGGGGCTGGCGTCGCAGGGCAACAGTCAGGGGCGCGAGCCGGGCGTCGCCGAGGTCGTGTTCTCCGTCGTCGCGTGCCTCGCCGTCGCGCTGCGCCGCAAGTGGCCGGAGCAGATGCTCCTGCTGGTGGCCGCGATGGGGGTCGGGCAGCTGATCGCGGATGTGAGCGTGCTGCCCGCGGACTTCGCGATGCTGGTGCTGATCTACACCGTGGCGGCCGAAGGGGCTGACTGGGCACGGCGGTTCGCGCTCGTCGGCGGCCTGTGCGCGGCGCCGATCTCGCAGATCGCCTGGCCGAACGAGCACAGCGGCGTCTGGGGCAACATTCTCATCGCGGGCTTCACGATGGTGCCGTTCGCCCTCGCCTGGGTGCTCGGCGACTCGATCCGCACCCGTCGCGCGTACTTCGCCCAGCTGGAAGAGCGCGCGGCCCGGCTTGAGCAGGAGCGCGAGGCGCAGGCCAAGGTCGCGGTCGCCGCCGAGCGCGCCCGGATCGCCCGCGAGCTGCACGACGTGGTCGCGCACAACGTCTCGGTGATGGTGGTCCAGGCCGACGGCGCCGCGTATGTCATGGACACCGCGCCCGACCAGGCCAGGAAGGCCCTGGAGACGATCTCCGGCACGGGCCGGCAGGCGCTCGCCGAGATGCGCCGGCTGCTCGGCGTGCTGCGCACCGGGGAGCAACAGGAGAGCGGCGAGTACGTGCCGCAGCCGGACGTCCAGCAGATCGACGAGCTGGTCGAGCAGGTCCGCCACTCCGGCCTGACCGTCGACTTCCGCATCGAGGGCACCCCGCGCCCGCTGCCCAGCGGCGTCGAGCTGACCGCGTACCGGATCGTGCAGGAGGCGCTCACCAACACGCGCAAGCACGGCGGCGACAACGCGGGGGCCAGCGTCCGGATCGTCTACTTCGACGACGGGCTCGGCCTGCTCGTCGAGGACGACGGCAAGGGCGCCCCGCATGAGCTGTACGAGGACGGGGGCGCGGACGGCCGTGGCCACGGACTCATCGGGATGCGGGAGCGCGTCGGCATGGTCGGCGGCACCCTGGACGCGGGGCCGCGGCCCGGCGGCGGGTTCCGGATCAGTGCCCTGCTGCCGCTCAAGCCCGCCCATTGACGCCCAATGACGCCCATTGACGCCCGCTGACACCTGTCAGCCCCTGCTCCTCCCGGAGGTCGAACCGGAAATGCCGATCCGCGTGATGCTCGTCGACGACCAGGTGCTGCTGCGCACCGGGTTCCGCATGGTGCTCGCCGCACAGCCGGACATGGAGGTCGTCGCGGAGGCCGGCGACGGTGCCGAGGCCCTGGAGGTGCTGCGCGCCACCGCGGTCGACGTGGTGCTGATGGACGTACGGATGCCGCGCCTGGACGGCGTGGAGGCCACGGCCCGCATCTGCTCGGGCCCGAACCCGCCGAAGGTGCTGATCCTGACCACGTTCGACCTGGACGAGTACGCCTTCTCCGGGCTGAAGGCGGGCGCCTCCGGGTTCATGCTCAAGGACGTGCCGCCCGGCGAACTCCTCGGTGCGATCCGCTCGGTGCACAGCGGCGACGCGGTCGTCGCGCCCTCGACGACGCGGCGCCTGCTCGACCGCTTCGCGCCGATGCTGCCGCAGACCGGCCGCGAACCGCAGCACAAGGAGCTGGAACGTCTCACCGACCGCGAGCGCGAGGTGATGATCCTGGTCGCCCAGGGCCTCTCGAACGGCGAGATCGCCGCCCGCCTGGTCCTCTCCGAGGCCACGGTGAAGACCCACGTCGGCCGCATCCTCACCAAGCTGTCCCTGCGCGACCGCGTCCAGGTGGTGGTCCTCGCGTACGAGACGGGGCTGGTGCGGGCGGGAGGCTGAAGCTGCGGCCAAATGCAGCCCCTCCGGCGTTGAGACGGGGGCCCTGGTCGAGCGAAGCCGAGAACCTGGCCGAGCGAGCCGAGAGTTTGGCACCTACCGCAGCACCCCCTCGATGAAATCGCTGCCGAGCCGCGCGACCGCCGTCAGGTCCAGCTGATGCAGGACGTAGCGGCCGCGGCGGCGCGCCGTGAGCAGCCCGGCCTTCTTCAGGACCGTGAGGTGCCGGGAGATCTCCGGCGCCGTCATGCCGTGCGCGTCCACCAGCTCGCTGGTGGTGTACGCGCCGCGCGCCAGGTGCCGGCAGAGCCGCATCCGCACCGGGTGGGCCAGCGCCTCCATACGGCGCGTCAGCTCCTCGACGGAGGCCGGCGCGGTGGGACGCGGGGCGCTCACGGGGTACGTGATGGCGGGCTGCCAGCCGTACCGGTGCAGCACGAACAGGTGCGGCCGGCCCAGGCTGGTGGGCACCAGGACCAGGCCGCCGTCCCCCGTCGCCGTGCGACCCTCGGACAGCTTGTCCACCGTGATGCGCTCGGCCCGCTCGTCGAGCGCGACCGCCGCCGACACCGCGCCCAACGTCTCCCTGAGGCCCTTGTGGCGCAGCAGTTCCGTCTTGTGCCGGGCGTCCGCCGCCAGTTGGTGTTCGAGGCGTCCCCAGATGTCCGCGAAGAACGCCTCCTCGCAGTCCTCCATCAGCTGCCGGAACCAGGTCCGTATGTGCGGCGGGTCGTCCAGCAGGCGCTTGGTGAAACGGACTTGGGGCGCGCCGCGCGCCGCCGCGAGGTCAAGGGCCCGCTTGCGCGCCGCAGCGTCGTTCAACGGGTCCGGCGCCACCGTGTCGTACGTCAGCTGGCAGGTGAACTCCAGGGCGATGTCGACGAACGTCTCGTCGCTCAGCGTGTCGAGCAGGTCCAGCTCGGCGGCGAGCGTGCCGCCGGGCAGCGCCCTGGCGCCCGGTATCCCGGCGAAGGGCGCGAAGACGTCCGAGAACGTCGTACGCCACAGGAAGTCCGCCTCGCACAGCCGGTCGGCGAGGCATGCGTCGAGGCCCGCCGAGACGGCGGTGACCCAGCCCTGCAGGCCCGGGTGGTGACCCGGTTCGCTCAGCGCGTGCAGCGCCATGCCCAGCTCCGCGAGGGGAGAGGGCACGACGGAGATCCGCTCCGGCGGGAGGCCCGCGATGTCGATGGTCACGCTCATGTCCCCATGGTGCACGGCGGGTCCGACAACGCCCCGGTCGATTGACGGCTCCCGTCAATCGACGCGACAGCCCCGCCCGGGCCCGCCCACTCTGGAGACGTCGACGCGACCGGGGCTTTCCGCGGGGCCCTCTCAGCACCTGAACTCTGCGCGGCACCTCTGTGTGCGGCATTCCCGAGAGGCGACCTGTCATGAGCATCACCCAGCAGTACCTGCTCGACTCCTACCGCGCGGCCCAGCGCGGCACCCCGCAGCCGCCCGCTCCGGGCAGCCACGACTGGCGCGCGGTGCGCGAGCTGCGCGACCACCGCCGCTTCGAGGCCGTGGTGCACGAACGCCCGGCCCGCGGCCGCCTCCGCCTGGCCCTGGCCCGGCTGTTGGGGGCGGGCGGGGCGGCGCACTGAGGGGTGCCGGGCGGGCGGCGCACTGAGGGGTGCCGGGAGGGCGGTGCATGGAGGGGCGGGCGGTACGGCGCACTGAACCGAGGGTCTGTGCGCGGTGGGGCTCGCAGCCGCCGTACGAAATCCCTCACCGCCGCCCGCACCTGGAACCACGGCACGCCCGCCTCCCGCAGCGCATCGGCCACCACGCGCATCGGCCACCACGCGCATCGGCCACCACGCGCATCGGCCACCGGGCGCATCGTCCACCACGTGCGCGTCCACCACGCGCGCGTCCCGCTGGTCCGCGGATTCCCACATCCTGTGGACAACCGGCGGTGTCACCCGCCCTGTGGACGACGCCCGCCCCACCGGTCGTACAAACCGCACAGCCTGTGGACAGCCGGGACACCCCCGGACCCCCTCGCGTTAGCATGACGAGAAATCGTCCGGTACCCCGAGCGGACTGGAACGGAAGGCGCTCGTCGAGTGAACACACCGCATACGGAACCCCAGAATCCAGCGGATCGACCGGCCCGGCTCGCGGTCGGCGTGGTCGGGGCCGGCCGCGTGGGACCCGCCCTCGCGGCCTCGCTGCAGCTCGCCGGACACCGCCCGGTGGCCGTGTCCGGAGTCTCCGACGCCTCGGTGCGCCGGGCCGCGGCCCTGCTGCCGGACGTGCCGATCGTGTCGCCCGCGGATGTCCTCGCCCGCTCCGAGCTGGTGCTGCTGACCGTTCCGGACGACGCCCTGCCCGGACTGGTCGAGGGGCTCGCCGAGACCGGCGCCGTCCGCCCCGGCCAGCTGATCGTGCACACCTCGGGGCGGTACGGCGTGGGCGTGCTCGAACCCGCACTGCGCGCCGGTGGTCTGCCGCTCGCCCTGCACCCCGCCATGACGTTCACCGGCACGCCCGTGGACGTGCAGCGGCTCGCCGGGTGCTCGTTCGGGGTGACGGCGCCCGAGGAGCTGCGGCTCGCCGCCGAGGCCCTGGTCATCGAGATGGGCGGCGAGCCCGAGTGGATCGAGGAGTCGGCCCGCCCGCTCTACCACGCGGCGCTCGCCCTCGGGGCGAACCATCTGGTCACCCTGGTCGCCGAGGCCATGGAGCTGCTGGGCCGGGCGGGCGTCGGCGCCCCCGACCGGATGCTCGGCCCGCTGCTCGGCGCGGCCCTCGACAATGCCCTGCGGTCCGGGGACGCCGCGCTCACCGGTCCGGTCGCGCGCGGTGACGCGGGCACGGTCGCGGCGCATGTCGCCGAGCTCCGCAAGCACGCGCCCGGCGCGGTCGCCGGGTACCTGGCGATGGCCCGCGCCACCGCCGACCGGGCCCTGGCCCACGGCCTGCTCAAGCCGGAGCTCGCGGAGGACCTGCTCGGCGTCCTCGCGGGCGGGACGGCCCCCGCGGGCGGCGGCGGACGTACGGGCGGCGAAGGACGTACGGACGGCCCGGACGGCACGGACGGCCCGGACGGCACGGACGGCCCGGACGGGGACGCTCGATGACCCCGGGACGCGCGACGAACGGACAGGGAAGCGCGATGACACGACCGACGCGACTGCTGCACACCGCGCGCGAGCTCCGTGCGCTCACCCACGAGGGCCGTCGCGCCGTCGTCATGACCATGGGCGCCCTGCACGACGGCCACGCCACGCTCGTCCGGCACGCGCGCGAAGTGGCGGGCCCGGACGGCCAGGTCGTCGTCACGGTCTTCGTGAACCCGCTCCAGTTCGGCGCGGGCGAGGACCTAGACCGCTATCCGCGCACGCTCGATGCCGACCTCAAGGTGGCCGAACAGGCAGGCGCGGACGCGGTGTTCGCCCCCGGCGTCGACGAGGTCTACCCGGGCGGCGAACCGCAGGTGCGGATCAGCGCGGGTCCGATGGGGGAGCGTCTCGAAGGCGCCGCGCGCCCCGGCCACTTCGACGGCATGCTCACCGTCGTCGCCAAACTCCTGCACCTCACCGCGCCCGACCTCGCGCTCTACGGCGAGAAGGACGCGCAGCAGCTCGCCCTGATCCGGCGCATGGTGCGCGACCTGAACTTCCCGGTCGAGATCGTCGGCGTGCCCACGGTGCGCGAGTCCGACGGCCTGGCCCTGTCCAGCCGTAACCGCTACCTGGCACCGGATGAGCGGCGCACCGCACTCGCCCTGTCCACCGCCCTGTTCGCCGGCCGGGAACGGCTCGCCGCGCAGCAGGCGCTGTCCGCGCGCGCCCAGGCGTCGCCCGCCTCACGCGCGCGTGCCGACGCCCTGACCGCGCTCGGCGAGGCCCGCGCCGCCGCCGACGCGCACGCCGTCTCCCAGGCAGCCCTCGGCCGCCCGAGCGCCGTCCGCAACGCCGCCCGCGCGGTGCTCGACGACGCGGCGCGGCTGCGGCCCCCGCTGTCCCTGGACTATCTGGCCCTGGTCGACCCGGCCGACTTCACCGAAGTGCCGGACGGGTTCACCGGAGAGGCCGTCCTCGCGGTCGCCGCGCGCGTGGGCACGACCCGCCTGATCGACAACCTGCCCCTCACGTTTGCGGCAGAGGAGCCGTCCGACGGCACCCTCCCGCAGCCCCTGGAAGGCGCCCTCCCGCAGCCCCCGGAAGGCACCCTCACACAGCCCCTGGAAGGCACCCCCGCGCCCGCCCCCACCCCCGCAGGCGCCGCCGCCCCCGCAGGAACCGACGAGGCCCCCGGAGCCGCCGTATGACCGCCCCCGCAACCACCGGCATACGGCTGCACGCGCCGGCCCCCGGGTGGGCCCGCGCGGCCGACGTGATCGTGGTCGGCTCCGGCGTCGCCGGGCTCACGGCCGCGCTGCGCTGCGCGGCGAGCGGTCTGCGTACGGTCGTGGTGACCAAGGCCCGCCTGGACGACGGCTCCACGCGCTGGGCCCAGGGCGGCATCGCGGCCGCGCTCGGCGACGGCGACACCCCCGCGCAGCACCTGGACGACACCCTGGTGGCGGGCGCGGGCCTGTGCGACGAGGAGGCCGTGCGCACACTCGTGACCGAAGGGCCGGACGCGGTGCGGCGGCTGATCGAGACGGGCGCCGAGTTCGACAAGGCCGACGGCGGCGGGATCGCCCTCACGCGCGAGGGCGGCCACCACCGCCGCCGCATCGCGCACGCGGGCGGCGACGCCACCGGCGCGGAGATCTCCCGTGCCCTGGTCGAGGCGGTCCGCGCGCGGGGCATCGAGACCATCGAGAACGCCCTCGTACTGGACCTGTTGACGGACGCCGAGGGCCACGCGGCCGGCGTCACCCTGCACGTCATGGGCGAGGGCCAGCACGACGGCGTGGGCGCGGTGCACGCGCGCGCGGTGGTGCTCGCGACCGGCGGCATGGGGCAGGTCTTCTCGGCGACCACCAACCCGGCGGTGTCCACCGGCGACGGTGTCGCACTCGCCCTCCGCGCGGGCGCCGAGATCAGCGACCTGGAGTTCGTCCAGTTCCACCCCTCGGTGCTGTTCCTCGGCCCGGACGCGGAGGGCCAACAGCCCCTGGTGTCGGAGGCGGTGCGCGGCGAGGGCGCCCACCTCGTGGACGCGGACGGCGTGCGCTTCATGGTGGGGCAGCACGAACTGGCCGAGCTGGCGCCGCGGGACATCGTGGCCAAGGGCATCACGCACCGCATGCTGGAAACGGGCGCCGAGCACATGTACCTGGACGCCAGGCACTTCGGTGCCGAGATGTGGGCGAGCCGCTTCCCGACGATCCTCGCCGCCTGCCGCGCCCACGGCATCGACCCGGTCACGCAGCCCATCCCGGTCGCCCCGGCCGCGCACTACGCCTCCGGCGGCGTCCGCACCGACCGGCACGGCCGTACGACGGTCCCTGGCCTGTACGCGTGCGGGGAGGTCGCCTGCACCGGTGTGCACGGCGCGAACCGGCTCGCGTCCAACTCCCTTCTGGAAGGTCTGGTCTACGCCGAGCGGATCGCCGAGCACATCGTCCACGACACCCCGGCGAGCCGCGTCCCGGCGCCCGTGGAGCAGGCCGAGACGCCCGCGCACCCGCTGCTGCCGCCGGAGGCCCGCTTCGCGCTTCAGCGGATCATGACCCAGGGCGCCGGAGTGCTGCGTTCCGCCGACTCGCTCAAGGAGGCCGCCGAGCAGCTGGACGCGATCCACGCCGCCGCGCGGGACGCCCTCGCCGAGCACGGCAAGACCGCCGAGCCCGGCACCGACACCTGGGAGGCCACCAACCTCCTGTGCGTCGCGCGCGTGCTCGTCGCCGCCGCCCTGCGCCGCGAGGAGACCCGCGGCTGCCACTGGCGCGAGGACCACGCCGACAGCGACGACACCGACTGGCGCCGCCACCTCGTCGTACGCCTCCGCCCCGACCGCACCCTCGCCGTGCACCGCACCGAGACCGCGGACTTCCCGCCGACCCGGCCGCACCCGACCCGGCCGCACCCGCACCGGCCGCAGACAACCCCTCTCCAGGAGCAGTGACCGAAGTGAGCACCCCCGACCTCCCCCTCGCCGAGACCAGCGGCTGCGGCGACGCCTGCGGCTGTTCCGCCGACGCCGACGAGGCCGTCATGGAGTGCGGCCTCGACCCCGCGCTCGCCGCCCTCATCGTCCAGGACGGCCTCGACCCCGCCCTCGTCGAGGACATCGCCCACATGGCGCTCGCCGAGGACCTCGACGGCGGCGTGGACGTCACCTCGGTCGCCACCATCCCCGAGGACGCCGTCGCCACCGGCGACTTCACCGCGCGTGAGGACGGCGTCGTGGCGGGCCTCAGGGTCGCCGAGGCGGTCCTCTCGGTGGTCTGCACGGAGGCCTTCGAGGTCGAGCGGCACGTCGAGGACGGCGCCCGCGTGCCGGCCGGCCAGAAGCTCCTCAGCGTCACCACCCGCACCCGCGACCTGCTCACCGGCGAGCGCAGCGCCCTGAACATCCTGTGCCGCCTCTCCGGCATCGCCACCGCCACGCGCGCGTGGGCGGACGTTCTGGACGGTACGAAGGCCAAGGTGCGCGACACCCGCAAGACCACCCCCGGCCTGCGCGCCCTGGAGAAGTTCGCGGTGCGCTGCGGCGGCGGCGTCAACCACCGCATGTCCCTCTCCGACGCCGCGCTCGTCAAGGACAACCACGTGGTCGCGGCCGGCGGCGTGGCCGAGGCCTTCACCGCAGTACGCGAGCGCTTCCCGGACCTGCCGATCGAGGTCGAGGTCGACACCCTGCACCAGCTGCGCGAGGTCCTGGACGCCGGCGCGGACCTGATCCTCCTGGACAACTTCACGCCCGCCGAGACCGAGGAGGCCGTGGCCCTGGTGGACGGCCGCGCGCTCCTGGAGTCCTCCGGCCGCCTGGCCCTGGACAACGCCCGCGCGTACGCGGAGACGGGCGTCGACTACCTGGCGGTGGGCGCCCTCACGCACTCCTCCCGCATCCTCGACATCGGCCTGGACCTGCGCGAGGCCGACAGCGAGCGCGAGGCCGACAGCGAGGCGGACGCGGCGGCGGGCAGCGAGGCGGACGCAGCGGCGGGCAGCGCGGGGGAGACCGCCTGATGCTGCTGACCATTGACGTGGGCAACACCCACACCGTCCTCGGCCTCTTCGACGGCGAGGAGATCGTCGAGCACTGGCGCATCTCCACCGACGCCCGACGCACCGCCGACGAACTCGCGGTCCTGCTCAACGGCCTGATGGGCATGCACCCGCTGCTCGGCGAGGAGCTCGGCGACGGCATCGACGGCATCGCGATCTGCGCCACCGTGCCCTCGGTCCTGCACGAGCTGCGCGAGGTCACCCGCCGCTACTACGGCGACGTCCCGGCCGTCCTCGTAGAGCCCGGTATCAAGACCGGCGTGCCGATCCTGATGGACAACCCCAAGGAGGTCGGCGCGGACCGCATCATCAACGCGGCCGCCGCCGTCGATCTCTACGGCGGCCCGGCGATCGTCGTCGACTTCGGCACGGCGACGACCTTCGACGCGGTCTCCGCGCGCGGGGAGTACGTCGGCGGCGTGATCGCCCCCGGCATCGAGATCTCCGTGGACGCCCTCGGGGTGCGCGGCGCCCAGCTCCGCAAGATCGAGCTGGCCCGCCCGCGCAGCGTGATCGGCAAGAACACCGTCGAGGCCATGCAGTCCGGCATCCTCTACGGCTTCGCGGGCCAGGTCGACGGCGTGGTCGGCCGCATGGCCCGCGAGCTCGCCGACGACCCCCAGGACGTCACGGTGATCGCCACCGGCGGCCTCGCCCCGATGGTCCTCGGCGAGTCCACGGCCATCGACGAACACGAGCCCTGGCTGACGCTGATCGGCCTCCGCCTGGTCCACGAACGCAACGTGTCGCGCAGCTAGCGGTTCTCGCCGCAGCACGTTCCGCACCGCAGCACGTTCGCACCGCAGCACGTTCCGCACCGCAGCACGTTCCGCACCGTCGACTCGTCACCGCCGGTCGCCGTGCGGGCTGGCCCTCAGACGCCGGACGGGCTGAAGTATCGCCCCTCCGGCGCTTGCGGACGCCTCGCACGTCCGAGCGGCACACATGCGCAGCGCCCGGCGCGCCACCCCTTCACATTTAGTCGATTTTGTCCGATTAGCGCGTACTGTCGGCCCATGCCCACGCCATACGGATCCCGCGGCGGCATGGCGTTCAGCGCAGACGAGCTGCGTGTGCTCCGACGCGCCCTCGCCGTCGCCCTCCATCCCAGCAAGGCCGCCTCCGTCGCCGACGTCCAGGACTGCCTGGACCTCTCCGACGGCATCAACGAGGCGATCGACGAAGGAGCCCGCCTGTGCGCCTTCCTCGTCGCCGACCTCGGCCGCTACCGCGCCGCACTCCCCGGCACCGCCGCCGGTTACCTCCAGCTCCTCGCCGACGCCCTCGCCGCAGGGCACCGCCCGGAGGTGGACGACCTGGCCGCCCTGCGCGCCCTGCGCGGCAACCCGCTCGCGGCGGCCCTCCTCGACCGCTGCCGCGCCCTCGCCGAGCACGACGTACGCAACCGGCCGGCGGCGACCCCGCGGGTGCCGGCCTCCCGCACCCGGCTGCTCGCCCTGCCCGGCGGGCGCGCCGAGGGCGACAAGCCGGCCCCGGACCCGAAGAAACCGGCGCCGCAGCGCACCGGCCCGGACCGTCCCGTGCCCACCCCGGCCGAGGTCTTCCCGCCCAAGCGCCGCCCCGCCGCGCCCGCAGGCCCCGCCGAGACGGACGAACCGGCCGCCCCGTCGCAGAAGCTCGCCGCCGGATAGCTACGCTGGGGGGCATGGACTACGTCTCCGCGCTCCTGCCCCCCGTAGTGATGGCGGTCTTCTTCAGCGCCCTCATCGTCACCATCGTCAAGACGCAGGGCGGCGCCAACAAGGCCAAGGAAGACGCGGCCGTCGACGCCGCGGTCGCCCGCGCCGAGAGCGTCCGGCAGCCGCAGCAGAACAGCCCGGAGGCCGGCGGCGCCTGACCGCCCCCGCAGTACCACCCAGCGCGTACGGCTCAGTTATTTTCGAGCCGTACGCCATTTTTGCGCCCAAAATCGGGACAACTCCCACTATTCTTCAGGTGTGCCTCGCCCCTTGGGAGAACTCGAAGACGTCGTGATGACGCGGGTTTGGAAGTGGAACCGCCCGGTCACGGTTCGGGAAGTCCTGGAAGACCTTCAGCAGGAACGGTCCATCGCCTACACCACGGTCATGACCGTTTTGGACAATCTCCATCAGAAGGGCTGGGTGCGGCGAGAAGCGGAAGGCCGCGCCTATCGATATGAGGCGGTCTCCACGCGTGCCGCCTACGCCGCCGCGCTCATGAACGACGCCTGGTCGCAGAGCGACAACCCCGCGGCCGCACTCGTCGCCTTCTTCGGCATGATGTCGCCGGAACAACGCGAAGCCCTCAACGACGCCGTTCGCATGGTGCAGGGGCCGGAGAACCCCGGCGCGGCAGAGGGCGGCACAGGGCGATAGCGTCCGGACATGCCAGCAGAGATCCCCGCGTATCCCGATGCACCCGCAAAACCCGTCACCATCCGCAGGGCGCGAACCAGTGACGTACCCGCGGTACGCGACCTCATCGACTCCTACGCGGGCGACGGCATCCTCCTCGACAAAGCCACGGTGACGCTTTACGAGGACATCCAGGAGTTCTGGGTCGCGGAACGCGACGACAACGCACAGGTCGTCGGCTGCGGTGCGCTGCACGTGATGTGGGAAGACCTCGCCGAAGTACGCACACTCGCCGTGAACTCCGATGTCAAGGGTTCCGGAGTAGGTCATCAACTGATCGGCAAGTTGCTGCAGACCGCGCGCTGGCTCGGTGTGCGCAAGGTTTTCTGCCTCACCTTCGAAGTGGACTTCTTCGTCAAGCACGGCTTCGTGGAGATCGGTGAGACTCCGGTCGACACAGATGTCTACAGCGAGCTGCTCCGGTCCTATGACGAAGGCGTCGCGGAGTTCCTCGGTCTCGAACGAGTGAAACCGAACACCTTGGGGAACAGCCGCATGCTTCTGCACCTCTGACCGTACGCCTCGGTTTATACCGGCTGTGCGCATCACCGTCGGCGGCGGGCGGTGCTATGTCCGAAACGCGCATGTTTCAAGGGCTCTTGAGGTCGCGGTCTCTACCTGGGGTTTGTGTTTTTCCGGCAAAAGCGGTTTGCTTTCCGACGTACTCCATATAACCGGGGCCCGGGAAAGTGCGGCGGACGCGCCGCCGGTAGCGGGACCTGAAGTTATCGATGAAAGGAAATCCGGTGGCACAGAAGGTTCAGGTCCTTCTTGTCGACGACCTCGACGGCGGCGAGGCGGACGAGACCGTGACGTTTGCTCTGGACGGCAAGCAGTACGAGATTGACCTCACCACCGCCAACGCGGACAAGCTCCGGGGTCTCCTGGGGCCCTACGTGAAGGGTGGTCGTCGTACCGGAGGCCGCAGCGCGGGCGGCCGCGGCAAGGCGCGCGCCGCCGCTTCCGGTGGCAGTGAGAACACGGCGCAGATCCGCGCCTGGGCGAAGGAGAACGGCTACGAGGTCAACGACCGCGGCCGTGTCCCCGCCTCGATCCGCGAGGCCTACGAGAAGGCCAACGGCTGAGCGCTCGCGCGCAGCAACCGGAGCCGGTGGCACTGAGTCGCCGCCGTATCCACGAGCCGTACGAGATCGGGAGCGGCCCCGTGCCCCCTGGGGCCGGTGAGAGCCGACAGCGTCGGCAGGGCCGGCTCCACCCCGCGCCCCGGACCGGGGGGCCGCAGCCACACGGCGGCTTCCCGGGGGCCGGGCCGGCCGGGCGGCAGCGGTGCGGGAATCAGACCGCCCGCTCCCACGGCCCGCAGGTCCCGTACGAGCCCGCCCCACTCAAGCCATTCGAGCAGCCCCGGCAACTCGTCCGCGCCGCCCGCGGCGACCAGGAACCGCACCGTGTTCCCGGCGAGCGCCGCCGGGCCCGTCGCGGCCGCGGAGCCGAGCCGCCGCAGGACGGCGAAGCCCGCGTCGGCGGGGACCTCCAGGACGTCGAAGCGCAGCCCCGCCACCAGCTGGACGGGCGGCCCCGCGGCCGTCGCCCAGCCGAGCTCGTTCTCGTACCACTGCTGCACCGGATCACCGGGAGCGGCGGCCGGTTTGCGCGGGAGCGGGATCGCGGGTGACATGTCTGGAGCAACTTCTCGCGACCGTCAGGGGTTACGCAGCGTGCGTGACCGGATGCGCATCGTGCCCGAAAGCGGGGCCGCACAGGGCTCGGGGGGCGCAAGGGTGTTCGCCCGTAGCGGAGGGAACCGGTGCGCGCCGCATGGAGTGTCAGTCCCTACGGGTAAGACATTCCTAGTGGAGAGGGGCGACACGCAGCGCTCGGACGCCTCCCGTTCGCCATCGGCGTACTGGCGATAGGGGTAACTGCCTGGCCTGCGGGAACATCGTCTCGCACCATCGAGTTGGAGCAGATGTCGGCGTTCGTGGCAGGAGATCCCCCGGGAAGCAGGGCCGGGTGTCGGCAGTTGGAATGAGCGGTCCCCGCTTGCGGGACTAAGCTGCGGAAGGACAGGGAGGGGACCGACCCCTTTACTGCCTGACCGCTCTGAGGAGCGATTAACGATGTTCGAGAGGTTCACCGACCGCGCGCGGCGGGTTGTCGTCCTGGCTCAGGAAGAAGCCCGGATGCTCAACCACAATTACATCGGCACCGAGCACATCCTCCTGGGCCTGATCCACGAGGGTGAGGGTGTCGCCGCTAAGGCCCTGGAGAGCCTCGGGATTTCGCTCGAGGCGGTCCGCCAGCAGGTGGAGGAGATCATCGGCCAGGGCCAGCAGGCCCCGTCCGGGCACATCCCCTTCACCCCTCGCGCCAAGAAGGTCCTGGAGCTGTCGCTCCGCGAGGCCCTTCAGCTGGGCCACAACTACATCGGCACGGAGCACATCCTGCTCGGCCTGATCCGCGAGGGCGAGGGCGTCGCCGCCCAGGTTCTCGTGAAGCTGGGCGCCGATCTCAACCGGGTGCGGCAGCAGGTCATCCAGCTGCTCTCCGGCTACCAGGGCAAGGAGACCGCCGCCGCCGGCGGTCCTGCCGAGGGCACGCCCTCCACGTCCCTGGTCCTCGACCAGTTCGGCCGGAACCTCACCCAGGCCGCTCGTGAGTCCAAGCTCGACCCGGTCATCGGGCGCGAGAAGGAGATCGAGCGGGTCATGCAGGTGCTGTCCCGCCGTACGAAGAACAACCCGGTCCTGATCGGTGAGCCCGGCGTCGGCAAGACCGCCGTCGTCGAGGGCCTCGCTCAGGCCATCGTCAAGGGCGAGGTGCCCGAGACCCTCAAGGACAAGCACCTCTACACCCTGGACCTCGGCGCGCTCGTCGCCGGCTCCCGCTACCGCGGTGACTTCGAGGAGCGCCTGAAGAAGGTCCTCAAGGAGATCCGCACCCGCGGCGACATCATCCTGTTCATCGACGAGCTGCACACGCTCGTGGGCGCGGGTGCCGCCGAGGGCGCCATCGACGCCGCTTCGATCCTGAAGCCGATGCTGGCCCGCGGTGAGCTCCAGACCATTGGTGCCACCACGCTCGACGAGTACCGCAAGTACCTGGAGAAGGACGCCGCCCTTGAGCGCCGCTTCCAGCCCATCCAGGTCGCGGAGCCGTCGCTGCCGCACACGATCGAGATCCTCAAGGGCCTGCGCGACCGGTACGAGGCGCACCACCGTGTGTCCATCACCGACGAGGCTCTTGTCCAGGCCGCCACCCTGGCCGACCGGTACATCTCGGACCGCTTCCTGCCGGACAAGGCGATCGACCTGATCGACGAGGCCGGATCGAGGATGCGCATCCGCCGGATGACCGCGCCGCCGGACCTCCGCGAGTTCGACGAGAAGATCGCCGGTGTCCGCCGCGACAAGGAGTCCGCGATCGACTCGCAGGACTTCGAGAAGGCCGCCTCCCTGCGGGACAAGGAGAAGCAGCTCCTGTCCGCGAAGGCCAAGCGGGAGAAGGAGTGGAAGGCCGGCGACATGGACGTCGTCGCCGAGGTCGACGGCGATCTGATCGCCGAGGTCCTCGCGACCGCCACCGGCATCCCGGTCTTCAAGCTGACCGAGGAGGAGTCCTCGCGCCTGCTGCGCATGGAGGACGAGCTGCACAAGCGCGTCATCGGCCAGGACGACGCCGTCAAGGCGCTGTCGAAGGCCATCCGGCGTACGCGTGCGGGCCTCAAGGACCCGAAGCGTCCCGGCGGTTCGTTCATCTTCGCCGGCCCGTCCGGTGTCGGTAAGACCGAGCTGTCCAAGGCGCTCGCCGAGTTCCTCTTCGGCGACGAGGAAGCGATGATCTCCCTCGACATGTCGGAGTTCAGCGAGAAGCACACGGTCTCGCGGCTCTTCGGCTCGCCCCCCGGCTACGTCGGGTACGAAGAGGGCGGTCAGCTCACCGAGAAGGTGCGCCGCAAGCCGTTCTCCGTGGTCCTCTTCGACGAGGTCGAGAAGGCCCACCCGGACATCTTCAACTCGCTCCTGCAGATCCTGGAGGACGGTCGTCTGACCGACTCCCAGGGCCGGGTCGTCGACTTCAAGAACACGGTCATCATCATGACGACCAACCTCGGCACCCGGGACATCTCGAAGGGCTTCAACCTGGGCTTCGCGGCGCAGGGCGACACGAAGACCAACTACGAGCGGATGAAGAACAAGGTCTCGGACGAGCTCAAGCAGCACTTCCGCCCCGAGTTCCTCAACCGTGTCGACGACGTCGTCGTCTTCCCGCAGCTCAGCCAGGCCGACATCCTGCGGATCGTCGACCTGATGATCGACAAGGTGGACGAGCGCCTGAAGGACCGGGACATGGGCATCGAGCTCTCCCAGTCCGCCAAGGAGCTCCTCGCCAAGAAGGGCTACGACCCGGTGCTCGGCGCGCGGCCGCTGCGTCGCACGATCCAGCGCGAGGTCGAGGACAGCCTGTCGGAGAAGATCCTCTTCGGCGAGCTGCGCCCCGGTCACATCGTGGTCGTGGACACGGAGGGCGAGGGCGAGCAGCAGACCTTCACCTTCCGCGGCGAGGAGAAGTCGACGCTGCCGGACGTGCCGCCGGTGGACGCCGCCGCGGGCGGCGGCTCCGGCCCGGACCTGACCAAGGGCTGAGGCGTCACGCCGTAGCGAAGCAGCAAGGGGCCGGCCCCGAACCGAGACATCGGTTCGGGGCCGGCCCCTTTGCGCGCTCCGGAAGCGGGCGGCGAGCGCGGCGGCACGTACCCCTTGGAACCCGCGGTCCGAGTAGCCCCGATCACATCCCGGCAGGGTTCGATCTTGGTGCCCGGTGACATGACGCACAGGCGTTTCGAGGGGTACTAGCCGGAATAGTGGAGGTTGGTCCCAGGGGGTGGGGGACCTTCGGCAGGCGACCCTCGGGACTAAAGTCCCGAATCGGGTGAGTTGGGGGCAAGAGGGGCGTTCATGTCCCTCAATAACCTCCTGAAGTGGGGCTAAACACCACTTCCGCGATCATTTCCCAAGGTCTCCGAAAGGGGGCTCAAAGGGCGTCAAGGGGTCATCATTCCCCCGGCTCCGTACGAGCTTTGGTAGTAGATGGGTGGTTTGAGCGGGGTGGCGGGGGCGGGTTACCAAGGTGGGGCAGCCCGGTCGCAGAGTTCGTCGGCCGGGTCCGTTCATGTCTTTGCTCCGGACGCCGATGTCCGGACCGCCCCCACCCCCTGGAGGTCATCCGTGATGTCGAAGCGCGCCGAGTCCCACCTTTCCAAGTCGTCGCTGTTCCGTACCCGGGCGGCCGTTCTCGCCGCTGGTGTCGGCATGGCGGCGACGCTCGGCGCGGGCGTCTCGATGGCCGCCGACAAGGGCAACGGCGGCCTCACCGGTGCCGCCGCCTCCATCGAGGCGCAGGCCAAGGCTCAGGCCGCGGCCGCCACGAAGAAGGCCGAGGCCAAGGCCGCCGCGGCGAAGAAGGCGTCGGGCTGGGGCAACCCGGTCAAGAACTACACGCTGAGCGCGAGCTACGCCCAGGCCGGCGGCATGTGGTCGAGCAAGCACTCCGGCCAGGACTTCGCCGTGCCGGTCGGCACCAAGGTCTCCGCCGTGCACAGCGGCACCGTCGTCAAGGCCGGCCCGAACGGCGCCGGTGACGGTCCCGCGTACGGCAACGCCGTGGTGATCAAGCACGACAACGGCCGCTACTCGCAGTACGCGCACCTGTCCAAGGTCGGCGTCAAGGTCGGCCAGAAGGTGAAGACCGGCCAGGAGATCGCCCGCTCCGGCAACACCGGCAACTCCAGCGGTCCGCACCTGCACTTCGAGATCCGTACGTCCCCGAACTACGGCTCGGCGATCAACCCGGCCAACTTCATGAGCTCGCTCGGCGTGAAGTTCTGACGGACCGGTTCCGTGACGTTCTGACGGACCGGTTCCGTGAAGTGCTGACGGACCGGTGCTCTTACTGAGCGTCCGTCTCCCGGCCCGCGTGGGCCTGGGTGACCAGATCGGTGGCGACCTCAAGGATGGCCCTGCGCTTCTCCTCGGGGTCGCCTTCGACGTCCTTGAGGGCGAAGAGCCCGGCGTGCATGGAGAACAGGGCGCTGAAGCAGCGGACCTGGTCGGTCAGCGGGGCGTCCGGTTCGCGCAGGACGTCGAGCAGGCGCAGCATCCGGGCCTTGAAGTCCTCGCCGGTGCGCAGCTCCCGCATCGTCGCCTGGTTCTCCTGCATGAACCGGAAGAGGCGTTCCGCCCCGGCGAGGGCTTCGCTGTAGCGGCGCAGGATCTCCTTCTTGGTCTCAAGCGTGCGCGGCTGCTCGCCCGCCCACTCGATCAGCTCGTCGATGGGCAGCGTCAGGTCCTCGAAGAGGCTGTCGAGGATGTCTTCCTTGGTCTTGAAGTGGTAGTAGAGCGCGGCCTTGGTGACCTCAAGGCGTTCCGCGATCTCCCGCAGCGAGGTCTTCTCGTACCCGCGCTCGGCGAAGAGCTCCAGGGCGACGTCCTGGATCCGCTGCCGCGTGTTGCCCCGGCGGGGGCGGGCGCCTGCGTTGCTGCTCATCGTGGTCTCCTGCGGCTGCGCTCGGCCGTCGTCGTACGGGACATGAACGGGTGCGTACGGGGACATGCACTTACTTGACGCCCGGCTAGTTTACGGTCTACCTTCCCTTATGGTAACCAACTTGCCGGGCGGCAAGTAAGTACGGGGAGTGATCTCGATGGCGATATCCGAGGCCGCGGTGGCGGCCGAACCGGGGGAACGGGCGGACGAACCGCCCAAGCGCAGCGTGCGGGTGGTGCTGCTCGCGCTGATGATCGCGATGCTGCTCGCGATGCTGGACAACATGATCATCGGCACCGCGATGCCGACGATCGTCGGCGAGCTCGGCGGTCTGGAGCACCTGTCCTGGGTGGTCACCGCCTATACGCTCGCCACCGCCGCGTCGACCCCGATCTGGGGCAAGCTCGGCGACATGTACGGGCGGAAGGGTACCTTCCTCACCTCGATCGTGATCTTCCTGATCGGTTCCGCGCTCTCCGGAATGGCCCAGGACATGGGCCAGCTGATCGGCTTCCGCGCGGTCCAGGGCCTCGGCGCCGGCGGTCTCATGGTCGGCGTCATGGCGATCATCGGCGACCTGATCCCGCCCCGTGAGCGCGGGCGCTACCAGGGCATGATGGCCGGCGTGATGGCGCTCGCCATGATCGGCGGGCCGCTCGTCGGCGGCACCATCACCGACAACTGGGGCTGGCGCTGGTCCTTCTACATCAATCTGCCGCTCGGCGTGATCGCCCTCGCCGCGGTCTCCATCGTCCTGCACCTGCCGAAGAAGCGCTCGCAGGCCCGGATCGACTACGTCGGCGCGGCCCTCCTGACCGTCGGCATCACCGCGATCGTCCTGGTCACGACCTGGGGCGGTACGGAGTACGCCTGGGGCTCGACCATGATCGTCGGGCTGTCCGTGCTCGGCGTGGCGTCGCTCGGCGCGTTCCTCTACTCGCAGACGCGGGCGGCCGACCCGATCGTGCCGCTGCACATCTTCCGGAGCCGCAACTTCACGCTGATGTCCGTGATCGGCTTCATCACCGGCTTCGTGATGTTCGGAGCGGTGCTGTTCCTGCCGCTGTACCAGCAGTCCGTGCAGGGCGCCTCGGCGACCAACTCCGGCCTGCTGCTGCTGCCGATGCTGCTGTCGATGATGGTGGTCTCGCTGATCGCGGGGCGGGTCACGACCACCAGCGGCAAGTACAAGATGTTCCCGATCGCCGGCGGCGCGCTGATGGTGGCCGGGCTGTTCCTGCTCGCGCAGATGGACACCGGCACGTCCCGGCTGACCTCCGGGCTCTACATGGCGGTGCTCGGCGCGGGCATGGGCTTCCTGATGCAGATCACCATGCTGGTCGCGCAGAACAGCGTCGAGATGAAGGACATGGGCGTCGCGTCCTCGTCCACCACGCTGTTCCGTACGCTCGGCAGCTCCTTCGGGGTCGCCCTCATGGGTGCGCTGTTCAACGACCGGGTCGCCCACGAGATGGCGGAGCGGGTGCCCGGTGGCGGGGGCGCGCTGCCCAACGCCCAGCTGGACGCGGCGAGCCTGGCGAAGCTGCCGGAGGCGATGCGGGAGGCGTACCAGTTCGCGGTGTCGTCCGGTACGCACGGGGCGTTCCTGCTCGGCTCGGCGATCGCGGTGCTTGCGTTCCTCGCGGCGCTGTTCGTCAAGGAGGTGCCGCTCAAGGGGGCGGGGCCGGAGAAGAAGGCCGAGCCGGCGGCCGAGTCCGCCTGAGAGTCCGGTCGCCCGGCGGTACGTCGAGGCCCCTGGAGCCAAGGTCCGAGGAGTGGGGCCGCAGGAGACGTCCGCCGGGCCGGGCGCGAGCCGATCGGCTCAGCTCACCCCGAGGCTCCCCAGCTCCGGCATCGGATAGCTTCCCGTGCTGGTCGGGGCGTGTTCCGGGAGCCACAGGACGGCCACCGCGCCCTCCGCCGGACCGGCGCCGTGTTCCGCGCCCACGTTGCGGAACGTCAGGCGGGCGCCGAGGACGCGGGCCTGGCCTGCGGCGATGGTCAGGCCCAAGCCGTGGCCGTGGCCCGCGCGGTCCGTGGAGCCGGTGCGGAACCGGCTCGGGCCGTCGGCGAGGAGGTCCCCGGGGAAGCCGGTGCCGTGGTCGCGTACGCGGATGACCCGGCCCTCGACGGAGATCTCGATCGGGGCGCCGCCGTGCTTCGTGGCGTTGGCCAGGAGGTTGCCGACGATCCGCTCCAGGCGGCGCGGGTCGGTCGTCACCTCGGACTCGTGCACCACCCGCACCTCCACGTCCGGGTACATGGCCCGCACGCGCCGCGTGATGAACTCGCCGAGCGTGATGTCCTGCAGCTCGGCCCGCTCGGACGCGCCGTCCAGGCGGGCGACTTCGAGCACGTCCTCGACCAGCGTGCGCAGCGCCTGCGCGCGGTCCTTGACCAGTTCGCTGGGCCGCCCGTCCGGCAGCAGCTCGGCCGCCGTGAGCAGTCCGGTGACCGGGGTGCGCAACTCGTGCGCGATATCGGCGGTGACCCGGCGCTCCGCCTCGTACCGCTGCTTCAGGGCGTCGGCCATGGCGTCCACGGCGCGCGCCAGATCGTCGGTCTCGTCACGTAGGACACCGCCGATGGCGTCCCGTACCCGGACCTCGGTCTCGCCCTGGGCGACCATGTGCGCGGCCGCCGCGGCCTCGCGCAGGCGGCGGGAGAGCTGGCCGCCGATCAGCACGCCGAGGGCGCAGCCGCCGAAGACGACCGCGATCGAGCCGATGATCAGGGCCTGGTCGAGGTCCTTCATGATCGTGGCGCTGCGGTCGGTGAAGCGGGAGTGCAGGGAGAGGATGTGGCCGCCGCTGACCGGCGTCGCGGCCCAGATCTCCGGGGCGCCGTCGGTCTCCTCGACATGCGTGGCGCGGCGGCCGGCCTCGGCCTTGGCGCGCAGCTCGGGCGGCAGCTCCGGGTCGTCGATCTTGGTCTGCAGGCGCGGGCTCTTCGAGGACTCGTAGAGCCGCTGCGCCATCTGCAGCTGGGTGTCCTGCAGGTCGCGGGCGTTGTCCAGCATCGAGACCCGCGCGGCGTTGTGCACGACGAGGCTGAGCGCGATCGCCACCAGGGCGCCGACCAGCGCGATCGCCGCGCTGAGCTTCCAGCGGATGCCGGTGCGCAGCCCTTTCGGCAACTTCTCGGGCAGCCTCGCACGCAGTCCCCTGGGAAGCCCCGTACGCAGCCCCGTACGCAGCCCCGTACGCAGGTCGGTACGCAGGTCGGTACGCAGGTCGGTCAGCCTCATTCCGGGAGCTATCCCTGTCCCTTGAGCTTGTAGCCGAAGCCGCGGACGGTCTCGATCCGGTCCTGGCCGATCTTGGTGCGCAGCCGCTGCACATGGACGTCCACGACGCGGGTGTCCCCGCCCCAGCCGTAGTCCCACACCCGCTCCAGGAGCTTGTCGCGGGAGAGGACCGTGCCGGGGGCCGCCGAGAACTCCAGGAGCAGCCGCATCTCGGTGGGCGTCAGGGCGACGTGCGCGCCGCCGCGCCGCACCTCCATGCCCTCGGTGTCCACCTCCAGGTCGCCGAAGACAAGCACGCCCCCGTTCACCTGTCCGGCACCTTCGTCCGCCGCGCCGCCCCCCGAGCCGTGCCCCGAGCCGTGCCCCGGCCCGCCCGCGTGCCCGAAACGGCGCAGCACGGCCCGGATACGGGCGACGAGCACGGCACCGTCGAACGGCTTTGTCACGTAGTCGTCGGCGCCGGCCTCCAGGCCGAGGACCACGTCGATGGAGTCGGCCCGTGCCGAGAGCATGATCACCGGCACCGTTGACTCGTCCCGGATGCGCCGGCACAGCGAGACCCCGTCGAGCCCCGGCACCATCACGTCGAGCAGCGCGATGTCCGGCCGGTCCGACCGGAACGCATCGAGCCCCGACAGGCCGTCCGGCATGGCGGTGACCACGAAGCCGTCGCGCTCCAGGGCGAGCTGCGTCGCTTCGCGGATGACGTCGTCGTCCTCGACGAACAGGACATGGGTCTGCTCGGCCATCCGCTCGCTCTCAGTTCTCCTCGGGCGCGGGCCTGACGTCGCTGCCCGCGCTGCCGTATCGGTTGGTCCAGTGGCCGGTCTGCACGAAGGCGCCGTCCCGCCACTCGTAGAGGGTGATGTCCTCGCCGGAGGGCAAGGCCACCGAGTCGTCCTTCGTGTACGTCTGCCGCGTGACGGTCAGCCCGTCCGCGTTGATCTCGGCGTACGAGGCGGGCTCCTCGGTGCGGAACACATTCTCGTACGCACCGCCCTTGGCGCGATAGACGTACGACCCGATGCCGATGGCGTCTGAGCAGGTCAGGACGTTGACCACGACATCGTTGCGGGATCCTCCGGTCAAGTTCCCGTAACTCACGTCCACCGGATAGGAGTCGCCCGCGCACGGCTTCAGGTCGGCCTTGACCGCCTTGCTGACCTTGGGGTCCTCGCGCACCAGCCGCACCGGGTCGACCGTGTGCTCCTTGCCGGGCTTCGCGGACGGGGCGGGCGAGCCCTGGGCGACCTGGTCGCTGCGGGCGGGGCCCTCGTCGCGCGTGCCGGTGCCGCCCGTGCTGCACGAGACGAGGCTGCACACGGAAAGGGCGAGGGCGGCGAGCGCCGCCGCAGCCGCACTCCCCGCCTTGGATCCACCCCTGGGCCTGCTCCCGGGTTCGCCCTTGGGCCCGCTTCCGGGTTCGCCCTTGGGCCTGCTCCCGGGTTCGCCCTTGGGCCTGCTCCCGGGTTCGCCCTTGGGGCTGTCCTCGGGGCCGCCGAGGCGTTTCAGGCCGTGCAACGCTCCCGCTCCTTAACTCCGAGCACGCCGTCGGCGCCGGTCTCGGCGTTGCGGCTCTCCAGCTCCTGGCGGAGTCGGGCGAGCGCCCGGTGCAGCGTGCTCTTGACCGTACCGGCCGACATTCCGAGGGCGGCAGCCGTCTCCTCGGTGGACATCTGTTCCCAGTGTCGCAGGACGACCACGCTGCGCTGCTTGGGTGCGAGGACCTTGAGGACGTCCATCAGGAGGGCGCGGTCCGCGTGCTGCTCCGTGGAGTCGTCGACGCCGGCGTCCGGCAGCTGCTCGGTGGGCACCTCCTCCAGGCGCCGGGCCCGCCACCACTCGGTACGCGTATTGATCATCACGCGGCGGAGGTAGGCGTCCGCGAGCCGCTTGTCGGCGATCCCGTCCCAGCGGTGGTACGTCCGCACCAGCGCGGTCTGCAGCAGGTCCTGGGCGTCGGCCGGGTCGGGCACGAGGCGGCGGGCGCTGCGCATCAGGGCGTCCTGCCGGGTACGGACGTACTCCTCGAATTCGAGCACCTCGCCGTGCGCCATCGTCAACCGCCTCCATCCCTCACACCTGCCGTGGAACCGGACGTCTCTCCGGTCCGTCTCTCCGGTCCGTCTCTCCGGTCCGTCTCTCCGGTACATCTCCGAAGCTACGGAGGCGGTGTAACGGCGCTTCGCGAAGCAGCCTGCGGCGGGCGCACGGCTACCCCTCGGTTGTGTAACAGGGGTAAGCGGCGCCTAAAAATGCCCGGTGCTATGCCTGATCGGCCCGGATTCGCGCGGTGTAGGGGCGGCGTAGGGAAAGGATTTCCGGGCGTACGCGCCCAGACGCAAGGCGAAGGCCCGCGCGACCGGAGCCGTGCGGGCCTCGAAGACAAGTGCGTACGGGATCAGCTCAGCGGCAGCCGGTAAAGACCGCCCGGCAGCGGCTCGACGAGACCGTCCGCCACCAGGCCGTCCAGCGCGCGGGCCCGCTGCACCGGCTCGTCCCACACCCGGTCGAGCGCGGCCTGCGGCACCGGCGCGACGGCCTCCCGCAGCACGGCGAGCAGCTTGCCGCGCACCTGCCGGTCGGTGCCCGCGTACGTCTGGCCGCGCCGGGCGGGGCCTTCGTGCGCGGGCTTCCCGGCGAGCCGCCAGGCGCACTGGGCGGCGATCGGGCAGCGCGCGCAGTCCTCGTTCTTCGCGGTGCAGACAAGCGCGCCGAGCTCCATCGAGGCGGCGGCCCAGCGCGCGGCCGTGGCGTCCTCCTCGGGCAGCAGCGCGCGGGCCAGCTTGCGCTCGGCGGCGGTGGTGGCGTTCGGCGGGTACTGCACGCCGGTCGCCGCCCGCGCGAACACCCGGCGCACGTTCGTGTCGAGCACCGCATGGCGCTGCCCGTACGCGAACGAGGCCACGGCCGCCGCCGTGTACTCCCCGATGCCGGGCAGCGCGAGCAGCTGCGCGTGCCTGCGCGGTACGTCGCCGCCGTGCCGTTCCGTTATCGCCACGGCCGCGCCGTGCAGCCGCAGCGCGCGGCGCGGGTAGCCGAGCCGGCCCCAGGCACGGACCGCCTCGCCGGGCGGTTCCTTGGCCAGGTCGGCGGGGCGCGGCCAGCGCGCGAGCCACTGCTCGTACACCGGCAGGACCCGGCTGACCGGGGTCTGCTGCAGCATGAACTCGCTGACCATCACGCCCCACGGGCCCGCGTCGGGGCGGCGCCAGGGCAGGTCGCGTGCGTGCGCCTCGAACCACGCGATGACGGGCGCGTGGAGCGAGTGCGACGCGTCGGGAGCGTCGGGTGCTTGGGGTGTGGAAGCGGTCGCAGTCATGGCACGGCGAGTGTCCCACGGGCGAGTTGGGGGCGGGGACATTGCCGTGCCGTACGCGGTCCGCCGCCCCGTCGCCCCGTCGCCTCAGCGGGTCCGCTCGTCCTGGTACGGGCCGGGCTGCGGGGGCGCGGCCGCGTACCCGCCGGGCGCCGCACCCCGTACGGCGTCGTCACCGGGACCGGCGAACCAGCGGACCGCGCCCGTTGACGAGCCGCGCATCGCCCCGACGACCCGCGCGCCGGGCCGGGCCCCGATCCGTACGACGAGGAACGCGACGAGCGCGCCGAGCAGCAGGCCCACCGCCACGTCGTGCGGGTAATGCACGCCGACGAAGACCCGCGAGAACGCCATCAGGACCGCCATCGGCAGCGTCAGCCAGGCGAGCGAGCGCCGGGCGAGCAGCAGGGCGACGGCGGCGGCGCCCGCGATCGTGGAGTGGTTGCTGGGGAAGGACCAGTCGCCCACCGGCGGGCACTCCACCAGGGACGCCGCCGCACCCGCGACCGCCCGGCACGGCCGGTCCTCGTCCACCACCGACTTGAACAACTCGCTGACCACATAGGCGAAAGCGGTGCCGAGCGGCGCGAGCACCGATATCGCCAGGGCGCGCGGATCGCCGCGCCGCGCACGCCACCAGGCCACCGTGAAGAGCACGCCGAAGAGCAACAGCCCGAGCTCGGTCCACACTTCGGCCACGGTCTGCAGCCAGGCCGGGGTGTCGTGCGCGAAGCCGGTGATGTCGCGGTAGAGGTCGGAGGTGTCGACCGGAGTGTTGCTGTCCATGCCCTCCATGGTCCTGGACGCCACGGGCCGACGAGACCAGCCCGCCTCCCGCGCACGGCCGGGAGCATGCCGTACGCAGGTCGTGTTCCGGTGCCCGCAGGGTCGGGCTGCGGGCTGATGATCCGTAAAAGTCCGGGGCCAGGGCGGCGGGTGGGGGCGGGAGTTGGGGCCGATCTCTCGTAAGGTTCGGTCCGTGGGATCTCTGCGTAATCCGATCGGGCCGCTTCCCTCGTCCATCTACTGGCGCCGGAGGGCGGTTCTGCTGTCCGTGGTCGCGGTGCTCGCGCTGCTCGCCGCCTGGGCCGTCACCGGCGGTGGCGGCAGCGTCACCCGGGGATCGGGCACGCCGGACGGCAAGGGGCCCGCGCCCTCCATCACTCCCGGACCCTCCGGTTCCGGCCCCGCGATCAGCGAACAGCCGGGCGGACGGGATGAGTCGGGCGACGGCGGGGGGTCGGGCGGTGGTTCCGGTTCGGGCTCGGGCGGCGGCGCGGGGGGCGCCGGCGGTACCAAGGGTGACGTGGGCGAGAACGGCGTAGCCGACGGCTCCGGTACGCGCGTGCCCGCGGGCGCGGCGCTCGCCAACTGCACGCCGTCCCAGGTGATGTGGACCCTGCGCAGCGTCCGCAACGAGTACGAGCCGGACGAGAAGCCGAAGTTCGAGCTGATCGCCGAGAACACCTCGGCCGGCCCTTGCAAGATCGACGTCGGCCCCGAGGGCACGGTCCTGACGATCACTCAGGCCGACGGCGGCGACGTCCTGTGGGCCTCGGACGACTGCCCGGCCGGACCCGGCCATGTGTTCCTGAAGGTGGCCCAGGGCGGGAAGTTCACGCACACCGTCGACTGGGACCGCAAGCCGAGCGAGAAGCAGTGCGCCACCCCACGGCCCGGCTCGGCCGAGCCCGGTACGTACTTGGTCGAGGCGAAGACGCCGGGGCTGCCGACGGCACGGACGTCGTTCGTGCTCAAGGAGGCGTAACCATCAGCCCGTCCGGCGTTCGAGGTGGAGGCCGGAAAGGGAGCGGGGCGGGGTCCGGGGCGGCAGCCGCCAGCAGACCTGCCCCGGAAGACCTGCCCCGGACGACGGCGAGGGGCGGTCGACGTAAGACCCGCCCCAGCTACACGTACCGCTCCAGAATCGACGACTCCGCCAGCCGGGACAGCCCCTCGCGGACGCTGCGCGCACGCGCCTCGCCGACGCCGTCCACCGTCTGCAGGTCGTCCACGCTCGCGGCGAGCAGCTTCTGCAGGCCGCCGAAGTGCTCCACCAGGCGGTCGATGATCGCGCCGGGCAGCCGCGGCACCTTGGCGAGCAGCCGGAAGCCGCGCGGCGAGACCGCCGAGTCCAGCGTCTCGGGCGAACCCGTGTACCCCAACGCCCTTGCCACTATGGGCAGTTCGAGCAGTTCGGGGTGGGTGAGGTCGTTGAGTTCGTGGAGCGCTTCCTCGACGGTGCGGGAGCGCCTGGCGGTCGGCGCCGGCACGTAGTCCCGTACGACGAGTTCGCGCTCCGGCTCGACGCCCGCGATCAACTCGTCCAGCTGCAGGGCGAGAAGGCGGCCGTCGGTGCCGAGCTCCACCACGTACTCGGCGATCTCCGTGGCGATGCGGCGGACCATCTCCAGGCGCTGGGCGACCGCCGTCACGTCCCGGACCGTCACCAGGTCTTCGATCTCCAGGGCGGAGAGCGTGCCCGCGACCTCGTCCAGGCGGAGCTTGTACCGCTCAAGGGTGGCCAGGGCCTGGTTGGCGCGGGACAGGATCGCGGCGGAGTCCTCAAGGACGCGGCGCTGCCCGTCGACGTACAGCGCGATCAGGCGCATCGACTGGGAGACCGAGACCACGGGGAAGTCGACCTGCTTGCTGACCCGGTCCGCGGTGCGGTGCCGGGTGCCGGTCTCCTCGGTGGGGATCGTCGGGTCCGGCACGAGCTGGACGCCGGCCCGCAGGATCTTCGAGAGGTCCGACGAGACCACGATGCCACCGTCGAGCTTGCAGAGCTCGCGCAGTCGCGTCGCGGTGAACTCCACGTCGAGCACGAAGCCGCCGGTGCACATCACCTCGACGGTCTTGTCCGAGCCGAGCACGATGAGCCCGCCGGTGTTGCCGCGCAGGATGCGCTCCAGGCCGTCGCGCAGTGCCGTACCGGGCGCGACCGCGCTCAGCGAGGAGCGCATCAACCCCGTCGAACCGTCGCCGGAGCTCCCACCCGACTTGCCGGGAGCTGCCGCCCGGTCATTGGCTGCCACTGCACTCCTCCGGTCGCGGTTTCCTCGCCCTCGGTGTGTACGGAACGCCTGGTGCGCGGTGCCGTACGGCCCTTGCTCGTACGGCCCCTGGTTCGTACGGATGGGCGAGACCGGGGCAAAGTCTACCGGCGGTCCCCGGCAGTGTCCGCAGAGTCCCGCCTGCTCCCCAAGGTGCGGTGCTCCGAAGGCAGGGCCTACCCCTCGCGGGGCTCTCTGCGGCGGGATCTCGGCAGCACGCGCAGGGCGTCGCCCATGTCGGCGACCTCGGTCACCTTCATGCCGGCCGGGACCTTGCCCGGGTCGCCGGGCACGAGTGCGTGCGTGAAGCCCAGGCGGTGGGCCTCGGCCAGTCTGCGCTGGACGCCGGTGACCCTTCTGACCTCGCCCGCGAGGCCGACCTCGCCGATCGCGACCAGGTTCTTCGGCAGCGGGGTGTCGCTGGCCGCGCTGGCCAGGGCGAGGGCGACCGCCAGGTCGGCGGCGGGCTCGGAGAGCTTCACGCCGCCGACCGTCGCGCTGTAGATGTCCCGTTTGCCCAGGGCGCTGATGCGGCCGCGCTGTTCGAGGACGGCGAGCATCATCGAGACGCGGGAGGTCTCCAGACCGGAGGTCGTACGCCTGGGGGAGGGGATCTGGGAGTCGACCGTGAGCGCCTGGACCTCGGCGACCAGGGGGCGGCGCCCTTCGAGGGTGACGGTCAGGCAGGTGCCGGGGACGGGCTCCGCGCGGCGGGTGAGGAAGAGGCCGCTGGGGTCGGCGAGTCCGGTGATGCCCTCGTCGTGCAGCTCGAAGCAGCCGACCTCGTCCGTCGCCCCGTAACGGTTCTTGACGCCGCGGACCAGGCGCAGGCGCGCGTGCCGGTCGCCCTCGAAGTGCAGCACCACGTCCACCAGGTGCTCCAGGAGGCGGGGGCCCGCGATGGCGCCGTCCTTCGTGACGTGGCCGACGAGGAGCGTGGACATGCCGCGTTCCTTGGAGGCGCGGATCAGGGCGCCCGCGACCTCGCGCACCTGGGCCATGCCGCCGGGGGCGCCGTCGATCTCCGGCGAGGCGACCGTCTGCACCGAGTCGAGGACCAGGAGCGAGGGCTTGACCGCGTCCAAGTGGCCCAGAACGGCGGAGAGATCGGTCTCGGCGGCCAGATACAGGTGGTCGTTCAGAGCGTCGATGCGGTCGGCGCGCAGGCGGACCTGGCTCGCGGACTCCTCGCCCGTGACATAGAGCGTGCGGTGCTCGTCGCTCGCCGCCTTCGCCGCCACGTCGAGCAGCAGCGTGGACTTGCCGACGCCGGGCTCGCCCGCGAGCAGCGCCACGGCGCCGGGCACGAGGCCGCCGCCGAGCACCCGGTCCAGCTCGTCCACACCGGTGGAGCGGGCGGTGGCCTGGCGGCCGTCGACCTGGCCGATGGGAAGCGCGGAGTTGGTGACGCGGCCGGGGGCGGTGGTGCGGACCGCGGGCGCGCCGTACTCCTCGACCGTGCCCCAGGCCTGGCACTCGGGGCAGCGGCCGAGCCACTTGGCCGTCTGCCAGCCGCACTCCGTGCAGCGGTACGACGGACGGTCCTTGGTGGATTTCGTACGGGCAGCCATGTGCGAAACCGTAGCGGGGGCCACTGACAATCCGGCCCGGGGGCGGTCGTGACCGCCCTCCCGGCACCTGTGCACCGGGGCGTGCTCCTTTGCGCCCCCGCCCGGCCACCGCGACGGAATGCGGCGTTCCTGTCCCCTTTCGAGGGATCTGTTCACCCGTAAGGATTAAAGGTGCGGAAGCGGGCGGACCGCCGCAGGGCCCGGCCCATACCGTCGCACGCGTGACGACCAGTAGCCCGGAGCATCCCACGAAGACCACCGGCGCACACCGGGCGCACCGTCGTGCGCCCAGGACCGTCCCGCAGGAACCGTCGGCGCGCCACGAGCCCTATCTGGACGGCCTGTTCACGTACTGCCTGTCCGTGCTGTGCGACCACGACGCCGCCACCGCCGCGCTCGGCGACGTCCTCGCGCTCGCCGAACGGCGCTCGTCACGCGCCCCCGAGAAGCCGGACGCCCGCCGCGCGTGGCTGTACGCGCTCGCGCGCTGGTCCTGTCTGCGCCGGCTCGCCGAGGCCAGGCGCAAGCGGCAGGGCGGCGCCCATGTGGCGGGCCGGCCCGCGCAGAGCGGCGGCGGGGCGGCGTCCGTCCCGGACGCGGTCGACGGGGAGCGGCGGCGCCAACTCGCCCTGCTGGCCTGGCCGGAGGCCGCAGGCACCACCCCCGAGCAGCGCGAGGCCCTGGAGCTCGCGGTCCGGCACGGCCTGTCGGCCGGCGAGGTCGCGGCCGTGCTCGGCCTCGACGGGGACGCCGCGCGTGAGCTGCTCGCCGCCGCGGCCTGCGAGGTGGAGCGCACCCGGGCCGCGCTCGCCGTCGTCGAGAAGGGCGCCTGCCCGGGAATCGTCCGGCTCACCGGCGACCAGCAGGTGTTCCTGGGTGCGGCGCTCCGCCGCGAGCTGGTCCGGCACGTCGACGACTGCCCACGCTGCCGCCGTACCGCCGAGCGCGCGGGGGCCGTCGCCTGGCCGGGCACCGCGGCCGCGCCCGCCGCGCTGCCGGTGGTCCCGGCGCCGCGGGCCGCCGTGCACGGCGCGATGGCGCGCGCGCCACGCGCGCGTGGGCAGGCGCCGCGGTTCGACCGGCGGGGCTTCCCCATGGACCCCAAGGACCACGCGGCCCGCCGGGACCGGATGCGCGCACGCGCGGTGACGACGACGGTCGTGGCCACCGTCGTCGCGGCCCCGGTGCTCGCCCTGTGGGCGGCCTACCGGGGCGCACCGCTGACCGGCGAGGCGATGGACGGCCGCTCGGTCACCGCCAGCGAGGACAGCGGCGAGGGCCTGGAGGGCGGCCGCGCGGACCACTACGAGAACGCGGGCAACGCGCGCAGCGAGCCCGACCCCGGATTCACGGACGACGGCCGCGCCTCGGACGTCTCGGTCGAGGTGATCAGCCCCGGCGCCGCCCCTTCGCGTACGGGGGTGGGGCCCGGGCGGCTGACCGTGGACGCCCAGCCCGGCGGGGGTTCGACGCTCATCACGCTGACCGCGTCCGGAGGCGCCCCGGTGCACTGGTCGGCGTACGAGGGCGCGTCCTGGCTGCGGCTGAGCCGGACCACGGGGGTGCTCGAACCGGGGCAGTCCACGACGGTCCGGGTGTACGTCGACGAGAGCCGGGAGCCCGCGGGCACGTGGCACGCGCGCGTGCGGATCGGTCCGGGGAACTCGGTGGTGGTGATCGACGGGCGCGGCGCGGGCTCCCCCTCGCCCAGCGACCCGGGCCGCCCCACCTCGCCGCCCGACCCGACCCCCACGGACCCCACGCCCACCGACCCGACGCCGACCGACCCGAGCCCCACGGACCCCACGCCGACGGACCCCACTCCGACCGACCCGAGCCCCACCGACCCCTCGCCGACGGACCCGACGCCGACCGAGCCGAGCCCCACCGGCCCCTCGCCCACGGACCCGACGACAAGCCCTTCGGGTTCGGGCTCACCGAGCCCGTACCGCTGAGCAGTGACGGTTCAGCAGCCCTGAGCAGTGACGGTTCAGCAGCCCTGAGCAGTGACGGTTCAGCAACGCCGAGCAGTGACGGTGCATCGCCGGGCAGTGACGGTTCAGCAACGCCGAGCAGTGACGGTGCAACGCCGAGCAGTGACGGTTCAGCAGCCCGGCCCGAGGCGCCGCGCAGGGCTCAGGCGGGGTCCGCCGGATGCGGGGCCAGCAGCGGGAGCTGGGACGCCAGCCGCTCCTCGCACAGCTCGGCCAGCCGCTCGTACCCCTCCTTGCCCATCAGCTCGATCAGCTCCGGGCGGTACGAGACGTACACCGGCTCGCCCGCGCCGTGCGCCGAGGTCGCCGAGGTGCACCACCAGTGCAGGTCGTGGCCGCCCGGGCCCCAGCCCCTGCGGTCGTACTCGCCGATGGAGATCTGCAGCACCCGGGTGTCGTCGGGCCGGTCGATCCACTCGTACGTCCTGCGGACCGGGAGCTGCCAGCAGACGTCCGGCTTGGTCTCCAGGGGCTCGCGGCCCTCGCGCAGCGCCAGGATGTGCAGCGAGCAGCCCGCGCCGCCCGCGAAACCCGGGCGGTTCTGGAAGATGCAGGAACCCTCGAAGCGGCGGGTCTGGCGCTCGCCGTCCTCGTCCTCCTGGATCCAGCCGGTCTCCATGCCCACGTCGTGGTGCTGCCAGATCTCCGGCGTGAGCTTGGCCACATGCCCTGCGACGCGCTTCTCGTCGTCCTCGTCGGAGAAGTGCGCCCCGAGCGTGCAGCAGCCGTCGTCGGCGCGCCCCGCCTGGATGCCCTGGCAGCCGCTGCCGAAGATGCAGGTCCAGCGCGAGGTGAGCCAGGTCAGGTCGCAGCGGAAGACCTGCTCGTCGTCGGCAGGGTCGGGAAACTCGACCCACGCGCGGGCGAAGTCCAGGCCCTGCTCGTCCGGCACGGCGGCCCCGGCCTTCTTGCCGTGCTTGCCGTCGTGCTTGCCGTTCGTCCCGCTCTGCCCGTTCTTCCCGCTCTTCCCGTTCTTCTTGGGTGCCGTGGAAGATTTGTCGGTCTTCGCCTTTTTCGTCTTGGCCACAGATCCAGGGTATGCGTGCGGACCTGGTGGAGTGGACCGGTGGGCCTGCGGAGGGCGCTAGCGTTTTCCGTATGAGACTCGGTGTCCTCGACGTGGGTTCGAACACGGTGCATCTGCTGGTGGTGGACGCCCACCCCGGCGCGCGACCGCTGCCCGCGCACTCGCACAAGGCGGAGCTGCGGCTCGCCCAACTCCTCGACCCCGCGGGCGCGATCGGCCCCGAGGGCGTCGACCGGCTGATCACGACCGTCCTTGAGGCCCTGGAGGCCGCCGAGGACAAGGGCTGCGAGGAGGTACTCTCCTTCGCCACCTCCGCCGTGCGCGAGGCGAGCAACGCCGACGCGGTGCTGCGCGCGGTCAAGGAGGCCACCGGGGTCGAGCTGCAGGTGCTCAGCGGCGAGGACGAGGCGCGGCTCACGTTCCTCGCGGCCCGCCGCTGGTTCGGCTGGTCCGCGGGCAAGCTGCTCGTCCTCGACATCGGCGGCGGCTCCCTGGAGATCGCGTACGGCATCGACGAGGACCCCGACGCGGCCGTCTCGCTGCCGCTCGGCGCCGGCCGGCTCACCTCCGCCTGGCTGCCCGCCGACCCCGCCGACCCGCAGGACGTCAAGGCGCTGCGCCGGCACGTACGGGCCCAGATCGCCCGAACCGTCGGCGAGTTCAGCCGCTTCGGCTCGCCGAACCACGTGGTCGCCACATCGAAGACCTTCAAGCAGCTGGCCAGGCTCGCCGGAGCCGCGCGTTCCGCCGAGGGGCTCTACATCCAGCGGGAGCTGAAGCGGAAGACCCTGGAGGACTGGGTTCCGCAGCTGGCCGCGATGACCGTGGCCGAGCGCGGCGAGCTGCCCGGGGTGTCCGAGGGGCGCGCGGCCCAGCTGCTCGCGGGCGCGCTCGTCGCCGAGGGGGCCATGGACCTGTTCGGCGTCGAGACCCTGGAGATCTGCCCCTGGGCGCTGCGCGAGGGCGTCATCCTGCGCCGCCTCGACCACCTTCCGGAGGGCGTCCAGCTGGACGAGAGCATGACCACCCCTGCTCCGTGAGTGCCGGACGTCACCGTCCGGGCGGGGCCCCGTGGCCCGTACCCTGTCCTTCGTGGCAGAACCAGTGGTGCGCGTCCCGGATGCGAAGGTCGCCCTGTCGACCGCCTCGGTCTATCCGGAGTCGACGGCGACGGCCTTCGAGATCGCCGCGCGCCTCGGGTACGACGGCGTCGAGGTCATGGTCTGGACCGACCCCGTCAGCCAGGACATCGAGGCCCTGCGCCGCCTCTCCGACTACCACGGCATCCCGGTCCTCGCCGTGCACGCGCCCTGCCTGCTGATCACGCAGCGCGTCTGGACCACCGACCCGTGGGTGAAGCTCCAGCGCGCCCAGGCCGCCGCCGAGAAGCTCGGCGCGTCCACGGTCGTCGTGCACCCGCCGTTCCGCTGGCAGCGGCAGTACGCGCGTGACTTCGTCACCGGCCTGTGGCGGATGGCCGACGAGACGGACGTGCGGTTCGCGGTGGAGAACATGTACCCGTGGCGCTACCGCGACCGCGAGATGCTCGCGTACGCACCCGAGTGGGACGTCACCAAGGACGACTACCGGCACTTCACCGTCGACCTCTCGCACACGGCGACCGCCCGCACCGAGGCCCTGGAGATGGTGGACCGCATGGGCGACCGGCTCGCCCACATCCACCTCGCCGACGGCAACGGCTCCGCCAAGGACGAGCACCTGGTCCCGGGGCGCGGCACCCAGCCCTGCGCCGAACTCCTCGAACGGCTCGCGCTCGGCGGCTTCGACGGCCATGTCGTGATCGAGGTCAACACCCGCCGCGCCATGTCCAGCGCCGAGCGCGAGGCCGACCTCGCCGAGGCCCTGGCCTTCACCCGGCTCCACCTCGCGTCCGCCCTGAGCGGGGCTGCTTCCGGCGGGGCGCCCTCCGGCCGGGCGCCCGCGGGCGGGGCTTCGTCCGGCGGGGCTTCGTCCGGCAGGGCTTCGTCCGGCGGGGCTTCGTCCGGTGGCGCTTCGTCTGGCCGGGCGTCCTCCGGCCGGGCCGCTTCGGAGCGCGCGTGAACGGCGGGCCCGCCGAGCCCGACCGGCCCGCCGAGCCCGACCAGCCCGACCGGCCCGCCGAGCCCGACCGGCCCGCCGAGCCCCCGCGCCGCCGCGGGCGGCCCTCGCGCACCGAGCAGGACCAGGGCCCCGCGGCCCGCGAGCGGATCCTGACGGCGGCCCGCTCCGAGTTCGCCGCGCGCGGCTACGACAAGACGTCCGTACGCGGCATCGCCAAGGTCGCGGGCGTCGACCCGGCGCTCGTGCACCACTACTTCGGCAGCAAGGACGAGGTCTTCGCCGCCGCGATCGAGGTCAGCTTCGAGCCCGCCCTGATCCTCCCCGCCGTCATGGCCGAAGGCCCCGAGCAGGTCGGCGAGCGGCTCGCCCGGTTCTTCTTCTCAATCTGGGAGAACCCGGCCACGCGCGCCCCGCTCCTCGCCGTGATCCGCTCCGCGGTGACGCACGAGGCGGCGGCCAAGGCGCTGCGTTCGTTCGTACTGCGCCGGCTCCTGGAGCGGGTCGCGGGCGACCTGGACGTGCCGGAGCCGAAGTTCCGCGCGGAGCTCGCCGCCTCGCACATGATCGGGATCGCCTTCGTGCGGTACGTGATCAAGGTGGAGCCGCTGGCGTCGGTGGACCAGGAGGAGATCATCGCGCAGGTCGCGCCGACGCTGCAGCGGTACCTGACGCAGCCTTGAGCGCCGTACGCCGGGCCGCGGTGCCCGGTACGTGAGCGCGGCGTCCCGCATTTCGGACAGGGTGTCCGGATCTTGGATCTTGGGCGTACTCTCGAAGGCAGTCTGACCCGTAGTAGGCCCCGCCGACCCGTCGCAGGGCCTGGAGTAGGAAGCGAGCGGCGATGCCCGAGCTGAGGTCGCGCACAGTCACCCACGGCCGCAACATGGCGGGCGCCCGCGCCCTTATGCGGGCCTCCGGTGTACCCGGCGCGGACATCGGCCGGAAGCCCGTCATCGCCGTCGCCAACTCCTTCACGGAGTTCGTGCCCGGCCACACGCATCTGCAGCCGGTCGGCCGGATCGTCTCCGAGGCGATCAAGGAAGCGGGCGGCATCCCGCGCGAGTTCAACACCATCGCCGTGGACGACGGCATCGCGATGGGCCACGGCGGCATGCTCTACTCCCTGCCGTCCCGCGACCTGATCGCGGACAGCGTGGAGTACATGGTCGAGGCGCACTGCGCGGACGCCCTGATCTGCATCTCCAACTGCGACAAGATCACGCCGGGCATGCTGAACGCCGCCCTGCGCCTGAACATCCCGACGGTCTTCGTCTCCGGCGGCCCGATGGAGTCCGGCCGCGCCACCCTCGTCGACGGCACGGTCCGCACGCTCGACCTGGTCGACGCGATGTCGGACGCGGTCAACGACAAGATCTCCGACGAGGACATGCTCCGCATCGAGGAGAACGCCTGCCCGACCTGCGGCTCCTGTTCCGGCATGTTCACGGCCAACTCCATGAACTGCCTGACCGAGGCCATCGGCCTGTCCCTGCCGGGCAACGGCTCCGTCCTCGCCACGCACACGGCCCGCAAGAGCCTGTACGAGCGCGCGGGCCGCACGGTCGTCGAGCTCACCGAGCGGTACTACGGCCAGGACGACGCGTCCGTGCTGCCGCGCAACATCGCCACGTTCAACGCCTTCGAGAACGCCATGGCCCTCGACATCGCCATGGGCGGCTCCACCAACACGATCCTGCACCTGCTCGCCGCCGCGCAGGAGGCGGGCGTTCCGTTCGGGCTCGACGCCATCGACGCGGTCTCGCGCCGGGTGCCGTGCCTGTCGAAGGTCGCCCCGAACGTCGCGGGCAGCAAGACGTACTACATGGAGGACGTGCACCGCGCGGGCGGCATCCCGGCCCTGCTCGGCGAGCTGCACCGCGGCGGCCTGCTCAACAAGGACGTGCACTCCGTGCACTCCGCCGACCTCGACAGCTGGCTGGCCGAGTGGGATGTGCGCAGTGGTGCCGTCTCCGCCGAGGCCGAGGAGCTGTGGCACGCGGCGCCCGGCTGCAAGCGCACCGCCGAGGCCTTCTCGCAGTCCGAGCGCTGGGACACCCTGGACACGGACGCCGAGGGCGGCTGCATCCGCTCCGTCGCCCACGCCTACTCCAAGGACGGCGGCCTCGCGGTCCTCAAGGGCAACCTGGCGGTGGACGGCTGCGTCGTGAAGACGGCGGGCGTCGACGAGTCGATCTGGACGTTCGAGGGCCCGGCGGTCGTCTGCGAGTCGCAGGAGCAGGCGGTCGAGAAGATCCTCACGCAGCAGGTCAAGGAGGGCGATGTCGTCGTCATCCGGTACGAGGGCCCGAAGGGCGGCCCCGGCATGCAGGAGATGCTCTACCCGACCTCGTACCTGAAGGGCCGCGGCCTCGGCAAGGCCTGCGCGCTGATCACCGACGGCCGCTTCTCCGGCGGCACTTCGGGCCTGTCCATCGGCCACGCCTCGCCCGAGGCGGCCTCCGGCGGCACGATCGCCCTGGTCGAGGACGGCGACCGCATCCGCATCGACATCCCGAACCGCCAGATCGAACTCCTCGTCGACGAGGACGAGTTGGCGCGTCGCGAGACGACGCTCGGCGGCACGTACGCCCCGAAGGGCCGCGAGCGCAAGGTCTCCGCCGCGCTGCGGGCGTACGCGGCGATGGCGACCAGCGCGGACAAGGGCGCGGTGCGGGACGTCTCCAAGCTCGGCTGAGTCACTTTGCGTTGCGGTGGGCCCCCGTCCAGGGAACTGGCGGGGGCCCTCCGTTCGTCCTCATGGGGGACGGCACGCACAGCGGCGTGCCGCTGACACGGGGGAGTGCAGCATGAGTGAGCAGGTCACGATCAGAGACACGGCCTCGGCGATGCAGACCGCGGCGGCCAGCACGCGTACGTACACGGTGGTGGCGGATGTCAACGTCCGCTCGGGCCCCGGCACTTCGTACGCCAAGGTCGGCCGCCTCGACGCGGGCAGCCGCGTCACCCTGCAGTGCCAGACCCCGGGCCAGACGATCACGGGCCCGCTGGGGACGACCCGCATCTGGAGCCGAATAGGCACGGGCCGGTACGTCTCGGACGCGTACATCCGCACGGGCAGCGACGGGTACGTGGCACCGCGCTGCTGAGCGTTTCGTACGGCGGCGGGCCGGGGCGCCCCGATGAGGGGCGCGGGGCTGTGACATATGCGGCTCCGCCGCGTGGGCGCGACCAGCCACGATGGACGGTCAGTCGCTGATGAGGCGGACACACCACGGCGGGTACGCGCGGAAGCTCGGGCCCGGCCCACCGGAAGGCCAGGGGAGGGACAGCCCTCACCCTTCCGACGGCGGCCGCTCCGCATCGAACCCGAACACCGTGTTCCCGCCCGCGGAAGCAATCACCGCCCGACCGGCCACCACCACTCGGGCCGTCGCCCCCATCTCGCTCCCAGGACTCTCGACCCGAGGCGGCGAGGACCACCGCAGCTCGCCCTCGCGCGCGCCGAGCGCGGCGACGCGCCCGCTGGCCGAGCCGAAGTACAGCACCCCGTCGGAGGCGACCGGCGCCGAGGCCCACTCGACGCCGGTCTGCCGCGACCACCGCACCCGCCCGCTCGCCGGGTCCACGCAGTACACCTGTCCGCTCCGCTCCACGAAGTGCAGCGCGCCCGCGACGACCGTGGGATCCGCGCCCTCGTCGACCGTGACCGCGCCCCCGTCCGCCCCGCGCAGCGGATGCTCGGCGACCTTCCCGGTCCGCGGGTCGAACAGCGCCACCGCCGAGTACCCGGCGAAGTCCAGCCCCTCCATCCGCTCCTCGGCGAGGACGAGCTTGCCGTCCGCCTCACCGACGGGCCGCCACCGCCCCGTCAGCTGGACCGGCTCGCCGAGCCGCCCGTCCGCCGGGTCGAGTACGCGCAACGTCGGCCGGGTGACCTGCACGGACTCCACCTCCGCCGCCGACGCGCAGAGCGCGTAGAGCCGGGCCGCGCGCGGATTCGGGGCGTACGGCACGCACTGCGTACCGGGCGGGAAGGGCCGGGACCAGCGCACGCTGCCGTCACCGCCCGCCCGCCGCGCCTCGATCCGCGTACCCGCCGGGTCGACGGACAGCACGTCCCCGCGGTAGAGCACAGCGCTCTGCGTACGGCCCGTGAGCAGCGTCGACTCCCCGCCCAGCGGCGCGGACCAGCGCTCCTTGCCGGCCTCGGTCAGCGCGACGACCTGTTCCGGCGCGGACTCGGCGGGGATGCGGTACCCGACGACGGTCACGCCCCCGGCCGCAGCGGCACCCGGGCCCTCGCCCCCCGACGCAGCGGCACGCGGGCCCTCGCCCCTCGATGCCGCCGCCCCGGACACCGGCTCCCCGCCCGTGCCTGTGCCCCCGCCCGTGCTCATGCCTGTGCCCGTCCCCGTCACCCCGACGAAGTGCATCCCGTTCGCCGGCACCCCAGGGCTCCGTACCGTCCACAAACGCTTGCCGTCGGCGGCCCGCAGGCGGGTGGCGACTACGCCGCCGCCCCCGCAGTACAGGTCGGCGCCGCGCGGCACGCAGCGCAGCTCGTCGGGGATGCCCTTCCCGCCCCGCACCGACGTCTCCCAGGGCGCGAAGCCCTCGGGCAGCGGCTTCCCGGTGGACGGGGACGCGGGTCCGCCGCCCTGCGCCGTGTTCTGCGTGCCCGCGCCGCGGTCCGGGCCGAGCCAGGCGACGCCGCCCGCGACGGCAGCCACCGCCAGGGCCGCCGCGAGCACGGACCGCCAACGCCTGCGCAGGCCGGGCCCGATGCCGGTGAGCGTGCGCGAGCCGGTACGGGGCCCCACCTGGTCCGGCTGCGAACGGGACAGATCACCCGCGCCGCCGCCGAGCACCTGCGTCGCGGAGTCCACGGCACCTCCGGCCGCGCCACCCGCCCCCGCCCCGAAGTCCTCCGGCAGCGCGAGGAGCTGGGCGAGCAGCTCGTCCGTGGACGGCCGCGCGCCCGGGTCCTTCGCGAGGCACGGCTCGACCACCGCCCGCAGCTCCGCCGGCACGGCGCTCAACCGCGGCTCCTCGTGCACCACTTGGTACGCCGTGAGGTACGGGCTGTCCGCGTCGAACGGCCCCTGCCCCGTCGCCGCGAACACGAGCAGCGTGGCGAGCGAGAACACGTCCGACTCCGGGCCCACGTCCCTCGGCGCCTGCAACTGCTCGGGCGACATGAACGGCGGCGTGCCGATGACCCGCCCCGTCATCGTCAGCGTCTGGTGGTCGGCGGCGCGCGAGATGCCGAAGTCGATCACGCGCGGGCCCTCCGCCGAGAGCACCACGTTGGACGGCTTGAGGTCGCGGTGCACCACGCCGACCCGGTGGATGTCGCGCAGCGCCTCGGCCAGGCCGACGGCGAGGGTGCGCAGCTCGGCGCCGCCCAACGGCCCGCCCGAGGTGATCCGTTCGGAGAGCGTGGCGCCCTCGATGTACGCCGTGGCCATCCACGGGTGCGCGCCCTCGGGGTCGGCGTCGACCACGGCCGCCGTGAACGCCCCGCTGACCCGCCGGGCCGCCGAGACCTCCTGCCGGAACCGGGTCCTGAACTCCTCGTCGTCCGCGAACTGTTGATGGATCAGCTTGATCGCGACCCGCCGCCCCGACGCCGTACGCGCCAGATAGACGGTGCCCATGCCGCCCGCGCCGAGCCGCCCCTCCAGCGGGTAGCCGCCGATCGTCTCCGGATCCCCTGATCGCAGCCGCACTGCGCCGACCTCCCCCAGTCACCTCGCCGCCGGCCGCCCAGCCCGGCCACCCGACCAAACTAGCGCGCCCCACCGACAACGGGCGGCCTCGGGGGCGGTAGCGCGCACTCCGTATCGCGCACTCCGTACAGCGCCCGCCGCGCGCGATAATCGGCACCGTGAGCGACGCATCCGAATCGGCACCCCGTACCCCCGAAGGCCCGGCCGGCCAGGACGGCCCGGGCGGCCCCGAGCCCGAGCCCATTCGCTTCTTCGGCACGCACTGGCTCGACCACTCCGGCAAGTACGGGCTGCGCCGCGCCGCCGTCGCCCTCGGCTCGATCTCGGCCGCGTTCGGCGGCTGCCTGCTGCTGCGGTTCGCGTACGAGGGACTGGAGATCGCCCAGGTCGGCTCCTTCGTCGACCTGCTCGTCGTGGCCGTCTTCGCGGTGTGCAGCGCGCTCGCGTTCCGCCGCACCTGGGACGCGTACAACCGGCGCCCGGACCCGCGGACCCAGCAGGCGCTGCGCTCCATGACGGCGATCGGTTTCGTCGGCGTGCTGCTCGCGTACTTCCTGCGCTCCCTCACCGAGGCCCCCGGCGAAAAGCTCCGCCGCGCGGAGTACGAAGCCGCCGTCAAGCAGTACGAACGCCGTACGTCCCGCCGCGCGGGCAACCCGGCGAACCGCAGGAAGAAGCGGAAGTAGCGGGAGTAGCGGGAGTAGCGGAAGTAGCCACAGCCCGGCGGCCGGCCCCGGTCCGCCGACGCCCGCCCTGCACCTTGACGCCAAGCCCTACCAGTTGACGCCAAGCCCTACCCAGGAGGATTATTCATCACGTGATGAATTATTCGTCCGGAAGGAGCGCAGCCGTGCACACCGCGATCCACGCCACCGGCCTCTCCGTCGTACGCGGCGGCCGCCCCGTCCTCCGCGACCTCGGCTTCGACGTGCCGCGCGGCCAGGTCACCGGACTCCTCGGCCCCTCCGGCTGCGGCAAGACCACGCTGATGCGCGCGATCGTCGGCACCCAGGCCAAGGTCACCGGCACCCTCCAGGTCCTCGGCCGCCCGGCCGGCGCCCCCGAACTCCGCTCCCGCATCGGGTACGTCACCCAGGACCCGTCCGTCTACGACGACCTGACGGTCCGCCAGAACCTCGACTACTTCGCCGCGATCCTCGACCCGGGCCGCGCGGCCGCCGCCCGCCGCCACGCCGACGTCACGCGCGTCATCGACGACGTCGACCTCGCCTCGCACGCCGACGCCCTGGCCGGCACCCTCTCAGGCGGCCAGCGCAGCCGCGCCTCGCTCGCCGTGGCCCTGCTCGGCAGCCCCGAACTCCTCGTACTCGACGAACCCACCGTCGGCCTCGACCCGGTCCTCCGCCGCGACCTGTGGAACCTCTTCCACACCATCGCCACGCGCGGCACCACCCTGCTCGTCTCCTCGCACGTCATGGACGAAGCCGAGCGCTGCCACCGCCTCCTCCTCATGCGCGAGGGCGCGATCCTCGCCGACGACACCCCGGACGCCCTGCGCGGCACCTCGGGCAGCGTCGAGTCCGCCTTCCTCCACCTGGTCGACGAGGCCAACGCCCGCGCGCACGCCGACCGTGCCACCACCACCACCGACGACGACCGACAGGAGCCGGCGCGATGACCACCCCCGCAACCGACACCGCCCCGGCCCAGGCCCCCACCCCGCCCCGCGCCCCCGCCCTCTCCGCGCCCCGCACCTTCGCCACCACCGCGCGCGTGCTGCGCCAACTCCGCCACGACCCGCGCTCGATCGCCCTGATGCTGTTCGTCCCGTGCGTGATGCTGCTCCTGCTGCGCTACGTCTTCGACGGCAACCCGCGCGTGTTCGACACCATCGGCGCCTCCCTGCTCGGCATCTTCCCGCTCATCACGATGTTCCTGGTGACGTCCATCGCCACCCTCCGCGAGCGCACCTCCGGCACCCTGGAACGCCTCCTCGCCCTGCCCCTGGGCAAGGCCGACCTGATCCTCGGGTACGCCCTCGCCTTCGGCCTGCTCGCCGTCGTCCAGTCCGCCCTCGCCACCGGCCTCGCCCTGTGGGTCCTCGGCCTCGACGTGACCGGATCGCCCTGGCTGCTCCTCCTGGTGGCTCTCCTTGACGCCCTCCTCGGCACGGCCCTCGGCCTCTTCGTCTCCGCCTTCGCGGCCACCGAGTTCCAGGCCGTCCAGTTCATGCCGGCCGTGATCTTCCCCCAGATCCTCCTCTGCGGCCTCTTCGCCCAGCGCGACACCATGCACCCCGTACTGGAGGGGATCTCCGACGTCCTCCCCATGTCGTACGCGGTCGACGGCATGAACGAAGTCCTCCGGAACACCGACGTCACCGCCGACTTCATCCGCGACATCCTGGTCGTCGCCGCCTGCGCCCTCCTGGTCCTGGCCCTCGGCGCCGCCACCCTCCGCCGCCGGACGCCCTGAGCGCGCACTGCCGCACGAGCGCGCACTGCCGCACGAGCGCGCATTCCCGTACGAGCGCGCATTCCCGTACGAGGAAGCCGTACCGCCCATCGGACACCCGGTCGCGCCACCGCCGCCCGATGCGAGGATGACCGCGGACGACTCACCGGAAGGCACCGCTCATGACCCAGAAAGTCGCAGTCCTCGGCACCGGCAAGATCGGCGAGGCCCTGCTCAGCGGAATGATCCGGGCCGGCTGGGCCCCCGCCGACCTCCTGGTCACCACCCGCCGCGCCGAACGAGCCGAGGAACTCCGCACCCGCTACGGCGTCGACCCGGTCACCAACGCCGAAGCCGCCAAGCACGCCGACACCCTGATCCTCGCCTGCAAGCCGCAGGACATGGGCGCACTCCTCGACGAACTCGCCCCGCACGTCACCGTCGACCGCCTGGTCATCAGCGCGGCCGCGGGCATCACCACGGCCTTCATCGAGGAACGCCTCCCCGGCAGCACCCCGGTCGTCCGCGTCATGCCGAACACCCCGGTCCTCGTCGACGAGGGCATGTCGGTCATCTCCGCCGGCTCCCACGCCAGCGCGGCCGACCTCAGCCACGCCGAGGACATCTTCGGCGCCGTCGGCAAGACGCTGCGCGTCCCCGAGGCCCAGCAGGACGCCTGCACGGCCCTCTCCGGCTCGGGTCCGGCGTACTTCTACTTCCTCGTAGAGGCCATGACCGACGCCGGCATCCTCCTCGGCCTGCCCCGCGACAAGGCCCACGACCTGATCGTCCAGGCCGCCATCGGCGCCGCCGTGATGCTCCGCGACAGCGGCGAACACCCGGTCAAGCTCCGCGAGAACGTCACGTCCCCCGCGGGCACCACCATCAACGCCATCCGCGAGCTGGAGAACCACGGCGTACGCGCGGCCCTCATCGCCGCCCTCGAAGCCGCCCGCGACCGCAGCCGCGCACTCGCCTCCGGCAACGGCTGAGACACCTGCGGCGCCGTTCCCTTCGAACGGCGCCGCACGCTCCTCAGGCCCCGCCACCGGCAGGCATCAGCCCCATCGCCCGGTACGCGGCATCGACCGTCGGCCGCGCCGTTCCCCGCGCCTTCGCGGCCCCGGCCCGCAGCACCGCGTCGACCCGCCCCGGCTCGGCACACAACTCCCGGTGCCGCTCCCGCACCGGCCGCAGCAACTCGACCACGGCCTCGGCGACGGCCTTCTTCAACTCCCCGTACGAGTCGAAGCCGCCGCTCAGCTCCTCCGGCCGGCACCCCTCGCACGCCGCCAGAATCTCCAGCAGATTCGACACCCCGGGCTTGCCCTCACGGTCGTACACGACCTCCCGCCCACCGTCGGTCACCGCCCGCAGAACCTTCTTCCGTACGACATCCGGCTCGTCCAGCAGATAGACGATCCCGGCAGCCGACTCATGGGACTTCCCCATCTTCGACGACGGGTCCTGCAGATCCATCACACGCGCGGCGGTCTTCGGCGGCGTAGCCCGCGGCACCACAAAGGTGTGCCCGTACCGCTGGTTGAACCGCACCGCCAGATCCCGCGTGAGCTCCACATGCTGCGTCTGGTCCTCACCCACCGGAACCTCGTCCGCCCCATGGGCCAGGATGTCCGCCGCCATCAGCACGGGATACGTCAGCAGCGACAGCCGCACACTCCCGCCCCGCTCCCGCTCGCGCACGGACTTCTCCTTGTACTGGATCATCCGCCGCATCTCCCCGTCAGTGGCGACGCACTCCAGGAGATACGACAGCCGCGCGTGCTCGTCGACATGGCTCTGCACGAACACCGCACACCGCTCCGGATCGAGCCCGGCCGCCAGCATCAGCGTCGCCGCCTGCCGGCTGAGCCTGCGCACACGCGCGGGATCGTGTTCCACGGTCAGGGCGTGCAGATCCACCACACAGAACAACGCCTCCGCGCGGTGCTGGTCCACCTCGACCCACTGGCGCAGCGCGCCCAGGTAGTTCCCCAAGGTGAGGTGGCCGGTCGGCTTGATGCCACTGAAGATCCGCGTCACTGCTGCTTCCTCCTGAGTCAGGGCCACCGCCGGTCCGCCGGCCGAGCCGCGGTCCTCAGGAAGGGGATACGCAAACGGCCGCCGAGGCGGCGGCCGTTGATGCACACGTGAGTCCGGCCGCCGTCAGGCGGCCCACCACTGATTGCTGCACGCGTGCGTAGTCATGCAGCCACCCTAGCCACCCGACCCCGAGGTTGACAGGGCCATTCGGCCTACGTAGAGTCCTTCGAGTTGTCCGACGTGAGCGCCGACTCCGGTTGGTCCCCGGACAGCCATTCAGCAAGAACCCAACGAACGAACCGCGCATCGTCGCGGTCTTCTTTTCGTGTGCTTTTGCGGAATGTGGAATCCGCGTTCGAAAGGACGCGGCCCCGATTAGGTTCGGGGCCGGGATTCCGCTAAAGTCTCACT
>NZ_JASCIR010000020.1 GCF_029968095.1 Streptomyces solicavernae | reverse complement strand
AGTTCTGAAGTAACGAACAGCTGCTGTCGGCTGAACAATTACTCAACTAAAGAGTGTGCTTGTTCGCTGCCCTGTTCAGCGTCCCGTTCTCAACGGGATACTTCATAGGGTTTCGGTGGTCATAGCGTGAGGGAAACGCCCGGTTACATTCCGAACCCGGAAGCTAAGCCTCACAGCGCCGATGGTACTGCAGGGGGGACCCTGTGGGAGAGTAGGACGCCGCCGAACAATTCTTAGGAGGACCCTTGGTCCCAGCGTTCACGCTGGGACCAAGGGTCCTTTTTGTTTTTCGTCGAAGCGCGGCCCGAAGCGGGGTGCGCGAGAATGACTGCGGTACCGAAGACAGGAGTCACCGATGTCGACCAACTCTCCCGATGATCGTCCCGAACGCGAGCAGCGTCGGCGGGACGACGGGGACCGGGGCGGCTACCGCGGCGGACCCCGTCGTGACGGTGACCGCGGTGGCTACGGCCGGCGCGACGACCGGGACCGGGACCGGGACCGAGACCGGGACCGTGGGTTCCGGCGAGATGACCGGCGTGACAATGACCGTGGCGGCTTCCGTCGCGACGACCGCCGTGACGGCGACCGCGGTGGCTTCCGTCGCGACGACCGTGGCGGGAGGCCCGCCTTCCGGCGTGACGACAGGCGTGACGACCGCCGCGACGACCGGGACCGCGGGTTCCGTCGCGACGACCGACGGGACGACCGCGACCGAGGCTTTCGCCGCGACGACCGACGGGACGACCGCCGTGACGGCGACCGTGGTGGCTTTCGCCGCGACGACCGACGGGACGACCGCCGTGACGGCGACCGTGGTGGCTTCCGCCGCGACGACCGCCGCGATGACCGCCGCGATGACCGCCGCGATGACCGCCGTGACGGCGACCGCGGCGGCTTCCGCCGTGACGACGACCGGCGGGGAGGCGGCGGCTACCGGGGCCGGGACGACCGCCGCGACGACCGCGGTGGCCGTGGCCCCCGTCGCGACGACCGAGGCGGACGCCCCGGCGGGTTCCGCCGTGACGACCGCCGTGACGACCGCCGTGACGACCGCCGCGACGACCGCCGCGGTGGCGGCGGCTACCGCGGGCGCGACGGCCGGGACGACCGAGGCCCGCGCAGGGACGACCGCTCCGACCGCGAGCCGATCAAGCGGCTGCCGATCCCGGATGACGTCACCGGCGAGGAGATCGACGCCGACGTACGGCAGGAGCTGCAGAGCCTGCCGAAGGGGCTCGCGGAGGACGTCGCCAGGAACCTGGTGATGGTCGCCAGGACCATCGACGAGGACCCCGAGCAGGCATACGGCTACTCCAAGGTCGCGCTGCGGCTCGCCTCCCGCGTGGCCGCCGTACGGGAAGCGGCAGGCTTCGCCGCGTACGCGAACCAGAAGTACTCCGAGGCGCTCGCCGAGTTCCGGGCCGCGCGGCGGATGACCGGGTCCGCGGAGCTGTGGCCCGTCATGGCCGACTGTGAGCGTGGGCTCGGCCGGCCCGAGAAGGCGCTCGACATGGCCGGTGAGCCCGAGGTGCAGAAGCTCGACAAGGCGGGGCAGGTCGAGATGCGTCTCGTCGCCGCCGGTGCGCGCCGTGACATGGGGCAGCTCGACGCGGCGATCGTGACGCTGCAGAGCCCCGAGCTGGCGTCGAACTCCGTGCAGCCCTGGACCGCGCGGCTGCGGTACGCGTACGCCGACGCGCTGCTCGCCGCCGGGCGGGAGAGCGAGGCGCGCGAGTGGTTCGCCAAGACCGCCGAGGCCGACCGGGACGGCAGCACCGACGCCTCCGACCGGCTCGCCGAGCTGGACGGGGTCGAGTTCGTCGACGCCTTCGACGATGCGGCGGACGGAGAGTCCACGCCCGCGCCCGCCACCGAGAAGGACGAGGACGCGGACGACGAGTAGCGGCAAACGAAAGCAAGTAAACGAAAGCAACTAAACGAAAGCAAGTAGCGGCAACAAAAGGAGGGGCGGACCGGATCGGTCCCGCCCCTCCTTCGCGTGTGCGGGAGATCGCGTGTGCGGGAGAAGTCAGTGCTCCAGGCTGCGCAGCACCAGGCCCGTGGCCGGCTTCGGGCCGAAGGACGTGGACTTGCGGGGCATCGTGACGCCCTGGCGGGCCAGTTCGCGGACGACCTCCTCGCGCACCGGGTGCATCAGGACCGCCGTACCGCCGTCGCGTTCCGCCTTCTGGACCGCGGCGCGGGTGTCGTGGATGTACGCGATGTGCTCCGGGTCGTCCGGGATCTGCCAGATGTGGTCCAGAAGCGTGGAGTGCAGGACCGTCGCGTCCAGGGTGCGCCAGGCCTCCGGGCGGTCCCGGCGGATCGTACGGGCCAGCAGGTCCGGGTCCGGACGGTCGACGAGGTGGTACGTGCCGTCGCCGGCGAGCAGGAACGCGTTGGACTCGGCGGCGGCTTCGGCGAGGGCGTCCAGGGCGCGGGGGAGCGGGGCGTCGATGCGGCGTACCCGGAAGGAGTCGGCGACGGCCGTCAGGGCGTCGGCGACCGGGAGGCGGTGCAGGACGCGGTGGATGGCGCGGACCTGCAGCGGATAGCGGGTCGTGTCCACGAGCAGGACCAGGCCGTGATCCCACGCGGACGGCGACGGGTGGTTGCCGCGCAGCCGCAGATAGGTGGCCCAGCGGTGGTGGCCGTCGGCGATCAGGGCCTGGCGGTGGGCGAAGTCGGCCTGGATCTCTGCGAGTTCGGCCGTGTCGGTGACCGACCAGAGGCGGTGGCTGAAGCCGTCCTCGGTGGTGGTGGAGAGCAGCGGCGGGCGGTCCACGGCGCGTTCGATGACCGCGGTCGCGCCGGTCCTGGTGCCCTCGCCGCGGTAGGTGAGAAGGAGCGGTTCGAGGTTGGCGGCGGTGGCGCGCATCAGGTCGGCGCGGTCCTCGACGATGTGCGGCATGACGTCCTCGTGCGGCAGGACGACGCCCTCGTGGGCCTCGGAGAGCTCCAGGGCGCCGATGAGTCCGCGCTGCAGGAGGTCGCCGTTGCGCTGCTCGTACACGTACAGGGCGGGCTCGGCGTCGGCGGCGAGTATGCCGTCGGCGAGCCACTTGCGGAGGGTGGCGGCGGCCTGCCGGTGACGGGCCTCAGGACTGTCGGCCTGCGGCAGGATCAGGCGGACGATGTTGTGCGGGTCGAGGGACTCCAAGTGGTGCAGTCCGTCGGGGCGTACCACCACGTCGTACGGCGGGGACGTCACTGCGGCGAGCGAGCCGACGCGGTCGGGGACGTAGCGCAGTCCCCGGATGGGAGTGAGGCGCAGCCCCTTGCCGTCCGGACCTGTGGTGTTCATGGCTGCATCGTATGTGGGTACGGGAGTACGGGATGATCGGGGGACAGTCGTCGAGCGAGGAGTCGTACGCCATGGGTCACAGCGTCAGGACGAGCCCGGCCGGCAGCGAGCCGGTGCTGAGGGAGGCGTACGACACCGCGCTGCTGGACTTGGACGGGGTGGTGTACGCGGGCGGTGCGGCGATCGGGCATGCCGTGGAGTCGCTGCTGGCGGCGCGGGCGGGCGGGATGCATCTCGCGTATGTGACGAACAATGCGCTGCGGCCGCCGGAGGTGGTGGCCGGACACATCACCGAACTGGGGGTGCCGACCGAGGCGGCGGACGTCATCAACTCCGCGCAGGCGGTGGCCCGGCTGATCGCCGAGCAGGTGCCGCAGGGCGCGAAGGTGCTGGTGATCGGCGGCGAGGGGCTGCGGGTCGCGCTGCGCGAGCGGGGACTCGTACCGGTGGAGTCGGCGGAGGACGGTCCTGCGGCCGTCGTACAGGGGTACGGCGGGCCGGAGTTGGCGTGGGGGCGGTTCGCGGAGGCCTGCCATGCGATCGAGCGGGGCGTGCCGTGGTTCGCGTCCAACACCGACCTGACGATTCCGAGTGCGCGGGGCATCGCACCCGGCAACGGCGCGGCGGTCGAGGTCGTCCGGATCGCGACCGGTGCCGAGCCGCAGGTGGCGGGCAAGCCGCTGCCGCCGATGCACCGGGAGACGATCCTGCGGACCGGGGCCGAGCGGCCGCTGGTCGTCGGGGACCGGCTCGACACCGACATCGAGGGCGCGTTCAACGGCGAGGTGGACTCGCTGCTCGTGCTGACCGGCGTGACGCGCGCCGCCCAGCTGCTCGCCGCCCGGCCCGAGCACCGGCCGACGTACGTGGACACCGATCTGCGGGGCCTGCTGACCGGGCAGCCCGAGGTGAGCGCGGACGGGGACGGGTTCCGGTGCGGGGGATTCGTGGCGCGGGCCGGCGCCGAGACGCTCGAACTGGACGGGGACGGCGAGCCGATGGACGGCCTGCGGGCGCTGTGCGCGGCGGCGTGGACGGCGGCCGGTGCGGGGGAGTGCGGGCTCGACGCGGGGAAGGCGCTGGCGCGGCTGGGGCTGTGAGCGCTCAGGGGCAGTGCGGGTACGCCGAGGTCGCGTACGCCCAGGTCGGGTACGCCCACGTCAGGTACGCCAGGTCGGGTAAACCACGTCGGGTACGCCCACGTCGGGCCGTCGGAAGGTTAGGTTAACCTAACCGGGTGTTGGTCGACAGTCCCTCTCCCGAGCGCACCGAGGCGCCCCCGCCCGAGTCCGCGGCACCCCGCGGGCGGCAGGCGATACGCGCCGTCGGGCTCCTCCTGGCCGTGGGCGTGCTCGCCCTGGTCGTCGTCGCGAGTATCGCCGTCGGCGCCAAGCAGATACCCGTGGCCGACGTCTGGCACGGGCTGTTCGGCGCCACCGGCACGGACAACGACGTCGTCATCGGGGAGCTGCGGCTGCCCCGCACCCTGCTCGGGCTGCTCGTCGGGGCGGCGCTCGGGCTCGCCGGGGCCGTGTTCCAGGCGCTCACCCGCAATCCGCTGGCCGACCCCGGGCTGCTCGGCATCAACGCGGGCGCGTCCGCCGCCGTCGTCAGCGCGATCAGCTTTCTCGGCGTCACCTCGCTCACCGGCTATGTCTGGTTCGCGTTCGCCGGGGCCGCCGTCGTCTCCGTGGTCGTGTACGCGCTCGGCGGGGTGCGCAGCGCGACTCCGGTGCGGCTCGCGCTCGCGGGTACGGCGGTCACCGCGGCGCTGATCGGCTACATCAACGCCGTGATGCTGCTCGACAACTCGGCCCTCGACAAGATGCGGTTCTGGACGGTCGGTTCGCTGGCCTCGGCGTCCATGGCGACGATCGGCCAGGTCGCCCCGTTCATCGCCGTAGGCCTGCTGCTCGCCCTCGGGCTCGGGCGGCCGCTGAACGCGATGGCGATGGGCGACGACACCGCGGTCGCCCTCGGCGCGCGCGTCAACCGCACCCGGATCCTCGCCATGACCGCCGCGACGCTGCTCTGCGGCGCGGCCACCGCGGCGTGCGGTCCGATCGCGTTCGTCGGCCTGATGGTGCCGCACATGGTCCGCGCCTTCACCGGCCCCGACCAGCGCTGGATCCTGCCGTACGCGACGGTCCTGTCGCCGGTGCTGCTGCTCGGCGCCGACGTCATCGGCCGGGTCGTGGCCCGCCCCGCCGAGCTGCAGGTCGGCATCGTCACCGCGCTCATCGGCGGCCCGCTCTTCATCTACCTCGTACGACGCCGGAGGATGGCCCAGCTGTGAAGTCCCTGAAGGCGGTCCGTACCGACAGCGGCCTCTCCATACGGGTCGAGCCGCGCGCCCTCGTCGTAGGAGTGCTGCTCTGCGTGGCCGCGCTCGTCGTCGCCGTGGTGCTCATCGGCACCGGGGACTTCGAGATCCCGGCCACCGACGTCGTCAGCACGCTGCTCGGCGACGGCACGACCGCGCACACCTTCATCGTGAACGACCTGCGGCTTCCGCGGGTTCTGGTCGGGCTGCTGGTCGGGGCCGCGCTCGGCCTTGCCGGGGCGGTCTTCCAGTCCATCTCCCGCAATCCGCTGGGCAGTCCGGACATCATCGGCTTCGGGCAGGGCTCGACGGTGGGGGCGCTCACGGTCATCGTGCTGTTCCAGGGCAGCGCCGCCACGGTCGCCGCGGGCTCGCTCGTCGGCGGGCTGGTCACCGGCGTACTGATCTACCTGCTCGCCTGGAAGCGCGGGGTGCACGGCTACCGGCTCGTCCTCGTCGGCATCGGCGCCGCCGCCGTCCTCACCGCGCTCAACGGCTACCTGCTGACCAAGGCCGACCTGGTCGACGCGGCCCGCGCGTACGTGTGGATGGCGGGGTCCCTGGACGGCCGGGACTGGGACCAGGTCTGGCCGCTGCTCGGGCTGTGCGCCGTCCTCGTACCGCTGGTGCTCGCGTACGCACGGCCGCTCAGGATGCTGGAGATGGGCGACGACGTGGCGTACGCCCTCGGGGTGCGGCCCGAGCGGACGCGGATCGTGCTGATGCTGTCGGCCGTGCTGCTCACCGCGTCCGCGACCGCCGCCGCCGGACCGGTGTCGTTCGTGGCGCTGACGGCGCCGCAGCTGGCGCGTCGGCTCACCCGGTCGCCGGGGCCGAACCTGGTGGCGTCGCTGCTGATGGGCGCCGTGCTGCTGATCGCAGCCGACCTGGCCGCGCAGCGGGCGTTCGGCGCGGACGTGCTGCCGGTGGGTGTGCTCACGGGGGTGCTCGGCGGTGTGTATCTGCTGTGGCTGCTCGTCGCGGAGCGCAGGGCGGGGCGGATATGAGCCGCTCAGGACCCTCAGGACCCTCAGGACCCTCAGGACCCTCACGACCCTCACGACCCGCAGTCCCTGCAACCGCTGCTTCACCCCTTCCCTCCACGGCCTCCAGGAGCACCGCAGTGAATCGCCTCATCGCCGACGACGTGACCCTCGGCTACGACCAGCGCGTGATCGCGGAGCGGCTGTCGGTCGAGATTCCGGACAACTCCTTCACCGTGATCGTCGGGCCCAACGCCTGCGGCAAGTCGACGCTGCTTCGGGCCCTTTCGCGGATGCTGAAGCCCTCGCACGGGCGGGTGCTGCTCGACGGGCAGACCATCCACGCGATGCCCGCGAAGAAGGTCGCCAGGACGCTCGGCCTGCTGCCGCAGTCGTCGATCGCGCCCGACGGGATCACCGTCGGCGACCTGGTGGCCCGCGGCCGCTACCCGCACCAGGGCCTGCTGCGGCAGTGGTCGGCGCAGGACGAGCGGGTCGTACGGGAGTCCATGGCGTCGACCGGTGTCGGTGAGCTGGCGGATCGCTATGTCGACGAGTTGTCGGGCGGGCAGCGGCAGCGGGTGTGGATCGCGATGGCCCTTGCGCAGCAGACGCCGCTGCTGCTCCTGGACGAGCCGACGACGTACCTCGACATCCAGCACCAGATAGATGTGCTCGACCTCTGCGCCGAGCTGCACGAGGAGCAGGGCCGCACCCTGGTCGCCGTCCTGCACGACCTCAACCACGCCGCCCGCTACGCCACCCATCTGATCGCGCTGCGCGACGGTGCGGTGATCGCCGAGGGCGCTCCGGCCGAGATCGTCACCGCCGAGCTGGTGGAGGCGGTGTTCGGGCTGCCGTGCCAGGTCATCTCCGATCCGGAGACGGGGACTCCGCTGGTGGTGCCGGCGGCGCGGAGGGGGCGTACGGCGGTTCTGCGGAAGTAGGCCGTCCGGCGCGGCCGGCGCGGGCTGGATTCGGCTACAGGAGCGCCTTGAGCCGCAGCAGGTCCCGGATCCCCGCCTCCAGGCGGACCCGGCCCGTGGCCCAGGCCCGCGCGAAGTTCAGCTCGCCGTCGACCATCGCCACCAGGTCGTCGCCCGTCATCGTCAGGCGGATCTGGGCCTTCTCGCGGGGCGGGCCGTCCTGCACGTCGGCGACGTGGATGCGGCCGTCCTCCAGGCGCCCCGTGAACGTGACGTCCAGGTCCGTGATGCGGCAGCTCAGCGAGCGGTCCAGTGCGGCGGCGCCGCGAACCTCCCCGTCGGCCTGCGCGAGATTGTCCGAAAGCCTGCTCAGTGCGCTGCGGCACTCCTTGATCGTCGCCATCGCGACCGACGGTACCCCAGCGCTTCGCGGTAGCGTCGGGGCCATGAGCGACATGCAGCCGGAGGCCGGGGCCGACACGACGCCGCAGCCCGGCGAGGACCGGCCCGCCCCCGACCCCGCCGAGCCCCGCCCGCTCGGCGTCCCGCGCACCGCCACCGGCGACGCCGGCGTGGACGTACAGCTGGAGCGCCTGGCCGATGTCGACCACCTCGCGACGGACGGACACATCGAGGTGTACGAGGATGTACACCGGGGGCTGCGGGACGCGCTGACCGCGCTCGACGCACGCCAGGGCCCACCGGCCCCGGCCCCCGCCCCCGTCCCCGCAAGGCCGTACGAGCACAGGAGCTGAACCGAACGTGGCAGGAGTGGCACGCCGCCGCCTCGACGCAGAGTTGGTCCACCGCAAGCTGGCGCGCTCGCGCGAGCATGCGAGCCAGCTGATCGCCGCAGGGCGGGTGACCATCAACCGGAACGTCGCGAGCAAGGCCGCGACCCAGGTGGAGACCAGCGCCGCCATCGTGGTCACCGCGGACGACAGCGACCCCGGCTACGTCTCGCGCGGCGGCCACAAACTCGCGGGCGCCTTCGCGGCCTTCGTCCCGCAGGGCCTCGCAGTGGAGGGCCGCCGCGCGCTCGACGCGGGCGCCTCCACCGGCGGCTTCACCGATGTGCTGCTCCGCGCCGGCGCCGCGCATGTCGTCGCCGTGGACGTGGGGTACGGACAGCTCGCCTGGTCCCTGCAGAGCGACGAGCGGGTCACCGTCAAGGACCGCACGAACGTACGGGAGTTGACGCTCGACGCGATCGACGGCGAGCCGGTCGACCTGGTCGTCGGCGACCTCTCCTTCATCCCGCTCGGCCTGGTCCTGCCCGCCCTGGTGCGCTGCGCGGCGCCCGGCGCGGACCTGGTCCTGATGGTCAAGCCGCAGTTCGAGGTGGGCAGGGAACGGCTCGGCAGCGGCGGCGTCGTGCGCAGCCCCGAGCTGCGGGCCGAGGCCGTACGGTCGGTGGCCGCGCAGGCCTGGAAGCTGGGCTGCGGCGTGCGTGGAGTCACCGCGAGCCCGCTGCCCGGGCCGTCCGGGAACGTCGAGTACTTTCTGTGGCTCACGGCCGGGGCACCCGAGCTCGACCCGGCCGATGTCGACCGTGCAGTGGCGGAGGGACCGAGTTGACCACCAGCGGAGGGGGAGCGGTGCGGGAAGCCGGGGACACGGATGAGGCCGACGGGGCGGGGCGGACGGTCTTCCTGCTCGCGCACACCGGCAGGCCCGCCGCGGTGCGCAGCGCCGAACTCGTCGTGCAGGGGCTGCTCAAGAGCGGTCTCGGGGTGCGCGTCCTGGAGGCGGAGGCGCGTGACCTGCCGCTGCCGTCGACGGTCGAGCGGGTGCACGAGGCGACCGCGGACGTCCTGGACGGCTGCGAGCTGATCGTCGTCCTCGGCGGCGACGGCACGCTGCTGCGCGGCGCCGAGTTCGCCCGCGCCTCCGGAGTGCCGATGCTCGGGGTCAACCTGGGCCGCGTCGGCTTCCTCGCCGAGGCGGAGCGGGACGACCTGGACAAGGTCGTCGACCGCGTCGTCACCCGCTCGTACGAGGTCGAGGAGCGGATGACCCTCGATGTCCTCGTACGCGACAACGGCTCGGTCGTGCACGCCGACTGGGCGCTGAACGAGGCCGCCGTGCAGAAGGTGTCGCCCGAGCGGATGCTGGAGGTCGTCCTGGAGATCGACGGCCGCCCGGTCTCCGGCTTCGGCTGCGACGGCATCGTCTGCGCGACCCCGACGGGTTCCACGGCGTACGCGTTCTCGGCGGGCGGGCCCGTGGTGTGGCCGGAGGTCGAGGCGCTGCTCATGGTGCCGATCAGCGCGCACGCCCTGTTCGCCAAGCCTCTGATCACCTCGCCGAGTTCCGTGCTGGCCGTGGAGGTGCAGCCGCACACGCCGCACGGCGTGCTGTGGTGCGACGGGCGCAGGACCGTGGAGCTGCCCGCGGGCGCGCGCGTGGAGGTACGGCGCGGGGCCGTGCCCGTACGGCTCGCGCGGCTGCACCACGCGTCGTTCACGGACCGGCTGGTCGCGAAGTTCGCGCTGCCGGTCTCGGGCTGGCGCGGGGCGCCGCACTGACGAGGCTCCACTGACGAGTGACCCCGGCGGGCCCTCGACCTGTGGCTTCGGTGACGAAAGCGGGGTGACGTCGCGCCGCGCGGGGGAAACCTCGTATGGTCAGGTCCGTGTTGGAGGAGATGCGGATACGGTCGCTCGGAGTCATCGACGACGCGGTCGTCGAGCTGTCACCAGGCTTCACCGCCGTGACCGGCGAGACGGGCGCGGGCAAGACGATGGTCGTCACCAGCCTCGGCCTGCTGCTCGGCGGGCGCGCGGACCCGGCCCTGGTGCGGATCGGCGCGAAGTCGGCGGTGGTGGAGGGGCGGATCGCCGTACCCGCGGACGCCCCGGCCGTCGTGCGCGCCGAGGAGGCGGGCGCCGAACTGGACGACGGGGCGCTGCTCATCAGCCGTACGGTCTCCGCCGAAGGGCGCTCGCGGGCGCACCTCGGCGGTCGTTCCGTGCCGGTCGGGCTGCTCGGCGAGCTCGCCGACGACCTGGTCGCCGTGCACGGCCAGACCGACCAGCAGGGCCTCCTCAAGCCCGCCCGGCAGCGGCAGGCCCTCGACCGGTACGCGGGGGACGCGGTCTCCGTCCCGCTGGAGAAGTACGCGGCCGCCTACCGCAGGCTGAGGGGCGTCGCCGCCGAGCTGGACGAGCTGACCACGCGCGCCCGTGAACGCGCCCAGGAAGCGGACCTGCTGCGGTTCGGGCTCGACGAGATCGCCGCCGTCGAACCCCGCGCGGGCGAGGACGTCGAACTCGCCGCCGAGGCCGAGCGCCTGGGCCACGCCGAGGCCCTGGCCTCCGCCGCCGCGGCCGGGCACGCCGCGCTCGCCGGCAACCCCGAGGATCCCGAGGGCGTCGACGCGGGTCTCCTGGTCGGCGGCGCGCAGCGCGCCCTCGACGCGGTCCGCTCGCACGACCCGGCCCTGGCCGCGCTCGCCGAACGCCTCGGCGAGATCGGCATCCTGCTCGCGGACGTGGCGGGGGAACTCGCCGGGTACGCGGACGACCTGGACGCCGACCCGCTGCGCCTCGCCGCCGTCGAGGAGCGCAGGGCGGCCCTCACCCAGCTCACGCGCAAGTACGGGGCATCCGTCGACGCGGTCCTGGCCTGGTCCGAGGAGAGCGCCGCCCGCCTCACCGAGCTCGACGGGGACGACGACCGGATCGGCGAGCTGACCGCGGAGCGGGACGCGCTCAGCTCCGAACTCGCGGGTCTCGCCCAGGCGTTGACCGATGCGCGTACGGAGGCGGCGGAGCGTTTCGCCGCCGCCGTCACCCAGGAGCTGGCCTCGCTCGCCATGCCGCACGCGCGCGTGACGATCGCCATCCGGCAGACCGAGGTCGCCGAGGACGCCGACGGCATCGAGGTCGGCGGGCGGCCCGTGGCGTACACCGCGACCGGTGTGGACGAGGTGGAGCTGCTGCTCGCCCCGCACCCCGGTGCGCCGCCGCGGCCCATCGCCAAGGGCGCGTCGGGCGGTGAGCTGTCGCGTGTGATGCTCGCCGTCGAGGTGGTCTTCGCGGGCTCCGACCCCGTACCGACGTACCTCTTCGACGAGGTGGACGCGGGCGTCGGCGGCAAGGCGGCCGTCGAGGTGGGCCGCAGGCTCGCGAAGCTCGCCCGCTCCGCGCAGGTCGTCGTGGTCACGCACCTGCCCCAGGTGGCGGCCTTCGCCGACCGCCAGCTGCTGGTCGAGAAGACCAACGACGGCTCGGTGACCCGCTCCGGCGTGCAGGCCCTGGAGGGCGAGGACCGCGTCCGCGAGCTGTCGCGGATGCTAGCGGGCCAGGAGGACTCGGAGACGGCCCGGGCACACGCGGAGGAACTGCTGGCGGCGGCGCGGGCGGATTGAGGGCGCGCGAGTAGCCGGGCAGTACTCCCGCGCCCGTGGGCACCCCGGGGGCAGGGACGCCGGCGATCACCCGTGTGGGTGATCCGCCGAGCCCGCCGCCCGGTCCGACACGGCTGCTCACCACCGGCGGTGCCGGAACTCCCGTACGGACTGGCATCCTTGGCGAGGCGTTCCGCACAGCCGCCCCGCGCACGTCCCGGACACCACCGGCACGAGGCCGCCCGACGGGCCCGCACCCACGGGCGTCCGCTCCGGGCAGCGCACGGGCACCGCGGCGGACCCATCCGACGAAGCCGACCCAGGAGTCCCGGCCACGTGACCCACGTGAGCAGCCCCCCACCACAGGGCCGGCCGCCCCTGCACACCGTGCAGGTGCTGGGCGGCGGCAGCGCGGGCAGCAGCGCGCACGTCCGCTCGCTCGCCGCGGGCCTCGTCGCGCGCGGCGTGCGCGTGACCGTGTGCGCCCCCGCGGAGCTCGACGGGATGTACGACTTCGGCGGCGCCGGCGCCGAGTTCGTGCCCGTGCCGCGCCGCAGCGACCCGGCCTCGGTGGTCGCGCTGCGCGGCGCCTGCGCGGACGCCGACCTGGTGCACGCGCACGGGCTGCACGCCGCGCTCCGCTCCTCGCTCGCGCTGCGCGGCCGCCGGCCGGCGCTCCTGCCCGGCCGTACGCCCCTGGTCGTCACCTGGCACACCCGGGCGCACGCCGAGGGCGCGCGGGCGCGGGTGCAGCGGCTCCTGGAGCGCCGGGTGGCACGGTCCAGCGCGGTGCTGCTCGGCACGTCCTCCGACCTGGTCGACCGGGCGCGCGGCAGCGGTGCCCGGGACGCCCGCCTCGCCCCCGTCGCGTTCCCGGCGCCGCGCCGCCCGGCGTTCGACGGGCCGGACGAGCGGGACGAGCGGGATGAGCCGGATGAGACGGGTGAGACGGGTGTGACGGGCGAGACGGGCGAGACGGGCGAGGCGGGCACGGCGCACCACAAGGCGCGGGCCGAGCTGGGCGCGGTGGACCGCCCGTTGCTGCTCGCGGTCGGCTCCCTCGACCGGTACCGCGGCTACGAGACCCTCCTGGACGCCGCTCGCACCTGGCGCGGCCTCGACCCCGTACCGCTCGTGGTGATCGCCGGCGAGGGCCCCGAGCGCGGCCCGCTGCGGCGCCGGATCGACGCGGAGGGCCTGCCCGTACGCCTCATCGGGCGCCGCGACGACGTCCCGGAACTCCTCGCCGCGGCCGACGTGGCGCTCCTTCCCAGCCGCTGGGAGTCCCGTTCGCTGCTGGCCCACGAGGCCCTGCACGCGGGCGTCCCGCTGGTCGCTACGGCCGTCGGCGGCCTCCCGGAACTCGTGGGCGACGCCGCCGAACTCGTCCCGTACGGCGACGCCCCCGCCCTCGCCGAAGCCGTCGCCCGCCTCCTGGCCGACCCGTCCCGCCGCGCCCGGCTCCGCGCCAACGGCCGTGTGCAGGCGGCGAGTTGGCCGACCGAGGACGACACGGTCGCGCAGATCCTCAGCGTGTACGACGAGCTGGCTCAGCCCTTCCGGCGCTGAGCCCCACGTGTACGTCACTCCACATGCCGCCGGGCCCGCAGGGCCAGGCTCAGGGCGAGGACCGTCTGGGGGTCGTCCAGGTCCGTGCCGAGGAGTTCGGCGATGCGGGCCAGGCGGTTGTACAGGGTCTGGCGGTTGAGGTGCAGCTCGCGCGCGGTCTCCGCCTTGCGGCCCGCGTGCGCGAGATACGTCTCCAGGGTGGGCAGCAGCGGCGGCTTCGCGCGCCGGTCGTGGTCCTGGAGCGGTCCGATCGCGCGCTCCACGAACGCCGCCAGGGCCGTGCCGTCGCCCTGCTGGCGCAGCCGCCACAGCAGCAGCTCGGTGTCCAGGCGCCGGGCGTCGTACCAGGGCCGGTCGACCAGGCCCTGTGCCGCCGTCGCCGTCTCCGCCGCGTGCCGCAGCCCCGCCGAGGCCGCCGCCCAGCCGCCCGCCGCCGCGACCACCACGACCGGCGGGCGCACCCCGGCGCGCTGCAGCCCGGCCCGCTCGTCCGCCTGCCGGAGCCCGGCCCGCAGCGCCTCGGCGACCCGGTCGGCGACGGCCGTGCGCTCCGACTCCGACCGCAGCCCGAGCAGCACCGGAACCCGCCCCTCCACCGGCCGTACGCCGACCAGGACGGGCACCCCCACCGCCGCCAGCTCCTCCGCGACGGCCCGCGCGAGCACCGCCCAACTCCCGCTCGGCGCGAGCGAGTCCGCGACCCGCATGACCACCGGGAGCAGCGGCCCGGAGCCGGGGCGGAAGCCGAGCACGCGGGCCTGCGCGGGCGCGTCATCGGCGCTGATCCGGCCCTCCGCCAGGTCGGACAGGAAGTCGCCGCGGCCGCGCGCCGCCAGCTCCTCCTCCTGCCGTGCCTGCATCAGGACCACGGCGAGCGAGCCGGCCGCCCGCTCGACGGCCATCCGGTGCACCGGCTGCACCGGCCCCGACACCGCGAGCAGCGCGATCCGCGCCCGCACCGCCCCCGTACCGCCGGGGCCGGGGCCCCCGCCCGGCACGTCGATCAGGACCGACCCGGCGGGCGGCCCCTCGTCCCGGGACCGGGACCGGCCGCGCAGCGACTCCCACACCTGGAGCGGATCGACGACCGGGCCGTCCGCCTCAAAGGACCCGCCGGGACCGGAGGCGTACAGCAGCTGCCCGTCCGCGGTCTCCAGGAAGACCGGGTTGCCGCAGAACTCGGCCAGGACGGACAGGACCTGGGGCACGCCGCCCCCGGCGAGCAGCGCGTCGGTGCAGCGCCGGTGCACCTCGTCGGCCTCCTTGAGGAGGGCGTAGTGGCCGTTGACGATCTCCGTGTGGACCTCTTCGGTCACGGTCACGAACGGCACCTCGCGGTGCAGCTGCACCAGCGGAAGCCCGGCCGTGCGCGCCGTCTCCACGATCGCCGACGGCAGCCGGGCGAAGCGCGGCCCCAGCTCCACGACGAGCGCGGCGATCCCGCGCTCCGCGAGCTTGCGGACGAACGCCCGCTGCTCGCCGGGGCGCGCCCCGAGTCCGAGCCCGGTGGTCAGGAGCAGCTCGCCGCCCTTGAGCAGCGACGCGATGTTCGGCACCTCGCCGGCGTGCACCCAGCGCACGGTCCGCTGCAGCCGGTCTGAGCAGGCCACGACCTCGGGGAGGCCGCTGCGCAGTCCGGGCAGTTCGAGGGCGCGCTGCACGGTGATCCCGGCCTGGGGGTTGTGCGTGTCCATCCGCGGGACGCTACCTGTGGTCGCCGCCCGGGGACACCCACCCCGCCCCACGCGGTACCGCCTACGTACGGCCGCGGCCCCCCGGCAGCAGAACCGAGGGGCCGCAGGGCGAAGAACAACGGGCTCAGCCCCCGTACGCCCCCGAAGCCGTCAGCCGTAGTGCCGTGTCGATCAGTGGGACGTGGCTGAAGGCCTGCGGGAAGTTGCCGACCTGGCGCTGCAGGCGCGGGTCCCACTCCTCGGCGAGCAGGCCGAGGTCGTTGCGGAGCGAGAGCAGCTTCTCGAACAGCTCGCGCGCCTCGTCGACCCGGCCGATCATCGCCAGGTCGTCCGCGAGCCAGAACGAGCAGGCCAGGAAGGCCCCTTCGTCGCCCTCCAGGCCGTCCACGCCCGCGTCGTCCCCGGAGGTCGGGTAGCGAAGGACGAAGCCGTCCTCGGTGGACAGCTCCCGCTGGATCGCCTCGATCGTGCCGACGACCCGCTTGTCGTCCGGAGGCAGGAAGCCCATCTGCGGGATGAGCAGCAGCGAGGCGTCCAGCTCCTTCGAGCCGTACGACTGCGTGAACGTGTTCCGCTCCGGGTCGTAGCCCTTCTCGCAGACGTCCCGGTGGATGGCGTCCCGCAGCCCGCGCCAGCGGTCGACGGGGCCGTCCACGTCGCCGGACTCGATCAGCTTGATGGTGCGGTCGACGGCGACCCAGGCCATCACCTTGGAGTGCACGAAGTGCCGGCGCGGGCCGCGCACCTCCCAGATGCCCTCGTCGGGCTGGTTCCAGTGCGTCTCCAGGTACCGGATCAGCTTGAGCTGCAGCAGCGAGGCGTAGTCGCTGCGCGTCAGGCCCGTCATATGGGCCAGGTGCAGCGCCTCGATGACCTCGCCGTACACGTCGAGCTGCAGCTGGTGCGCGGCGCCGTTGCCGACGCGCACCGGCCGGGAGTTCTCGTACCCGGGCAGCCAGTCCAACTCGGCCTCGCCCAGCTCCCGTTCGCCCGCGATGCCGTACATGATCTGCAGGTTCTCCGGGTCGCCGGCGACCGCGCGGAGCAGCCACTCGCGCCAGGCCCTGGCCTCCTCGCGGTAGCCGGTGCGCAGCAGCGAGGACAGGGTGATCGCCGCGTCCCTGAGCCAGGTGAAGCGGTAGTCCCAGTTCCGCGAGCCGCCGATGTCCTCCGGCAGGGAGGTGGTCGGCGCCGCGACGATCCCGCCGGTCGGCGCGTATGTCAGCGCCTTCAGGGTGATCAGCGAGCGTACGACGGCCTCGCGGTAGGGCCCGTGGTACGTGCAGTGCTCGACCCACTCGCGCCAGAACTCGGCGGTCGCCTCCAGCGCGTGCTCCGGCTCGTGCAGCGGCGGCGGCGCCTTGTGCGAGGGCTCCCAGCTGATCGTGAACGCCACCCGCTCCCCGGGGGCGACGGTGAAGTCCGAGTAGGTGGTGAGGTGTTCGCCGTACGTCTCCGTGTCGGTGTCCAGCCATACGGAGTCGGGGCCGGCGACGGCCACCGTGCGCCCGTCGACCTTGTGCACCCACGGCACGATCCGGCCGTAGCTGAAGCGCATCCGCAGCGCCGAGCGCATCGGCACGCGCCCGCTCACGCCCTCGACGATGCGCACGAGCTGGGGTGCGCCCTCGCGCGGCGGCATGAAGTCGATCACGCGGACCGTGCCGCGGGGGGTGTCCCACTCGGACTCCAGGATCAGGGAGTCGCCGCGGTAGGTCCTGCGGGTGGCGCGCGGCGGTGCGGTGTCCTCGCCGTGCTCCGGCCCGAGCCGCCAGAAGCCGTGCTCCTCGGTGCCGAGAAGCCCGGCGAACACGGCGTGGGAATCGAATCTCGGCAGGCACAGCCAGTCGACCGTGCCGTCTCTGCAGACCAGCGCCGCGGTCTGCATGTCTCCGATGAGTGCGTAGTCCTCGATGCGCCCGGCCACGTACATCTCCAGTCGAACGGCCACGTCCGCCCCGCGGGGCGCTTGCGATGCAGTCAAGGGTCGTTGACGAGCTCGGGGGTTCCGGTCGGGCGGGGTGGTGCCGTGCTCCGGCCCGGCTCGGCAGCGAACGTCCGAGCAGGATACGACGCACCCTAGTGATCCGCGCGCCGCTCGGGGCAAGGGAGCTACGCCGAACGGGTGACCGTCGGGTGACGGTCACATGGTCGTCCCGCAGGCGTTGGATACGGAGGGTCGACAGGGCTGCGCGGAGCGTGGCCGGAAGCAGCCTCTCTGTGTCGCTGATACCCTGGTAGCCCGTGGAGCGGTGGTTTCAAGACCCCCGAACCGCAGCGACGGCAACTCCCGGGAAATCAACGATTCCGGGCCCTGGTTGCCGGTACGCACCACCACCTCGCGACCACGGGAGCCCCCTCTTGGCCATGCCGCCCAAAGCCACGACGACCAAGCACATCTTCGTCACCGGGGGTGTCGCCAGCTCCCTCGGCAAGGGCCTGACCGCCTCCAGCCTGGGGCAGCTCCTCAAGGCCCGGGGCCTCAGGGTCACGATGCAGAAGCTCGACCCGTATCTGAACGTCGACCCCGGCACGATGAACCCCTTCCAGCACGGCGAGGTGTTCGTCACCAACGACGGCGCCGAGACCGACCTGGACATCGGCCACTACGAGCGCTTCCTCGACGTCGACCTCGACGGCTCGGCCAACGTCACCACCGGCCAGGTCTACTCGCAGGTCATCGCCAAGGAGCGGCGCGGCGAGTACCTGGGCGACACCGTGCAGGTCATCCCGCACATCACCAACGAGATCAAGAACCGCATCCGCCGCATGGCGACCGACGACGTGGACGTCGTGATCACCGAGGTCGGCGGCACGGTCGGCGACATCGAGTCGCTGCCGTTCCTGGAGACCGTCCGCCAGGTCCGCCACGAGGTCGGCCGGGACAACGTCTTCGTCGTGCACATCTCGCTCCTTCCGTACATCGGCCCGTCCGGCGAGCTGAAGACCAAGCCGACCCAGCACTCCGTGGCCGCCCTGCGCAACATCGGTATCCAGCCGGACGCGATCGTGCTGCGCGCCGACCGCGAGGTGCCGACCTCCATCAAGCGCAAGATCTCGCTGATGTGCGACGTCGACGAGGCCGCCGTGGTCGCCGCCATCGACGCCAAGTCGATCTACGACATCCCGAAGGTGCTGCACACCGAGGGCCTGGACGCCTACGTCGTGCGCAAGCTCGACCTGCCGTTCCGGGACGTCAACTGGACCCAGTGGGACGACCTCCTCGACCGGGTGCACAACCCGAACCACGAGGTCACCGTCGCCCTGGTCGGCAAGTACATCGACCTGCCGGACGCGTACCTCTCGATCACCGAGGCCATGCGCGCCGGCGGCTTCGCCAACAAGGCCCGCGTCAAGGTCAAGTGGGTCACCTCGGACGACTGCAAGACCGCGGCCGGCGCCAAGAAGCAGCTGGCCGACGTGGACGCGATCCTCGTCCCCGGCGGCTTCGGCGACCGCGGGGTGAACGGCAAGATCGGCGCGATCCAGTACGCCCGCGAGAACAAGGTGCCGCTGCTCGGCATCTGCCTGGGCCTGCAGTGCATCGTGATCGAGGCGGCCCGCAACCTCGCCGACATCCCCGAGGCCAACTCCACCGAGTTCGACCCCGCCACGGCCCACCCGGTGATCTCCACCATGGCCGAGCAGCTCGACATCGTCGCGGGCGAGGGCGACATGGGCGGCACCATGCGCCTCGGCATGTACCCGGCGAAGCTCGGCGAGGACTCCATCGTGCGCGAGACGTACGACGGCAAGGAGTACGTCGAGGAGCGCCACCGCCACCGCTACGAGGTCAACAACTCCTACCGCGCGGAGCTGGAGAAGAAGGCCGGCCTGGTCTTCTCCGGCACGTCCCCGGACAACAAGCTCGTCGAGTACGTCGAGTACCCGCGCGAGGCGCACCCCTACCTGGTCGCCACCCAGGCGCACCCGGAGCTCCGCTCCCGCCCGACCCGCCCGCACCCGCTCTTCGCCGGACTGGTGAAGGCGGCCGTGGAGCGCCAGGAGGCCGCGAAGCAGCAGGCCAAGGGCAAGGCCGCCAAGTAACGGAGATACGGTTGCCGGGGTACGGGCCGTTCGCGGCCGGTACCCCGGTTTCTTCATGTGGGCATGTGGGAGGACGTACGTCATGACGCTCAAGGACACCGCCGAGGAGTGGGAGATCACGGCCACCGCGACCCCGTTCACCGGCAACAAGACCAGCGTCCGCACGGACGACGTGGTGATGCCCGGCGGCAGCGTCGCGACCCGTGACTACCAGGTCCACCCCGGCTCGGTCGCCGTCCTCGCCCTGGACGAGCAGGGCCGCGTCCTGGTCATCAACCAGTACCGCCACCCCGTACGCCACCGCCTCTGGGAGATCCCCGCCGGACTGCTCGACATCCCCGGCGAGAACCCGCTGCACGCCGCCCAGCGCGAGCTGTACGAGGAGGCGCACGTCAAGGCCGGGGACTGGCGGGTCCTCACCGACATCTACTCCTCGCCCGGCGGCTGCGACGAGGCGATCCGGGTCTTCCTCGCCCGCGACCTGTCCGAGGCGGACGGCGAGCGCTTCGAGGTCGACGAGGAGGAGGCCGACATGCAGCTCGACCGCGTCCCGCTCGACGAGCTCGTCCGCGGCGTGCTCGCCGGCGAGCTGCACCACAACTGCCTGGTCGTGGGCGTCCTCTCGCTGGCCGCCGCCGAGCGCGGCGACGGCCTCGACGCGCTCCGCCCGGCCGACGCCCCCTGGCCCGCGCGCCCCTTCGAGGCCTGAGCCGGGCGACGAACCCCCGCAGCTTTCCGGTAGCTCTCCGGTAGCTCTCCGGTGTGACCATCTCCTGATCCGATCGGGGGATGTGCCAGCCGCGCTCCACCCGTTCCGACACGGAGCGTGAACTACGCTCGGAATTCCCCGTCCCGCGACCGCGGACGGGCTCTGTGCGCAGCTGGACGGGAGCGTGGCCCGTGACGGATCAGGCGGTGGACACCCAGGTCTCCTCGACCTCGGCGGAGGCCTCCGCACCACGGGCGGTGCGGGACCCCGCGACACCCGAATTCGTCGGCAGGCAACGGGAGTTGAAGGAGCTGCGGGCCGACATCGCGCGCACCGGCCTCGACACCCTCTCCGGCCGCAAACCCGCCCGCGCGCGCGTCCTGCTCATCGCCGGGCGCCCCGGCTCCGGCCGCACCGCCCTCGCCGAACGCCTGGTCGCCGAGCTCGCCGGCGACTACCCCGACGGACAGCTGCACGCCCGCCTCACCGAGCCCGACGGCCGCCCGGTCCCCACCGAGCGCACCGCCCGCGCACTCCTCGACGCCCTGTCCGTGCCGACCGCCCCCGGCGCCACCGAGGACGAGCTCACCGAGAAGCTCCGCGAGGCCCTTGCCGTACGGCGCGTCCTGATGCTGCTCGACGGGGCGGCCGACGCGGAGCAGGTCGATCCGCTGCTCCCGGACGCCCCGCAGTGCCTGGTCGTGGCGACCTCGCTCGGGCCGCTGACCGGGATCTCCGACGTCCGCCCCTGCACGCTCGGCGGCCTCGACACCAAGTCCGCGCTGGACCTGCTCACCGGCTGCACCGGGTCCGTGCGGATCACGGTCGACCCGCGCGCCGCCGAGCACCTCGCCGAGCAGTGCGGCCACCAGCCCGCGGCGCTGGTCCTCGCGGGCGGCTGGCTCGCGGACCGGCCCAAGGCCTCCGTCGCGGAGCTGGCCAGGATGCTGCACAACCTCCCGGACGACGACAGCGCCGAGCAGGGATCGCCGGGCAGCCTGGCGCGGATCTTCCGCTTCGTGTACGACGCGCTGCCCGGCCCGGCCGCGCGGATACTGCGACTGCTCTCCCTCGCGCCCGCCGGGCTCGCCGACCCGCACACTGCCTCCGCGCTCGCCGGCTGCTCGGTCTCCGCGGCCGCCACCACCCTGCAGGACTTCGCCCGCCTCGGCCTGCTCCGCCGTACCGGCGCGGACCTGACCCAGGGCCCCGAATACGCCGTGCCCGGACATCTGCAGCCCCTGCTGCGGGCGCTGACCGAGGCGCAGGACCGGCCCGGCGAGGTGCAGCTCGCGCGGGCCCGGATGCTGGAGCGGACGGTGCGGCTCCTGCACTCCTGCCGGGCCGTGACCGAACCCGAGGGCTCGGCGGCGCGCGGGCGGCTCGCCGGGCTGCCGCGCGCGCTGCGCTTCGGCTCCCCGCAGGCCGCCGCCGACTGGCTGCGGCTGCGCCGGCCCGCGCTGCTCGCCTCGGCCCGGCTCGCGGTCGCGGACGGCGACCTGGACACGCTGGCCCGGCGCCTGATGGCCGCCCTGACCCGCGCCCTCGTCGCGCACGACGCCACCGAGGCGGCCGCCGACCTGTACGGCATCCACCGCCTCGTCCTGGACGTCGCCGAGCGGCGCGAGCTGCCCCGGGAACGGGCGGCGGCGCTGCTCAACCTCGGCGATCTGGACGCCGGCACCGGCCGCACCCGCGAGGCCCTGGCCCGCTATCGGGCCGCGCTGGACGCCGCGCGGGCCGCGAAGGACCCGTACGCCCTGGGCCGCGCGATGGAATCCGTAGGCGGCGCCTACCAGGAGCTGGGCGATCTTCAGCGGGCCGCGGACTGGTTCGGGCGGGCCCTCGGCGACCGCCTCGCGCGCGGCGAGCGCCTGGACGCGGCGCGCCTGTACGGACGGATCGGCTCCACGCTCACCTACGCCGGTCGGTACGGCGAGGCGCTGCGCAACTGGCGCTCCGCGGCGAGCGGTTACCGCAGGGCGGGCGAAATCCCCGCGTACGCAAGGGCGTTGAGCGAGATGGCCCGGGTGCAGGAGTACGCGGGCCGGCCCGAGGAGTCGCTGCGCACCTGCCAGGAGGCGGTGGAGTGGGCGCGGCAGGCGCAGGACGTACGCCTTCAGGCCGCGCTGCAGCTCCGGCTCGCGGACACCCTCGACCGGCTCGGCGACAGCGCCTCCGCCGGGCTGCACCGCTCCGCCGCCGAGCGCATGCTGGAAGAAGAGCCGGCCCCGGCCGGTTCCGCCACGGGATCCGAAGATGCGGTCACTCTGGGCGTCGAACAGGGCTCCGAAGCCCAGGCCGGATGATCCGCCTGCGAAATCCGCAGTGCAGCTCTGGAAGATTGATGCTTTGAAAGGCTAGACAGCTCAAAATCCTTCATTAGACTGGCTCCGCCGCGTTCTTTCGTGGTGTCTCCCGTTGTGCCGCAGCGCATACGGGTATGTGTTTCATTGCCTGAAAAATCCCCTGAGCCAAGGACCGTGATCCACGATGAAGGTCGGCATCCCCCGCGAGGTCAAGAACAACGAGTTCCGGGTGGCGATCACCCCCGCCGGTGTGCACGAGCTGGTGCGCCACGGCCACCAGGTCGTCATCGAGCAGAACGCCGGTGTCGGCTCCTCGATCACGGACGACGAGTTCGTCGCCGCCGGCGCGCAGATCCTGCCCACCGCCGACGAGGTCTGGGCCACCGCCGACCTGCTCCTGAAGGTCAAGGAGCCGATCGCCGAGGAGTACCACCGCCTCCGCAAGGACCAGACGCTCTTCACCTACCTGCACCTGGCCGCCTCCAAGGAGTGCACGGACGCCCTCCTGGAGTCCGGCACCACGGCCATTGCGTACGAGACCGTCGAGACCGCGAACCGTGCCCTGCCGCTGCTCGCCCCGATGTCCGAGGTCGCGGGCCGCCTGGCCCCGCAGGTCGGCGCGTACCACCTGATGGCCTTCAACGGCGGCCGCGGCGTGCTGCCCGGCGGCGTCCCCGGCACCCAGGCCGGCAAGGCCGTCGTGATCGGCGGCGGCGTCTCCGGCTGGAACGCCACCCAGATCGCCGTCGGCATGGGCTTCCACGTGACCCTGCTCGACAAGGACATCAACAAGCTCCGCGAGGCCGACAGGATCTTCGGCACCAAGGTGCAGACGATCGTCTCCAACGCCTACGAGCTGGAGAAGGCCGTCATCGAGGCCGACCTCGTCATCGGCGCCGTGCTCATCCCGGGCGCCAAGGCCCCGAAGCTGGTCACCAACGAGCTGGTCGCCAAGATGAAGCCGGGAAGTGTCCTTGTCGACATCGCGATCGACCAGGGCGGCTGCTTCGAGGACTCGCGTCCGACCACCCACGCCGAGCCGACCTTCAAGATCCACAACTCGGTCTTCTACTGCGTCGCCAACATGCCCGGCGCCGTCCCGAACACCTCGACGTACGCGCTGACCAACGCGACGCTGCCGTACATCGTGGAGCTCGCCAACCGCGGCTGGGCCGAGGCGCTGCGCCGTGACCCGGCGCTCGCGCTCGGCCTCAACACCCATGACGGCAAGGTGGTTTACGGCTCCGTGGCCGAGGCGCACGGCCTGGAGCACGTCGAACTGAGCACCCTTCTCGGCTAGTCGACAATCCTTGCGTCAACGCGCGACGTCAACCACGCGCGTGCGGCCGGACCTTGCTCGTCAAGGTCCGGCCCGCTGTGTATCGGGTCACTTTGCGAGACTCGGTCAACTCGCGTCGAACGTAACCCTTTAACCGTTTCGCACACCGGCGAAACACCCCTGGAAGCCCCTGTGCACCCTTGACACAGGGGTGTTCGGATGCCGACACATCGTGCCGGGTCCGGCGGATTGTGTTGCTGCGGAGCGGTGACACGCCATAGAGTCGCCAACCGTCGGCATGGTGCCACGCTGACCTATCTAGAAGTTTCCTGGTCACCAAGGAGGTAAGACGACTTGTGAATGAGTCGACATTTACTCCCGGGGGTGGTCAACCAGGAATGCCGGCGCAGGGATCGGGTTCCGAGGGGCGCGAGGCCGTCGGCTCCGTCGCCGTCCGTACCCACGCCGACCACCAGAACCCCGAGCGCACGCACGCGACGCAGCGTCCGCAGCCGACGCTTTCAGCCCACCAGAGCATGGATGGCCATCAAGTGAACGCCATGGCCGGCGACCCGAGTGGCGAGAACTCCACACACTTCGCCGACTACGACGAGTTGCCCGAGGGGCACTTCTACGACCCCGACGCCGAGTACGAGCCCGACCCCGAGTACGCGGCCACTCTCGCCCCCGACGCTGCCCGCCAGCGCCGCGAGCGGATCGGCCCGACGGGACGCCCGCTGCCGTACTTCCCGATCCCGGGCCCGCTGACCGATCACGGCCCCGCGAAGATCATCGCGATGTGCAACCAGAAGGGCGGCGTCGGCAAGACCACGTCGACCATCAACCTGGGTGCCGCGCTCGCGGAGTACGGACGCCGGGTCCTCCTGGTCGACTTCGACCCGCAGGGCGCGCTCTCGGTCGGCCTCGGGGTGAACCCGATGGAGCTCGACCTCACCGTCTACAACCTGCTCATGGAGCGGGGCATGGCGGCGGACGAGGTGCTCCTGAAGACCGCCGTCCCCAACATGGACCTGCTGCCGAGCAACATCGACCTCTCGGCCGCCGAGGTCCAGCTGGTCTCCGAGGTCGCGCGCGAGTCCACCCTGCAGCGGGCGCTCAAGCCGCTCATGCAGGACTACGACTACATCGTGATCGACTGCCAGCCCTCGCTCGGCCTGCTCACGGTCAACGCGCTCACCGCCGCGCACAAGGTGATCGTCCCGCTGGAGTGCGAGTTCTTCGCGCTGCGCGGTGTCGCCCTGCTGACCGAGACCATCGAGAAGGTGCAGGAACGCCTCAACCCCGACCTGGAGTTGGACGGCATCCTCGCCACGATGTACGACTCGCGCACGGTGCACAGCCGCGAGGTGCTCGCCCGCGTGGTGGAGGCCTTCGACAATCACGTCTACCACACGGTCATCGGGCGCACGGTCCGCTTCCCGGAGACCACGGTCGCCGGTGAGCCGATCACGACGTACGCCTCCAACTCCGTGGGTGCGGCCGCCTATCGCCAGCTCGCCAGGGAGGTGCTCGCCCGGTGTCACGCCGAGTGAGTCTGCCCGGGGCCGACGAGCTGTTCCGTACGACCGGGGGGATGGCGCTGCAGGCGTCCTCGCCCAACTCGCCCAACTCGCCCAGGACAGGCCGCCGCCAGACCAACGGTGAGGCGCGCGTGCCCGCACCCGCGGGCGAGAGCGACGCCGCGGCGGCGGCCTCCGACGAGGATGCCAAGGCGGACGCCAAGGGGGAGGCCAAGTCGGACGCGGCCTCGGGGGACGGCGGCCGGAGCGCCGAACACACCGCCGCCGAGGCCGAGTCGGGTGCCGGTGAACATCGCAGCCGCGTCGGCGAAGGCGAGAAGCCGGGCGAGCGCTCCGGCCGGCGCCAGCCGCCCGCATCGGCCAACGGCACCGCGGGCCAGCCCGCCCGGCGCCGCGGCCGGGCCGCCGCCCGCCGCCCCAGCGGCCGCGAGCGGCACGACGAGAAGATCACCGTCTACGTCTCCGCCGAGGAGCTGATGGACCTCGAACACGCGCGCCTCGTGCTGCGCGGCGAGCACGGGCTCGCGGTCGACCGCGGCCGCATCGTGCGCGAGGCCGTCGCCGTCGTCCTCGCGGACCTGGAGTCCCGCGGCGAGGCGAGCATCCTCGTACGGCGCCTGCGCGGCCGCTGATCCGCCGCACGCGCCGGGTCCCCGGGCGGGAGCGCGGGGACGATAACCTGCCGGTTCGTACGCGTTCGTACGTTCCCCGCCCGCTCCCTGGACCGCGATGCCGACGACCGACGACTCCTCCGCAGCCCCCACCGAACCGCCCCGCCCCGGCCGCCGGCGCGCACTGGGCCGGGGGCCGGGGGCGGCTCGGGGGGCCGCATCGCGTTCGGAGGCTGTGCCTGCGCCTGCGCCTGAGGCCGGGTCTCTGCCCGAGGCGGGGCCGGAAGCCGGGTCGGTGCCGGGCCCGGACGGCGTGGCGCTTGCCGGAGCCGCCCCGGAGGCCGAGGCTGAGCCACTGGCCGAGGCCGGGCCCGGGGCTGCGGCTGAGCCCTCGTCCGAGGCCGGGTCCGAGCGCGAGCCCGAGCGCGAGCCCGAGGCCGGGTCCGAGTCCGAGCCCGGGGCCGAGCCCGAGGTCCCGGCTGGGGGCCAAGGTGAAGTCCCCGTGGAGGACGGGCGGTTCAAGGTTCGGCTCGACAACTTCGAGGGGCCGTTCGACCTGCTGCTGCAGCTGATCTCCAAGCACAAGCTGGACGTCACCGAGGTCGCGCTCTCCAGGGTCACCGACGAGTTCATGGCGCACATCCGGGCCATGGGGCCCGACTGGGACCTCGACCAGACCACCGAGTTCCTTGTCGTCGCCGCGACGCTGCTCGACCTGAAGGCCGCACGGCTGCTGCCCGCCGCCGAGGTCGAGGACGAGGCGGACCTCGCGCTCCTGGAGGCGCGGGACCTGCTGTTCGCGCGGCTGCTCCAGTACCGCGCGTACAAACAGATCGCGGACATCTTCAACGCGCGGCTCGACGACGAGGCCCGCCGGTATCCGCGTACGGTCGGCCTTGAACCGCTCCACGCCGAGCTGCTGCCCGAGGTGGTCATCAGCATCGGCGCCGAGGGGTTCGCCAAGCTCGCCGTGAAGGCGATGCAGCCGAAGCCCAAGCCGCAGGTGTACGTCGACCACATCCACGCGCCGCTCGTGTCCGTACAAGAACAGGCCGAGGTCGTCGTGGCGCGGCTGCGGGAGGCGGGGGAGGCCGGCTTCCGGGTGCTGATCGAGGACGCGCCGGACACGCTGACCGTCGTCGCCCGGTTCCTGGCGCTGCTTGAGCTGTACCGGGAGAAGGCCGTGACGCTGGACCAGGACGAGGCGCTGGGCGAGCTGACCGTGCGCTGGACCGGCGGCGAGGGGGCCGGGCCGCAGGTCACGGACGAGTTCGACCGGCCGCCCGAGGTACCCGACGAGAAGACAGCCGAGCGAGCGGAGGACGGCGCGTGAGCACCGAGCGGAGCACCGAGACACCGGCCGGGCTGCCCCAGGTCGCCGCGCTCGACCTCAAGCCCGCCCTGGAGGCCGTCCTGATGGTCGTCGACGAGCCGGCCACCGAGGAGCACCTGGCGAAGGTGCTGCAGCGGCGCCCGCGCGAGGTGGCGCTCGCGCTGCGGGAGCTGGCCGACGCGTACACGGCCCAGCGGCGCGGCTTCGAGCTGCGGTTCGTCGCCGGGGGCTGGCGGTTCTACACCCGGCCCGAGTACGCGGCGGCCGTGGAGGGCTTCGTCCTGGACGGGCAGCAGGCCCGGCTCACCCAGGCGGCCCTGGAGACCCTGGCCGTGGTCGCGTACCGCCAGCCGGTCAGCCGCTCCCGGGTCTCCGCCGTACGCGGAGTGAACTGCGACGGGGTCATGCGGACCCTGCTGCAGCGGGGCCTGGTGGAGGAGGCGGGCGCGGAACCCGAAACAGGTGCGATCCTGTACAGGACGACGAACTACTTCCTGGAGCGGATGGGCCTGCGCGGCCTGGACGAGCTGCCGGAGCTCGCGCCCTTCCTCCCCGAGGCGGACGCGATCGAGGGCGAGACGCAGGAAGGCGTGCCGTCGTTCGACCCGGACGCACCCGACGCGCCGGGTATCGAGGACGCAGACGACTAGCAGACGGCTAGACGCGGACGACTAACGGAAATTTGATGCGAAGCAGCAGCGGCAGGAACAGCAGCGGAAACAACGGCGGGAGCCGTGGTGGCAACAGCGGCGGCCGCGGCGGCAGCGGCGGCAGCGGTGGCCGGGGAAACTACCGGGGCGCCGGTAACAAGCGCGACGACAGGCAGGGCGGCAGCGGCCGTCCGAAGAAGCCGCGCCCCGAGGAGCGGCGTTACGACGTGGGCCCCGGCGCCACGCAGGACGGCCCCAAGTCGGGCCGCGGCGGGGCGGCCCGCGGCGGCGCCAAGGGCGGCCCGAAGCGCCCGCAGGGCCAGGGCCAGGGTCAGGGCCGGGGCGGCCAGGGCGGCCGGGGCCGCAGCGCGCCCGCCCGCTCCCGCGAGTACGAGACGCGCGCCGAGGAGCGCAACCGTGACCGGTACGCGGGCAAGAAGGACGTGAAGCTGCCCAAGACCTTCCCCGGCGCCGAGCAGGAGGGCGAGCGGCTGCAGAAGGTGCTCGCCCGCGCGGGCTACGGCTCGCGGCGCTCCTGCGAGGAGCTGATCGAGCAGGCCCGGGTGGAGGTCAACGGCGAGATCGTCCTGGAGCAGGGGCTCCGGGTCGAACCCGAGAAGGACGAGATCCGCGTGGACGGCCTGACCGTCGCCACCCAGTCGTACCAGTTCTTCTCGCTGAACAAGCCCGCCGGAGTCGTCTCCACGATGGAGGACCCGGAGGGGCGGCAGTGCCTCGGGGACTACGTCCAGAACCGTGAGACGCGGCTCTTCCACGTGGGGCGGCTCGACACCGAGACCGAGGGCGTCATCCTGCTCACCAACCACGGCGAGCTGGCGCACCGCCTGACCCACCCGAAGTACGGCGTGAAGAAGACCTACCTCGCCGCGATCGTCGGGCCCATCCCGCGCGACCTGGGCAAGCAGCTCAAGGACGGCATCCAGCTGGAGGACGGGTACGCGCGCGCGGACCACTTCCGGGTGGTCGAGCAGACCGGCAAGAACTACCTGGTCGAGGTCACGCTGCACGAGGGCCGCAAGCACATCGTGCGGCGGATGCTCGCGGAGGCCGGGTTCCCGGTGGAGAAGCTGGTGCGGGTCTCCTTCGGGCCGATCACGCTCGGCGACCAGAAGTCGGGCTGGCTGCGGCGGCTCTCGAACACGGAGGTCGGGATGCTGATGCGCGAGGTCGATCTGTAGCCGAAACCTCTTGTACGGGACCACTCCCTTGTGCGAGACCACCCCCTCTCTTTATAGTCGTTAAGACCATTAAAGAGAGGGGGTGGTCCTGCATGCAGGGCTATGACAAGTACGCCTACGAGCCGTTCGCCGTCACCGTCGACCTGGCCGTCTTCACCATCCGCGAAGGCCGCCTGCACGTACTCCTCGTCGAGCGCGGCGAGCAGCCGTACGCGGGCCGCAGGGCGCTGCCCGGCGGGTTCGTGCGGCCCGACGAGGCCGCCGAGGCCGCGGCCCGGCGCGAGCTCGCCGAGGAGACCGGTCTCGCGGACGTCGCCGGGCTGCACCTGGAGCAGCTGCGCACCTACAGCGAACCGGACCGCGACCCGCGCATGCGCATCGTCTCCGTCGCCTTCACCGCGCTCGTCCCGGACGCGCCCGAGGCACAGGCGGGCAGCGACGCGGCCCGGGCCGACTGGCTGCCGTACGGCGAACACCGGCCGTCGTACGCGCCGCTCGCCTTCGACCACGACCGGATCCTCGCCGACGCCCACGAACGCGTCGGCGCCAAGCTGGAGTACACCGGCCTCGCCACCGCCTTCTGCCCGCCCGAGTTCACGCTCGGCGAGCTGCGGCAGGTCTACCAGGCCGTGTGGGGCGCCGAGTTGGACCCCGCGAACTTCCGGCGCAAGGTGCTCGCCACGCCCGGACTCGTCGAGGCCGTGCCCGGGGCTGCCCGGCTGACCGGCGGGCGCGGCAAGCCCGCCGCCCTGTACCGCGCGGGCGACGCCGCCGCCCTGCACCCACCGCTGCTGCGACCGGAAGGACGACCCTGATGACGACCACTCCCACCAAGCGCGCCGCCACCGGATCGCTCCTCGGCCTTGCCCTCGGGGACGCGCTCGGCTTCCCGACCGAGTTCAACGACGTACCGCAGATCCTCGCCAAGTTCGGGCCCTGGCGGCAGCTGGAGCTGCCGCGGCAGGCGTACATCACCGACGACACCCAGATGACGCTCGCTCTCGCCCGCGCCCTGCGGCGGGCCTCCGAGCGCGGCGTGTGCGGGCCCGAGCGGTTCGCGCACCTGGTGCGGCAGGAGTACGTCGCCTGGAATGTGTCGCCCGACAACAACCGCGCCCCCGGCGCCACCTGCATCCGCGCCTGCGAACTCCTCGCCGACGAGACCCGCGACTGGCGGGACGCCAGCCAGATGCACTCCAAGGGCTGCGGCGCCATCATGCGCGTCGCCCCGCTCGGCCTGCTCCCGGGACTCGACGACTCCGTACGGGCCGGTGCCTCGCAGCTCCAGTCCGCGCTCACCCACGGCCACCCCACCGCGCTCGCCGCCGGCGACCTCACCTCGTACGCGGTACGGCTGCTCGCCGAGGGCGTCGACCCCGTCGGCCTGGTCGGCAGGCTGCGCTCGTACGCCCTGGAGCACCGCACCACGTACCGCGAGGACTGGCTCGGCGACCTGTGGACCCGCTCGCAGGACCCGAGCGCCGAGCACTTCGTGGCGCGCGGCTGGGACGAGTGCCTGGCGGTGCTCGAACGGCTCGCCGCGGCCGTCGCGGACGCCAACCCGGAGCTGGACCCGTGCCTGGCCACCGGGCAGGGCTGGATCGCCGAAGAGGCCCTCGCCACCGGCCTGTTGTGCTTCCTGCTCTTCCCCGACGAGCCCGTCACCGCGCTGCGCAGGGCCGCCTGCACCTCCGGTGACTCGGACTCCCTCGCCTGCCTCGCCGGGGCCTTCGCCGGCGCCCACCTCGGCGCGGACGCCTGGCCGGCGGAGTGGGTGGACCGGGTCGAGCACCGGGATGAGCTGGTTGCCCTCGGGCGGGGGTGGGACGCGTGAGCGCTTCGGCAGGGGTTTGAGGAGTCAGGGGCTGCGGTGGCCGGGCTTGCGGAGGCCGGGCTTCCGGGGCTCGACCTCGGGCCGGTCTTGCCGGGCAGCCGGACCCGCTGCTGTTCGCGACGGTGTCGGGGCGCGGGGTTGGCCCGCAGCGCCGGAACCGGTGAAAGGGGAACCGTCCGGGCGGCCCGCCGCGGGTGACAGGGGAACCGTCCGGGTCGGCAGCGACAACCAGCCGTCTCGGCTGACGGGCGCCGCGCGTGGGTGTCCGAGCGGCTGACTACCCTTGGCCCGTACAGGTCCGACAGGCTGACCCGTACAGGTTCCGACAGGTCCAGCAGGCAAGGAGCAGCAGCGTGGCGGTACGAGCGGTCCGGGGCGCCGTCCAACTGGAGCGGGACGACGCCCGGCACATGGACGAGCAGGTCGGCGCGCTGCTCACCGAGGTCCTTGCGCGCAACGGGCTGACGCAGGACGACCTGATCAGCGTCTGGTTCACGGCCACCCCCGACCTGCACAGCGACTTCCCGGCGGCCGCCGCCCGCAACCTCGGCATCACCGACGTACCCCTCATCTGCGCCCAGGAGCTCGACATCGCGGGCGCCATGCCCCGCGTCGTACGCCTCCTCGCGCACATCGAGTCCGACCGGCCCCGGTCCGAGGTGGCGCACGTCTACCTCGGGGCCGCCGCCGCCCTGCGCAAGGACATCGCCCAGTGAGAACAGCCGCCGTCATCGGAACCGGCCTGATCGGCACCTCCGTCGCCCTCGCCCTGTCGAGCCGCGGTGTGACCGTGCACCTCGCCGACCACGACCCCGAGCAGGCCCGCACCGCCGCGGCCCTCGGCGCCGGCACCGACAGCGCGCCCGAAGGCCAGGTCGACCTCGCCGTGGTCGCCGTGCCGCCCGCGCACGTGGCGAGCACCCTCGCCGAGCTGATGGGCCGCGGCGCCGCGCGCGGGTACATCGACGTGGCCAGCGTCAAGGGCGGGCCACGCCGCGAGCTGGAGGAGCTGGGCCTCGACCTGACGGCGTACATCGGCACGCACCCCATGTCCGGCCGGGAGCGCTCCGGTCCGCTCGCCGCCACCGCCGACCTCTTCGAGGGCCGGCCCTGGGTGCTGACGCCGACGCGGGACTCCGACCTGGAGGTGCTGAACCTCGCCCTCGAACTGATCTCGCTGTGCCGGGCCGTCCCGGTCGTGATGGACGCCGACGCCCACGACCGCGCCGTCGCCCTCGTCTCGCACATGCCGCACCTGGTCTCCAGCATGGTCGCCGCCCGCCTGGAGCACGCCGAGGAGACCGCCGTACGGCTGTGCGGCCAGGGCATCCGGGACGTGACGCGGATCGCGGCCTCCGACCCGCGCATGTGGATCGACATCCTGTCCGCCAACCCGGGCCCCGTCGCCGACCTGCTCGCCGAGGTCTCCGGCGACCTGGACGAGACGGTGCGGGCGCTGCGCGCCCTGCAGTCCGCGGACGCGGAGAAGCGCACCGACGGCGCCCAGGGCGTCGAGCGTGTGCTGCGCCGGGGCAACGCCGGGCAGGTCCGGGTGCCCGGCAAGCACGGCTCGGCCCCCGTCTCGTACGAGATCGTCACCGTGCTCATCGACGACCAGCCGGGCCAGCTCGCGCGGATCTTCGCGGACGCGGGCGCGGCCGGGGTCAACATCGAGGACGTCCGCATCGAGCACGCCACCGGCCGCCAGGCGGGCCTGATCCAACTGACGGTCGAGCCGAACGCGGCCCCCGTGCTCACGGCGGCGCTGCGGGAGCGGGGCTGGTCCATCCGGCAGTAGGCGCCCGCTGCGGCGGGGCCGGTCCGGCAGCGACCGCCCGGTTCGGCGGGGGTCGCGAAGACCCCGCCACCTGCCGTTTCCCGGGTTGTCCACAGCCCCGTGAAGAGTCACGCCCCGAGCCAGTAACCTTGTCCGGGGCGTTTCTCGCGCCCACCCCTTGCCCCACCCCTTGCCCCACCCCCTGCCCCGTGCCCTGAGAAAGGTGTCCGTCCCCCGTGGAAACCGCCGCAAACGCCGCCCCGGCAGCAGTGATCGTCGCCATCGACGGCCCCTCCGGCACGGGCAAGTCGAGCACCTCCAAGGCCGTCGCCGCGCAGCTCGGCCTCAGCTACCTGGACACCGGCGCGCAGTACCGGGCGATCACCTGGTGGATGGTGAACAACGGCATCGACATCGCCGACCCCGCCGCGATCGCCGCCGCCGCGGAGAAGCCGGACATCGTCTCCGGCACCGACCCGTCCGGGCCGACCATCACGGTCGACGGCACGGACGTGGCCGCCCCGATCCGCACCCAGGAGGTCACCTCCAAGGTCAGCGCCGTCAGCGCCGTCCCCGAGGTGCGCAGCCGCATCACCGAGCTGCAGCGCTCCATCGCCCGCGGCGCCGAGGTCGGCATCGTGGTCGAGGGCCGTGACATCGGTACGACGGTGCTGCCCGACGCCGACCTGAAGATCTTCCTCACCGCCTCGCCGGAGGCCCGCGCCGCCCGCCGCAGCGGCGAGCTCAAGGGCGCCGACGTCAACGCGACCAGGGAAGCCCTGATCAAGCGGGACGCCGCCGACTCCGGCCGGAAGACGTCCCCGCTCGCCAAGGCCGGGGACGCGGTCGAGGTCGACACCACCGAGCTCACCCTGCAGCAGGTCATCGAGTGCGTCGTGACCCTGGTCGAGGAGAAGCGGGCCGCCGCGTGACCGCATCGGTCCCGCCCTCGGAACAGGGCGCGGAGGTCGGCAGGAAGATCGGCGTCGGCCTGATGTACGGGCTGTGGAAGCCGCGCGTCCTGGGCGCCTGGCGGGTGCCCGCGAGCGGTCCGGTCATTCTGGCCGTGAACCACGCGCACAACCTCGACGGCCCGATGCTGATGGGGACGGCGCCCCGGCCGGTGCACTTCCTCATCAAGAAGGAGGCGTTCGTCGGTCCGCTCGACCCGTTCCTGCGCGGCATCGGACAGCTGAAGGTGGACCGTTCGACCACCGACCGCACGGCGATCACCGGTGCGCTCGACGTCCTCGCGGAGGGCGGCGTGCTCGGCATCTTCCCCGAAGGCACCCGTGGCGAGGGCGACTTCGCGTCGCTTCGCGCGGGCCTCGCGTACTTCGCGGTGCGCAGCGGGGCCCCGATCGTGCCGGTCGCGGTCCTGGGAAGCGGGGAGCGGCAGGGACGGTTGATACGGGGACTGCCCCCGCTGCGCAGCCGCGTGGACGTCGTCTTCGGGGACGCCTTCGAAGCGGGCGACGGGACGGGGCGGCGTACGCGCACGGCGCTCGACGAAGCGACCGTGCGCATCCAGGAGCGGCTGACCGGCCACCTGGAGAACGCCAGGCGCCTGACCGGGCGCTGAGCGAGACTTTGAGTAGTGGACCGCGGAGTTGCGGTCCATCGATGACTGATGACAGAGGTACGGACTTCATGAACGAGCAGAACCACTCCGGCGGCTCGGACGAGCACGACCACGGAGCGCTTGGCGACGCCGAGTACGCGGAGTTCATGGAGCTCGCCGCGGAAGAGGGCTTCGACCTTGAGGACGTCGAGGGCGCCATCGAGGAGGCGGGCCACGGCCCGCTGCCCGTGCTCGCCGTCGTAGGCCGCCCCAATGTCGGCAAGTCGACGCTGGTGAACCGCATCATCGGCCGCCGCGAGGCGGTCGTCGAGGACAAGCCGGGCGTCACCCGCGACCGCGTGACCTACGAGGCCGAGTGGGCAGGGCGTCGCTTCAAGGTCGTCGACACCGGCGGCTGGGAGCAGGACGTCCTCGGCATCGACGCCTCCGTCGCCGCCCAGGCCGAGTACGCCATCGAGACCGCCGACGCCGTGGTCTTCGTGGTCGACTCCACGGTCGGCGTCACCGACACCGACGAAGCGGTCGTACGCCTGCTGCGCAAGGCCAAGAAGCCGGTGGTGCTCTGCGCCAACAAGGTCGACGGCCCGAGCGGCGAGGCCGACGCGACGGCGCTGTGGGGCCTCGGCATCGGCGAACCGCACCCGGTCTCCTCGCTGCACGGCCGCGGCACCGGCGACATGCTGGACGCCGTCCTGGAGGCGCTGCCCGAGGCGCCGATGCAGACCTTCGGCGGCGCCGGCATCGGCGGACCGCGCCGCATCGCCCTGATCGGCCGCCCGAACGTCGGCAAGTCGTCCCTCCTCAACAAGGTCGCGAAGGAGGAGCGCGTCGTCGTCAACGAACTGGCGGGCACCACCCGTGACCCGGTCGACGAGCTCATCGAACTCGGCGGCGTCACCTGGAAGTTCGTGGACACCGCGGGCATCCGCAAGCGCGTCCACCTCCAGCAGGGCGCCGACTACTACGCCTCGCTCCGCACCGCCGCCGCGGTCGAGAAGGCCGAGGTCGCGGTCATCCTGATCGACGCCAGCGAGTCCATCTCCATCCAGGACCAGCGCATCGTCACCATGGCCGTCGAGGCGGGCCGTGCCGTCGTCGTCGCGTACAACAAGTGGGACACCCTCGACGAGGAGCGCCGCTACTACCTGGAGCGGGAGATCGAGACCGAGCTCGGCCAGGTCGCCTGGGCGCCGCGGGTCAACGTCTCGGCGCGCACCGGCCGGCACATGGAGAAGCTGGTCCCGGCGATCGAGACGGCCCTGGACGGCTGGGAGACGCGCGTGCCGACCGGCCGCCTGAACGCCTTCCTCGGCGAGCTGGTCTCCGCGCACCCGCACCCGATCCGCGGCGGCAAGCAGCCCCGCATCCTCTTCGGCACCCAGGCGGGCACCAAGCCGCCGCGCTTCGTGCTCTTCGCCTCCGGCTTCATCGAGCACGGCTACCGGCGGTACGTCGAGCGCCGCCTGCGCGAGGAGTTCGGCTTCGAGGGCACGCCGATCCATATCTCGGTCCGCGTCCGCGAGAAGCGCGGCCGCAAGAAGTAGCCCGCGGCCGGCAGCCGCAGCAGCAGCGAAGCGTGCGCCGTACGGCACCGGTTCTCCCGGTGGCGTGCGGCGCACGCTGCTGTCGGTGAGGGGCTTTCCGGGTACGGGCCCGGCCCGGGTACCGGGTCAGCTCTCCCGGCGCCGGGCCGGCGGGAGAGCGGGCCGCGGCCGGTCGCGGTCGCCGGCCGGGCGCTGCGGGGGCTCGGCGAACCAGAAGCCGGGCGGCGTGTACCCGGTGTGCGCGGAGCCGCCGCCGGGGTACCCGGAGCCGGCGGCGAAGCCCCGGAACCGCAGATCCTCCTCACCACTGCGGTCTCCCGGCAAGGCCCGGAAGGACCGGCGCCACTCCGAGTAGAGCGCGTCGTAGATCGGCGTGGCCGAGCGGTCCGTGCCGGTGTCACGGGCCGGACGCATCGGAGGAATCTGGTGGTGGGAGGGGTCGTATGGCGGCACGTAAGGGCCAACGACCCGGGGGCCCGATCGGATGCGGTGCGGAGCACAGCGATCCGACGGGCCCCCGGGCGGAGCGGGTTGCGCGCGGTCCGGTTCAGGTGCCCGCGAGCGGCATCGTGGCCGCGACGAGCCGGCCGTTCGCGGCGGCCTTGTCGAGGGCGTCGCGCAGCAGGTCCTCGCGCGGCTGGCGGCCGATTGTGCCGACCGGGGCCGCGAAGACCAGGACCTGGCCGAGCTTCGACGCGGCGGTGCGCCAGCCGTCGGTGACCTGCAGCGGCTGGTGCGCCTGCCACCAGGCGACGGGCGAACCGCCGGTGCCCGGCTGCAGCACGGCGTGCAGCTGCCCGGCGGCGAGCAGCACGGACCAGCCCGGCAGCACCGCCGGGACCTCGTGGACCTGGCCGAGGGGCGTAAAGCCCTGCTCGCTCAGGAGCGCCAGGAACTCGTCGCTCCCGCCCGTGGTGCCGGGGCGCGCGATGGGGCCGGTGGGCTCCACGACGAGGGCGGGGTAGAGCTCTTCGGCGAGCAGGACGAGCCCGCTGGTGACGCCGAGGACGGCGGGCTGCGGCTGGGCCCCGGGGGTGGACGCCGTGGCTGCGGCCTGCGCCGCGGCGGCCGCCGGGACCCCGCCCGCGGCGCCGCTCTCGCCGGTGATGGAACGCACGGCGCCCTGCAGCTGCTCCTCCGCGACCTTGACCACCTGGGAAGGCAGGCAGGTGGCGTGGGCGAAGGCCAGGACCGCGGTCTCGTCCCCGATGAACAGCACGGTGCTGGTGCGTTCCTGCGCCGAGTCGCCGGGCGTGCGGCAGGAGGTGCAGTCGTAGCTGCCCGGGGAGTTGTCGCCGGCGAGCAGCCGGTCGGCCTCTTCGTCGCCGATCTCGGCGCGTACGTCGTCGCTGACGTCGAGCATGCGCGGCACGGGTGCTCCTAGGAGTTCGGTACGTCGTTCGATGCGTGGACGGCCGGAACAGCGCCCGGCCCATGAAGAGTTCAACGGCGGCCCCGCGGGCAAGTCACGCTGGACGCCGTACGGAATCAGGCCATCGCAGCGGAACTTGAGGATCCACCGGTGTTCCGCACTTGAGGATCCACCGGTGTTCCGCCCACCGCCCGGACGCCCACCGCCCGGACGCCGCCCGCCCGGACGCCGCCCGACCGGGTGGGGTCCGGGGCGGCGGGGCGCGGCGGCCGGGTGGTCCGTACGCCGGTTGCTTAGCTGACGCGATGTCGCACACTCGTGTCTGGTTCGTCGCCCTCGCCGCAGCTCTCCTCGCGTGCGTGCCGCTGACCGCCACCGCCGCGGAGCCCTCGCCCCCGGCGGGCGACCCGGTACGTGATCCCGTCGGAGACCCTGTACGCGAAGGTACCGCCGGGGCTCCCGGGGCGGGGGCCGTGGGCGGGCCGGCCGTGAAGAAGCCGCGCAAGTGCGGTCCGGGCAAGTCCCCTTGGACCTGTCTGGCCGAGTGCGAGAGCAGCGGCCGCTGGGACGCCAACACCGGGAACGGCTTCTACGGCGGGCTGCAGTTCCACCAGCCGACGTGGAGGGAGCACGGCGGCCTCAAATACGCCCCGCGCGCGGACCTCGCCACGCCAGAGGAGCAGGTCAAGGTCGCGGAGAAGGTCCTCGTCAGCCAGGGCCCCGGGGCGTGGCCGGAGTGCTCGAAGGGCCTCCGCTTCGACCAGCGCATCCACGAGGTCGCCCCCGGGGACACCCTCAGCGGGATCGCGCGCCGCTACCACGTCAAGGGGGGCTGGCAGGCGCTGTACAAGGCGAACCGGAAAGGGGTGGGGGCGGACCCGGACCTGATCTCGGTCGGGATGCTGATCGTCGTGCCGGACCTGGACGCCAAGGGGCGGCGGATCCGAGCCTGAGGCGGGCCCCGCACGCGCCCCTCCCCGCTGGATCGCGCCTCCCTCACCTGGCGCCTCCCTCACCTGGCGCCTCCCTCACCTCCCCGCCTCCCTCACCTCGCCACCTCCGCCGCCTCCCCGCTGAACACCACCGTCCCGCGCCGCAGTTCATGCACGACCACCGCGCGCGGCGCCGAGCGGAGGGCGGCGGGGAGGGACTGTTCCGCCAGCAGCACGGTGGCCGGGAGGGCGGCCAGGAGGGCGTACGTACGGGCCGCGACGGTGGGGGACATGCCCTGGGCGGGCTCGTCGAGGAGCAGGACCTCGGCGGGGGACAGCAGCGCACGCGCGACCGCGAGCATGCGCTGCTCGCCGCCCGAGAGCGTGCCCGCGGCCCGGGAGAGGAGGGGGCGGAGTTCCGGGTACGTGTCGAGAGCCGGGCCCAACTCCGCCCGGCGCGCGGCCAGCCGCAGGTTCTCCGCGACCGACAGCGAGCCGAAGACCGCCTCCCGGTCGGGTACGAGGGCGAGCCCGAGCGCCGCCCGCGCGTGGGCCGTGAGCCGCGTGACGTCCCGGCCCCGCCACGCCACCGCGCCCCCGGACAGCGGCACCGTGCCGGCGAGCGCGCGCAGCACCGTCGTACGGCCCGAGCCGTTGCGGCCGGTGAGGACCGTCACCGCGCCCCCGGCGACCGCGAGGTCGACGCCGTGCAGCGCCTCCAGCGGGCCGTACCGCACGCGCGCGTGGCGCAGTTCCAGCTCGGCGCTCATGGTCCGGCCCCCGCTCCCCGTACGGCCGTGAGCGCCGCGAGGACCTGCTCGGGCGGGCCGGAGGCGACGAGGCGGCCCGCCGCCAGGACGTGCACGGTGTCCGCGAGATGCGCCACCAGGTCCAGGTCGTGCTCGACGACGAGGAGGGCGACGCCCTCGGCCGCGAGCGCCCGCAACGCCCGTGCCAGTACGGCGACCTCGGCGGTGTCGAGGCCCGCGGCGGGCTCGTCCAGGAGCAGGGCGTACGGGTCCCCGGCGAGCGCGCGGGCGAGCTCGACGCGGCGCAGCGTCCCGGTCGGCAGCCGTGCCGCGGGCCGGTCGCGTACGGGCCCGTCCAGGCCGAGCAGGGCCAGCGCGCGGTCGACCGCGCGGGAGCCCCGGACGCGGCCCTGCTCCGCGCCGACCGCCACGTTCTCGGCGACCGTCAACGACGGGAAGACGGCCAGCTGTTGGAAGGTCCGGGCGACCCCGAGCCGGGCGCGGGCGTGCGCGGGCCGGTCCGTCAGGTCGAGGCCCGCGAAGCGCACCCGGCCGGCGTGCGGGCGGACCGTGCCGGCCAGGCAGTGGAACAGGGTGCTCTTGCCCGCCCCGTTCGGCCCGACCACCGCCGTGACCCGGCCCGGCGCCACCTCCACGTCCACCCCGTCCAGGGCCGTGAACCCGCCGTACCTGACGGTCAGTCCACGCCCGGAGAGGGGCTCGTCGGGGGCGCGTAGGCGGGCGGGGCGTACGGGGGCGGGGCGTACGGGGGCGGGGCGTACGGGCACCGGTACCGGTCCCCGTACGGGCCCCCGTTCAGGCACCGGTACCGGCGCGCCCCCACGCGCGCGCGGCGGGGCGGCGGTGGCGGCCCGGGCGCGCAGGCGCGCCCCGACCCGCGCCCCCAGCGGGGTCGGCGCGACCGCTGTCCGGCGCGGGCGCCACCGGGCCGCCGCCGCGCGCAGCGCCTCGTACGGGCCGCCCGGGAAGCGGCCGACGAGGACCGCGAGGACGCCGATGACCGCCGCCGCGACGCCGCCGCGCGTGCCCGCGTCCAGGCCCACCAGGAGCGCGGCCGCGAGCAGCGCGCCGAGCGGAAAGTCCGCGCCGAGCACCACCACGGCCGCGAACCACAGCAGGCCGCGCACCGGGTCGAACGCGCCCGGGTCGAAGGCGCGCACCCCCAGACCGAGCATGCCGCCGCCGAGCGCGGCGAGGGCGGCGCCCGCCACGAACGCGCCGATCTTCAGGCGCGGCACGGGCACCCCGGCGGCCACCGCGCCCGCCTCGTGGTCCCGCATCGCGGCGAGGGCCCGCCCGGTACGGCCCCGGCGCAGCGCGGCCACGGCGAGCAACGCCCCGCCGAGGAGGGCGAGTTCGAGGAGGTAGTAGGCCCGGTCGCCGTGGAGCCCCGCCGGGCGGTCGAGGCCGAGGCCGGCGGTCGCGTACGGCTGGTCGAAGACGAAGCGGCTCACGCCCACGCCGATCGCGAACGTGGCGAGCGCGAGCGCCAGGCCGCGCCGCCGGACCGACGGCCACCCGGTGAGCAGGCCGAGCGGCGCGACCAGGAGCACGGCGACGCCGAGTGCGGCGAGCGTGGGCAGCGCGGGGAGGCCGGGGAACCGCCCGGCCGCGAGCAGGGCCGTGAACAGGGCGCCGAGTCCCGCGTACGCCGCCTGCCCGAGGGAGATCTGGCCGCCCCTGCCGGTGACCACGACCAGGGAGAGCAGGACCACGGCGAGCGCCGGGACCTGGACGGCCGTGTGCAGGTCCGGGCCCGCGAGGCCGAGCGGGAGCAGGAACAGCACGCCCGCCACCAGCCACGCGCGCAGCGGCGCACGCACACGCGCGGTGGCCGTTTCCGGCAGCGGCCCCCGGACCCGGTCCCGCCCGTCCCGGTCCTGCCCGTCCCGGTCCCGCCCGTCCCGGTCCTGCCCGTGCCGGTCCCGCCCCGGCGCCGGCAGCACCAGCGCCGCGACCAGCAGCGCCACCACGAACAGGTTCGCCCCGACCGCCCGCAGCAGCGGCTCGCCGAGACCCGAGGGGTGCAGCCGGGTCAGCTGGGCCTGCGCGACCCCGAGCCCCAGCGCGACCGCCACCGCGAGCGGCAGGCTGCGCATCCCGGCGGCCACGGCGACGGCCACCACCTCCATCACCAGCAGCGGCAGGCCGTACGGGTCGAGGCGTACGTACGGGGCGAGCAGGACGCCCGTCAGGCCGGCGGTGAACGAGCCGAAGGCCCAGCCGGCCGCCGCGACCCGGTCCGCGTCGATGCCGCCGAGCACGGCCAGGGGGCGGTTGTCGACGACGGCGCGCAGCTCGCGGCCGAAGCGGGTCCAGCGGCTCACCGCGCCCACGGCGGCGGCGAGGAGGAGTGCCGCCGCGAGCCGGCCCCAGGGCGCGCCCGAGCCGAGCAGCTCGGGGGCGTCCGCGCGCGCCCCCTGCCCCCACACGAGCGCCGCCCCGCCGACGAGCAGCACGAACACCCCGATGGACGCCACGAGGGACTGCGCGGGACCGCCGCCGAGCACCGCGAGCGGCCGGAACACCGCACGCTCCAGGACCAGCCCGACGCCGGGCGCCGCCACGCCGAGGGTGACCAGGGCGGCGAGCCACAGCGGCCAGCCCCAGCCGACGGCGAGCTGGCGCAGCAGATACGCGCAGACCATGGCGACGGCGCCGTGCGCGAGGTTGAGGACGCCGGTGGCCCGGTACGTGACGATCAGGCCGATCCCGGTGAGCGCCGCCGCGCTGCCGACGCCGAGCCCGGCGAGCGTCAGGTCGTACGTCAGGGAGGCCATGTCAGGGCTCCGGGTCCGCCTTGTCCGGCGGGACCTCGGGGTGCGGGGCCTTTCGGGGCGGGGCGTCCGGTTCGCAGAGCGGGCACGGGGTGAGGCCAGGGCGCGGGTCGGCGGGTACGGCCTCCGGCTTGCCGGTGACCAGCGGGCAGTCCGCGCGGTGGTACAGCGTGCCGCCCGGCACCAGGACGCGCTCGGTGCTGCGGGGAGCCGGCGCGGTGGCCTCGGGTGCGCCCGGGTCGGCGGCGACCAGCAGCTCGTACAGCTCCTCCACGCGCGCGGTGGCCAGGGCGTTCCGGCCGCCGACGAGGAGGACCGCGCCCGCCACGATCAGGGCGGAGCCGGGCAGCGTGCAGGAGGCCAGATACGGGACCTGCCGCTCGGCGAAGCGTTCCCCGGAGACCCCGTACCAGCCGAGCACGCACAGCACCGCGCCCGCGGCGAGGGCGGCGGAACCGGCCCAGAGGAGGGGCTGGGCGGTGCGGGGTCGGGCGGTAAGGGGTCGGGCGGTGGGCATCCGGGGCTCCCGGGGTGATGAGTGGCGCTCTGTACCCATTTGTTCATGTCAGGACACCGCTTGCACTCTGCCTCTCGGCGGCCGACCCTGAAGGCACCGGGCAGCCGCTGCCCGGACGATCGACCCGGCGGTGAGCCAGATGGTGCTCGGGAGCAGTAGGCGCAGGCGGGGTGGGACTCGGATCGCGGCCTGGGCGGCCGCCGCGGTCCTGACGCTCGGCATGGCCGTCACGGGGTGCGGGGACGACGGCCAGGACGGCACGGAACCCTTGCCCGAGACGTCCGTCGAGCGCACGGAACAGGCCCCGGACGAGGGCCCGGAGGACGAGGCCGCGGCGGAGCGCGAGGTCAAGGAGAACTGGGAGAGGTTCTTCGACGCGGAGGTCCCGCTGAACGAGAAGGAGGCGGTCCTGGAGAACGGCGCCGACATGCGGCCGGTCCTGCAGGCCTTCAACTCCGACCCGCGCGGCAAGCAGGTCGGGGCGAGCGTCTCCGACGTGGAGTTCACGTCCCGCACCGAGGCCGATGTGACGTACACGCTGTCGCTCGACGGGCAGCCCGCGCTGCGTGACGCCACCGGGGTCGCGGTCGAGCAGGGCGGCACCTGGAAGGTGTCGGTCAAGACGCTGTGCGCGCTGGTGCAGATGAACAGCGGCAATGCCTCGCCGGTACCGGGCTGTTGAGGTCCTTCTCGCGGCGCTGCTGCTGTTGTCCGGCGCCGCCTGCGGCAGTCGGCTGCCCGAGGACGCGTTCACCGCGCGGGACACCGGCCCTCCGGGCGGCGCGGGCGAGCCGCTCCGCGTCGGCATCGTGACCAGCGCGACCAGCCCCGTCGGCAGCCGCGCCTTCACCGGCCCGCGCGAGGGCGCCACCGCGTACTTCGACCGGCTGAACGCGCGCGGCGGCGTCGACGGGCGCCGGGTCGAGGTGCACACCTGCGACGACGGCGGCAGCGGCGTCGGCAACAACGAGTGCGTGCGCAAGCTGATCGACGAACAGCACGTCGTCGCGCTCGTCGCCACCGCCGTCCTCGACTACGCGGGCGCCCCGCGGGTCTCCGCCGCCGGCGTCCCGGACATCGGCGGCCAGCCGGTCGGGCCCGCGTACGAGACGTACCCGCATCTGTACTCGATCTACGGGAGTCTCGCGCCGCGCACCGGCGATGCGCCCGGCTGGGACGGCAAGCTGTACGGCGGCACCGAGGTCTACCGCTACTTCAAGCGCGAGCACGGCGCCCGCACCGCCGCCGTCGTCTCGTACAACCAGTCCGCGTCCGCCGCGTACGCCCGGCTCGTCACGCGGGGGCTGCGGGCCGAGGGGTACGACGTGGTGGCCGAGCAGGTCGACTTCGCGCTGCCCGACTTCCGCGCCGTCGCCGCCGACCTCAAGGCGCGCGGCGTCGACCTGGTCTTCGACGCCCTCGACACGCACGGCAACGCCCGCCTGTGCGCGGCGCTCGACGACGTCGGCGCCCACGTCACCGCGAAGGTCACCCACGCGCAGAACTGGACGGACACGGTCGCCGAGGACTACGAGGACGCGCCGCGCTGCCGCAACTCCCTCTGGGCGACCGGGTCGAGCCGCAACCACCAGGACGCCGGGCACCCGGCCGTACGGGAGTTCCGGGACGGGATGCGGGGCAGGCCGCTGTCCCAGTGGGCGCTCGAAGGCTGGGCGGCGGCCATGTGGTTCACGGACGCCGCGCAATCGTGCACCCGCGCGGCGCCCGAAACCGCCGCCACGCGCGCGTGCCTGGACGCGTACATGGAGCGGGGCGAGCCCTACGACGCGGACGGACTGCTCGTCCCCGTCGTCTTCGAGCACCGCGAGGAACCCCCGAAGACCCGCAGGACCTGCCTGTCCGTGGCCCGTTGGCGGGACGGCGAGGGCTGGGTCACGCAGAGCGGGGACATGAACCGCAACTGCTTCGACGTACCGCAGCTGGCGTACGAACCCTGAGCAACTCGCGCCCCCACACTGCCCCTGATGCGCAGGAGTGCCCCCAGGTTCCCGAAATCGCCTACCAATAGCGCAACTGTTCAAGAACAAGATGATGATGCGGCCCAACCCTCGCCCCCCGCTCCCGGTCTAACCCTGCGCTAGGCGGACGAGACGGGACTGTCCGCGGGGAACCATGAGGTACGGGGACGTATGCATATCTCTTTCCTGATACACAACGCGTACGGAATCGGGGGGACGATCCGGACGACGTACAACCTGGCCAACACCCTGGCCGAACAGCACGACGTGGAGGTCGTCTCGGTCTACCGGCACCGCGCAGAGCCGGTCTTCCAGGTCGACCCGCGGGTCCGGGTGCGCCACCTGGTCGACATCCGCAAGGGCACGCCGGGCTACGAGGGCGACAGCCCCGAGTACCGGCGCCCCGCGCACGCCTTCCCGCGCGCCGAGGGCCGCTTCCACCAGTACAACGCGCTGACCGACCGCCGCATCGCCGACCACCTCGCGACCGCCGAGGCCGATGTCCTCGTGGGCACCCGGCCGGGCCTGAACGTGCACATCGCCCGCCAGGCCCGCCGCGGACCGCTCCGCGTCGGCCAGGAACACCTCACCCTCGACAGCCACTCCACGGCCCTGCGCACCCAGCTGCGCGGCGTCTACCCCCGCCTCGACGCGCTGACCACGACGACCGAGGCCGACGCCGCCGCCTACCGCAGCAAGATGCGGCTGCCCGGCGTGCGCGTCGACGCCATGGCCAACCCGGTGCCCGCGCCCGGGGTGGCGCCCGCCGACGGCACCGGCAAGTGGGTCGTCGCGGCCGGCCGGCTCGCCCCCGTCAAGCGGTACGACCTGCTGATCAGGGCCTTCGACCAGGTGCGCGCCCAGCGCCCGGACTGGCGGCTGCGGATCTACGGCGGCGGCAAGCAGAAGGACCGCCTCCGCGCCCTCATCGACGAACTCGGCCTCTACAACCATGTGTTCCTCATGGGCCCCGCCCACCCCATCGACCCGGAGTGGGCCAAGGGCTCCATCGCCGCGGTCACCTCCAGCCTGGAGTCCTTCGGCATGACCATCGTCGAGGCGATGCGCTGCGGACTCCCCGTGGTCGCCACGGACTGCCCGCACGGCCCCGGCGAGATCATCGACAACGGTGTCGACGGCCGCCTCGTGCCCGTCGGCGACGTCCGCGCCATCGCCGGCGGACTCCTTGAGCTGATCAACGACGACGACAAGCGCGGCCGGATGTCCGCCGCCGCGCTCGTCGACTCCCAGCGCTTCGACCCCGCGCGGATAGCGGAGCGCTACGAATCGCTGTTCACCGATCTGACCGCACGCGGCCCCGCCGGACCGCTCGGCCGGTTCCGCGGCTCGCTGCACCGCACCCGCGGCGCGATGCTCGGCGGCGCCTACGCGGTCAGGGACGCGGGGCGCACCGCCCTGAGAAAGGGACGGACCGCATGACCGCACTGCTGCCCCCGCCGCTGCCCGACGAGGTGCACGACCGTGTCCCCGTGGAGCCGCGCGCCGACTGCGTCGCCGACTCCGCGGGCGGGCTGACCTTCGACCTCGCCGACCTGGGCCGCCCCGGCGCCGCGTATCTGCTGCTCCGGCTGCGCGAGAGACAGCCGCACGGCGCCGGGCACACCGAGACCCGGCTGCCGCTCACCCCGGCCGCCGACGGCAGGCTGCGCGCCGTGCTGCCCAGCAGCGTCCAGCTCGCCGAGGGCCGCTGGGACGTGTACGCCGACCACGGCGACGCCGCCCCGCGCCGCCTCGCGCCCGGCGTCAACGACCTGCGCTCGCTGGTCGACCGGATGCCCAGCGGCACCCGCCCGCACATCGCCGTGCGCATCCCGTACGCCACCAAGCACGGCAACCTCACCGTCCGCGCCTGGCACCGCGCGCCGCACGCCGAGGCCGGCGAACTGCTCATCGACGGCGCCGGGCTGACCGTACGAGGACGACTCCTCGGCGCGCCCCTCACCCCGGCCGGGTACGCCGAGCTGCGCGCCCGGACGCCCGAAGGGGACTCGCCCGGGCAGGCCGCCCGGCGGGTCGAACTCGGTGGCTCCGGCGGGGAGTTCGGGCTCACCGTGGGGTACGCGGAACTGGCCGACGCACCCGGCATCTGGGACCTGTGGCTGCTGCCCCAGGGCGCCCAAGGGCCGCAGGCGCGGGTGGCCCGGCTGCTCGACGACGTCGCCGACAAGAAGCCGATCTTCACGTACCCGGCCGTCCGCACCGGCCCCGTGGCCGTCGGCCCGTACTACACCCGCGACAACGACCTGTCGCTGCGGGTGACGGAGGCCGGCTGAGCCCGCAGACGCGGACCGCAGCTTGACCGGTCGCGGTGAGTTGTGCCCCGGCGCCGCTCAACGCCTCGGCGCCCCTGAATGCTCCGGTGAAATTCGCGCAGGGTGTCGCGGCGGGCGGGGCCGGAAAACGATCTCGGTCCGCACTCCGAAAGGCAGATGAATTCGGCCGTCGGACCGCGGGTGCCCGAATTGCCGGACGGGTACGGGTAATTGCCGGGTGAGCCGGAACAATTCCGTACCGCTCGTTCGTGTGAAGCGGGAATCGACAAACACATGTGGCGATCCTGTGACACAAGCGTGACCTCGAAGGTGCAGGTGACCCTGGGTGTACGCCCGCCGGGGGCTTTTCGGCGGCCCTTTCCCTTCCCGCCGCGCGCGGCCTACGGTGATCGCATGGCACCCCTACCCACACCCCCCGCAGAACCGCAGGACACCCCCGACGCGTACGTCGGACTCGACGCCGAGAGTGCCGAACGCCTGGCCCGCGAGCGCGGCTGGTCCACCGTCAGGTCGCTGCCGCCGGGCGCGATCGTGACCATGGAGTACCTGGCGGGACGGCTGAACTTCGAGGTCGGCGACGGCACCGTGAAGCGCTGCTGGAAGGGCTGAGCGGCCGGCGTCCCCCGATGCCGGTACGGCGCAGGCCCCGGCCCCCTGGTGAAGGGGAGCCGGGGCCTGCGCGTGCGGGGCAGTGGTGCGTACCGCCCCCGCGGTCCCGGGCTCAGCCGCCGGCCACCGGGCGGGCCGGTGCGGGGCGGCCGGTGCGGCCGGTGCCGTCGGCGTGGGCGCCGTGCGAGGTGTGGGTCGCGTGCGGGGCGGGGCGGCGGCTGCCGGTCGGGGTGACCGGGGCGCGCTCCGAGCGGACCGTGTACCGCTGGGTGCTGAAGTGCGTCGGCGCCCGGCCACCGTGTCCGGCGCCCACCGGCTCGCGTACCGGCACGTCGTCGTCGGGGACGGGCGCCGGCTGCGGGAACAGCGTGGGCGCACCGGCCGGCGCGGGAACCGGCAGGCGGCCGCGCAGGCCCGGCAGGTACCGGTCGCGCCGGGCGAGGATACAGACCTCGGCGCGGGCGATCAGCGGCTCGAACCAGGGCAGCGCCAGCAGGATGAGCAGCCCCGCGGCCCAGCCGAGGAGGACGTCGCTCAGCCAGTGCGTGCCCAGGTAGACCGTGCTGAGACCGACGCCGAGCGAGACCACCGCGGAGAGCGCCGAGAGATAGCGGCGGGCCCGTCCGGAGGAGGCCAGATAGGCGAGGATGCCCCAGGTCACGACGGCGTTGGCGGTGTGGCCCGAAGGGAATATGTCGCCGGTCAGCCACATCTCGTTGGAGCCGATGACGTTGGCGTAGTGCGGACCTTCCCGGCCCATGCTCAGCTTGGCCGCGCCGACGCTGACGTTGAGCAGCAGCAGCGAGGTGCCCAGCATGAGGAGCGGGCGCAGGGTGTGCTGCCGCCAGGAGCGCCAGCCGAGCCAGGCCGCGACCATCACGGCGGTGGGGCCGCGCTGGCCGAGCACCACGTAGTAGTCGATGTACGCGTGCAGCTCCGGCCACTGCTGGTAGGGCCGGAAGAACATCAGCTGCCAGTCGAGCCGGACCAGCCAGGACGTGTTGATCACGGCCACGACGATGAGCAGGTAGAAGACCAGCGTCGAGCCGAACAGCACGATCCGGTGCGGACTCATACGAGGTGTTTCGAGGCCCGCCGGCCGTTCGGGTTCCCGGTCCAGCCGGGCAAAGAGCCGGTCCAGACGGGTCAGGTTTGGTTCGGTACGCACTCAATCGACGCTACAGCGAGTGAGCGGCCGACTCGGCCCAACCAGAGGGTTTGTGATGACGATGTGATGTGGGATTGATCTCAGCCGGTGAGTTATTCCGGAACCCCGAGTAAAAGCTGATGACCTTGGATCGATATTTATTCGATCTTCATCTGCTGTGATTTCGGATGGTGTCTGAATTCATTCCGTACGAGGGAAGTGAATTCCGTGGCCGGATCACGGCGGTCCCGACCCGTTCAGCCAGAACGCCCCGTACACCGCCGAACCCGCCGCCACGACCGCGAGCAGCGCCGCCGCCCGCCGGGTCCGCCACCGCGCCAGAGCCACCGCGAGCGGCAGCAGCAGCGGGAAGGCGGGCAGCAGCAGCCGCGGCTTGGAGCCGAAGTACCCCGAGGCGCAGAGCGCGAGCACCACGACGATCCCGCAGTAGACGAGCAGCGCGGGCGGCTGCTGCTGCCGTACGCACACCCCGTACAGCCAGATCACCAGGCCCACCCCGACGATCAGGCCGAGCCCGGCGAACACCGAAGGGAACGACGTCAGCATCCCCCCGACGAACCGGGCGAACGCGAGCCCCCCGTCGAAACCGTTGCCCCACTGCGCCTGTACGTCGAGATAGCCGAAGATCCCGTCGCCCGTGCGGTGGCCCACCCACAGCACATAGCCGGCCGCCCCGAGCGGCGCGAGCAGCACACCGACCACCAGCCGCCGGTCCGCACGGCGCTCGCGCGCGACCGTGAGCGCGGCCGTCACCCAGAGCGCCGCCACCACCGCACCGCCCACCGGCCGGGTCAGCCCGGCGAGCGCCGCGAGCACCCCCGCCGTCACCCACCGCTCGCGCAGCACCGCGTACAGCGCCCAGGCCGCGAGCGCCGTGAACAGCGACTCGCTGTACGCCATCGACTGCACGATCCCCACCGGAAGCACAGCCCACAACGCCACCGCGCACACCCCCGCGCGCAGCCCGTAAAGGCGCTCCGCGACCAGGAAGATCCCGAGCGCCGCCGCGAGTGAGGCGAGCCACGCCGCCGCCAGGCCCGCGTCCGCGTACGACAGCGGGCTGACGGCCGCGCCGAGCCGTTCCAGCCAGGGGAGCAGCGGGAAGAACGCCAGGTTGGAGTGGACCGAGCCGTCCGGCAGGCGGGTCTCCCAGCCGTAGCCGAACTCGGCGACGCGGGTGTACCAGAGCGAGTCCCAGCGCGCGCTCAGCAGCGTGTGCGCGCTCTTTCCGTTCGCCGCGGACCACCCCGCGAGCACCACGAGCCCCAGCGCGCGCACCCCGGCGTACACAAGCAGCGCGGGCGCGGCACGGCGCAGCGCACGGTGCACGCGGTCGCGGCGGTCGGTCGGAACGCACGGGGCAAGGTCGGTCACGGGCTCGATTATGGGCGGAGCGGGGAACCGGATACCCCCGGGCGGTCGTACCTGAAGGGGGAGCGGACGCGGGGGAGAGGGGGTCGGGCGTGGCGTACGCCACACCGCGTCGTTCAGGTACGTGAGAGGTGGGACACCCAAGCCCGCGCTGAACTCGCGTACGCTGACTGCTCACTCGTACACCCGGTCGGGCACATTGCCGCAGGCAGAGCCGCCGCCCGCCGACCGCCTGAGTACGGGATCACTGGGAGGTACTGCATGACCGGGACGACCACGGCTGCTCCGCAGCGGCCCTCGGCATCCCGGTTCCTGGAACACCTGGGCATCGGACGCCCCGAAGGCGCCAACCGCTGGGTCGTCCTCATAGTCCTGTGCGTCAGCCTCGCCATCGTCGCCATCGACTCGACGGTCCTGCACGTGGCGGTTCCGGCCGTCACCGAGGACCTCAAGCCCGGCGCCATCCAGCTGCTGTGGATCGTCGACTCCTACCCGCTGGTCTGCGCCTCGCTGCTGATCCTCTTCGGCACCCTCGGCGACCGCGTCGGCCGCCGGCGGATCCTGCTCCTCGGGTACGGCCTCTTCGGCGTCGCCTCCGCCATGGCGGCGCTCGCGCACGAGCCCAAGACGCTGATCGCCGCGCGCGTCCTGCTCGGCGTCGGCGGCGCGATGATCATGCCCGCGACGCTCTCCATCGTCCGGCAGGTCTTCCCCGACCGGCGCGAGCGGGCCCTCGCCATCGGCATCTGGAGCGCGGTCGCCGCCGTCGGCGCCGCCGCGGGACCGCTGCTCGGCGGCTTCCTGCTCGAACACTTCTGGTGGGGCTCGGTCTTCCTCATCAACATCCCGCTGATGTTCGCCAGCCTTCTGGTCGGCCGCTGGCTCCTTGCCGAGTCCACCGGCGACCGCGACGGCCCGTGGGACGTGATCGGCGCGCTGATGGCCGCGGCCGGACTCTTCGGCGTGGTGCTCGGCATCAAGCGCGCGGGCGGCGGCGCGGGCGTCGTCAGCCTGCTGACCCTGGTGCCGCTGATCGTCGGCGCGCTGCTCCTGGTCCTCTTCGTACGGCGCCAGCGCCGCCGCAAGCACCCGCTGGTCGACCTCAGCCTGTTCTCCCGGCCGGCCTTCGGCACCTCCGTCGGCTGCATCATCATCGCGATGCTGGCGCTGGTCGGCCTGATGCTGATCGCCGCGCAGTACCTGCAGCTGGTGCTCGGCCTCTCGCCCCTTCAGACCGGCCTGAGGATGGTGCCGCTGACCCTCGCCGCCATGGCCGGCGGGCTCACCGGGTCCTCGATCCTGCCCCGCCTCGGCCCGCGCCTGATGGTCTCGCTCGGCTTCTGCCTCACCGCCGCCGCCGTCCTGACCCTCACCTTCATGGGCCACAAGGACAACCTCGCGCTGCTCCTGACCGGCTTCGTGCTGCTCGGCTTCGGCCTGCAGACCACGCTGTTCGGCGCGTACGAGTCGATGCTCAGCGACGTCAGCCAGGGCCAGGCTGGAGGCGCCGCGGCCATCGGCGAGACCTCGTACCAGCTGGGCAGCGGCATCGGCATAGCCTTCATCGGCAGCGTCATGAACGCCGCCTACGCCCCCCGCCTCGACGCGGTGCCCGGCGTCTCCGGCGCCGATGTGGCCGCCGCCCGGCACTCCCTCGGCGAGGCGTACGAGATCGCCCAGGGCCTCGGCTCCGGCCCCGGCGCCGCACTGCGCACCGCCGCCCGCGACTCCTTCGTGCACGGACTCCACGTCACCCTGTACGCCAGCGCGGGCCTGCTCCTCATCGGCGCCCTGGCCGCCCTGCGCCTGCCCCGCACCATGGACCTCTCCGCCGCCGCGCCGGACGAGGGCGCCTGTCCCGCGACCGGTGAGCGCGGACTGCTCAAGACCGCCCCGGCCCAGCGGGACCGCGAGGCGCTGCCCGCCGAGTCCTCCGCCTGAGACCGGGCACCGGGCACACTCTGGACGTGCGGCTTCCCGGAGCCGTACCGTCGGCAGCACACCATAACTAACACTGCTAGTTTTACGTGTCCGGAGGCCCCGTCATGCCGTCCCCGTCCCGCCCCGCCCTGCCGCCGTTCGACCCCGCCGACCCGCTCGGCCTCGACGACCTCCTCGACCCCGAGGACCTCGCGATCCGCGACACCGTCCGCAGCTGGGCCCGGGACCGCGTCCTGCCGCACATCGCCGACTGGTACGAGCGCGGCGAGCTGCCCGGCGTACGCGAACTGGCCCGGGAGCTCGGCGGGATCGGCGCCCTCGGCATGTCCCTCACCGGCTACGGCTGCGCGGGCGCGAGCGCCGTCCAGTACGGCCTGGCCTGCCTGGAGCTGGAGGCCGCCGACTCCGGCATCCGCTCCCTGGTCTCGGTGCAGGGCTCCCTCGCGATGTACGCGATCTGGAAGTTCGGCTCCGAGGAGCAGAAGCAGCAGTGGCTGCCGCGGATGGCGGCCGGCGAGGTCATCGGCTGCTTCGGCCTCACCGAGCCCGACCACGGCTCCGACCCCTCCTCGATGAGCACCCACGCGAAGCGCGACGGCACGGACTGGATCCTGACCGGCCGCAAGATGTGGATCACCAACGGCTCCGTCGCCGGGGTCGCGGTCGTCTGGGCGCAGACGGACGACGGCATCCGCGGCTTCGTCGTCCCCACGGACAGCCCCGGCTTCTCCGCCCCCGAGATCAAGCACAAGTGGTCCCTGCGCGCCTCGGTCACCAGCGAACTCGTCCTGGACGAGGTCAGGCTGCCCGCCGACGCGGTGCTGCCCGAGGTCACCGGTCTGCGCGGCCCGCTCAGCTGCCTGAGCCACGCGCGCTACGGCATCGTCTGGGGCGCGATGGGAGCGGCCCGCTCGTCCTTCGAGGCGGCGGTGGAGTACGCGAAGACGCGGGAGCAGTTCGGCAGGCCCATCGGCGGCTTCCAGCTCACCCAGGCCAAGCTCGCCGACATGGCGCTCGAACTGCACAAGGGGATCCTGCTCGCCCACCACCTGGGGCGCCGCCTCGACGCGGGCCGGCTGCGGCCGGAACAGGTCAGTTTCGGCAAGCTCAACAACGTACGCGAGGCCATCGAGATCTGCCGCACCTCACGGACGATCCTCGGGGCCAACGGGATCTCGCTCGAATACCCCGTGATGCGGCATGCGACGAATCTCGAATCGGTGCTGACCTACGAGGGCACCGTCGAGATGCATCAGCTGGTGCTCGGCAAGGCGCTCACCGGGCTCGACGCGTTCCGGTAGGCCGAAGGGCGCCGGAACGGGTCCGGGGGAGTGCGGTGAGCGGCCTGCCGGCCTAGCTCTGGTTGAAGAAGCCGTCCGAAGGCCGGCCCGTCGCCTCGCCGTTGACGATCGCGGTGTCGGCCGGGGTGAGCAGGAAGACCCGGGTCGCCACCCGCTCGATGGAGCCGCGCAGACCGAAGGTCAGGCCGGCCGCGAAGTCCACCACGCGTTTGGCGTCGCCGGGATCCATCGAGGTCAGGTTGATGATGACCGGCACGCCGTCCCGGAACAGCTCGCCGATGGCGCGCGCGTCCCGGAAGCCGTCCGGGGCGATGGTGCCGATCCGGCGGCCGGTCTCCTCGGCCTGCTCGCCGGCCGCCCGCACGCGGGGGTCGGTCACCCAGGCCTCGCCGGGCTCGGACTCCTCGGCCCGGTCGTCCTCGTAACCGTCGTAGTAACGCTCGTCATCGTTGTCGTCGACGAGGCCAAGCCAGGCACTCGCCTTACGTACCGATCCCATGGACGCCTCCTCTCAAGCGGTCCTGCTGTCCGCACCCCTATGGTCGTCCATGATGCGGAAGTTGCGTCGCTCCGACCAAGCGGTTAGTCGCGCCACGGGCCTTTCGTGACGGTACTGGTGCAGAACGCACCCCCATTCTCCAAGGGTCCTGCCAGGCACTGCTGCTGACAGTGAGTGAAATATGACTTGTCGGCGCGTACGGGTGACGGCGGGCGTGTCGGGCTGTCGGACCTGGCCGATACGATGCGGTCGCACGTCATCAGCGACTCATGGGGGAGCCGTCTTGTTCGGCATCGTCAGGCCCTGCAGCCACCGGCTCGGCGAGGGCCTCAAGACACAGTGGATGGCGCATCTCTGCGGCCTCTGCCTCGCCCTGCGCAGCGATCACGGCCAGTTCGCGCGGGTCGTCACCAACTACGACGGCCTGCTCGTCTCGGTTCTGACGGAGGCTCAGGCCGAGCGCGCCGGCGGGTGGCGGCGCACCGCGGGGCCCTGTCCGCTGCGCGGGATGCGCGGCGCGTCGGTCACCCAGGGCGAGGGCGCGCGGCTCGCGGCGGCCGTCTCGCTCGTGCTCGCCTCGGCGAAGGTGCGCGACCATGTGGCCGACGGGGACGGGATGTTGGGGCGCAGACCGGTCGCCGTGGCGGCGCGCCGGGTGGCCCGCTCCTGGGGCCGGGCCGGGGCGCGCACCGGGGCCGACGTCGGCTTCGACACCGCCGTACTCGTGGAGGCGGTGCAGCGGCAGGGCGGCATCGAGGCGCTCGCCGGGCCCGGCACCTCGCTGCTCGTCGTCACCGAGCCCACCGAGACCGCGACCGCCGCCGCGTTCGCGCACACCGCGCAGCTCGCCGGACGGCCGGGCAACGCGGCTCCGCTCGCCGAGGCGGGCCGGCTCTTCGGGCGGCTCGCGCACCTCCTGGACGCCGTCGAGGACCGCGAGGAGGACGCCGCGCGCGGGGCGTGGAACCCGCTGGCCGCGACCGGCACCTCCCTCGCCGAGGCCCGCAGGCTCGCCGACGACGCGCTGCGCGGCATCCGACTCGCCCTGCGGGACGTGGAGTTCACCGACGCCGCTCTCGCGCACCGGCTGCTCGTGCACGAACTGCCGCGCTCCGTGGACCGCGCCTTCGGTACGACGGGCTGCGCCCATCATCCGGCGGGCGGCGGCGGCCCGGGCGGCGGTGGCGTCTTCGGCGGTCCTGGTGGGCCTGGCGGTTCCGGCGGTTCCGGCGGTCCCGTCGGTCCCGACGCCTCGTATCCGCAGCCGGGGCCGTACGGGCCCGGAGGGCCTGGTGCTCCGTACGCTCCGCAGCAGCCCGGCCCCGGTGGCCCCGGTGGCCCCGGGGGTCCGTACGGGCCGGGTGGTCCCGGTGGGCCGTTCGGTCCGGGTGGTCCGGGTGGGCCGCGGCCGCCGCGCCGGGGCCGACGGGGGCTGATCGCCGGGTGCCCTGGTGTGGGCGGGGCTCGCCTGCACGTGCCAGCTGTGCTGCGGCACGCACGACGACCCGTGGAGCCGGGAGCGCAAGGAGGGGCTGTGCAACGACTGCTGCAGCGCCTGTGAATGCTGCTCCAACTGTTCCGGCTGCTGCAGCTGTTGCGGGGGAGACGGCGAGGGCGACGACGGCGGCGGCTGTGACTGCTGCGACTGTGACTGCGGGTGCGGCTGAGCCGTGGTCGGCGCGGGAGCCGCCGCCGTGCGTTCTGCGCAGACGGCCGAAAGCTGGCCTTGTGCACCCTTCACGCCAACCGAATACTCCGAGCCAGCGCTTGTCAGGGGCACAGTGAGTTCCGGATTCCGAACACCGGACCCGGGCCGCCCGCCCCCGGCTGCGCCTCACGGGCCCGCTCCCCAGGCGGGCCCCCGATTCCCTCGGAGGAACGCGAAGTGAGGATCAAGCGCACCACCCCCACACCCACCCCCACACCCACCCCCACACTCACCCCCCGCAGCAGCGTCGCGAGACGCGCGTCCCTGGCCGTCGTGGCCGGATCCCTCGTCGCCGCCGGCGCGTTCGCCGCACCCGCCGCCAGCGCGGACGAGGCCACCGCCTACAGCAGCGCCCAGCTCGACAAGGCGAGCGACGCGGTCCTGGAGGCCGATGTCGCGGGCACGGCCTGGAACGTGGACCCGAAGTCCGGCCGTGTCCTCGTGACGGTCGACAGCACCGTCTCCCAGGCCGAGATCAACAAGATCAAGCGCGAAGCCGGTACGAACGCCGGCGCCCTCAAGATCGAGCGCACCCCCGGCAAGTTCAGCAAGCTGCTCTCCGGCGGCGACGCGATCTACGCGTCCAGCTGGCGCTGCTCGGCCGGATTCAACGTCCGCAGCGGCAGCACGTACTACTTCGTGACGGCCGGGCACTGCACCGACGGCGCGGGCACCTGGTACGCCAACTCCGCCCGCACCACCACCATCGGCCCGACGGCCGGATCCAGCTTCCCCGGCAACGACTACGGCCTGGTGCGCTACTCCAACACCGGGCTGTCCCACCCGGGTACCGTCGGCGGGCAGGACATCACCAGCGCGGCCGACGCCACGGTCGGAATGTCCGTCACCCGGCGCGGCTCCACCACCGGCACCCACAGAGGCTCCGTCACCGGTCTCAACGCGACGGTCAACTACGGCGGCGGGGACATCGTCTACGGCATGATCCGCACCAACGTGTGCGCCGAGCCCGGCGACTCCGGCGGCCCGCTCTACTCCGGGTCCCGCGCGATCGGGCTCACCTCCGGTGGCAGCGGGAACTGTTCCTCCGGGGGGACGACGTTCTTCCAGCCGGTGAAGGAGGCGCTGAGCGCGTACGGGGTCAGCGTGTACTGATCCCCGTACTTCCGCGTCACCGCTGACGCGCCGCGAGCCCCTGCCCGAAATGTCGGGCGGGGGCTCGTTCTTGTTCTCCGCCCCGCCCCGCCCCGCCCCGCCCCGCCCCTTCCCGAAGGCCTGCGGCGCTGTGGTTCGGCTGCCGCGCCGTCGTGGCTGGTCGCGCAGTTCCCCGCGCCCCTCAACAGCCAGCCCCTCCGGCAAAAGCCAGCCTGGGCAAGGAGCGAGGAGGGGAAGGAATCGGCCAGTCACCCACGGGCCCAGTGACCCCGCTGACGTGGACGAGAAGGTTTCGTGAACGTCGAGGAACCGCCCCGTGGTCGTCGAGTGCGCGTCCGGAACTCGACCTTGTGTGCCCCCTGTGAACGTGGCAATAGTGACTGTCACCCTTCAGGGCCCGGTGAACCCCACCGATCCGGGACCCGACCCCCCACAGGAGGACGTTCCTTGAAGCACCGACGCATACCGAAGCGCCGCGTGGCCGTCGCAGGTGCGGGCATCGCCGCACTGGCCGCCGCCGGCGTCACCCTCCAGACCGCGAACGCGAGCGACGCCCCCGCCGCCCCGGAGCTCAAGACCCTCACCGCCACCGCGGCCGGCAAGCTCGGCTCGGTCCTCGGCCAGGACCTCGGAGCGGACGCGGCCGGCGCCTACTACGACGCCGAGTCCAAGTCGCTCGTGGTGAACGTCCTGGACCAGAAGGCCGCGGACGTCGTCGAGCAGGCCGGCGCCAAGGCCAAGGTGGTCGAGAACTCGCTGGCCGAGCTCAAGAACACCCGCAGCGACCTGATCGAGAAGGCCAGCACCAAGGGTGTCTCCTGGGCCCTCGACCCGAAGACCAACAAGGTCGTCGTCACCGCCGACCGCACGGTCAAGGGCGCCGCCCTCGCCAAGCTCACCAAGGCCACCGACGCCCTCGGCGCGCAGGTCGAACTCAAGCGCAGCCAGGGCGAGTTCAAGAAGTTCATCGCCGGCGGCGACGCCATCTGGGGCGGCAGTGGACGCTGCTCGCTCGGCTTCAACGTCACGGTCGGCGGCGAGCCGCACTTCCTGACGGCCGGCCACTGCACCGAGTCGATCCAGGAGTGGTCCGAGGAGCAGGGCGGCCCGGTCATCGGCACCAACGCCGGCTCCAGCTTCCCCGACAACGACTACGGCATCGTCAAGTACACCGGCGACACCCCGCACCCCAGCGAGGTGAACCTGTACAACGGCTCGACGCAGCCCATCGCCAAGGCGGGCGACGCCACGGTCGGCCAGCAGGTGCAGCGCAGCGGCTCCACCACGCAGCTGCACGACGGTGCGGTCACCGGCCTCGACGCCACCGTCGACTACGGCAACGGCGACATCGTCCACGGCCTGATCCAGACCAACGTCTGCGCCGAGCCCGGCGACAGCGGCGGCGCGCTCTTCGCGGGCGACACCGCGCTCGGCCTGACCTCGGGCGGCAGCGGCAACTGCTCCTCCGGGGGCACGACGTTCTTCCAGCCCGTCACGGAGGCGCTGGAGGCGTTCGGGGCCGAGATCGGCTGAGGTCTCCCGTATTGGTGGGGGTCTCCCCGTACTGCTCGAAGGGGTTCTCCCTCTCCTGCTCGAAGGCTCGGCCCGCTCCGGTGGGCCGGGCCTTCGCGTGCGGGTGCGCCCGTCAGGACCGCAGGCCCGCCGCCACCCGCGCCAGGTGCCTGTCCCGGTTGCTGCGGTCCTGGCGCAACAGGGAGAGCAGCAGCGTGACCGCCGCCGAGACGACCGCCCACGCCGCGAGGACCAGGAACGGCCCGCCCGCGCCGTTGCCCTTGAAATACGCGATCGAGCGGGCCGCGAACGTGCCCGCGCCGGGCGGCAGTACGGGACCGAGGCCGCGCCAGAAGCCGGGGAGCAGCGGGTACGGGTACGCGCCGCCCGCGCTCGGATTGCCGAGGACCACGACCACGATGATCGCGAGGCCGATGCCGACCACGCCCGCGATGCCCTGGAACGCGAGGGTGAGCGCGCCCACCGCGAAGACCAGGAGCGCGCCGAGCCCCCACAGGGCCAACACGCTGCCGGGCAGCGCGTCCAGCCACGGGCCCGCGATCACCGCGCCGAGCAGGCCCGCCGCGACCGCGTAGAGCAGCATCACGCAGAGCCGGATCAGGGCCCGGGCCGGGTTGGCCGGCTTGGCGCCCGCGCTGATCGCCAGGGCCGAGGCGCACAGATAGCCGCCCACGCACCAGCCGACGACGAGATAGAAGGAGGAGAGTCCGCGGGCGTCCCCGGCGGCGCCCGGGACCACGTCCTCGACCTTCAGCGTGCGCTTCTGCGCCTGCTCGGCGGCGCCGACGACCTCTTCCAGCGCCTGCGCGAGGCTGCCGCCCGCCGCGCTCGCGACCAGGAGCCGGTCGCCGGGCGCGCGCGGGTCGACGATCAGGGCGCCGTCGACGCCCCGCTCCCTGATCTCCTGGACGGCCTCCGCCTCGTCCCGGACCGCCCGCGGCTTCAACGGCTCGCCCGGCAGTGCGCGCAGCCGCTCCACTGCCTGCTCGGTGACCTGGGCGTTCGGGCCGGTCACCGCGATCGGGATCCGGTGCGGCGCGGGCTTGTGGAAGGCGCCGATGTACGAAGCGATGAAGGCGAGCTGCACCAGGAGCACCCCGATGACCAGGAGGCCGGTGCGGGCGCTCACCGCGTCCCTGACCTCGTGGAGAAATCCGGTGCCCGGGTCGCCGTCCAGGCCGCCGCCGCGTGTGGTCCTCGTCATGCCCCCACGCTCGACGGGGAGCCTGCGGCCCGCAGCAGGGCGGGACCGAACGGGTGAGCACGGATGGGGCACAGCCGGGGGCGCCCACGGGGTCGTACGTACGTTCGAAACTGGTCTATGGTGGAGGAGGGGATGCGGAGAGCAGCTGGTTTCAGGTGGTTCAGGAGGTGCGTGTGCCGGGTTTCACGCATCTGCACACCGTCTCCGGGTTCTCGATGCGCTACGGCGCCTCGCACCCGGAGCGGCTGGCCGAGCGCGCCGCCGAGCGGGGCATGGACGCCCTCGCGCTCACCGACCGGGACACCCTGTCCGGGACGGTGCGCTTCGCCACGGCCTGCGAGAAGGCCGGGGTGCGACCGCTGTTCGGCGTCGACCTGGCGGTGGCTCCGGCCGTACGGGAACCGGGCTCCGCGCAGGAGAAGCGGCGCACCCCCGTGCGCGGCGGCGCCTTCGTCGACGAGTCCGCGCCCCGCGTCACCTACCTCGCCCGGGACGGCGCCCCCGCCTGGGCCGAGCTCTGCCGGATGATCACCGCCGCCCACCGGGACGCAGACGTGGTGCTCCTTCCCTGGCCGGACAACCACGGCGACGGCCTCACCGTGCTGCTCGGCCCCGCCTCCGACGTGGGCCGCGCGCTGGCCGCGGGCCGCCCCGACCGCGCCGCGAAACTCCTCGCGCCCTGGCGGGAGCGGTACGGCGACGCGCTCCGCCTGGAAGCCGTCCACCACGGGCTGAAGGGCACCGGACCCGGATCACTGCGGCTCGCCGCCCGCACCGTGGGCTTCGCCGCCGAGCAGGGCGTACGCCCCGTGCTCAGCAACGCCGTCCGCTACGCCGACCCCGGCCAGGGCCCCGTCGCCGACGTCCTGGACGCCGCCCGGCGCCTCGTCCCCATCGACCCGCGCAAGGGGTTGGACAGCGGCGAACGCTGGCTCAAGGGCGCCGACGCCATGCTGCACGAGGCGGAGCGGGTCGTTCAGGCCGCGGGCTACCGGCGCGAGGCCGCGTACCGCCTGCTCGAAAGCACCCAGCAGACCGCCGCCGCCTGCCTCGTCGACCCCGAGGACGACCTCGGTATCGGCTCCGTGCACTTCCCGGAGGCGCGGCTCGTCGGCGCCGGGCGGCGCACCGCGCAGCGCGCCCTCACCTCCCGCGCCGCCGCCGGAATGCTGCTCCGCGGCTACGGCGGCCGGCGCGCCTACTGGGAGCGGATGCACCAGGAGCTGGACGTCATCGCCCACCACGGCTTCGCCTCGTACTTCCTGACGGTCGCTCAAGTCGTCGACGACGTACGGGGGATGGGGATCCGGGTGGCCGCGCGCGGCTCGGGGGCCGGGTCGCTCGTCAACCATCTGCTCGGCATCGCGCACGCCGACCCCGTCGAGCACGGGCTGCTGATGGAGCGGTTCCTGTCCACCCGGCGCTCGGTCCTGCCGGACATCGACATCGACGTGGAGTCCGCCCGCCGGATCGAGGTCTACCGCGCGATCATCGACCGCTTCGGCACCGAACGCGTCGCCACCGTCTCCATGCCCGAGACCTACCGCGTACGGCACGCCATCCGGGACGTCGGCGCGGCCCTGTCCATGGACCCCGCCGAGATCGACCGGCTCGCCAAGGCGTTCCCGCACATCCGGGCCAAGGACGCCCGCGCGGCCATGGCCGAACTGCCCGAGCTGAAGGACGTGGCCGAACAGCGGGAGAAGTACGGGCGGCTCTGGGAGCTGGTCGAAGGGCTCGACGCGCTGCCGCGCGGGATCGCCATGCACCCGTGCGGGGTGCTGCTCTCGGACGCCTCGCTGCTCGCCCGTACGCCCGTGGTGCCGACCAGCGGCGAAGGGCTTCCCATGTCCCAGTTCGACAAGGAGGACGTGGAGGAGCTGGGCCTGCTCAAGCTCGACGTGCTCGGCGTCCGCATGCAGTCCGCGATGGCGCACGCCGTACGAGAGGTCGAACGCGCCACGGGTGCCTCGGTCGACCTGGACGCGGTCCCGCCGGGCGACCCGGCGACGTACGAACTCATCCGCAGCGCCGAGACGCTGGGGTGCTTCCAGATCGAGTCGCCGGGCCAGCGCGACCTGGTCGGGCGGCTCCAGCCCGCCACCTTCCACGATCTCGTCGTGGACATCTCGCTGTTCCGGCCAGGACCGGTCGCGGCCGACATGGTGCGGCCGTTCATCGAGTCCCGGCACGGCCGCAGGCCCGTCACCTACCCGCACCCGGATCTCGAAGGGCCGCTGCGCGAGACGTACGGCGTCGTCGTCTTCCACGAGCAGATCATCGCGATGGTCGACATCATGACCGGCTGCGGCCGCGGCGAGGCCGACCGGGTGCGGCGCGGGCTCTCCCACCCCGAGTCGCAGGGCCGGATCAAGGTGTGGTTCGCCCAGCACGCGGCCGCGAAGGGGTACGACGCCGAGACGGTCCAGCGGACCTGGGGGATCATCGAAGCGTTCGGGTCGTACGGATTCTGCAAGGCGCACGCCGTCGCCTTCGCCGTGCCGACCTACCAGTCCGCCTGGCTCAAGGCCCACCACCCGGCCGCGTTCTACGCCGGGCTGCTCACCCACGACCCCGGCATGTACCCGAAGCGGCTGCTGCTCGCGGACGCGCGGCGGCGCGGGGTGCCGGTGCTGCCCCTTGACGTGAACCGGTCCGCGGTCGCTCACCGTATCGAACTGGAGTCTGATTCCAGTGTTCCGGAGGGTGCGCGGTGGGGGGTTCGGCTCGCGCTGTCCGACGTGCACGGGATCAGCGAGGCGGAGGCCCACCGGATCGAGGAGGGGCAGCCGTACTCCTCGCTGCTCGACTTCTGGCAGCGGGCCAGGCCCGGCCGGCCGGTGGCCGAACGGCTCGCGCAGGTCGGCGCGCTGGACGCGTTCGGCGGCAACCGGCGCGACCTGCTGCTGCACCTCGCCGAACTGCACCGCGGCGCCCGCGGCTCGTACGGCTCGCAACTCCCCCTCGCCGGTGGCCGTCGGACCGCCGCCGTCGGCCTGCCCGACCTCGGCGAGGCCGAACGGCTCAGCGCCGAGCTCGGCGTCCTCGGCATGGACGCCTCCCGGCACCTCATGGGCGACCACCACGCGTTCCTGCGTGAGCTCGGCGTGACCTCCGCGAAGCGGCTGCGGCTCGCCGAGAACGGGCAGACGGTCCTGGTCGCGGGCGCCAAGGCGGCCACCCAGACCCCGCCGATCCGCTCCGGGCGCCGCGTCATCTTCACCACCCTCGACGACGGCACCGGCCTGGTCGACCTCGCCTTCTTCGACGACAGCCACGAACGCTGCGCGCACACCGTCTTCCACTCCTGGCTGCTCCTCGTCCGCGGCGTGGTCCAGCGGCGCGGCCCGCGCAGCCTGTCCGTGGTGGGCTCGGCGGCGTGGAACCTGCAGGAGCTGGTCGAGCTGCGCGAGACGGGCGGGCTCACGGCGGTGGGGGAGCGGTTGGCCGCCCCTGCCGCTGCCGCTGACCCGGGTGCGGACGCTGATACGGGACGTCGGATCCGTATGCCCACCGGCTACGAGATGAACCCGTGGGCCGACCTTCAGCCACCCGGCGAAGGGCCCCCGGGAGGACGGAAGTTGTGGCACCGGAGCCCGGGGAGCGCGGGATGATTCTCTGTGTACGGTTTCTGACCAGGGCGGACGCCTTCAGGGCCGACGCCTACGGGGCGGACGCCTTCGGGGCGGGCGGCGAGGCCGAGGCCCTGCTGCCCGAACTCATCGCCCTGCTCGACGAGTTGACCCCTGTCGTCGAGGCCGCGCCGCCCGACACGGCTCTCGCCGACGTGCGCGGCGCCCTGCGCTACTTCGACCGGGACACCGAACAGCTCGCCGCGCTCGTACGCGTCCGCGCGCTCGCCCTGCACGGCGTGGACTGCGTGATCGGCGCGGGCCCCAACCCGATGCTCGCCAGGATGGCCGCCCGGGAAGCGCGGCCGGGCCGGACCCGGGTGGTGCCCGCGACGGCCGACGGCGTACGGGAGTTCCTGGACCTGAAACCGGTCGTCGCCCTCGAAGGGGTCGGCCGGGCCACCGCCCGCACCCTGTGCGCCTACGGCCTCGACTCCGTCGACCGGCTCGCCGCCGCACCGCTCGGCACGCTCCAGCGGATTCTCGGGGCGAAGGCGGGCCGCGAGGTGCACGACAAGGCGCACGGCGTCGACCGTACCCCCGTCGTACGCAACGCCGCGGCCCGCTCCCTCGCCGCCGAACGGCCCTTCCCCCGCGACGAGCTGGACCCCGACCGGCATCGGCGCGCCCTGCTCTCGCTCACCGCGGAACTGGGGGCGCGGATGCGCGGCGCGAGCCAGGTGTGCCGCTCCCTGACGCTGACGGTGCGCTACGCCGACCGCTCCAGCACGACTCGCTCCCGCACTCTGCGCGAGCCCACCGCGCACTCGGCGGCCCTGACCTCCGCGGCGTACGACCTGTACGAGGCGCTGGGCCTGCAGCGGGCGCGGGTGCGGGCGGTGTCGTTGCGGGCGGAGGGGTTGGGCCCTGCCGAGCGTGCCGTCCGCCAGCTCACCTTCGACCCGACGGACGACAAGGCGCGTCGTCTGGAGGCTGCGGTGGATCGGGCGCGGGGGCGGTTCGGAGAACGGGTGGGGTTGGCGGGGGTGTTGACGGCGTAGGGCTCTTTTCTCCCCGCCCCGCCCCTTCCCGAAGGCATGCAGCAGCTGCGGGGCTGCGCCCCGGACCCGGCTTCTTCGTTCGGCTGCGGCGCCGTCGTGGCTGGTCGCGCAGTTCCCCGCGCCCCTTTCGGGGCACGTGGATCCCACCCCCTTCACGCCAGCACCTTGCGCAGCGCGTACCCGAACACCACCCGGCCCGTCCGTGCCGTCAACGCGTCCAGGAACCTCGGCAGGCGGCGTACCCGCAGGTCCTCGCGCCACACCACGGACGAACCCGTGCCGAGGGGGCGTACCTCGATCTCGGCCCAGCCGGTCAGGAACGTGCCCGTCTTGACCAGGCGGCAGCGGCCGAACTCGGCGCCGGGGCCCGGGGGGTGCCACTCGGTGACCTCCATCGGGTCGTCGAAGGCGAACCGGCCGGCTCCGGTGCGGGCCACGAAGCGGGTGCCGTGGCCGGCGGGCGGCGGGGTCAGCACGGTCGTCCGGGTCAGCGGGACCTGCGCGGCATGCCGTGGCCAGTCGGTGACGCGGCGCCAGGCCTCGGCGGGCGGCAGCGGACAGCGGCGCGCGATCCGGAACTCGGGCATCCGGCCAGCGTAGGACGGTCCGGAGGGTACGTAAGGCTGCGCCGCCCCCCGAGGTGAAGGAAGGGGAGCGGCGGCGCGGCGGAACCGGCGTGCAGGCGCCGGGGTTCGAGGGCCGCCCGGGGTCAGCGGCTGTGGCGGCCGCCCGCGGTGGCGCGGCGGCGGACCGAGCCGAACAGGGCCGCGGCGCCGACGGCGAGGGCGGCGGCGCCGCCGATCGCGATGTACGGGGTGGCCGAGTCGCCGCCCGTCTCGGCGAGTTCCGTGCCGGTGGCGGCCGTGGGCTCGGCGGCGGCGCCGTTCGCCTCCGGCGCGTTGCCGGTGGTGTCCGTCGCCGCAGTGCCGCCCTCGGAGGAACCGGCGCCGTGCCCGGCCTGGTCCCCGCCGTGCCCGGCCTGGCCGCCTGCGTGCCCGGCCTGGCCGCCTGCGTGCCCGGCCTCGTCCCCGCCGTGCCCCGAGTGGTCCACCGTGGACTTCCCGGCGCCGGCGTCGATCTGCTCGCCGGACGGAGCCTGAGCCTCCGGGGCCTTCGCCGCGCTGCCGCCGTCCTTGCCGAAGGTGACGTCCGAGCAGGTGTAGAACGCCTCCGGGGAGTCGGAGCGCTGCCAGATGCTGTAGATCAGGTGGCGCCCAGACTTGTCCGGCACGGTGCCGTCGAAGACGTACTCACCGTTCTCCAGCTTCGGGTCGGTGACCTTCGCGAACGGCTCCGACTCCAGGTCCGACCACTTCAGCGGCTCGCTCGGGTCGTAGCCGTCCTTGGTGACGTACAGCTCGAAGGAGCCCTTGTGCGGGGCGGTCGCCTGGTAGCGGAACGTGTGCTTCCCGGCGGTGAGTTCGCTGGCCGGCCAGTCGGCGCGGGGCAGGTCGAGGCCCTTGTACTTGTCGCGGCCCGCGCTGCACAGCTTGCCGTCCGGGATGATCTCGCGGTGCTTGCCGGCGGCGTTCGCGATGTTGACCTCGTTCCAGTCGTAGAAGGCCTGCGTCCCGCTCGCCTCCACCGCGGCCTTGCAGGCGGCCGACTTCGGCGACTCCGGGCCCTCGGCGAAGCAGGCCGAGACGCGGCTCACCGGGTCCGTCATCGAGCCGTGCGCGGCGGCCGGGGAGGCGGCGAGCGCGGTCAGCGCGAGCGGGGCCGCGCCGAGGACGGCGACGGAGGCGGCGGTGCGGCGCAGAGAGGGGAAGGCGGCCATGGGGGTCTCCTCGAAACGGTTCACTGGGGGTTGGCGAGTCCTGAAACTAGCCCCTGGAAACCGTGAAATCGCCTGCTGAGGCGGGGTCTTGCAGATCCTTATGGTGCGTTTAAGGGCCGCCTCAGAGGTCGTTAAAGGGCGGGTGTGAATCATCCGGTTTCTTCCCCGGCCCGGCCGCCCGGCCGGACCGGGGAAACCCGGCCGGTTCCTTCCCCGCCCGGCCGCCCGCACCGGAGTTCACCCCACCCACCGGTACCGCCGCTCCGGCCGCCCCGTACCCCCGTACCTGAGCGTCACCTGGACGCGGCCCGTGTCCGCGAAGAACTCCAGGTAGCGGCGGGCGCTGACCCGGGAGAGCGAGCCCGCCTCGGCGCACTGCGAGGCCGACAGGCCGCCCGGCTCCGCCCGCAGCACCCGCTCCACCAGGTCCGCCGTGTGCGCCGCGAGCCCCTTCGGCAGCTCGCGCGAGCCCGGCGGGCGGGTGCCGAAGATCCGGTCCACGTCCTCCTGCCGGGCCTCGCCCAGGTCGTCCAGGCGGGCCCGCAGCGCGGCCACATGCCGCAACTGCTCCTGCAGCGCCGCCTGGTTGAACGGCTTGATGAGGTAGTGCAGCGCCCCGGCGCGCAGCGCGGAGCGGACCACCTCCGCGTCCCTGGCCGCGGTGATGAACAGCGCGTCCACCCGCGGCCGCGCCGGATCCCGCTCCTCCGCGGCGCGCAGCTCCCGCAGAACGGCGATGCCGTCCATGTCCGGCAGATACACGTCCAGGAGTACGAGATCGGGGTGCAGCCGCTCGGCCGCCCGCAGCGCCTCCGTACCGCTGTGCGCCACCCCGGCCACGGTGAATCCGTCCATAGCGGACACGCAGCGGCCGTGCAGCTTGGCCACCATGAAGTCGTCGTCCACGACAAGGACTTTCGTCTGCTCGTTCACCGCGTCAGGCTAGGTAGCCGACCACAACGACCACAACGTCCGTTGCTTGCGGAAGAGAGACAGCTTGTTAACGCGCAGGCAACATGTGGGCCACTTCACAAGCCGTACTTACTCACGCAACCGACAGGTGGTGGCACACGTGCGTCTGCGCACACCCCTCGCCCTGCTCGGGGCCGGGCTGCTCGTGCTCGCCGGGCCGCCGCTGCTCACCCCGGGCAGCGGCGCCGACACCGGCACACAGATCCCGGGCCTGCGCTTCATGGTTCCCAACACGCCCGGCGGCGGCTACGACATCACCGCCCGCACCGCGGCCAAGGACGCCGAGGACGCCGGGCTCACCCACAACATCGAGGTGTTCAACCTGCCCGGCGCGGGCGGCACCGTGGGCCTGACCCGGCTCGTCGGCGAGCACGGCAACGGCAAGCTCGCCATGTCCATGGGCCTGGGCGTGGTGGGCGCCGTACGCTCCAACCACTCGCCGAGCACCCTCGCCGAGACCACCCCGATCGCCCGCCTCACCGAAGAGCAGAACGTCGTGGTGGTCGCCAAGGACTCCCCGTACCAGACCATCGACGAGCTGATCGACGCCTGGAAGAAGAACCCCGGCAAGATGCCGGTGGGCGGCGGTTCCTCGCCCGGTGGGCCCGACCACATCGCGCCGATGCTGATGGCGCGGGCCGCCGGGATCGAGCCGAAGAAGGTCAACTACATCCCGTTCGACGGCGGCGGTGAACTCCTCGCCTCGATCCTCGGCAACAAGCTCGCCTTCGGCGTCTCCGGCGTCGGCGAGTACCTGGACCAGATCAAGTCCGGGGAGCTGCGGCTGCTCGCCGTGACCGGGCCGGAGCGGGTCGAGGGCCTGGACGGGCCGACCCTCATGGAGTCCGGCTACGACGTGAACTTCACCAACTGGCGCGGCGTCGTCGCCCCGCCCGGCCTCTCCGACACCGAACGCGACAAGCTCACCGGCCTCCTGGAGAAGCTGCACAAGTCCGAGCAGTGGCAGAAGTCCATGAAGAAGAACGGCTGGGAGGACGCCTTCGCCACCGGCGACGAGTTCGGGAAGTTCCTCGACGCCCAGGACAAGCGCGTCGTGTCCGTACTGAAGGAGCTGGGGCTGTGACGACCACGACGGAACCCGTTTCGGACGAGACCGAGCCGCGCCGCTCCTGGCTCAAGGAGCACTCCGAACTCGGCGTGTCCGTCCTGCTGCTGGTGCTCGGCGTGCTCGTCCTCACCGACGCCCTCACCATGGACGTCGACATCGCCCAGCGCGGCCCCGTCGGCCCCAGGACCGTGCCGATCGTGGTGGGCGCGGGCCTGCTGGTCATCGCCGCCCTGCTCGCCGTCGACGTGCTGCGCGGCGGCCGCGGCGAGGCCGAGAGCGGCGAGGACGTCGACCTGTCCGAGCCCGCCGACTGGCGCACCGTCCTGCTGCTCGCCGGGGTCTTCCTGGCCACCGCCGTCCTGATCGACCCGCTCGGCTTCCCGCTCGCCGGGGCGCTGCTGTTCTGGGGCGCCGCCTTCGCGCTCGGCAGCCGCCGCTACGACCGCGACCCGCTGATCGCCGCGGCGCTCTCCCTGCTGACCTACGTCGTCTTCAACAACCTGCTCGGGGTGCCGCTGCCCGGCGGTCCGCTGATGGGAGTGCTGTGACATGAACGCCCTCAACTCCCTGATGGACGGCTTCGGTACCGCCCTGTCCCCGCTCAACCTGCTCTGGGCCGCCATAGGCGTGCTCCTCGGCACCGCCATCGGCGTCCTGCCCGGCATCGGCCCCGCCATGGCGGTCGCCCTGCTGCTCCCGGTGACGTACGGGCTCGACCCGACCGCCGCGTTCATCATGTTCGCCGGGATCTACTACGGCGCCATGTTCGGCGGCTCCACGACCTCCATCCTGCTCAACACTCCGGGGGAGAGCGCCGCCGTCGTCGCGGCGATGGAGGGCAACCCGATGGCCAAGGCCGGGCGCGGCGCACAGGCCCTCGCGGCCGCCGCCATCGGCCACTTCGCGGGCGGCATGGTCGGCACGATCCTGCTGGTCGCGCTCGCCCCGAAGATCGCCGAACTCGCCGTCGACATCGGCGCGCCCGACTACTTCGCCATCATGGTCCTCGCGTTCATCGCGGTCACCAGCGTCCTCGGTTCCTCCCGCATCCGCGGCCTCGCCTCCCTGCTCATCGGTCTCACCATCGGCCTGATCGGCCTCGACCAGATGACCGGCCAGCAGCGCCTCACCTTCGGCTCGCTGCAGCTCGCCGACGGTGTGGACGTGGTGATCGTCGCGGTGGGCCTGTTCGCGATCGGCGAGGCCCTGTGGGTCGCCGCGCATCTGCGCCGCACCAGCGGCGAGGCCATCCCGGTCGGCCGGCCCTGGCTCGGCAGGGGCGACGTCAAGCGGTCCTGGAAGTCCTGGGCGCGCGGCCCGTTCATCGGCTTCCCGTTCGGCGCGATCCCGGCCGGCGGCGCGGAGATCCCCACGTTCCTCTCGTACGTCACCGAGAAGCGGCTCTCCAAGCACAAGGACGAGTTCGGCAAGGGCGCCATCGAGGGCGTCGCGGGCCCCGAGTCCGCCGCCTCCGCCTCAGCCGCCGGAACGCTGGTCTCCATGCTCACCCTCGGCCTGCCGACCACCGCCGTCGCGGCCGTGATGCTCGCCGCGTTCCAGCAGTACGGCATCCAGCCGGGCCCGCTCCTCTTCGAGCGCGAGCCGGAGCTGGTGTGGGGCCTGATCGCCTCGCTGTTCGTCGGCATGGTGCTGCTCATCGCCCTGAACCTGCCGCTGGCCCCGCTCTGGGCGAAGCTCCTGCGCATTCCGCGGCCGTACCTGTACGCGGGCATCCTGTTCTTCGCGGCGGTCGGCGCGTACGCGGTCGGCGGTGAGGCGATCGACCTGGTGATCCTGCTCGTCATCGGCCTGATCGGCTTCGGCATGCGGCGCTACGGACTGCCCGTCCTGCCCGCCGTCATCGGCGTCATCCTCGGCCCGGCCGCGGAGCAGCAGCTGCGCCGCGCCCTGCAGATCAGCGACGGCAGCGTCACGGGGCTCGTCAATACGCCGTTCTCCGTGACGGTTTACGTCGTGGTCGTGCTGCTTCTGGCCTGGCCGCTGCTCAAGAAGCTGATCAAGAGGGGGAGTTCGGACCGTACCGTGGACGCATGACGACATCCGCCGACATCAGGCCCGCCACCTCCGCCGACGGACCCGCCGTACGCGCGGTGACGGACGCGGCGTACCACCCCTACATCGAGCGCATCGGGCTCAGGCCCGCGCCGATGGACCGGGACCACGCCGCGGACGTCGCGGCGGGCAGGGTGTTCGTCACCGGTGACCCGGTCACCGGCCTGGTGGTCCTGGTCCCGCACGAGGACCACCTCTACCTGGAGTCCATCGCGGTCCACCCCAGCGCCCACGGGCGCGGGGTGGGCCGCGCGCTGCTCACGTTCGTGGAACAGCGTGCGGTGTCCCTCGGCCTGCCGGAGGTACGGCTGCTCACGAATGCCCTGATGCGGGAGAACCAGAGGATCTATGCGCGGTACGGGTACGAGGTGGTGGAGCGGAGAGTGGAGGGCGCGTACGACCGGATCCACTACCGGAAGCGGCTGCGGGCAGAGGCTTGATTCTTCCCCTCCCCGCCCCTCCCCGCCCCTTCCCGAAAGTCCTGCCGGACGGGCCTCCTCAATCGCCGGAGGGGCTCAGTAGGGCGGCCCGTTCGGCGCTAGCTTTCCGGCCACCACGTTCTGCGAACGTCCTCGCGGATCTCGGGGCGCGGCCGGGCGGCCTCCTCGCGGCGCTCCTCGGCGCGGCGCTTGGCGGGCCTGGTCAGGGGCTTGTGCAGGGTCTGGCGACGCATGACGGCCTCCTAGGGTGGAGCAGGCCTGGTTCCGCGTTCCGGAGGCAGACCCGGAAGAGGAGCGTCACCCATCACCGCAGTCCTGTCTGTGGCCTGCGTCACTCCCTCTGGTGCGTGGGCCCGCGCTCGGAGGTGTGGATCACGTTCCCCAGGGCCGTTCCTGCGCCCCGTGCGCCCCCTGTGCACTCCTGTGGTGGAGGGCGGCCGGGCACGTCAACTGTCCGGTGTCCGAGGGCCGTTGTCAGCGGTGCCTGCGACCATCGGCACCATGACCACCGAGAGCACTGGCAGCAGCACGGACCGTACGGAAAGTGCCGACGGCTTCGATTTCGACACCCTCGACCGCCCCATCGACTGGAACGAGGCCGTGCCCCACTTCGACGACGCCCCGGACCACGGCCTGCGCGACGCCGACGTCCGCGCCGCCTGGGCGGACCGGCTCGCCCAGTGGCTGCCGCCCGCCCCCGCGGACGTGCTGGACCTCGGCTGCGGCACCGGCAGCCTCGCCCTCCTCGCCGCCGGTCAGGGCCACCGCGTCACCGCCGTCGACAGCGCACCGCGCATGGTCGAGCACGCCCGGGCGAAGCTCACCGGCACCGGCACCGAAGTGCTCGTCGGTGACGCGGCCAGACCTCCGCTCGACGGCCGCCGCTTCGACGTGGTCCTGGCCCGGCACGTCCTCTGGACGCTGCCCGACCCGGAGGCCGCCCTGCGCCACTGGTGCGCCCTGCTCAGGCCCGGCGGGCGCCTCGTCCTGGTCGAGGGCGTGTGGGGCGGGCAGAGCCCCGTCGGCCTGCCCGTCGCCCGGCTCGCGCGCGCCCTCGCCCCGCTCGCCGGGCGCGTGCACACCGAGTCGCTGTCGTCCGAGGCCCGGCTGTGGGGCGGCCCGGTCACCGACGAGCGGTACGCGGTGGTGGCGGTCGTGGACGGGCCGCGCCGCCATACGGAAGTGGTCGACGTCCACCTGATCGTGCGCAGAGGCGGCGAGGTGCTGCTGGCCCGCCGCGCGAACACCGGTTATGCGGACGGCCTGCTGCACGCACCCTCCGGGCACACGGAGGACGGCGAGGACGTGCGCGCGGCGGTGATCCGCGAGGCCGAGGAGGAGGTCGGCCTCCGCCTCGCCCCTCAGGACCTGCGGGTCGCCCTCGTCATGCAGCACCGCGGCCCCGGCACCGCACCCCGCATCGGCTGGTTCTTCGAGGCGGACCACGGCGCGGGCGGCACCCCCGTCAACGGCGAGCCGGACAAGTGCTCCGAGCTCGGCTGGTACGCCCTGGACGCGCTGCCGGACGACATGGTCGCGTACTGCAGAGCGGGCCTCGACGCGTACCGAGCGGGCGAGCGCTTTGTCCTCCACTGGCACGAGGACGACGACCCGGTCGCGTACGAGGCGACGGCCCGGAGGGTGGTGACGCTGCCGATGAGCGGTCAGCAGGGGCAAGGAGCGGTCAGACGGTGAGCAGCGACTCCAGCTTGCCGCCCCGCGCCAGGAGTTCCAGCTCGTCCAGGGCAGCCGTGGCCGCCGCGGCCGCCCCGGGGTCCCGCTCGGCGAGGCCGCTCTCGGCGAACTCGTCCTCGTCCAGCCGCAGTACGGACGTACCGTCGGCGGACACCCACAGGTCGAGGTCCAGGTCCTCCACGACGACCCCGTCCGGGCCGAGCTCGGCGGGCCGGGTCACGTCGCAGTACCAGCCCTTCAACACCCCCGCGCCCGACCGGACCTCCTTCACCGCGTACCACCGGTCCCGCCAGTAGTGCTCGGTGAACACGTCACCCGGCTCGAAGCGGACGAAGCCGAAGTCGCGCACGCCCGAGCCCGCCCAGGCGGCCCGCACCACGAGATGGGTGCCGTCGTCGCTGAGCAGTGTCGCCGGGTAGGCGATCTTCGTGCGGCCTGCCTTGCGCAGGACCACGTCCACGGTGTCGCCACCCGTACCCGCCTCAGCCGACACCGAGTTCCCGGACATGCCGTACCTCCGTCGCACAGATTTCGTAACCGAACCACTGGTTGACCGTCGGCATCGGCAGATTCTCCGCGTGGTGCAGCACTTCGGCCCTCGCCCCGGCGTCCTCGGGGCGGAATCTCTGACGAGTACGGTCATGGTGCCGGACGCTACGGCGGTAACCGGTGCCCGCGCCTTCGAATTTCGGGGGCGTACGCCAGAATCGACCCTGTGACAGACCCCGTGACCCTCAAGATCCACGTCGACCACGAAGCCGGCGCCCCCTACGAGCAGGTGCGCGCCCAGATCTCCGAGCAGGCCAGGTCGGGCGCGCTGCCCGTGGGCCACAGACTCCCGACGGTACGCGGCCTCGCGGAGGACCTCGGCCTCGCCGCGAACACGGTGGCGAAGGCGTACCGCGCGCTTGAGGCGGACGGTGTCATCGAGACCCGCGGCCGCCACGGCACGTTCATCGCGGCGGCGGGGGACGCGGCGGAGCGGCGTGCGGCTGCGGCCGCGCAGGCGTACGCGCGGGAGGCCCGGCGCCTGGGCCTCGACCAAGGAGCCGCCCTTGACGCGGTACGGGATGCCCTGCGGGCGGCGTACGAATAAGTACGGGTAGGGGCCACGGACCACGCCCCGCAACGGACTGAATTTCACAAGTACAACCCCGAGTCCGCCCCGTCCCGCTGGTCCGGCACCGACGTCGGGCTCGTGCCGCGGCGCAGGGCGAACAGTTCGGCGAGGGTCGCGCCCTCGCGGCCCACGGCCTCCTCGCGGCCGGGGAACTCGGGGCCCAGCCAGTCGAGGGACTCGGCGCGGGTCAGCCCGCTCACCTCGATCCGGGCCAGGCAGCGGCCGGGCCGGACCACGGCGGGGTGCAGCCGCTCCAGGTCCTCGTTGGTGGTGACGCCCACGAGGACGTTGCGGCCCTGGCCGAGCAGTCCGTCGGTGAGGTTGAGCAGCCGCGAAAGTGCCTGGCCCGCGGTGTGTTTGGCCTCGCCGCGGATCAGTTCGTCGCAGTCCTCCAGGAGCAGCAGCCGCCAGCGGCCGCCCGCCGCGTCGTCCTCACCGATCGCGATGTCCATGAGGTAGCCGACGTCGGAGAAGAGCCGTTCCGGGTCGAGTACGCAGTCCACCTGGCACCAGTCCCGCCAGGACCGGGCGAGCGTGCGCAGCGCGGAGGTCTTGCCGGTGCCCGGCGGGCCGTGCAGGAGCAGCAGGCGGCCCGCGATGTCCTCGGGGCTGGTCTTCATCAGCCGGTCCATCGCCTCGGCGACCGGCGCCGTGTAGTTGGGGCGGACCTCGTCCCACGTACCGGCGGAGATCTGCCGGGTGGTGCGGTGCGGGCCGCGGCGCGGCGACACGTACCAGAAGCCCATCGTCACGTTCTCGGGCTGCGGTGCGGGCTCGTCGGCGGCGCCGTCCGTGGACTGCTTCACGACCTCGCGGGCGAGTTCCTCGGTGACGGCGGTGACGGTGACGTCCGCGCCGCGGTTCCAGCGGGAGATCAGCAGGGTCCAGCCCGCGCCCTCGGCGAGCGTCGCGCTGCGGTCGTCGTCGCGGGCGGCGCGCAGCACGGCCGCGCCCGGCGGGAGCAGGGTCAGACCGGACTTGACGCGGTCGATCGACGAGCTGTGCGCGTACGGCTGCTCGCCCGTCGCGAAGCGGCCGAGGAACAGCGCGTCGACGACGTCCGAAGGGGAGTCGCTGTCATCGACGTTGAGCCGGATCGGCAGGGCACCGTGAGGGTCGTCAGCAGGCATGCGGCCCATGATCCGGCACGCCCGCCACTCCCGCACCGCATTTCCCGAGGCCCGGCCGTGTTCCGCGCTCCTGCCCCGCACTCCCGAACTCGCCGGTAATTGAAGCTCTCTCACTTCTCGGACATAGCGAGGAAGTTGACCTGTGAAGGGACGAATCCCTGGTCAAACCTGATCCGGGTGAAGGTCCCCACACCGAACCTTCCTGGCATGGCTGCTCCCTGGTTCAACTGCCGCGTGCTACCACGGCAGTTGCAGAGATCCTGCGTAAGGGAGGTTCCATGAGACTGTCCCGAATCAAGACGTACGCCTCGTCGCTCTTCCTGGCCACCGGCTTAGCTCTCACCGGAGCAGGCACGGCCGCCGCAGCCGAGGGTGCGGCGGCCGAAGCCTATGTGGCGCTCGGCGACTCCTACTCCTCCGGCCTCGGCGCCGGCAGCTACGACGGCGGCAGCGGCGACTGCAAGCGCAGCACCCGCGCCTACCCGGTGCTGTGGGCCGACTCCCACTCCCCGTCGTCCTTCTCGTTCACCGCCTGCTCCGGCGCCCGTACCGGAGATGTGATCAACAACCAGCTGGGGCCGCTCAACGCCGGCACCACGCTCGTCTCCCTCACCGTCGGCGGCAACGACGCGGGCTTCGCCGACGTCATGACCACCTGCGTCCTGCAGTCCGAGAGCGCCTGCATCGCCCGCGTCAACGAGGCGAAGCGCTATGTCGACACGACGCTTCCCGGGCAGCTCGACGAAACGTACAGCGCGATCCGCGGCAAGGCCCCCAACGCCCAGGTCTCCGTGCTCGGTTACCCGCGCTTCTACAAGCTGAACGGCAGCTGCGTCGCCGGGCTCACCGAGAACGAGCGCGCCGCCATCAACGGCGCCGCCGACCACCTCAACGCCGCCACCGCCAAGCGGGCCGCCGACCACGGCTTCGCGTTCGGCGACGTGGTCCCGGCCTTCACCGGCCACGAGATCTGCTCCGGCGACTCCTGGCTGCACAGCGTCAACTGGGGAAACATCGGCGAGTCCTACCACCCCACCGCCGCCGGTCAGTCGGGCGGCTACCTGCCCACCCTCAACGGCACCGTGTGAACGACGACTGTCCCACCGCGGGCGGGAGTTGCCGTACGACCGGGGCCCCCGCCCGCGCCCCACTTGTCCAACTCACCCTGGAATCAGGCGTATTCGGGAGTGAGCGTCAACACCCTTGAGGTGGAAGTGAATCCTACGACCGGGATACACGGGTGTCCGTGCGGGGCGATAGGGTTAACCTGCCCGGGCCGGGTGCCCTCGTACGGGTGGGGAGTGACATGGAACAGATAACAGTGCGCAGCAGGGCGCGAGTCCCTGCGATCACCTGCGGGAGCAGCGCGACCAGCTCTCGTCTCGACCGCCATCTGGCGGTGCTGGGCGGCCCCGCCGTCCCGCAGCGCGAATCGGCGGACGCGACGTTGCTGATGCGTGAGCTCACGACGCGTGATGTGGCGCGCGAGCGCACGAGCCGGGTGGCCCGTGTGCGCAAGGTCTCTCTCTTCGCGCCGCTCCGGCGGCTGACCCGCTCGCTCTTCGGCGGCCACTGAACCGCCGTACGGAACGAGCAGGACAGAGCAGAGCACGACAGTGTGAGCCCGCAGCCCGCGGGCCACACCCCGGCCCGTCACGCTCAGTTGGCCACCGCACCCCGGTGGCCCGCCACGCTCAGGCGACCACACCGTCCCGGCGCAACGCTGCGATCTCGGCGTCCGGCATCCCCACGGCACGCAGCAGCGCCTCGGTGTGCTCGCCCAGCGCGGGCACCGCATCCATCGTCGGCTCCGCCCCGCCCGGCAGCGTCACCGGCGGCAGCAGCGCCCGCAGCGGCCCCACCGGCGAACCCACTTCGCGCCACCGCTCCCGCGCCGCCAACTGCGGATGCGCCGCCACCTCCGTGACATCCCGCAGCCGCGCACACGCGATCCCCGCCTTCTCCAGACGCGCGAGCGCCGTGTCCACATCGAGCCGGCCGAGCGCACTCCCCACCAGCTCGTCCGTCGCCGCCCGGTGCGCCGTCCGCGCCGCGTTCGTCGCGTACGCCGGATCGTCCGCCAACTCCGGCCGTTCCAGGACCAGTTCGGCCAGGCGCCGCCACTCCCGGTCGTTCTGCACGGAGAGCAGCACGCGCGCCCCGTCCGCGGTCCCGTAGGCGTCGTACGGGGCGATCACCGCGTGCGCGAGGCCCGTGCGCGCCGGTGGTTCACCCCCGTGCATCGCATGGTGCAGCGGATGCCCCATCCACTCCGCGAGGGCCTCCAGCATCGACACCTCCACCGGGCCGCCGAGCCCCGTCGCCGACCGCCTGAGCAGCGCCGCGAGCACCCCCGAGAACGCGTACATCGCCGCCGCGATGTCCGCCGCCGGGATGCCCGCCTTCACCGGCTGCTCCGGCGTCCCCGTCACCGACACCAGGCCCGCCTCGCACTGCACGAGCATGTCGTACGCCCGCTTCTCCGCGTACGGGCCGCCCGCCCCGTACCCCGAGATGTCCACCGCCACAAGGCGTGGATGCTCCGCGCACAGCGACGCCGCGTCCAGGCCCAGACGGGCCGCCGCGCCCTGCGCCAGGTTCTGCACGAACACGTCCGCCTCCGCGATCAGCGCCCGTACGACCGCCAGACCCCGCGGATCCTTCAGGTCCACCGCCAGGGACTCCTTGCCCCGGTTCGCCCACACGAAATGCGAGGCCAGACCGGCCGCCGCCGTGTCGTAGCCGCGCGCGAAGTCGCCGCCGTCCGGACGCTCGACCTTGATCACCCGGGCGCCCAGATCGGCCAGTTGACGCGTCGCGAACGGCGCCGAGACGGCCTGCTCGACGGCGACGACCGTGATGCCGTCCAGGGGGAGGGGCTGGGGCTGGGGCAGGGGCTGAGGCAGGGGCTGGGGCGGCGGGGGCGGCGGAGAGTTCTGCATGGTCCCCGATCCTGAACCCTGCGTATCGGCTTTGTCACCCGGCTGTTGACGTGGCAACGCTCACGGTCCGAGGTGCTGATCATCCGCACGCGCAGGGTCCTTCGGCTCGCGCGCCGTCGTGGCCGGTTGCGCAGGCCCCCGCCCCTGGGAACAGCCCCTCCGGCGGCAGGGGACATAGGGTGACCGCCGTGCCCGCGTACGCCTCCACCACGCTGCTCCCTGTCAACCTCACCCTCGGCGCCGTCCTCGCCGTGCTGCTCGCCGGGGCGGCCTGCGTTGCCGCGTTCGCCCGGCTCAGTCCCGGCGAGGACCGGGGCCGCGCACGCGAGATCGTCGTCGCCGGGCTGCGCGCCGCCGCCCAACTCGTCGCGGTCTCCCTGCTGATCGGCTGGGTGATCCGCTCCGTACCGCTGCTGCTCGGCTTCCTCGTCCTGATGTATGCGGTCGCCGTCCGCACCGCCGGACGCCGCATCACCCCGGGCGGGAGCTGGCCGTGGGCGGCCGTGCCCATCGGGGTGGCCGTCGCCCCCGTGGTCCTGGCGCTGCTGCTCACCGGGCTCGTGCCGCTCAAGGGCATCGCCCTGATCCCCGTGACCGGCATCCTGATCGGCGGCGCGCTCACCGCCACCGTGCTCGGCGGCCGGCGCGCCCTGGACGAACTGGAGGCCCGCAAGGGCGAGGTGGAGGCGGCCATGGCGCTCGGCCTGAGCGACCCCGAGGCTCGCATCCTGGTCGCCCGCCCGGCCGCGTCGGACGCGCTCCTCCCGGGCCTCGACCAGACCCGTACGGTCGGCCTGGTCACGCTGCCCGGAGCGTTCGTCGGGATGCTGCTCGGCGGGGCGTCACCGGTACAGGCGGGCGCGGTGCAGCTCTTCGTGCTGGTGGCACTGATGGCGGTACAGGGGGTGGCGGTGGCGACGGTGCTCGAACTGGTGGCACGGGGGCGGCTGCACCGTGATGTGGCCTGAAGGGGTGGCCTGGGGGATACGTCTTCCCCTCAGGGTTGCGACTTCCCCTCCGCCCTACAGCAGCACGAACTGTCCCCCCGGCCCCTCCTCCTGGTGGTCCAGGACCGAGGCCGGGCGGCGGGACGCGGGCGGGACCGGGAGAACCCCCGCCGTACGCAGCACCCCCGCGTCCAGCGGTGCCTCCGCCGCCGCCCGCACCAACTCGTCCTGGCGCGGCCTGACTTCGGCGAGGAGCGCCAGGACCGTGATGAGTTCGAGCAGCTCCGACGTCCAGGCCTGCGGCCACGCCGACGGCCGCAGCGCCTCCAGGCCCTCGGCCTGCTCCGGCCACGTACGCCGCTCGAACCACAGCTCAAGGACCCGCACCCCGCAGACATGGAAGTCCCAGGCGGCCGCGGGCACCGGGGAGATCCGGCCGTCGCCGATGTGCAGGGCCTCCTCCTCGCGGTCGTAGAGCAGCTCGGTGGGGCGGGCGGGCAGTGCGGAGCGGACGTACGGGCGGCGGCCGCCGGGGAGTTTGGGGCGTTCGCCGGTGCGCAGATGCAGCCACAGGGTCCGGTGGCCGAGAGCCACGCCGTGCGCCCACACGTCCGGGTCGGCGGTCAGCGGCACCCGGCAGCCGGAGGGGGTACGGCGGGCCGCGGCCAGGCACCAGGCGAGCAGGTCCTCGGGGCGTACGCCGGTGCCGAGGCGGACGGCGAGGGTGTCCAGGAGGCCCGGCGCGAGGTTGGGTTCGGTGGCGCCGGGGCGCCGGTACAGCGGGCGGATGCGGCCGGGGCGCCCGGCGGGCGAGCGGCCGTCGGGCAGCAGCGCGGTGGCGACGAGGGCGGGGCCGCCCGCGTCCGGAACCTGCCCCGGCTCGACCAGGAACAGCTGCTCGGCGTCCGCCACCCGCCACAGCTCGGGCCGGGCCGCGTCGATCAGCCGGTGGTCGGGCAGCAGCCACTGCTCGTCGAACGGCCCGTGCAGCACCCGCACCGGCTCGGGGCACGGCCCGGACTCGGCGGCGAGCGGGCGCGTTCCGCCGGTCCGGCCGGGGAGCTGGGCGACGGAGGTGATCAGAGTGCGGGACCGGCTGGGGTGCAACAACACCTGCCGCTGCTCGGCGTCCGCGCGTACGAACGCCGCCCAGCGCGCCTTCAGTGACGCCGCGTCCGGCGCCATCGGCCAGCCGCGGCCGAGCCGCAGCGGAGCGACCGACCAGGGCAGCAGATCGTCGAGCAGCGGGGCGGCGGAAACGGCTGCCACGTCCGAGTGAGTCACGCTCCGATCGTACGGCGTGACCAGAGGGCGTCCAGGGCGTCCGGGAATCAATGGGCGTCCAGGGCGTCCGGGGATCAATGGGCGTCCAGGGCGTCCGGGGATCAATGGGCGTCCAGGGCGTCCAGGAATCAATGGGCGTCCAGGGGCCCGGGTATCAGTGGGCGTCCAGGGTGACCGTGAACGAGAAGCGGTCGCCGCGGTAGTGGATGCGGGCGACGTCCAGGACCCCGCCGTCCTCGTCGTACGTCACACCGGTGTAGTGCAGGATCGGGCTCAGCAGCGGGACCTGGAGCAGCGCAGCCGTCTCGGGGTCCGCGAGCCTCGCCTCCACGGTGTCCGTGATGCGGCTGATGTGCAGCCCCACCACGTCCCGCAGCACCTTCGTCATCGGCCGGCGCTCCAGGTCGGCCGGGTCGATGCGGGCGGCCACGTCCGGGCGGACGTAGTTGCGGGCGTGGTTGGTCGGCTCCCCGGTCTGCTCGTCGCTGCGCAGCCGGTGGTACGTGGCCACCTCGGCGAGGCCCGGGAAGTACCCGGCGACATCCGCGGGCGCCGGGCCCTCGCCGTGGTCGAGCAACTCGGTGCGCATGCCCGACTGCTGCGCCACGATCGCGTCGACCGAGCCCAGCAGGCGTACCGGCGCGCCCCGTTCGGCGCTCGGCTCGATGAACGTGCCGCGCCGCCGGTGCCGGCTGATCAGACCCTCGTCCTCCAGCTCCTTGAGCGCCTGGCGCATGGTCAGGACGCTCACGCCGTAGTGCACCGCGAGCTGCTCCTCGGTCGGCAGGCGCAGCGGCGCGTCCGGGGTGCGGCCGAGTATCGAGGCGCGCAGGGACTGCGACACCTGGTACCACAGCGGCAGCTTGCGGTTGAGGACGATCGAGTCCGGGGCGAAGGCGGTCACGACTGCTCCGTACTGCTCCTGCTTACGACCGGAAATGACGCTGGAGACCCTGCCACACATCGTCGTAGCCCGTCTGCAGGTGGGACGCCGCTGCCGCCTGCGGGGCGAGCGTCACCGGCCAGCGGGTCTCGAACATGAACGCCAGGCCGTCGTCCACCTTCTGCGGCCGCAGCTCCGCCTCGGACGCCCGGTCGAAGGTCTCCCGGTCCGGGCCGTGCGCCGACATCATGTTGTGCAGCGAGCCGCCGCCCGGCACAAAGCCCCCTGGACCGGAAGTCTTCGCGTCGTACGCGCCCTCGATCAGGCCCATGTACTCGCTCATCACGTTCCGGTGGAAGTACGGCGGCCGGAACGTGTCCTCGCCGACCAGCCAGCGCGGCGCGAACACCACGAAGTCGACGCCCGCGAGCCCCGGGGTGTCGGTCGGCGAGGTGAGCACGGTGAAGATCGACGGGTCCGGGTGGTCGTAGCTGATCGAGCCGATGACGTTGAAACGGTGCAGGTCGTAGACGTACGGAACATGGTTGCCGTGCCAGGCGACGACGTCGAGCGGGGAGTGGTCGTAGAGCGCCGACCAGAGGTTGCCGCAGTACTTGTTGACCACCTCCACGTCCCCTTCCACGTCCTCGTACGCGGCCACCGGGGCCCTGAAGTCCCGAGCGTTCGCCAGGCCGTTGGCGCCGATCGGGCCCAGGTCGGGCAGCTGGAACGGGGCGCCGTAGTTCTCGCACACATAGCCGCGCGCGGTCGCGTCGAGCAGCTCCACGCGGAACCGCACCCCGCGCGGGACGAGGGCCACCTCGCCCGGCTCGGCGCGCAGCAGGCCCAGTTCGGTGCGGAGCAGCAGGCCGCCCTGCTCGGGCACGATCAGGAGTTCGCCGTCGGAGTCGCCGAACACCCGGCGTTCCATGGGCGAGTTGGCGTGGTAGAGGTGCACGGCCATACCGGTGCGCTGGGCCGCGTCGCCGTTGCCGCCGACCGTCCAGAGGCCGTCGAGCCAGTCCGTGCCGGGCGCGGGCTCGGGCAGCGGGTTCCAGCGCAGCCGGTTCGGGTCGGGCGCGGACCCGGGCTCCGTGAACGGGGCCGTGCGCACCGCGCCGTTGTCGATGCGGGTGAACGCCGGGTGCGCGGCGGAGGGGCGGATGCGGTAGAGCCAGGAGCGCCGGTTGTGCGCCCGCGGCTCGGTGAACGCGCTGCCGCTCAGCTGCTCCGCGTACAGGCCGAGGGGCGCGCGCTGCGGGGAGTTCCGGCCGTGCGGCAGGGCGCCGGGGACGGCCTCGCTGCTGTGCTCGTTGCCGAACCCGGAGAGGTACAGGAGCCCCTCCGCCGTCTTCCGTGCCTGCTCGGTCCCGCTCATGCGCGCTCCCCGCTGCCGTAGGAATGCCTGAATCGTGAATCGTGAATCCTGAACCCCTGAATCCTATGGACAACCGTAGGATTGCGGGGAGGTCCCGTCAACGGGGCGGTCGAACCGCTTCCGAGGTGGTTACGCTCACGCCCATGTCCTGGACCCACGGCCCCGACCCGAGCCGGCTGCGCCGCGCCCCCGTGCAGCAGCGCAGCGCCGAGCGCCTGGGCCGGATACTCGACGCCTGCGCCGGTCTGCTCGACGAGGCCGGGTACGAGGCGCTGAGCACCCGTGCCGTCGCCGGGCGCGCGGACGTGCCGATCGGCTCCGTGTACCGCTTCTTCGGCAACAAGCGCGCCATGGCCGACGCCCTCGCGCAGCGCAACCTCGACCGGTACGCCGAGCGCATCTCCGAACGCCTCGCGACGGTCGGGCACGACGACTGGCGCACCGCGGTCGACGCCGCGCTCGACGAGTACCTGACGATGAAGCGCACCGTCCCCGGCTTCGCCCTGGTCGACTTCGCCGGGCCCGTGCAGGCGCCGTCCGAGGCCAACCACCTGCTCGCCGACCGCCTGGCGGACCTCCTCGCCGGGCACCTGGAGCGCTCCCTCGACGCGGGTCTGCGCCGCTGCCTCCTGGTCGGCGTGGAGGCCGCCGACGCGGTGCTGCGCCTGGCGTTCCGGCTGCGGCCCGAGGGTGACCCGGAACTGATCGCGGAGACCCGGGAGTTGCTGCACGCGTACCTGGCGCGGGCGCTGGACTGAAGCGCAGGCGTACGCCGGGCGAACCTTCCGCAGGACCCTCGCCCCCGTTCGTACCGGTCGGTATGCTCGCCGTGGATCGTGCGCCGCCGCTGCCGCCCCCTCAGGGAGGACCCCGTGTCCCGCAACGCCCGTACCGCCCTCCGTATCTGCCCGCTCTGCGAGGCCACCTGCGGGCTGACCCTCACCGTCGAGGGCACGCGCGTGACCGGCGCGCGCGGCGACCGCGCCGACGTGTTCAGCCAGGGCTTCATCTGCCCCAAGGGCGCCGCCTTCGGCGCGCTCGACGGCGACCCCGACCGCCTCACCCGGCCCCTGGTCCGGCGCGACGGCCGGTTGCGGGAGGCGAGCTGGGAGGAGGCCTTCGACGCGATCGCCGCGGGCGTGCGCCCCCTGATCGAGGAGTACGGGCCGAACGCCGTCGGCGTCGTCCTCGGCAACCCCAACGTGCACACCATGGCCGGCGCCCTCTACCCGCCGGTCCTCCTCAGCACCCTCGGCACCCGCAACCTGTTCACCGCCAGCACCCTCGACCAGATGCCCAAGCACGTCTCCTCCGGACTGCTCTACGGCGACCCGCTCGCGATCCCCGTACCCGACCTGGACCACACCGACCACCTGCTGCTCCTCGGCGCCAACCCGCTTGAGTCCAACGGCAGCCTCTGCACCGCGCCCGACTTCCCCGGCCGCCTCAAGGCGCTGCGCGAGCGCGGCGGCACCCTCACCGTCGTCGACCCGCGGGCCACCCGCACCGCCGCGCTCGCCGACCGCCACCTCGCCATCCGCCCCGGCGCCGACGCGCTGCTCCTCGCCGCGCTTGTCCATGTCCTCTTCGAGGAGGACCTGACCGCGCTCGGCCGCCTTGAGCCGTACGTGGACGGGGTGGCCGAAGTCCGGGAGGCGGTCGCCGAGTTCGGTCCGGAGGCCGTCGCCGCCGCCTGCGACGTACCGGCCGCCGAGATCCGCGCCGTCGCCCGGCAGCTCGCCGCCGCGCCCACCGCCGCCGTGTACGGACGCATCGGCACCTGCACCGTCGAGTTCGGCACCCTCGCGAGCTGGCTCGTCGACGTCCTGAACGTCCTCACCGGCAACCTCGACCGGCCTGGCGGCGCCCTCTTCCCGCTCTCCGCCACCGGCAGCGCGCCCCGGCCCGCCGCACCCGGCAAGGGCTGGCGCACCGGGCGCTGGGCGAGCCGGGTGAGCGGGCACCCGGAGGTCAAGGGCGAGCTGCCCGCCGCCGCGCTCGCCGAGGAGATCGACACCCCCGGCGAGGGCCGCGTCCGTGCGGTGCTCGTCCTCGCCGCCAACCCGGTGCTCTCCGCGCCCGACGGCGACCGCCTCGACCGGGCGCTCGCGGGCCTGGACTTCATGGTCAGCGTCGACCCGTACCTGAACGAGACCTCCCGGCACGCGCACGTGGTGCTGCCCCCGCCGCCGCCCGCGCAGAGCGCGCACTTCGACTTCGCCTTCAATGCCCTCGCCGTACGCAACCAGGCCCGCTACACGCGCGCCGCCGTACCGCTCCAGGACGGCAACCTGGACGAGTGCGAGATCCACGCCCGGCTGATCCTCGCCGTCTCCGGCATGCACGGGGCGCCCGCGCGTGCCGTGGACGACATGGTGATCGAGCGCGCCCTCGGCAAGGCCGTCGCCGACACCCACGCGCGCGGGCACGGCCGCGACCCGAAGGAACTCGCCGCCCTCCTCACCGGCGACAGCGGTGCCGAACGCCGGCTCGACCTGATGCTGCGCCTCGGCCCGTACGGCGACGGATTCGGCGCCGAACCGGACGGCCTCGGCCTCGGCCGGCTGCTCGGCCACCCGCACGGCATCGACCTCGGGCCGCTCAAGTCCCGGCTTCCGGAGGTCCTGCGCACCCGCAGCGGCCGTGTCGAGCTGCTGCCCGAGCCGGTCGCCGCCGACCTGCCGCGGCTGCGCGCCGCCCTGGACCTCAAGCCTGACGGCCTCGTCCTCGTCGGCCGCCGCCATCTGCGGTCCAACAACAGCTGGCTGCACAACGTCCCCGTGCTCAACCGCGGCTCCAACCGCTGCACCCTGCAGATCCACCCCGAGGACGCCGCCCGCGCCGGGATCGCCGACGGGGCGCCGGTGCGGGTCAAGGGCGCCGGGGGAGAGGTCGAGGCACCCGCCGAGGTCACCGCGACCGTACGCCGGGGAGTGGTGAGCCTCCCGCACGGCTGGGGCCACGACCGGCCCGGCACCCGTACCGCCGTCGCCGCGGCCGCTCCCGGGGCCAACGTCAACCAGCTGCTCGACGGGACGCTCCTGGACCCGCTGTCCGGCACGGCGGTGCTCAACGGGGTGCCGGTGCTGCTCACGCCCGTCGCCGCAGCGCCCGGCACCAGCGCGTGAACGTGCAGGCAACGCCGTGACCTGGGGTTTTGCTCTTATTGCTCGCAGGTCAACATCTTGTTAACGCGGAATACCGGGTCTTAACGTCATGCGAACCGCCGGCCCTGGTGGGTGTTCAAGGGCGAACGTTAGGTACCCCAAATGCTGACAATCCTCGGCTTCGCCATGATCGCGACCTTCCTGGTCCTGATCATGATGAAGAAGATGTCGCCGATAGCGGCACTGGTCCTGATCCCCGCGCTCTTCTGCGTCATAGTCGGACAAGGAGCACAACTCGGCGACTACGTCCTCGACGGCGTCACCGATCTCGCGCCCACCGCGGCGATGCTGATGTTCGCCATCGTCTACTTCGGCGTGATGATCGACGTCGGCCTGTTCGACCCGATCGTCCGGGCCATCCTGCGGTTCTGCCAGGCCGACCCGATGCGGATCGTCGTCGGAACGGCCCTGCTCGCCGCGATCGTCTCGCTCGACGGCGACGGCTCCACCACCTTCATGATCACCGTCTCGGCGATGTATCCGCTCTACAAGCGGCTGAAGATGAGCCTCGTCGTGCTGACCGGTGTCGCCGCCACCGCCAACGGCGTGATGAACACCCTCCCCTGGGGCGGCCCCACCGCCCGCGCCGCGACCGCGCTCAAGGTGGACGCCACCGACATCTTCGTGCCGATGATCCCGGCGCTCGCCGTCGGCCTGGCCGCCGTCGTCGTCCTCGCGTACGTCCTCGGCCGCCGCGAGCGCAAGCGCCTCGGTTACCTCTCCCTGGACGAGGTCACGGAGACGGTCACCGAGACGGTCACCGAGACCGCGGGCACGAAGGTCCTCGTCGGCGCGGGCAACGGCGCGGCCGCGGGCTCGGGTGCCGGCGCGGGCTCCGGCTCCGGCGACCACAGCGCCCCCTCGTACGAGAACGAGGACGGCGAAACCTTCTCCGGGCTCGACCCGAACCGGGCCACCCTGCGCCCCAAGCTGTACTGGTTCAACGCGCTCCTGACCGTCGCCCTGCTCACCGCGATGATCACCGAACTGCTGCCCATCCCGGTGCTGTTCCTGCTCGGCGCCGCGCTCGCGCTCACGGTCAACTTCCCCAACATGAGCGACCAGAAGGCCCGCATCGGCGCCCACGCCGAGAACGTCCTCAACGTCTCCGGCATGGTCTTCGCCGCCGCCGTCTTCACCGGCGTCCTCACCGGCACCGGCATGGTCGAGTCCATGGCCCAGTGGATGGTCGACTCCATCCCCGACGCCATGGGCTCGCAGATGGGCCTGGTCACCGGCCTCCTCTCGCTGCCGCTGACCTACTTCATGTCCAACGACGGCTTCTACTTCGGCATCCTCCCCGTCCTCGCCGAGGCCGGCGCCGCCCACGGCGTGTCCCCCGTGGAGATCGCCCGCGCCTCCATCGCAGGCCAGCCGCTGCACATGTCGAGCCCGCTGGTGCCCGCCGTGTTCGTCCTCGTCGGCATGGCCAAGGTCGAGTTCGGCGACCACACCCGGTTCACCGTCAAATGGGCCGCGCTCACCTCGCTCGTGGTGCTCGGCTCCGCCATCCTCTTCGGGATCATCTGACCCATGCGGCACGGCAGTTCAGGGCCCGGAAGGACGTGGCTGCTGCGCCTCGTCATCGCCTTCGGCTTCGCGCAGGGGGCGGTGTCGATGGCGCGGCCCGCGGTCTCCTACCGGGCCCTGTCGCTCGGCGCCGACGAACGCGCGATCGGCGTCATCGCGGGCGTGTACGCGCTCCTGCCGCTGTTCGCCGCCGTCCCCCTCGGCCGCCGCACCGACCACGGCCGGTGCGCGCCGCTGCTGCCGGCCGGCGTCGTCCTGATCGCGGGCGGCTGCGCGCTGAGCGGCGCCGCGAACTCCCTGACCGCCATGGCCGCATGGAGCGGCGTCATGGGGCTCGGGCACCTGTGCTTCGTGATCGGCGCCCAGTCGATCGTCGCCCGGCAGTCCGCGCCCGCCGAGCAGGACCGTAATTTCGGCCATTTCACGATCGGGGCCTCACTCGGTCAGCTCGTCGGCCCGATCGCCGCCGGACTCCTCATCTCCGAGCAGGACGGGGCGATGGCGCGGACCAGCGCACTCGCCCTGACCGCCGCCGCCGCGGTCGCCGCCGTCGCCTGCACCTCGCTCTGGCGCATCGAGCACCGCGCCCCGTCGTCCGGCACGGGCAGGGACCAGGGCGCCGTGGGGGTATCTCCCTGTTCGAGCGAAGCCGAGAACTCGGGGAACCCCGTACGCCGCATCCTGCGCACCCGCGGCGTCCCCGCGGGCATCCTCATCAGCCTCGCCGTGCTCTCCGCCACCGACATCCTCACCGCCTACCTGCCGGTCGTCGGTGAGCACCGCGGCATCGCGCCCGCCACCGTCGGGCTGCTCCTCAGCCTGCGCGCCGCCGCCACCATCGCCTGCCGCCTGGTCATGACGCCCATGATCCGGCTGATCGGCCGCACCGCCCTGCTCGTCGCCACCTGCCTCGTCGGCGGCCTGCTCTGCGCCGGGATCGCCCTGCCCGTACCGGTGTGGGGGCTCGCCCTGATGCTCGCCGCGCTCGGATTCTGCCTCGGTGTGGGCCAGCCGCTGTCCATGACGACCGTCGTCCAGGCCGCCCCCGACGGCGCCCGCTCCACCGCTCTCGCGCTGCGGCTGACCGGGAACCGGCTCGGCCAGGTCGCCGCCCCCGCGTCCGCCGGGCTCGTCGCCGGAGTCGCGGGCGCCGCCGCGCCGTTCCTGATGCTCGGCGTGCTCCTCATGGGCGCCGCCGGGCTCGCGACGCGCGGCGGTCTGCGGTCGCAAAGGACCATCGGAACACCGGGCGCGAAGCACGCCCAGAAGGCCCACGCGCAGCACCGAGCAGGGTGAATCCAGCCACACTGTTCCCGTGGTTAACCCGCCGTTCACACGGCAACTTGCACACTGGAAACAGCACTTGGGCACAATGGTGATCACCGCTCAACGGCACACCGCGCGCCCGAGCGCGTGCGGCGTTTGCCGTTCCGGCCGTGAACCAGGTGTGAAGCCAGGTGTAAGCCAGGTGTGAAGCCAGGTGTAAGCCAGGTGTGAACCGTCCACAGGTGCAAGGGGGTTGAGATGCGTCGGTGCCGTGCCCTGATCGGTGCGCTGACCGCCGCTCTCTGCGTCCTTCTCGCCCTCGCCCTGGCCACGGACAGCGCCGTGACCCACCCGGGCGGCCCGACCCCCGCGGCCGGGACCCCGTACACCGCGGTCGCGGCCGCGCCCGTGAGCCCCGTCGCCGTGGGCCAGGGCCGCGGCGCCGCCAACGTCGAACACGACCGCCACCCGGGCCCGTTCGACGACTGCCGGCACCGGCGCGCGATCCGCGTCTCGGCCGCCGTGTCCGCGCCGCAGTCCGAGCCCTGCGCGTGCTGCGCGGCCCCCGAGCCCGCCGTACACCCGGCGCGCACCCCGGAATCCGTCACCGGGCACGCCGCGGTCGCCGCGGTCCCCGACCCCGGCGAACGGCCGTCCCTGCTGCAGGTGTTCCGCTGCTGAGCCCCGCCCTCCACCGGGACGCCCCAGAGCACGCCAACCGCCCCGCGGCCCCTCACCCGTAGGCCACCCCGCGCGGCCCCGGCACCTTCGGTACGCACCTGCGCGGTCACCGAACGTCCCGGCCCCACTCTCACCTCATTCCTCACTTCAGCGCCCCCGACCACGTTTCCCGACGGCCGGACGACAGCGCGCACCGACCGAGGCGACACCGTCGTCGCCCCGGAGCCGCGCCCTGCCCGACCGCCCGGCGTGGAACGCCTGGAGGAACCTTCATGCACGCGTTCATCGACCATGCCCGTGACTTCGCCGGCCGCATCGCCGCGGCGGGGGAGGAGCGCGAGACCTTCGGCCGGCTCGCCGAAGGGCAGTCCCCCGAAGCCCTGTTCATCACCTGCTCCGACTCGCGGGTGATCCCGTCCCTGTTCACCGGCGCCCGCCCCGGCCAGCTCTTCGAACTGCGCACCGCGGGCAACGCCGTGCCCGAGTACGCCGAGGGCGCCAGCGGCGAGTCCGCCACCATCGAGTACGCGGTCAGCGTGCTCCAGGTCCCCGACATCGTGGTGTGCGGCCACTCGCACTGCGGCGCCGTCCGCGCCCGCGTGCACGGCGAGGACCTGGCGGCCGTGCCCGCCGTCGCCGGCTGGCTGGAGCGGCAGCTGCCGCACCTCCCGGTCCGCGACCCGGAGTCGGGCATCGACGACGACGCCCGGGTGGCCGGCCATGTGCAGCGCCACGTCAAGGCCCAGCTCGACCGCCTTCGTCAGTACCCCTGCGTACGCGAGGGCCTGGCGGCCGGACGGCTGCGTCTGCACGGCTGGTACTACGCCATCGACACCGGCCTGGTCATGCAGCACGACCAGGCGGCCGACGCCTTCCTCCCACTGTGAAGGGAAAGAACAGCATGCCTGCCCCCACAAAGGACGTCCCCACCGACGTCCCCGCCGGCAGCGGCCCCCGCGGCACGCTCCGGTACGACCTGACCGCCTCCCTGGTCGTCTTCCTCGTCGCCCTGCCGCTCTGCGTCGGCATCGCCGTCGCCTCCGGCGTCCCCGCCGAGCTCGGCATCGTCACCGGCATCGTCGGCGGCCTGCTGACCGGCTTCCTGCCCGGCAGCTCCCTGCAGGTCTCCGGCCCCGCCGCCGGACTCACCGTGCTCGTCTACGAAGCCGTGGACACGTACGGCGTGGCCGCGCTCGGTGTGCTCGTCCTCGCCGCCGGCGCGCTCCAGATCACCATGGGCGCGCTCAAGCTGGGCCGCTGGTTCCGGGCCATCTCGCTCGCCGTCGTGCAGGGCATGCTCGCCGGTATCGGCCTCGTCCTGATCGCCGGACAGGCGTACTCCCTGGCCGACCTGGAGGCGCCCGGCGGTGGCCTCGCCAAGCTCGCGGGACTGCCGGGACTCGTCCTCGACGTGGCCGCGTCGCCCGATGCGCTCGCCGCGTTCTGTGTCGGCGTCGGCACCATCGCGCTGCTCGTCCTGTGGCCGCGCTGGAAGGCCGCCGCGAAGATCCTGCCCGCCCCGCTGGTCGCCGTCGCCGCCGCCACCCTCGCCGTCGCGGTGTTCGGCCTGCCGGTGGCCCGGGTCGAGGTGCAGGGTCTGCTCGACGCCGTACAGCCGCCCGGCGGCGCCGAGTTCGCCGCGCTCGCCGACGTCGCGATGCTCGGCACGGTCCTCGCGTTCGCGCTGATCGCGTCCTGCGAGTCGCTGTTCAGCGCCGCGGCCGTGGACCGGATGCACGACGGCCCGCGCACCGACTACGACAAGGAGCTCATGGCGCAGGGCGCCGGCAACGCGGTCTGCGGCGTCCTCGGCGCGCTCCCGATGACCGCGGTGATCGTCCGCAGCTCGGCCAACGTCGCTGCGGGCGCCCGTACGAAGGCCTCCCGGATCCTGCACGGTGTCTGGCTGCTGATCTTCGCGGCGGCCCTTCCGGCGGCCCTCGGCGTCATCCCGCTCGCCGCGCTCGCCGGTGTCCTGGTGCACGCCGGGTTCAAGCTCATCCCGTGGAAGGACCTGAAGCCGCTGTGGCGCGAGCACCGCGGTGAGCTGTTGATCATGACGGTCACGGCCGTCGCGATCGTCGTCGGCAACCTCTTCGAGGGCGTGCTCATCGGCCTGTTCCTCGCCATCGCCAAGACCGCCTGGGAGGTCTCGCACGTACACATCGACGTCACCGAGGAGCCCGTGGCCGAGGAGGGCAGTGAACCCGCCCTGAAGATAAGGGTGCTGGGCAACGCGACCTTCCTGCGGCTGCCCAAGCTGCTCGACTCCCTGGAGTCGCTGCCCGCCGACCGTGAGCTGCACATCGACCTCACCGGACTGCGTCACGTCGACCACGCCTGCGCGATGGCGCTGGTCACCTGGGAGGAGCGGCACAACGCCCTCGCGGGCGCGGCGCCGCCGGTCAAGGTCACGAAGGCCGAAGTGAAGGCCGGAGCGATGGCCTGAGTGACGGCCTGAGTGACGGCCCGAGTGACGGCCCGAGTGATGGCCTGAGCGTCACGGAGGGAACGGAGCGGCCCGGCGGTGCACCCACTGCCGGGCCGTTCCGTACGCCCGTACGCTGCAACCGGACCCTCAGCGGGGCCCCGGCGACCCTGGCGCGCGAAAACTAACACCGCTAGTTTGGGTCGCGGACGACTTCGGTCGCGGACGACTTCGGTCGTGGATCACGCAAGCAGGCTCGGAAGGAGTGCCATGAAGGCGCACGACGGCATGTACATCGGCGGCGCGTGGCGCCCTGCCGCAGGCCAGGACACGATCCCGGTCGTGAACCCGGTCGACGAGCAGGTGATCGCCCACGTCCCGGCAGGCACCCCCGAGGACGTCGACGCCGCGGTCGGGGCCGCCCGCGCCGCCCTGCCCGGCTGGGCCGCGACCCCGCCCGCCGAGCGCGCGGAGCGGATCGCCGCCCTGCGGGACGCGCTCGCCGCCCGCAAGGACGAGATCGCCGGGACCGTCACGGCCGAGCTGGGCTCGCCGCTGCCGTTCTCGCAGGCGGTGCACGCGGGCCTGCCGATCGCGGTGGCCGGTTCGTACGCCGAACTCGCCGCGTCGTACGCCTTCGAGGAGAAGATCGGCAACTCCACCGTGCTGCTCGAACCGGTGGGCGTCGTCGGCGCGATCACGCCCTGGAACTACCCGCTGCACCAGATCGTCGCCAAGGTCGCGCCCGCGCTCGCCGCCGGGTGCACCGTCGTCCTCAAGCCCGCCGAGGACACCCCGCTGGTCGCGCAGCTCTTCGCGGAGGCCGTGCACGAGGCGGGCGTGCCCGCGGGCGTGTTCAACCTGGTCACCGGGCTCGGCCCGGTCGCCGGGCAGGCGCTCGCCGAGCACGCGGGCGTGGACCTGGTGTCGTTCACCGGCTCCACCGCCGTCGGCAGGCAGATCGGCGCCACCGCGGGCGCGGCCGTCAAGCCCGTCGCCCTGGAGCTGGGCGGCAAGTCCGCCAATGTGATCCTGCCCAGCGCCGACCTCGCCAAGGCCGTCAACGTGGGCGTGGCCAACGTCATGGCCAACTCCGGCCAGACCTGCAGCGCCTGGACCCGGATGCTCGTCCACGCCGACCGGTACGAGGAGGCGGTCGAGCTGGCCGCGGCGGCAGCCGCCAAGTACGGCGAGCGCATCGGCCCGGTCGTCAACGCCAAGCAGCGGGACCGGGTGCGCGGCTACATCGAGAAGGGCGTCGCGGAAGGCGCCCGCGTGGTGGCCGGCGGCGCCGGAACCCCGTACGACAAGGGCTACTTCATCACCCCGACGGTCTTCGCGGACGTCCGCGCGGACATGGCCATCGCCCAGGAGGAGATCTTCGGCCCGGTCCTGTCGATCCTGCCGTACGCCGACGAGGACGAGGCCCTGGCCATCGCCAACGGCACCGTCTACGGCCTCGCCGGAGCCGTCTGGGCCGGTGACGAGGAGGAGGCCGTCGCCTTCGCCCGCCGCATGGACACCGGCCAGGTCGACATCAACGGCGGCCGCTTCAACCCGCAGGCCCCGTTCGGCGGCTACAAGCAGTCCGGCGTCGGCCGCGAGCTGGGCCCGCACGGTCTGGGCGAGTACCTCCAGACCAAGTCCCTGCAGTTCTGAGCCCGCCGTCCGAACCTGTTCTGTCCGAACCTGTTCTCTCCGCACCTGTTCTGTCCGAACCTGTTCTAGGAGTACGCCACGTGGTCCGCGCCGCAGTCCTGCCCGCCGTCGACGCCCCGCTGGAGATAGCCGAGATCGACCTGCCCGAGCCCGGCCCCGGCCAGGTGCGGGTCCGTCTCGCCGCCGCCGGGGTCTGCCACTCCGACCTGTCCCTGTCCAACGGCACCATGCGCGTGCCCACCCCCTGCGTGCTCGGCCACGAGGGCGCGGGCACCGTCGTCTCCGTCGGCGCGGGCGTGACCCACGTGGCGCCCGGTGCCGGGGTCGTCCTCAACTGGGCGCCCTCCTGCGGCAGTTGCCACGCCTGCTCGATCGGCGAGGTCTGGCTCTGCACCAACGCGCTCGCCGGCGCCGCCTCCGTCTACGCGAAGCTGCCCGACGGCACCGAGCTGCACCCCGGCCTGAACGTCGCGGCGTTCGCCGAGGAGACCGTCGTCGCCGCCAACTGCGTGCTGCCCGTGCCGGACGGGGTGCCGCTCACCGACGCGGCCCTGCTCGGCTGCGCGGCCCTCACCGGGTACGGGGCGGTGCACCACTCCGCGCGCGTACGCGAGGGCGAGTCGGTGGCGGTCTTCGGCGTCGGGGGCGTCGGCCTGGCCACCCTCCAGGCCGCGCGGATCGCCGGGGCGGGCCCGATCGTCGCCGTCGACGTCTCCCCGGAGAAGGAGGAGCTGGCCCGCGCGGCCGGCGCCACCGAGTACGTCGTCGCCTCGGACACCACCGCCCGCGAGATCCGCAAGCTGACCGGCGGCCAGGGCGCGGACGTGGCCGTCGAGTGCGTGGGCCGTGCCGTGACGATCCGCACCGCCTGGGAGTCCACCCGGCGCGGCGGCCGTACGACGGTCGTCGGCATCGGCGGCAAGGACCAGCAGGTCAGCTTCAACGCGCTGGAGATCTTCCACTGGGGTCGTACGCTCGCCGGTTGCGTGTACGGCAACACGGATCCCGAGCGCGATGTGCCGATCCTCGCGGAACACGTGCGCGCGGGGCGCCTCGATCTGGGCTCCCTGGTCACGGACCGGATCGGCCTGGACGGCATCCCGTCGGCCTTCGAGAACATGCTGGCAGGTAAGGGGGGCCGGGCGCTGGTGGTGTTCGACTAGGGCTTTTCACTCCCCGCCCGCCCCCCCCCGAGGCGCCGCAGGCTCCGGAAGGGGCGGGCAGGGGAGAAGCCCCGCGCCGCACCCCGGTGCACCCGCACCCCGGTGCACCCGCACACGGCCGCACCCGCACACGGCCGCACCCGCACCCGCACATGGCCGCACCCGCACACGGCCGCAGCCCACACCCACACGCCCACAGCCCAACCCTGACCGCACCCCCCCAACCCCGACCGCACACCCCGCGGCCGGGGCTTTCGTGCTGTCTGCACGCAGGAAACCCCGGCAAACCCCCCGGCAAACGCCCGGCAAAAACTGTGACCGCGCGACCCGTTGACCGCGCACCGACTGGTCGGTACGTTCCCCGCACATCACGGCGCCGCCCCCCGAATCCACCGTCCCCGCACCCACCGGAGTGTGCATCCGCATGGACTCGGCACCTTCCGCAGTCACGCCCGGAACCCCCGGAACCCCCGGAACCCCAGGAACCCCCGGAACCGCCCAAGGCCCGACGGACAAGCACCGCCGCAGGGTGGCCACCGCCGCCGCGCTCGCCTCGGCGGTCGAGTGGTACGACTACTTCGTCTTCGGCATCGCCGCCGCCCTCGTCCTCGGCGAGCTCTACTTCCCCGCGGGCAGCCCCTCCGCCGGCGTCCTCGCCTCCTTCGCGACCTTCGCCGTCGGCTTCCTCGCCCGCCCCGTCGGCGGCGTCATCGCCGGTCAGATCGGCGACCGGCGCGGCCGCAAGCCCATGCTGGTGATGGCCCTGACCCTGATGGGCCTCGCCACCACGGGCATCGGTCTGCTCCCCACGTACGAGACGATCGGCATCGCCGCCCCGCTGCTCCTGGTCGTTCTGCGCATCCTGCAGGGCATCGCCGTCGGCGCCCAGTGGGGCGGGGCGATGCTGATGGCCACCGAGTACGCCCCCGAGGGCAAGCGCGGCCTGTACGGCAGCCTCGTCCAGCTCGGCGTGCCCATCGGCGTGGTGACGGCCAACACCGTCTTCCTCCTCGCCGGCGCCCTCACCAGCGAGAGCACCTTCGCGGCCTGGGGCTGGCGACTGCCGTTCCTGGTCGGCCTGCTGGTGCTCGGGCTCGCCTGGTACATCCACGCCAAGGTCGAGGAGACCCCCGCGTTCAAGGAGGCCGAGAAGGCGCTCGCCGAGAAGGAGAAGGGCGACGGCGAGCAGCGCTCCCCGCTGCGGACGATCCTGCGCGACCACCTCGGCACCGTGCTGCTCGCGGGCGGCTCCTTCGCCGTGAACACCGCGACCTTCTACATCATCATCACCGGCGTCCTCGACTACACGACCCGCGAACTCCACATGGAGCGCGAGTCGGTCCTGATGGTCTCGCTCTGCATCAGCATCACCCAGCTCGCCCTGATCCCGCTCTCCGCGGCCCTCTCGGACCGCATCGGCCGGATCCGCATCTACGGCCTGGGTGCGGTCGGGCTCGCCGTGTGGGCGGTGCCGATGTTCCTGCTCATCGACACCGGCTCACTGCTCTGGCTGGCCGTCGGCACGTTCGTCTGCAGCTGCTTCCTGAGCATCATGTACGGGCCGCAGGCCGCCCTCTTCGCCGAGCTGTTCACGGCCGAGATGCGGTACACGGGCGCTTCGCTCGGCTACCAGATCGCGGCCGTCGCGGGCGGCGGGCTCGCGCCGTTCGTGATGGTGCTGCTGCTCGAACTCACCGGCACGTCCATGTCGGTGTCGGCGTACATCATCCTGCTCGCCGTAGTCGCGCTGATCAGCATCAAGGTGCTCGCCGGGCGGGCCGCCGCTCGCTGACCGGGGGTGCGGGGGCCGCGGGGCGGTGTCGCGGGACCGGCGCGTCCGGGAGCGCGACACCGCCACGCCCGTCACCCCGCGGCGCGGGACGCGTCAACGGGCCTTCGCGGCGGGCCGGTCGGGGCCGGCAGCGCGTCGTTCGGGGCCGGCCAGTGACTCGTACTGCACCGCGAGCCCGTCGAGGAGCGCCTGCAGGCCGGTGGCGAAGGCGCGCTCGTCGACCTGCTGCTGGCGGTCGGCGAGCAGGTGGGCCTGGCCGAGGTGCGGGTAGTCGGCCGGGTCGTACGCCGTCTCGTCGTCGACGAAGCCGCCCGCGAACGAGCCGAGCGCGGAGCCCTGCACGAAGTACCGCATCAGCGCGCCGATCGACGTGGCCTGCGCGGGCGGCCAGCCCGCCGCCGTCATGGCGCCGAACACCGCGTCCGCGAGCCGCAGTCCGGCCGGGCGGCGGCCGGGGCCCCGGGCGAGCACCGGGACGATGTTCGGGTGCTCGGTGAGTGCCGCGCGGTAGGAGACGGCCCAGTCGTGCAGCGCGGTCCGCCAGGGCCTGCCGTCCTCGAACATCGACAGGTCGACCAGCGCGCTCACCGAGTCCGCGACCGCCTCCAGGATCTGGTCCTTCGTACGGAAGTGGTTGTAGAGCGAGGGCCCGCTGACGCCCAGTTCGGCGGCGAGGCGGCGGGTGGAGAGCGCGGCGAGCCCTTCCGCGTCCACGAGTTCGCGCGCCGTGTCGACGATCAGGTCTCGGCTGAGCAGGGGCTTGCGCGGTCGGGCCATGCGGCTCATAGTAGGCCCTGCCGAAGGAAAACTAGCAGTGGTAATTAAAGCCTGATCGACAGTGGGGTGTGCGCGGTGGACCTGGAGCTGAGCGAGGAACAGAACGCCGTCCGACAGCTCGCCCGCGACTTCGTCGACCGGGAGATCGCGCCCCATGTCGTCGACTGGGACCGGGCCGAGAGCGTGGACCGGGGCATCGTGAAGAAGCTCGGCGAGGTCGGCTTCCTCGGCCTCACGATCGACGAACAGTACGGCGGCTCGGGCGGCGACCACCTGGCGTACTGCCTGGTCACCGAGGAGCTGGGCCGGGGCGACTCGTCCGTGCGCGGCATCGTCTCCGTCTCCCTCGGCCTGGTCGCCAAGACCATCGCGTCCTGGGGCGACGAGGACCAGAAGCGGCAGTGGCTGCCCGGCCTCACCTCCGGCGCGCAGATCGGCTGCTTCGGCCTCACCGAGCCCGGCACCGGCTCCGACGCGGGCAACCTCACCACGAGGGCGGTACGGGACGGCGACTCGTACGTCATCGACGGCGCCAAGATGTTCATCACGAACGGCACCTGGGCCGATGTCGTCCTGCTCTTCGCCCGCACCGGCCCCGAGCCCGGCCACCGGGGCGTCTCGGCCTTCGTGGTCCCCGCCGACACCCCCGGCCTCACCCGCCGCACCGTCCACGGCAAGCTCGGCCTGCGCGGCCAGGCCACCGCCGAACTGGTCCTGGAGGGCGTACGGGTGCCGGAGAGCGCGCTGCTCGGGCCCGAGGGCAAGGGGTTCGCGGTCGCCATGTCCGCGCTCGCCAAGGGCCGGATGTCGGTCGCGGCGGGCTGTGTCGGGATCGCACAGGCGGCCCTTGACGCGGCCGTGGGGTACGCGGGCGAGCGCGAGCAGTTCGGCAAGCCCATCGCCCAGCACCAGCTCGTCCAGGAGCTGATCAGCGACATCGCGGTCGACGTGGACGCGGCCCGCCTCCTCACCTGGCGTGTGGCGGACCTGATCGACCGCGGGCGGCCCTTCACCACGGAGTCGTCGAAGGCCAAGCTCTTCGCCTCCGAGGCGGCGGTCCGCGCGGCCAACAACGCCCTGCAGGTCTTCGGCGGCTACGGCTACATCGACGAGTACCCGGTCGGCAAACTCCTGCGCGACGCCCGCGTGATGACGCTGTACGAGGGCACGAGCCAGATCCAGAAACTGGTCATCGGGCGCGCGCTGACGGGGATTTCGGCTTTCTGAGTACGTGGTTGAGTATCGCGTTCTGAGTACGTGGTTGAGTACCGCGTTCTGAGTACGTGGTTGAGTAGCTGTACGGATAGGAGAGGCCGCCGCTCCGGGCGATCCTCTCCCGCATGACATCCGAAGCGCCGAACAAGAACCACAACACCGCCGCGTACTACGGCATGGCGGTGGCGTCCTTCGCGGTCGCCCTCTCGGCCGTCGTGATCGCCGTCCTCTACATGGACGTCGACGTCTGGATCCGGGCCTTCCTCGCGATCGCGATGCTCTACCTCGTCACGTCGTCCTTCACCCTCGCCAAGGTCGTCCGCGACCGGCAGGAGGCGGGGGCACTGGTCAGCCGGGTCGACCAGGCGAGGATCGAGAAGATCCTGTCGGACCACGACCCGTACAAGACGCCGTAAGACGCGCCCGAAAGGGCGCGGGGAACTGCTCGACCAGCCACGAAGGCGCTGCAGACAGACGGCGGCGCCGCCGGACCTTCGGGAAGGGGCGGGAAGGAAGGAGCCGCCCGCAGGGCGACGGGCCCGCACCCGGTGGACGGTGCCCTGACCCCTTCCACCCCCGCCCGCACCCGGTCGACGGTGCCCTGACCCCGTCCACCCCTAAGCGCTTGCTCACCGTCAGCGGGTATGGTGTGCGTCCTGCCAGACGGAAGGGGCCAGAGGATGAGCACCGCGGAGGAGACCGGCGGCGAGGACATGCCGTGGGGCGAGGTGAGCCCGGACGCGGCCAGGCGGCTGCTGATCGCCGCGGTCGAGGCCTTCGCCGAGCGCGGGTACCACGCGACCACCACGCGTGACATCGCCGGCCGCGCGGGCATGAGCCCCGCCGCGCTCTACATCCACTACAAGACCAAGGAAGAGCTGCTCCACAGAATCAGCACGATCGGCCACACCAAGGCGCTCACCATCCTGGAGTCCGCCGCGGACGGCCCCGGCAGCGCCGCCGACCGCCTCGCCGAGGCCGTGCGCTCCTTCGTCGTCTGGCACGCCGGCCAGGCCACCACCGCGCGCGTGGTGCAGTACGAGCTGGACGCGCTCGGCGAGGAGCACCGCGCCGAGGTCGTCCTCCTGCGCCGCCGCTGCGACGCCGCCGTGCGGCGGATCCTGAGCGACGGCGTCGAGGCGGGCGAGTTCCAGGTGCCGGACGTCTCCGGGACCACCCTCGCCGTGCTCTCCCTCTGCATCGACGTGGCCCGCTGGTTCAACGTGGACGGCCGCTGGACGCCGGACGAGGTCGGCGCGATGTACGCCGACCTCGTGCTGCGGATGGTGGGCGCCGGGACCGGGGCCCCGAGCCCTCAGAAGTAGAAGCGCGACACCGACTCCGCCACGCAGGCCGGCTTGTCCGAGCCCTCCCGCTCGACTGTCACGGTCGTCGTGATCTGCACGCCGCCGTCCTTCGTGGGCGTGACCTCCTTCAGTGTGCCGGTGGCGCGCAGCCGCGAGCCGACCGGGACGGGGGAGGGGAACCGCACCTTGTTGGTGCCGTAGTTGATGCCCATGCGTACGTTCTCCACGCGCATGATCTGCGGCACCAGGGTCGGCAGCAGCGAGAGCGTGAGGTAGCCGTGCGCGATCGTCGTGCCGAAGGGGCCCTCGGCGGCCTTCTCCGGGTCGACGTGGATCCACTGGTGGTCGCCCGTGGCGTCGGCGAACAGGTCGATCCGCTTCTGGTCGACCTCCAGCCAGTCACCGCTGCCCAGCTCCTCGCCGACCGCCGCCCGCAGCTCCTCGACCGACCGGAAGATCCTCGGCTCCGCCATGTCTCTCGCCTCCCACATGAGCATGTAAGTATGTCTAAGCGCTTGCTCAGCATGCTTGCCGGTATGTGTGCCTGTCAACGGATCACACGGGTAGGGTCGATGGGGTGGCGCAGATTCCGGAGAAGGTTCATGAACTCACCGTCGGCCAGCTGTCCCAGCGCAGCGGCGCCGCCGTCTCGGCCCTGCACTTCTACGAGTCCAAGGGCCTGATCGGCAGCCGCCGCACCAGCGGGAACCAGCGCCGGTACACCCGGGACACGCTGCGCCGGGTCGCGTTCATCCGGGCCGCCCAGCGGGTCGGCATCCCGCTGGCCACCATCCGGGACGCGCTCGCGCAGCTGCCCGAGGAGCGGACGCCGAACCGTGACGACTGGGCGCGGCTGTCCGAGGCGTGGCGCTCCGAGCTGGACGAGCGGATCACGCAACTCGGCCGGCTCCGGGACCACTTGACCGACTGCATCGGTTGCGGCTGTCTGTCGCTGGAGACCTGTGTGCTCTCCAATCCGGACGATGTCTTCGGTGAACGCCTCACGGGGTCGCGGCTGTTGGCGGAGGGCCGGAAGTAGGGGCTGCCCGCCGAGGGCTTTCGGGAAGGGGCGGGGTGGGGAGAAGTTCTGCAGGCCCGCACCACACCCGACGCCCGATGGAGGAGTGCCGATGAGTCTCGTGATCTGCTCGCTGCTGTGGGACGCCGCGCAGGGCGGCAGGCAGTCGGTCAGCTATGACGACGACGGCTACCACCTGGTGCGCTTCCCGTACACCTCCGGTCAGGAGTCGTACGACCCATGGAAGATGCACGACCCGGCGCACGGCGGCGGCGAGCCGTCGGCGTTCCCGGACGCGCGCTCCGGGCTCATCTGGCCCAGCCACGACGGCTGGGGCATACTCTCCGCGCTCGTGTTCTGGGAGCCGGACTCCCGCCCCAACGAGTACCGCGCCAGATTCGTGCGCAACCCGCTCGGCTCCGGCTACGACTCGACGGCCACCACGGACTCGGCGCCGACGGGCGGCGGCCAGTACCGCTCGTACGTCTGGCAGATGTTCGTGCACAAGGGCACGCCGCTCGGCTTCAAGGTGTCCGCGCGCGACACCGGGGACGTGAAGGTCAAGACCCCGTTGATGCACGCCCAGTTCAAGCTGGCGATCCACACGGACTGGCAGACGCCCTGAGGTTCGGGAGGGCGCGGGGGCGCGAGGGCGCGGGGGTGCGGGGGCGCGGGGGCGCGGGGGTGCGGCTGGAGTCGGCGCACCCCCGTGGCGCTCACACCGTGACGAGGGTCCTGGGCCGCCGGGCCCGCGCGAGTGATCCGGGTGCGAGGACCGGCTGCGGTACGACGATGCCGCAGCCGGTGCACACCGGCCCCGCGGAGGGTTCGTGCGCCAGGTCGTACTTCCAGACGATGTCGGCCGAGGCGCAGACCGGGCAGCGGCTCCCCGGCTCCCGTCCGAGGGCCGCGATCAGTCTGCGCAGCACGTCGGCGAGCGGTTCGGCGGGGTGGACGTGCGGGTCGTCGCACCAGGCGACGCCGTGCCCGCCCCAGGTGAGGCGGTGCCAGTCGTGGACGCTGCCGGGCCGCCGCAGCCCGTCGTGCTTCTCCTGCTTGCGCCGGTGCGCGAACTCCGTCTCGTACGCGAGCCACACCGCCCGCGCCGCTTCGAGTTCGTCGAGCGCGGCCGTCAGACGTGCCGGGTCCGGGGACCGGTCCTCGGGGCCGAAGCCGGCCCGCCTGCACAGGTGGTCCCAGGTGGCCCGGTGGCCGTACGGGGCGAAGCGCTCCAGGCATTTGCGCAGCGAGTACCGCCGCAGGGCCAAGTCGTTCTGTCCGTCGCGGACCTGTCTCGCGAGGCTTCTGAATCCAGCCACCGCATCACACCTCCGTCGCTGCTGCTTCGGCTACTTCGGCGTCGGCGAAAAGACGTCGCCCCATAGACGTATCGACACGCGATCCGGCTCCATCCGATTTCCGATGGCGCCCATCGGCCGCGCATCGAGTGAACGGGAGTCCATCACAGGGCCCGTGGGATCCGCGTAAGCCCGCCGCCGACCGCGCCGACGCCGACTGTGGTGATTCGGAAAAGCCGACTGTGGTGATTCGGAAAAGGTGACTGTTGTTCATCTTCAGCTCTCCCTCTACCGCCGGTAACCTCCCGGCCACCGTCTTCGGGAGGAGCAGGGAATGCAACGGCGCACCCCACGCAGAGCGATCCGCAGAGGCCATCGCGTCCGCGGCGGCCCAGGGGGCCTTCTCGCCGCGGCGGCCCTGCTCGGCGGGCTGCTCGCGCCGCTGCCGCAGGCCGCCGCGGCCGCAGAGCCCGAGCAGGCCACCGCCGCGGAGGACTACTGCGGCGGGCAGTGCGCCGACATCCTGCCGCCCGGCGCCAACGGCAGCGCCACCCTCGCCGAGATCCTCGGCCACCGCCTCTTCGGCACCAAACCGGCCCACAGCGACGACCAGTTGGGCCCCTACGACGCACTCTCCTCCGGGTACAAGTCGCTCACCGACGACAAGCTGACCGACTTCTTCCGGGACTCCTCCTTCGGCGTCCCCGAGGACCAGGTCGCCTCGGTGACCAAGCCGCGCGAGGACGTCACGATCACCCGGGACAAGCAGAACGGCGTCCCGCACATCAAGGGCACCACCCGCTACGGCACCGAGTTCGGCGCGGGCTACGCGGCCGGCCAGGACCGGCTGTGGCTCATCGACCTGTTCCGGCACATCGGGCGCGGCGAGCTGACCCCGTTCGCCGGCGGCGCCCCCGCCAACCAGGGCCTGGAGCAGCAGTTCTGGCCGCAGGCCCCGTACACAGAGAAGGACCTGGAGCAGCAGGTCGAGTGGCTGCGGGAGAACTCGGGGCCACGCGGCGAGCAGGCCATGGCGGACGCGCAGGCGTACGTGGACGGCCTCAACGCCTACCGGGAGAAGGCGAAGAAGGGCCGCTACTTCCCGGGTGAGTACGTGCTGACCGGCAAGGTCGACGCGATCACCAACGTCGGGGAGATCGAACCCTTCAAGATCACCGACATGATCGCGCTCGCCTCGGTCGTCGGCGGCCTCTTCGGAGGCGGCGGCGGGGGAGAGGTGGACGCGGCGCTGTCGCTCCTCAAGGCGCAGGAGAAGTACGGCGTCGAGAAGGGCACGAAGGTCTGGGAGTCGTTCCGGCAGCGCAACGACCCGGAGACCGTGCTCACCGTCCACGACGGCACCAGCTTCCCGTACGCGGGCAAGCCCGAGAAGGCGCGCGGCAAGGCGATGCCGGACGCGGGCTCCGTCGAGCGCGAGCCGCTGGTGTACGACCGCGAGGGCGCCGCGAAGACCGCCGCCAAGGACCCGGTGAAGGCCCCGGAGAAGCTGAAGAAGCTGCAGGGGATGTACGACGACGGCGTGCTGCCCGAGGACACGTTCGGAAGGCTCGACTCCCCGTCCCGCAAGGGCATGTCGAACGCCCTCCTGGTCTCCGGCAAGCACACCGCGAGCGGAAACCCGGTGGCCGTGTTCGGCCCGCAGACCGGCTACTTCGCGCCGCAGCTGCTGATGATGCAGGAGCTGCAGGGCCCGGGCATCAGCGCCCGCGGCGTCTCCTTCGCGGGCGTCGGCATGTATGTCCAGCTCGGCCGCGGCCAGGACTACGCATGGAGCGCCACCTCCGCCAACCAGGACATCACCGACACCTACGCGGTGGAGCTCTGCGAACCGGACGGCTCGGCGCCGACCAAGCGGTCCGCGCACTACCGGTACCGCGGCGACTGCCTGCCGATGGAGAAGCTGGAGAAGAAGAACGCCTGGAAGCCGACGATCGCCGACTCCACGGCCGCGGGCTCCTACCGCATGCAGGTGTTCCGTACGAAGTACGGCATCGTCACGCACCGCGCGACCGTCGACGGCGAGCCCGTCGCGTACACCTCGCTGCGCTCCACCTACCGGCACGAGGCCGACTCGATCATCGGCTTCCAGATGTTCAACGACCCGTCGTACATCAAGGACGCCGAGTCCTTCAAGAAGGCCGCCGAGCACATCGGCTACGCCTTCAACTGGTTCTACGCCGACTCCCGCGACATCGCGTACTACAACAGCGGCTCCAACCCGGTCCGTGCCGACGACGTGGACGCGTCCTTCCCCGTGAAGGCCGAGAAGGCGTACGAGTGGCGGGAGTTCGACCCGGCCCACAACACGGCCGCGTACACCCCGCCCGCCGAGCACCCGCAGTCCGTCAACCAGGACTACTACATCTCCTGGAACAACAAGCAGGCCAAGGACTTCAGCGGCGCGAACTTCAGCTACGGGGCCGTGCACCGCGGCGATCTGCTCGACGGGCGGGTGAAGGAGCTGGTCGAGGAGGGCGGTGTCACCCGCGCCTCGCTCACCCGCGCCATGGCCGAGGCGGCGGTGACGGACCTGCGCGGCGAGCAGGTGCTGCCCGAACTTCTGAAGGTGCTGCGCAGCGAGCCGATCGCCGACCCCGGACTCGACAGGGCCGTCCAGCAGTTGGAGTCGTGGCGGAAGGCGGGCGCGCAGCGCAACCAGACCTCGGCCGGGTCGAAGGTCTACGCCCACCCGGACGCGATCCGCATCATGGACGCCTGGTGGCCGAAGCTGGTCGAGGCGCAGTTCAAGCCGGGGCTCGGGGGTGAGCTGTACGAGGCGCTGACCGGGCAGCTCGCCGTCGACGAGGCCCCGTCGGCGGCCCACGGCCCGACCGGCGCGCACGCGGGCTCGGCCTTCCAGTACGGCTGGTGGGGCTATGCCGACAAGGACCTGCGTACGGTGCTCGGGCAGCCGGTGCGGGGCGAGTTGGGCGACACGTACTGCGGCGGCGGTGAGCTGTCGGCCTGCCGGGACGTGCTCCTGAAGAGCCTCGGCGAGGCGGTCGCGCTCTCGCCCGAGCAGGTCTACCCCGGCGACGACAGCTGCAAGGCCGGCGACCAGTGGTGCGCGGACACGATCATTCACCGGGCGGTCGGCGGCATCACCCACGAGCCGATCCAGTGGCAGAACCGGCCCACGTACCAGCAGGTGGTGGAGTTCCCGGCGCACAGGTGAGGCCCGGGGGGGGGCTCCGCCCCCGGACCCCTCGCCGGAGGGGCTGAATTTCAGCCCCTCCGGCGAGCCCCGACAGGGAAACGAAAAGCCTCAGCCCAACTCCCGCTCCCGCGTCTCCGGCAGCGCCAGCACGCACAGCAGGGAGACGACGGCCATCGCGGACACGTACCACCCCACCGCCCCCGACCCGAAAGACGCCTGCAGCCGGGTAGCCACCAGCGGCGCGACCGCCCCACCGGCCACCCCGCCCAGGTTGTACGCGAACGAGGCCCCCGAGTACCGCACCCGCGCCCCGAACAGCTCCGGCAGATACGCGCCCATCGGCCCGTACACCACCCCCATGCAGAACAGCGCACCGCCCAGCGCGATCGCGATGAGGACCGGCTGCTCGGTGTCCATCAGCGGGAACAGGACGAGTCCCCACACCACCGCGAGCCCGCTGCCCGCGAGGACCAGGCGCCGCCGCCCGCCCGCGTCGGACCTCCTCGCCGCGAACCAGGTGCCTGCGGCGAGGAACACGCAGGCCACCATGGACAGGCCGAGCATGGTGTTCCGGGAGACGCCGAGCGTGTTCGTGCCGTACGCCAGGCAGTAGGTGGTGGCCGTGTAGAAGAGGCCGTACGCGACGATCATCCCGCCGGCGCCGAGCAGCAGCTCGCGCGGGTGCCGCTTGAACACCTCCAGGGCGGGGGCCTTGCTGGCCTCCTGCGCCGCCATCACGCGCGCGAAGACCGGCGTCTCACTGATCTTCAGGCGGACGAAGAGACCGACCGCCACCAGCAGGAACGACAGCAGGAACGGCACCCGCCAGCCCCAGTCGCGGAACGCCTCGTCGGACAGCACGGACGAGAGCAGCCAGAAGATGCCGGTCGCCGCGAAGAACCCGACGGACGGGCCGAGTTGGGGGAACGCGGCGAACATCCCGCGTCGCCCGCGCGGCGCGTGTTCCACGGCGAGCAGCGCCGCCCCGCCCCACTCCCCGCCGAGCCCGACGCCCTGCAGGAACCGGAGCAGGACGAGCAGCAGCGGCGCCCAGATCCCCCACGTGCCGTAGCCCGGCAGCAGGCCCACGAGCGCCGTGGAGAGCCCCATGAGCAGGAGCGAGGCGACCAGGACGGACTTCCGGCCGACCCGGTCCCCGAAGTGGCCGAAGACCAGCGAGCCGATGGGCCGCGCCGCGAACGCCACCGCGTACGTGGAGAACGCCGCGAGCGTGCCGTTGACCGGCGACAGGTTGGGGAAGAAGGCGTCGTTGAGGACGAGCGCGGCGGCCGTTCCGTAGACGTAGAAGTCGTAGAACTCGATGGCGGTGCCGATGAAGCTGGCCACCGCCACCCGGCGCAGGCTCTCCGGACTCTCGTCCGTGGGAACCGCGCCGGCGGCGCCGGCTTTGCTGGTGGTGGGGTCGTCGTCGATCACGTCGGCACTGTGGCGATCGGTGTAGCGTGCAGTCAATAGTGGCGACGGCCGGTCTCGGATGCTGAGAGCGGACGGAGTGTCAGCGGTACGTCAAGTAGTCCCGCCGCACCGCCCGGAACGCCGCCAGCTCGCCCTGCCAGGCGGCCACCACCTCGTCCGCGTCCGCCCCCGCGTCGATCATCGTGCGCACCCGCGTCGAACCGGTGAGCTTGTCGATCCAGTGGTCGCTGCGCCAGGCGAAGCCCTGCCAGGTCCGCTTCGCCGTCACCAGGAGCCCGATCCCCGTCGCCACCGCGTCGAACGCCTCCCGGTCGTACACATGCAGCTGCACCCCGCCGACCGTCCTGCCCTGGAACTTCGAGAACGTCGGCGTGAAGTACGCCTCCCTGAAGTGCACGCCGGGCAGCCCGAGTCCGTTCGCCGCCCGGGCCCAGCGCCGGTCGACGCCCTCCGCGCCGAGCAGCTCGAACGGCCGGGTCGTGCCCCGCCCCTCCGACAGGTTCGTGCCCTCGAAGAGACACGTGCCCGCGTACACCAGGGCCGTCTCCGGCGTCGGCATGTTCGGGCTCGGAGGCACCCACGGCAGCCCCGACGAGTCGTAGAAGTCCGCCCTGCGCCAGCCCGACATCCGCACCATGTCCAGCTCGACCGGGCGCTGAAGGAACTCCCCGTTGAACAGCCGCGCCAGCTCCGCGACCGTCATCCCGTGCGCCTGCGCGATCGGCTCGCGCCCCACGAACGTCGCGAACTCCTTGTGCAGCACCGGCCCTTGTGCCGACCGCCCGGACACCGGGTTCGGCCGGTCCAGGACCACGAACCGCTTCCCGGCCAGCTCGGCGGCGACCATGCAGTCGTAGAGCGTCCAGATGTACGTGTAGAAGCGCGCGCCCACGTCCTGGATGTCGAAGACGACGGTGTCCACGCGGGCCTCGGTGAAGATGTCGGCCAGCGCCTGCCCGCTCTTCCGGTACGTGTCGAACACCGGCAGGCCCGTCGCCGGGTCGTCGTACCGGCCCTCGGAACCGCCCGCCTGGGCCGTGCCGCGGAAGCCGTGCTCGGGGCCGAACACCGCGACCAGGTGCACGCGTTCGTCGGCGTGCATCACGTCCACGATGTGCCGGACGTCGCGGGTCACCCCGGTCGGGTTGGTGACCATGCCGACGCGCTCGCCGTCGAGGAGCCGGTAGCCGTCGGCGGCGAGCCGTTCGAATCCGGTGCGCAGCCGGTGCGGGCCCCTGCGGTCCGCGGCGCGGGCGGGCGACGCGGCGGCCGTCGCGGCGGCCGCGCCCGTACCGGCGGCGAGCAGGCTCCGTCTGGAGAGATTCATCCAAGACCTCCGCAAGGATCGGGGAGGCGGACCCTAGCGCGCCCCCGCCCCGCACGGAACGAACCGGACACGGACTGTCTCGTACGAGCCCTTCCCCCACGGCATACCGACTGGTTAGTCTGCGATCGCGTCCGGGTCGTTCAGGAGTCGTTCACGAGGGGAGACACGAGGGTGGAGAGCATGCGGGACAAGGCAGTCGTCGTCACGGGGGCGGGCGCGGGCATCGGCGCCGCACTGGCCCGCCGGTTCGCGGCCGAGGGCGCCCGGGTGGCCGTCAACGACCTGGATCCGGACAAGGCGAAGGCGGTGGCCGAGGAGATCGGTGCCGTCGCCGTACCCGGGGACGCCTCGGCGGTCGTCGAGCCCGCGCGCGAGGCGCTCGGCGGCACCGTCGACGTCTACTGCGCCAACGCGGGCCTCGCCTCCGGCGGCACCGAGGCCGCCGACGAGCAGGTGTGGGCCACGGCCTGGGACGTCAACGTGATGGCCCACGTCCGCGCCGCGCACGCCCTGCTGCCCGGCTGGCTGGAGCGCGGCGAGGGCCGCTTCGTCTCCACCGTCTCGGCCGCGGGGCTGCTCACGATGGTCGGGGCCGCGCCGTACAGCGTCACCAAGCACGGCGCGTACGCCTTCGCCGAGTGGCTGTCGCTGACGTACCGGCACCGCGGCATCAAGGTGCACGCCATCTGCCCGCAGGGCGTACGCACCGACATGCTCACCGCCTCCGGCTCGGCCGGTGAACTCGTCCTCGCGCCCGGCGCCATCGAGCCGGAGGAGGTCGCCGAGGCGCTGTTCGCGGGCATCGCGGACGACCGCTTCCTGATCCTGCCGCACCCGGAGGTCGCGGGATACTACGCTGCGCGCGCCTCGGACCCCGACCGCTGGCTCGGCAACATGAACCACATCCAGCAGAAGTGGGAGGCCGCTCAGTGACCCCATCCGCAGCCCCGGCCGGGATCTACGCCGCCAAGCCCTGGCTCGGCCGCCTCAGCGAGGCCCAGCGCGCCCCCGCCGACCCGCCGCCCTCCGTCGTGCACGCCTTCCGCGAAGCCGTCGCCAGGGCCCCGCGGCACACCGCCCTCGCCTACTTCGACGGCCGACTCTCGTACGCGGAGACGGACGCGCTCAGCGACTCGGTCGCCGGACACCTCGCCGCCCGCGGCCTCGGGCCCGGCGACCGCGTGGCGGTCATGCTGCAGAACACCCCGCACTTCGTCCTCGCCGCGCTCGGCGCCTGGAAGGCCGGGGCCACGGTCGTCCCGGTCAACCCGATGTACAAGGCGGGCGAGGTCCGGCACGTCCTGCACGACGCCGAGGTCACCGCGCTCGTCTGCTCGGACCGCGCCTGGGAGTCGTACCTGCGCGAGACGGCCGCCGACTCCCCGGTGCGGATCGTGCTCACCGCCTGCGAACTGGACCTCCAGACCCGCGGCGACGCCCGCGTCCTCGGCTTCGAACGCCTCCCGCAGGCCGCCGACGCCGACGACCTGGTGACCGTCGCCCGCGCCGGCACCGCACCGCCCACCGGTCGCGAACCGGCCGCCGACGGCATCGCGCTGATCAGCTACACCTCCGGCACCAGCGGCACCCCCAAGGGCGCCATGAACCTGCACGGCAACCTCACGTACAACGCCGAACGGCAGCGCGGCGGCCACGGGATCGCCGAGGGCGCGACCTACTTCGGGCTCGCTCCGCTCTTCCACATCACCGGCATGGTCTGCCAGCTCTCGGCCTGCTTCGCCAACGCGGGCACGCTCGCCCTCGCGTACCGCTTCGAGGCGGGCGTTGTCCTGGACGCGTTCCTGGAGCACCGGCCCGCGTACACCGTCGGCCCGTCCACCGCGTTCATGGCGCTCGCCGCGCACCCGGACGTCACCCGCGGCCACTTCTCGTCCTTCGAGGTCATCTCCTCGGGCGGCGCCCCGCTGCCGCCCGCCCTGGTGGAGAAGTTCCGCGCCGCCTTCGGCCCGTACATCCGCAACGGCTACGGACTCACCGAGTGCACCGCGCCCTGCGCCTCCGTGCCGCCCGAGCACGAGGCGCCCGTCGACCCGGCCTCCGGGACGCTCTCGGTGGGCGTGCCGGGCCCGGACACCGTCGTACGGATCGTCGACGAGAAGGGCGCCGACGTGCCCTTCGGCGAGCACGGCGAGATCGCGGTGACCGGACCGCAGGTCGTCCCCGGCTACTGGCGCCGCGCCGAGGCCACCCGAACCACCTTCCCGCAGGGCGAGTTGAGGACCGGCGACATCGGCTTCATGGACGCCGAGGGCTGGCTCTACGTCGTCGACCGCAAGAAGGACATGATCAACGCCTCCGGCTTCAAGGTCTGGCCCCGCGAGGTCGAGGACGTCCTCTACACCCACCCCGCCGTCCGCGAGGCCGCCGTCGTCGGCGTCCCCGACAGCTACCGCGGCGAGTCCGTGAAGGCGTACGTCAGCCTCCGCCCCGGCGCGAGCGCGGACCCGGAGGAGCTGGGCGCGTACTGCAAGGAACGGCTCGCCGCGTACAAGTACCCGCGCGAGGTGGAGATCCTGCCGGAGCTCCCGAAGACCACGAGTGGGAAGATCCTCCGACGGGAACTGCGTTCCCAGGCGTAGACCGCATGCGGATCGCATTCGGGGCGCCTACGGGTCGCCTACGGGTCGTATACGGATCGCCTCCGGATCGCATACGGTTTCCCGCTGACCGGTACACACAGCAACTGGCGCACACAGCAACAGGCACACGTACGAAAGGCAGGTGGCGGCCATGGCCAAGGTGACGGACGCAGACACCGGCACGCCCGTCCCCCAACGGCTCCTGGCCGCCGCCACCCGGCTCTTCGCCGAGCAGGGCTACGACCGCACCTCCGTGCAGGAGATCGTCGAGGCGGCCGGCGTCACCAAGGGCGCGCTCTACCACTACTTCGGCTCCAAGGAGGACCTGCTGCAGGAGGTCTACGCGCGCGTGCTCCGCCTCCAGCAGGAGCGACTCGACGCGTACGCGGACTCCGATGCCCCGATCGAGGAGCGGCTGCGGGACGCCGCCGCGGACGTCGTCGTCACCACCATCGACAACCTCGACGACGCCGCGATCTTCTTCCGCTCCATGCACCACCTGAGCCCGGAGAAGAACAAGCAGGTGCGCGCCGAACGCCGCCGCTACCACGAACGGTTCCGCGCCCTGATCGAGGAAGGCCAGAAGGCCGGGGTGTTCTCCACCGCCACCCCGGCCGACCTCGTCGTGGACTACCACTTCGGCTCGGTCCACCACCTGTCCACGTGGTACCGGCCGGACGGCCCGCTCACGCAACAGCAGGTCGCCGATCACCTCGCCGACCTGCTGCTGCGCGCGCTGCGCCCGTAAGCGACCTACAGGTACTTCTTCAACTCCCGCCGGGCGAGGGACCGCTGGTGCACCTCGTCCGGCCCGTCCGCGAGCATCAGCGTGCGCGCTCCCGCCCACAGCTCGGCCAGCGGGAAGTCCTGGCTGACGCCGCCCGCGCCGTGCAGCTGGACCGCGCGGTCGATGATGTCGACGACCGTGCGCGGAGTGGCGATCTTGATGGCCTGGATCTCGGTGTGCGCGCCCTTGTTGCCGACCGTGTCCATCAGCCACGCCGTCTTCAGGACGAGCAGCCGCAGCTGCTCCACCGCGACCCGCGCGTCCGCGATCCACTCGTGCACCACGCCCTGCTGCGCGAGCGGCTTGCCGAACGCCGTACGCGACACGGCCCGCTTGCACATCAGCTCGATGGCCCGCTCCGCCATGCCGATCAGCCGCATGCAGTGGTGGATCCGGCCGGGGCCGAGCCGCGCCTGCGCGATGGCGAAGCCGCCGCCCTCCTCGCCGATCAGGTTGGCCGCGGGCACCCGCACCTGGTCGAAGACCACCTCGGCGTGGCCGCCGTGCCAGTGGTCCTCGTAGCCGTACACCGTCATCGCGCGCTTGACCGTGAGGCCCGGGGTGTCGCGCGGGACCAGGATCATCGACTGCTGGCGGCGTACGTCTTCGTTGTCCGGGTCGGTCTTGCCCATCACGATGAAGATCTTGCAGTTGGGGTTCATCGCCCCGGAGATGTACCACTTCCGGCCGGTGATGACGTACTCGTCCGGATGGTCGGCGGCGCGCTCGATCCGGGTCTCGATGTTCGTCGCGTCCGAGGAGGCCACCTCCGGCTCGGTCATCGCGAACGCCGAGCGGATCTCACCGGCCAGCAGCGGCTCCAGCCACTGCTTCTTCTGCCGCTCGTCGCCGAACTGCGCGAGCACCTCCATGTTGCCGGTGTCCGGCGCCGCACAGTTCAGCGCGGTCGGCGCCAACTGCGGGGCGCGGCCGGTGATCTCGGCCAGCGGCGCGTACTGGAGGTTGGTGAGACCGGCCCCGTGCTCCGCGTCCGGCAGGCTGTGCTGGTCTACGAAGAAAAGGTTCCACAGGCCCTGTCGGCGCGCCTCCGCCTTCAGGTCCTCCACGATCTGCGGGACCTTCCAGGGAGAGTCGAGCTGCGCGTGCTGCTCGTGCAGGACCGGCTGCGCCGGGTACACGTGCTCGTCCATGAAGGCGAGCAGCTTCGTGCGCAGCTCCTCGGTGCGGGCGTCGAATGTGAAGTCCATGGCGGATCAGCCTTCCTGAAGGGTGGTCAGGCCGTGCTCGATGAATTGCGGTACGAGTTCGCCGATCCGGTCGAAGCCGGCGCCGATGGTCTGGCCGAGCGTGTACCGGTAGTGGATGCCCTCAAGGATCACGGCGAGCTTGAACCAGGCGAACGCCGTGTACCAGGAGACCGCCGACACGTCGCGCCCCGAGCGCGCGGCGTACCGGTCGATCAGCTCGCGCGCGTCCGGGTGGCCGGGCGCCGAAGCGGTCGTGGAGATCGGGGAGTTCGGGAGTTCGAGCCGCGCGCTGTACATCGCGAGCAGCCCCAGGTCGGTCAGCGGGTCGCCGAGCGTCGACATCTCCCAGTCGAGGATCGCGGTGATCTGCTCGCGCTCGTCGACCAGGACGTTGTCGAGCCGGTAGTCGCCGTGTACGACGGTCGGCGCGGGGGAGCCGGGCAGCTGTCGGCCGAGCGCCGCGTGCAGCTCGTCGATGCCCGCCAGGTCGCGGTTGCGGGAGCCGTCCAACTGCTTGCCCCAGCGCCGCAGTTGCCGGTCGAGGAAGCCCTCGGGCCGGCCGAAGTCGCCGAGCCCCACCGCCTCGGGGTCCACCGCGTGCAGCTCGACCAGCGTGTCCACCAGGTTGAAGCAGGCGGCCCTGGTCCGCTCCGCCCCGATCGCCGCCAGCTCGCCCTCGGTGCGGTACGGCGTGCCCTCCACGAACTCCATCACGTAGAACGGCGAACCGATCACCGACTCGTCCTCGCAGAGCAGCACCGCCTCCGGCACCGGCACCGCCGTGTCCCGCAGCGCACTGATCACCCGGTGCTCGCGCTTCATGTCGTGCGCGGTCGCGAGGACGTGCCCGAGCGGCGGGCGGCGCACCACCCAGCGGTCGGTTCCGTCCGTCACCGTGTACGTGAGGTTCGAGCGGCCGCCCTCGATCAGCCGTGCGTCGAGGGGGCCGTGCACGAGTCCGGGGCGCACGCGGTCGAGGTGGCCGCGCAGTGCGGCGAGGTCGAGGCCCGGTGGCTGGTCTGAGGCCATACTGTCGCTCCCTGTTGTTGACCCGTCCGTAACTCGCTCTGGGAGCATCATGCCGACCAGTCGGTATGCCGTCTACCCTGCGGACCGAAAGTGACCGGCGTCTCGTCCGGAAGGGCGAGGCGTGCGGGCGGTGGGGGTGCGGCGGTGGGGGTGCAGGCGGTGGGGGTGCGGCGGTGGGGTGTGGGGGCGGTGCGGGTGCGGCGGTCGTCGCGCAAAAACCCCCGCGCACCGCACCCTCACCGTGCGCGGCGTGCTCAGTGCCCACTGCGCTCAGCGCACCACGGCCACCGCGAACACCGCGAGTCCCACCGTGATGCCTGCCGCCCCCAGCGCCGTACCCTTCCGCATCGGCGCGGGGCGCGCGTGCGCCAGGGCGTGGATCCGCCGGTTGGCGAGCACCACGAACGCGAGCCACAGGCCCACCGACAGGCCGGCCCCGACCAGGGCGAGCGGGCCCGCCCCGCCGTGCAGCGCCTGCTTGCCCGCGAGCACGGCGGCCACCGTGCAGGACAACGTCGTACGCCGCCACGCGAGCCGGGTCCGCTCCGGCTGAAGTCCCGGGTCCCGCTCGGGAGTCGCGGGACGCACGGGGTGGCCGGGGTGGCTCATCCCTCGGCCCAGCCGAAGAGGACGACCAGCGCCATCGCGAGGGCCACGAGCCCGACCGCGAGCGCGAGCAGCGCCGGGAACCGGGACACCGGCAGGTCCTCGCCCCGCCGCATCGCCAGCTCGCACCGCACCCAGTGGTTGACGGCCCGCAGCGCGCACAGCGCCCCGACCACGAGCAGCGCCAGGGCGAGCGCGATCCGCCAGCCCCGGCTGAGGTCCGGCAGGAACTGGTCGACGGCGAAACCCCCGCCCACCAGCGCGAGCGCCGTACGGATCCAGGCGAGGAAGGTCCGCTCGTTGGCGAGCGAGAAGCGGTAGTCCGGCGTCTCGCCCTCTTCCCGCACCCGCGCGGGCGCGAACCACAGCCGCAACGCCTCCACGAACCCGTTCACGCCCCGCACCCTACCCGCGCCCTGCCCGCGCCCGGTCAGTGCGTGCCCGAGCCCCCAGCCCGACGCCTGCGTACGCGCCTGACCGCGCATGCCTCACCGCTGCCTCACCGCTGCCTCACCGCCCATGCCTCACCGCCCATGCCTCACCGCCCATGCCTCACCGCCCATGCCTCACCGCCCATGCCTCACCGCGCACGACAGGCCCTCAGCCGCTCGTAAGCGGCCAGGCCGTCGGGCACCCACTCCCACTCGCCGAGCCGCCGCTCCAGGTCGTCCTCGGGCAGGAACGTGTGCCAGTCGACCTCCTCGGCCTGCGGGGACACCGGCAGCTCGCAGCGCACCTCGTAGACGTACGACCACCAGGTGTGCGCGTCCGTCTCGTACAGGAACTTGAACAGCGGTACGGGCCGCGGGAGTCCGCTGACGCCCAGCTCCTCCTCGGCCTCCCGCAGCGCCGCCGTGTCATACGCCTCGCCCGCCCCTACGACCCCGCCCACGAACATGTCGTACAGCGAAGGGAAGACCAGTTTTGTCGGCGTGCGGCGGTGCACGAAGACCCGGTCCTCCGCGTCCCGGGCGAGGACGAAGACGCAGCGGTGGCGCAGCCCCTTCGCATAGGCCTCGCCGCGCGGGGCCGTGCCGACGACCCGGTCCTGCTCGTCCACGATGTCGAGGATCTCGTCCGCACTCATGCCGCCGTCGCTCATGCCATCGTCGCTCATGCCGCCGTCGCTCATGCCGCCGTCCGTTGCGCTCATGCGGCCATCCAACCCGCGCGGCCCCTCGCGGGTCCAACGCAACGGTTGACGCCCCGCCTCGCGGTGCCGAAGATCTAACCCACCGGTAACCCGAGCCCTGGTGCCTTCCCCGCGAAGCGCACCGCCGACAGGACGGATGGCCATGGCGTACGACGCTGATGTGATCGTGATCGGGGCGGGCCTCGCCGGACTCGTGGCCACTGCGGAACTCGTGGACGCGGGCCGGAAGGTGATCCTCCTCGACCAGGAGCCCGAGCAGTCCATCGGCGGGCAGGCCCACTGGTCCTTCGGCGGGCTGTTCTTCGTCGACTCCCCCGAGCAGCGGCGGATGCGGATCAAGGACAGCCATGCGCTCGCCCTGCAGGACTGGATGGGCACCGCCGGCTTCGACCGCGCGGAGGACCACTGGCCGCGCAAGTGGGCCGAGGCCTATGTGGACTTCGCGGCGGGCGAGAAACGCTCCTGGCTGCACGCGCAGGGTGTGCGGTTCTTCCCCGTGGTCGGCTGGGCCGAGCGCGGCGGGTACGACGCGACCGGGCACGGCAACTCCGTGCCCCGGTTCCACATCACCTGGGGGACCGGTCCGGGGATCGTCGCCCCCTTCGAGCGGCGCGTGCGCGAAGGCGTGGCGCGCGGCCTGGTCGACCTGCGCTTCCGGCACCGCGTGACCGGCCTGAGCCGTACCGCGGGCGCTGTCGACACCGTCAGCGGCGAGGTCCTCGAACCCTCCGGCATCGAGCGCGGCCAGGAGTCCAGCCGCACCGTCACCGGCCTGTTCGAGCTCAAGGCCCAGGCGGTGATCGTCACTTCGGGCGGCATCGGCGGCAACCACGACCTGGTCCGCGCCAGCTGGCCCGAGCGCCTGGGCCGACCGCCGGCCCGGATGCTCTCCGGGGTGCCCGCCCACGTCGACGGGCTGATGATCGGCATCGCGGAGGACGCGGGCGGCCATGTCGTCAACCGCGACCGGATGTGGCACTACACCGAGGGCATCGAGAACTGGAACCCGATCTGGAACAGGCACGGCATCCGCATCCTGCCCGGACCGTCCTCGCTCTGGCTGGACGCCCGCGGCAGGCGCCTCCCGGTGCCGCTCTTCCCCGGCTTCGACACCCTCGGCACCCTCGACCACATCATGCACAGCGGCTACGACCACACCTGGTTCGTGCTCAACAAGCGCATCATCGGCAAGGAGTTCACCCTCTCCGGCTCCGAGCAGAACCCGGACCTGACCGGCAAGTCCGTGCGCGACGTGCTCGGGCGGGCGCGGGCCGACGTGCCGGGCCCGGTCAAGGCGTTCATGGACCACGGCAACGACTTCATCGTGGAGAACGACCTCACCGCCCTGGTCCGCCGCATGAACGCGCTCACCAAGGAGCCGCTGATCGACGAGGCGGAACTGCGCCGCGAGATCACCGCCCGCGACCGGGAGATCGCCAACCCCTTCACCAAGGACCTGCAGATCACCGCGATGCGCGGCTCCCGCAAGTTCATCGGCGACAAGCTGATCCGCACCGCGTCCCCGCACCGCATCCTCGACCCGAAGGCGGGCCCGCTCGTCGCCGTACGCCTGAACATCCTCACCCGCAAGTCCCTGGGCGGCCTGGAGACCGACCTGACCTCGCGCGTGCTCACGGACGGCGGCGACCCCCTGCCCGGGATGTACGCGGCGGGGGAGGCGGCCGGGTTCGGTGGTGGTGGCGTGCACGGCTATCGCTCCCTCGAAGGCACGTTCCTCGGCGGCTGCATCTTCTCCGGCCGCGCGGCGGGGCGGGCGGCGGCTCGGGCGGTGGGGTAGGGGACGTCAGTTCTGGTCGTCCGTGACCACGCGGAAGCGTTCGGCGACGACCAGCGTGGTGTCGCCGACCGGTCTTCTCGCCCGAGAGCACCGCCGCCACCAGGGTGTCCCGGAGCGGTCCGGGGAAGGGCCAGGGGCGGCAGGCTGTCGGGGCCCGGGGTCGGCTCGGTCGGCTTCGGACTCGTACTCATGGTCTGCTCCCTTTCGCTCGGCCGGGTCGACGGCTGGGCCCGTTCGTTCCCGCTGCCGCCGAGACTACGACCCCCCACTGACAATCGCCCCACGTCTCAATTCACCCTGTGGACAAGCCAGTTGGCGAATCGATTCCTCCCGGCCCGGCCTTGACGGAAGGGACCCCTGACGCTTAGCTGTGCGTGATCATCCGGTCTGCGGTACGTGATCACCGCAGCCCCGCCACCACACACCCGCGACAGCCGTCCACACCCTCCGCCTGACCACCGTGATGGGAAGGACTCACCGAGGTGTCCCCACCGCCTCCCCCGCTCGGGCGTGCCCGCAAGCGCGCCGCGCACGACTTCGACCCCGCCCTCGACGACACCGAACTCACCGCCGCCCGCACCGCGTTGGAACGCGGCCGCTGGGCCGACACGCGTGCCCTGCTCGCGGCCACCGGCCCCGACTGGGACCGCAGAGGCCACCGCCTCGTCGTCCTCGGACAGTCACCCGCCGCGCGCGCGTGGGCGCAGGAGTGGCGGCTCGTCGAGCCGGAGAGCGCGGACGCCGCCGCCCTGTCGGCCTGCGCCGCGGTCTGGCACGCCCTGCGCGGCAAGGAGCGGCCGGAGAGCGCGCAGGACTCCTGCCGCGCGGCCGCCGCGCTCGCCCCCGAGGACCCCACGCCGTGGCTCGCCCTGCTGCTCCTCGCCCGCACCCTCGGCTCAGAGGAGGACGTGGTCCGCCTCTTCGACGAGGTCCGCCACCGCCACCCGCAGCACCACCACGCCCACCACCTCATGGTCGGCCGCCTCGCCGAGCGCCGCGCCGACCTGGGCCAGGACCCGCTGCACGAGGTGTACGACTTCGCCTCCTGGGCCGTCGACCAGGCGCCGCCGGACTCGCCGCTGGCGATCCTCCCGGTCGTCGCGCACGCCGAGCGCTACCGCGTCCTCGCCCAGGTCGCCCGTGCCGCGGCCCCGCCGGAGCGCTCCGGCCACTGGTCGGGCCGCCGGGCGCGCCTGGTGATGAAGGCGGCCTTCGACTGGTGGCTGGAGTGGGACGGCGCCCAGCACCCGCGCGGCCGCATCGACCTCAACTTCCTGGCCCACGCCAAGTTCTGCGAGGGTCGGGCGGCCGAAGCGGCGGCCCTGTTCCACCGCATCGGCCCGTACGCCACCGCAGAGCCCTGGGCGTACCCGGGCCGCGACCCCGCCAAGGCCTTCGGCGCTGCCCGCAACGCGGCCCTCGGCGCCGCCTGACCCCGGCCGCGACGCCGCACCCCAACCCACCCCGGAAGGACCGACCCCACCATGTCGACGGGCAGTTCGAGCACCACGGGCGAGCGCAGCGCCAGGCGCGACGGCCGCATCAACACGTACAAGGGCGAGGAGCGCGCCCTGCGTGCCGGGCGGCTCGGCACGGCGGGGCTGCTGCTCTCCGTCCTCGCCGCCAGCGCGCCCCTGATGGTCGTGGCCGGCGTCATGCCCACCACGTTCGGCGTGATGGGCATCGTCGGACAGCCGCTGCTCTTCGTCATCCTCGGTGTGGTCCTGGCGCTGTTCAGCGTCGGGTACGCGGAGATGAGCCGGCACGTCCACAACGCCGGTGCCTTCTACGCGTACATCTCCCGCGGCCTCGGCGGGACCGCCGGCGCGGGCGCCTCGCTCGTGGCCCTGGTCGCGTACAGCGCCATGCAGGTCGGCATCTACGGCATCTTCGGCTTCGAGGTGTCCGCCCTCTTCGCCACCTATCTGGACATCCAACTCGTCTGGTGGATACCGGCGTTGGCAGCCGTCGCGCTGGTCGCCGCACTCGCCTGGCTGAAGATCGACCTCAACGCGCGCGTGCTGGGCGTGCTGCTGCTCATCGAGTGCCTGCTCGTCGTCGTCTTCGACGTGGCGGCGGTCGCCGAGCCCGCCTCCTCCGGGCTCGCGCTCACCGCGTTCGACCCGGACGCCCTGACCGGCGCGGGCTTCGGCACCGCCCTCTGCTTCTGCATCGCCGCGTTCGTCGGCTTCGAGCAGGCGCCGGTGTACGCGGAGGAGACCAGCAGGCCGCAGGTGGTCGTCGCCCGCGTGATGTTCCTGGCGGTGGGCTTCGCCGCGCTGTTCTTCGCGATCAGCTCGTGGGCGCTGACGGTGGCCGCCGGTCCGTCCGGGATCGTCGACGCGGCCCGCGAGCAGGGCCCCGGCCTGCTGTTCGGCCTCACCGAGGACCGCCTCGGCGGCGGCTTCACGGACGTCCTGCACATCCTCTTCGTCACCGGGATGTTCGCGGCGATGCTCAGCTTCCACAACGTCGTCGCGCGGTACGCCTTCGCCATGGGCCGGGAGGGCCTGCTGCCCGCGGCGTTCGGACGTACCAACAGGGCGAGCGGGGCGCCCGGTTCGGGCTCGCTGCTTCAGACGGTGATCTCGGTGGCGGTCGTCGTGGCCTTCGCGGTCACCGACGACAAGCCCATCGGCGACCCGACCGTTCCGGTGCTCCGGCTGTTCACCTGGATGGGCAACGTCGGCGCCCTCGGCATCATCGTCCTCATGGCCGCCGCGTCGCTCGCCGTCATCGTCTTCTTCGCCCGCCGCGGCGCCGCCCGCGCCCAGGCCGGGCGGCTGGTGGCCTCGGGGCTCTCCGGCCTGGCACTGCTGGTGATCGCCGGGTACACGGTGAAGGACTTCGGCGTCCTGGTCGGCGCGGGCCCGGGTTCCGCCCTCGCGTGGGTGCTGCCGGGCGTGATCGGCCTCGCGGCGGTCGCCGGTCTGGTGCACGGCGCGGTCCTCCGCGTCCGGCGCCCCGAGACGCACGCCCGGATCGGCCTGGGCAACGAGGCGTTCCGCCTGGAGCGGGAGAGCGAGCGGACTTCGGGCTAGAAGGCCCGTCAGACCTGCCGGACGGCCTGTCAGACCTGTCAGACCTGTCAGACCTGTCAGACCTGTCAGGCCTGACAGGCCGTCCGGCAGGGCTTTCGGGGGACAGGAAGAATGACGGAACGCTGACGGACCCGCGCACCCCCTGTCCCCCCACCCGCCGGCGTGCTGAACTCGAAGACGTGAACCCCACCCGACCCGACGCCCCCCAGGGCACCCCCGTAGGCCGCCGCATCGTCCTCGGCATGCTCGGCCTCGGCGCAGCCGGTGTCGCCGCCGCCCCCCTCCTGCAGCGCGGCGTCGAGGCGCTGGCCCGGCAGGACCCCACCGGCCTGACCGACGCCCTGCCCGCGGGCGGTGCCTTCCGGTACTACTCCGTCACCGCGTCCGTACCGCCGAAGAACGCCCGGACGTACCGCCTGCGCGTCGACGGCCTCGTCGACCGGCCCAGCACGTACACCCTCGCCGACCTGCGCACCGAACCGCAGACCCGGCTGGTGCGGGACGTGCAGTGCGTGACCGGCTGGCGGGTCCCCGAGACCCCCTTCGAGGGCGTACGTCTGTCCCGGCTCCTGGACGCCGCCGGGGTCCGCCCCGAGGCCCGCGCCGTCCGCTTCACCTGCTTCGACGGCGCGTACAGCGAGAGCCTCACCCTCGAACAGGCCCGCAGGGACGACGTGTTGGTGGCCCTGCGCATGCAGGACGAGCCCGTCTCCCACGAACACGGCGGGCCGGTACGCCTGTACGTCGCGCCCATGTACTTCTACAAGTCCGCCAAGTGGCTCTCCGGCATCACCGTCACCGACGCCGTCCGGCCCGGATACTGGGAGGAGCGAGGCTATGACGTCGACGCCTGGGTCGGCCGTTCCAACGGCCGCGAAGATGCCCCGACCGTCTGAACAGGCCGTACGCACACGCCGGTTCAGCCCCGCCGAGCGCTGGGCGCACGGCGCGACCGCCGCCCTGATGCTGCTCTGCATCGCCTCGGCGGCCTGCCTGTACGTCCCCGTGCTCGCCCAGGCCGTCGGCCGCCGCGCCCTGGTCGTCACGGTGCACGAGTGGACGGGCCTGCTGCTGCCCGTACCGCTCCTCGCCGGCCTCGCCTCCCGCGCGCTCCGCGCCGACCTGCGCCGCCTGGACCGCTTCGGCCCGCACGACCGTCACTGGCTGCGGGCCGAACTCCGCCGCGAGCGGGGGCCGCGCCCGCAGGGCAAGTTCAACGCGGGCCAGAAGCTGTACGCGGCGTGGATCGCGGGCGCGGTCCTGGTGATGCTCGGCACCGGGCTCCTGATGTGGTTCACCGGCCTGGCCCCGCTCGCCGTCCGCACCGGCGCGACGTTCGTGCACGACTGGCTGGCCCTCGCGGTGGGGATCGTGGTGGCCGGACACATCTGGATGGCGCTGCGCATGTGGACGCACCGGAAGGCCCTGCGAGCCCTGCGCCACCCGGACGGCGAGCCCGCGTCCGGCGGCATGAACCGCCCCTGAGGCCTTTCCGGCGGCATGAACCGCCCCTGAGGTCTTACTCGTACACATCCCCGTCCACATAGACCCACGCCCCGTCCAGCCGCTCGAACCGGCTGCGCTCGTGCAGCGCGCCCGCCCGGCCGCCATCCACGTACCGGGCGCGGAACGTCACCGTGCCCGTGCTGTGGAACGCGCTGCCGTCGGAGCTGTCCAGGATCTCCAGGCCCGTCCAGCGCATCGAGCCGCCGGGCTCGAAGCCGATCCGCGGCGGGCGGGTGCGCGGGTGCCAGGTGCGCAGCAGATACGCCTCGTCCTCCACGGCGAACGCCGCGTACCGGGAGCGCATCAACTCCTCCGGAGTGGCCGCGGCCGCCTTTCCGGAGTGCAATCTTCCGCAGCATTCCGCGTAGTCGAGCGGCTGTCCGCAGGGGCACGGTGAGGTCGTACGACGAGACATGACGGCCATTGTGCCGTGCCCGGCGCGAGGCGGCCCGTGACGGCGTGCGACCAGGTCACCCCTTGTGCGGAACCAAGATTTGGTATCCCATTTACCCCAGTGGTTCCGGCCAGTCCTCACGGTCCGGGCCACTGGCTACGGCCGAGATCGCCCCGTGTTCACCTGTGGTTTTCTCTCGTGAACCTCTTGACCGGTATGCAAAACCGGCCGTAGCGTCCCTGCTCACCTGCTTCGAAAAACTAATTCCGTATACCGGAATTCCCGGAAGGGTGACTGGTGTGAGCACAGCACAGGACGCATCGCGCACAGGAGAGATGTCCCAGGATGTCTCACAGGTGAGTGCCACGGGCACCAGCACCCGGCTCTACAGTCCGGACCTCGCGCCCACCAAGAAGGCCGGCCGCAACTGGAGCGGCTACAGCGTGTTCACGCTCTGGGCCAACGATGTGCACAGCCTCGGCAACTACGCCTTCGCCCTCGGCCTCTTCGCCCTCGGCCTCGGCGTCTGGGACATTCTCGCGGCGTTCCTGCTCGCCTCGCTCTTCCTGTTCGGGCTGCTGAGCCTCTCCGGTTACATGGGCTCCAAGACCGGCGTCCCGTTCCCGGTCATGAGCCGCATCGCCTTCGGCGTCAAGGGCGCCCAGCTCCCCGCCATGATCCGCGGCGGCGTCGCCATCGCCTGGTTCGGCATCCAGACCTATCTGGCCGCGACCGTGCTCTCCGCGCTGCTCAAGGCACTGTTCCCGGGCCTCGCGAGCTGGGAGCAGACCTCCGTGCTCGGCCTCTCCGTCCTCGGCTGGGTCTCGTTCCTCGGCCTGTGGGTCATCCAGGTCCTGATCGTCAGCTTCGGCATGGACGCCATCCGCAAGTACGTCGAGCTGGCCGCGCCCGCCGTTCTCATCACGATGCTCGCCCTCGCCGTCTGGATGTTCACCAAGGCCGACATGTCCATCGCCATGGACGCCGGGAACCCCTTCACCGGCGCCGACCGCTGGGTGCACATCCTGGAGGCCGCCGCGCTCTGGGTCGTCATCTACGGCACCTTCGTGCTCAACTTCTGCGACTTCACGCGCTCTGCCAAGAGCAACCGCTCGATCAACCTCGGCAACCTCGTCGGCATCCCCGTGAACATGCTGTTCTTCGCCGGCATCGTGGTCGTCCTCAGCGGCGCCCAGTTCAAGCTCGACGGCAGGGTCGTCACCAGCGCCTCCGACATCGTGCAGACCATCCCGAACACGTTCCTGCTGGTCCTGGCCTCGCTCGCGCTGATCGTCCTGACCGTCGCCGTCAACCTGATGGCCAACTTCGTCGCGCCCGTCTACACGCTGGTCAACCTCTTCCCGCGGAAGCTGAACTTCCGCCGCGCGGGCGTCGTCAGCGCCTCGATCGGCCTGGTCATCCTGCCGTGGAACCTCTACAACAACCCGGTCGTCGTCAACTACTTCCTCGGCGGACTCGGCGCGCTCCTCGGCCCGGTCTTCGGCATCGTCATGGCCGACTACTGGCTGATCCGCAAGACCCGCGTGCACGTCCCGCACCTCTACACCGAGCACCCCGAGGCCACGTACGCCTACCGCAAGGGCATCAACCCGCGCGCCGTCGGAGCGTTCGTCCCGGCCGCCGCCGTCGCCGTGATCATCGCCCTCGTCCCGGCCTTCGCGGGCATCTCCGGCTTCTCCTGGTTCATCGGCGCCCTGCTCGCCGCCCTGCTCTTCGTCGTCCTGCCGGGCCGCCCCACGGTCCCCGAGGAGGACGTCGACGGCGAGGACATCGCCGTACCCAGCGTCTGAAACCGCAGAGCGCACGTCCCACCCGCACCACCACGCGAGAAATCAGGAACCACACCCCATGCGACTCCTTGTCGTCAACGTCAACACCACCGAAACGATGACGAAGTCCATCGGTGAGCAGGCCGCGAGCGTCGCCGCCCCCGGCACCGAGATCGTCCCGCTCACCCCGGCCTTCGGCGCCGACTCGGTCGAGGGCAACTACGAGAGCCACCTCGCCGCCATCGCGGTCATGGAGGCCGTCCGTGCCCACCCGGAGCCCTTCGACGCGGTGATCCAGGCCGGCTACGGCGAGCACGGCCGCGAGGGCCTGCAGGAACTGCTCGACGTCCCCGTCGTCGACATCACCGAGGCCGCCGCCTCCACCGCCCAGTTCCTCGGCCGTACGTACTCCGTCGTCACCACCCTCGACCGGGCCGTCCCCCTCATCGAGGACCGCCTCACCCTCGCCGGCCTCTCCGGCCGCTGCGCCTCCGTACGCGCCAGCGGCATGGCCGTCCTCGACCTGGAGCGCGACCCTGCCGCCGCCGTCGAGGCGATCGTGGAGGAGTCCGCCCGCGCCGTCGAGCAGGACCGCGCGGAGGTCATCTGCCTCGGCTGCGGCGGCATGTCCGGCCTCGGCGAACGCGTGGTGGAGCGCACCGGCGTCCCGGTCGTCGACGGCGTCGCCGCTGCCGTCACGATCGCCGAGTCCCTGGTCCGCCTCGGCCTGAAGACCTCCAAGGTCCGCACGTACGCCCCGCCCCGCCCGAAGCACTTCAAGGCCTGGCCACCCGCCAGCTGATCAGGCGAAGACGCCGGTACGGGACGCCTCGGCCCGTACCGGCGTCTTCGTACGCGCGGGGCGTAGCACGTACGCACAAAGAAGCGGGGGGGGGGGGGGGCGGGCCC
>NZ_JASCIR010000002.1 GCF_029968095.1 Streptomyces solicavernae | reverse complement strand
CTCTAGTGCGGGCCACTGACAACGAGGGTCCGCCCAGGGGGCGAACCCTCGCTCCTTGCCCTGCTCCGCAGGGGCTTCGTTTCCCCCCCACCTAAAGGTGGGGGTACCCACGAAGGAGACAGGATGGAACTCGCCCTGTTCGCCGGAATCCCCGTGACCGACTACGACGCCTCCCTCGCCTGGTACGAGCGGCTGTTCGGTGTCCCCGCGACGTTCTTCCCGAACGACGTCGAGGCCGTCTGGGAGCTCGCGGAGAACCGCTCGGTCTACATCGAGCTGCTGCCCGAGCGCGCCGGTCACGCCTTCCACACCGTGTTCGTCAGCGACTTCGACGCGCGCGTCGCGGCGATCGCCGGGCGCGGCCTGGAGCCCGCGCTGCGGGAGACCTACGAGAACGGGGTGCGCAAGGCGACGTACCGCGACCCGGACGGCAACGAGATCGGCTTCGGCGGCGCCCCGCTCTGACGGGACGCCGCTCCGCCCGGATGCCGCTCGGCCCGGAGCCGCTTGAGGCGTAGGGGCTCACCCGCCGGGCACCGGCGCCGGCGCCCGCTCACCGCCCGCCGACGAGCCCTTCTCGTACGGAAGTTGGGCCGCCGGGACCGCGTCGCGCTGGTCGTCCGGCTCGCCCGGGTAGCCCGAGTCGCCCGAGTCATCCGGTCCGCCCGAGTCGGACTGTGCCGCGAACTGGGTGCGGTACAGCTCCGCGTACCGTCCGTCGTCGGCGAGCAGGTCCTCGTGGCGGCCGCGTTCCACGATGCGGCCGTCCTCGACGACGAGGATCAGGTCGGCGGCCCGGACCGTGGACAGGCGGTGCGCGATGACGACGGCGGTGCGGTCGGCCAGCGCCTCGGTGAGGGCCTCCTGGACGGCCGCCTCGGAGGTGTTGTCGAGGTGGGCGGTGGCCTCGTCGAGGATCACCACGCGCTGGCGGGCGAGCAGCAGCCGGGCGATGGTGAGGCGCTGGCGTTCGCCGCCGGAGAGCCGGTAGCCGCGCTCGCCGACGACGGTGTCGAGGCCGTCCGGCAGCGACGCGACCAGCTCGTCCAGGCGGGCCCGGCGCAGCGCCGCCCACAGCTCGTCGTCGTCCGCGCCGGGCCGGGCGAGCAGCAGGTTGGCCCGGACGGACTCGTGGAACAGGTGCCCGTCCTGGGTGACCATGCCGAGCGTGGCCCGCACGGACGCGGCGCTCAACTCCCGTACGTCGACGCCTCCGAGACGTACGACTCCGGAGTCGGCGTCGTAGAGCCGGGGCACGAGCTGCGCGATGGTCGACTTGCCGGCGCCGGAGGAGCCGACGAGGGCGACGGTCTGGCCAGGTGCGGCGCGGAAGGAGACGCCGCGCAGGACTTCGGCGCCACCGCGGGTGTCGAGGGCGGCGACCTCTTCGAGGGAGGCCAGGGAGACCTTGTCGGCGGCCGGGTAGCCGAAGCGGACGTCCTCGAACTCGACGGCGACGGGGCCTTCGGGCACGGCGCGGGCGTCCGGCTTCTCCTCGATCAGCGGCTTGAGGTCGAGCACCTCGAAGACCCGCTCGAAGCTGACGAGGGCGCTCATCACCTCGACGCGGGCCCCGGCGAGCGCGGTCAGCGGCGCGTACAGCCTGGTCAGGAGCAGGGCGAGGGCGACGACCGCGCCGGGTTCGAGGGTGCCGGCGAGCGCGAACCAGCCGCCGAGCCCGTAGACCAGGGCGAGCGCGAGGGCCGAGACCAGGGTGAGGGCGGTGATGAACGCGGACTGCGCCATGGCGGTGCGTACGCCGATGTCGCGGACCTGGTGGGCGCGGGCGGCGAACTCGGCGGACTCCTCGCCGGGCCGCCCGAACAGCTTGACGAGGGTCGCGCCGGGCGCCGAGAACCGCTCGGTCATCCGGGTGCCCATGGCGGCGTTGTGGGACGCGGCCTCGCGCTGGAGGCGGGCCATCCGGCTGCCCATGCGGCGGGCGGGCACGACGAAGACGGGAAGCAGCACGAGGGCGAGCAGGGTGATCTGCCAGGACAGGCTGAGCATCACGGCGAGGGTGAGCAGCAGCGTCGCGAGGTTGGACACCACGCCCGAGAGGGTGTTGGAGAAGGCCCGCTGTGCGCCGATGACGTCGTTGTTGAGACGGCTGACGAGGGCGCCGGTGCGGGTGCGCGTGAAGAACGCGACGGGCATGCGCTGTACGTGGTCGAAGACCGCGGTGCGCAGGCTGAGAATCAGGTCCTCGCCGAGGCTCGCGGAGAGCCAGCGGTTGAGGAGTCCGAGGCCGGCCTCGGCGAGCGCGATCACGGCGATGAGGACGGCCAGCCGCACGACCAGGCCGGGGTCCTTGCCGCCCACGATGGCGTCGACGACGGCTCCGGCGAGCACCGGCGTGGCCACGGCGAGCAGGGCGGTCACCACGCTGAGCAGCACGAACTGGGTGATGCGGCGGCGGTGCGGGCGGGCGAAGGCGCCGATGCGGCGCAGCGTCTCGCGGGCGAAGGGGCTTGCCTCTCTGCGGGCCTGCTGCGCGGTCATCACGCTGTGCAGCTGGGTCCAGGCTGTGGTTTCCATGCTCATATTCATGACCGTAGAACCTCAAGCATTGTTCAGGTCAAGAGTGCGCGAGTATCGCCTGGCCCGGCCTCAGGGCAGCAGGCGCCAGTCCGCGAGGAGTGCGGCGGTCAGGCCGGTGCCCAGGATCCAGCTGCCGAGCCGGGTGCGGCCGCGGCGGCTGAGTTCGATGACGATGCCGCAGAGGATGAGCAGCAGTCCGTACACGCCCACGACCAGGACGGAGGAGCGGCTTGCGAGGCGGATCGCGAGTACGGCCGCGGCGGCGGCCATGAGCACGGAGGCCGCGGCTATGCGGAGGCGGCGCGCCTGCCGCGGGGCGAGCCCGGACCTCGGCTCGGCGTCGTCCGGCTGGTCCGGCTCGTCCGGCCCGTCCGGCTCGGCCGCCGCCCGCTCGTCCCGCTCTTGATCAGATGCGCTCATGGCCTGGATCGTAGCCGCTGCCCCAATACCCCCCGTCCCGGCGCCCGAAGCGAGGACGGTGGGCGATGGGCGGCGGACGATGCGCGGCAGGCGGCAGGCGATGCGCGGCAGGCGGCGAGCGATGCGCGGCAGGCGGCGAGCGGCGGGCGCTCAGCGCAAGAGCAGCTGCAAGCCTCCGAGAATCGTCGCGCCGATCACGAGCCGTTCGAAGACCCGCTGATCGATGCGGTCCACGCACGCCTTCCCGAGGTACGCGCCGGGCACGACGAAGAGCAGCATCGCGGCGTCGAGCAGCAGCGAGCGGGCGTCGATCAGGCCGAGGCCGACGCTGAAGGGGACCTTGAAGGTGTTGACGATGAGGAAGAACCAGGCCGACGTACCGAGGAAGCCGAGCTTCCGGAAGCCCGCGGAGAGCAGGTAGAGGGACATGACGGGGCCGCCCGCGTTGGCGACCATCGTCGTGAAGCCGCCGAGCACTCCGTACGAGCGGGCCTTGATCCGCCCCGCCCCGGAACCGGCCGAGGACGCCTCCGCCCCGCCGCCTTCAGCGGCGCGCTCCTCCCGGGCCGCGGACCGCCGTCGCGCGATCGTGACGCTTGCCATCAGCAGCAGGATCGCGCCGATCGACGTACGTACCGCCGCGTCGTCCGCCCACATCATGAAGACCACGCCGACGAGCACGCCGAGGGCGACGGCCGGGAAGAGCCGCCAGAGCGTGGGCCAGTGCGCGTGCCGCCGGTAGGTGAGCACGGCGAGCACGTCGCCGGCGATGAGGATCGGCAGCAGCACACCGGTCGACTCCCGCGCGGGCAGCACGGCCGCGAAGATCGCGAGGCTGACCGTATTGGCGCCGCTCACGGCGGTCTTCGAGAAGCCGACGAGGGCCGAGGCGAAGGCGAGAGCGGCCAGCTCCCACAGGGTGAGGGTGTCCATAGGGGGACCGATGGTATGCGCACCCATCTCGCGCCTCCGGGCCGGGCGGCACCGGCCACCCCCGCAGACGCACACCGCCCCAGCGGACGTACACCGCACCCCGCCCCCTCTCGTCTCCTTGACGAAAACCCTCACCTTGTTTATGGTCGTACTGACCAATACAAGGCCGATCCAGGGGGGACCCCATGGCCGACATCACCCGCCGCCTCGGCTGGCGCCACCTGCGCTCCGCGCCGACCGCGCACATCCGGCACCACCGGGGCGGCAAGCTCGTGCACGACGGGCCGGGGCTCAGCTTCTGGTACCGCTCACTGAGCGCCGCGCTCTCCGAAGTGCCGGTGAACGACCGGGAGTTGGCGATGGCGTTCCACGCGCGCACCTCCGACTTCCAGGACGTCACCGTGCAGGCCACCGTCACGTACCGGATCAGCGACCCGGCCGCGGCCGCCGGACGGCTCGACTTCTCCGTGGACCCGGACACCGGGCAGTGGCGCGGCGCCCCGCTGGAGCAGCTGGCGACGCTGCTGACCGAGACCGCGCAGCAGCACGCCCTGGACGTGCTCGCCCGTACCGCCCTGTCGGCCGCGCTCGTCGACGGCGTCAGCGCGGCACGGGAGCGGATCACCGCCGGGCTCGGACGGGAGCCGCGACTGCCCGCCACCGGGATCGAGCTGGTCGCGGTGCGGGTCGTCGCGATCTGGCCGGAGGCGGAGGTCGAGCGGGCGCTGCGCACCCCGGCGCGCGAGGAGATCCAGCAGGAGGCGGACCGGGCCACGTACGAGCGGCGGGCCGTGGCCGTGGAGCGGGAGCGGGCCATCGCGGAGAACGAGCTGGCCAGCAAGGTCGAACTCGCCCGCAGAGAGGAGCAGTTGGTGGAGCAGCACGGCACCAACGCGCGCCGCGAGGCCGAGGAGAACGCCGCCGCCGACGAGGTGCGGAGCACCGCCGAGGCCGCCCGGAAGGTGCGGCTCGCCGAGGCGGAGGCGACGGCCGCCCGTGCCGTCGGCGAGGCGCGGGCGCAGGCGCAGAACGCCTGGCTGCGGGCGCACGCCGAGGTGGACGCGGCCACGCTGACCGCCCTCAACGCGGGCCGGCTCGCCGAGAACCTGCCGCGCATCGACAGCCTGACGATCTCGCCGGACGTCCTGACGGGGTTCCTTGAGCGGCTCGGCTCCCCGGGAAACGCGGCGAGGGAGCGATGAGCCTCGCCCCCCGCGCCGTCCTCGTCCACCGCACCACCGAGTACGAGGAGTTGCTCGCCCGGCACGGCACGCACGGGCAGGCCGCGTACTTCCTCGGCTCGCGCGGCCGGGACATCGCCGAGGTCGCCGAGCGGCACCACCGGACCCTGCGGGCGCTCGCCGAGGTGGCCGCCGCGGTCCCGGCGACCTGGCGGCAGGCGCGGGTGGAGCGGGCCGACCTGGACCGGTTCCTGTTCGCGCCGGAGGACGTCGTGGTGGTGGTCGGCCAGGACGGTCTGGTCGCCAACGCGGCGAAGTACCTGGACGGGCAGCCGGTCGTCGGCATCGACACGGACCCGGGGCGCAACCCGGGCGTGCTCGTACGCCACCGGGCCGCGGACGCGCGGAAGTTGCTGCCCGCGGCGGCGGCCGGGCGGGCCGCGGGCGAGGAGCTGACGATGGTCGCCGCGGTCGCCGACGACACCCAGCGGCTGCTCGCGCTCAACGAGATCTACCTCGGCCCGCCCGGCCACCAGACCGCCCGCTACCGGCTCGCCCCGGACACCGGGTCGGCGGAAGCGCAGGCCTCGTCCGGCGTGCTCGTCGGCACCGGCACCGGCGCCACCGGCTGGCTGCGGTCGCTGTGGCTGCAGCGCGGCGGCGGGCTCGCCCTGCCCGCGCCCACCCAGCGGCAGTTGGCGTGGTTCGTACGTGAGGCCTGGCCGTCCCCGGCGACCGGGACGGCGCGGGTCGAGGGGCTGCTCGGCCCCGGCGAGGCGCTGCGGCTCACCGTGGAGTCGGAGCGGCTCGTGGCCTTCGGGGACGGCATGGAGGGCGACGCCCTGGACCTGACCTGGGGTCAGACGGTGCGGATCGGGGTCGCGGACCGGGCACTGCGGCTCGCCGGGTGAGAGCGGCCCGCCCAGGCGGCGGGAGCGCATTGGCCTGTTGGTCACACAACCGCCATCCTCCAGCCCCTTGACCTGGACCCTCTCGGGGCACTCCACTTGACTTGTCCGTACAAGTTCCCGACTCCCGCAGAGGTCTCCCCCACTCATGACCCCACCCAAGCCCGAACTCAACCGCCGCCGTTTCCTGCAGATCGCGGGCGCCACCGCGGGCGCGGCCGCGCTGTCCGGCAGCATCGCGCGGGCCGCCGCCATCCCCGCCGCGCGACGCACCGGAACCGTCGAGGACGTCGAGCACATCGTGGTCCTGATGCAGGAGAACCGGTCCTTCGACCACTACTTCGGCGCACTCAAGGGCGTCCGCGGCTTCGGCGACCCGCGCCCGGTCACCCTGCCCGGCGGCAAGTCGGTGTTCCACCAGCCGGACGGCGGCAAGGAGGTGCTCCCGTACCACCCGGACGCGGAGGACCTCGGCATGCAGTTCATCGCGGGCCTCGACCACGACTGGGCGGGCGGCCACCGGGCCTGGAACGACGGCAAGTACGACCAGTGGATACCGGCCAAGTCGGCGGGCACGATGGCCCATCTGACGCGCCAGGACATCCCGTTCCACTACGCGCTCGCCGACGCGTTCACGATCTGCGACGCGTACCACTGCTCGTTCATCGGGGCCACCGACCCCAACCGCTACTACATGTTCTCCGGCCACACCGGCAACGACGGCCAGGGCGGTGGACCTGTGCTCGGCAACCAGGAGCTGGGGTACGACTGGACGACGTACCCGGAGCGTCTGGAGAAGGCCGGGGTCTCCTGGAAGGTGTACCAGGACATCGGCGACGGCCTGGACGCGGCCGGCCACTGGGGCTGGATCGACGACGCCTACCGGGGCAACTACGGCGACAACTCGCTGCTCTACTTCAACAAGTACCGGAACGCGAAGCCCGGCGACCCCCTGTACGACAAGGCCCGCACCGGCACTGACGTCAAGGCGGGCGACGGCCTCTTCGACCACCTCAAGGCCGACGTGAAGGCGGGGAAGCTGCCGGAGATCTCCTGGATCGCCGCCCCCGAGGCGTTCACCGAGCACCCCAACTGGCCCGCGAACTACGGCGCTTGGTACATCTCCCAGGTCCTGGACGCGCTCACCTCCAACCCGGAGGTGTGGGCGCGTACGGCCCTGTTCATCACGTACGACGAGAACGACGGCTACTTCGACCACGTGGTGCCGCCGTACCCGCCGGCCGACCCCGGCCAGGGCCTGTCGACGGTCGACACGAGCCTGGACTTCTTCAAGGGCGGACTCGGGTACGGGGCCGGTCCTTACGGGCTCGGGCAGCGCGTGCCGATGCTGGTCGTCTCGCCCTGGTCGACGGGCGGGTACGTCTGCTCGGAGACCTTCGACCACACCTCGATCGTGCGGTTCATGGAGCGCCGCTTCGGCGTGGCCGAGCCGAACATCTCGCCCTGGCGCAAGGCCATCTGCGGCGACCTGACCTCGGCCTTCGACTTCGGCCTGAAGGACACCGACCCGGCCGCCCTTCCCGGCACGGACGGCTACCGCCCGCCGGACAACGAGCGCCACGACAGCTACGTGCCGAAGCCGCCGGCCAAGCCGCAACTCCCCGTCCAGGAGGCCGGTTCGCGGCCCACGCGCCCGCTGCGGTACGCCCCGCACGTGGACGGCGCCGCCACCCCGGCCTCCGGCCGCTACACGCTGACGTTCAGCGCGGGCGCGAAGGCCGGCGGCACCTTCCACGTCCGCTCCGGCAACCGCGGCGACGGCCCCTGGACGTACACCACCGAGGCGGGCAAGACGGTCTCGGACACCTGGAACTCGGAGTACTCCGACGACGCGTACGACCTGACGGTGCACGGGCCCAACGGCTTCCTGCGCGCCTTCAAGGGCCCCGGCAGGACCGCGGGCCCCGAGGCCACCGCCCGCCATGTCGCCGCCGACGGCGCCCTCGCCCTGACCCTCACCAACGCGGGCGCCGAGGAGGTCCGCCTGCACCTCGCCGACGCGTACGGCGGACCGGGCAAGTCCTTCACCGTGGCCCCGGGCAAGGCGGTCGAGCACACCCTCCGGCTGGACGCGGGCAAGCGCTGGTACGACGTGACCGTGACGTCCGAGACCGACGGGACGTTCCTGCGCCGCTTCGCCGGACACGTCGAGACGGGCGAACCGGGGGTGAGCGACCCGGCGATCCGCACGGCCTGAGGCGGTTTGGGCGAGCACGTGCGGGGGCTTTGCGGGGCTCTCCCGGGTGCGGGTGGTCACAGGCACAGGTCCATCGGCCATACTGCGCACCGTGGAAAAGCGCATGGACGAGAACGCCGCTCCCCTGCACGTGCACGCCGCGTCGACGGACCCGGGCTTCATTCCCGGCATCACCCCGTCGAAGCCCGTGGCGACCGAGGCCGCCGACACCCCCGTCGAGCCCGCGTCCGCACCGGAGCCCGAGCGGGACGAGGAACAGACCACGACGGACGAGGCCGGTACCGGTACGGAGGACCCGGCCGGCCCTGACGAGTCCCCCACGGATTCCGAGGACGACGAGGCGGAGGCCGAAGGTCCCGCCTTTGAAGCCGCGGACCACCGGGGCTCCATCACCGTCGACGACACCGGCCTCCGCTTCCGGCTCGACGACCAGGAGGCCGAGTTCGACTGGGCCGAGCTCGGCGCCGTGGAACACTCCACCTCCCGCTTCGGCCGCCGCTTCACGGTCACCGCGCACACCCTGGCGGGCCGCGCCTACCCGGCCGAGGTCCAGGCCCCGGACAAGGCGGCCCTGAAGCGCTGGACGACGGAACTGGACGCGGTGCTGGACGCGCACTTCGAGGAGTAGGCAACGGCGCCCGAACCACGGCCTCCAGGCACGCTCCCTCAGCCTCCGGCCGGGGGTACCCGACTCGCCGCACGCCCGCATCACCCAAGTACGTCCAGTACGAGAGAGATCCAGGCGCGCACTCTCCCAGCCTTCGCACTGCCCAGCCTTCGGCCGGGGGCCCCAGAGCACGCACCAAACGCCGCGGCCTCATCCGCGAAGATCCGCCGGACAGGCCCTAGATATCGGGGAGGCCTCGCCGCTTCCAGATCCAGTCCCCGCACAGCACGGCCCCGCTGTCGAGGATCCAGATGCGGTCGTCCCCGCAGACGTCGTCCGGCGCACCGTCCGGGTACGCCGCGGTGAGCTGGACGATGTACTCGTACTCGTCGGGGATGCCCGCGTCGCACGGGGTGACGGCGTTGAAGTACATGGAGAGCCGGTCGCCGTTCCTCTCGGCGAACATGCACTGGTCTGCGGTGTAGTTGCGGTTCAGGCAGAGGTTGGTCTCGGTGTCGTCGTTGTTGATGTGGAACCAGGTCCTGTCGCTGGAGGAGCAGTCGCCGTACTCGTCCTCGACCGACTCGACGTAGAAGTACGCGTCGCCGCCGGAGCAGCTCGTGGTGGACGGGGTCGAGGGGGTCCACTCCGCGTCCTCGGTGTAGTTGCTCAGACAGTCGTCGAGGGAGATCTCGCCGAACTCCTCGTCCTCGGGAGTCAGCGTGCTGGGCTCTTCGGAGGGGGTTTCGAAGGGGGTTTCATCGCTGTCGCCTCCGCTGTCGTAGCCGCCCGAGGAGTCGACGGGGTCGGTCGGGGCGGTCGTCGTGGGCACCGGGGCCGCCGAAGGACCGGAGTCGTCATCCGCGTTCGTCACCCCCAGCACGATCATGAACACGAGGAAGGCCCCGAGGAGGGCGAGGCCCTTGACGGCATCCCAGTTGACGCGGGAGGTCTGGCCGCCGGAACGGGGCCGCGTTGCACCGGAGGGGCGTCCAGGGGGGCGCCCTTGGGCCGGCTTCGGCGACGGCGGGCGGGCCTGCTGCTGCTTGCGTCGGGGCGCCGCCTTCGCCGGGTCGGTCGACGCCGTCGCGGCGGCCGACGTGAGTTGTTCCGCCCACGCGGCGGGGGTCGGCCTGCGTGCCGGGTCGGAGTTGAGGGAGGCACGGGCGAGGTCGACCAGGCCGGGTCCGGCCGAGGACAGGGCGGTCGGGTCGGTGGCGCTCTGGTCACGCGCGAAGAGCCGGACGGCGAGCAGCGCGAATTTGTAGACGTCGCTGGTCCGTGTGGCCTTCTCCTCCCCCGACGGAACCTGCCAGTCGGGGGTCTCCGCCTGGGGCAGCACAGTGGCGCCCCGCAGGCGCATGGCGTCGCAGTCGATGAGGAAGCATTCGGGCTGCGGGTCGGTGGTGAACAGCAGGTTCTTCGGGGAGAGGTCGCCGACGGTGATGCCGATGCGGTGGAGCCGGGTGAGGGTGGCCGCCAGGTCGGCGAGGAGCATGAGCCGGTGACGTTCACTGATGGTCAGGCCGATCCCGGCCACGTAGTCGTCGCTGTTGAGCAGGTACTCCAGGTTCGCCAGGCGCTTCGCTCCCGTCGGCGTGCCGGTCAGGCTCCGCAGAGTGAACCGGTACCGCTCGGGGACGGCACGCATGAGAAACCCGCCGGCGTCGCCGCCACGTTCGACCACGGCCGCCGGCCAGGCCGTCTTGTCGCACAGCCAGCGGCCCTCCGCGGCGCTCAGCTCGCCGAGGAGGGCGACCTGCGCGTGCAGCGCGTCGGCGTCCAGGCCGGCGCGCACGGAGTCGGCGTACTCCTTGTAGGCCACGGCCCAACCGCCGCCGTCCACCGCCTCGTTGATCCTCTTGTTGGACACCTCGTACACCGTGCCCTGCCCGCCCTGGCCCAGGCGGCGGCCCAACGTGAGCGTGCTGTACGCGACGACCGTCGGACGCCCCGGAGGCGTCATGGCGCCCCTGTCCCGGGGTACGGCCATACGGCCAGCAGGGTCCGGTCGTCGTCGAAGGTCTCCCGGGAGAAGTCAAGGAGGTGCGCGAACCAGAGCGGCGTCGGGGGCGTGGCCAGGCGGCGGGTGAACAGGGCGCCCACCTGTCCGTCGCCGTCGCCGAGCGGGTCGGCGAAGCCGTCCGTGCCGAGCAGCAGCACCTCGTGGTCGGCCAGGCGGGCGGTGATGTGTTCCAGCGGGTCAGGCACGTGGGGCAGCGGCGTCACCTCGTTCGACACCACCACGGCGTCCGCGTCGCCCTTCGGGCCGAACAGTGCGCGGTACCGCCCGCTGGACGTGTCCAGGACCCAGGCCCCGGAGTCCCCGACGCGGCACACGTCGACCACCGGCCCCTCCGCGTGTGGCCTGACCACTCCGGCCACGAGCGTGGTCGCGTGCAGCCCCGCGACCTCGCCCCGCGCCGGCTCTGCGCCTCGAAGCCGCCACCGGGTGAGCGCCCGCAGCCGCTCGGCGGCATGGCGAGCGACCCCGACGAAGTCCAACTTGCCGCCCTCTTGGGAGAGTTGGTGAAGCAGCTGCTCCAGGGCGGCCCGGCACGCCTCGACGGCGCCGTGCTCGGAGTACGTGGCGCTTGAGACGCCGTCCGCGACCGCGGCGACGACAGCCCTGGTGTCCTCGTGCGCCGCGGCACGCGCGGCGTCCTGCCGCGGCTGGCGGTAGTAGCGGTGCTTCGCCCCACGCACCGAGGCGAAACGCACGGCCAGGTCGGCAGTCGACCAGCCGTCGCATTCCGTGTCGGGGAAGTCGAACGCGTACTGGCCCGGGGGCCGGGCCTCGAACTCGGGCCCGGGGTCCCCCACCGTGACCCGCCGCCAAGGCGCGTGGCCGGCGGGAGTGGGCGGCGCCGAAGCGAGGCCGTCACCGGCGGGAGGCGTCACTGGCCGACCTCGTCGATGGCCATGCTGAACTGATCCGGCCGGTTGACGACCAACTGCGGGCTGTCCGAGTTGAGTGCGTGCCCCGAGGCGACCAGGCTCGCGGTGAGTGCGTGGAAGAACTCGGCGACGGCCTGACCGATGTCGGTCCCCGGCTTGGCCACGAACGCGAACTCGTCGCGCGTGGCCACGTCGACCATCGTCTGCGCCTGCGCGTCACCGACACCGCACGCGATGATGTTCGGCGCGGTCGGTGTCCTGGACTTGTCGATGAGCCGGGCGTGCGGCCTGCGCCAGCCGTCGCCGCCGGTGGGCTGTCCGTCGCTGAGGAAGAACACCACCGGCCGGTGCACCTTGTAGCCCTCGCCCCGCAGCCACTGCACATCGGACGGAATCCGGCTCAGCAGGTCGTCGAAGACCGCCTCGTAGTTGGTGACGCCGCGGATCGCGACCTGCGGCAGGCTGGTCTCCGTACGCATGTCGGCGACCGCGAGACGCACCTGCACGTCGTCGGCGAATCCCAGGACGGCCAGCCGCAGCTTGGCCGCGATCATCGGCTCGACCCGCAGCCCCTCGCACAACGAAATCAGTCCGTCGGACAACTCCTGCTGGTATGGGGCCATGGACCCGGACTCATCGGCCAGCACATAAGCCGGCAGCAGTACACCCCTTGTTTCAGCCATACGAAATTCATCTCCCCCGTACCGATGGACACGCCAACTGGCCTACGCGCAGCGAGAGTTATCCACCTATGAGCGCCGTCATCGATGCCGTATCTTCCCAAAGGAAGCGCACGGACGGAAGCGACTTGGGGGAGTCAGCGTGGGGGGCCAGCACCGGCAGCCGAATTCCGGACAGTCGCCATTGCCGCTCTGGCAGCAGATCCCCAGGGCCGTGCCGCCGCCGCTGGGCGCACCACCGCCCCGGCCACGCCCGTCCGCGACCGCGCGGCCACCGGCGTCCCGCGCCGCCTCGGCTCGGGCGAGAGGTGCCGTACCGGCGCGGGGGGACCGGCCACCCGCTGCCACGTCGGTGAGCCACTCGGTGGCGTACGTCCCGCCCGCGTATGCCTCGCCGCCGCCCGTCCAGCCCCCGTCCACGCACGCCAGGGGCCGACGGAACACGGCGCTGGTGGTGTTCGGAGCCGCCGTCGCCGTCCTCGCCGGGCTGTTGTTCGTACGGGGTGGGCCGGAGGAGTCCGGCGGGGTGGCCGCGGGGCCTTCGCGCGGCCGTACGGCCTTCCACCAGGCCCTGACCGGAGTGGCCGCCGCCCGTCTCCTGCGGTACGAGGACTCCGCCGCCGACGGGACGCGTCGGGACGTCACCGTCACTCCGTCCGGCACTCTGTTCGGCTCCGTGTCCGGCGGCGGACGGGACCTTGACGTCCTCCACATCGACAGCACCACGTACACCCGGCCAGGGCAGGGCGCCGCCTCGGCGAACCAGGATGAGGGACCGCCGGGACTCCGCCGCGAGGCAGCCGGCCGGTGGACGCGGGCCGAGCCCGGCGACTCGCCCCTGGAGCCGGTACGCGGCCGGTTCCCGGCGCCGACCGAGCTCGCGGAGCAACTGCGGGACGCCCTGGACGAGTTGCGGACCGTGCCCGACACGCAGGACCGGGACCTCCCGGCGGAGCAGGTGCGCGGCGTGCCGGTGCTACGGGCCGACACCGCGGCGGGAAGTCTGCTGGTCACCCGGGAGCGGCCGCATCGCCTCCTGCGCCTGGAGCCCCCGGCCTCATCCGGCCGTGCCGCCGGCCCGCTCAGGTACGGCTCCCGGGGCACGGACGTCTTTCCGCTGGACGGCGAGCGGGCCGCTGCCCGGTACGACACGCTCGCGGCAGAGGTCGCACGGCTCGGCGACGCGGTGGACCCCGCTGTCGAGTTCCCGCTGGACGACGGCGGTCTCGGAGTGCTCTGCGGAGACGACGGCTGCACGGTCCGGCAGAGCTTCACCGGCAGGCTCACGGGGACCGCCCGGAGCCGCGTCGGGGACGGCAGGGTGAGCGCCTTGCTGCGGGCGGCCATCAGCATCGAGGGGGTGGGGTCGGGCGGGTACACCGGCGGGTGCACCGGCCCGCGGGAGGATTTCCCGGTGACCGGCACAACCGTGGTGGGCACGCTGTCCTGCTCCGACCCGGAAGCCGGCGCCGCCTTCAGCGCGGCTGTTGCGGCGTGCAGGTCCCGGAGCGCACCAAAAGGCCCGGCCTCCGGCCGACGCTCCGGGACCTGCCGTCCATCCGTCCACGCGGTTCCGTACGTCGATGCCCTCGCTCTGTCCGACGGCGAGGTGGCACAACTCGTCGAGCAGGTGAAGTGCGAGCGCCGCCCGGAAGGGTGCGCGCCCCGCAAGAGGGCGGGCCAGGTGGACTGACCGGTGAGGTTGGGGACGCGGCCGGCGGGCGGCTAGGGCCTGTCCGGCGGATCTTCGCGGAACAGGCCGCGGCGTCATGGGGGTCCCCCCTGTTCGAGCGGAGCCGAGAGCTTGGGGGAGCGTGCTCTGGGGGTCCCCCCGGCCGAAGGCTGGGGGAGTGCGCCCGGATCGCCCTCGTACTGGACATACTTGGGTGATTCGGGCGTGCGGCGAGAGTGCGTGCCTGGGGGCACCTCCCAGCGGTAGCTGGGGGAGCGTCGTGGACCCGCGAAGATCCGCCGGACAGGCCCTACAGCCCGCGGATCGCCCCTTCGATCGTCGCGGCCAGGGTTGCCAGCGCCGCGAATCCCGGTACCGCTTCCACCAGACCCTTGGCGAAGAGCTTCAGTTTGCCCTTGCGCGGCGCCTCGGACGTGACCTCCTCGCGCGCGTCCTCCGCGGCCTCGATCAGGTCGTCGCGTTCGGGGTGCTCGGAGCGGCCCAGTTCGTCGATCAGCTTGGACAGCAGGCCGCCGATGTCCTCGGGGGACAACTGCCGCCCGCCGTCGGCGGCCTGCTCGCCGTAGTGCACCTCGGCGCTTGCGTTCTGGCCGCTGGCGACGGCGTTGCCGGCCACGTTCGAGCCGCCGGACGCAATGATTCCGTCATTACTGCGCATGCCTGTTCCTCTTTCCCTTTCGTTCGTCAGTCCGCTTTCGTCAGGTGATCTTCTGCAGAATGTTCATCGCGACCCGGGATTTCGCACCTGAGGCGACCGAGCTGGAATCAACCCTTGCCCCCTGCGTCGCGATAATTCCGTTGTTGATGATCACGTCCTGGCGCTGGACCAGTTCGTCCACATCGATGCCACGCGCCATGGCGAATTCCACCAGCGCGTCCAGCACCCGCTTCTCGACGGTCTTCAGGACCATGCCGCTGTCGGCCTTCTGGAAGAAGCGGTGGTGCTTCCGGTCCGCCGCACGCTGCCGCACGCTCTGGCGCGCCCCGTAGTCGAACCTGCGGAGCTGGGTGATGAGCTTTTCCTGCCGCCGCAGCCGCCAGGACAACCAGTAGTCGCGGGAGGCCCCGTCCACGACGCGCAGCGGCGAGGCCAGCAGTACGAACGGGAGAGTGACCAGCGTCTGCCCGAGGAGGGCGACCACCTCACGCACCGGTGGCCGGGGCAGGAGTGTGTCGATCACCCGGTAGCGGTCGAGCAGCGGGCAGAGCACGGTCTGCACGGCCTCCACAGAGAGGTTGGAGTCGGAGCGGAAGAAGCGCAGGAAGAGCGAAGTGACCAACTCGCCTCCCCAACCCGTGGAGTGCACGACGAGATAGGGGCGGGCCCCCTCCTCCGGCACCCGCTTCAAGTCGTCCATCCGGCCCGGCGAGACCGATGCCACCGGCCGGCCGAGCGGGTCCGGCAGGAAGCGCTGGTCCTCCAGGACGGTCTCGCCGTCCACGAAGAGGCGTTCCTCGATCTCCAGGCACGGCAGCGACAGCTTGCCCACGCGCTGGGCGATGTGGGCGTAGAGCTCCGTCACATCGAAGTCCTGCGCCGTCACCCCCGCACCGCTCGATGTCGTGACGTCGAAGGACAAGGACCACGATTCCAGTTCCGTTCCGTACCCGATGAACGGTGAATAGCCGCTGTATGTGGTGACGTTGCCCTGGGCGTACTGGCCGATCTCCTGCAGGCGTGCCGCGATCGACGGGCTCAGCGGCGAGGGCGCCGTCGCGGGGTCGAAGCGATCCGGGCGAAGGTCCTGCAGGTGAGACCCGTACTTCGTGGAGAGCTTGAACGAGAACAGCGCGCCCCAGGCGACGAACAGGATCAGCGGCAGCAACAGGCTGCCGGACGGGGCGCCTGACGAATAGACGAGCAGGAACGCCAGGAGCAGTGCCGCAAGCAGCAGATCCCGGTTGTAGCGTCGGGCGTTGGCCCGGTAGGCATGCCGGAGGACCACTGGCACGTCGCATGCCGGGGCCGTCGCCACGCCCAGATGCGGTTCCGCTGCGACCTCTTTGACCAGGGACTTCGCATACTCGCGATCGAGGTAGACGGCAGCGCACAGATACCGGGTCAGGTCATGGCCACCGCCCCACTGGGGCGGGCCGGGACGCCGGCCGGGGGCGGCCCCCGGGCTCGGCGCGAAAGTGGATCCCCAAAGAGGTGGGGCGGAGGAGCCGCGCGCGGCGACCGGCACGGAGCCGGCGCCACCCGGCGACGCCGGGGAGGGAACGCGGGCCGCGGAGCCACCCCCCGCGGGGCTCGCGAACGTGGACGGGCGGGACGGGCGGGACGAGGCCGACGAGGAGGGCGACTGCTGCGAGCCCGTCGCAGCCGAAGCGCCGCTTGCCAGGGCCGCACCGCAATCACCGCAGTACGCAGCACCGGACGGAGCATCCTGCCTGCACGCGGCGCACCGGATCGAACGCGTCATCATTCCCCCGTACATGAGACGGATCCACGTCAATCAGTGCATCACACGCACACATTGATGATCTGTCAGTTGACGATTTGAGGCTGGACCGTTACACACGTCACGGCTGGCATGCCGCCTGGAAGGGACGCCCCACCCCCCGCCCAGGAAGGCGCGAAGGGCCGCCCCGGATCCCTCCGACGGATCCCTCCGGGGCGGCCCTCGCCTGACCGGCGTTGCGGCTCAGACGGCGGCCGGTTCCGCGGCGGCGGCCGGCGTGGACACCGGGGCAGGCGCCTGCGCGCGGGCCAGTTCGCGGCGGATGCGGGTGAACGGGCGGGGGCGGTCGAGGGCGAGGACCGCGGTCGTACGGGCGTCGCGTTCGTAGACGGCGAGGAAGCCGCCCTCCTCTGTGGAGCCCTCGACGATCCGCGGCACGTCGTCCTGCTCGCGCCGACCGGCGAACTGGATGCGGGAGCCGTACTGGTCCGACCAGAAGTACGGCAGCGGGCGGACGTGTTCGACGGTGTGCCCGGCGAGCAGGTTGCGGACGGCGACGCGAGGCTGGGCGGTGGCGCTGGTCCAGTGCTCGGCGCGGGCGCCGCCGACGCGGGCCACGTCGCCGACCGCGACGACCTGGGGCAGGGAGGTGACGCAGCCGTCGTCGCAGAGCACCCCGTCGTGGACGGCGAGCGTGGAACCGGCCAGCCATTCGGTGTTGGGGATCGCGCCGATGCCGACAACGACCACGTCGGCGGGGAAGAGGCGCCCGTCGGTGAGGCGTACGCCGGTCACCGCCTGCTCGCCTTCGAGTGCGGCGACACCCGTACCGGTGACGAGCCGTACGCCGCCGCGTTCGTGCAGCCGCGCGCAGACGGCGGCCATCTCCGGGCCGAGTTGGCCGAGGAGCGGCAGCGGCGCGGCCTCCACGACGGTGACGTCATGGCCCATCGCCGCGCAGGACGAGGCGGTCTCGGCGCCGATGAAGCCGCCGCCGATGACCACGACACGCTGCGTGCCGCGGCGCAGGTCGGCGCGGAGCGCGCGGGCCTCGTCGAGGGTGCGGAGCGTGTGGACGCCGGGGAGCACGGGGCCGGGGAGGCGGCGGGCGCGGGCTCCGGTGGCGATGACGACGCCGTCGGTGGAGACGGTGCGGCCGTCCTCCAGGAGTACGGTGCGGCCGCGGGCGTCGAGGCCGCGGGCGCGGGCGCCGAACATCCACTCGGCGCCGAGTTCGAGGGTTTCCTCGTCGTCGGAGAGGGCCAGGTCGCTCTCGCCGGCCTTGCCGGAGAGGAAGCCCTTGGACAGCGGGGGCCGGTCGTAGGGGCGGTGCTGCTCCTCGCCGACGATGACCAGACGGCCGTCGAAGCCCTGCGCCCGCAGTTCCCGGGCGGCGTACAGTCCGGCGAGCGAGGCGCCCACCACGGTCACGGTCCTCATGAGGCTGTGCCTTTCTCGTGAATCCGGTGCGCACGTGCGGTGCGACCGGGGTGGCTGCGGGAGGGTGGAGGACGCCGCGGTCAGGCCGCCGCGTTCTCCTCGTCGCTGCGGTGGACGTGGATCACCCCGTCGTCGACGGTCACCCGGTGGGTGCGGACGGGGCGGCGGGCCGGGAGGCAGGTGGGGCGGCCCGTCCGCAGGTCGAACGAGGCCTCGTGGAGCGGGCATTCGACCAGGCAGCCCTCCAGGTACCCCTCGGAGAGCGAGGCGTCCTGGTGCGTACAGGTGTCGTCGATGGCGTACAGCTCGCCGTCCGCGTGGAACACGGCGATGGGCGGTTCGACGTCCATGCGGACTGACGCGCCCTCGGGGAGCTCTTCGAGGCGGCAGACGGGAATCACGGGCACCCCTCTTGGTTCTGGACCGTTCGGTAACCTACTGTTCCGCATCACGCACTGTCGTGCGTTGTGCGCAACAGAATCCGGGCGGGACGCCCCGTACGTCAAGAGGCTTCGCGCAGTTGCGGTCCGAGAGCGGTCCGAGAGGCGACCGCGACGTCGTGAGAGGTGAGCTATGGCCCGTGAACAGGTGCAGGTGAGAGCAGGTACGGCAGGCAGCCCGGCGGCAGCCGGAGGCGCGCGGCGCGTGTCCGGATCACGACCGTCCGAGCGGGTGGCGAAGGGCCCGGCGGGCCCGGAGGGTTCCGAGCGGGCCGCGAAGGGGTCGACCGGCTCGGTGCAGTCCGTGGACCGGGCCGTCAGCGCCCTGGAGAGCCTCGCGCGGCACGGCGAGGCCGGGGTGTCGGAGATCGCCGAGGAGCTGGGGGTGCACAAGTCGACCGCGTTCCGGCTGCTCGGCGTCCTGGAGCAGCGCGGCCTGGTCAACCAGTCCGCGGACCGCGGCAAGTACTTCCTCGGCGCCGGGGTGCTGCGCCTGGCGGGGGCGGCGGCCGCGCGGATGGACATCTCGCAGGAGGGCGCGCCGGTCTGCCGCGAGCTGGCCGACGAGCTGGGCGAGACGGTCAACATCGCGATCCTCGACGACGACGCGGCGGTCAACATCATGCAGGCCCGCGGCCCGGCCGCCGTGACCGCGCAGAACTGGCTCGGCCGCCGCACCCCGCTGCACGCCACGTCCAGCGGCAAGGTGCTCCTCGCCCATCTCCCGCCGACGCTGCGCGAGGGGCTGCTGGCCCGCACCCTGCCGCGGTTCACCGCCCGTACGGTGGTCAGCGCGGCCGCGCTCCGTGCCGAGCTGGCCGAGGTCGGCGGGCGGGACTTCGCGGTGGCGGTGGAGGAGCTGGAGATCGGGCTCGCCTCCGTCGCGGCGCCTGCCCGGTCGCACGACGGGAAGGTGCTGGGCGCGGTCAGCGTCTCGGGCCCGGTGTACCGGCTGACCGAGGACCGCCTCCCGGAGCTGGCCGAGCGCACGGTCGCGGCGGCCGCCGAGCTGTCCCGCCGGATGGGGCACGGGCTGTGAGCTGAGCCGCGCGTACCACCGGAAGCCCTGCGAACAGCTTCGGGGCCCTGCGGGCAACTCCGGGAGCCCTGCGCAACGCCGGAAGCCCTGCGGGCAGCTCCGGAAGCCCTGCGGCACCACCGGACGCCGTGCGCGAACACCGCCGTCCCTACCGATAACGCCAGGTCAGCGATGCCGCGCCCGGTGTCTCCGGAGGGCTTCCGGCCGCCCCGGCGGGGGCCGTCCGCGCGTGTTCGCAGGATGACGCAGCGTCAGCATCGTTTTGCCAATGCTTGATCCGCACCCCTTGACGGCACCCTGACCGCGTTCCCAAGATGTGGCCATCGTCTCTCATCGCGCAATGCAAAGCGCATGGCGCAACATCAAGGGAGTTGGTCGTGCCACACGAGGTCCGCGCCGTCGTCGCCCTGAAGAAGGGCGCACCCGTCGAGGTGCAGACGATCGCCGTCCCCGATCCCGGTCCGGGCGAGGTCCTGGTCGCGGTGCAGGCCTGCGGGGTCTGCCACACGGATCTGCACTACCGGGAAGGCGCGGTCAACGACGACTTCCCGTTCCTGCTCGGCCACGAGGCGGCCGGCACCGTCGAGTCGGTCGGCGCCGGCGTCACCGACCTCGCCCCCGGCGACTACGTGGTGCTCGCCTGGCGCGCGCCCTGCGGCGCCTGCCGGTCCTGTCGCCGCGGCCGCCCCTGGTACTGCTTCGAGTCGCGCAACGCCGCCCAACCCATGACCCTCCTGGACGGCACCCCGCTCAGCCCGGCTCTCGGCATCGGCGCCTTCGCGGAGAAGACCCTGGTCGCGGCCGGGCAGGCGGTGAAGGTCGACGCGGCCGCCCGCCCCGAGGCCGCGGGCCTGATCGGCTGCGGCGTGATGGCCGGGTACGGGGCTGCCGTCAACACCGGCAACGTCAAGCGCGGCGACACGGTGGCCGTCATCGGCTGCGGCGGCGTCGGCAACGCGGCCATCGCCGGGGCCTGCCTGAACGGCGCCCGCAAGGTCATCGCCGTCGACATCGACGACAAGAAGCTCGACGTGGCGGAGAAGTTCGGCGCCACGCACACCATCAACTCCCGCGGCACGGACCCCATCGAGGCGGTCCGCGCGCTCACCGACGGCTTCGGCGTGGACATCGCGATCGACGCGGTGGGCCGCCCGGAGACGTACAAGCAGGCCTTCTACATGCGCGACCACGCGGGCGTCCTGGTCCAGGTGGGCGTGCCCGACCCGGACATGACGGTAGAGATCCCGCTGATCGACCTGTTCGGCCGCGGCGGCGCGCTCAAGTCGTCCTGGTACGGGGACTGCCTGCCGACCCGCGACTTCCCCGTCCTGATCGACCAGTACCTCTACGGGCTGCTCGACCTGAACGGCTTCGTCACCGAGACGATCGCCCTCGACCAGGTCGAGGAGGCCTTCGGCAAGATGCGCCGGGGCGAGGTGCTGCGGTCGGTCGTCGTGCTCTGACCGCCACCCAGGAACCGCCCAACTCCGATCCGCCCAACTCCCTGCCCGTACGCGGCAGTTCAGCTCACCTCACTGCCCGAGGAGAGGCATGTCAAGCACACCCGAGAACCGCCCCGCCGCAGGCCCCCGCGTCGTCGTCATCGGCGCCGGCATCGTCGGCTGCTCCCTCGCCGACGAGCTCACCGCCCGCGGCTGGACCGACGTCACCGTCCTGGAGCAGGGCCCGCTGCCCGCGCCCGGCGGCTCCACCTCGCACGCGCCGGGCCTGGTGTTCCGTACCGGCCCGTCGAAGACCCTCACGGCCTTCGCCCAGTACACCGTGGAGAAGTTCAACTCCCTTGAGGTGGACGGGCTTTCCTGTTTCAACCCGGTCGGCGGCCTGGAGCTCGCCACCACCCCGGAGCGCTGGTCCGACCTGCACCGCAAGGCCGGCTGGGCCGCCGCCTGGGGCGTACGCGGGGAGCTGGTCTCCGCCGAGCGCTGCAAGGAGCTGTGGCCGTTCATCGACGCCTCCAAGGTGCTCGGCGGCTTCCACACACCCGAGGACGGGCTCGCCCGCGCGCTGCTCGCCTCCCGCGCCCAGCTGGAGCGCGCCCAGAAGCGCGGCGCCACCTTCCTCGACCGGCACACCGTGACCGGCATCGAGCAGGAGGACGGCCGCGTCACCGCCGTCGTCACCGACCGGGGCACCTTCCCGGCCGACCACGTGGTGTCCGCCGCCGGATTCTGGGGCCCCGTCATCGGCCGCATGGCCGGCGTCGACGTACCGCTGCTCCCGCTCGCGCACCAGTACGCGAAGACGAAGCCGCTGCCCGAGCTCGCAGGCGCCGACGACCCGCGCACGGAGGCGTCCCGGCCGATCCTGCGGTTCCAGGACCGCGACCTGTACTTCCGCGAGCACACCGAGCAGGCCGGCACGCGACTCGGCATCGGGTCGTACGCCCACAAGCCGCTGCCCGTCGACCCGTTCGCGCTCCTCGACTACGACACGGCGCGCGCGCACAACATGGACATGCCGTCCTCGTACCCGTTCACCGAGGAGGACTGGGCGCCGAGCTGGGAGGACTGCAAGTGGCTCCTTCCGATGCTGCGGGACGCGGAGGTCGAGGAGGGCTTCAACGGGGTCTTCTCGTTCACGCCCGACGGCATGCCCGTGCTCGGCGAGGCCCGGCAGCTGCGCGGGTTCTGGCTCGCGGAGGCCGTGTGGGTCACGCACTCGGCGGGCGTCGCCAAGGCCGTCGCCGAGTGGATGGTCGACGGCAAACCCTCCCTTGACGTGCACGAGTGCGACCTCACCCGCTTCGAGGACGCGCAGCGCTCGCCCGCGTACGTGCACGACCGCGGGGCGCGGCAGTTCGTCGAGGTGTATGACGTACTGCACCCGCTGCAGCCCGGCGACGAGCCGCGTCCGCTGCGCGTCAGCCCCTTCCACGCCCGGCAGCAGGAGTTGGGCGCGGTGTTCCTGGAGGGCGGCGGCTGGGAGCGCCCGCACTGGTACGAGGCCAACTCGCCGCTCACCGAAGGAATTTCGGCGCCCGCGCGGGACGTGTGGTCGGCCCGCTACTGGTCGCCGATCGCGGCGGCCGAGGCGAAGGCGACGCGCGAGAAGGTGGCGTTGTACGACATGACGCCGCTGCGCCGCCTTGAGGTCACCGGTCCCGGTGCGCTCGCCTTCCTGCAGCGCATGACGTCCAACAACCTGGCGAAGAAGCCGGGCGCCGTCACGTACACGCTGCTCCTGAACGAGGACGGCGGCATCCGCTCCGACCTGACCGTGGCCCGGCTCGCCCCCGACCACTTCCAGCTCGGCGCCAACTCCCCCGCCGACCTGGACTGGCTGCTGCGGCACGCGCCCGCCGACGTGCACATCCGCGACATCACCTCCGGCACCTGCTGCATCGGCGTCTGGGGCCCGCTCGCCCGCGACCTGGTCCAGCCGCTCACCCGCGACGACTTCTCGCACGAGGGCTTCGGCTACTTCCGCGCCAAGCAGACGTACCTCGGCCATGTGCCGGTGACCGCGATGCGTCTGAGTTACGTGGGTGAGCTGGGCTGGGAGCTGTACACCACCGCCGACCTGGGGCTCAGGCTCTGGGACACGCTGTGGGCGGCAGGGCAGGAGTACGGGGTGATCGCGGCCGGCCGGTCGGCGTTCAACAGCCTCCGCCTGGAGAAGGGCTACCGCTCCTGGGGCCACGACATGACCACCGAGCACAACCCGTACGAGGCGGGCGTCGGGTTCGCCGTCCGCATGGACCGCGGCGGCGACTTCACCGGCCGGGACGCACTGGCCCAACTCGGCGCACCAGAGCGGAAGTTGACGGCTCTGCTGCTCGACGACCCGGCCGCCGTCGTCCTCGGCCACGAGCCCGTGCACGTCGACGGCGCCCCCGCCGGCTACGTCACTTCCGCCTCGTACGGCTACACCCTGGGCCGCTGTGTCGCCTACGCCTGGCTGCCGCCGCTGCCCGCCGGTACCGGAGTGCACGTCGAGTACTTCGGCGAGAAGGTGCCGGCGACGGTGGCCGATGAGCCGCTGTTCGACCCGGAAATGGCCCGCATCCGCCGCTAGGGCCCGTCCAGGACGTGTCCGTAAAGTCCGAGTTCCCCCTGAGGAGTACGTACGTGACGACGCACCCCGTCGCCCCCAGCCTGGTGGCCACGCTGCCCGGGCATTACTACACCGACCCCGAACTGTTCCGCCTGGAGCAGGAGCGGGTGTTCGAAGCCCTGTGGTTCTGCGCCGTGCGCAGCGCCGACCTCGACAAACCCGGCGCCTTCCGCACCGTTCAGGTCGGCCGGGAGAGCGTCCTGATCACCCGGTCCCGCACCGGTGAGCTGCGCGCCTTCCTGAACGTCTGCCGGCACCGCGGCGCCCAGTTGTGCACCGAGGAGTCCGGCGAGGTGCGCCGCAACCTGCAGTGCCCGTACCACGCCTGGACGTACGACCTCGACGGCAAGCTCGTCGCCGCGCCCAACCTGACGAAGATGCCCGATGTGGACCGGGCCCAGTACGGCCTGATCACGGTCGCGCTGCGGGAGTGGCTCGGCTACGCCTGGGTGTGCCTGGCCGACGAGCCGCCGTCGTTCGAGGAGACGGTGATCGGCGCGGCCGTGGAGCGGCTGGGCGACACCGCCGCCATCGACCGGTACCGCACCGAGGGCCTCGCGCTCGGCAAGCGCATCACGTACGACGTCAGGTCCAACTGGAAACTGATCGTCGAGAACTTCATGGAGTGCTACCACTGCGCGACGATCCACCCCGAACTCACCGACGTACTCCCGGAGTTCGCGGACGGCTACGCGGCGCAGTACTACGTCGGGCACGGCGCCGAGTTCGGCGACGACGTCAAGGGGTTCACGGTCGACGGCAGCGAGGGCTTCGGCAGGCTGCCGGAGGTCGCCGAGGACCAGGACCGGCGGTACTACGCGATGACCGTCAAGCCGACCGTGTTCGTGAACCTGGTGCCGGACCACGTGATCCTGCACCGGATGTTCCCGCTGGCCCAGGACCGCACGATCGTCGAGTGCGACTGGCTGTACGCGCCGGAAGTCGTGGAGTCGGGCGCCGATCTGTCGAAGTCGGTGGAGCTGTTCCACCGGGTCAACGCCCAGGATTTTGACGCGTGTGAGCGCACTCAGCCGGCGATGAGTTCGCGGGCGTACCGGTCGGGCGGTGTGCTCGTACCGACCGAGCACCACATCGGGATCTTCCACGAGTGGCTGCTGAAGCAGCTGGGGGGCGAGCATGTCTGAGCTGTTCATCGACGGTACGTGGACGTCCGCGCGCGAAGGAAGGACCCGGGAGATCCGCTGCCCCGCCGACGGTTCGCTCGTCGCGGTCGTGGACGAGGCCGGCGCCAAGGACACCCTGGAGGCGATCGCGGCCGCCCGGCGCGCGTTCGACGAGGGCGACTGGCCGCACACCACGGGCGCCGAGCGCGGCGACCTGCTCCTGCGCGTCGCCGATCTGCTGGTCCGCGACAAGGACGCCCTGGCCCGCGCCGAATCCCTCGACACCGGAAAACGCCTGGTGGAGAGCGCGTACGACATGGACGACATCGCGAACTGCTTCCGGTACTTCGGGCGGCTCGCGGCGGCCGAGGCGGGCCGGGTGGTGGAGACCGGGGTGCCGGACGCGGAGAGCCGGGTCGTGCACGAGCCGGTCGGCGTGTGCGCGCTGATCACCCCGTGGAACTACCCGCTGCTGCAGACCGCGTGGAAGGTCGCGCCCGCGCTCGCGGCCGGCAACACCTTCGTCCTGAAGCCCAGCGAGCTGACCCCGCACACCGCGATCCACCTCGTACGGCTGCTCGTGGAGGCCGGACTGCCGGACGGTGTCGCCAACCTGGTCCTGGGCGCGGGCCCCGAGGCGGGCGCCCCGCTCGCCGAGCACCCGGACGTGGACCTGGTGTCGTTCACCGGCGGCCTGCACACCGGCCGGCACCTCATGGCCACCGCGGCCGGAACCGTCAAGAAGGTCGCGCTCGAACTGGGCGGCAAGAACCCCAACATCGTGTTCGCGGACGCCGACTTCGAGACGGCCGTCGACATGGCGCTCACCGCGGTGTTCCTGCACTCCGGCCAGGTCTGCTCGGCCGGGGCCCGGCTCCTCGTCGAGGACTCGCTGCACGACCGGTTCGTCGACGAGGTGGTCCGCAGGGCCCGCGCGATCCGGCTCGGCGGCCCCTTCGACGACCGCGCCCAGACCGGCCCGCTGATCTCGGCGGACCACCTGGCGAAGGTCGAGGCGTATGTGGAACGCGGCGTCCAGGAGGGCGCGCTGCTGCGCTGCGGCGGGGCCCGGCCCTCCGGCGCGGAGTACGAGAACGGCTACTACTACCTGCCGACCGTGCTCGACGAGTGCGCCGCCCCCATGTCGGTCGTGCAGGACGAGTCGTTCGGTCCGGTGCTCACGGTGGAACGGTTCACCGACGAGGCGCAGGCGGTACGGCTCGCCAACGCCGGCATCTACGGGCTCGCGGGCGCGGTCTGGACGAGCGACGAGGCCAGGGCGCGCCGGGTCGCGTCGGCGCTGCGGCTCGGCACGGTGTGGATCAACGACTTCCACCCGTACGTCCCGCAGGCCGAGTGGGGCGGCTACAAGCAGTCCGGCTTCGGCCGTGAGCTGGGCCCCGCCGGGCTCGCCGAGTACCGCGAGACGAAGCACATCTGGCGCAACACCCGCCCGGTCCCGCAGGGCTGGTTCGCGTAACTCCCAGGAGACACCGCATGAAGGCGACCCCCGACAACACGGACGACGCCGAACTTGAGGAGTTCGGCTACCGTCCCGAACTCAAGCGCACCCTCGGCACCTTCCACACCTTCGCCGCGGGCATCAGCTACATCTCGATCCTCACCGGCACGTTCCAGCTCTTCTACTTCGGCTACGCGAACGGCGGCCCGGCCTACTGGTGGTCCTGGCCGATGGTGTTCGCCGGCCAGTTCATGGTGGCCCTGTGCTTCGCGGAGCTGGCCGCCCGCTATCCGGTGGCCGGTTCGGTCTACAACTGGGCGAAGAAGGTGGGCAATCCGCACGTCGGCTGGCTCGCGGGCTGGATGATGCTGCTCGCCTCGGTCGTGTCGATCGCGGCCGTCGCGCTCGCGTACCAGCTGACGCTGCCGCAGATCTCGTCGTTCTTCCAGTTCGTCGGCGACGGCACGGGCACGTACGACGTGGCCACCAACGCGGTGATCCTGGCCGCCGTCCTGATCCTGTTCACGACGCTCGTCAACGCCTTCGGCGTGAAGCTGATGGCCACCATCAACACGGCGGGCGTGTTCCTCGAACTCATCGCCACCGTCGTCCTGATCGTGCTGTTCGCGGTGCATGTGGTGCGTGGCCCGCAGGTGGTCACCGAGACGGCCCACACGGGGGACGGGCAGTCCTTCGGCTATCTCGGCGCCTTCCTCGTCGCCTCGCTCGCCTCCGCGTACGTGATGTACGGCTTCGACACCGCGGCCTCGCTGGGCGAGGAGTCCCTGGACCCGTCGCGGAACGCGCCGCGCGCCATCATCCGCTCGATCGTCGCGTCGTTCGTGCTCGGCGGCCTGATCCTGCTGCTCGCCCTGATGAGCGTCTCCTCGCTGCGCGGCGAGAAGCTGTCCTCCGACGGACTGCAGTACGTGGTGCTCGACGTGCTCGGGCCGACGGCCGGCAAGGCCATGCTGTGGTGCGTGCTCATCGCGGTGACGGTGTGCGCGCTGGCCGTGCACACGGCGGCGATCCGGCTCGCGTTCGCGATGTCCCGCGACAACAACCTGCCCGCGGCCTCGCTGCTCGCTCGGGTCAGCCCGCGCTTCCACACCCCGGTGGCCCCCGCCGTCATCATCGGCGTCCTGTCGCTGGCGATCCTCGTCGTCAACATCCGCCAGCCGCAGATCTTCACCGTGGTCACCAGCATCGGCATCATCATGATCTACGCCGCGTACCTCCTGGTCACCGTGCCGATGCTGATCGCCCGGCTGCGCGGTACGTGGAAGCCCGCCGAGGGCAAGTTCTCGCTCGGCCGCTGGGGCCTGCCCGTCAACGTCCTCGCCGTGCTGTGGGGCGTGGGCATGACCGTCAACCTGCTCTGGCCGCGCGCCGCCGTCTACAACGCCACCGCCCCGTACCACTGGTATCTGCGCTGGGGCGCCGTCCTGTTCGTCGGCGTGATCGCCGGCGGCGGCTTCGCCTACTACTGGTTCGTCCAGCGCCACCGCACCGGCGTGCTCGCCGAGCACGCCGCCGAATCCCCCGCACCGCCCGCCCCTGCCGCCGACCTGGAGGAGGTCTCCACCTCATGAGTTCCGACGCCACCGTTTCCACCGATGTCTTCGACTACGTAGTCGTCGGCGGCGGCACCGCGGGCAACGTCGTCGCGGCCCGCCTCACCGAGGACCCGGACGTCACCGTGTGCGTCCTGGAGGCCGGCCCGAGCGACGTCGGCGACGACAACGTCCTCCGACTGGACCGCTGGATGGGCCTGTTGGAGTCCGGCTACGACTGGGACTACCCGGTCGAGCCGCAGTCCAGCGGCAACAGCTTCATGCGGCACGCCCGCGCCAAGGTGCTCGGCGGCTGCTCCTCGCACAACTCGTGCATCGCGTTCTGGGCCCCGGCGGAGGACCTGGACGCGTGGGCGGCCGGGGGCTGTACGGGCTGGAGCGCGGCCGACCTGTTCCCGCTCTACCGGCGCCTGGAGAACAACGACGCGCCCGGCGACCACCACGGCCGCTCCGGCCCGGTGAAGCTGCGCACCCTCAAGGGCGCGGACGACCCGTGCGGCAACGCCCTGCTTGAGGCCTGCGCCCAGGCGGGCATCCCCACGACACCGTTCAACACCGGGAACACCGTCATACGCGGCGCCAACTGGTTCCAGATCAACTCGGACGAGAACAACGTCCGCCAGTCCTCCTCGGTCGCGTACCTCCACCCGGTGATGGGCAAGCGCCCCAACCTCGAAGTGCGTACGGGCGTGCACGCGAAGCGCCTGGTCTTCGAGGGGCGGCGCTGCGTGGGCACCGAGTACCTGGACCCGGACCAGATCCACACCCGTACGGTCCGCGCCCGCCGCGAAGTGATCGTCTCCTGCGGCTCGATCGACACCCCGAAGCTGCTGATGCTCTCCGGCATCGGACCCGCAACGCACCTGCGGGAGACGGGAGTTGACGTTCTGGTCGACGCGGCGGGCGTCGGCGAGAACCTGCAGGACCACCCCGAGGGCGTCATCATGTGGCAGGCGAGGCAGCCGATGCCGACGCGCTCCAGCCAATGGTGGGAGGCGGGCATCTTCTACGACACCGAGCCCGGCCTGGACCGGCCCGACCTGATGTTCCACTACGGCCAGGTGCCGTTCGACATGAACACCGCCCGGCACGGCTACCCGACGACGGACAACGCGTTCTGCCTCACCCCGAACGTGACGCGCGCCCGCTCCAAGGGCACCGTCCGGCTGCGCACCCGCGACTTCCGGGACAAGCCGAGGGTCGACCCGCGCTACTTCACGCACGAGCACGACGCCCGCGTGATGACGTACGGCCTGAAACTGGCCCGGCGCATCGCCGAGCAGCCGGCGCTCAGCGGCTGGGCGGGCGCGGAGCTGGCGCCGGGCCCGGACGTGCGCACCGACGACGAGCTGCTGGACTACATCCACAAGACCCACAACACCGTCTACCACCCGGCGTGCACGGTGAAGATGGGCGCCGACGACGACGCGCTCGCCCCGCTGGACGCGCGGCTGCGCGTGAAGGGCGTGGAGGGTCTGCGGGTCGCGGACGGCTCGGTGATGCCGGACCTCGTCACGGTCAACCCGTGCATCACGACGATGATGATCGGCGAGAAGTGCGCGGATCTGCTGAGGCAGGACGCCGGCTAGCTTCCCGGACGAGTCCTGCACTGTCGCCCCGGTCATCCCCGCACCGTCGCCCCGGTCACCGCCGGGCCGCCGCTCCGGTCGCCGCGGACAGTCCGCAGGGAACTCGGCCTCAGCGCACTCCGCTTGGAGACGCCCGATCGCAACCGCCCCGAGAACTGATCGAGGGGCCGTTTCAGATTCCTCTGAAACGGCCCCTCGAACTGCGACTTTCACAAGTCGGGACGACAGGATTTGAACCTGCGACCCCTTGACCCCCAGTCAAGTGCGCTACCAAGCTGCGCCACGTCCCGGTGCTCGCTCGCGGGTGTTGCCCGCGCCGTGCAGGAAGTACCTTACCTCACCCCGGACCTGCGCCGATCACCCCCGCCCCGCCACAATCGGAGGGTGAACAGCACTCCTTCCCCGGATGCCCGGGGCCGCGACCGAGACGCCGAGGGCCGCGCCCGCAACGCCCGCCCGCGCGACGGACTCGGCCGCCCCCTGCCGTACGGAGCGCCGGGCGTGGACCGGCAGCCGGAGGGGGTCGTCCGCACCCCCGCCGAGACCCTCGCCGAGGCGCAGGCGCTGCTCGACCGTGGCCGGCCGTTCCACGCCCACGAAGTCTTCGAGGACGCCTGGAAGTCGGGCCCGGAGCGGGAGCGGGCGCTGTGGCGCGGGCTCGCGCAGCTGGCCGTCGGCCTGACCCACGCGGCGCGCGGCAACGCGACGGGCGGGGCGCGGCTGCTGCGCCGCGGCGCCGGGGTGGTCGCGGCGGAGGCGCCCGCGCCGTACGGCATCGACGCACCCGGCCTGGCCGCCTGGGCCGAGGAGTTGGCGGCCCGGGTGGAGCGGGGCGCGGGCCCGGTGGACGCGACAGACTGCGCGCCGAGGCTGCGCGGGACGGGGTAGCGGGCGGGCGGAACGCGGGGCCGGGCCGCAGGCCACAGGGCACGGGGCACGGGCACAGGCCACAGGGCCGCCAGACCGCAGCCGGTCCTCGGCGTACGGACGTCCTGGGCCTCCCCTGAGCCATCCCCTGAGCCATCCGCGTACGGACGCCCCTGGTCAGCGCCCTGCATACCCGCCGGTATTCAGGGCTTGCCCTGATGTTCCGTGCCGTTCGGCCGCCTAACTTTGGTGATCCGGCACCGCTCCGCACCGGGCATCAAGGGGTACGGGGAACGGGGGCACGGTCACGGGTCACGGGGGCCCGGGGCCTGCGCCCGGTCGCGGGGCGGCACCGGGTCGGGGGGAGAGTGCGGTGCGGGTGCTCCCGCCGCTCGCGCAGGTGGGTTCAGGCCTCGCGCAGATAGGTGAGGACGGCCCGGACGCGTCGGTTGTCCTGCGCGTCGGCGTCGATGCCCAGCTTCGTGAAGATGCTGCGTACGTGCGACTCCACCGTCTTCGCCCCGATGACCAGTGCCTGGGCGATGGCGTGATTGGAGCGGCCCTGCGCCATCAGCACGAGCACGTCCCGCTCGCGGGCGGTGAGTCCGGCGAGGGCGCTCGCACCGCGCACCCCGCTCATGAGGTGCGCGACCACCTCGGGGTCGACGACCGTCCCGCCGGCCGCCACCTGCTGCAGGGCGCGGGCGAGCTCGTCGGCGTCGGCGACGCGCTCCTTGAGGAGGTAGCCGAAGCCGCGCGCGTCGTCGGCGAACGCCCGCACGGTCGCGGTGGTCTCCACGTACTGCGAGAGCAGCAGGACGCCGGTGCGCGGGTGCCGGGCGCGGATCGCGGCGGCCGCGCGCAGGCCCTCGTCGGTGTGGGTGGGCGGCATCCGGATGTCGAGGAGGACCGCGTCGGGGCGGTGCCGGTCGACCAGGCCGAGCAGCGGCCCCGGCTCGCCGCAGTGCGCGGGCACGTCGAAGCCCTCGTCGGCCAGGAGGCGTACGAGCCCCTGGCGCAGGATCGCCGAGTCCTCGGCCACGATCACCCGCACGGCAGCTCCGCTCGTACGCGCGTGCCGCCGCCCGCCGGGCTGTGCACGCTCAGCACTCCGTCGACGGCCGCTATCCGGTCGGCGAGACCGCTGAGGCCCGAGCCGCGCGCGGTGTCGGCGCCGCCGATGCCGTCGTCGACGGTCTCCACGACGAGGGTCGTGCCCTGCCGCCGGGCGGAGACGCTGACGGCCCTGGCCCGGGCGTGCTTGGCGGCGTTGGCGAGGGTCTCGCAGACGGTGAAGTACGCGGTGGTCTCCACGACCGCGTCGTAGCGGCCGGGCTCGGCGGCGACCACGACGGGCAGTTCGGCCTGGAGCGCGAGTTCGGCGAGCGCCGGGGCGAGCCCTTCGCGGGTCAGTACGGCGGGGTGGATGCCGTGGGCGAGTCCGCGCAGCTCTTCCAGGGCGAGGCGCAGGCTCTGCTCGACCTCGGCGACGGAGCCGCGCAGCTTCGCGTCCGGGTGGTCGGCGACGCCCTTGCCGACCCGGCGCAGCGCCATCAGGGCGAACACGATGCGGGCCTGCGCGCCGTCGTGCAGGTCGCGTTCGAGGCGGCGGCGCTCGTCGTCGGCGGCGCGCACCAGGCGCGTACCGGCCTCTCTGGCCTCGGTGCGCAGCCAGGCGTTCTCCAGGCCGAGGCGGAGCGCGGCGCCGACGGCGGCGAGGAGTTCGGGGTCCTCGGCGAGTGCCGGATCGTGGTCGAGGACGGCGAGCGGGGTGCCGCGCACGGAGTCGACGCGGGTGGCGCGGGCCCCGTCGGCGCGTACGGGGCGGCCGTCCTCGTCGACGTATGCGCCGCGGATGCCCTGCCCCTGCTGCCACAGGCCGAGCCGCAGCGAGCTGTCGCCGAGGACGCGGGCCAGGACCGCGCGCATCCGGGCCGGGGTGGGGTCCGCGCCGACCTCGATGACCAGGCCGCCGACCGCGGCGTGCTGCAGCCGCATCCGCAGCAGCCCGGCGAGGAACGCGATGGGCACGGCGCACTGCGCGAAGTCGGACAGGAGCAGCACCAGGTCCTCGCCGAGACCGTCGAGCCCGGGGACCGTGAGCAGGACGACGTCCCACAGGATGAAGACGATGGCCGCGCCGATGGCGGCCCAGGCGGGCAGCAGCGCGCGGCGGCGGGCGTGCGAGGCGCGCCGCCAGCGGTGCACGACGGCCGTGGCGGTGAGCACGGAGATCGTCACGGCGAGTGCGCGGCAGGCCAGGTCGACCGGCCCGAAGAGTCCGGCGGCCCCGTCGACGAGCAGCGCGTTGGGCCCGCAGCCGCCGCAGTCCAGGTAGGTGCCGTGGTGGGCGCGGGCGGGATCGAAGGTGAGCGCGCGCAGGAGTCCGCCGACGGCGACGATCGCGTACGTGGCGAGGATCAGGCGGCGGGTGCGGGCGCCGGTGATGCGGCCGTCGGGGAAGGTCAGCACGAGGTGCACGAGGACGGCCAGGTTCAGCCCTTCCCACCAGGCGCCGAGGGCGAACAGGGCCGGTACGGAGGTGCCTTGGAGGTTGCCGATGAACCAGGTGACGCCCTCGGCGACCATGAGCAGGCCGGTCCGGTTGGCGGGCCTGCGCCACCAGGCGACGAGCCCGGCGCCCGCGTACGCCCAGCCGACCGCGAGGTCCCGCACGATGTCGGCGCCGTCGGCCCCGGCCCGCGCGTACGCCCACGCCCCGGCCGCGCCCGCGCCGACGGCGGCGCCCGCGCCCAGGCCGAGCCGGAAGCCGGGCCGGTTGCCGGGCCGGATGCCGGGCCGGATGCCGGGCCGGTTGCCGGGCCTCCGCGGCCTGATTCCGGTTCCTGTCCCCGCCGCTGTCACGGGCACACGCTAAGGCATGGGCTCCTGCCGGGCGCCGGTCGGTGGCCGGAAGACGGCCGGGGCCTGCGGTTCGCCCTATTCGCCCGGGCCTGGGCGCTCACCCGCGGCCGCCTGCTGCTCGTCACCCGGCGTCGGCTCGCCGCCCGGTGTCGGCTCGTCACCCGGCGTCGGCTCGGCCGTCGCCTCCGGTTCGCAGGTGACCTTGTCGCGGGGCGTGTAGTGGGTGCGGTACGGCTCGCGTTTCACTTCCCGGCCGTCGTCCTTGAGGATCCGCTCCACGGTGATGTCGAAGCCTTCGAGCGGGGTCTGCGGCTCGCACTGCTCGGAGGTGTTGGTGCGCTCCTTGGGCTGCGTGATGTTCTCGCGCTCGCCCTGGGTGGCGAGGACCTCGTCGTACTTCTTCGTGCCGAGGAAGGTGACCGTCACCGAGGTGTCCGTGGACTCGGCCTTGATGTAGATCGCGTTGCCGGAGTCGTTGAGGAAGCGCAGGTCGAGGCTGCCCCAGGCGACGGTGGCCTCGCGGCCCGCGGGGTAGCGCTCGATGTAGAAGGAGTGCGCGCCATATTCGAGGGGCTTCACGCCGGCGAAGAACAGGGCGTTGTACATCGTCGTGGCGACGGTGGAGACACCGCCGCCCGCGGCCTTGGTGTACATGCCGTTGAGGATGATCGTGCCGTCGACGAAGCCGTTGGCCTTGGTGCGCTCGCCGACGGTGCGGTTGAAGCTCCACTCCTGGCCCGGCTTGACGAGCGAGCCGTTGATCAGCTCGACGGCCCGGCCGATGTTCTTCGTGCGGTACGCGGCCCGCTCGAAGTCGACCGTGAACGACGACATCTTCTCGGTCAGGCCGAGCTCGGCGGCGCTCTCGCGGGTGATCTGCGGCTGCGTGGTCCGGGTGGCGACCTCGCCGGTACGGGCTGCGGCGCCGGTCCGGGTGAGCAGCGGCAGCACGGCCTTGCCGAGGGCCTTGTCGGTGACGGTCCGCCCGGGCCTGCCGTCGCTCGCGACCACCACCCTGTCGCCGTCGAGCCCCAGTTCGGCGTTCTTCGCGGCGCCGGTGAGGCGGGCGAGGGGCTTGGCTACCTCGGGGTCCTTGATCAGGCCTGCGCTGTCCAGGTGCGGCTCCAGCCGGCCGGAGGCGTCGGCCTTGAGGTCGAGGTGCTCGCCGAGGGTGTCGGGCCCGATGGTGAGCTCGCCGCCGCCGACGTCCAGGGTGACCGGGCCGGACATGGCGGGTTCGGCGAACTCGCGCAGGGCCCGGCCGGTCTCGGCCGCGGTGACCTTCGGCTCGGTGTCGTGCGTCGGCAGCTGCGTCCGGTCCGTGCGGGCCGCGGGCTTTTCGGGGAGGTACGCGGACCGCAGCGCGGTGACGGCCCCGTCGACGTCGAGGGTGTGGCCGGTGCGGGCCTGGCGGGCCTCGGGCTTGCCGTCCTTGAAGGCGACGGCGCCGTCGCGGACCTGCTGATCGTGCTCCTCGGCCAGGTCCTGGAGGGCGGCGCGCGCCTTGCGCTCGTCAAGGTGGACGACGGGTTCGACGTCGCCGCCGGAGCGGAAGAGCCCGCCGATCACCGTGACCGGGTCGGCGCCGCCGCGGGCCGCCCGGTCGACGGTGGCCTCGGTGTCGACGCTGAGACCGGCCGCCGCGGGGTCGATCGTGTCCTCGCGGTCGCCGATGCGCACGGCGAGGGGTTGCGCGCCCTCGCCCGCGACGAGCTCGCGCTGCAGCTTCTGCTCGGCCTCGGCACGGCTGAGGCCGCCGACGTCCACGCCGCGTATGCGGGTGCCTGGGTCGATGCCGTCGCCGTTGATCAGCGTGCCCGCCAGGTAGAGCCCGCCGGCGCCGACCGCGAGGACACCTCCCGCGATCGCGGCGGGGTTCAGGTACCCGGGGCGTATTCGCTGCTGCATGGAGCTCCCTCGGAGACGACGGCGGGGCAACCGAGCAAGTAACTCATATTCGGGCATTGCACCCATAGGGCGCATCTCACATGCACTTCGCCCGGCCCCGGGAGCGCTCTGCCCCCTCAGGCCCCCCGGCCCGCCCGAACCTCCTCGGCGAACCCCTCCACGTACCGGCGGCCCGCGGCAGGGTGAGGCTCACGCCCCGGGCGGCGCGCTCCGCTCCACGAGCACGGCGATGATGTGGTCGATGCCGTGCGGTTCGAGGAGCGCGGGCACCGTCAGGTCGTCCACGATGACGCCGAGCATGGCGAGGTAGAGCAGCAGCACGGTGTCCCGGTCGCCGGGGAGGCCCGCGTCGAGGTGCCAGGCGATGTTGTCGTCGAGCAGCTCGGTGAACGTGCGGGTCAGGTCAGCCTGCAGCTCCGGCCGGCGCGTGGCCTCCAGGCGGAGCTCCAGCATGGCGAGGTGGCTGCTGCGGTCGGCCCGCATCCGCTCGACCAGCTGCCGCAGCAGGGTGGCGTTCAGCTCGCGGCCGGGCTCGGCGCTCATGGTCTCTTCCATGGCGGCCGGGTCCGGGGTCAGGCGCTCCTTCGTACGGCCCATGATCTGGCGGAGCAGTTCGGCGCGATTGGCGAAGTAGTTGGTGGTGGTGCCGGTGGGGACTCCGGCGGCCTTGTCGACGGCGCGCAGGGTGAGCCCCCGCGATCCCTCCTGGGCCAGGACGTCGATCGCGGCGTCGAGCAGCGCGGTCCGCCGGGCGGGATTCTGTCGCATGGGTCTCCCCCACTAGTCACACACAAGTCACACACAAGTCACACACAAGCCACAACTGCGAACGCAGTACTACAGATTTACCACTTCACGTAGAGTACGTTACGGCGGGACCGCCGACGACCGAGGAGAAGGACTGCCCATGCGAGTGCGAGTCAAGGACTTCGACCACCTCGTCCTGAACGTCGAGGACGTCGAACGCGCCCTGGAGTTCTACTGCGGACCGCTCGGCCTGGAGCCGGTGCGGGTGGAGGAGTGGCGCGCAGGGAAGGTCCCGTTCCCCTCGGCCCGGGTCAACGCGACCACGATCATCGACTTCTTCGCCCGCCCGCGCCACGAGTCGAACGTGGACCACATCTGCCTGGTCGTCGAGCCGCTGGACTGGCAAGAGGTCATCGACGCGGGCGAGTTGACGGTCCTCGACGGCCCGGCCCCCCGCTTCGGCGCCCGCGGCGACGCCCAGTCGGTCTACGTACGGGACCCGGAGGGGAACACGGTCGAGCTGCGGTGGTATCCGCAGGACGCGTAACCGTACGCACGGGCACACACGTACGGACACACGCGTACGTACACGCGTACGCCCGTACGCCTACGCGCACGCACACACGCACACTCGCGCCCACGACAGGCCGTGCCGGAACTCTCCGGCGCGGCCTTTTCGTTGCCTCACCCTCTCCGAGTCATGCGTTGCGTCGCAAGCAACTCTGATGCATTACGAGCATCCATCCTTGTCATTTTCCTTGACACCTTGAATCCCTGTTCCCATAGTGGCGCTCATCGTTGCTTCTCGCGCAACCCTGATGCATGGGAGCCAGGTTCCATGAGCAACCCCACCGTCCCGCCGGACACCGACACCGGGACCGGGACCGACACCGGGACGCGTCGCCGGGTGGTCGCCGCCAGCTTCATCGGCAACTTCGTCGAGTGGTTCGACTACGCCGCGTACGGCTATCTGGCGGCGACCATCTCGACGGTCTTCTTTCCGGCGACCGACCGCACCACGGCGCTCCTCGCGACGTTCAGCGTGTTCGCCCTCTCGTTCCTCGTGCGGCCGCTCGGCGGGTTCGTGTGGGGGCACATCGGCGACCGGGTCGGGCGGCGCAGCGCGCTCTCGCTGTCCATCGTGATCATGTCCGTGGCGACCTTCTGCATCGCCCTGCTGCCCAGCTATGAGGCCGTCGGGCTGCTCGCGCCGCTGCTGCTGCTCGCCGTGCGGATCGTGCAGGGCTTCTCGGCCTCCGGCGAGTACGCGGGCGCCTCCGCGTTCCTGGTGGAGTACGCGCCCGAGGGCCGGCGCGGGCTCTACGCCTCCGTCGTCCCGGCCAGCACCGCGACGGGGCTGCTGCTCGGTTCGCTGCTCGCGGCGCTGCTCACCGAGTTGCTGTCCGCGGAGCAGATGCACAGCTGGGGCTGGCGGCTGCCGTTCCTCCTGGCCGCGCCCCTGGGCCTGATCGGCCGGTACATCCGGCTGCGCCTTGAGGACACCCCGGCGTTCCGCGCCCTTGAGGGGGAGCACGAGGTCACCCGGACCCCGGCCAAGGAGATGCTGCGGGACAACCGGCGCCCGCTGCTGCTCGCGATGGGTGCCACGGTACTCAACGCGGTCGCCTTCTACATGCTGCTCAGCTACATGCCGACGTACCTCTCTCAGGAGCTCGGCGTCGACGCCACCGCGTCGTTCCTCGCCACCACCGTCGCACTCACGGTCTACATCGCCTTCGTCTTCTGCACCGGCCTGGCCTCGGACCGCTTCGGCCGGAAGAAGCTGCTGATCGGCGCCTCCGTCCTGTTCGCCCTGGGCACCGTGCCGGCGTTCCTGCTGCTCGACGGGGCCGGGCTGCTGACCGTCATCGCGGTCCAGGTGCTGCTCGGCGGCATGCTCGCCCTCAACGACGGCACCCTGCCCAGCTTCCTCGCCGAGCAGTTCCCGACCCGGGTCCGCTACAGCGGCTTCGCCATCAGCTTCAACCTGGCCAACGCGCTGTTCGGCGGCACGGCGGCCTTTGTCGGCACCCTGCTCATCTCCTGGACCGGCAGCCCGCTCGCCCCGGCCTGGTATCTGGCCGCCGCGGCACTTGTCTCCCTCGGGGCCGTGCTCGCCGCGCGCGAGACCGCACGTCAGCCGCTCCGCGAGGGCTGACCCGCACGAACCACCGTACGAACCGCGTACGGACCACCGCACGAACCACCGTACGAACCCACCCACAAGAAGGAGTACGCATGTCCACCACCGACCTCCAGCGCCTGAAGCTCATCCGCAACGGTGAGAAGGAGCAACTGACGTTCTCCGACGCCGAGATGGAGCGGCGCCTGGCCGGGCTGCGCAAGGTGATGGCACAGGGTGACATCGACGTCGCCCTGTTCACCTCGTACCAGAACATCAAGTACTACTCCGACTTCCTCTACACCGCCTTCGGGCGCCCGTACGCGCTGATCGTCACCGCGGACGACCAGATCACGGTCACCGCGAACATCGACGCCGGCATGCCCTGGCGGCGCTGCTACGGGGACAACGTCGTCTACACCGACTGGCAGCGCGACAACTACGTGCACGCCATCCACGAGACCCTGAAGCAGCGGTCGATCGACCCGCGCCGCATCGGTGTCGAGCACGACAGCCTGCCGCTCGACCAGCTGCGGAAGTTCCAGGACGCCTTCTCCGGCGCCGAGTTCACCGACATCGCGGCGGCGACCATGCGGGAGCGGATGGTCAAGTCGGACGAGGAGATCGCCCTCATCAAGGAGGGCGCACGGATCGGCGACCTCGGCGGCGAGGCGGTGCGCGCGGCGATCGCCGAGGGCGTCGCGGAGTACGAGGTGGCGCTTGCGGGCAGCCAGGCGATGATCCGCGAGATCGCCCGCGCGCACCCGCACACCGAGATCCGCGACACCTGGGTGTGGTTCCAGTCGGGCATCAACACCGACGGCGCGCACAACTGGCCGACCACCCGCACCGTGCGCCGCGGCGACATCCTCAGCCTCAACTGCTTCCCGATGATCTCCGGTTACTACACCGCCCTGGAGCGGACGCTGTTCTACGGCGAGCCGGACGCGCGCTCGCTGCGGCTGTGGGAGGTCAACGTCGAGGTGCACCGCCGCGGCCTGGAGCTGATCAAGCCGGGCATCAGCTGCGCCGAGATCGCCCACGCCCTCAACGAGATCTACATCGGCCACGGCCTGCTGCCCAACCGCACCTTCGGCTACGGCCACTCCTTCGGTGTGCTGTCCCACTACTACGGCCGCGAGGCGGGCCTGGAACTCCGCGAGGACATCGACACCGTCCTGGAGCCCGGCATGGTGGTGTCCATGGAGCCGATGCTGATGGTGCCCGAGGGCGAGCCGGGCGCGGGCGGGTACCGCGAGCACGACATCCTCGTCGTGGGCGAGGCCGGCGCCGAGAACATCACCAAGTTCCCGTTCGGCCCGGAGCACAACATCGTGGGCGCCTGACGCCTGACCGGTGACCACTGAGCGCGCGGTGCCGCATCGTCCCGAACGGACGGTGCGGCATCGCGCGTACGACCATGCGGCAGGATGGGCGCACCATGGCAGACACTCAGACGGACAAGACGACCGACGGCGCGGGCGAGAACCGCGGCATCTCCGTGCTCCACAACGGCATCTCCGTACTGCTCAGCTTCAGCGCGGACGAACCGCTGCTCGGCGTCACCGAGATCGCCGCACGGGTCGGCCTGCACAAGAGCACCGTCTCCCGCATCCTCGCCACCCTGGAGCTCGACGGCCTCGTCGAACGGGACCCGGAGACCCGGCGCTTCCGCCTCGGCCTCGGCGTCATCGCCATGGCGGGACCGCTCCTCGCCGACCTCGACGTACGAAGGGTCGCGCACCCGGTGCTGCGGGAGCTGAGCCGCCGTACGGGCGAGACCGCGGCGCTGATGCTGTGGAACGGGTCGGAGGCGGTCTGCGTCGAGCAGGTGCCCAGCCACCACGAGGTCAAGCACACCACCCCGCTCGGCACCCGCTACACCACCGCGGCCAGCTCGTCCGTCCAGGTCTTCCTCGCCCAACTGCCCGCCCCCGCCGCGCGATCCCTGCTGACCGGCGGCGCCCTGGTCCTCCCGGGCACGGACGACGCGGCGCTCGACGCGTACCTGGCGCGGCTCGACGAGGTGCGCGAGCGGGGGTACGCCGCCAACTACGGGGAGACCTCGCTGCAGGAGGTCGGCGTGGCCGCGCCGGTCTTCGACCACCGGGGCGACGTGGCCGCCACCGTGCTCGTCTCCGCGCCGCGCTTCCGGGTCTCCCCCGACCAGCTGCCGATCCTCGGCGAGGCCGCGCGCGAGGCGGCGGACCAGGTGACGCGGCGGCTGGGCGGGCACCGGCCGGGGCAGGACACGGACTGACGGCGCCCGACACCGGCCGAGGGCACGGCACAACTCCCGTACCGCTGTGCGTGGTACGGGAGTTGTCGTGTTCGGGGGTTGTCGTGTTCGGGGGTTGTCGTGTTTCGGGGGTTGTCGTGTTTCGGGAGTTGTCGCGTTCCGGCAGTCTCAGTCGGCGGTCGGGTCCGTGGGCCGCGGCGCGTACTTCTCGGGTACCTCGACGCGCTCGACTCGCCGGATCTCGGTGACCGTGCGTGCCGTGTGGGCGGCGATCTCGGCGAGCGTGGTGACCCACATGCCGTCGAGGGCGCGGACGTCGGCGATCAGCCGTTCCAGGGCGGCGGCGCGGGCGGGACGGCCGGAGAGGAACGGGTGGTTGGTGAGGACGAAGCAGCCGCCCTCGGCGTGCTGCGCCTCCGCTTCGAGCAGCCACATCTCGTGCGCCTTGCGCGGGCTCTCGATCACGCCGCTGCCGGTCCAGCCCGGGTAGAAGGCGTACTGCTCCCAGTCGTCGAGGCTCCAGTCGACGGGTATCTCGACCAGGTCGCCGGGCTCGGCACTGCCGTGCAGGCGGTAGGGGACGTCGCCGTCGAGGAGGCTGGAGTCGTAGCCGAAGCCGCGCTCGATGAGCAGGTCGGGGGTGTGCCAGTTCATCTCCCACCACGGGGCCCGGTAGCCGACCGGGCGGGCGCCGGCCCGGTCCAGGGCCTCCAGGCCGCGATCCAGGTACTCCGCCTCCGTCGCCGCGTCGATGCCGCGCATCGGCTCGTGGAGGTAGCCGTGGTGGGCGACCTCGTGGCCGTCGTCGACGATCGTCCGCACCAGGTCGGGGTAGGTGTCGGCGGTGAAGCCCGGGACGAAGAAGGTGGCCCGTACGTCGAGGCGCCGCAGCAGCCGCAGCAGCCGGGGGACGCCGACGCGCGGCCCGTACGCCTGATGGGACATCAGGGACATCCGGGATGAGGCCGCCGGGTCGTGGGCGAGGACGCAGGACTCGGCGTCCACGTCGAAGGTGAACGCGGCGGCGGCGCGGCGGCCCTCAGGCCAGGGGAAGTTCATCGTCGAGCCTTTCCGGTGCGGCGGGAGAGGGGGCGGCAGCCTTCGGAGCCGGGGTCGGAGCCGGGGTCGGAGCTGGAGCGGGAGCCGGAGTCGGAGCCGCACTCGGAGCCGGAGTCGGAGCCGGAGTCGAGGTGCGGCGGGCGGCGCGCGGCCCGAGTACCGCGTACACCCCCGCGCTGGTGAGGCCGCCGGCCAGCCAGGACAGGTCGACGCCGCCGAGGGCGACGGCGGCCGGGCCCTGGAACGGCGGGATCAGCCCGTACATGAAGAGCCAGGTGGCGAAGACACCGGCGGCGAAGGCGGTGAGGCCCGCCCCGTTGACGTCGGGCAGCCGGCGGGAGCCCACGGGGTCGAAGAGGCGCTCGACGCCCGCCGTGCCGCGGTCGATGCGGCCGTAGTGGACGAGCATGATGCCGCCCCAGGCGGAGACCCAGGCGACCAGGCCGATCAGCCAGGTGTCGAGGATGGCGGCGAAGTCGGACTGGTAGACGAAGAAGACCACGACGGCCATGGAGAGGACCCCGACGACGCTGCTCAGGGTGCGCCGGTGCACCTTGATGTCGAGGGCCTGGGCGGCGACGGTGAAGGTGTAGATGTTCAGGATGTTGGTGGCGATCGGCCCGTGCAGGACGAGCAGCAGCACGGGTACGGCAAGGGCGCCGAAGTTCTCCACGATCAGCCGACCCGGGTCGACGTCGCCGTTCTTCGTGGCGAGCGTCGCGCCGAGAACGCCGAGCCAGACGACGGGCACGAACTGGCCGAGCGTGCTGGCCAGATACAGCTTGCGCCGGGGCATGCTGCGGCTGACGAAGCGCGAGTAGTCGGCGGCGTACGTGAACCAGGTGATGCCCCAGCCGATGCCGATCGCTGTCATCACGGCCGTCATCGCGGCGAACCGGTCCGGGCCGGTGAGGACCTGGCCGGGCGGTCCCGCGTACGACCAGTCGATGTCGAGGAAGAACCACGCGGCCACCGACATCGCCACCAGGACCACGATGGTGGGCGGCACCGTCCAGCGCTCGAAGGCGGAGATCGCGCGGTAGCCGACCCAGGAGATGACCACCTGGATGCCCATGATCAGGGCGGCCACCCCGATCTTCCAGGCGTGGTTGGCCTGGAGCGGGTCGACCACGCCGAGCCGGCCGAGCAGCGCCATGACCAGGTCGAGGATGATCCACGTGTTGACCGAGCACCAGCCGACGGCGAGCAGCGCCTGAATGGCGGCGGGCAGATAGTTGCCACGGCGCCCGAAGGCGGCCCGGCCGAGGACCATGCCGGTCACTCCGGTGCGCTGCCCCATGAGGACGAACACGCCGAAGAACGCCATGCCGATGAGGTTGCCCACGACGAGGACGATCAGCGTGTCGGCGAGCCCGAGGCCGAGGTGCACGCCGAGCGCGCCGAGCACCCAGTTGATGGGCGCGATATTGGCCCCGCACCAGATCCAGAACTGCCCGGACACGCTGGCGGTCCGCGCGCTCTCCGGTACGGGCTGCAGCGTGCCCTCGACGTCATGGGCGGTGGACGGCGGGGACGGTTGTGGTCGAGACGGCTGAGGAGGCCGAGGAGGCTGAGGGGGCGGGGACGCTGACATCAGTTGACTCCCAACGGGGGCTGGCTCCCAACGGAGGTGGCCGGGCGGACGGCCGGGTTCGCCCTGCTTGCCGAGCCATCCTGGTGTCGCACGTCACAGAGGCCAACGCACGATCTGTCGCACAGACGGCGGGAAGTGGTACACAAATCGTCATGCGGATGACAGTGTCGCGAGTCCTTGCCCATCCCAGCCTCGCCCCTGCCAGGCCGCGGGTCCTCACGGGCTCGGAGGGTCTGGAGCGGGCCGTGCGCTGGATCCACTCCAGCGAGGTGCTCGCGATCGCGCCGCTGCTGCGCGGCGGCGAGCTGCTGCTCACCGGCGGCACCACGCTGGCGCACGCGAGCGAGGACCAACTGCGGTCCTACGCAAGGAGTCTGGCGGAGCGCGCGGTGGCGGGCGTCGCGATCGAGACCGGCGGGGAGCTGTCCGCCGTACCGCCCGCACTGCTCGCCGAGGCGTCCGCCCTCGGCTTCCCGGTGGTCGAGCTGCGGCGGGTCGTCCCGTTCGTGGAGGTCGCCGAGGTGATCAACGCGAGCCTGGTGGACGACTCCGTGGTGCGGCTGCGGTCCGCCGGGGTGCTGTCCCACGCGATGTCCGGGAGCCTCGCCGACGGCGGTGGCGTGCAGGAGGTCCTGGACACCCTCGTACGGCATGTGGCGGCCGGAGCGGCGCTGTTCGACGCCGTCGGCCGGGTGATCGCGACGAGCAGCCCCGAGGGCCGTCCGGAGCTCGAACTGCCGGACTCCGGGGGCGGACTTGCGGCGCCGCTGGCGATCCGCGGGGTGCCCACGGCCACGCTGGTGCTCTACCCGGACGCCGAGGCCGATGTCGCCCTGCTCGAACTGGCTCAGGACCGGGCGGTAGAGGCCCTGCAGCTGGCGCTGCTGCGCACCCGCCCGCCCGGCGCGCGGGAGCTGGCCGCGAGCGAGCTGGTCCGGCTTGCCGCGGGCGGCAGCGCCCAGCCGCAGCGCATCCGCCGCCTCGGCGCGTCACTCGGCTTCCCGCCCGACGCCCCGGTGGTGGCGGTCGCGGTGCGGGCGGCCCGGACCCCGGCCGCGCTCCGGGGCCTGGACGCCGTGCTCGCCCTGCACGGGCGGGCCGCGGTCGACATGCCGTCCCCGCTCGCCGTGCACGCGCTGGTTTCCCTGCGTGCCCCGCACCGCGCCGCGAGCGGCGTCCGGCCCCGCCTGATCGCGGCGCTCCGCGAGTGGTGCGCCGACGACCGTACGGCGGTCGCGGTCGGCCCCGCACTGCCCGAACTGGCCGACGCCGCGGCCTCGTTGCGTGCGGCGACGGAGTGCCTGCCGCGGCCGGGCGGCGCGTTCGCCGGCGGCGTCGCCGACGCGACCGAGCGGGGCGTGGAGCGGCTGCTGCTCGACGACGCGTTCCGCACTCCGGCGGAGCAGCTCGTACGCGAACAGCTGGGGCTGCTGCTGACGTTGCGCGACGAGGAGCGCGACGTACTGCTCACCACGCTGAGCGCGTACTTCGACTCCGGCTTCAACAAGACCCGTACGGCGGCCGACCTGCATCTGCAGCGGCAGTCCCTCTACGCCCGCCTGCAACGCGCCTTCGACCTCCTCGGCGGCGACCCGACGGGCACCCCTCGCGCGCTGCCGCTCCATCTGGCGCTGCGGGTCTGGCGGGAGGGGGTGTGAGGGGCGGCCTGTCCGGACCGCCCCTCGGGCCAGGGACTGCGCGACGGCTCCCTCACTGCTCCCGGGCCGGGACCGGTGGCCGCTGGGAGTCGGCGGGCGGTCCGGCCGGGCCCGGCAGCGGGGTGGGCCGCGGTCCGCCGGACGGCGGCGTCGGGGCGGGCCCGTCGGCGGCTCGGCGGCGCAGGCGGATCACGCCGTACGCGCCGAGGACCGTGAGGAGCGTCAGGAGGCTGGTGCCGAAGTCGAGGCGGGTCGAGGGCAGCACCGCCATGGTGAGGATGACCAGGGCCATGGCGGCGACCGTGAACCAGCTCAGATACGGGTAGCCCCACATCTTCAGGGTGAGCGCCCCCGGGTCCTCCCGCTCCAGGCGGCGGCGCAGGCGCAGTTGGGACAGCGCGACGAGCAGGTAGACGAACAGCGCCACCGCTCCGTAGGAGTGGACGATGAAGGAGAACACGGTGTCGGGCGACACGTAGGCGAAGACCACGGAGACGTAACCGAGCACGGTGGCGAGCAGGATCGCGCGCTGCGGCACACCGCGTCGGCTGAGCTTCGTCAGGCCGCTCGGCGCGTCGCGGTGCCGGGTGAGGGCGAAGACGATGCGCGAGGCGCTGTAGAGGCCGGCGTTGAGGGAGGACAGCACGGCGACGAGGACGAGGATGCGCATCAGGGTTCCGGCGTAGGGGATCCCGATGTGCTGGAGGGCGGAGATGTACGGCCCGTCGGTGATGCTGCCGTCGTTCCACGGCACGATGGCGACGACGAGGAAGATCGAGCCGACGTAGAAGAGCAGCACGCGCAGGACGACCGAGCGGGTGGCCCTGGCGACGTTGCGCCCCGGCTCCTTGGACTCGGCCGCCGCGAGGGCCGCGATCTCGGCGCCGGTGAAGAAGCCGACCGCCGGGATGACCGAGGTGAGCACGGGCCCGATGCCGTGCGGGGCGAAGCCCTCATGTGCCGTCAGGTTGCCGACGTCCGCGTGCGCTCCGGGCCACAGGCCGACGACGAAGACCAGGCCCAGGATGAGGAACACGCTGATCGCGGCGACCTTGATGGACGAGAACCAGTACTCGAACTCGCCGAACGACTTCACCGAGAACATGTTGACCGCGGTGAGCAGCAGCATCAGGCCGAGGCTGATGGCCCACAGCGGCACGCCCGGGAGCCAGGCGTGGATCTGGGTGGCGCCGGCCACCGCTTCCAGCGCGACCACGTTGACCCAGAAGTACCAGTACAGCCAGCCGATGGTGAAGCCGCCCCAGGGGCCGAGGGCGAGCCGCGCGTACTCGTAGAAGGAGCCCGCGGAGGGGCGGGCGACCGCCATCTCGCCGAGCATCCGCATCACCAGGATGACGAGGCCGCCGGCCAGGACGAACGAGATGATCGCTGCCGGGCCGGTCTCCTGGATGACGACGCCGCTGCCGACGAAGAGGCCGGCTCCGATCACCCCGCCGAGGGCGATGAGCGTCATATGCCTCTGTTTGAGCTCGCTGCGCAGTCCGGCTGTCTCGCCCTGCTCGGGCTTTTCGCCGTCCACGAGTTTGTTCTCTCCCACAGGTAACCCATTTCGTTCAGGAATCGCGGCGCTGCGGTACCACCCCGGCCGGAATGCTCGGGTAAGCCGCCGCGGAAAATCAGCAGTGCCGGGATGATGGCCGCTCCCCGCATTGCGGGGAAAGCTCCAGTTCTGGACCTACTAGGGGTGCCAGTTCGGGATTTCATGGAAATGCCGATCGCCCGTGCGCGCGCGGGTGCGCGACGGGCATCGAGAAAGTTGGGCAATGCATGAAAAAGGGTGGGCCGGAATTTCCAGCGGTACCGGGGCGCGGAAATGCCACACCCGGGAGCGGTACTCCCCGGGGGCCGTACAGCGCGAATTCGCCCGCCGGCGCCCCACGACGGGTCCGGTCCCTCTCGGACCGGACCCGCCCGCTTTGCGCCTCAGGCGCTGACACTCCGCTGTACGTCGCCGACCATCACGTCGATGCCGGCGAGCAGCTCGTCGAGCACGGCGCGGTCGGCCACCAGCGGCGGCGAGACCATGATCATCGTGGCGCCGCGGTCGTCGGGGCGCAGGATGACCCCGGTCTTCTTGAACGCCGCCGGGAGCACCTCACGCAGGATCTTCGCCGACTGCTCCGCCGAGAGTTCCCGGTCCGTCTCGCGGTCGGCCATGAGCTCGATCGCGTAGAAGAAGCCCATACCGCGGACGTCCTTGACGACGCGGTGGCGGTTCTTGATCTCCTCAAGCCCCGCGCGGAGTTCGGGGCCGAGGGTGCAGACGTTGCCCAGGACGTCCTCGTCGCGCATGGCCTTGATGTTGGCGACGGCGACGGCGGTGGAGACCGGGTGGCCGCCCCAGGTCGCGCCATGGGTGAACGTGCCGCCCTTCGGGGAGTCGAACAGCTCCTGGACCAGCTGCTCCCGGGCGATCATGCCGCCCAGCGGGGCGTAGCCCGAGGTGGCGCCCTTGGCGAAGGTGACCATGTCGGGCACCACGCCGAAGTAGCCGCTGCCGAACCAGTGGCCGAGGCGTCCGAAGGAGCAGATGACCTCGTCGGCGACGAGCAGGACGCCGTACCGGTCGCAGATCCTGCGCAGCTCCCGCCAGTACCCGTCCGGCGGGACCAGTGCGCCGCGGCCGTTCTGCACCGGCTCGGCGAAGACCGCGGCGACGGTCTCCGGGCCCTCTTCGAGGATGGCCTGCTCGATCGCGCGTACGCAGTCGAGCTCGGCGGCGGGGCCGCAGTCGCCGGTGCGGCCGAAGGTGTTGGGGACGTGGCGGACGCCCGGAAGGAGCGGCAGGAACGGGTCGCGGATCTTCGGGAGGCCGGTCACCGACAGGGCGCCGAGGGTGACGCCGTGGTAGGCCATCTCCCGGCTGATGATCTTGGTGCGCTCGGGGTTGCCCTGGCTCTTGTGGTACTGGCGGGCGAACTTGATGGCCGTCTCGACGGCCTCCGAGCCGGAGTTGACGAAGAAGGTCACCCCGAGGTCGCCGGGCGCCAGCTCGGCTATCAGGCTGGCGGCTTCGATGGACGGCGGGTGGGCGGCGCCCCAGTTGGTGGAGTACGGCAGGGTCTCCATCTGCTTGCTCGCGGCGGCCACGATGTCGCTGCGGCCGTGGCCGATGTTCACGCAGAACAGGCCCGCCAGGCCGTCGAGGAACCGCCGCCCACGGTCGTCGTAGAGGTGGCAGCCCTCGCTGCGCACGAAGACGGGCAGCTCGGCGTCCTGCCAGACGTCCTTGCGGGTGAAGTGCGGGCCGAGGTGGCGCCGCGCCTGGGCGCGGAGGCCGGAATCGGTGGTCACGTGGGTCTCCCCTCCTGGCCCGGCGGACGGCCGGGCGGTGTTGGATGCGGTGGTGCGGGCCTCCGGAGAGGTCCTCCGGTGAGGTCTTGAGGTCTTCCGGTGAGGTCTTGAGGTCTTCCGGTGAGGTCTTGAGGTCTTCCGGTGAGGTCTTGAGGTCTTCCGGTGAGGTCCTCCGGAGAGGCCGCGGTACGACTGGGAGTCGCGGTACGCCTAGACGAGGGCTTCGTCGACCTCGACGTGCTTCAGGTCGTGCGCCTCCGCCACGGGCCGGTAGGTGACCTGGCCGCCCACCACGTTGACGCCGCGCTTGATCGCGGCGTCCGCCCGGGCGGCCGCGGCGAGCCCGTTGTTCGCGATGGCGAGGACGTACGGCAGGGTGACGTTGGTGAGGGCGTACGTGGAGGTGTTCGGCACCGCGCCCGGCATGTTGGCGACGCAGTAGAAGACCGAGTCGTGGACGTCGTAGACCGGGTCCGCGTGGGTCGTCGGGCGGGAGTCCTCGAAGCAGCCGCCCTGGTCGATCGCGATGTCGACGAGCACCGAGCCCGGCTTCATGCGGGAGACGAGTTCGTTGCTGATCAGCTTTGGCGCCTTCGCGCCGGGCACGAGGACCGCGCCGATGACCAGGTCGGCTTCGAGCACGGCCCGCTCCAGCTCGTAGCCGTTGGAGGCGACGGTCGCGATGCTCCCCTGGTACATGCGGTCGGCGGCGCGCAGCTTGTCGATGTTCTTGTCGAGCAGCACCACGTCGGACCACATGCCGGTGGCGACGGCCACCGCGTTCATGCCGGACACCCCGGCGCCGATGACGACGGTCTTCGCGGGGTGCGTGCCGGAGACGCCGCCCATCAGGACGCCGCGCCCGCCCGCGGCCCGCATCAGGTGGTACGCGCCCACCTGCGGGGCGAGCCGGCCGGCGACCTCGGACATCGGGAACAGCAGCGGCAGCGTGCCGTCGGCCGGCTGCACCGTCTCGTACGCGACACCGGTGACCCCGGCCGCGAGCATCGCCTGGGTGCACTCCCGGGAGGCCGCCAGGTGCAGGTAGGTGAAGAGCACTTGGCCGGGGCGCATGCGGTGGTACTCCTCCGCGACGGGCTCCTTCACCTTGAGCAGCAGGTCGCCCTCGGCCCAGACCTCGTCGGCCGTCCTGAGGACGGTGGCGCCTGCGGCCTGGTAGTCCGCGTCCGCGATGAACGAACCGGCCCCGGCGCCCTGCTCGACGTACACCATGTGGCCGGCCTGGACCAGCTCGTGCACGCCGGAGGGGGTGATGGCCACGCGGTACTCGTGGTTCTTGACCTCGCGCGGAATTCCGATCTTCACGAAGAACTCCCATCTGGGATGAGGGGGTTGGCGTCGGGCTCTCGTCTGGAGCCGCCGATGGCGCTAGATTGCAGAGCCAACTGGTCCGGCGAGAAGCACCAGAACCGGGCCCTTTGATGGGTCCAGGAGGAGATCGCCGCGTAGGCGACCGATTACGTCCCGTATACGACCGGTTTTACGGCCGGTTGCGCGACCGCTGGGTCACCCGTCCCGTACGGCCGGTGAGGTCACCGGTGGTGCGCCCAGGGGCGGACCCGGTCGCGCCCACGTCCCGTCCGGCCCAGGCCGCGAGAGCTCAGGAGGCATCCCATGCCACGCACGTTGATCGAGGTCGACCGGGAGTCGAGCGAGCCGCTGTACCGCCAGATCCGCAAGGCCATCGAGCACGGCATCGCGGTCGGGACGATCGACGCCAGCCGCAGGCTCCCCTCGTCCCGGGAGCTGGCGCGCGAGTTGGGCCTGTCCCGGAACACCGTCAACGCCGCCTACCAGGAGCTGGTGGCCGAGGGTTTCGTCGAGAGCCGGGTCCGCCAGGGGATCTTCGTCAACCGTGAGATCCGCGCGTACTGCACCGCCGAAAAGCGGCCCGCGACCCAGCGCTTCGACTGGGCGGCGCGGCTGCGCGGGCACCCCGAGGACACCTTGCCGCACATCGAGAAGCGGCCGGACTGGGCCCGCTATCCGTACCCGTTCCTCGCAGGTCAGGTCGATCTGCGGGCGTTCCCGGCGCGGGACTGGTCGCGGGCGCTCAACAAGGCGCTGTACCAGCCGCACGTCCAGTACAGCCTGCAGGACGGCATCGCGGCCGACGATCCGCTCCTGGTCGAGATGGTCTGCCACCACCTGCTGCCGGCCCGCGGGGTGGAGGCGTCGCCGGAGGAGGTGCTGATCACCGTCGGCTCGCAGCAGGGGCTCGACCTGCTGAGCCGGGCGCTGCTCGGCCGGGGCTCCGTGGTGGCGGTCGAGGATCCCGGCTATCTGGACGCCCGGCACATCTTCGTACGGGCGGGGGCCTCGCTGCTGCCGATCAGGGCGAACGAGGCGGGGCTGATGCCGGCGAAGAGCCTGGCGGGCGTGGACCTGCTGCATGTGACGCCCAGTCACCAGCATCCGACGAACGCGACGTTGAGCATCGGCCGCCGACGGGAGCTGCTGTCCCTCGTCCGGGAGAGCGGGACGGTGATCGTGGAGGACGACTACGACAGCGAGTTCCGCTATCAGGGCAGCCCGACGCCCGCGCTGAAGGGCTTGGACGAGACCGAACAGGTCGTCTATCTGGGCACGTTCTCGAAGTTCCTCGCGCCGGGGCTGCGGATCGGGTACCTCGTGGGCTCGCGGGAGCTCGTCCGGGAGCTGCGCGACCTGCGCCGTTACTCCGTGCGGCACCCGTCCGGGCACATCCAGCGCGCCCTGGCCCTGCTCATCGAGTCCGGGGAGTACCACCGGGCGGTGCGCAGGTACCGGGGCCAGCTGATGCACAAGTGGGAGGCGGCGAGCCGGGCGGTCAACGCCCACCTGCCGTGGCGCACGACGCCTCCCCCGGGCGGGGTGAGCCTGTGGATGTCGGGGCCGCCGGAGCTGGACTGCCGCCGCCTCGTGGAATTGGCGCAGAAGCGCGGGGTGCTCATCGAGCGCGGCGACATCTACTTCCTGTCGGAGAACCCGCCCCTGAACCACTTCCGCATCGGCTTCGCGGCGCCCCCGCTCTCCGTGATCGACCCGGGCATCCGCATCCTGGGGGAGCTGGTCGACGGGGCGATGGTCGCGTAGAAGGGGGCTTTCTCTAGCGGCTCGGGTGGCCCGCGAGCAGTGTGACCGTCTCCCGGATCATCTCCCTGGCGGTGGTCCGGGACGGGTCGAGGGCGTGGCAGCGGCTGTAGTAGGGGCTCAGGTCGAGCCCCACGCCGAGGCCGTGGACCTCGACCTCGCCGGACCGCTCAAGGCCCGCGACCACGTCCTTGAGGTGGTGGTCCAGGTAGTGGCGGTCGTTGGCCAGGTGGGTGGCGGTGTCCATGGGGCTGCCGTCGGACAGGACGAAGAGCAGCCGCCGCCGCTCGGGCCGGGCCTGCGCGCGCCGCGCGGCCCAGGCCACCGCCTCGCCGTCCAGGCCCTCGCGGTAGAGGTCGGCCTTGAGGAGCGCGGCGATGTCCCGGCGGGCCCTGCGCCACGGTGTCTCCGCGTCCTTGAACACGAGGTGGCACTGCTCGTTGAGGCGGCCGGGGTGTGCGGGGCGCCCGGCGCGCAGCCAGGCGCGGCGGGCCCGGCCGCCGTTCCAGGCGCCGGTGGTGTAGCCGAGGATCTCGCAGCTCGCGCCCGCCTGTTCGAGCGCGCGGGCGAAGACGTCGACCAGTACGGCCACCGGCTCGGCGTGCTCCTTCATGGAGCCCGAGCAGTCGATGAGGAACGTCACGAGGGCGTCGGGAACGGGTGCGATGCGTTCGGTCCTGAAGAGGCGGCGCTCGCTCGGGGAGCTGATCAGCCGGGCGAGCAGCCGACCGTCGACCTGGCCCTCCTCCTGCCCGCCGTCCCAGCCGTCGCGTACGGGGTCGGCGAGCAGCGCCGTCAGCTCGCGGGCCAGTCGGCCGGTGTTCACGCTCTGCGCGGCGATGCGCCGGTCGAGCCGTTCCCGGTACTCCCTGAGCAGCTCGGGCCGGACCAGCCGGCCTGCGGGGTGCTGCCGGTCGTGGGCGGTGGTGAAGACGCGGTAGCCGTCGGTGGCGTCCTCCAGTACGCGGCTTCGGCCGAGCGATGCGGTGCCGGGCTGCTCGTCGTCGCCGAAGTCCGTCAGGAGGGTGAAGCGGGACCGGTCGTCGGCCCGGTCGTCGGGGTCGTCGTCCGTGCGCGCGTCCTCGTCTCCGGCGCCGGTGCCGCCCTCTCCTTCGGCGGACGTGAGCAGCGCGGCCACGGTCCGGGCGAGGGACAGGGCGTGGCCGGCGAACGCGGCCTGGTCGTCCCGGTGGCGGCGCAGCCCGGCGAGGTCGTGCCCGATCTCGGCGCCGAGGGCGGCGCGCGTGGCCTCGATCAGGTCCTCGGTCTCGGCGAGGACGGGTTGCGCGGTGATCCGGGACCGGCAGATCTGCGCGACCGTGTAGAGCAGCAGTCCGCGTGCCGTCTCGGTGAGGCCCGAGCGGTGGAAGGCGAGCGACCACTGCTCGTGGCGGTGGCGCAGGTTGCGGGCGATGCCGGGCAGCGCCGCCGGGGCCAGGGACTCGACGCGGAACTGCTCCAGCATCTCGAAGACCAGCCGTGCCACCGGTTCGGCGGGGCGCTCCCGGCGGTGCAGCCCGGCGTCCGACCGGGTCAGCCGCAGGGCCATGCCGTCGGCCGCGCCCCGGAACGAGCCGAAGTCGTCCTCGGGGGCGGGGTGCAGGTGCGGGGCGTGCGGCGGCAGCGGGCGCCGTCCGCGGTGCAGTCGGCGCCCGCGGAACCGTAGGTCGGGGTCGGCACTGAGGGCCCGTACGGCTGCGGCGCAGAGCTCTTCGACGCGTTGCCTGCGGCGGGCGTCGGCATGGGTGTCGACATGGGTGTCGACATGGGGTCCGGCGTGGGCGTCGGTCACGGCGCGCTCTGGGCCGGCTCGGCGGTGAGCGCGTACGACACGTCGAGCTCGCGGTCGAAGCAGCGCTGGAAGTACTCGGCGACCACGGCGCGTTCGGCCTCGTCGCACCGGTTGAGGAACGACACCCGGAACGCGAGCGCGAGGTCGCCGAAGATCTCCAGGTTCTCCGCCCAGGTGATGACCGTACGGGGCGACATCAGCGTCGACACGTCACCGGCCTGGAAGCCCGTGCGGGTCAGGGCGGCGACCGCGACCATCGAGGCGATCAGCTCCGCGCCCCGCTCGTCGGCAAGCGACGGGACGCGCGCCCGCACTATAGCCGCCTCCTCCTCGGCCGGCAGGTAGTCGAGCGAGGTGACGATGTTCCAGCGGTCGATCTGCGCGTGGTTGAGGCGCTGCGCCCCGTGGTAGAGGCCGTTGAGGTTGCCGAGCCCGACCGTGTTGGCGGTGGCGAAGAGCCGGAAGTACGGGTGGGGGCTGATGACCTTGTTCTGGTCCATGAGCGTCAGCTTGCCGTCGCGCTCCAGGACGCGCTGGAGGACGAACATGACGTCGGGGCGGCCCGCGTCGTACTCGTCCAGGATCAGCGCCACGGGCCGTTGCAGCGCCCAGGGCAGGATGCCCTCCTGGAACTCGGTCACCTGACGGCCCTCCCGCAGCACCACCGCGTCCTTGCCGATCAGGTCGGGGCGGCCGAGGTGACCGTCCAGGTTGACGCGTACGCAGGGCCAGTTGAGCCGGGCGGCGACCTGCTCGACGTGGGTGGACTTGCCGGTGCCGTGCAGGCCCTGCACCAGCACCCGCCGGTCGCGCAGGAACCCGGCGAGCAGGGCCAGGGTCACGTCGGGGTTGAAGCGGTAGGCGTCGTCGGTCTCGGGGACGTACTCGGTGCGCTCGCTGAAGGCGGGGACGACGAGCGGCGAGTCGATGCCGAAGACGTCCTTGACGGCGAGCCGCAGGTCCGGCCGGTCGGGGGTGGTCGGGTGGGTCACCGGGTGTGCCATGTGCGGCCCTTCGGGTCGGGTGTGGTCACGGGTGGCCACAGGTGTGGTCGGGGGGTGGCCACAGGTGTGGTCGGGGGGTGGCCACAGGTGTGGTTACGGGGTCGCCATAGGTGTGGCCACAGGTGTGGTCACGGCTGTCGTCGCGGGGTCGCCACAGGTGTGGCCACAGGTGTGGTCACGGCTGTCGTCGCGGGGTCGCCACAGGTGTGGCCACAGGTGTGGTCACGGCTGTGGTCACCGGTCGGCGGCGGGGGTGCCCTCGGCCTCGACGCGGGCGATCGCCTCGGCGGCCCGCTGCAGGGCGGGGAGCAGTTGCAGCGCCTTGTCGGGAGTGAGGCGCATGACGGGCGCCTGGACGGCGACGCACAGGTTGGCGCGTCCGGGCACGAGCACGGCCACGCAGACCAGGCCGGGCAGGAACTCCTCGTCGTCGAGGGCGTAGCCGTTGCGCCGGACGCGCTTGAACTCCTCCTCCAGCGCGTCGAGTTCGGTCACCGTCGTGGGCGTGTACTGCTTGAGCGGGGCGTGGGCCAGGAGCTTGCGGCGCTGGGCCGGGCTCATCTGGGACAGGATCATCTTGCCGCTGGCGGAGCAGTGGACGGGCACGCGCGAGCCCGGCCGCAGATAGAAGCGCAGCGGCTCCGGGGTCTCGACGCGGTCGAGGTAGACCACCTCGTTGCCGGAGAGCGTGGTGATGTTGCAGCTCTCCCCCAACTCCTCGACCAGGTTGCGCAGTACGGCATGGCGGGCGCCGTGGTGGGTGGCGTTCAGGAGCAGGTTTTCGGCGAGGCGGCGCAGCCGCGTCCCGGTGCCGTAGTGGCGGCCGTCCGCCTGCCGGATGAGGAGCCCGGCCGCCTCCAGCTGCTGGAGCATGCGGTGCAGCGTCGGCTTGGGCATGCCGGTCTCCTCGACCAGGCCCTGCAGCGAGACCAACTGGTCCTTGGCCGCGATCAGTTCGAGCAGCGAGAACAGACGCATCGTCGGCGTATCGCCGTTCAGCGCGGTCGGATCGGGCTCGCGAGTCAGGTCCACGACTCCCCCACGTGTAGGGATCACAACGGTTCAAGTTCCGGAATTCAGCGTAACAGATCTCATTTTCTCGAATGACTCGTTGACGCTCCCGGTGAAGCACCCTACAGTCCAGCCAGATCCTGATTTCAGGAACGCCACGTACCGATTTCTTCATCCGATGAGCCTGTCGAAGGAGTGGAACCATGAGTGAGAAGCAGACGGACGCCAGCCGTGCCGTCGTCACCGGCGTCCAGAAGATGACCCCCTCGGAGGCCTTCGTCGAGACGCTGGTGGCCAATGGGGTCACCGACATGTTCGGCATCATGGGCTCGGCGTTCATGGACGCCATGGACATCTTCGCCCCGGCCGGCATCCGCCTGATCCCGGTGGTCCACGAGCAGGGCGCCGGCCACATGGCCGACGGCTACGCACGGGTGAGCGGCCGGCACGGCGTCGTGATCGGCCAGAACGGCCCCGGCATCAGCAACTGCGTCACCGCGATCGCCGCCGCGTACTGGGCGCACAGCCCGGTCGTCATGGTGACCCCGGAGGCGGGCACCATGGGTACCGGCCTCGGCGGCTTCCAGGAGGCCAACCAGCTGCCGATGTTCCAGGAGTTCACCAAGTACCAGGCGCACGTCAACAACCCGAAGCGGATGGCCGAGTACACCGGCCGCGCCTTCGACCGGGCCATGTCCGAGATCGGCCCCACCCAGCTCAACATCCCGCGCGACCACTTCTACGGCGAGATCGAGGCCGAGATCCCGCAGCCAAACCGCCTCGACCGCGGCCCCGGCGGCGAGCAGAGCCTGAACGACGCCGCCGAACTGCTCGCCACCGCCGAGTTCCCGGTGATCATCTCCGGCGGCGGCGTGGTCATGGCCGACGCCGTGGAGGAGTGCAAGGCGCTCGCCGAACGCCTCGGCGCCCCCGTGGTCAACAGCTACCTGCACAACGACTCGTTCCCGGCCAGCCACCCGCAGTGGTGCGGCCCGCTCGGCTACCAGGGCTCCAAGGCCGCGATGAAGCTGATCTCCCAGGCGGACGTGGTCATCGCCCTGGGCTCGCGCCTCGGCCCGTTCGGCACGCTGCCGCAGCACGGCATGGACTACTGGCCCAAGAACGCGAAGATCATCCAGATAGACGCCGACCACAAGATGCTCGGCCTGGTCAAGAAGATCACCGTCGGCATCTGCGGCGACGCCAAGGCCACGGCCTCGGCCCTGACCGAGCGGCTGGCCGAGAAGTCCCTCGCCTGCGACGCCACCCGCGCGGAGCGTGCCGCGAAGACCCAGGCGGAGAAGGACGCGTGGGAGCAGGAGCTCAGTGACTGGACCCACGAGACCGACCCGTTCAGCCTCGACATGATCGCGGAGCAGGAGCGGGAGGAGGGCGACTGGCTGCACCCCCGCGAGGTGCTGCGCGAGCTGGAGAAGGCCATGCCGCCGCGCGTCATGGTCTCCACCGACATCGGCAACATCAACTCCGTGGCCAACAGCTACCTGCGCTTCGAGGAGCCCCGTTCCTTCTTCGCCCCGATGAGCTTCGGCAACTGCGGCTACGCGCTGCCGACCATCATCGGCGCCAAGGCCGCGGCCATGGACCGCCCGGCCATCGCGTACGCCGGTGACGGAGCCTGGGGCATGAGCATGGGCGAGATCATGACCGCCGTACGCCACGACATCCCCGTCACCGCCGTGGTCTTCCACAACCGGCAGTGGGGCGCGGAGAAGAAGAACCAGGTCGACTTCTACAACCGCCGCTTCGTGGCGGGCGAGTTGGAGAGCGAGAGCTTCGCCGGGATCGCCCAGGCCATGGGCGCCGACGGCATCGTCGTGGAGAAGCTGGACGACGTCGGCCCGGCGCTGCGCCAGGCCGTCGACGCCCAGATGAACGAGGGCCGGACGACGGTCATCGAGATCATGTGCACCCGCGAGCTGGGCGACCCGTTCCGCCGCGACGCGCTGTCCAAGCCGGTCCGGTTCCTGGAGAAGTACCAGGACTACGTCTGACCGGTCGCCGGTATCTCCGGCGGCCCGGTATCCCCGGCAGCCCGATATCCCCGGCAACCCGATATCCCTCGGCAACCCGATATCCCTCGGCAGCCCGGCATCCCTCGGCAGCCCGGCATCCCGATCGGCCGCCCGCAGCACGACCCGCCCGCCCGGCTGCCCTGACCGGTGCGGCGGGTCCCGTACCGCGGGCGTGCCCCGGCGCCGCGTGCGTTCCCTCCTCGGACACCCGGCGCCGGACCGGCCGGACCAGGCACCGACCTGGTCCGGCCAACGCCGGTCCCGGGCGGGACGTCACCAACTCGCGTACCCCTCCCCCGGCGCCCCCTGTTCCGCCGTCCTCCTCCCAACGGAGCCCCGAACCATGCTCGTTGATCCACTCGCCCCGGCGCGGCCGCCCGCAGGACAGGCGGGGCCCGCCGTACACCACCTGGTCGAATCGTGGGCCGCACGGCTGCGCCGGTGCGGCCACCGGCCGCGCGTCGCGCTCGCCGACGGGACCGACGCGCGGGCGCTGTGGGCCGCCGCCCGCCTCGCCGCCCAGGGCGCCGTCACCCCGGTCCTGGTCGGCGACCCCGCCCGCATCCGGGCGCTCGCCGCCGACATCGGGCTGCAACTCCCGGACGACCCCGGCCTGTTCGACATCCTCGACCCCGCCCGGATGGCGGCCGACCCCCGCTACGCGGACACCCTCGGCGCGGCCCTGGACGCCCGCCCGCGACTCTCGGCCGGCGAACGCCGCGAACTCGCCGCCGACCCGCTGTTCCTCGCCGCCACGGCGCTGCGCCTCGGCGACGTGCGGGCCTGCGTCGCGGGCAGCACCCGTCCCACGGCGGACGTGCTGCGGGCCGGGCTGTACGTGGTGGGCCTGGCGCCCGGCATCCGTACCCTCTCCAGCAGCTTTCTGATGGTCCGTCCGGACGGCCGCACCCTCGGTTACGGGGACTGCGCGGTGGTCGTCGATCCGGACCCCGCGCAGCTCGCCGACATCGCCCAGGCCACCGGCGCCACCTACCGCGCGCTGGCGGGGGAGGACCCGCGGGTCGCCTTCCTGTCGTTCAGCACGCGCGGCAGCGCCTCGCATCCACGCGTCGAGCGGGTACGCGAGGCCGTACGGCTGGTCCGTGCCGCCGCGCCCGGACTGGCCGTCGACGGCGAGCTGCAGTACGACGCGGCGGCGGTGCCCGCCATCGGCCACTCCAAGGCGCCCGCCTCACCCGTCGCGGGCAGCGCCAACACCTTCGTCTTCCCGAACCTGGAGGCAGGCAACATCGGCTACAAGATCGCCCAGTGGTCCGGCGGCGCCGCGGCCATCGGCCCCCTGCTGCAGGGCCTTGCGGCGCCGCTGCACGACCTGTCCCGGGGCTGCTCGGGCTCGGACATCGCGGCGATCGCGCTGGTGGGCGGGTTGCAGGCGGTGGAGCGCACGGAGGCGTCCGCGGTCGACCCGGCCGCTTCGGCCCGTCCGGCCTGTTCAGCGCCTCCGGTTGCCCTCAGCCCATCCGGTTCATCGCACCAGGAAGAGTCCACCCCATGTCCCTGACCCGCTCCTTGGCCCGGCCCCCCGGCCTGCTCCGGGAGCGCTGAACGGCACGACCCGCTCCCCCGGGCTCCCGCGCGGGGCCGCTCCCGGGCTCCCGCGCGGGGCCGCTCCCGGGCTCCCGCGCGGGGCCGCTCCCGGGCTCCCGCGCGGGGACCGCGTCACGAGCGAACGACGGCGGCGTGCTCCCGTACGAGGAGCACGCCGCCGTCGTGCTGGCCGCGGGGCGGGGCCTGCGCACCTCACCACCGCCCTCCCCCGGTCACCCCTTCTTCCCTCGGCGTCTCGTCACGGCGAGGAGTTCCGCGGCGGGCCCCACGAGGGTGCGCCCCGTTGCCCAGACCGCGCGCAGGGCCCGGCGCAGTTCCATGCCCTCGACCTCCACCGGCAGCAGCCGGCCGTCGGCGAGGTCGGCCCGTACGGCGAGTTCGCTGATCACCGCCGGGCCGGTGCCGGCGATCACGGCGTTGCGTACGGCGGTCGCCGAGCCCAGCTCAAGGAGCGGCAGCGGCTCGCCCACACCGGCCTGGCGCAGCGCCTGGTCCAGCGTTTCCCGGGTGCCCGATCCGCGTTCGCGCAGCACCAGCGGTGCGGCGGCGAGCTCGGCGATGCCCAGCGGGCGGCGGCGCCGCGTCCAGGGGTGCCCCGGCGCGACCACCACGAGCAGCCGGTCGCAGGCGACCTGACAGGCGGTCAGCCCGGTCGGGGCCAGCGGCGACTCGACGAACCCGAGGTCCGCCGCCCCGCTGCGCAGCAGCTCGGGGACGTGCTCGCTGTTGGTCACCTGGAGGCCGATGTACAACTCGGGCCGTGCCCGGCGCAGTTCGCCTATCCAGCCCGGCACCAGGCACTCGGCCACGGTCATGCTGGCCGCCACCCGCAGCTCGGCGTCCCGCTTCGTCCGCAGCGCCTCCGCGCCGGTCAGCAGCCCCTCCATCTCCTGCTGGACCCGCTGGGCCCATCCGGCCACCGCCCGGCCCGCGTCGGTGAGTTGCGACCCGCGCCGTGTCCGGTCCACGAGGACCAGGCCCAGCTTGCGCTCAAGCAGGGACAGCCGCTTGCTCGCCGACGGTTGCGCCAGTCCGAGCTGCGCCGCCGCACTGCTCAGGCTTCCCGCATCTCCGACCAGGACGAGCAGCCGCAGGGACTCCAGATCCGGCAACTGGCTCATGGCTCCAGGGTAGGGGCCGGATCCGGTCCGGAGTCATATCGGTTGGCTATGACCTCCTCGCGAACTCGGGGCTACAACCGCGCAACGGAGCGTCCCAGAGTCGAGGCCATGAGCGAAGATCTGGACCGTCAGGTCACCCCACCGAAGGCCGAGTCCGCGTCGGCGGCCCAGCCCTCCGGACACCACCCCGAGCCGCCCCGCCCGACCACGAGCACGAGCACGACCACGGGCACAAGCACGGACACGACCACCGGCACGGACACGGACACGGACGCGGGCACGAGCACGAGCACGAGCACGGGCACGGGCACCACTACGGCCACGAGCCCGGCGGGAGCGGCCGCGCTCGTACCGGGTCTGGCCCTCGCCCTGGCCATCGCCGTGGCGGCCACGGCGATCGGCAAGGTGTTCCCGCTCGTCGGCGGCCCGGTGGCCGGGATCGTCCTCGGCGTGCTGATCGCCGCCCTGCTGAAGCCGGGCCCACGGTGGCGTCCCGGCATCGCGTTCGCCGCCAAGCGGGTCCTGCAGATATCGGTCGTCGTACTGGGTTCCCAGCTGTCGCTGACCCAGATGGTCCACGTGGGCGTCAGCTCGCTGCCGGTGATGATCGGCTCGTTGGTGATCTGTCTGGCCTGCGCGTACGGCATCGGCCGCCGGCTCGGCGTCGTCAGGGACCTGCGTACGCTGATCGGTGTGGGCACCGGCGTCTGCGGCGCGTCGGCGATCGCGGCCACCGCACCGGTGATCCGCGCGGCCGGCGTCGAGGTGGCCTACGCGGTCTCCACCATCTTCCTGTTCAACGTCGCGGCCGTGCTCACCTTCCCCCTGATCGGCCATCTGCTCGGGATGAGCCAGGAGAGCTTCGGCCTCTTCGCGGGCACCGCGGTCAACGACACGTCCTCCGTGGTCGCCGCGGCCGCCACGTACGGTCCGATCGCTTCGAACCATGCGGTCGTCGTCAAACTCACCCGCACCCTCATGATCATCCCCATCTGTCTGGGGCTCGCCTGGCTGGTGCGGCGCCGCGACCGTGCCGCGTCGGACGCGGCGCCCGGTCCCCGGCCCCGGGTGGTCAAGCTGGTGCCCGTGTTCCTGGTCGGCTTCCTGCTGATGACCACGGCCAACACCCTCGGCCTCATCCCGGCGGCCGCCCACCCCGGACTCAGCGAGCTCTCGGTCTTCCTCATCACCGTCGCGCTCGCCGCCACGGGGCTCTCCACCGACCTCGGCGGCCTGCGCCGCACCGGCCCGCGGCCGCTCGTCCTCGGCGCCTGCCTGTGGATCGTCGTCTCCGTCACCAGCCTCGTCCTCCAGTACCTGACCGGAACCCTGTGACCGCACCCTGCGGATGAACGGCCGACCGGCCCCCACCCGTTGCATCGGTGGGGGCCGGTCGGCCACGTTCTCGTACGGGGGTCAGGCGGCGGGGGCACCGTTCAGACGGAAGCGGACCTTCTCGACCTCCGAGGCGACGCCCAGGGCCTTCAGGTCCTTTCCGTCGACGCGCCCGTCACCGTTCAGGTCCTTCACGACGTCCGGGGCGTCGTCGTACACCCCGTTGTCGTCGAGGTCGTCGACCACCGCGACGGTCAGGACGGTGTCGATGTCCTTGCCCATGATGGAGTCGCCGACGATCCAGGTGTCCCACAGCCTGGTGGCGTCGGCGGACCGGTCGCTGATGCCCGTCACGTTGAACAGGTCGGCCAGGTTGGTGCCGGGGCCGGCGAACTTGCGGTCCGGGTCGTCGATCGTCGTGGAACCGAGGACGACAAGGCCGGGAAGGCGGTCGTCCTGCCCGGGGGAGAACGTGCCGGGCAGCGGCGGCACGTTGTTGTGCCCGGCCGGGCCGGTGAGCTGCGCGCCGCTGAACCCGGCCCGGCGCAGTCCGTCGGGGCCGCCGGGGTAGGACACCTCCAGGTCCACGAACCAGCCCTTGCCCTCGGCTCCGGCGACATCGCCCTCGGCGGGGGCGAACACCTCGACCTCGACGGGCCGGTCGTCCTTCGGCCGGGCCGCGGAGCCGGACTCGCGGGCGGACTCGCGGGCGGACTCGGGGGCGGCCACGGCGGACGCGACCGCGGTGGCCGCGGCGATCACCCCGGCGGTGGCGGCGGCGAACAGGGTGCGCTTGGACGGCTTGTGACGCATGTCTACTCCTCGTGTGCTGATGGGTTACGGGGTTTGCGGTACGGGATGTGCTGGGTGATGCGGCTGAGGGGGGTGTTCCGGGCGGGGCGCCATCAGTCGTCGTGCGCGTGCGCCCCGTGGTCCCCGTTGCCCCCGTGGCCCCCGTGGTCCGTGTTGGCGGACGTTCCGGTGGCGCGTGCGACGGTCAGACGGTCGTCGTACACGCCGGTGAAGCGGGCGAAGACCAGCACCCGGGGTGCGGCGCCCTTGGCGTCGGTGGTGAAGTCGACCAGCGGGACGCGCTCCCCCGCCCGGCGGGCGTAGAGGGTGTACGCGGTCGAGGGCTCAAGTGCCTTTGCGGAGAGCTGGAGTTGGTCGAGTCCGTCGACGGGGCGTGCGGTCACCTCGACATCGGCGTCCCCGGGTGCGTCCACCGGGACGTCGCGGGTGGCCGCGGACAGGCCCTGGCGTCCGAGTCCGGCGTTCGCGGCGGGCGCGGACCGCGCCACGTACACCAGGGCCTGCGGATCCTGGCCGACGTCGAGGGACTTGGTCACCCGGCGGGTGCGGGTGTCGATGACGTCCACGGCGTCGCCGCGCTCAAGCGCCACGTAGACCTTGGTGTTGTCCGGGCTGGGCCAGATGCCGTGGGGCGTGGAGCCGGAGTTGCGGATGCGGTCCACCAGTTGGGGGTGCGCGCCGCGGCGCTCGTAGACCAGCGTCTCGTCGCGGCCGCCGACGGTCACGTACGCGTAGGCGGTGTCGGCCGTGGTGACGAAGTTGATGTGGTTGGTCTCCGGCCCGGTGTCGAGCACGGTCAGGACGCGTCCGGCGCGCACGTCGACGACGGTCACCTTGCCGGCCTTCTTCTGGCCGACCCACAGCTCCCGTCCGTCCGGGGAGAGCGCGGCGTCCGGGGAGAACACGTCGCCGATGCCGCGGATGCGCTGCACGACCTTCTTCTGCGCGGTGTCCACGACAGTGACCTGCGCGGTCCCGATGTGGTTGACGTAGGCCCGCTTGCCGTCCGGGCTGAACAGCACCTTGCTCGGGCCCTGCCCGGTACGGATCCGCTCCTTGACGCCGCCGTGCCGGACGTCGACCACGGCCACGGTGTCCTGCCCGCGCTCGGCGACCCAGAACTCGGTTCCGTCGGCGCTGAAGAAGCCCTCGTGGGCGGCCCGTCCGACGTATGTCTTGGACACGATCTCGTTGGTGGCCGTGTCGATGACGACCGCCGAGTTGGTGGTGACGCTGACCACGCCGAGGTGGCGTCCGTCGCGGGAGAAGCCGAGCCCGTGGACCCCGACCTCCTTCAGGTACTGCGCGCCCAGGACGCCGTCGAGCCGTTGCGAGCCCAGGGCGAGGGTGCCCAGGACCCGGTCCTTCGACGGGTCGATGACGGTGACGGTGTTGGACGTCTGGTCCGCGGTATAGACCCGGTCGGACGGGGAGATCCCCTGGGCGCCCGGCAACGCCGGTGCCTGGACCGGGGCTTTCGTCCGCCCTGCCGCCGGGGCCCTGTCGGACGACCGCGGCGCCGTCGCACCGCCGGGGTCCACCGACGCCACCCCGACCCCTCCCGCGGCCACGACGGCCGCAGCCGCGGTCGCCGCGACCACGTTCCTGCGGAACTTTCTCGTTCCCACTTCGACCTCCTCCGATGACCGGTTCCGGGGCGTGTACGCCGGGCGGCGCCGTCCGGTTCACCGGAGGAGGGATGGAATTCGAGCCGCATGGTTCCGGATTCCGGGATATGACTCGTCGGGATTCCGGGATATGACTCGCCGAGGGGGCGTCATCCGGAACCCGGGGTCGATCGAGGCGAGACGCTCAGGGCCGCATCTCCAGCAAGGGCTTGCCGTCGCGGGTGGTCACGCGCAGGGTCGCGACCCGGTCGCGCGGGATCGAGGAGGCGCCGCGCAGCCGGGCGCTGCCGTTCGGCGTGGACGACCAGACGGCGGCCTGCTCCCGGCGCCCGTCCCGGTCGACCACCCAGGCCACGAAGTGCTCGCCCGTCGGCAAGTCCTCGACGTGCAAGGCGACTTCGGTGCCCCAGGCCCGCGCCTCCAGGCTGCCGTGCCCGCTCGCGGGGCTGCCCGCGAGGGCGGTCAGCGGCTCACCGTCCGGCCCCGGTCCTGCGGGCGCGGCGCGGTGGTCGCCGCCCAGGCCGACGACGCCGACGGTGCCGCCGCCGATGACCAGGCCCGCTGCCGCCGCCGCGGCCGCCAGGGCCAGGCGCGGCCGCAGGCCCCAACGGCCTCGCCGGGCGTCGGAGCGGCCGTCGGACCGCCCGGCGGTCCGCTCGGCGGCACGCTCGGCGCGGGCCGTGGCGACCAGCCCCTCCCACGTGGACTCCGGCGGCGGAACGGCCTCCGGCGGCGGCCCCGCCTGATGGAGCAGGCCGGGCAGGACGGCGTACGCGGACAGCTCCTCCCGGCAGGAGTCGCACCGCGCCAGATGGGATTCGAGGCGCTCCCGGTCCCCCGCGCCCAGTCCGCCGAGCACATAGGCCCCGAGCAGCGTGCGCAGCTCCTCGTGCTGCTGCCGGCTCTGCTCCTTCACCGCACCACTCCCATTTCCTCCAGCACCGTCCGCAGCGACCGCACGGCGTAGTACGCACGGGACTTCACGGTCCCGGCGGGAATCCCGAGCTTCGCGGCGGCCTCGGCGATGCTGCGTCCCCCGTAGTACAGCTCGACGATCGTCGCACGGTGCTCGGGCGAGAGCCGGGCCAGCGCCTCGGTCACCAGCCAGCCGTCGAGCATCCGCTCCAGGTCGTCGGCGGCCGCCGCGGACTGAATCGCCTCGTCGTTCTGCACCAGGCGCGGCCGACGCTGCTCGGCGCGCCACTGGTCGGTGAGGACATTGCGGGCGACCGAGAACAGATAGGAACGCGGATTGCCCTGCTGCGGGTCGATGGCGTCCAGATTCCGCCAGGCCCGCAGCAACGTCTCCTGCACCACGTCCTCCGCGCGCTGCCGGTCGGACACATAGCGCAGCACGAAGGCGTGCAGGACGCCCGCATGCTCGTCGTACAGCGCGCGCAGCAGCTGTTCATCCGCCGTCATGACCCACTTCCGCTCCGCTGTCATCGGCTCACCACGGGGGGTGTACGCCAGACCGGCGCCCGCGGTTCACCACCTTGGGAGCTTCCTGACGACAGCGTCCGCGCAGACGACGAAGGCCGTTCCCGATGATCGGAAACGGCCTCTGTCCGCGAAAGCAACGTCGGGACGACAGGATTTGAACCTGCGACCCCTTGACCCCCAGTCAAGTGCGCTACCAAGCTGCGCCACGTCCCGTTGCCGTTCGTGACCTGGGCTTTTCCCCGGGCCGAACGCGCACGGAAACAATACCGCACTCGGGCGGGTGGTCGTGAATCCGTTTCCGTGGAGCCGTTTCCGTGGAGCCGTTTCCGTGACCGCACGGAGCGTGGCGGCCGGATCTCGACGCACGCCCACCGTCCGTGCTTGACCTCAACTTTGATTGAGGTTGCACGCTCCTTCCCATGACGACGACCACGACTGTCCAGGCCCCCGCGTACGGCTACGCCGACCTCCCCCGCCTCATGGCCCTGATGACCGGCGACGAGAAGCACGGGCCCGCCGCCACCTCGACCCTCGACGCGCTCTGGGTCCTGTACGACCGCGTGCTGCGCGTCTCCCCCGGCACCGTCGACGACCCCGGCCGGGACCGGTTCCTGCTGTCCAAGGGGCACGGCCCGATGGCGTACTACGCGGTGCTCGCCGCGCAGGGCTTCGTGCCCGTCGACGTGCTGCCGGGGTTCGGCTCGTACGACTCCCCGCTCGGGCATCACCCGGACCGGCTGCTGGTGCCGGGCGCGGAGATCGGCAGCGGCTCGCTCGGGCACGGGCTGCCGATCGGCGTCGGTTCGGCGCTGGGGCTGCGCGCGCAGGGGCTGACCGATCCGGCCGTCTGGGTCCTGGTCGGCGACGCGGAGCTGGACGAGGGCAGCAATCACGAGGCGATCGCGTACGCGGGCCCGGCCGGGCTCGACCGGCTGCATGTGCTGGTGATCGACAACTCCTCGGCCAGCCACGCCAGGCCGGGCGGGCTCGCGGCGCGGTTCGAGGCGGCCGGCTGGTCCACGGCGACCGTCGACGGCCGCGACCACGAGGCCCTGCACGCCGCGTACACGACCCCGCACCCGGGTCGGCCGCACGCGGTGATCGCCCGCGTCGAGCCGAAGAACGTCACCGCGGCCCGCTGACCCACGACCACACCCCCTCGGAGGATGACCATGGACTCCATGCGTGACCGTTTCGCCCGTACCGTCACCGAACTGCTCGACCAGGACCCCCGGGTCGCGCTCGTGCTCGCCGAGATCACCCGGGACCGGGTCGAGGAGGCGGAGCGGCGGCATCCGGACCGCGTGATCAACGTCGGCATCCGGGAGCAGCTGCTCGTCGGCGCCGGGGCCGGGCTCGCGCTGACCGGGATGCGGCCGGTCGTGCACACCTTCGCCGGCTTCCTCGTCGAGCGGCCCTTCGAGCAGGTCAAGCTGGACTTCGGGCATCAGGGCGCGGGCGGCGTCCTGGTCAGCGCGGGCGGCTCGTACGACTGGCCGGCCGGCGGCTTCACCCATATGGCGCCCGGCGACGTGGCGCTGCTCGACACCCTCGACGGCTGGACCGTGCACGTGCCGGGCCACGCGGACGAGGCGGAGGCGCTGCTGCGGCACGCGGTCGCCGCCGGGGACGACAAGGTGTACGTACGACTGTCGGAGCAGGCGAACCGGGACGGGCTCGGCGTCGACGGCACGCGCATGCTCACCGTGCGCGAGGGGCGCGGCGGTGTCGTGATCGCCGTCGGGCCGATGCTGGACAACGTGCTCGCGGCGGTCGAGGGCCTGGACGTGACCGTGCTGTACGCGACGACCGTGCGCCCCTTCGACGGCGAGGCGCTGCGCCGGGCGGCCGGGGACGGGCCGGACGTGGTGATCGTCGAGCCGTATCTGGCCGGGACGTCCACGGCCGCCGCGAACGAGGCCCTGCAGTCCGTGCCGCACCGGGTGCTCGGGCTCGGCGTCGGCCGGCGCGAGCTTCGGCGGTACGGGGACATGGCCGAGCACCTGCGCGCGCACGGGCTCGACCCGGCGTCCCTGCGGGCCCGCATCACGGACTTTCTGCCGAGCCGGATGCCTGCCGCCTGAGACCCGCCGGGGCTCACTCCGGTCTCGGCACGCCCAACTGCGGGTACTGCTCGATGAGTTGGGCCGGGGCCGCCTGACGCCAGGAGTCCGCGAGGATGTCGCGGAGCTCGTCCAGGTCCTCCAGGCGGTCGATGCGGGCGCGGACCCAGGCGAACTGGGCCTCGTGGCCGGCGATCCAGAACTTGCCGGGCTCCGCGAGGACCAGCTCGTCCCGCTCCTCCTTGGGGCAGCGGACGGCGATCGAGGTCTCGTCCTCGGGGAGCGTCGCGAACATCTTGCCCGCCACCCGGAAGGTGGGCATGGACCAGGCGATCTTCTCGGTGGTCTGCGGCAGCGCGAGGGCTGCCGCGCGCACGTCGTCTGAGGTCAAGGACTTTGCGGCCATGTCCCCGACACTAGGCCCTGACAACGGCCGCCCCCCGAGGCCCGGTTGCCGCGCCGGGGGACTTCCGGCGCCTCCCCCGGCGCCCCGCGCGGCCGGGCTCAGACGTGCTTGTCCAGCCACTCGGTCAGGTCCCGCTGGACCTCGTCCCGGTTGGTCTCGTTGAGGATCTCGTGGCGGGCGCCCTCGTACCCCTTCCAGGTGAGGTCGGTGACGCCGACGTAGCGGAAGTCCTCCAGGAGTTCGTAGACCAGGGTCATCCGCTGGTTGCAGGGGTCCTCCGTGCCGACGGCGATGTGCACCGGCAGGTCGGCGGGGACGCGGGCGAGGTTGCGCGGGTCGTTGATCTTGCGGGCGTTGCGGACCCAGTCGAGGGCGAGGCCCGCCGAGAACGGGAAGCCGCAGCGCTCGTCGGCGACGTACGTGTCCACCTCGGCCTCGTCGCGGGAGAGCCACTCGAAGCCGGTGCGGTGCTCGAAGGCGTCGTTGAACGAGGCGAAGAGGCGCGGGATGAAGTCCGACAGGGCGGTGCGGCCGCGCTCGGCGACCTCGCGCTCAAGCTCGGCCGCGGACCCCTCGATCTCGGCGCCCGGCAGCGAGCGGAACGTGCCGGAGAGGATCAGTCCGGCGAGGTCGTCCGCGTACTCCTGGACGTAGTCCCGGGCGAGGAGCGAGCCCATGCTGTGGCCGAGGAGGACCAGCGGGACACCGGGCTGCAGGGCGCGCACCGGGTCGCCGACCGCCTTGAGGTCGTCGACCATCGCGCGCCAGGAGTCCTCGATGTCCGCGCCGGTGACGCCGTAGCCGCCGGTGCCCTTGGCGGTGGCGCCGTGGCCGCGGTGGTCGGAGGCGATGACGCCGAAGCCGTGGGCGGCGAGGTGGCGGGCGAACCGGTCGTAGCGCAGGCCGTGTTCGGCGGCGCCGTGGGCGATCTGCACCCACGCGCGCGGGCGGCCGTTCTCCGGCTGCCAGGTGTAGGTGGCGATCTGCACGCCGTCGCGGGCGGTGGCCATTCCCACGGAGTACGTCATCGAGTACGGCTCCTTCGCTGTGCGGGTCCTTGTGGACGACCCTCTCCCGTAAGTGGCCGCGCACACCAGCCCTACGCCGGCAACCGACGCCCCATTGACCCCCCGGAACCTCGAACCTACTCTGAACGACGCACTCCAGAAAGCGCTTTCTATCCACCCGCAGCCGTCCCGAGCCCAGGGAGCGCCCATGAGTCACCCGATACGCACCGCCCGAAGACCACTGCTCACCCTGCTCGCCCTACTGGCGCTGATCCTCGCGCTGGGAGTCTCCTCGGTCCCGACTCCCGCGCAGGCGGCGCCCTTTCGCGTGCTCGTGTTCTCGAAGGTGACGAACTTCGCCCACGACTCCATCCCCGCCGGCATCGAGGCCATCGAGAAGCTGGGCAGCGAGCACGGCTTCGAGGTCGAGGCGACCGACGACGCGGGCGCGTTCACCGACGCCAACCTCGCCCGCTTCCAGGCCGTGGTGTTCAACAACACCAACTCCACGCCGGAGAAGGGCGATCTCCTGAACGCCGAGCAGCGCGCCGCCCTGCAGACGTACATCCGGGGCGGTGGCGGCTGGGTCGGCCTGCACTCCGCGTCCGCCAGCGAGCGGGACTGGGAGTGGTACGAGGGCCTGGTCGGCGCGATCTTCGACAAGCACCCGGCCGTGCAGACGGGCCGGATCAAGGTGCTCGACCAGGCACACCCCTCCACGAAGGGCCTGCCCCAGCTCTGGGAGCGCAGCGAGGAGTGGTACAACTGGCGCGCCAATCCGACCGGGAAGGTGCACACGCTCGCGCAGATCAAGGTGCGCGACGGCATCGAGGGGCTGGACGAGGGCGTCGACCACCCGTGGTCCTGGTGTCAGAACTACGACGGCGGCCGGTCCTGGTTCACGGCCGGCGGGCACGACAAGTCGGCGTTCTCCGAGGAGGCGTTCCGGAAGCATCTGCTCGGCGGCATCGAGTGGGCGGCGGGCGCGAAGCCCGGTGACTGCACGGCCACCAAGACCGGCGCGTTCCAGCGCACCCCCCTCGCCACGGAGGACCTGGCCGACCCGTTCGAGCTGGCGGTCGCCCCGGACCGGCGGGTGTTCTTCATCCAGCGCACCGGCAAGCTGAAGGTCATCGACCAGGAGACGCTGGCGGTCACGACGGCCCTCGACTTCGAGTACACGCCTCAGATGACGAGCCAGTCCGACGGGCTGCTCGGCCTCGCGCTCGACCCGGATTTCCAGGACAACCACTGGCTGTATCTGCTGCATTCGGACAAGACCGAGAAACGGCTCAACCTGTCGCGGTTCACGGAGAGCGGCGGCAAGGTCGACATGGCGTCCGAGAAGCGCCTCCTCACCATTCCGACGTTCCGGGGCGAGGGCCGGGCCAATTCGCATATGGCCGGGTCGATCGCGTTCGACAAGAAGGGCGATCTGTACGTCGCGACGGGCGACAACACGGACCCGTTCGCCTCGGACGGATTCGCGCCGATCGACGAGCGCGAGGGCCGGCGGGCCTGGGACGCCCAGGCCACCTCGGGCAACACCAATGACCTGCGCGGCAAGATTCTGCGCATCACGCCGGAGGACGACGGGAGTTACTCGGTCCCGCAGGGCAATCTGTTCGCGCCCGGCACCGAGAAGACCCGCGCCGAGATCTACGCGATGGGCCTGCGCAATCCGTTCCGCATCACCACGGACCCGCTGAGCGGCGCCCTGCTCGTCGCCGACTACGGGCCGGACGCCCGCAGCGCCGTGCCGGACCGCGGGCCCGAGGGGACGGTCGAGTACAACCGCATCACGAAGGCGGGCAACTACGGCTGGCCGTACTGCATCGGCAACAACACCCCGTTCAACGACTACGACTTCGCGACGCAGACGTCCGGGGCGAAATTCGACTGCGCCAAGCCGGTCAACGACTCCCCCAACAACACCGGTCTGCGTGAACTCCCGCCCGCACAGCCGGCATTGGTCTGGTACGCCTACTCCGAGTCGAAGGAGTTCCCCGAACTCGGCACCGGGGGCGGCGGCCCGATGAGCGGTCCCGTGTACGACTACGACGCGGACAACACGTACCGCACGAAGTTCCCCGAGGCGTTCGAGGGGAAGTGGCTGACTTACGAACTGACCCGGAAGTACTTCAAGTCGTTCTCCATCCAGAACAAGGACCAGACATTCCAGGACCCGCGCTTCCCGCCCGCCAAGGCAGGGGATCTGCATTCCATCAACTCGGTCTTCGAGGACATGAAGTGGAACCAGCCTTTCGACGCGGACTTCGGTCCTGACGGCGCCCTGTACGTGATCGACTTCGGCGTGGGCAGCGGCACCGGACGCGGCGGCGCCAACGAGGGCGCGGGCATCTACCGCATCGACTACGTCGGCGACGACCGGCTGCCGGCGGCGCGGATCTCCGCCTCGCCCGACAACGGCCCGGGACCGCTCACCGTGAAGTTCTCCAGCAAGGGCTCGGGCCTGCCCGACGGCACCCCGGTGACGTACTCCTGGGACTTCGACGGGGACGGCACGACCGACTCGACCGAGGCCGAGCCCACCCACACGTACGAGAAGAACGGCCGGTACAGCGCTCGCCTGAAGGTGACCGCGCCGAAGGAGCTGACCGCGCTGGCCGTGCAGGAGGTGACCGTCGGCAACACCCGGCCCGAGGTGACGATCCGGACGCCGGACGACGGCGGGATGTTCTCCTTCGGCGACACCATTCCGTTCACGGTCCAGGTGAAGGACCCGGAGGACGGCAAGGTCGACTGCTCCCGGGTCGTCGTGCAGTCGCAGCTCGGCCACGACTCCCATCTGCACCCGCTGGACAACTACACGGGCTGCGCGGGGAAGATCGCCACGGATGCCGGTGACAGCCACGGCCCCGGGCAGAATCTCTACTACGGCATCACCGCCGCGTACGAGGACGAGGGCGGCCCCGGCGGGGTGCCCGCGCTCACCGGGTCGGACGCGCTGACGCTGCGCACCTCGTTCCGGGAGGCCGAGCACTTCACGACGACCGGCGGGGCGCACGGCGGCGCGGAGGTGGCCGGCCGCGCGGACGCCTCGGGCGGCAAACGCCTCGCCGGGATCGAGCACGGCGACTGGGTCGGCTTCGCGCCCACGCACCTCAAGGGCGTCGAGTCCGTGACCGTCGGCGCCGCCTCGGCCGGACTCGGTGGTGACATCGAGTTCCGCGCCGGCTCCCCCACGGGCGAGCTGCTCGGCAAGGTGTCGGTGCCGGACACGGGCGGCTGGGGCAACGTGGTCTCCCCGACGACCGAGCTGAAGGACCCCGGCAGGAGCGTCACGCTGTACGCGGTGTTCACCAACCCCGAGTGGGCCGACGGCAAGCCGGACCTGCTGTCCCTGGACTGGCTGCACTTCAACGGGCCCGGCACTCAGGCGCGTCCGGCGTCCCAGGTCGAGGTCGAGGCCGCGCCCGCGGAGGGCAGCGCGCCGCTCGCGGTGCAGCTGTCCGGCTCGGTGGATCTCCTGCCGGGGCGTCAAGTCGCCTCGTACCACTGGGACTTCGGCGACAACAGCAAGACCGAAGGCGAGGAGGGCGCCCGCGCGGCGCACACGTACGCCCGCAAGGGCAGCTACACCGCGCGTCTGACGGTCACGGACGACCAGGGTGACACGACGACCGGCTCGGTCCGCATCACGGTCAAGTGAGGGAGTTTTCCATGGAGTTGAGTCCCACCGGATCCCGATGGCGTGCGACGACACGGCGGGCGTTTCTCGGTACGTCGCTCGGCCTCGCGACGGCGGCCGCGATGGCGCCCCGGGCGACCGCCGCGCCCCTGCGGCGGATTCCGCGCGGCGCCATCGGCATGCACCTGTACACGATGCGCGGCCCGCTGGCCGCCGACTTCCACGGCACCCTGGAGCGGCTCGCGGAGATCGGGTACGCGACGGTCGGCGTGAGCGGACGGCACGGCAACGGCGCGCCCGGCATCCGCCGCATGCTGGACGCGACGGGTCTGCGGGCGGTGCTCGAACACGTCTCGTACGACACTCTGCGCGGCGCCGGACTGCCGCAGGCCCTGGACGACCTGCACACGCTGGGCGCGAAGTGGCCGGTGGTGCCGAGTCTGCCCGGCTCGCTGCACACGCCGGCCGGATTCCGGGACGTGGCACGGGAGTTCAACCGGATCGGCAAGGCCTCCCGCGAGGCCGGGCTGGGCCCGCTGCTGTTCCACAACCACGGCGCGGACCACGCCGCGGTGGACGGCGAGGTGCTCTACGACATCCTCGTACGGGAGACCGATCCGGAGCTCGTCGGCTTCGAGCTGGACGTCTACTGGGCGGCCAAGGGCGACGCGGACCCGGCCCGGTACTTCGTCCGGCATCCGCGGCGGTTCCCGGCGCTGCACGTGAAGGACATGGCGCCGGACGGCTCGATCGCCGATGTCGGCTCGGGGGTCCTGGACTTCGCCGCGATGTTCCGGGACGCGCATGTCGGCGGGGTCAAGCAGTGGCTGGTGGAGCACGATGCGCCCGCTGATCCGTTCGCCACCGCCCGTAACAGTTACGGGTACTTGGCGGGGCTGCGGTACTGAGTGCACTGGTGACCGGGGGTGCCGTCTCGTGCGGCACCCCCGGTTCACGTCAGCTGCTTGTAGAACAGCGTCGTCGGATGCAGGACGCCCCCGGGGTCGGCCGCGAAGCCGGGAATGGTGCCGACCCGGGTCCAGCCCGCGGCGGCGTAGAAGCCCTCGGCGTCACTGCCGGTCTCGGTGTCCAGGACGAGCAGGGTCACACCCCGCTCGGCGGCGGCGCGCTCGGCGGCGGTCAGGAGCAGGCGGCCGAGCCCGCGGCCGCGTGCGGAGCTGTGCACCATCAGCTTGACGATCTCGGCGCGGTGCCGGCCGTTGGCCTTGTCGACCAGGTCGACGCCCACGGTGCCGACGACCCGGCCCTGGTCCCGTACGGCGAGCAGCAGCAGCCCGCCCCGGTCCACCGCGTCGGCCCGCGCGCGCCAGAACGCCTCGGCTTCCGCGCGGTCCAGGGACGCGAGGAAGCCGAGGGAGTTGCCGCCGTGCACGGTGTCGAGGAGCAGGTCCGCGAACTCGGCGTGCAGGGCGCGGAGTCGGGTCCCGGTGAGCAGCTCGGGACCGGCCTCGGCCGCGGCGCGGTCGCCTCCGGTCCGCCTGGATGTCTCCACACGCATGCGGCGGATCGTACGGGCGGGGCGTTACCGGGAGGTTTCCGAGGCGGGCGGTGAGCGGCGGGACCGGCCGGGCCGGAAGCCGTAGGCCGTAAGGCCGTAGGCCCTAGCCGCCCACCCCCACGCTCCCCAGCAAGCCCCGGATGTGCCCGGTCGCCGACGCGAACTCGGGCCGGGACATGGTCTCCCCGTACTCCCGTTCCAGCGGCAGCCCGACGTCGATGATCTCCCGGATGGTGCCGGGGCGGGGGCTCATGACGACGACGCGGTCCGCGAGGTACACCGCTTCCGCGATGGAGTGCGTGACGAGCAGCACCGTCGTGCCGGTCTCGCGCCAGATGCGGCGCAGCTCGATGTTCATCTGTTCGCGGGTGAGCGCGTCGAGGGCGCCGAACGGCTCGTCCATCAGCAGCACCGGCGGCTCGTGAAGGAGGGCCCGGCACAGGGCGACGCGCTGCTGCATGCCGCCGGACAGCTCGTGCGGATAGGCGTCCTCGAAGCCCTCCAGGCCGGTCATGGCGATGAGTTCACCGGCCCGGGCGGCGGCCTGCGCGGCCGGCATCCGGCGCATCTCGGCCTGGAGCAGGATGTTGCGGCGGGCCGAGCGCCACTCCAGGAGGGCGGCGCGCTGGAACACGTACCCGATGTCGTGGCGCGGCCCGCTCACCGGCTCGCCCTGCAGCCGCACCTCGCCCGTGGACGGGGCGAGCAGACCGGCGACCAGCTTGAGGAGCGTGGACTTGCCGCAGCCCGAAGGGCCGACGAGGGCCACGAACTCGCCCATCGCCACGTCGAGGGAGACCTCGCTGAGGGCGGTGACGTCGCGCTTCTTCGTGCGGAACCGGACGTCGACGGAGTCGATGCCGACGGCCGGAAAAACCTTACTCTGAAAGGGAGTTGAGGACTTGCACGGGCTCGTGTCGTTCGGCAAGGTCGGCATGGTCAGCCCTTCACCGCCGCGTCCGAGGCCCAGTAGTCGGTGACCGGCTTGGCTTCCTGCACCATGCCCGCCTCCTTGAACACGTCGATGGTCCGCTGCCAGTCGGCCTCGTCGTTCACGCCGGGCGCCTTGCCCTCGGTGGCCTCGGTGTGCAGCAGGGTCAGGGTGGTCTCGAACTGCTCCGACAGGACCTTCTCGGGCGGGAGTTGGCCGGAGGCTCCGTCCATGGCGGCGACCGCGGGCCCGGGCGCCTTCTCGGCCGCGGTCCAGGACTCGCTGACGGCCTTCGCCATCCGCGTCGCCAGATCCTTGTCGGCCTTGAGGGTGCGCTCGCCGATGATCAGGCCGTTGGAGAAGAAGTTGAGCCCGTGCTCGGAGAAGCGCAGATACGAGACGTCCTTCTTGGCCTTGTCCTGCATGATCGGGCCCTGGTCGCTCGCGTACCCGAGAAGCGCGTCCGTCTTGCCGGAGATCACCGCGGCGATCTTGCCCGCCGGGTCGGTGTTCTGCACCTTGACGTCGCCCTCGGAGAGCCCGTTGGCCTTGAGGAACGCCGGGAACGTACGGGACAGCGCGTCGCCCGTGGTGCCCGCGACCGTCTTGCCCTTGAGGTCGGCCGGCTCCTTGATGCCCTGGTCGCCGAAGAACTGCACGGACGCGGGCGTGGTCTGCAGGAACACCCCGAGGCTTTTCACCGGCACCCCGGACTCGACGCCCGCGAGCACGGCCGGGGTGTCGGCCCAGCCGAAGTCGGTCTGGCCCGCGCCGGTGGCCTGGACGGTCTTCTGCGAGCCCTGGCCTGCCTGTATCTGCAGGTCGATGCCGTGCTTCTCGAAGATCTTCTGCTGCTTGCCGTAGTAGAACGGCGCGTGTTCGCCGTACGGGTACCAGTTGAGGGTCAGCGTCACCTTGTCCAGGGTCTTGCCGTCGGCACCGGTGGTGGTGGCCGGTTCGTCCCCGCCGCACGCGGTGGCGGCGACGAGCAGCAGCGGGACGAGTCCGGCCAGGGTGCGTCCGGTCGGGGTGCGTCGGGTCGGGGTGCGTCGGGTCGGGGTGCGTCCGGACGGGGTTCTGCGCGGGGTCATCGGGGGCGGCCCTTTCGCGAGGGGACGGGCGGTGGGTACGGGGTGCGGACTCGACCGGCCTGCCGGGCGTCGGGTGGAGACGGGTGGAGACTCAGTACGCGGTGGTCACCGAGGCGTCCCGGCGGCTCGCGTGCCACGGCAGCAGCAGCTTCTCGGCGATCTCCACGAGCACGAACAGGACGACGCCGATCAGCGACATCACGAGCAGCCCGGCGAACAGCATCGGGGTGTCGAGGTTGCCGTTGGCCTGCAGAATCACATAGCCGAGGCCCTCGTTGGCGCCGACGAACTCACCGACCACGGCACCGGTCACGGCGAGCGTGACGGCGACCTTCAGACCGGAGAAGAGATGCGGGAGCGAGGCGGGCAGGCGGATCTTGACGAAGGTCTGCCAGGGCCGCGCGCCCATCGTCGACGACAGCTGCAGCATCTCCGGGTCGACCGCCTTCAGGCCCGTGACCATCGAGATGACCACCGGGAAGAACGCGATCAGGACGGCGATCAGGATCTTCGGCGCGACCCCGAAGCCGAGCCAGACCACGAACAGCGGGGCGATCGCGATCTTGGGCACGACCTGCGCGAACAGCAGGATCGGATAGAGCGTCTTCTCGACGGTGGTCGAGTACACCATCACGACGGCGGCGAGCACGCCGACACCCACGGCGATGACGAAGCCGAGCAGCGTCTCGTACGTGGTGATCCAGCTGTGCTGCCACAAGTAGTCGGACTTCTCGACCAGTACGTCGAGCGTGGCGCCCGGCGACGGGACGAGATACGGCTCGACCAGCTCGGCGGCGGCGATCGCCCACCAGACGGCGAAGCAGGCGAGCAGCAGGGCCACCGGGCGCCAGCTGTGCTCGGCGGCCTCGGCGACCCGGCGGCCCGGACTCGGCCGCTCTCGCACGGCGACGCCCGCGGTCTTCGCGGGCGGGGCGGACAGTGCGCTCTGGCTCACGGGTAACTCCCCGGTGTAGGGCGGTGGCTGGCGAGTCGGCGGGCGCGGGTGCGGGCGCTCGTACGGGCGCTCGTACGGGCGCTGGTACGGGCGCTGGTACGGGCGGATCCTGGTTCCGGAGAACGCTTTCAGAAAGCGCTTTCTGCTAGCATGTCGGCCACGCTAATGACCCCTCGACAGCACGGTCAATAGGTCGTCCCGAAGTTCCTTCGGGCCCCTCAGCCACGACGCCCGAAGGGGGCGCGGTGAGTGAACGGGAACGCACAAGACAGGAACGCCGGTCCGGCCGGGGCGCCGCACCGCCCCCCGTCACGCTGCACACCGTGGCCGACGCGGCGGGCGTCTCCCCCGCCACCGCGTCCCGCGCCCTGAACGGCACGACCCGGGTCCGTGCGGAGCTGCGCGGCCGGGTGCTCGCGGCGGCCGCCGAGCTCGGGTACATCCCCAACGCCCATGCGCAGGCCCTCGCCTCGGCCTCCAACAACACGGTCGGCGTGATCTGCCACGACGTCAGCGACCCCTACTTCGCAGCGATCGCAGGCGGTGTGATGCGCGCGGCCGCCGAGCGGGACCTGCTCGTCATGCTGGCCTCGACCTTCCGCGACCAGGCCCGGGAGATCGCGTACGTGTCGATGCTGCGGGCCCAGCGCGCGCGGGCGATCCTGCTGATCGGCTCGGGGATCGAGGACCGCGCGTGGGAGCGGGCCCTGGACGCCGAACTCGCCCCCTACACCAGGGCGGGCGGCCGGGTCGCCGTGGTCAGCCGGCATCGCAGCCTGCGCGTCGACACGGTCCTGCCGGAGAACCGCGAGGGCGCGGCGGCGCTCGCCCGCGCGCTGCTCGCCCTGGGGCACCGGGAGTTCGCGGTCCTCACCGGACCGCCCGAGCTGACCACGGTCGCCGACCGGCTCGCCGGGTTCCGTGAGGCGCTCGCCGCGGCCGGGGTGGCGCTGCCTGCGCACCGGGTGGTGCGGGGCGCGTTCACGCGCGACGGCGGTCATGCGGCGATGCTCGGACTCCTCGCCCGCGGTCCCCGTCCGACCTGCGTGTTCGCGGTGACCGACGTGATGGCGGTGGGCGCACTCGCGGCGCTGCGCGAGCGGGGGCTGCGGGTGCCGGAGGACGTGTCCCTCGCGGGCTTCGACGACATTCCCCTCGTACGGGAACTCACCCCGCCGCTCACCACGGTGGGGCTGCCGCTGCGGCGGATGGGCGAGCGGGCGATGGGGCTTGCGCTGCGGGAGGGGAGGGGGGCGCGGTCGCGGGTGGAGCGGGTGGCGGGGGAGGTGGTGGTGCGGGCGAGTACGGGGCGGCCCGGCTCGTGGTGCGGCTGAGCCGGGTCCGGGACCTGACCCCGACAGGGGCGCGGGGAACTGCGCGGTCAGCCACGGCGGCGCGCCAGCCGGATGACGTCGGCACGGCAGCCGGACGACGGCGGAAGGGGACCCCGTCCGGCGGTTGAGGACGAACCGGGAGGGCGGTCGGCGGTTGAGGACGAGGCCGGAGGGCGGAGGGCGGTCGGCGGGGTGCGAGTCGACGGTGCGGTTCAGACCCGCGCGTCGATCTGCCCCATCAACTCCTCCGCCAGCTCCTTGATCGTGGCGAGCCCCGCCCTCCCCCACGCGCGCGGCTCCGTGTCCACGGCGCAGATCGTGCCGAGGGTCATGCCCGTACCGTCGACGAGCGGAGCGCCCAGGTACGAGCGGATGCCGATCTCGTCCACCGCCGGGTTGGCCGCGAACCGCGGGTAGTCGCGGACGTCCTCAAGGACGAGGGCCCTGCGGCGGACCACGACGTGCGGGCAGTAGCCGTGTTCGCGGTCCAGCTGGCGGCCCACGCGGCCCGCGGCCTCGCCCTCGGGGGTGTGCAGGCCGGCGAAGAACTGCCGGTGCTCGTCGATGAAGTTGACCATCGAGTACGGCGCCCCGACCGTCTCCGCGAGCCGGTCCGCGAACGCGTCGAACGCCGGGTCGGGCGCGTCGCCCAGGCCGAGTTCGCGCAGCCGCAGCACCCGGCTCGACGCCTCCTTGTCGACGGGGGTCAGCAGCAGGTGCCCGGTCGGGTCGTACGTCATGAAAGCGCTCCGTGGCTGGGGTCCGGGGTCTGGGTGAGGAGGTACTGGACGAGGGTCACCAGGGTCTCGATGCCGGAGCCCGCGACCCGCGCGTCGCACAGCAGCACCGGCACCTCCGGCTTCAGGTCGATCGCCGCGCGCACCTCCTCCGGCTCGTACCGGAAGGAGCCGTCGAACTCGTTGACGGCGACGACGAAGGCGATGCCGCGCCGCTCGAAGAAGTCGACGGCGGAGAAGCAGTCCTCCAGGCGTCGGGTGTCGGCCAGGACGACCGCGCCGAGCGCGCCGTCGGACAGCTCGTCCCACATGAACCAGAAGCGCTCCTGGCCCGGGGTGCCGAAGAGATACAGGACGTGCCGTTCGTCGAGGGTGAGGCGGCCGAAGTCCATCGCCACGGTGGTCGTGGACTTGCTCTCGATGCCCTCCAGGCTGTCCGTGGCCGCGCTGACGGTGGTGAGCAACTCCTCGGTGCTGAGCGGTTCGATCTCGCTGACCGTACTCACGAAGGTCGTCTTGCCCACCCCGAACCCGCCCGCGACCAGCACCTTCAGCGCGTCCGGGAAACCGTCCCGGCCACCACCGGCGGGTGCGCGGGGGGCCGTCAGCGGGTCAGAGCCGTCGTCGTAGACCATCGAGCACTGCCTCCAGCAGGGACTGGTCGTCGGTGGGGTGGTGGCGGAAGGTGGGGTCCTTGGCGGTGAGGGCGCCGCAGTCGACGAGGTCGGAGAGCAGCACCTTGGTCACCACCGCGGGCAGCCGCAGTTGCGCCGCGATCTCGGCCACGGAGGTGGGCCCGCCGCCGCACAGGCCGAGCGCCTGTGCGTGCTCGGGCCCCATGTGGGCGACCGACACGCCGCCCGTCGGCACGACCATGGAGAGCAGGTCGAGCGGGGCGCTGGGCCGGGTTCTGCCGTTGATCACGGTGTACGGACGGACGAGCCGGCCGGCCGCGTCGTCCAGCCACGGCCCGTCCTGCGGGGGCGCCACGTTCACGGATTCATCACCGAGGGCTCTACGGGCTGCCGGGCGGGCGTGACGAGGTACGGCCGGACGCTCTTCACCAGCATCGCCATCTCGTACCCGAGGACCGCCGCGTCCGCCTCGCGGCCCGCCATGACCGCGAGACAGGTGCCGGAACCGGCGGTGGAGACGAACAGCAGGCTCTGCGCCAACTCCACGACGACCTGCCGGACTTCGCCGCCGTCGCCGAAGCGGATGCCGGCGCTGCGGCCGAGCGAGTACAGGCCGGAGGCGAGCGCGGCCATGTGGTCGGCGCTGTCCGGGTCGAGTCCGTGGACGGATTTGACCAGTCCGTCGGAGGACAGCAGGACCGCGCTGCGGGTGTGCGGCACCCGCTGCACCAGGCCGCTCAGCAACCAGTCGAGGTCGGAAACCTGGCCGGTCGGTACATCGCTCGCCATGGGGGATCGACTCCTTGAGGTACGGGTTCCGGCGTCAACGCGCCGGCCGGGGAACGGGGTTGGCCGGGGTCCGGCCGGGGTGGCGGTCACCCGGCCGGTTCGCCTCCCCCGCGTACGGGCGCGGGGTGCGGTTCGGGTTCGGGGTGCGGCTCGGGTTCGGGGTGCGGCTCGGGGTGGTGCTGCGGCACGGGGGCGGGGTACGGCTCGGGGTCGGGCTGCGGCACGGGGGCGGGCTCGGGCTGCCGTGGTTCGTCGTGTGCCTCGGCGAGTCCGATGCCGCGCTGGAAGGCGGCCATGAGGCCCGGGTCGTGGCCGTCGTCCGTCTCCGGCTCGGCGGCCGGGGCGTGCGGCACGGGGGCGTCGCGCAGCTGCGGCACCAGGTGCTCCTGGGCGCGGCGCCTGGGCAGTTGGGGCCGGCCCATCGTGCCGCGTACGCCGGTGGGTGCGGGGCTCGCGGGCCGCGGGGTCCGCGGGGCGGCGTCGGCGGGGTTGGGCCGCGCCTCGCGGGCGCCGCGCACCGGCAGCGGGGGTGCGGTGCCGGCCGGTTCGCCCTGGGGCTGCGGCGCGGCCTGGGGCGGGCCCTGCGTCGGGACGGCGGCGACGGGGGTGTGGGTCGCGGTGTGCAGCGTCAGCGCGGGCGCTTCGGCCCCGCGCCTGGGCAGCCGTACGGACTCCGCCGCGGCGGGGGCCGGTTGCACGGCGGGGGCCGGATGCGCGGCGGGGGCCGGATGCGCGGCGGGGGCCGGTTGCGCGGCGGGGTGGTCCTGGTGCGGTACGGGGAGGGCGCCGGTCGAGGTGAACTGGGGCTGTCCGGGGGCCTGTTGGGCGGGTTGAGGGACCGCGTGCGGGCCCGGCCGGTCGCCGGGCCGGGGGTCCGGTTGCGTTTCCGGTTGCGTTTCCGGCTGCGCGGCCCCCTGGAGCCGGCCGTCGGTGGTCGTCGTCTCGTCGTCCGCGCCGAGGAGGTTCTGCGGCAGCACGATGACCGCCTGGACGCCGCCGTAGATGTTGGTCTGCAGCCGTACGGCGATGCCGTGCCTGTCCGCGAGCGCGGCGACCACGAACAGGCCGATGCGCCCACCGGCGATCAGCCCGGCCACGTCGACGTCCTCGGGGTCGGCGAGCAGCGCGTTCATCTCGCTCTGCTCCTCCCCCGCCATACCGAGGCCCCGGTCCTCCACCTCGATCGCGAGGCCCGAGGTGACGCGGCTGGCGCGCATCAGGACCTGGGTGTGCGGCGGCGAGAACACCGAGGCGTTCTCGACGAGTTCGGCGAGCAGGTGGATGACGTCGGCCACGGCGTGCCCGCGCAGCGTGCCGTCGATCGGCGGCACCAGCTTGACCCGGGAGTACTGCTCGACCTCGGCGATCGCGGAGCGCAGCACCTCGCTCATGGAGACCGGGTGGGACCACTGGCGGCGCGAGTGGGCGCCGCCGAGCACGGCGAGGTTCTCGGCGTGGCGGCGGATGCGGGTGGCGAGGTGGTCGACGTGGAAGAGGCCCTTGAGGACGTCGGGGTCCTCCACCTCGTTCTCCAGGTCGTCCAGGAGCTGGATCTCGCGGTGCACCAGGGACTGCAGCCTGCGGGCGAGGTTGACGAGCAGCTCGACCTTCTGCTCGCTGCCGGCCTGGCCGGACAGCCGTGCGGCCTGGACGACGGAGGCGACCGCGGACTCCTGGGCGCGGGTCAGCTCCCGGGCGAGCTGGTCGAATTCATCGCCGCCGGACGCGTTCCCGGGGCCCGGGGTGGTGGTGCGGGGCGGGGCGCCCTCACCGCGGCGCAGGCGCTCGACGAGGGCGCGCAGGTCGTTCTGTCCGCGGGCCGTGGTGCGGCGCAGGGCGGACACCCGGTCCATCACGGACCGGGTGGTGCGGTCTGCGGCCACCACGGCCGCGGCGATCCCGGCGACGGCGACCGTCGCCGCGGCGGCGAGGAGGCCCCACAGGAGGGGCGTGGGCCGGGTGCCGCTGACCTGGACGACGCAGAGCACGGCGGCCGCCCCGGCCAGGGCGACGGCCACGGCGGGCAGGACGGAGGCGCGCAGGAGTTGGCGGCGTATCCGGGCCTCGGGCAGCTCCTTGACGGCGCGGGGTCCGGGCCTGCCATGGCGTCCGCCCTCGCGGCGTTCTGCGCGTGCGGCCGGTTCGCGAAGGTGAGACATCAGTGTCCTCGTCGGTGGGACTCGTGGTGCGCGGGCATCGGCGCTCGGCGTCGGGCACACGGCATGGCGGTGCCGTTCGTCGGCGAGCAGTGGATGCGCCCTGCGTTGGTCGACGAGCACACACGGTAGTCATGAATGGCCGGTGCGCGGTGGGCAGTTGGGGAACTTCACCGAACTGCGTTCAACCCGGGCGTGACATCTCGTACAATCGCGCGAATCCCGCAGGCCGGACGCCTGTTCGCACGACCTCCGGACGGGCTCTTCGGAGGCTTGTACGGGCCCCGGGGCGCCCTTGAGGTCAGGTTTGCGCCGCATTCGCTCACGTACGAAAGGGAACGGGCACGCCCGGTCCGTCGCGGACAGTTACGTACGCGACGGACCGGGCGTGCCCGGGAACTGCGGTGGTGGTTGAGGCTGTTCAGGTGCCAGTGGTCAGTTGTCGCCGCGCCACCAGTTCAGCCAGAGGTTCAGGACCTTGCGTCCCGGCGACGGGGTTTCCGGCGACGGGGGCGGCGGGCCCGGCTGGAGGAGCGAGCCCGCCCTGGGGGCCTGCCCGTTGGCCGCGGCGGAGGCCTTCTGGCCGGCGCGCGCGGCGCGCGGCGAGAAGCGCACCGGGAGTGCCTTCAGGGCCCGGTGGAAGGGGCCGGGACGCCACTGAAGGGTCGACTCGTCGACGGCGAGGCGCAGGTCGGGCAGGCGCTTGAACAGCATCTCGATCGCGGTGTAGGCGATCGACTGGGCCTGGCGCTGGGCGGGGCACTGGTGCGGGCCCGCGGACCAGGCGAGGTGGGCGCTGTGCGTGGCGTCCTGATCGGCCGCGATGCCCTCCGTCGGGTCGTTGTTGGCCGCGGCGAAGGAGATCAGGATCGGCACGCCGGTCGGGAAGACAACGTCGTGCAGTTCGGTCGTACGACGGGCGTAGTGCACGCCGTAGTTGGCGACCGGCGGGTCCCAGCGCAGCACGTCGTTGATGGACTCGCTGATCGGCGGGTTGATGCCGGCGAAGTGCCCGGCGAACCGCGGGTCGGCGAGGATCTTCAGGGCGGCCGTGCCGATCAGGTTGGACTCCGGCTCGGTGCCCGCGCCCACCAGTGTCATGAGCTGGTGGATGATCTCCTCGCCGCCCGGCTGCGACGGGTGCGCCAGCATCCAGCTGGTGACGTCGGAGCCGGGCTCGTTGGTCTTGAACTCAAGGAGGTCCATCAGCCCCTGGGTCACCAGGGCCATCGACTTCTCCGGTTCGCGGCCGTCGAAGAGGGCGGACATGCCCTCCACCAGCCGCTCGGCGATGTCGTCGGGGCAGCCGAACATGCGGTTGAAGACCCGCAGCGGCAGGGTCCTGGCGTAGTCCGCGATCAGGTCGGCGCGGCCGGTGGGGGCGAACCGGTCGATCAGCTCGTCCGCTGCCTCCTCCACGAAGCGGCGCAGCTGGTAGAGGTCGACCTTGCCGAGCGCGTCCTCGATGACCTGACGGCGCGCCTGGTGCTCGTGGCCGTCGCTGAAGAGGGCGTTGGGGCGCCACTCCATCATCGGGCGCACGCTGCTGTCCGCGGGGATGCTGCCCCGGTTCAGGTCCGCCCAGTTGCGGGCGTCCTTGGAGAAGTCGGGGCTGAGCAGGATCTCGCGGGCGGTGGCGTAGCTGGTCACGAGGATGGCGTGCACGCCCGGTTCGAGCGCGACGGGGTGGGCGCGGGAGCCGGTGGCCCGCAGCTGTCCGTAGACGGCGTGCGGGTCGGCGGCGAAGTCCGCGCCGAACAAGGGGGTGACGGCCGCGGCGCCGGTCCCCGTCACGGGGCATCCGGACGCGTTCTGGCCGTGCCGGTCGTGCCGGCCGTAGGAGTCGACGGGGTAACTCACCGGAAGCTCTCTTGGTGTACGGCCCGCTCGTGGAGGTGTTCCACGAGGCGGATCAGGGCGATGGTGGAGGACTGGGGGTCACGGGCGTCGCAGGTGACCAGCGGGGTGTCCTGGGCCAGGTCGAGGGCGTCCCGGACCTCGGCCTCGTCGAACCTGCGGCCACCCGAGAAGTGGTTCACGGCGACGCCGTACGGCAGTCCGAACTCCTCGACGCGGTCGAACACCGGGAACGACTCGGCGAGGTTGCGGGTGTCGGCGAGGATCAGGGCGCCCAGGGCGCCGTATGCCAGGTCCTGCCAGAGGCGCCGGAAGCGTTCCTGGCCGGGGGCGCCGAACAGGTACAGGACCAGGCGCGGGCTCAGGGTGAGCCGGCCGAAGTCCATGGCGACGGTGGTGGTCTTCTTGTCGGGGAGGCCGACCAGGTCGTCGTAGCCGATGCTGGAGGCCGTCATGACCTCCTCGGTACGGAGCGGGTCGATCTCCGACAGGGTTCCCACGTACGTGGTCTTGCCGACGCCGAAGTGCCCCGCGACCAGGATCTTCGTGGCCACCTGCACGGTGTCGGCCAGATATATGGGCTGCTTAGAGACGGGCGCGGAGCCCATTGAGGACCTCCTCCAGGAGGGTTCTGTCTGTGGCGGGGGTGCTGGTGGGCGCCGTGCGGGTGGTGAGGAGCTGCTCGTCGACGAGGTCCGCGACAAGGACCTTCGTCAGCGCCACCGACAGGTTGAGGTAGCCCGCTGCCTCGGCCACCGTCATCAGCGCGCCGCCTCGGCAGAGTTCGACGATGGCGCGCTTCTCCCGGTTCAGCCGGTGCAGCGGTTCATTGCTGGGGGTCGCCTTGATGAGGGTGATGACGTCGATGTCCGCTCGCGACGGCTTGGCTCGCCCACCGGTGATCACATAAGAGCGGACCAGTGAGCCTTCGTCCGGTGCGCTCATCCGTGGAAGCCAAAGCCCTGCCGGTCCGCTACGGCCATCTCGTGCCCGATCTGGCCGACCAGCTCGTGCATGCGGCGGCTGATGGCGGCGAGGTCCACCGCGGCCGTCGTCGACACACCGAGATAGGCACCTGCTCCGGCACGGATGGCGAAGACGTACCGCGAATCGAACTCGATCACCGTTTCGAGCCAGGGGTTGTGCGCCCCGCCGCTGAAGATCGGGTCCTGGCACAGTGACGCGAGGCCGGACATGGCGGCGGCGTAGGTGTCCGCCTCGTCCTTGCTGATCTCCTCGGTGCGGGCCTGCATGAGGCCGTCCCGGGAGAGCAGGACCGCGTGCAGGACCTCGGGGATTTCGAGGAGGCTGCGCAGCATCCACGCGGGCTTGCTCGTCGTGTCACTCATGAAGTTGTCTTCCCCTTGAACTCGTCTGCCGTGCTGCTGACACGGCCCTCACGGTTGCCCCGCTGCAGTGCGGCCATCCGGCGCGCGGTCTCCTCCGCGGAGCGCGGCTGTACGTCGGCGTCCTGGAGTCGCGCGTCCGCGGTCGGCGCCTTGCGGCGGCGTCGCGGCAGTCCGCCCGAGGTGGTGCCGAGTTCCTCCTGGCCGGGCGGCGGGGTGCCTTCGCGCCGACCGCTCTCGGCGGACGTCTCGGGCTCGGGCGTCGCGGGCCAGGAGCGGGCGGTGGGCGCCGTGTGTGCGCGCGGGGGTTCGGGCGCGGGGGCGCGCGGGGGTTCGGGCGCGGGCGGGGGCGTGGGCGCGGGCTCGGTGGACTGTATGGGCGCGTGCGTGGGCGTGGGCTCCTGCCGGGGTGCGGGCATCGGCGTGGGCTCGGGCCGCGGGGCGGGGGCCGGCCGGGGTGCGGGCGGCGGGGGCGCGACGGCGGGCCGGTCCTCGGTCGCGGCGGCCGAAGGGAACACCGTGGCGCGGCCGTTGACGGCGGCGGCGTCGAGGGCGCGCTGGCCGTTGATGGCGTCCATGGGGCGCTGCGGGGCGACGCCGGAGACCTGCTTGGGGGCGCTCTCGGGCATCTGCGTGAGCAGCGCGTTGGGCAGCATGACGACGGCTCGTACGCCCTTGTAGAGGCTGGTCTTGAGGCCGACGGAGAAGCCGTACTGCTGGGCGAGCAGGCCGACGACGCGGAAGCCGAAGCTGGGTTCCTCGGCGAGTTCCTCGATGTCCAGGGCCGGGGGCCGGGAAAGGAGTTCGTTGGCCTCCTGGACCTTCTTGGGGGCCATGCCGAGTCCGCGGTCGTCCACGGAGATCGCCACGCCGTTGGGCAGGCGCTCCAGCTCGACCTCGATGGGCTGCTCGGGGTTGCTGAACTGGTCGGCGTTGTCGAGGAGTTCGGCGATCGCGTGCACCACGGGGTTGACGGCGTGGGCGGCGACTCCGACGTCCAGTTCGCTGACGAGGCGTACGCGGGTGAAGCCGCGGATGTAACCGGTGGCGCCGCGGACGACGTCGGTCACGGTCTCGGGCCTGCGGGAGCGGCCGGGGAAGCCGCCGCAGAGCACCACGATGTTCCTCGCCTTGCGGAGGAAGTAGGACGTGCGGTGGTCGACCTTCATGAGCGCTTCGAGCATCCGCGGGTCCTGGAGCAGGCGCTCCAGGTCGCTGATGGTCTTCTGCTGCTCGGAGCCGCGGGCGAGGAAGCTCTCGCCGATGACCTTGAGGAGCTTCCACAGGGACTCGCCCATGCGGTCCCGGGCGACGTCGCTCAGCTGCGAGAACCACTCGGCGATGACGCGCAGGTCGTGCTCGAAGTCGCTGCCCGCCAACGAGCCGTATGCCTCGGGGAGTTGGAAGGGCGGCGGGGTCTCGTTGGGGTTCGCGAGGCGCGGCAGATAGCTCTCCAGGAGGTAGCGTGCCGCGTCGTCCCGACGCTGTCGCTGCGCCATCGCCTCGGCGCTGCGCTTGCGCTGTACGCGGGCCACGTTGTGCCCTCGCAGTGCGAGCACCGCGAGGACAACCATGGCCCCGATCAGGCACCAGAACACCCAGTCCTGTTGCCCAAGGTATTGGATCATCGCTCTAGGGCCCCTCGGCCCGTCCTCCTTCGTGTAATCGAATCCTCACGCTCAACGCCCCCTCGCCTGGCGGGCGCCCAGTGCCGTGGCCAGGAGGTAGCCGTCGAGTTCCGTGAGGTCACCGCTACGGGCGGGGGTCCCGTATGCGCGCATCAGAGCCTTGGTGCCACGCAGTGCGGCGTGTGAACGGCGTGCGATGGCGCGGGCCCACCGGTCGACGATCTTGTCGAGCTCCGCGGAGTCCGCTGCCACGCGGTGCAGCAGGGACCACTCCAGGGCTCGTGCAGAGTCGACGACGTCGCAGGTCAGCGCCATTTCCCGGATGCGAGGAGCGCCGACCTCGGCGATCAGCCGGCTCAGCGCGCCGCCCCAGGCCGTCGGCAGTCCGAGGCCGAGTTCGGGCATCCGGAAGGTGCAGTCGGCGGTGCCGACGCGCAGGTCGCAGTAGAGGGCCAGGGCCACTCCGGCGCCCACGGCGGGGCCGCGGACGGCGGCGATGGTGGCCACGTCGGCGGACTCCAGGCCGTCGAGGACCCGTCGGGCCTTCTCGGCGACCCGCAGGACGGCCTCGCCGGTGGCGTCGGCCTCGGCCAGAGCCTCCAGTTCGCGGCGGTCACCGCCGAGGCAGAACTCCGTCTCCTCGCCCGCGAGCACCAGCACGCGCAGGTCGCCGCGGACGCGCACGTGGGCGAGGACTTCTGACAGGTCGTCGAGGAGGGCTTCGTCGGCGACGTTCTTGGCGCCGTCGCGCCGCATGCGTACGTGCAGGGTCGCGCCACTCTCGGTGACGTCGAGGGTCTTCAGGTCCAGGGAAGAGGTCGGACGGTCCACGGGGAGCGCCTGCCGGTCCGCCGGGATCGCCTGCCGGTCCGCTGGGAGGGTCTGCCGGTCCATCGTCACGCTCCGAAAGAGTAGAAGCGCGGCTTGGGCGCGAGGCCCACCCGCAGACTTGCCATCCGGCGGAACGCCGCCCTCGACTCCCAGACCGGCTCGGCCACCACGCGCAGCGTGGGGAAGCGGGTCAGCACCTTCCGGAGCAGCACATTGCTCTCCAGCCTGCCGAGACCCGCCCCCAGACAGAAGTGAGCGCCCTGCCCGAAAGCGAGATGCCGGACAGGTCCGGGGCGTCGCACATCGAAACGATCGGGGTCCGCTATGAACCTCGGATCATGATGTGCCGAGCCTATGCACACGTACACCAACTGCCCCTTGCCTACGGCAATTTCTGACGGAGAGTCACTGCCGGACCCTACACGAGTGGTTATCGCGACCGCCGGGTCATACCTCAGAATCTCTTCTGTTGCTGCGGGAATCCCCTCGGGGTGGTATCGGAGCCAGTCGGCCTGCTCCGGGTTCCGGTCGAGGAGCCACATCCCGGCGTTGACGAGGTTCGAGGTGGTCTCAAGTCCCGCCATGATGGCGAAGCTTGCAAGGCGGGCCACGATGGTCGCGGCCTGCTCGGGGTCCTCCTCCGCCTCGGACCACGCGCGGATCCAGGAGGACAATACGTCGTCCCCCGGCGACTTGGTGCGCTCGGCCACCAGATCCTGGAAGTACGCCTTGAGACTGAGCGCGGACTCGTCCGCGAACGCCATCTGCGAGGCGGTGGGGAAGAGTTCCTGCGCCCAGGACTGCCCGTGCGTCCAGACGCACAGGTCGGCGAAGTCCGCGGCGGGCACCCCGAGCCAGTGTCCGACGGCGGCCACGGGCAGGCCGTCGCCGACGATCTCGGCGTAGTCCGCCGAGCCGTCCTCCTTCATCCGCAGTTCGAGCTCGTCCAGTACGGAGTCCACCAACCCCTCGATCACCGGGGTGAGCCGTTCGAGCGTCGCCCGGTCGAAGGTGTTGCCGAGCACGCGGCGCTGCCGGGTGTGCTCGGGCGCGTTGAGGAGCATCATCATCTGGCTGAGCTCGGTGTTCGCCGGCGAGTTCCACCGCACGTCGCCCTGCTGCTGTCGCCATTCGAGGTCCGGCGTGCGGAACGAGCGGTCGCGGAGCACCGCGTTGGCCGCTTCGTACGAGGTGACCATGACGCCGCCCCACGGCGAGGGCACCACATCGCCGCACTCCCGCAACTGTTCGTACGTCGGCCACGGATTGCTCTGCCCGTCCCCGAATTTGCGCGCCGACCGTAACCGCGAGAGCAGCACGGCGACCCGCCGGGTGGCGTCGGCCGCCGGCGGCGTCGCTGTTTCGGCCGGAACCGACCGCGTGGCGCGTTGCGGGGGAACGGATTGTGGACAGGCTATCGAGGCGTCAACGGACATGTGCTCCTCCAACCCACTGGGCAGGGCGCGTGCGCGTGCCGGATGAACTTGTAGGACTCATATGCCTGTTGACCTTGGCAGATCTCACAGGAAGCGTGAAGGACGCTTTTCCGCCACTGCGGCCGACGGGGACCGCCCGGTCTCAGCCAGCGAGACGTACGCTCCGCTTTTGAACCACCCAACACCGGCCGACCAGTGGTGTTCTTGAGACGTACGTGATTCCGGGTAACCCTTGGGGCTCCTGTTCACCGGAATCCCACCGTGTCTTGAATTCGCCCTACACGGAGTTTTCGATCGCGCGTTCGGCGGACAGTTAAACCTCGCCGTCCGCTCGTTCTGCGGCGGCGCCGACTCTGTCCGGCAATCGACGTTCGTGCGGGGTGCGTGCGGGGTGCGCCACTCCGCACGCACCCCGCACGCACCCCGCACGCATCCCGCCCCGTCGCCGCCCGTCCCCTACACGTCCGTGCGGATCACCACGTCCAGGGTGCGCGGACCGTGCACGCCCTCGACGCGCTCCAGCTCGATGTCGGACGTGGCCGACGGCCCGCTGATCAGCGTCGTCGGCCGCTCCGGCACGAGCCGCGCGACCGCCTCCGGCACGCCCGCCGCCACCGAGGACAGGTCGACCACGCACACATGCAGGTCGGGCACGAGCGACAGCGCCCGCCGCCCCTGGTCCGCCGAGCCGTCCAGGAAGATCGTGCCGGTCTCCGCGCAGCTGACCGCCGAACCCGTCACCACCCCGTCCAGCTCGTCGAGGCGCGGCGCCGGGATGTTCGAGTCGTCCTCCCTGACCTCGCCGTCGTACCCGGCGAGGAGCCCCCGGTCGAGCCCCGCGGGCACACCGACCTTCCGCGCTCCGCGCTCGCGCAGCACGTCGGCGATCACCTCGGCGGCACGGTCGGCGGTGCAGGTGTGCACCTGCGCCCGGTAGTCGGTGAGCCGGTCGACGAAGAGCGCGAGCCGCTCACCGTCGGGCAGGGTGCGGCCCGTGCGGTACTCGCGGGGGACGGTCACCTCGGGCCGGGGCGCGAGGGCCAGGGCGTCCCGTACGCGTCCGAGCACGGTCTCTCGTGCGGTCATCCCTGGTCTCCGTCCTCGTCGTCACGGCCGGGGCTTACGTGCTCGCCGTCATGGCCGGGGCTTACGTGTGTGCCGTCGCGGCCGGGGCCCACCTGCTCGGCGTCGCGGCCGGGGCTTACGTGTGTGCCGTTGCGGCCGGGGCCCACCTGCTCGCCGTCGTGGCCGGGCTTCCGTGCGCCTTCCTCTGCCGCCGCCCGCAGCTCCGCCGCGCCCTCGGCGGAGGCCAGCCAGGCGCGGAAGGTCTGCTTGGGCGGGGCCGGGATGTCCCGGCTGTCGGTCCAGCCTGCGAAGGGCGGCGGCAGGTGCGAGATCCTGCCGTCCCGCCCGGCGACCACCCGGCCCGCGCCGGCCGCCTTCTGCGCCGCGGTGTAGAGCCTCGGCCGCTTCATGACCTGGGCCGCGGCCTTCATCGCCAGCTTCTCCGCCGTCGTACCGGACTGCTCCGTGTGCTGATGCCGCAGCTCGACCAGGAGCGAGGGGATGTCGATCTTCACCGGGCAGGCGTCGAAGCACGCGCCGCAGAGCGTGGAGGCGTACGGCAGCGAGCTGTTGGGGTCGTCCTTGGCCGCGTGCATCCCGGCGAGCTGCGGGGTGAGGACCGCGCCGATCGGTCCGGGATAGGTGGAGCCGTACGCGTGGCCGCCCGCCCGCTCGTACACCGGGCAGACGTTGAGACAGGCCGAGCAGCGGATGCAGTTGAGCGCATCGCGGCCCACCTCGTCGGCGAGCGCGGCCGTGCGCCCGTTGTCCAGCAGCACGAGGTGGAACTCCTGAGGACCGTCGCCCGGCGTCACGCCCGTCCACATCGAGGTGTACGGGTTCATCCGCTCACCGGTCGAGGAGCGCGGCAGCAACTGCAGGAAGACCTCCAGGTCCTGATAGCGCGGCAGCACCTTCTCGATGCCCATCACCGTGATCAGCGTGCGCGGCAGCGTCAGGCACATCCGGCCGTTGCCCTCGGACTCGACCACGGACAGGGTGCCGGTCTCGGCGATCCCGAAGTTCGCCCCGGAGACGGCCACCTGGGTCGTCATGAACTTCTCGCGCAGGTACGCGCGCGCCGCGGCCGCCAAGTGCGCCGGTACGGAGTCGAGTTCGGGGTCGACGCCGGGGATCGCGGCGCGGAAGATCTCGCGGATCTCCTCCCGGTTGCGGTGGATCGCGGGCACCAGGATGTGCGAGGGCTTGTCGTCGGCGAGCTGCACGATCAGCTCGGCGAGGTCGGTCTCGTACGCGGTGATGCCCCGGCTCGTTAGGTGTTCGTTGAGGCCGATCTCCTGTGTGGCCATCGACTTGACCTTGATGACCTCGTCGCTGCCGGTCTCCTGGACGAGCCGGGTGACGATCTCGTTGGCCTCGACGCCGTCGCGCGCCCAGTGCACGGTGCCGCCGTGCTCGGTGACCTTGCGCTCCAACTCCTGAAGGAGTTCGGGCAGTCGGTTCATGGTGTCGGTCTTGATCGCCGAGCCGGCGTCCCGCAGCCGCTCCCAGTCGGGGAGTTCGGCGGTGACGTCGAGCCGTTTGCCGCGGATGGTACGGGTGGCCTTGCCGAGGTTGCGGCGCAGCTGCTCGTCGCGCAGCTCGTCGTGGGCGGCCGCGGGGAACTTCCGCTCGCCGCGCAGGTTGCCCGTCCCGTACGGGGAGCGGGGCGGGGCGGCGGGCATGCCGAGGAAGGTGCTGCTCATCGTGCGGCCTCCGACAGCTGATCGGTCTGCATGACGTACGGCGTACTGCGCGTCGAGGCGAGGATCTGCGCCAGGTGCAGCGTGCGCGTGCCGGACCTGAGGCGGGACAGGCCGCCGCCGATGTGCATCAGGCAGGACGAGTCGCCCGCCGTGCACACCTCGGCGCCGGTGGCGGCGACGTTGCCCAGCTTGTCCTGGAGCATCGCGGTGGAGGTGTCGGCGTTCTTGACCGCGAAGGTGCCGCCGAAGCCGCAGCAGGCGTCGGCCTCCGGCAGCTCGACGAGGTCGATCCCGTCGACCGCGCGCAGCAGCCGCAGCGGCTTCTCGCCGACCCGCAGCATCCGCAGCGAGTGGCAGGTGGGGTGGTAGGTCACGCGGTGCGGGAAGTACGCGCCGACCTCGGTCACGCCGAGCACGTCGACCAGGAACTCCGACAGCTCGTACGTCTTGGCCTGCACGCCCGCCACCCCGGCGCGCAGCGCGGCGTCGCCGTACCGCTCCGCCACGATCCCGTGCTGGTGGCGGACCGAGCCCGCGCAGGATCCGGACGGCATGACCACCGCCTCGATCGAGGCGTCGCCGAACTGCTCGGCGAAGCCGCGCACCAGCGGGAGCGGTTCGCGCTGGTAGCCGGTGTTGACGTGCATCTGGCCGCAGCAGGTCTGCTCCGGCGGGAACACCACGTCGTGGCCGAGGCGGGCCAGCAGGACGGCGGTGGATCTCACCGCCTCCGGGAAGAGCGTGTCTCCCAGACAGGTGGCGAAGAGTCCGATGCGCATGGGACCTCCTCGGTCGGTTCTGCCGTTCCAGAACGTTCCGGAACGCTCCGGAACCCTCCAGAACCTTCTCGAACGTTCTCACAGCGGGAATTTATGGTCCGACCATACTAGCCACCAGCCAAAAGCGGAACCACAACAGTTTGGTCGGACCTTATTGACATGCGACATCTTCGGTGCGCTACTGAACCCGTTCGTCTGCTGAGCAGCGTCCACCACCTGCGCAGCGTCAGCCAGCGCCAGCGATGCGACAGCGATGCGCCAGCGCCAGCGATGCGACAGCGACCGGCACAGTCCGAAGGAGCACGTACGTGACCACCACGCCACCGGCCGCACTCGCGGCCTACACCCCCGATGTGGCAGCCGTCGGGAACAGCCTCACCGCCAGCGCCCTGCTGGGCCTGGTCCCGCTCGCGGCGTTCTTTCTGCTGCTGATGGCGGCCAAGCGCCCCGCGCTGCAGTCCGCGCTCGGCGCGCTGCTGACCGCGCTGCTCGTGGCGGTGCTCGGCTACGGCATGCCGGTGCAGCTCGGCGCGCTGTCCGCGGCCCAGGGCCTGCTCTTCGGCCTCTTCCCGGTGATGCTGATCGTGGTGGCGGCCATCTGGTTCTACGAACTCACCGTCGTCAGCGGCCGGTTCGAGGATCTGCGCCGCTCCTTCAGCGCGGTCGGCCGCGCTGATCTGCGCGTACAGGCGATGCTGATCGCCTTCTGCTTCGGCGGGCTGCTCGAAGCCCTGGCCGGGTTCGGCGCGCCCGTCGCGATCACCGCGGCGATGCTGATGGCGCTCGGTCTGCCGAAGCTCAGGGCGGCCGTGACGGTCCTGGTCGCCAACACCGCGCCGGTCGCCTTCGGCGCGATGGCCATCCCGATCACCACCGCGGGCAACCTCACCGGCATCCCGGCCGAGGAGATCGCCGCGGTCGTCGGCCGGCAGAGCCCGCTGCTCGCCCTCTTCGTACCGGTGCTGCTGCTCTTCATCGTCGACGGCCGGCGCGGCGTACGGCAGTTGTGGCCGATCGCGCTCGTCACCGGGGCCGTGTTCGCCGTCGCCCAGTTCTGGTGCTCGGCGCACTTCGCGTACGAGCTCACCGATGTGGTCGCCGCGCTCGCCGGTTTCGCCGCGGCCGTGCTGATGCTGCGGTTCTGGGCGCCGCGCACGCCCGACGACCAGCGCTCACAGGTCGAGGCGGAGCCGCTCACCACGCGCCAGGTCGTCCTCGCCGTGCTGCCGTACGTCCTGGTGATCGCGATCTTCGGCCTGGCCAAACTGCGGGTCGGCGCGCTCGACCTGCCGCGGCTGCTCGGCGCCCTCAACGTCGAGGTGCCCTGGCCCGGCCTGTACGGCAACCTGCTCGCGCCGGACGGGTCGCCGGCCGGCAGCGCGGTCTACAAGGCGGAGATCCTGGGCAACCCCGGCACTCTGCTGATCGTCTCCGGGCTGCTCGTGATGCTGGTGTACGGCCGCGCCCGCGACGCCGACCGCTACCCGATGACGGCCCGGATGGGCCTGTCCGCGGCCATCCGCACGGTGACGAACATGCGGACCGCCATCGCCACCGTCGCGACCGTCCTGTCGCTGAGCTACGTCATGAACCAGTCCGGCCAGACCGTCGCCATCGGCACCTGGCTCGCGGCCGTCGGCGGCGTCTTCGCGCTGCTCTCCCCCGTGCTCGGCTGGCTCGGCACCGCCGTCACCGGCTCGGACACCTCCGCCAACGCCCTGTTCGCCACCCTCCAGCAGACCGCGGGCAGGAGCGCGGGCATCGACCCGACCCTGCTGGTCGCCGCGAACACCTCGGGCGGTGTCGTCGGCAAGCTCGTCAGCCCGCAGAACCTGACGATCGCCGCGACCGCGGTCGAGGAGCCCGGCTCGGAGCGGATTCTGCTGCGCAAGGTCGCGGGCTACAGCGTCGCGCTGCTCGCCGTTCTGTGCGTTCTGGTGTATCTGCAGTCACTGCCGGTACTGGGGTGGATGCTGCCGTAGGGCCGGCGTGGGGCTGGTGGGGCTGGCGTAGGGCCGGTGGGTGGGAGTGAGGGAGGACGAGGCGGAGCGGCACGGAGCGGCACGGGTCCTACCCGGCCGCCTCGCCGCCCTCGTCCTTCTCGTCGACGAGAGTGCCGTGGAAGCCGCGGATGTGCTTCTCGGCCAGGTCGGCCGCCTCGGCGCCCTGGCCGGCCCGCACCAGGCGCAGCAGTTCGGCGTGTTCGACGTTGAGACCGTCGGCCGTGGCGGGCCAGTCCTCGGCGGCCTCAAGGGCCCGCAGGATCAGCGGGCGGACCGATTCGCGTACGGCCGAAGTCAGCGTGGACGTCAGCTGGTTGCCGGAGCTGCGGGCGATCTGGACGTGGAACCGGGTGTCCAGATCGTTGAACTCGGCCACCCCGACGGACGGTTCCTGCATGCGTACGAGCAGGGCCTCGGCCTCGTCGAGATCCTCGGCCGAGGCGTGTTCGGCGGCGGCCGCGAAGCTGGACCGCTCCAGGACGACCCGGGCCTCCAGGACGTCCTCCAGGCGGTAACTGCCGAGGGCGAAGTGCAGCCGGAGGAGGCGGCCGAGGGCGTCGTCGGGGTTCCTGACGATCCGCGCCCCGGCGTCCGGCCCCCGCCCCGCCTGGGCGACGAGGACGCCGATGGTCTCCAGTACGCGCAACGCCTCACGCAGCGCGGAACGGCTGACGCCGAGCACGGGCGCCAGCTCCCGCTCGGGCGGCAACCGGTCCCCGGCCTTGAGCTCACCGGCGAACACCCGCTGCTCGATGCTTTCGAGCACGAGCTCGTGCGTGCGGGACTGCCGCACGGGTTGCCACTCGACAGACATCCGCCACTCCCTCGATCGGCCGGTCCACCCGAACTCTCACTATGTCACACAGGCCATATGGTCAGACCAAACTGCCGACGCCTCCCACCGCACCAGCGACGGGCTCGGCATGCGGCGGCCTACCGGGCGCGGGCACGGTCATCGGGGAGGTCGGTCGCCTCGGCGATCTCGCGCGCGCTGCCGACCTGCTCCGCCGCCCGCCCGGTCCGCCACGGCCGGGCGGCGAACGGTGGGGACACGGGGCGCCACCAGGCCTCGGTGGGCAGCTCCCCCGCGGGCTCGAACGGCTCGCCCGGCCGTGGCGCGGCGATCGGCTGGGCGGCCCGTCCGGCGGCGTGTCCGGTCCACTCGCCGGGCTCGGCCCACGGGTGCGGCGCCAGGTTGAACGTGCCCCAGTGGATGGGAAGGAGCGCGCCGTGCGGCCGGCCGCCCTGGAGGTCGAGGTGGGCCTGGACGCCCTCCTCGGGGGTCATGTGGATGTCCGGCCAGTACTCGCTGTAGGCGCCGATCTGGATCATCGTCGCGTCGAACGGGCCGTGCTCCGCGCCGATGTCACGGAAGCCGGGGAAGTACCCGGTGTCCCCGGAGTGGAAGATGCGGTGCTCGTCGCCCGCCACGACCCAGGACGCCCACAGCGTGTGCTGCTCGTTGCGCAGGCCGCGGCCGCAGAAGTGCCGGGCCGGGGTGGCGGTGAGGGCGAGTCCCGCGATGTCCGTCCGCTCGTGCCAGTCCAGCTCGCGCAGCCGGTCCGGGGACACGCCCCAGTGCTCCAGGTGCGCACCGACGCCCAGCGGGACCGCGAAGACCGTGTCCGTGCCGGCCAGCGACTTGATGGTGGGCAGGTCCAGGTGGTCGTAGTGGTCGTGCGAGATGACCACCGCGTCCACGGGGCCGAGCGCGGTGAGCGGGACCGGCACCGGATGCAGCCGCTTCGGCCCGGCGAACGCGAACGGAGAGCAGCGCTCTCCCCAGACCGGGTCGAACAGCACCCGGCGGCCGTCGATCTCCGCGAGCACGCTGGAGTGCCCCATCCACGTCAGCCGCAGGCCGCTCGCGGGCGGGCGCGCGAGGTCGGCGAGGGTCGTCGGGTGCACGGGCACGGTGCCGGAGGGCGCCCGGCGCAGCCGCTCCTCCTTGCGGAAGTACGTCTTCGCGAACTGGACCTTGGAGCCGAGCGGGCCGACCCGCGCACCCACCGGGTTGGTGAACCGGCCGTCCGCGAAGTTCGGCGACCTGTGGATCCGCGCCAGGCGCTCACCGGTCGGATCGGCACCGAAGGATGCGGGCCGCCGCGAGCGGAGCCCGGAGCGTAGGGAACGGAAGCCGGTCACGGATCCTCCAGCGAAGCGGTTCGGTCAGGTTTTCCATTATGTGCGAGGGGTCTGACAACGCGTCGTGAGGCCTCCCGGACGACGCCCCCGTCACGCATCCTCGCCGTCCTCCCCGCGATGTCACATTCCGCCGCCCGCCGTCCGTCGCAGGGGTGACAGACGTACGGGCGACCGTACGACCGACCCGTACGGCGCCGCCGTACGGCCCCACCCGGAGGTGGCCCCATGGCCCGCATCTCTCTGACGCCGCGCCGCACTCTCCTCAACCGGTTCGTGGAGTGGTACTGCACGCGCGCGTACGGCAAGGTCATGGACCCGGTGAGGGCGTCCGGGCACCACCCCAAGTTGCTGTGGGCGCAGTTGCGGTTCGAGCAGAGCGTGAACCGATGGGACAAGCTCGACGCGGATCTCCAGGCGCTGGCCGTGATGGCGTCGGCGGCGTCGATCGGCTGCTCGTGGTGCATGGACTTCGGGTACTGGAAGGAGCACGGCCGCGGCATGGACGAGCGCAAGCTCCAGGACGTGCCGCTCTGGCGCGACAGCGACGCGTACTCGGACCTTGAGCGGGACGTCATGGCGTACGCGGAGGCCATGACCGCCAACCCGCCCGAGGTCACCGACGAGCTGGCCGCGCGGCTCGTGGGGCGCCTGGGCGAGCCGGCGTTCGTCGAGCTGACGATGCTGGTCGCGGTGGAGAACCTGCGCTCCCGCTACAACTCGGCGCTCGGCCTGAACAGTCAGGGTTTCAAGGACTTCTGCGAGATCCGGGACGTACGGGCGAGCGGCTGAGGACCCACGGCACCGCCGCCACTTGACCGCCGCCACGGGACCACCTCCACGGCAGCGTCAAGTGGCGGACTTCAGCTGGGACTTGAGGACGTACGGGTCGACCACGCCCTTGGCCGACACATGGTCGCCGGAGGACTCGCCGCGCAGCCTGCGCCCGATCCACGGCACCAGGTACTCGCGGGCCCACTGGATGTCGTCGCGCCGCACTTCGAGGGTGCCGCGCGGCGGCAGCGGCGGCCACGGCTGGTCGGGGTCGACCGGGACGTCCAGGCCGAGCACCTGGGCGGCGCGCAGCGCGACGCGGGTGTGTCCCTCGGGCGACAGGTGCAGCCGGTCGCCGTCCCAGGCACGGCGGTCCTGCACGGACTTGAGGGACCAGAGGTCGAGCACGGGGCAGCCGTAGCGGTCGGCGACGGCGCGGACATGCGCGTTGTACGTGGCGATCTTGCCCCGCAGGTGCCGGAGAACCGGCACGCCACGGGTGTCGAAGCCGGTGGTGATCATGACCGTGCCGACCGACTCCTTGAGGTCGGCGACGGCCCGCTCGAAGCGCTCGGCGACGTCGTCCGGGTCGGTGCCGGGGCGGATGATGTCGTTGCCGCCGGCACAGAAGCTGACCAGCTCGGGGGCGAGCTGCTTGGCCCGCGGCACCTGGTCGGTCACGATCTGGTCGAGCAGCTTCCCGCGTACGGCGAGGTTGGTGTATTGGAAGGTGTGCTCGGGGTGCCGGTCGGACAGGAGCACGGCGAACCGGTCGGCCCAGCCGACGAAGTCGCCGTCCGGGCCAGGGTCTCCGACGCCTTCGCTGAAGCTGTCACCTACGGCCGCGTAGGAGCTGGGGACCGGGGTGCTGTTGAGGGGGGTCGAATCGTCTGCCACGTCGGCACATCTTTCACCTTGCCGAGTGACTTACGCCACCGTATGTAACGTTCGGACGAGCGAATGACCCGTTTTGCACACCTTCTGACTTTGCATCGTGAGGAAGCCCACCAACCGAGCCAAGATGGGCACGCTCGCCCCCTGGGCGCCAATTGGCACGTACAGCCATATTCACCAAAACACAGGCGGTAGCCCATTGCCGGGACACGCTCCTAGCCGGCAGGCATTCCCGCCGAGGCGTCCTCCAACGTCCTGCGCAGCAGGGCGACGGTGGACGCCAGCTGCTCCAGCGAGCCGGCCGTCAGCGGCTCGGCGAGCCAGGAGCGCAGACCTTCCTCGAAAGTGGGCGTGGCAGCGGCCAGCAACTTGCCGCCATCGGAGGTCACCTCCAGCAGGGACGAGCGGCGGTTGCTGGGATTGGGGCGCCGGACCACCCAGCCTGCGGCCTCCAGGCGGTCCACTCCCTTACTGGTCGCCCCGACGGTGATGGCGGCCTCCTCGGCCAGGTCGTTGACCCGGCAGTCGTCCCGACTGTCGATGATGCGCAGGAACTCGAACTGACCCATCGTCAGACCGTGCTGGGCGCGCAGTCGTTCGCCCAGCGCGTTGTAGAGCCTGGTCTCGTAGCGGACAAGGTCCATGAACGCCTGCGTGAGGTCGGTCACACTCTGCTCCAGATTCGAGGGAATGATATTCCCAGGAATATCATTCCTGGTGAAGAACAGCACTCATCTGGAGGATGGCATGAGCAAGGCCCAGCGCGCGACAGTCGACGCTCTGATGCGGCAGGCCCCGTTCGAGGCCAGCCTCCCGCCCGAGCAGCTGCGCAAGGAATTCGAGACCCAGATGACCTCGGACCCGGCCCCGGCCGGGGTGACCGTCACCCCCTCCGTACTCGGCGGGCGTCCCGCCCTGACCGTCGAGCCCGAGGGCAGCCCCGCCACCGGGACGATCGTCTACTTCCACGGCGGAGGCTGGGTCTTCGGTTCACCCGCCACGGCCCTGCAACTCACTGCCGCGCTGGTACGCCGCACCGGCGTCCGCGCCGTCTCGGTCGACTACCGGCTCGCCCCCGAGCACCCCTTCCCCGCTGCCGTCGAGGACGGCCTCGCCGCCTACCGCGACCTGCTGGACCAGGGCATTCCGGCCGAGGAGATCGTCCTGGCCGGGGAGTCGGCCGGAGGCGGCCTCAGCATCACCACCCTGCTCACCGCCCGCGAGGCCGGACTGCCGATGCCGGCCGCCGCGGTCGCCTTCTCCCCGGGCCTGGACGCCACCCTCTCGGGCGAGAGCATGACCACCAAGCACGACGCCGACCCGCTCTTCACCCGCGCGAGCCTGACCACCATCTTCGCCCACTACCTGGCCGGACAGGCCCCCGACCAGCCGCTGCTGAGCCCGGCTCTCCACGCCGACCCGACCGGGCTGCCCCCACTGCTGCTCCAGGCCGGCTCCAACGAGGTCCTCCTGGACGACTCCACCCGATTCGCTGTTCGGGCGGCCGCGGCCGGGGTCGACGTCCAGCTCGACATCACCGCCGACGTCCCCCATGTCTTCCAGACCTTCGAAGGCACACTGGACGAGGCCGACGCGGCCTTGACCCGCGCCGCCCGCTTCATCACCGCCGCACTGGCCCGCATCTGAACTGTTCCTCATCGCTGCGGAATACCAGTCGCTTGCACGTTGCTGACTGCCGGACGTGAGTGCCGGCCGGAGCTGGGTTCGATGGCATGGAACACCGTTTCCACGTATCCGAACATCGAGTACGCGACGTCGAGTTCGGGCAGGCGGCGTGTGATGGTGCAGGCGTCGCCGAGCCACCATTCGAGCCGGTCGTCGCGGTAGCGGGTCATGGCGGTGTGGATGCAGGTCGGGGACACGTCGACGCCGATTCCGCGCTGGATGCCCAGTCGCCGAGGATGTCGAGGCCGGGGCCGGGGGCGGTGCGGAACAGCCAGGAGACTTCGTCGGCCTCGGTGCGCATGGTGGAGGCGATCTGGTCCCAGGTGCGGGCGTTGAGTGTGGCGTCGCTGTGCGGCAAGGGCCTCTCCTCACATCTCAACGGCCGGGCTGCCATCCGGTCAGCTGTGCCGGGTGCGGTGTGCGGTCCACTGCTTGGCTGCGGCGTGGACGCGTTGGGTCCACGGATCGGGATCGTCGGCCGCGATACCGGACCAGAGTTGTTCGTTGGCGCTCGCGAAGGCGTTCACCCCGACGGAAGGGGCCGTACGGAAGGCCGGGATGTGAGCTGCCCAGCGCTCTGCGGCCTCGGGGCTGTGGCCGTCGGCGACGAGCCACAGCACCCAGTACGCGGCGTCCAGCCAGGGCGCGGCGCGGGTGGCCCAGGCCCAGTCGACGAGTACGGCGCGGCCGTCGCTGATCAGGATGTTGGTGGGGTTGGGGTCGGTGTGCGCGAGGGTGTCCCCGGCGAAGTACGGCAGGGCGGCGGCGGGTGCGTATGCGGCCAGGCGCTGTTCCGCGTGGCGCAGGTCGAGGCCGTCGGGCGCGCGGGTTTGGGAGAGGTGGGTGAGGGTGTCGGCGACGCGGACGAGGTTGTCGCTGTCGTGGAAGTCCGCGTGCGGACCATCGATCGCTTCGAAGGCCAGGACCTCCCAGCCCGCGACCTGCACGTGCCATACGAGGCTCGGGGAGACGTGGGTGACGTGCGCGTTGATGGCGACTTCACGGTGCAGTGTGTCGATGCGGGGGTGGTCGGCGGGCAGGCCCTTGAGGAACACGATGCCATGCCCGGTCGTCAGCCGGGCGGAGATAGCGGAGTTGAACCCGGCCTCGACGGTGTGGACTTGGCGGATGGGTCCGGCCTGTTTCTCGATCGCGGCGCGAAGACCGGCGGGGAGCACGTCATAAGGGATGCGTTCGGTGGGCACGATGCAGGCTCCAGGGGGTGTCGGCTGCCGCCCCGCCGGAGGGGCGAGGCGGCAGTCAGGGTGCTGCTTACCGGTAGGGGTTGTCGTCGCCGCATCCAGGAACGGCCCCGTCGGTCAGTGCCTCCAGGTCCTCGACGAGGACGGGGGCAGTGATCTCCTTGGGTTCGACGGGCGCGACGGATCGGGGGGTGATCTCTACGGCCACGGCAGTCATGCGGGCACTCCCTTTCGTTGTCCGTGCTGGCAGTAGGTTTCCAGTGGTGCCTTCGCCTCCTGGGAAGCCTTGGCAAGCGGGCGGCAGACTCGGCAGGTGCCGGAGAGTTTGCAGCCCGCACAGCCTCCGGTGCGAAGCATCTGAGCATCGGCGATTCGAGGCAGGCGAGTGAGCCCGTCGAGGCCGGTGTCCAGAAGACTGATGGGGTTCTCCCGGCCGACCTTGCACATCGTGGCCTGGCCGAACGGGTCGACGTGGAAGAACGTGTGACCGGCCGGGCAGCCGGCGAACGCGCTCTGTCGGTCGTGGAATCCGGGCGCCTGGGCCGCGAGCGGGTGGGGCTGCCCGTCGTAGGTCGGGGAAATCGTCGCGTACTCGGTCACCGTGTCGGCCAAGTCGCGGGCAAGGGCGCGCATGGCATCGACCTCGTGGGCGTTGTGGCGGGTGATGATGATCGCGATCTCGGTGTTCAGCCCCGCCGCCTGGATCGCGGTCAGCCCCTTCAGGAGGCGCGTGAACGCTCCGGGCGTACGGGTCAGGGCTTCGGCGGACGCATCGCTCGCCCCGTACAACGAGACGGTGGTCTTGTGGGGGCGCAGGCGGGTCAGCAGGTCCAGGAGCGGACGGTGGGCCAGGCGGGAGCCGTTGGTGAGGATCTCCAGCAACATGCCCTGCCGGTAGGCGTATTCGTACGCGGCGGGAAAGTCCTTGTCGATGGTCGGCTCGCCGCCGGTGAACTGGAGCCACAGCACCCCGGCGTCCCAGAGCATGTCGATCAGGCGGAACTTGTCCTGGAGGGTCATGCCCTCAAAGGTGCGCTGGGCCAGGTAGCAGTGCTCGCAGTTGAAGTTGCAGCCCTTGTTGACCTCCCAGGTGGCCCGCGAGTAGTTCCACGCGGTACGCGGCCGCACCAGCACCGTAGGGTTCATCGGCTGACCGGCCAGGTCCAGGCCCCACGCGTCGGCAGCCATCCGGGCCAACCAGGCGGGCACCGGTTCGTCTGATGCGGCCGCGTCGAGGAGCTGGTTGTAGTGGGGTTCGGGGAGCCGGGCACCGTTGCGGTATCCGGGCAGCGCGAGCAGGTAGGTGTTCTGCTGGGGACTGGCGACGAGCTGGTGCACGTGAGTCCTCTCGCTGGGCCCGCGCCCTTACCGACCGGGGATTCAGAGCGGGAAGGGGCGGAGTTGAGGGCCCCGGCCCCCGTCGGCGTGCGTCGGCGTGCGCGCGCCGTCGAGGCGGGGAGGCTTCAGGGGCGTACGACGACCTGGTAGAGCAGGGCGCTGAACGTGATGATCACCGCGATGGCGATCACGGCGGTGGCGAGTGCTTCGCCGAGGTTGTGGCAGCGGTGGCGGCTCACGGCTGCTTCCCGCAGTAGCAGAGCGCGCCGGGCGGCTCGATGGCGATGCTGCGGCCGCAGTGCGTGCAGCGCACGGCCGGGTAGTCATTCACCGGCCACCCCCGCGCCCGCGGAGTCCTGGGCAGACGCAGCGCGCGTACTCCGGGTCCTGGCAATGTGCACACGCCTGCATGGGTCGGCGAGACGCAGGTATTCCTGGCGAGGCGCCCCAAGTCCATGCGGTGAGCGGCCCACGTGCTCCTGGTGGCGTCCTGGGACGGCCATGCCTGGACGTCGAGGAGGCGACGAGCGTCCCGGCGCAGGGTGGCATCGTCGGTGGCGATGGACTCGTGGAGCGCGTTGGGGTAGTCGCGCAGCCGGCGGCATTCCACGCCCAGCGTTTCGTGCGACGCGGGCGCGGGAGGCAACAGGGACAGCTCTTTGACCACGCGGTTCATCTCGTCGAGGTCGGCGTTTCCGGGCGCTCTCGTGTGGTCGGCTTGCGCCGCCTTGTACCGAGACGGACTGTGCATGCGGATCACCTCTGGGCTGCGAAACGGCTGTTCATCTGCGTTTCGTTGAGGATCGGCTCCGTTGAACCCGCGGCTCAATGAACTTCTATGGACTTGCGCGGCTCATCCGAGGGCGTCGATCGCCTTGGTGATCAACTTGCGCGCGGCGGCGCCGTAGACCGCGATGTTGGACAGCTCGGAGAAGGTCCTGAGGTAGTCGCCGATCTCCCCCGGCTGCGTGACCGTGAGGTTGGCCGACACAAGTTCCACGCACGTCTGGGCGTTGTCGTACACGGTGAAGGATTCCGTGGGCCAGGCGTCGCCTCGCGGTACGCCCATGGGGATGATGCCCAGGCTCACCGATGGGAGCGCGGTCGAGGCGATCAGGTGGCCGAGCTGCGTGGCCATGACGTCCGCATCCCCGATGACCGTGCGCAGCACCCACTCCTCCAGGAGCATGGCGAACTGCTTCGGCCGTGTGTGCAGAACCTGTTGGCGATCGACTCGGACCTGCAGGGCGTCATCGACGTCGTCAGGCGCGCCTCGCAGGGAGACGGCGGTGTTCAGCACAGCTCGCGTGTACTCGGGGGTCTGCAACAGGCCGGGAACGACCCAGGACTGGTAGAAGAGGAAGCGGTTGGTGCGCTCGAACAGTGGCAGCACCGACTCCTGCACCCGCTTGAGTCCTGACCGCTCCAGGCGGCGCCACTCGATGTACATGCCTTCGATGCCACGTGCGGTGGCTATCAGGTCCTGCTCTTGCTCCCATGCGTGGCACAGGCGGGTGTACGTGCGGATGTCGTCGTCGGACGGCGGTGTCTTGCCGTTCTCCAGGCGGGACGCCTTCGACTCGTGCCAGCCGGCCGCCGTCGCCAGTGCGCGTGCGGTCAGGCCACGGTCCTTGCGGATCTCCCGTAGGCGCTGCCCGAGAGCCTTCTGGGCCTGCTGGACGCTGGAGACTGGCGACGACGGCGACACGTAGTTCTGCCTGTTTCACTGGTAGTTCAGGACAGGTGGTAGTCCTGGTGCGGGACGGCGATGTCCCAGACGGCCTCGAAGGCCGTCGAGCACATCTGCACCACCGTGGCGTCGGTGGTGCGTTCCTCATCATCGTGCGGGGCGAGTTCACCGTCACCGGCGAAGTGGAGAAACACGGTGAGGCTGTCGTCGAACAGCCAGAAGTCGTTGCCGGGCAGGGCCAGTTGGGAAGCTTGGCGGCGTGGCAGCCACCGGATCTGCTCACCGGCTTTGACGTTGGCGTCGCTCAGGTGGTGTTCGAACCTGATGTAGTCGGACTCGGGCACCGAGACGACACGGGCGCGCCGTACCTCCACCCCGCGTGCGGTCGTTTCCTGCATCAGCTGAAGCCACGGCCGCTGCCCAGGATCAGTGTCGGCCGACCTGTCACGTTCCCCCCTGCGCCATGCCTGGTACGCAGGGTCGGAGGCCATGTAGCTGTCGCGCATCTCCAGGTGGACCGCGCTGCGGCGTGCCTGACGGAACAGGTCAGTGAACGTCGGGCTCTGTGCTGTCACCGTTCACCTCCGGGAAGAACTGCGCCATGTACTTGGGGATCTCGACCACGGTCTCGTAGTCGGGCAGGTCCATCTGCGAGAGCCGCTCCTCGTCCAGGACCTTCAGCCCCTGGACCAGATAGCGGTCTCTGACGTCGTCGTAGTAGATCGTCGCGGACTTGCCGTCAGGCGAGTTGGGGTCCTTGCCGAGCATGCGCAGGGTCATCCTGGCCTCCGTTGGTGAGACTCACGATCTCTTTGCATCAGCTTGCAGTCGCATCCCCGCGCGGCGCAGCGAACTTCTACGAACTTGCACGGCTTCATGGGTCTCGGCTTCGACCGCGCCCACCTCGTCCTCGCACTTATGGCGGTTCACCGAGTCCTGCCCGCTGACGGCAGCACTGACCGGCCCTTGAACACGCGCCGGTCAGTGCTGCCGTCAGGCCCCGGCCGGGGTGAGGGTGACCAGCTCGTTGGAGAACGGCAGGAATGTCATCCCAGTCGGGCGCCACTGCATGGAGTTCACGAGCTGCGCTTCGCCGGTGTAGTTGCGGTACAGGTGGCGGGTGTGGATCACGCGGGTCTGGCGGGGTTCGATCCACGTCGAGGAGTCGATCGTGAAGGATTCCTTGGCCGTGTACTCGCGTGCGGCCGTCGTGGAGACGCATTCGTTGACCGGGCCCCAGCCGGGTTCGGGGTCGTTGTCGTACCAGACCTTCGCGTTGGACCCTCCGTGGCCGAGGACCGGCATGCGTACGTAGGTGCGGAACATCATGATGATGTGCGCCCACATGCGTACGCCGGTGCGGTTGGTGATCGACAGGTCGTCGTAGACCGCTTCCATCAGCTGGCCTTGGGATCCAGCCGGTCGTGGGCGAAGTCTGGTAGCCGTCGCACGAGATGACGTACGACTCCTGGGGTGGACCCACAGGCCCTGCTCGGTGTCGAGCATGAGGCCGTTGTCGTCGGTGATGTCGGAGGGGTAGGGCCAGGCCAGGGGGCGCGGGGGTTCGGATCTGGAGATCGCCGCAGGCGTCCACGCCGAAGGGCCGGGCCGGTGCAGCTCGAGGTGACCATCAGGGTTGTCCGTTCAGATGCTCATGCCCCCAACCCCCGCATCCGTTCGCGGACTCCGGCGCAGTACGCTCCGCCAGGGTCAGCTCGGTGGTCCCGTGTGTGCCGATCTGCGCCAGGGCCACCGGGTCGTCGAAGCGGCTGTCCACCAGCGGAGGGGCGACCTCACAGGCCCGAGCCCCGCGAGTCGATCAAGCCGGAAACGCAGTCACTCCGCGCGCCGCCGGCCACGCGCCCGAGGCCGCTCCGACACCGCGTCCATCAGCAACGGCAGGAACGTCACCGCAAGTTCCTCCGGCGCCAGTTCGTCCGGCTCGACCAGGCTCTGGGCCAGCGAGCCCTCGTGGACGGCTGCCGTGAGGCGGGCCAGGGTGTTCAGGTCCACGGTCGGGCGCCGGCCGAGGCGGTCGAAGAGGCGGCCGAGGAGGGCGGCGATCTCCTCGCGGAGGCGCCGGTCGTGCTCGGCGAGTGTGCGGGCCGCGTCCGGGTGCCGGATGGCGTGCAGGGTGAACTCGGTGGAGAGCAGGTACCAGCGGCGCTCGGTCTCGTCGAGGGCGCTCATCCGCGTGAGCACCGTACGGACGGGGTCCTCCGTGTCCGGCAGCTCCGCCAGCTCGTCGACCGCGCGGGTCAGGCGGTCGACGACGCGCTGTGCGTGCAGGTCGAACAGGGCGAAGAACAGGGCTTCCTTGGTGCGGAAGTTGGAGTAGAACGCGCCGCGCGTGTACCCGGCGCGCTCGCAGATCTCCCCGATCGACGTGCCGTAGAACCCGCGCTCGGCGAACGTCTCGAACGCCGCCTCCAGCAGGCGCGCGGTGGTCTGCGGACGCCTCTTCGTGGGCCCCTTCGGCAACGTGACCCTCCCTGGGCATTGACACGTCTGCGTGACGCCGCCGACGATACAGCACCGTATTCGATACAAGTGTGTATCCGATACGAGTACGTATCCGGCTGTGCTGCGCATCCGTGCGCCCGAGGAGGCCCGTCCATGGACACATCCACCGCCCCCGCACCCACGCCCGACCCCCACCTCGGGCTCGGCCCCGTGCCGCCCGGGTTCCGGGCGATGCTGCCACCCGAGTTCGAATCCGTGGCCGAGGAGCGGCTGCATCGCAAGCAGGAACTCGCCGCCGCCTTCCGGCTGTTCGGGAAGTTCGGCTTCTCCGAGGGCGTCGCCGGGCACCTCACGGCGCGGGACCCGGAGAACCCCCAGTGGTTCTGGGTCAACCCCTTCGGGATGAGCTTCAGCCAGATCAGGGTCTCCGACCTGGTGCTCGTCGACCACGACGGCAACGTCGTCGAGGGCGACCGCCCGGTGAACCGGGCCGCGTTCTGCATCCACTCCGAGGTGCACAAGGCCCGCCCCGACGCCGTCGCCGCCGCGCACGCGCACTCGTTGCACGGCAAGGCCTTCGCCTCGCTGCGCCGCCCGCTCGACCCGCTCACCCAGGACGCCTGCGCGTTCTTCGAGGACCAGGGGCTCTACGACGACTTCCGCGGCGTGGTCAACGACACCGAGGAGGGCCGCAGGATCGGCGCCGCGCTCGGCCCGCACAAGGCCGTGATCCTCGCCAACCACGGGCTCTTGACGGTGGGTCGGAGTGTGGCCGAGGCGGCCTGGTGGTTCATCACGATGGAGCGCTCCTGCCAGGCGCAGCTGCTCGCGATGGCCGCCGGCGACCCCCATCCGATCGACCGCGAGACCGCGCTGGAGGTGCGCGAGCAGATCGGTACGCCGCTGTCCGGCTGGTTCCAACTGCGGCCGCTGTGGGACCAGATCACCGCCGAGCAGCCCGACCTCTTCGACTGAACCCGGCCCCCACCCGGCCCCCACCCGGCCCCCAGGTGTTCCCGCCCCGCAGCCGTACCAGAGAGGCCCGCCGTGCCGTTCCTCCGTGCTCCCGCTGCAGTCCGCAAGTCCCGGCCGAAGATGAGCCCGCCGGTCAGAACCACCGTGGGGCTGCTCTTCGCGGCCTGGTTCATCGACTACGTCGACCGGCTCGCCATCACGGCCGTACTGCCCACGATCGGCGCAGAGTTCGACATCGGACTCGGCCAACAGGGCCTGCTCGTCTCCGTGTTCTTCGTCGCCTACGCGCTGTGCCAGATACCGGGCGGCATGCTCGCCGACCGGTTCGGCGCCGGGCGGGTCACCTGCTGGGCGCTGCTCGCCTGGTCCGTTTTCACCGCCGCCACCGCTCTGGCCTGGTCGTTCGCCGTGCTGCTGGTGGTCCGGTCCGCGTTCGGGGCGGCCGAGGGGATCTTCCCGTCCGCGTCCACGAAGGCGCTGGTGGAGCGGACCTCGCCGGCGGAACGGATGGGCGCCCAGGGCCTGGTCATGAGCTCCAACGCCCTGGCCGCCGTGGCCGCGCCGCTCGTCGTCCCGGTGCTCGCGGCCGCCATCGGCTGGCGCGCCACATTCTGGGTCACCGCCGCGGCCGGGCTCCTGGTGTACGGGGCGGTCCGGCGGTGGCTGCCCGCACCGCAGCACCGGGCCGCGGAGAGCGGCGGAGCCTCGGCGCGCGTGCGGGACGTACTGCGCATGGGCGTGCTCTGGCGCTTCGCCGGGATGCTGTTCGGGTACGCGACCCTCACCTGGGGCCTGAGCACCTGGATCCCGTCGTACCTCTTCGCGGAGCGCGGGGTGTCCCTGACCACCGCCGGGGTCCTGATGGCGGTGCCCTCGCTCGGCGCCGCGGTGGCCACCCTGGCCGGCGGGCGGCTGGCCGACCGGTTCGAGGGGCGGCACCGCAAGGTGATCGTGCCCGCCATGGCGGTGGCCGCCCCGGCGCTGTGCCTGATGGCGCTGTCGCCGAGCCTGGCCGGTGCCGTGGTGTGCGGCACGGTCGCCGTCTTCGCCGCCTCGCTCTGCTACATGCCGATCTTCGCGGTGCCGCTGCGCAGCCTGCCGCCTGAGCAGGTCGGCGTCGGCAGTGCGGTGGTCGTACTCGGCGGGCAAGTGGCAGGCATGACCGCGCCCGCGCTGATCGGAGTCATCGCCGACGCCTCCTCGTTCGAGCTCGCGTTCTGTGTGCTGGCCCTCGGTCCCCTGCTGACGCTCGCCCTCTCCCTCGTGACCCCGCAGGACACCGACTCCTTCCTCGCGGCCCTCCGTAGCCGCCCGCCGCGCTCCCGTACCGAAGGGACCCCCGCATGACCTCCTCGCCCCTGCTCGCCGGCCTCGACCGGCGGCTCCCTTCCCTCCAGGCCCTCTACCGCGATCTGCACGCCCACCCCGAGCTCTCGCACCAGGAGGTGCGGACGGCGGGGATCGTCGCCGAGCGGCTGCGCGGGCAGGGCTGGTCGGTCACCGAGGGCGTCGGCGGCACCGGGGTCGTCGGCACCCTCGCGAACGGGCCAGGACCGGTGGTGCTGCTGCGTGCGGACATGGACGCGCTGCCGGTACGGGAGGGCACAGGGCTGCCGTACGCCTCGACCCGTACCGCCGTGGACGCCGACGGCCAGGAGGTCCCGGTGATGCACGCCTGCGGCCACGACATGCACGTCACCTGCCTGCTCGGCGCGACCGCGCTGCTCGCGCAGCACCGGGGGGCCTGGCGCGGCACGGTCGTCGCGGTGTTCCAGCCCGCCGAGGAGGTCGGCGGCGCCCCGGCGATGATCGACGACGGGTTCCTCGACCGCTTCCCGCGCGCCGACGTATGCCTCGCCCAGCATGTGGCCCCCGCCCCGGCCGGGCTCGTCGCGCTGCGCCCCGGCACGATGACGGCCGCCTCGGACGCCCTGGCCGTACGGCTGCACGGCAGGGGCGGGCACGGGTCGGCGCCGGCGGCGACGGTGGATCCGGTGGTGATGGCGGCGGCGGTCGTGCTGCGGCTGCAGACCGTGGTGTCGCGCGAGGTGGACCCCGACCGCACGGCCGTGCTCAGCGTCGGCTCGGTCAACGCCGGGACCAGGGACAACATCATCCCGGACACGGCCGACCTGAGGCTGACGCTGCGCAGCACCACACCTGTCGTACGGGCGCAGCTGCTCGCGGCCGTCGAGCGGATCGTGCAGGCCGAGGCGGCCGCGTCGGCGGCGCCGAAGCCACCCGAGACGACGGTGCTCAGCAGCTTCCCGATGACCGTCAACGACCCTGCCGCCACCGATGCCGTGCACCGCTCCCTGCGTGCCGCGCCCGGCGCCGGACAGGTGCTGACGCTGCCTCGACCCACCACCGGCAGCGAGGACTTCGGGCATTTCGGCAGCGCCCTGGAGGCACCGTGCGTGTACTGGGTGTTCGGCGGCCTCGACCCGGCCGCGTTGGCCGGGCTCGGCACGGCCGACCTGCTTGCGGACGGGCTGCCGCCGCACATCCCGCGCAATCACTCGCCGCTCTTCGCCCCGGCACCGGACCCGGCGGTGGGCCTCGGTGTGCGGTATCTGCTGCTCGCGGCGGCGCCGTGGCTGGTCCCCGCGGCGAACCGTTCCTGAGCGCCCTGCACCGTGCCCTCGGCGCTTGAGCGTCCGACTCAAGCCACGACCGTCCTCCAGGGAGACCTCCCGTGCCCGACACCACTGCTCAGCTCATCCTCACCGGCGGCCCCGTGCTCACCATGGACCCCGCGGCCCCGCACGCCGAAGCCCTCGCCGTCCGCGACGGCACCATCACCGCCGTGGGCGCCGCATCCGACGTACGCGAACTGCGCGGCCCCCGCACCGAGGTCGTGGACCTGCGCGGACAGGCGCTGCTGCCGGGGTTCGTCGAGGCGCACGGGCACCCCACGATCATGGGGCTCGCCATCGCCCCGCCCGCCCTGGACGTCCGGCCGTTCACCGTGCCGACCGGGCGGGCCGTCCTGGAGAAGGTGCGCGCGGCCGTCGCCGGGGCTCCCGGCGAGGCCGTCGCCGCGTACGGGATCGATCTGCTCCTGCAACGCGATCTCCCGTTCCCCACACGGGAGTTGCTCGACTCGCTCAGCCCGCACGCACCCCTCGTGCTGATCACCAACAGCGGGCACGCGGCCTACGCGAACACCGCCGCCGTACGCGCCGCCGGGCTCACCGCCACGACGCCGGACCCGGCCGGCGCCCGCTTCGTCCGCGACGCGCACGGCGAACCCACCGGCGAGGCGCACGAGAGTGCCGCCGTCATCGCCCTGATGAACACCGTGGCGGGCGACCGGCTGGACGGGGCGAACGTCGCCCGCTCCCTGCGCTGGTCCTTCGAGCAGCACGCACGCGTGGGCATCACCACCGTCACGGAGATGGCCGCCGAGCCCCGGCTGCTGCCCGCGCTGCGCGCCGCCGCCGAGGACCCGGAGGCCGCGGTGCGGGTGCGCGCGTACATGATGGGCACCCCGGAGGCGGCCGCCGACCCGGCGCACCGCTTCGCCGGGCACGCCCCCGCGCGGGCGGGCTTCGGCATCTCCGGCGTGAAGCTGTGGGCCGACGGGACGCCGTGGCAGGGCAGCATCGCGACCAGCTTCCCGCTCAAGGACAGCGCGGCCGCCCGCCGGCTCGGCCTCACCGGCTGCACGCACGGCACGATGAACTACGGGCCCGGCCAACTCGCGGAGCTGGCCGCCGCGTTCACCGCCCAGGGCTTCCCGCTCGCCTGCCATGTGCACGGCGACATCACGGCGGAGGCGGTGCTCTCCGCGTACGAGAAGGCCGCCGGGCCGGACCGGCTGCGCGCCCTGCGACCGCGCCTGGAGCACTGCGGCGCGCTCACGCCGGACCAGTTCCGGCGGGCGGCCCGGCTCGGGGCGACGGTGAGCCTGTTCATGGACCACGTGCGCTGGTGGGGCGACGTGCTCGCGGACGACCTGTACGGACCTCAGGCCGCCGCGCGCTGGATGGCCGCGCGGTCCGCCGTGGACGCGGGTCACCGGATCTCGCTGCACAACGACGGCGTCTGCTCCCCCACCGACCCGCTGTCCGGCGTCGCCACCGCCCTCACCCGCCGCAGCCACCCCGGCGGCCGGGTCCACGGCGCCGAGGAGCGCCTCACCCTCGACGAGGCGCTGCGCGCCGTGACCGTCAACCCGGCCTGGCAGCTGCACCTGGAGCACGAGACCGGCATGCTGCGCCCCGGTATGCGCGCCGACCTCACCGTGCTCAACCGCGACCCGCACACCGTGCCCGCCGAGGCCCTGCACGACGAGGTCCACGTCACCGCGACGTACCTCGGCGGCCGCCCGACCTGGCCCTGACCCCCAGCCCCGGCCCCAGCCCCAGGCCCCGCACCGCGCCGCGCCGCACCGCGCCGCACCGCACCCGCCCGGAAACGGAACAACCCGCCCTGCACCGGGGCACGTTCGCCTCGTATCGGAACGAGATGGCGTACGTGAGCCGGGGAGGGGCGGGGTGTCCGGTCGGCGCCGTGCGCGGCGCCGTGCGGGTGCGGTGTCAGACGGTGACGCCGTGCGAGCGGAGGTAGGCCAGCGGGTCGACGTCGGAGCCGTAGTCCGGGCCGGTGCGGACCTCGAAGTGCAGGTGCGGGCCGGTGGAGTTGCCGGTGGAGCCGGACAGGCCGATCTGCTGGCCGCCGCTGACCGTCTGGCCGCTGGACACGTTCAGGGAGGTCATGTGGGCGTACTGGGAGTAGTGCCCGTCGGCGTGCCGGATGACGACCTCGTTGCCGTACGAGCCGCTCCAGCCGGCGGAGACGACGGTGCCGTCGCCGATCGCCTTGATGGGCGTGCCGGTCGGAACGACGAAGTCGGTGCCGGTGTGGTAGCCGCTGGCCCACATGCCGCCCGCGGTGCGGTAGGCGGTGGAGATGCTCGCCTCGACCGGGGCGGTGAAGCCTCCGGCGGCAGCCTCGGGCTGGGCCTGCGCGGTGTCGGACGCGGACTCGGCCTTCGCGGGCTTCGCGGGAGCCTCGGCCGCCTTGGGCGCCTTGGGCGCCGCCTTGGCCTCGGCCTTCGTGCCGTCGACCGTCAGCTTCTGGCCGGGCAGGATGAGCGACGGGTCGCCGCCGACGACCTTGCGGTTGTCCTCGTACAGCTGCTTCCAGCCGCCGTCCACGTCGAGCTGCGCGGCGATCCCGGAGAGCGTGTCGCCGGAGACGACGGAGTACGACTCGGGGGCGGCCTTCTCAGCGGCCTTCTTCGCGGCCTGCTTCTCGGCCGCCTTGACGGCGATGTGCGCGGCCTGCGGGGCGGCGGCGGGCGCGGCCGCCGGGGTGGCGGCGTTCGCTCCGGTCGCGCCGAGCAGCGGCAGCGCGAGCGCGGCCGAGCCGGTTCCCGCGACGGCGAAACCGCGGGTGAGACGCAGGGACTTGGGACGGCGGTGCTTACCCTTCGCGGGCATGGCGAATTCCTCTCCGGCGCCTGCGAGGTGAGCTGTCGGGTTCGGGCTGGAGATGCCCGGCCGCGTCGCCGCGACTTCACCCCAAGCCGCTCCGGTGGACCGGATCCGGCATTGAACCGTGGGTCCCCCGCTCCTGCCGTGCACGGGTGGGTGTGCGGAAATCCGAGCGGCGGCAGGATTGGGCGTCCACCCGGACGTCGGCGAACTTAATGGAGCGATGAGCGGGGCGACAAGCATTCAATTCCCGGGCCATTGTGGAACGGTGATCCTTTTTCGAATTCACGGTCACACTCCGTCGATACGCATGGCGCAAAGGCACTCGCCCGCAAGGAAATTGCCCGGCGGAGATCGCCACGCACGGTCACGAATATGATCCCGCTCACCACGGAATACCCCACCACCCTTTACTCCAGGGCCAGTTACCGCGAACACCCTTAAACGGACATTGAAGGCGAAGTGCCGAATGTGCCGTTATTACGCCACGGGCTGCGGTGGCCCGTGTCGTATCGTCGAACACGCGCCCCGCCGGCGAGCAGCGTCGGCGGCCGAATGGGAGGAGCCCCCGTGACGCAGCAGGTCCCGTCGACCGAGCCCGAACTCGCCGGAGTACGCAACTTCCGTGATCTGGGCGGGCTGCCGACCGCGGACGGACGGCGGGTGCGGGCGGGACGTCTCTTCCGCAGCGGTCACCTCGCGCACGCCACCGAGGCCGACGCGGGATTCCTCTCCTCCCTCGGCCTGCACACGATCTTCGACTTCCGCAATGCCGCGGACCAGAAGCTGGACGGCCACGACGTCGCCCTCCCCGGCGTACGCCATGTGAACCTGCCGCTGACCGACCCGGCCGACGGCGCCGAGTTCTGGAAGATGGTCCGCGAGGGCGACATAGCCGAGCTCCGCGCACTGCTCTCCGACGGCCTCGCGGCGAACCGGATGATCACCTCGTACCGCGCGATCATCAAGGACCGCACCGCCGAGCACAGCCGCGTGCTGCACGCGATGGCGGACGACAGCGTGCCCGCCCTGATGCACTGCGCCGCCGGCAAGGACCGCGCGGGCCTGTCCATCGCCGTCACCCTGCTCGCCGTCGGCGTGGAACGCGCGGCGATCGAGGAGGACTACCTCCAGTCGAACGCCGCCCACCGCCGCTACAAGGTGCACCGCAGCAGCACGTCCCCGGACGCGATGTCGCCCGAGGTGATGGAACTCCTCAGCCCGCTCTTCGACGCCCGCGCGGAGTACCTGGCGGCGGCGTTCACCACGATCGAGGAGACATGGGGCACGGTGGACCGCTACCTGGAGGAGGGCCTGAAGGTCACTCCGGCGGTACGGGAACGGCTGCGGGCCAACCTGCTGGACTGAGACGAGCCGTACGAGCCGTGCAAGCCGTGCGAGCCGTGCGAGCCGTGCAAGCTCACTGGCTCTGCCCGCCCAGCGTGAACAGCAGATACACGAAGGCCGAGAAGAGATGGCCGACGGCCACGTAGATGATCAGCCGGACCCACAGCCCGCGGGGGAACTTCTCCTCCATGGAGCTGCGGCCGGGCTTCTGCGGCTTGTCCTCGGTGGTTCCCTCGGTGGTTCCCTCGGTGGTCATCGCGGTTCTCCCTGAGTGGGCCCGCCCAGGCACAGCGCGGTGGCCGGGCTCTGCAGCAGCGTGTGGACAAAGAGCAGGTCGGCGCCGCCCTCGTCGGCGGCCCCGATCCGGTGCGGGGTGAGCGAGTCGAAGTGCGCGCTGTCGCCCGGGGCGAGGGTGTGCGCGGTGTCCCCGAGGTGCAGCCGCAGCCGCCCGTCGAGTACGTACAGCCACTCCTCGCCGGGGTGCACCCGCACGATGTCGCCCTGCGCGCCGCGCGGCACGTGCACGCGCAGCGCCTGCATGCCCCGGCCCGCGGCGCCCGCCTGCCAGTACGTCCAGCCGCCCGCCGCCGTCGGCTCCATGTCGGCGGAGCGCACCACCGCGTCCCGGTCGGCGGCCGTCTCGCCGAGCAGCTCCGAGACCGTCGTACCGTAGATACGCGCGAGCGAGAGCAGCACCGGCAGCGAGGGCTGGCGGTGACCGGTCTCCAGGCGGGAGAGGTGCGCGGGCGAGAGTCCGGCGGTGCGGGCCGCGGCCTCCAGGGTCAGCGCGGAGCGGCGGCGCAGTGCGCGCAGCTGCGGGGCGACGACGGCAGGCAGGTCCGGTGCCGCCTCCGGATCGGCGGGGCTCATACCGTCGATTCAGCCAGAGCCATGCCTGTGGGGCAAACTTTTTGCCCCACAGGCAAAAGAGCTCAGCGGCCCGCGACGGCCTGCTTCACGAGCGTCCTCCCGAAGTCCCACATCAGGCCGCCCCCGCTGTGTGCCTCGTCCATCACAGCCGTGAACGCGGTGACGAACCGCTCGACCTCCCGCTCCCCCACGACCAGCGGCGGAATCAGCTTGATCACCTCCAGGTGGTCCCCGGATACCTGCGTGAGAATGCGGTGCTTCTGCAGCAGCGGTACGACGACCATCTGCGCGAACAGACCCTTGCGGGCCACCTGCAGCGCGGCCCACCTGCTGCGCAGCCGCAGGGAGGACGGCCGCCCGAACTCGATGCCGATCATCAGGCCCCGGCCCCGCACGTCGTGCAGCAGCTCATAGCGGTCGACGAGCGCCGCAAGCCGGGCCTTGAGCAGGTCCCCGGTGGCCCGCGCGTGGGCGACCAGCTGCTCGTCCTCGATCACCGACAGGACCGCGAGCCCGGCGGCCATGGCCTGGGCGTTGGACCCGAAGCTCGCCGAGTGCACCAGGACCCGGTCCATGGACGAGTAGACCTTCTGGAAGATCCAGTCCTTGCCGAGGGTCGCGCCGACCGGCACATACCCGCCGGAGAGCGCCTTCGCCACGCACACCAGGTCCGGCTCGACCCCGTCCTCGTGCTGGTACGCGTAGAAGTCGCCGGTCCGGCCGAGCCCGGTCTGCACCTCGTCCGCGATCAGCAGCGCCTTGTGGCGGTGCAGCAACTCCTGGGCGGCGCGCAGGAATCCGGGCGGGGACGCGTGCACCCCCTTGCCCTGGACCGGCTCGACGACGAGCCCGGCCACGTCGCCGTGCCGCAACTCCCGTGCCAGCGCGTCCGGATCGCCGAGCGGGATCGCCGTGTCGGGCAGCAACGGCGCGAACCCGTCGCGGAAACCGGACTCGCCGTTGACCGACAGCGCGCCGGCGGTCAGGCCGTGGAAGGCGTGCGTGCAGTACAGGATCCGCGGCTTCCCGGTGGCGTACCGGGCGAACTTCAGCGCCGTCTCCACCGCCTCCGTACCGCTGTTGCCGAAGAACACCCGGTCCAGGTGCGGGCTGTGTGCGAGCAGCCGCTCGGCGAGGAGTCCGGGCAGCGGCTGGCAGTCGAAGCGGGTGAGGTCGGCGAGGGAGGCGTCGAGGACGTCGTGCAGCGCCTTGCGTACGACGGGGTGGTGACGGCCGACGCCCATCACGCCGAACCCGGCGAGCATGTCGAGGTAGTCGTGCCCGTCCGCATCCCAGAAGTACGCGCCCTCGGCCCGCTCGTAGACCTTGTCGAAGCCGATGGTGTGCAGCATCCGCGGCAGCTGGTGGTTCAGGTGCCGCGCGTGCAGCTCGTAGCGTTCGGCGCCGCGGGCGGCGAGCAGCGCCCCCAGGTCGAACCCGCTGCCCGGTCCGTCCGTCCTCACTGGTTCTCCTCTCGAACGGCACTGCCTCCCGGCGGTCGCGGCCGGCCGCCTCCGGCCGGCCGCGTCCCGGGGTCAGCCGCGGTGGGCCGAGACGGTCTCCCGCATCGCCCGCAGGGACTCCTTGAGGGAGCCCATGGTGGCGAGCACGGCCGTCGGCTCGTACCCGCAGTGCGCCATGCAGTTCGCGCAGCGCGGGTCCTTGCCGCGGCCGTACGCGTCCCAGTCGGTGTCCTCGATGAGCTGCCGGTACGTCGGCACATAGCCGTCGCTCATCAGATAGCAGGGCTTCTGCCAGCCGAAGAGCGAGTAGTTCGGAATGGCCCAGGCCGTGCACGGGAAGTCGACCTTGCCTTCGAGGAAGTCCAGGAAGAGCGGCGAGTGGTTGAGCCGCCAGCGGCCGCGATTCCCGCCCGCGAAGGTCTTCTTGAAGAGTTCCCTGGTCTGTTCGACGCCGAGGAAATGCTCCTGGTCGGGCGCCTTCTCGTAGGCATAGGCGGGCGAGAGCATCATCTCGTCCACCCGCAGATCGTCGTTGAGGAAATTCAGCACTTCGATGACGGTCTGCGGGGTGTCGGTGTTGAAGAAGGTCGAGTTGGTGGTGACCCGGAAGCCGCGCCGCTTGGCCTCCTTGATGGCCTCGACCGCCTCGTCGAACACGCCTTCCTTGGCGACGGATTCGTCGTGCCGCTCCCGCATCCCGTCGATGTGCACGGCGAACGCGAAGTACGGCGAGGGCGTGAACATGTCCATCTTCTTGCGGAGCAGCATCGCGTTGGTGCACAGGAAGACGTACTTCTTCTTCGCCACCAACTGCCGTACGATCTCGTCGATCTGAGGGTGCATCAACGGTTCGCCGCCGGCGATGGACACCATCGGCGCACCGGACTCCAGAACCGCGCCGACGGCCTGCGCGACCGGCATGCGCTGCTTCAGAACCCCCGCCGGGTGCTGGATCTTTCCGCAGCCCTCGCATTTCAGATTGCAGGCGAAGAGCGGTTCGAGCTCGACGATCAGCGGGAACTTGTCCCGCTTGCGGAGCTTCTGTTCAAAGAGGTACGTCGCCACCTTGATGGACTGCCGAATCGGCATGGCCATAACTCGCTCACCTCCTGGGGAGCAGCAAAGAACGGTGCCATTCAGAGAAAGCCGGAAGTACTGCACGAAGTACGCGGAAAGCCGATATTCCACCGCGTACCGTGCCGATCCGGACCAGTTCATGTTCTGGAGCGTCCACGACCACCCGTACGGCCGCAACCGGGCGGGGCCCGTCCCGTACCGCCGTGCGCAGCGTCGCCGCGGACTCCATGTCGACGGCGATGGCGCCCCTGGCGAGCAGTTCGGCCCGCTCGTGGCCGCGCACCACATGGTCGGAGCCGATCAGCGGGCCGGTGTGCACAGTGCGTCCCGGAACGACCCTGACCAGCTCTTTCACCAGCAGCTCCGGAGCGTCGCAGGACGTCGTGCCGTGTCCGTCCCGGGTCTGCCCGGCGACCACCAGGTCACCGGGGTGCATGCCGGGGGCGAGCCCCGCGCAGAACCCGGTGGCGACGACCGCGGCCTCCTCGTGGGCCGGGTCACCGAGCGTGCGCAGCACCGCACGCTCGGCCGCCTTCGGGCCCATGCCGGTCCGTACGACGGTGCGCGGCCCGGACGCGGCGCCGCGCTCGCCCGTGCGCAGCGCCAGGCACTCGATGCGCAGCGCACAGGCGATGAGCAGCGGCGGTACGCGCTCCGCGGCAGCCATCAAGGCGCCCCGTGTCCCGGCCCGTGCCCGTGTCCCGGCCCGTGTCCCGGCCCGTGTCCCGTGCCGTGGACGTACCGGCCGAGCGCGGTCAGCGGGAAGACCTGCCGGTACAGGTGGTAGTTGATCGAGAAGTCCCACGGGAACCCGGTGCCGGTGAAGTACGGCTCGTCCCAGGTCCCGTCGTCGTTCTGCGTCCCGGCGAGCCAGGCCACGCCGCGCTCGACGGCCTTGGAGCCCCGCTCGTCCGCGGCCAGCAGGGCGAGCAGGGCCCAGGCGGTCTGCGAGGCGGTGGACTCGCCGCTCGCCACCCACGCAGGGTCGGCGTACGACCGCAGGTCCTCGCCCCAGCCGCCGTCCTCGTTCTGCACCGACTCCAGCCAGGTCACCGCCCGCCGGATCGCCGGGTGCGCGGTGGGCAGCCCTGCGGCGACCAGGGCGGGCACCACCGAGCCGGTCCCGTACAGGTAGTTGACGCCCCAGCGCCCGAACCACGGACCGCCGGCCTCCTGTTCGGCGAGCAGCCACGCGAGGGAGCGCCGGGCGCGCGGGTCGGACGCCCGGCCCTCATACGCCAGCATCTCCAGGACATGCGCGGTGACGTCGGCGGAGGGCGGGTCGATGACCTCGCCGAAGTCGCAGAACGGGAGGCGGTTGGGGAAGGCGCTGGTGTTGTCGGCGTCGAAGGCGGCCCAGGCGCCGTTCTTCGACTGCATGCCGAGCGTCCAGTCCATGCCCCGGCGGATCGCCGCGTCCACGCGGGCGGGGTCGGGGTGGCGTACGCGGCGGAGCGCGAGGGCGACCTCGGCGGTGTCGTCGATGTCCGGGTAGTTGTCGTTGTGGAACTCGAACGCCCAGCCGCCGGGGGCGAGCCCGGGCCTGCGCACCGACCAGTCGCCGGGCCGGGTGATCTGCTCGGCGAGCATCCAGTCGGCGGCCTTCACCAGGCGCGGGTCGTCGGCGGGCACGCCCGCGTCGGCGAGCGCGATCGTGGCGAGGCAGGTGTCCCAGACGGGCGACTGGCAGGCCTCGATCATCCGCGCCCCGTCCTCCCGCCGGACCGCGAACCGGTCGAGTGAGGCGAGCCCTTCGCGCAGGACCGGGTGGTCGAGGTCGTAGCCGAGCAGGTGCAGGGCGATGACGGAGTACACGGCCGGGGGCTGGATGCCGCCCCAGCAGCCGTCGTTCTCCTGCCGCTCGATGATCCAGCGGCCCGCGGCGCGCATCGCCATCCGCCTGAGCCCCGGCACGGCCACCTTCTGGTACGCGTGCAGCGCCTGGTCGAGCCGCTGGAACAGCCCGTCCCAACTCGCCAACGGCGCCGGGGGCTTGGGCGGATTCGGTACGCGCGCATCGGTGTGCAGCTCGTCGAGCGGGAACGGCGCGGGGCGGACCGGCCGCTTCGCGGAGACGATGGTGAGCGGCACGATGGTCTGCCGGGCCCAGCAGCCGAAGTCGTAGATGTTGAGCGGGAACCACTTCGGGAACCAGATGAGTTCCGGCGGCAGTTCCGGCAGGTCGTCCCACTTCCACCAGCCGAAAAGGGCCAGCCAGATCCGGGTGAACACCCGGGCCGAGGCGATGCCGCCGCGGGCGCGGATCCAGGCGGAGGCCCGCGCCATGTGCGGGGCGTCCGGCGCGTCCCCGGCCAGGCGCAGGGCGACGTACGCCTCGATGGTGGTGGAGAGTTCGCCGGGCCCGCCGTAGAACGTGGCCCAGGTGCCGTCGGCGCGCTGCTCGCCGCGGATGAACAGGGCGGCGGCCCGGGTGGTCCTCTCGTCCCCGATGCCGAGGAACTGGCGCAGAAGCAGGTCTTCCGCGTCCATCGTCACGTTCGTCTCAAGGTCGCCCTTCCACCAGCCCTCGCTGTGCTGCCGCGAGAACAGCAGCCGGGTGGCGCGTTCGGTGGCTCTGAGGGCCGCCTCGAACGTGTCGGGGCTCTCCTCGGTCTCCCTGGCCGCGGCCGCGCGGGGCCCGAACGCCCCGCCGCTTCCGTCGGTCGTCGCTGTCATGGCTTCCCCTCCGTGCAGATTCGTGAACTCTCGAAGTGCTGCTGTGCTGGGGTCCGCCGTCGGCCGGTGGCTGCCGTGCTGCTCGTGCCGCTCTTGCTGCTCTGCTGCGCGTGCTGCTCGTGCTGGTGTGGTGCTGGTCAGCGCACCGGCCGGCGACCGCGATTCATATGAGGGTGCTGCGGGTGACGCGGATGGTGATCATCTCTTTCGTACGACGACGAAGTCGGCCAGGGCGACCAGCTGCCGTCTGACCTTCTCCGGCATGTCCACGCTGTCGAGGGCCTCGACGGCGATCGTGTGCTGGCGGCGTGCCTCCTGGGCGGTCCAGTCGCGGCCGCCCGCCTCCTCGATGAGGGCGGCGCGGGCGGCGAACTCCTCCTCCGAGAAGTTCTCGAAGTCGCTGCTCTTGGCGTCGGCGGCGAGCAGTTCGCCCAGCCGCTCGGCGGCCTCGCCCTCGGCGCTCAGGGCGGCCACCACGGGCAGCGACTTCTTGCGCTGGCGCAGGTCGCTCCAGGTCTGCTTGCCGGTGGCCTCCGGGTCGCCCCAGATGCCGAGCAGGTCGTCCACCGCCTGGAAGGCGAGGCCCAGGTGGTAGCCGTAGCGCTCCAGGGCGTCGGCGGTGCGCTCGTCGGCGCCGCCGAGGACCGCGCCGATGGAGACCGCGCAGGCGAGCAGGGCGCCCGTCTTGTTGCCCTCCATCTCCAGGCACTCCTCGACGGTGACCCGCTCGCGGTGCTCGTAACTGATGTCCTGGGCCTGGCCGTCGATCAGCTTCCGGGAGGCGGTGGTGAGCCGGCGGGTGGCACGGCCCGCCTCCACGGTGCCCAGTTCGAGCAGGATCTCGTTGGCGAGGGCGAACAGGGCGTCGCCGACGAGGATGGCCTGCGCCGGGCCGTGCACCTTCCACACCGTGTCGCGGTGGCGGCGCTGCTCGTCGCCGTCCATCAGGTCGTCGTGGAGCAGCGAGAAGTTGTGCACGAGCTCGACGGCGACCGCGCCGGGGATGCCCACCTCGGGCGCGGCCCCTGCGGCCTCGGCGGAGAGCAGCGCCAGGGCCGGGCGTACCGCCTTGCCGCCGTCGCCCGCGGAGGGCCGGCCCTCGGCGTCGATCCAGCCGAAGTGGTACGCGGCCACGGTGTCCATGGGCGGCGCGAGGCGGTCCACGGCGGCGCGCAGCACCGGCGTGGCCAGGGTGCGCCCGCGGTCGAGCACCCCGCTGATGTCCACGCCGTCCACGTCGTCCACGTCGTCCGCGACGCCGGCAGCCGAAGGCACAGTCGGCACAGTCTCTCCTCTAGATCCGGTACTGCTGCTGCTCATGCCGCCTCCTGAAAGAGATGGTCGTGGGGGCGGCTCAGGGCGGAGAGCGCGGCGCGTGCCGCGGTGGTCCCGCTGCGCACGGCGCCCTCCATGGTCGCGGGCCAGCCGGTGGCCGTCCACGCGCCGGCCAGGTACAGGCCGGGTGCCTCGGTGCGGGCGCCGGGCCGCAGGCGGCCGACGCCGGGGGTGGGAGCGAAGGTCGCGGTGCGCTCCCGGGTGACGAAGAAGTCCCGTACGTGGGCGCCGCGTGCCGCGGGCAGCAGCCGCTCCAGTTCGGGCAGATAGCGGGCGCGCAGCCGGGCGACGGGTGCGTCGATCTCGTCCTGCGCGGCGGACTGGGACAGGGCGAGGTACTGCCCGCCCCCGTACCCGGAGGCGTCGGTGCGGTCGAAGACCCACTGCACCGGCGAGCCGACCGCGGCGAAGAACGGCCTCTTCAGCACCTTGCGGTCGTACAGCACATGGACGTTCAGGATCGGCGCGGTGCCGATGGCGAGCAGCGTCCCGGGGTCGTCGAGCGCGCCCTCGGGCAGCAGGCCGTGGGCCTCGCGCTGCGGTACGGCGAGCACGACGGCGTCGGCGTCAAGGCGTTCGCCCTCGGCCGTGACGCGCCAACTGCCGGTCTCCGTACGGGAGAGGGAACCGGCCTTGGCCCGGGTCTCGACCCGCACTCCGGCCTCGGCCAGGGCCTTGCGGGCGAGGGTGTCGTGGAGTTCGCCGAGCGGGACGTGGGACCAGCCGATGTCGGCGGCGCCCGGGTCGGTGAGCAGGCCGGTCTTGAAGACCATGGCGGCGAGGGCGAGCGAGGCGTCCCGGGCGGTGGCGTTCAGGGTGGCCACGCCGACCAGGTCCCACAGCGCCTCGACCGCCCGCGGCGACTGCCCGCGCGCGGCCAGCCACGACCCGAAGTCCTGTCCGTCCAGGGCGGGGTCGTCGAGGTCGAGCGCCTTCAGGGCGAGCGCGGCGCGGCCCACCTTGGCGCGCTCGGCCAGGGAGAGATGCGGGTACGTGGAGAGGCCGGCGGCGAGGTGCAGGGGCACGGGCAGCGCGGTGCGGCGAAGCCTGCCGAGCCGCATCCGGTCGGCGTCGAGCACGGGGACGTCGAGCCGGTCCTGCAGCGGGGCGAGCGCGGCGCCGCCGATCCGGTCGAGGAACCAGCGGTAAGCGGTGCAGCAACGCAGGTACACGTGCTGGCCGTTGTCGACGGTGAGCTCGCCGCGCCGGAAGGAGAATGCGAGCCCGCCGAGGCGCGGCCGGCCTTCGAGGAGGGTGACGCGCAGTCCGCCGTCGGCGAGCGCGAGCGCGGCGGTGACCCCGGCGAGGCCGCCGCCGACGACGACGGCGGACTTGCTCTCGTACCCGCTCATGCGCGCCTCCTCGTGGTCCTGCGGGCGATGTGCCGGGCGTCGAGCCCGGAGAGGCCGCGCACGGCGACGTACGCCTTCTCGTGGCCGGGCAGCGAGACGCGGCCGCGCAGGACGGCCTCGGGGTCGCGCTCGATGCGGTCGAGGAGGCGGCGGTAGATGCCGGCCATGGCGGCGACGCAGGCGCCGCTGCGGCGGTCGAGCATCGGCAGGAGCCGGTACCCCTCGACGAACAGGGCGCGGGCGCGGCGCACTTCGAAGTGCACGAGCCCGGCGAAGTCGGCGTCCTGTGGCGGCTTCGGTCCGCGGAAGGCGTCGGTGCAGCCGAACTTGGCGAGGTCGTCGGCGGGCAGATAGACGCGGCCGCCTTCGGCGTCTTCCCGAACGTCCCTGAGGATATTGGTGAGTTGGAGGGCGAGTCCGAGTGTGTCGGCGTACTCCGGGGCGCGTTCGGCCTGGTGTGCGCCCGGCTCGGTGCCGAAGACGCCGAGTGAGAGCCGCCCGATGGCCCCGGCGACGCAGCGGCAGTACGTCTTCAGCTGGTCCCAGGTCTCGTAGGTCTCGCCGCGTACGTCCATGAGGACGCCGTCGATGAGTTCGTCGAGGCCGCCGAGCGGGATCGGGAAGGTGCGCGCGGCGTGGCTGAGGGCGACGGCGACCGGGTCGGTGTCGTCCTCGTCGACGGCGCCGTCCCTGATGCGGTCGAGCAGCTGCCGGGTTGCCTCCAGGCGGGTGCGCTTGACGTCGGGGGCGAGCGTGCCGTCACCGATGTCGTCGACCCGCCGCGAGAACGCGTACAGCGCGGACATGGCGCGCCGCTTGGGCGTCGGCAGCAGTCTGATGCCGTACGCGAAGTTGCGCGCCTGCCCGCCGGTGACGGCCTCGCAGTAGCTGTATGCGGCGAGCACCGGCGCGGTCGGCGGTGCGTCGTTGTCCGTGTCGGCTGCGGCACCCATGGTTTCGCTCACCCCTCACCTCGCAGGGTCGCCCCGACCTCACGCAGCAGCCCGGCCCTGGTCGGCTTGGGCGGTCCGGGGAGTACGTCGTGCCGGGCGGCCTCGACGGCGCGCAGGGCGGCGCGGCCGCCGCCGACGAAGCCGGCGAGCAGCAGCCGGAGCCGTCCGCGCACGCTGTGCACCAGCGGCGCGCCCTCGTCGAGCAGGCCGCGGGCGCGCTCCGCCTCGAAGGCGGTCAGGGCCCGCACGTTCGCGGTGGCCGCGGGCGCCGCGAGGTCGGACTCCTGCACGCCGAAGCGGGTCATGTCCTCGGCGGGCAGATAGATCCGGTCCCGGGTCAGGTCCTCGGCGATGTCCTGGACGTGCTCGACGATCTGCAGCGCGGTGCACACGGCGTCGGAGCGGCGGAGGCGCTCGGGGCTCGTGGTGCCGGTGACGGCGAGGACGAGGCGGCCGACCGGGTTGGCGGAGAGCTCGCAGTACGCGAGCAGGTCGTCGTACGTCGCGTACCGGCTGACCAGCTGGTCCTGGCGGTTGGCCGCGATCAGGCCGAGGAACGGCTCGGGCGTGAGGCGGTGGCGTCGGACCGTGGGCTGGAGGCGCCTGAGCAGCGGGTGGTTCGGGGTGGAGCCGAAGACCCTGCGCAGGTCGGCCTCGTACGCGTCGAGGAGGGCGAGCCGGTCCTCCGCGGCCGCCGGGTCGAGGCCGAGGAGGCGGGCGTCGGCGCCGCCGGGGGCGAGGTCGCCGTCGCCGATGTCGTCGACGAGCCGGGCGAAGCCGTAGATCGCGAGGAGGTCGTCGCGCCAGGCGCGGGGCAGAAAGAACGGGGCCACCGGGAAGTTCTCGTCGGCAGCCTTGTCGAGAGTCGCGCGCTCCGGGAGGGCGGGGCGCGCCGCCCTGCCTCCCGTCACCGGGTGCTGCCCGGCGCGGGGACGGCGGGGGCATTGGGGCGGAGGATGCTTTCCGTAGCCATTGCCGTCACATCTCCCGTTCTACACTGCCAACCCGAGACGGCTCATTTCGGACACGCCGCCGACCAGCCCAGCTTACGTTGTACGCCGCCGCGCGGTGTTCCGGGGGTGCGCCGCGCCGCAGGTCGGCGCGGATTTCCGGGTCAACATTCCGCTTTCGTACGGGAGTTGACGGCCGGGGCCCCGCCGGGACGCGGCCAGTGGGGCCCTGGCCTGAATGTGCTACTTGCCGGTGAACTTCTCGTACTCCTTGAGCACCTCGTCCGTGGGGCCGTCCATGCGGAGCTCGCCGCGCTCCAGCCACAGGACACGGTCGCAGGTGTCGCGGATCGACTTGTTGTTGTGGCTCACCAGGAAGACCGTGCCGGCCTCCTTGCGCAGCTCGCGGATGCGGGCCTCGGAGCGCTTCTGGAACTTGCGGTCGCCGGTGGCCAGGGCCTCGTCGATCATCAGGACGTCGTGGTCCTTGGCGGCGGCGATGGAGAAGCGCAGGCGGGCCGCCATGCCGGAGGAGTAGGTGCGCATCGGCAGGGTGATGAAGTCGCCCTTCTCGTTGATGCCGGAGAAGTCGACGATGTCCTGGTAGCGCGCCCGGATCTGCTCGCGGGACATGCCCATCGCGAGCCCGCCGAGTATGACGTTCCGCTCGCCCGTCAGGTCGTTCATCAGGGCCGCGTTCACGCCGAGCAGGGAGGGCTGGCCGTCGGTGTAGACCTTGCCCTTCTCCGCCGGGAGCAGGCCCGCGATGGCGCGCAGGAGGGTGGACTTGCCGGAGCCGTTGGAGCCGATCAGGCCGACGGCCTCGCCGCGGTACGCGGTGAAGGAGACGCCCTTGACGGCGTGCACCTTGCGTACGCCGCGCTCTTCGCCGCCGCGCTTCACGATGCGGCTGAGGGCCGCGGTGGCGCTGCCCTTGCCCTTGGAGCCCGCGTTGACGCGGTACACGATGTGCAGCTCGTCGGCGATGACCGTCGGGATGCGGGGCTGCTGTGCTTCTTCGGGGGTCTGCTCAGCCACGGCCGTACTTCTCCTCTGACTTCCAGAAGTAGATGAACCCGCCGATACCGAGCAGCAGCGCCCAGCCCAGGCCGAGGGCCCAGACGTGCTCGGGCAGCCCGGGCAGGTCCTCCGAGCCGTTGCCGGTGATCAGCGCGTCACGCATCAGGTCCATGTACACCGCCGCCGGGTTGGCGAGCAGCGCCTCGGCGATCCAGCCCGGGGCGGTGACCTTGGTCAGCATGTAGTCGAGCGGGAACATCACGCCGGACGCGTACATCCACGTACGCATCACGAACGGCATCAGCTGGGCCAGGTCCGGGGTCTTGCTGCCGGCCCTGGCCATGATCAGCGCGAGGCCGGTGTTGAAGACGAACTGCAGCGCGAGCGCGGGCAGGATCAGGAACCAGGACCAGGACGGGTAGTGCCCGAAGCCGATCAGGATGAGCAGCAGCACGATCATCGAGAACAGCAGCTGCTGGAGCTGCTGCAGCGAGAACGAGACGGGCAGCGAGGCGCGCGGGAAGTGCAGTGCGCGCACCAGGCCCAGGTTCCCGGAGATCGAGCGGACGCCGGACATCACCGAGCTCTGCGTGAAGGTGAAGACGAAGACACCGGTCACCAGGAACGGGACGTACACCTCGATGTCCATGTTTCCCCGGCCGCCGAGCAGCAGGCCGAAGATCAGGAAGTAGACCAGCGCGTTGAGCAGCGGCGTCGCCACCTGCCAGAGCTGGCCCAGCTTGGCCTGGCTGTACTGCGCGGTCAGCTTGGCCTGCGAGAAGGCGAGGATGAAGTGCCGGCGGTCCCACAGCTGTCCGACGTACTCGAAGAGCCCGGGTCGGGCCCCGGACTGCGCGAGCCCGTACTTGGCGGCGAGTTCGGCCGGGGAGAGGCCGTCGTCGGGCGACGGTGGTGCGCTCACCGCGACTGGACCGTCATGCGTTGTCTCACTCACAAGGGGAAACTTTCGTCTTCAAGATGCGCTGCCGGGATGGGCGCAGCGGAAACCGCGGCCTGGGGCTGCCGGACACCCCCTAGGCCCGAATGCTCTCAGACCAGAGCTTGTCAGATGACGGGAGGTCGGCCCAGTCGGGTCAGCCGCCAGACCGTGCGCCACTTCATGGGGCGGCGCGGGCCGCACGGGCTCGTCCAGCCCTCCTTGAAGCCGCCGAGCCACGCCTTGAGCGCGGGCTTCGAGGGCCGCCGCGCGAGCGTGAGCAGCAGCCACACCCCGAGGTACACGGGGACGAGCGGCGCGGGCAGGTTGCGGCGGGCGAGCCAGACCCGGTTGCGGGCGACCATGCGGTGATAGACCGCGTGCCGGGACGGGGCGGTCGTCGGGTGGTGCAGGACCATGTCGGCCCGGTAGTCGATCAGCCAGCCCGCGTCCAGGGCGCGCCAGGCGAGGTCGGTCTCCTCGTGCGCGTAGAAGAAGTCGTCGGGCAGGCCGCCGACCTGCTCGAAGACCTTCGTCCGTACGGCGTTGGCGCCGCCGAGGAACGTGGTGACGCGGGAGCTGCGCATCGGGTCGGCGGCGCGCAGGCGCGGCACGTGGCGGCGCTGGGTCTCGCCGGTGTCCGGGTCGGCGATGCGGAAGCTGACGATGCCGAGCTCGGGGTCGGATGCGAACGCCTCGCGGCAGAGCTGGGCGGTGTCGGTGCGCGGGAGGAGGCCGTCGTCGTCCAGGAAGAGGAGTACGTCCACGTCCTGGCCGCCGGGGCCGAAGGCCTCGATGCCGACGTTGCGGCCGCCGGGGATGCCGAGGTTCTCCGGGAGTTCGATGGTCCGTACACCCGACGAGAACGCTGTGACGTCCGGGACCGGGGAGCCATTGCCGACCACGACCACCTCGACCCGGTCGCCGTCCTGCTTGGCGACGGAGTCGAGGAGGGCGCGGAGCTCCTCGGGGCGGTTGCCCATCGTGATGATGACCGCGCCGACCTTGAGCTGCTGACCGGTTCGCTGTGCGGGGGCCGTCATTTGAGCCTGCTGGAGACGAGGATGGACACGAGGTGCAGCACCGTCTGCAGGAGCGCGATGCCGGCGAGGACCGCGACGCCGAGCCGGGAGAAGAACAGGTCGCCCCGGATGCTGTCGACGACCGCGATGGCCAGGATCAGCAGGGACGCCTCCACGCCGAGGATCAGGCGGTGGAACTTCAGCGCGGCGGCGGCCTTGCGGGCCAGGGCCATACCGGAGGAGCGCGGCTCGGCTGCCGACTCCTGCACGGGGGGCTTGCCGGTCTGGTGGCGGGCCACGCCGACCAGGTCCGTCTCGGCCTTGATCAGGATCGCGCCGAGCGCGGCGAGCGTGCCGAGGAAGGCCCACAGCCAGTCGATGCGCCCGGAGCCCCACAGGTCGGCGGCGCGCAGGCCGAAGCCGACCAGGACCGCGGCGTCGCACAGGTAGGCGGCGACGCGGTCCAGGTAGACGCCCGCCATCGAGTACTGCTTCTTCCAGCGGGCGATCTCGCCGTCGACGCAGTCGAGCAGCAGGTAGAGCTGGACCGCGAGCACACCGAGCACGGCGCCCGTGATCCCCGGCACGAGCAGCGCCGGGGCCGCGAGGGCGCCCGCGAGGGTCATCACGTAGGTCAGCTGGTTGGGCGTGACCTTGGTGTTCACCAGGTGGCGGTCGATGCGCAGGGAGACCTCGCGCATGTAGAGCCGGCCGGCCCAGTGCTCGCCGCTCCGCCGGTCCTTCACACCCGGGGGGTGAACGACCGGCCGGAGCTCAGCTACCGATGGCTTTTGCATAGTCGGCGTAGGCGTCCCTGATCTGGTGGGCGTTGAGGTCAAGGTGTTCGAGGATGGTGTAGCGGCCCGGCCGGGTCTGCGGAGCGAACTCCACGACCTGCACGAACTCGTCCACGGTGAAGCCGATCTCCTCGGGCGTCACGGGCAGGCCGTGGCGGCGCAGTACGTCGGCCATGTAGCGGGACTCCTCGCGGGCACCGCGCAGGTGCATCGCGAAGGCAGCGCCCAGGCCGCACTGCTCGCCGTGGCTGGCGGCGCGCTTGGGGAAGAGGAGGTCGAAGGCGTGGTTGATCTCGTGGCAGGCGCCGGAGGCGGGGCGGGAGTCGCCGGACACCGACATGGCGATGCCGGTGAGGACCAGGCCCTCGGCGAGGACCTGCAGGAAGCCGTCGTCGCCGACGCCGCCGGGGTGGCGGAGCACGGCCTCGCCGGCCTGGCGGGCCATGGCGGCCGCGAGTCCGTCGATGTCCTCGCCGCGCTCGCGGGCGGCCAGCTCCCAGTCCGCGACCGCGGAGATGTTGGACAGGGCGTCGCCGATGCCGGAGCGCACGAAGCGGACCGGCGCCTCCCGGATGATGTCGAGGTCGATGACGACCGCGATCGGGTTCGGCACCCCGTACGAGCCACGGCCCGCGTCGTTGTCGAGGGTCGCGACCGGCGAGCAGAGGCCGTCGTGCGACAGGTTCGTCGCGACGGCGACCAGCGGCAGGCCCACCCGGGCGGCCGCGAACTTCGCGCAGTCGATGATCTTGCCGCCGCCGAGGCCGACGACCGCGTCGTAGCGGTTCGTCTTCTTTATGTCGTCGGCGAGCTTGATCGCGTCGTCCAGGGTGCCGCCGCCGACCTCGAACCACTCGGCGTTGGGCAGCGAGGGTTCGAGGCGGGCGCGCAGGGCGGCGCCCGAGCCACCGCTGATCGCGATGGCCAGGCGCCCCGTGGACGAGGAGATCCGCTGGTCGGCCAGGACCCCGGCGAGGTCGTTCAGGGCTCCGGCGCGGATGTCGACGACGACCGGCGAGGGGATGAGCCTCGTCAGTACTGGCACGCGATCTCCCGGGCCTTGGCGAGGTCGTCGTGGTTGTCGATCTCGACCCACGACACGTCGCCGATCGGGGCGACGTCGACCTTGAAGCCGCGGTTGACGAGCTCCTGGTAGCCGTCCTCGTAGTAGAGCTGCGGGTCGCGCTCGTACGTGGCCTTCAGCGCGTCGGCGAGCTCTTCGGCGGCGTCGCCCTCGATGAGGGTGACGCCGATGTACTCACCGGTGGCCTCGGAGGGGTCCATCAGCTTGGTGATGCGCTGCATGCCCTTGTCGGGGTCGGCGACGACCTTCATCTCCTCGTCGCCCAGGTCCTTGACGGTGTCCAGGGCGAGGATGATCTTCTTGCCGTCGCCGCGGGCGGCGAGCAGGGTCTTCTCGACGGAGACCGGGTGCACGGTGTCGCCGTTGGCGAGGATCACCGAGTGCTTGATGGCGTCACGGCCGCACCACAGGGAGTAGGCGTTGTTCCACTTCTCGGCGACGTCGTTCTCGATGAGCGTCAGCTTCAGGCCGTACTTCGCCTCAAGGGCGGCCTTGCGCTCGTACACGACCTCCTTGCGGTAGCCGACGATGATGCCGACCTCCGTGAGGCCGATCTCGGCGAAGTTCTTCAGGGTGAGGTCGAGGACGGAGAGCTCGTTCTCGGTTCCCTCGCCCACCACGGGCACCAGCGCCTTGGGAAGCGTCTCGGTGTAGGGGCGAAGCCGACTGCCGGCGCCGGCGGCCAGGACGAGGCCGATCATGCGGGTTCTCCTTCATCGTGTACGGCGGGTGCGCCTTCGTTGTGGGCGGTCACCCAGAAGCGGATGCTCTCGACGAGCACCACCAGCGCCACGGCCACGGCGAGAACCGTGAGCGCGACGGTGAAACCTGGTGCGGGCAGCAGTGCGGCGGCGAGTACGACCGCCAGCGTCCTGCCTTCCTGCCCCCCGATCGCGCGCACCAGCCAGGACGGCGGCGCGCCGGCGTCACCGCGGATGCGGTACACCGTGTCGTAGTGATGGTAGGCGACCGCGGCCACCAGTCCGAAAGCCGCGGGCAAGGCTCCGTTCACGTCCGCGGCGGCCGCGAGCACCAGGACCGTCAGGTACTCGGCGGCCCGGAAGAACGGCGGGACCAGCCAGTCCAGGGCGCCCTTGAGGGGCCGGGCGAGCGCGAGGCCGGAGGCCGCCACGTACACCGCTGCGACGACGATCACCCAGGTGCTGCCGTACGACGTGAGAGCTGCCACAGCCACGAGGAGCGCGGTCCCGGCGAAGGCGATCGCCGGGGCGGGCAGCGGCAGCGGCTTCAGGGCGGCGAAGGCGTCGGCGAGCGGGCCGTTGTCGGCGAGGTCGGCGAGGGCCTTCGCGGCGCGGTCGGTGCGGTGGGCCTTGCGGGTCACGGAGCGCAGGACGCGGCCCGCCGTGGTGTAGCAGGCGGCGAAGGCGCAGCCGATGAGCAGGACCCAGAAGGTGATACGGGGCGTGGTGACCGCGGTGAGCAGGGCGATCAGGGCCCAGCGTTCGCCGATCGGCAGGACGATCATGCGGCGCACCCAGACGGTCCAGCCGACGCTGTCGAGCCTGCCCGAAAGGGCCGCGGTGGGACTGGTGTTGGCGGTCGCGGCAGTGCTTCCGACATGCGCCTCGTTGAAGGAGAAGTCGACGACGTGGCGGCAGGTCTGCAGCACCATCGCGCCGAGCGCGAGCGCCCATACGTCGTCGCCGTCGCCACCGCCGCCGCTCGCGTGGGCGGCGCCGAGGGCGAGGCCCGCGTAGTAGGCGTACTCCTTGGCGCGGTCGAAGGTGGCGTCGAGCCAGGCGCCCATCGTCGAGTACTGCAGCGAGTAGCGGGCCAGCTGGCCGTCGGTGCAGTCGAGGACGAAGGAGAGGATCAGCAGGATGCCGGCGGCGACGAAGCCGAGGCGGGTGCCGGTCGCCGCGCAGCCCGCCGCGATCAGGGCGGTGGCGAGGGAGGCGGTGGTGACCTGGTTCGGGGTGAGGCCGCGCCGGGCGCACCAGCGGGCGAGGTACTTCGAGTACGGGCTGACGCAGTGCGTGGTGAAGAACCCGTCGCGGGACTTCACGGCCGTACGGAGGCGGATGTCCTCGTCGTCCACGGCGGCGACGGCCTGGCGGGCCTCGTTGCGGGCCTGCGGGTCGCCGGGGACGGTGGCGACGAGGGCGCCGAGTTCGGGGCGGTGCAGCTCGGTTCCGTCGGCGGTGAGCTCGGCGGCTATGCGGTCGGCCAGGACGTCCGTACGCAGGGCCGTGTCACCGGCGGGCGCCTGCGCGGCGGCGCGGACGGCGCGGGTCAGGGCGGCGCGGGCGGACGGCTGCGCGGTGACGGCGCCGGGGACGGCGCTCGCAGGGAAGCGCGGGTCGGTCAGGCCGAGGCGCAGGGCGTGCGCATGGCCGACGAAGCCCGCGTCGACGAGCGCGACCCGCTCGCCCGCCGGGGCCTCGGCGAGCAGGACCTCCACGTCCGCTGCTCGGGAGGCGACCCGCACGTCGAAGCCGAGGTCCCTCAGGTCGCCTTCGAGCGACGAGCCAGGGACCGGCTGACCGGTGAGGATGGCGGTCGACAGACGAACTCACTCCTTGGGGGTCGGCGCGCGCGGGCGCCGGGCAGCGTGCGAGGCGCCTCCGGCCGAGGGACGGCCGGGCGGCACGTCGGCGAAGGCTATCGGATGATGGGAGGCGGTAATTCACCGCCCGTTCACGGCCCGATAAGCGCGGTCTGCAAGGGGCTGACCGCATGGGTCATCATCCTCGAACGGGTGGCCGCCCGACAAACTCCCGACGGATCGCACCCTCGTCGACCGGCGCCCCGGACGATCTTGCCAGCTCTCTGACCTGGAGTCATTTCCGCAGGTCAGAGCAGATGACAACGGTGTTCAGTGCCGTGTTGCCCCATACCCCTCCCCCGTAGTTCACTGGCTGTCGCCGCCGGGGAACCGGCACGGAGAGAACGACCACGAGCGCGACTGACCGGCACGACTCACGAGCACGTCCGCCGAGACGCACGACTCACGAGCACGTCCGCCGAGACGAGGGAGACCCCATGGGGGCCGGGCACGACCACGGACACGGACACGGCCACGGGGCGCCGCTGACCGGTACGGCCGCGGCCGCGTACAAGGGGCGGCTGCGTATCGCGCTGAGCATCACGGTGTTCGTGATGGTGGTGCAGATCGTCGGCGGCATCACCGCCAACTCGCTCGCTCTGGTCGCCGACGCCGGGCACATGGCGACGGACGCGCTCGGCCTCGCGATGGCGCTGCTCGCCATCCACTTCGCCAACCGCCCCGCCTCCGGCAACCGGACGTTCGGGTACGCCCGCGCGGAGATACTCGCGGCGCTCGCCAACTGCCTGCTGCTGCTCGGCGTCGGCGGCTTCGTCCTGGTGGAGGCGGTGCAGCGGTTCATCGAGCCGTCGCCGACGCACGGGCCGCTCGCGATCGTGTACGGCGCGATCGGCCTGGTCGCCAACGTGATCTCCCTGACGCTGCTGCTGCGCGGCCAGCGCGAGAGCCTCAACGTCCGCGGCGCCTTCCTGGAAGTCCTCGCGGACGCCCTCGGCTCGGCCACCGTGATCGTCGCGGCGACCCTGATCGTGCTCACCGGCTGGCAGGCCTGGGACCCGATCGCCTCGATCGTGATCGGCCTGATGATCGTGCCCCGTACGGTGAAGCTGCTGCGCGAGACGGTGAACGTGCTGCTCGAAGCCGCACCCAAGGGGGTCGACATGGCCGAGGTGCGGACCCACATCCTGGAGCTGCCCGGGGTGCGGGACGTGCACGACCTCCACGCCTGGACCATCACCTCGGGAATGCCGGTGCTCTCCGCGCACGTGGTCGTCGACCACGACATCCTCGACTCGGTGGGCCACGAGAAGCTGCTGCACGAGCTGCAGGGCTGCATCGGCGACCACTTCGACGTGGAGCACTGCACGTTCCAGCTGGAACCGAGCGGGCACGAGGCGCACGAGAAGGTCTGCCACTGACCAGGGCGACCCGCGCGACCCGCGCGACCCGCACAGGTGTTCACCGATCGTGATACCGTGGCCATCGATCTTGGAGGTGGGTTGATGACTGTCGCGTTCCGCGCTGCCGTGCGCAGCGACGAGGTCGTCCCCATGCTCCGGGCTCGCGGCTGACCGGCGAGAGCGCCGCCCGCGGACCCACCCCACCCAAAGGGTTCTCACGTTGTCCGACAACAACGACGCCGTTTACGACGCCTTTTTCGCCCTGCACCACGGACTCCCCCGGCAGGGCCCCGGCTCCGACGCCACCACCCGGCGCCTCCTCGCCCTCGCCGGGCCGCTGCCCGAGCGGCCGCGCGTCCTCGACCTGGGCTGCGGCCCCGGCCGTGCCGCGCTGCTGCTCGCCGCGGAGGCGGGCGCCGAGGTGACCGCCGTCGACCTGCACCGCCCGTTCCTCACCGAGCTCGACGCGGCCGCCGCCGAACGCGGGCTCACCGACCGCATCACCACCCTCCACGCCGACATGGGTGAACTGCCGCTGCCCGACGGGTCGTACGACCTGGTGTGGGCGGAGAGTTCGGCGTACAGCATCGGCTTCGACACCGCGCTGCGCTCCTGGCGCCGACTGCTCGCGCCCGGGGGCGCACTGGTGCTCACGGAGTGCGAGTGGAGCACCCATGCGCCGTCCCGGGAGGCCCGCGCCTTCTGGGACCGGCACTACGCGCTGCGCACGGGCCCGGCCAACCGCTGGGCCGCGGCGGCCGCCGGGTACACCGTGCTCGGCGTGCACCCGCAGCCCGAGTCCGACTGGGAGGCGTACTACGGGCCGCTGGCCCGGCGGGCCGACGCGGCCGATCCGCGGACGCCCGGCATGGCCGAGGCGCTGGCCGCCACCCGCGAGGAGATCCGGATGCGGGCGGAGCACGGCGGCGAGTACGGCTACACCGGCTATGTCCTCAGGGGCTCGCGCCGGCGCGTGCGCCCCGAGCGGGCGGCGGACGTCACCGCCGTGCACGCCGTCAACGCGGCGGCGTTCCCCACCGAGGACGAGGCCCGGCTCGTCGACGCCCTGCGCGCCGACCCGGACGCCTGGATCGACGGGCTCTCGTACGTGGCCGAGGGGCCGGACGGCAGGATCGCCGCGTACGCCCTGCTGACCCGCTGCCGGGTCGGTGGCGAGGCTGCGCTGTGTCTGGCGCCGGTCGCCACGGAGCCGGAGTTCCAGGGGCAGGGCGCGGGTTCCGCCGTCGTCGCGGCGGTGCTGGACGCGGCGCGGGCGCGCGGCGAGGAGCGGCTCGTGGTGGTGCTGGGGCACCCCGAGTACTACCCGAGGTTCGGCTTCACGCGCGCCTCCGGTCTCGGGGTGGGCGTGGCCTTCGACGTACCGGACGAGGCGTTGATGGCGCTGGCCCTGGACGCCTCGGAGCGGGAGCTGCCGCGCGGCACGGTCCGCTATCCGGCGGCGTTCGGCGTCTGAGGCCGCCGCCTGCCGTCCCGTCCCCCGGGGTGCGCGATGCGCTTCGGGGGCGGGACGTGACATGCGGTGCCGAGAAGTGTCCGGTTGCGTCGTATGCGTACGGCAGACTTGTGGGGTCGAAGTCCGAAGCGAAGGATGGTTATGCCGATCACACAAGGCGCCGCGGCGAACACGACGAACGGCTCCGCCGCAGAGATCCTGCTCGAACTCGTCGACGAGGACGGCAACACGATCGGCACCGCGGAGAAGCTCGCCGCCCACCGGGCACCCGGTCAGCTGCACCGGGCGTTCTCGGTGTTCCTCTTCGACGAGCGCGGCCGGCTCCTGATCCAGCGGCGCGCGCTCGGCAAGTACCACTCCCCCGGCGTGTGGTCCAACACCTGCTGCGGGCACCCGTACCCCGGTGAGTCGCCGTTCGCGGCGGCCTCGCGGCGTACGTACGAGGAGCTGGGGGTGTCGCCCTCGCTGATGGCGGAGGCGGGCACGGTGCGCTACAACCATCCGGACCCGGACTCGGGCCTGGTGGAGCAGGAGTTCAACCACCTGTTCGTCGGCATGGTGCAGGCGCCGCTGCGGCCCGATCCGGAGGAGATCGCCGAGACCGCCTTCGTGACGGCGGACGAGCTGGCCGTGCGCCACGACCAAGTGCCGTTCTCGGCCTGGTTCATGACGGTGCTTCAGGCGGCGCGTCCGGCAATCGAGGAGCTGACGGGGCCGTCGGCCAACTGGTAGCACCGGCCGGCCGGACCCTGCGCGGTCACGGGCCCCGCACCTTCCGAGGCCTACACGGGTGCGGGGCCCGTCGGCTTGAGGGGCAGGGCGGCCCAGATGATCTTGCCGCCGGTCGCGGTGTGCTCGGCGTCGCAGGCGCCGCCGGCCTCCTTGGTGATCTCCCGGACGAGCAGCAGCCCGCGGCCGCCGGTCTGGCTCTCCTCGGCGACCAGGGCGGTGGGCCGGTACGGGTGGTTGTCCTCGACCGAGACGCGGACCCATTCGGCGCCGACGGCGACCTCGACCGCGATCATCGGGGAGAGCAGGGCCGCGTGCCGTACGGAGTTGGTGACCAGCTCCGAGACGATCAGCAGGAGGCCCTGGACGACGTCGTCGGAGGCGGGCACCCCCTGGCGGGCGAGCAGGTCGCGCACCGCTCGGCGGGCCTGCGGGACCGAGGCGTCGACCGCGGGCGCGGTGAACCGCCAGACTCCTTCGTACGGCAACGGTGCGGCCGCCGATGTCGGGTCGGCTGCCGCGCTGCCGTGGTCGCCCATCGTCCGGTCCCTGCCCTCGCGCTCGACTGTCGCCACAGGTCGAGTGTGGTGAGGAACGGCCCCCGACCGCCGAAGTGATCAAAACTGGTCGCCTATCGATGACTTCTGATCGCAGACGAGCGCCAGAGTCAGGTCGACGACTGATCCTGCTCGTCTTGTTCTGTCTTCAAGCTCCCCTTGCCCAGGCGGTCCTCCGGCACGCCGCCGGCCTCCGCGCCACCGGGCGTCACCGAGTCCGCCACGTACCCGACGAGCCGGCGGCCGCCGAGACCGAGGGCGATCAGGCCGAGACCGTCGAAGAGCAGCGCGAGCGAGAAGAACGTACCGATGACGTACAGGCTGCTGCCCGGCCACTCGGCGAGCACCAGGATGCCGAGGAGCAGCCCGAATGCGCCCTGCACGAGGGTCAGGCCGAAGTGCGGGCCGCGCACCACCACGCTCCCGGCCAGGCGGAACACCCCGCCGGTGAGGAAGAGCAGCGCGGCGAACATGGTCAGCGCCTCCGCGGTGCCCTCGGGGTGGCGCAGGACGACCACGCCGGCCGCGATGTTGAGCGCCGCGACCACCACGCCGAGCCAGAACACGCTGGTGCCGCGCAGCGACACGGACTGCAGCAGCCCGACGAGGCCGCCGACGAGCAGCAGCCAGCCGAAGAGGAGCATCGAGGTGAGAGTGGCGACGCCGACGTAGACCAGTCCGACGAGACCGCCGACCACCAGGATCGCGCCGAGGAAGGCGAGCACGCCGAAGCCGCGCCTGAGCTGTCTGCCGTCCCGGGCCGCGGCACCGGCGGTGGCTGTGTGCCTGGCTGTGTCCTTGGCCATCGAACGCCTCCTCGGGCGGGGCCCCCGCCGCTGCTCTCGCCTGCGCCCACCCCTTGCCGATCGTACGTTCGCACCGTACGGATAGCATCCGGCGCATGGCGCACTCCCAGCTCACCGGGCCGCGGCTGCGGCACACGGCCGACGGCTCCGTCGCGACCGTCGTCATCGACCACCCGGCCAAGCGCAACGCGATGACCACCGACATGTGGCGCGCGCTGCCGCCGCTCCTGGACGGGCTCGCGGCCGACCCCGAGGTGCGCGTGGTGGTGCTGACCGGCGCGGGCCCCACCTTCTGCGCCGGTGCGGACATCTCGGGCCTGCGGGCCTCGGCGGCCGAGGCGCAGGACCTCGCCGTGACGGCCGAGGAGGCCCTGGCCGCCTTCCCGAAGCCGACCCTCGCGGCGGTACGGGGCTACTGCGTGGGCGGCGGCGCCCAGTTGGCGGCCGCCTGTGACCTGCGGTTCGCCGAGGAGGGCGCGTCGTTCGGGATCACCCCGGCCAAGCTGGGCATCGTGTACGCGGCCTCGTCGACCCGGCGTCTGGTGGACCTGGTCGGTCCGGCGACCGCCAAGTACCTGCTGTTCTCCGGGGAGCTGATCGGCACCGCGCGGGCGCTGCGCACCGGGCTCGTGGACGAGGTGCACGCGCCGGGCGAGCTGGACGGGCGGGTGGGCGAGTTCGCGCGGGTGCTTGCCTCCCGGTCGCTGCTCACGCAGGCGGCGGCCAAGGAGTTCGCGGCGGGCCGCGCCGACCGGGCCGCGCACTGGACCGAGCAGGCGCGCGGCAGCGGCGACACCGTCGAGGGTGTCGCCGCCTTCCTGGAGCGCCGGGCGCCGCGGTTCACCTGGAGCCCGGCCGCGGATCAGGCCTGAGCGGCCTCCTCGGCACGGAACTTCTCGACCAGCTCGGCCGGGGCCTTCTCCGGTGAGCCCGCGTCGTACGGGGGCTGCGGGTCGTACTCGATCATCAGCTGGATGCCCTGCGCGTACGGGTCGCCCGCGATCTTGCCTGCCAGGGTCAGGCCCATGTCGATGCCGGAGGAGACGCCGGCGGCGGTGACGTACTTGCCGTCGAACACCACGCGCTCGCCGGTCGGTTCGGCGCCGAAGGTCTTGAGGGCGTCCAGGGCCAGCCAGTGCGAGGTGGCGCGGCGGCCCTTCAGGAACCCGGCGGCGGCGAGCAGCAGCGAGCCCGTGCAGACGGAGGCCGTCCAGGTGCTGTGGGCGTCGGCCGCGCGCAGCCAGTCGATCACCGCCGGGTTCGCCATCTGCCGCTCGACGCTGTCCGGCGGCCCGCCCGGTACGACGACCAGGTCGGGGCGCTCCACCTCGGCGAGGGTCTGGGCCGGGGTGACGGTCAGGGTGCCGTTGTCGTCGGTGACGGGCCCGGCGTGCTCGGCGACGAAGACGACGTCGGCGTCCGGGAGCGGGTTCAGGGTCTGGTACGGGCCGATGGCGTCGAGGGCGGTGAAGCCTTCGTAGAGGAGGATCGCTGTCTGCATGGCGGGGCCTTTCGGTTGGGTCGGGAGTTGAGTGGTACGGGGCGGAGCGCGTCAGCGTGCCGTCGTCGTGCGGAAGCGGCGGCGGTACTCGGCCGGGCCCGTGCCCAGGTTCCTGACGAAGGCGCGGCGCATCGCCTCGGGTGTGCCGTAGCCGCAGGCGCGGGAGATCTCCTCGACGCCGTCGGCGCTGTCCTCAAGGAGCCGCCGCGCGTGTTCGAGGCGGACCCGGTCCACGTACCGGCCGGGCGTCGTGCCCGTCTCCGCCCGGAAGGCGCGTGCGAAGTGCCGGGGCGAGAGCCTGGCGCGCTCGGCGAGCGCCGACACGGACAGGTCGGACGCGGGGTGCTCGGTGATCCACTGCTGCACCTCGCGCAGCGGCTCGCGCTGCGCGGTCTGCGCGGCCAGCTGGGCGCTGAACTGGGCCTGGCTGCCCGGCCTGCGCAGGAACACCACCAGGTGGCGGGCGACGGTCAGGGCGATGTCACGGCCGAGGTCCTCCTCGACGAGGGCGAGGGCCAGGTCGATGCCCGCGGTGACGCCCGCCGAGGTGGCGACCTGCCCGTCGCGTACGTAGATCCGGTCGGCCTCGACCCGCACCTCCGGGTGGTCGCGGGCCAGCTTCTCGCCGAACATCCAGTGCGTGGTGGCCCGCCTGCCGTCGAGCAGTCCGGCCTCGGCGAGCAGCAGGGCGCCGGTGCAGACCGAGACCAGCCTGCTTGCGTGCGGGGCGAGTTCGCGTACGGCGTCGATCAGCCGGGGGTCCCGGGAGCGGGTGCCGTCCCCGCCCGGTACGAGCAGGGTGTGCGGGGCGGGCCCCTGGCCGAGGGCGCCGTCCGGTACGAGGGTGAGCCCGCTGGACGTACGGACCGGGGTGCCGTCGAGGGAGGCGGTGCGGACGCGGTAGCCCTGGCGGGCGGGGCGGCCGGCGGCCTCGGCCGCGTACGTCGCGCCGGTGAAGACCTCGACCGGGCCCGTCACGTCGAGGCTCTGGACCTCGTCGAAGAGGACCACGAGCACGTCCTGGTCCGCTCGGGCGCACCCGGCGCGCTGGGGATTCATGCGGTCGATTCTTCTGCCGGGCAGGGGTGGCGGCAATGACGAGGACCCCACCTTTCCTGCCGTCGGGGCCCCGGCCCTTCCACGCCGTACCAACCAGTCGGTAACGTGCCGTCATGACCACTTTGCCCGCGCGCGCCGGACGCCGCTGTCACAACGTCGTGAACCCGCTGCACTCCACCGTCTACTTCTCCCCCGACTTCACCGCCGAGCTCGCCGCACTCGGCGTCGACGACCCCAACGACGCCTACTTCGCCGGGCGTGCCGCCGCCTTCGGCCGGGTCGGGCCGGGTGTCGTCTCGGCATCCTTCTACAACTTCAAGCACGACCTGGTCGCCAAGGCCCTGCCCGCCGTCTGGGACACCGCCGCGCCCGAGGACGTGCTCGCCGCGCGCCTGAGCTCCGTCGACTCCACGCTGCGGCGCCTCCTCGGCGCCGAGGCGCCGGCCTCGGACGCGATGGCGGAGGCCGCCCGGCTCGCGCTGCGCGCCACCGAGGCCTGCACCCGGCACGCCCGGCCCCTGTACGCGGCCCACGCCGACCTGCCCGTACCGCAGGAACCGCACCTCGCCTTCTGGCACGCGGCGACGCTGCTGCGCGAGCACCGCGGCGACGGCCACCTCGCCGTGCTCCTGGACGCCGGGCTCGACCCGGTCGAGGCGCTGGTCAGCCACACCGCCACCGGCAAGGGCATGGCGCCCCAGTGGATCTTCGCCACCCGCGGCTGGACCCAGGACGACTGGGACGCGGCGGCCGGGCGGCTGCGGGAGCGCGGACTGCTCGGCGCGGACGGCGAGTTGACCGAGGCGGGCGTCGCGCTCCGCGCGGAGGTCGAGCTGGCCACGGACCGTCTCGACGCGGCCCCGTACGAGCATCTGGGCGCCGCAGGTGTGGAACGCCTGACGGAGCTCGCGACCGCTTTCACCGGCACGGCGCTCGCCGCGGGCGCGTTCCCGGCGGATCTGCTCGGCAAGGGCTGAGGCACTCCGCCTCCCCGGGACTCCCGCCCCCGTTCGACGACGGCTCCCGGCGACGCGCCGGGCGCACCGGGTCTGACCGGCGGCGGGACCCCCGCGCGGGGCGGGCGGAGCCCCACCCGATCCCGGACTGTCACTGCGACCTGCCACAATGCCACTTCAAGCTCAGCGAGAAGGCGGTAGGGGAATCGTGACCACTGGGGCGACACCGACACCGGTCGTAGGGTCCGTCGAGAGCAGGATCGCCGAGGAGCTCGGCGTGCGGGAACGGCAGGTGAAGGCCGCCGTCGAGCTGCTCGACGGCGGTTCGACGGTGCCGTTCATCGCCCGGTACCGCAAGGAAGCCACCGAGATGCTCGACGACGCGCAGTTGCGCACGTTGGAGGAGCGGCTGCGCTACCTGCGGGAGCTGGAGGACCGGCGGGCCGCGATCCTCGACTCGGTGCGGGACCAGGGCAAGTTGACCGAGGAGCTGGAGGCGCAGATCCGGGCCGCCGAGACCAAGGCGCGCCTGGAGGACATCTATCTGCCCTTCAAGCCCAAGCGTCGTACGAAGGCGCAGATCGCGCGCGAGGCGGGCCTCGAACCGCTGGCCGACGGACTGCTCGGCGACCCGTCCGTGGAGCCGCTCGCGGCGGCCGCCGCGTTCGTGGACGCCGAGAAGGGCGTCGCCGAGCCGCAGGCCGCGCTCGACGGCGCGCGGGCCATCCTCACCGAGCGCTTCGGCGAGGACGCCGACCTGATCGGCGAGCTGCGCGAGCGGATGTGGACGCGCGGGCGGCTCGCGGCGAAGGTCCGCGAGGGCAAGGAGACCGACGGCGCGAAGTTCGCCGACTACTTCGACTTCGCCGAGCCCTTCACCGAACTGCCCTCGCACCGCGTCCTCGCGATGCTGCGCGGCGAGAAGGAGGAGGTCCTCGACCTCGTCCTGGAGCCGGAGGAGCCCGCAGAGCCGACCGCTCCAGGTTCCGCCGCCACGTCCTCGTACGAGCCGATCGTCGCGCACCGCTTCGGGATCGCCGACCGCGGCCGGCCGGGTGACAAGTGGCTGCTCGACACGGTGCGTTGGGCCTGGCGGACGCGGATTCTGGTGCACCTCGGGATCGACCTGCGGCTGCGGCTGCGTACGGCCGCGGAGGACGAGGCGGTCAAGGTGTTCGCGGCGAACCTGCGGGACCTGCTGCTCGCGGCGCCCGCGGGCACGCGCGCGACGCTCGGCCTGGACCCCGGTTTCCGTACGGGTGTGAAGGTCGCCGTGGTCGACGCGACCGGCAAGGTCGTCGCGACGGACACGATCTACCCGCACGTCCCGGCCAACAAGTGGGACCAGGCGCTCGCGAAGCTCGCCGGGCTGGCCGCGCAGCACTCGGTCGACCTGGTCGCGATCGGCAACGGCACGGCGTCCCGTGAGACGGACAAGCTGGCCGGTGAACTCATCGCCAAGCACCCGGAGTTGAAGCTCACCAAGGTGATGGTGTCCGAGGCCGGCGCCTCGGTCTACTCCGCCTCCGCGTTCGCCTCGCAGGAGCTGCCGGACCTGGACGTGTCGATCCGTGGCGCGGTGTCCATCGCGCGGCGGCTTCAGGACCCGCTGGCCGAGCTGGTGAAGATCGACCCGAAGTCCATCGGCGTCGGGCAGTACCAGCACGACCTGTCCGAGGTGAAGCTGTCCCGCTCGCTCGACGCAGTGGTCGAGGACTGTGTGAACGGCGTCGGCGTGGACGTGAACACCGCCTCCGCCCCGCTGCTCGCCCGCGTCTCCGGCATCGGCTCGGGCCTCGCGGAGAACATCGTGGCGCACCGCGACGCCAACGGCCCGTTCCTGAGCCGCAAGGGCCTGAAGGACGTCACGCGGCTCGGCCCGAAGGCGTACGAGCAGTGCGCGGGCTTCCTGCGTATCCGCGGCGGGGACGACCCGCTGGACGCCTCCGCCGTACACCCCGAGGCGTACCCGGTGGTGCGGCGGATGGTGAAGTCGACGGGCGGCGAGGTGGCCGCGCTGGTCGGGAACACGGGCGTGCTGCGCTCGCTGCGTCCGGCCGAGTACGTGGACGACAAGTTCGGTCTGCCGACGGTCACGGACATCCTGCGCGAGCTGGAGAAGCCGGGGCGGGACCCGCGGCCCGCGTTCAAGACGGCCACGTTCAAGGAGGGCGTCGAGAAGATCGCGGACCTGTCGTCCGGGATGGTGCTCGAAGGGGTCGTGACCAACGTCGCGGCGTTCGGCGCGTTCGTGGACGTCGGGGTGCACCAGGACGGGCTCGTGCATGTGTCGGCGATGTCGAAGACGTTCGTCAAGGACCCGCGGGACGTGGTGAAGCCGGGCGACATCGTCAAGGTGAAGGTTCTTGACGTGGACATCCCGCGCAAGCGGATCTCGCTGACGCTGCGCCTGGACGACGAGGCGAACTCCGGTGCGGCCGGGGGCGGTTCGGGCACCTCCGCCGGTCAGGGGCAGCGGCAGGGTCAGGGGCAGCGGCGTGAGCGGGGCGGGTCCGGTGGGCGGCCTCCGCAGCAGCGGGGTGGGGGCGGCGGCCGGGACCGGCGCGGTGGCGGTGGCGGTGGCGGTGGCCGTCAGGCTCCGGCGCCTGCGAACAGTGCGATGGCGGACGCGTTGCGGAAGGCGGGGTTGCTGGACGAGGGCGGGCGCGGGCGGTAGTCGGAGCTCGGCATTCGCGCCCCGACCGGGGCGCGGCATTCGTACCCCGACCGGGGCGCGGGGCTGTGACAACATGTGCGGCTCCGCCGCGTGGGCGCCGACCAGCCACGACGGCCGCCTCAAGGCACCGCGCTCACCAGCACCGCCCCCGGCGCCCGGGCCACCAGGAACGCCCGGCCCCGCACCGCCCGGGGGTCGAGGGCGATGCGGTGGCTGCCGGGTTCGAGGATGCCCTCGTACACCGCGTGGGCGCGGCCGCGGTGGAGGCGGTCCAGGCGGTACGCGGTGAGGCGGACGCGGCAGGTCGAGGCGACCTGGACGTCCGCCTCGCCGTCGACCACGTCGAGCCCCGCGAGCCGGTGACGGGCGAGCTGCCCCTCTCCCAGGGCCTGTTCGATCTGGGCGACCAGGAGCGGGACGATCGGGGCGAGCCCGTCGACGTACTCGACGGCGATGCCCGCCCGCTCGAACTCCCCGCGTATCGCGGCACGTTGACCGTCCGTCACGCCTCGGCCGAACGCCACCGCGCCGTACGTGCGCAGCTCCTCGGGCGGGATGTCGAGCGTGCCGTCGGCGGGCAGGGTCTCCGCGCCGATGCCGATGATCCGGAGCGCGGCGGCGAGCTTCGCGAGGACCGCCGCGCGGGCGCCGACCAGCAGGACGCGGCGGCGGGCGGCGGGAGCGCCGGAGGCGTCCTCGGCCCGCAGGACGCGGCGTAGGGCGTTCCGGTACTCCTGAGCGCGGAAGCGGAACGGGCCGATGCCGTGGTAGCCGTTGCGCTCCAGGTCGGCGCGCTCCTCGGTCTGCCAGGCGAAGTCCCGCCACACATAGGCGTCGCCGCCGTCCGTCCCGTCCCCGGCACGCTCGATGACCGCCGTCACCGCGCCGCAGGCCAGCGCCTCGCACTCCGGGCAGCCGTAGATCACGTACCGGCCGTCGGCCAGCGGGGCCTCCGCCTCCAGGAGGAGTCGGCGCACATGGTCGACGAAGATGGCGGGCGGCACGTCCGCGGCGAGCGGGGAGACCGCGTCGAGGTCGGAGAGCTGGAAGAGCAGCGGGCGGCCGTCGACGATGAAGTCCAGGTAATCCCGGTGCACTTGATAGCCACCGTCCGCGAGGACTCCCCCGGCGCGGGTCGCCGGGGCCAGGCCGAAGGAGGTGTATTCGGCAGACATGTGCGGAGTATTCCCGCCGGGACACGGAAGCGAGCATGCCGGCCGGTGCCGATTCCGGTGCGGTAGCGGTGCCGGTACGAGTGCCGCTTCCGGTGCCGATTAGGGCGTGTCCGGCGGATCTTCGCGGAACAGGCCGCGGCGTCATGGGGGTCCCCCCTGTTCGAGCGGAGCCGAGAGCTTGGGGGAGCGTGCTCTGGGGGTCCCCCCGGCCGGAGGCTGGGGGAGCGTGCCTGGGGGCACCCCCAGCGGTAGCTGGGGGAGCGTCGTGGACCCGCGAAGATCCGCCGGACACGCCCTAGGGTCCGTGCATGAGCGCTGAAACGATCGTGGTGGGCGGCGGGGTCATCGGGCTGACGACGGCGGTGGTCCTCGCCGAGCGGGGCGAGCGGGTACGCGTGTGGGCGCGGGACCCGGCCGCGGACTGCACGTCGGCCGTGGCGGGCGGGCTGTGCTGGCCGTACCGGATCGAGCCGCAGGCCCTGGTCGAGGAGTGGTCGCTGCGCTCCCTCGACGTGTACGTGCCGCTGGCCGCGGAGCCGTCGACGACGGGGGTACGGCTCGTCACGGGCACCATGGCCGACACCCGGCCCGGCGACCTCGGGCGGTGGGCGCAGGCCGTGCCGGGGCTGCGGGAGGCGACGCCGGGCGGGCCGGGGCTGCGGGCTACGGTGCCGTTGATCGACATGCCGACGCATCTGTCGTACCTGGAGGACCGGCTGGCCGCAGCGGGCGGCAGGGTCGAGCGGCGCACGGTGACGGACCTGCGGGCGGCCTCGGCCGAGGCGGGGGTGGTGGTCAACTGCACGGGTCTCGGGGCGCGTTCGCTGGCGGCCGACCCCTCGGTGCAGCCGGTGCGGGGGCAGCTGGTCGTCGTGGAGAACCCGGGAGTCGAGGAGTGGTTCGTGGCGACGGGCGGCGGGGGTGCGGCCGAGACGACGTATCTGCTGCCGCAGCCGTACGGGCTCGTGCTCGGCGGGACCGCGGAGGAGGGCGAGTGGAGCCGTGAGCCCGATCCGGGGACGGCGGCGGCGATCGTGGAGCGGTGCGCGCGGGTCCGTCCGGAGGTCGCCGACGCCCGCGTCCTGGCCCATCGGGTCGGCCTGCGCCCGGCGCGCCCGACGGTGCGCCTGGAACGTGAGCGCGTCGAGGGCGGCGGGGTGCTGGTGCACAACTACGGGCACGGGGGCGCCGGAGTGACGGTGGCCTGGGGGTGCGCGGAGGCGGCGGCGGGGTTGGCGGGCTAGCCCTGGACTAGGCCTGGACCAGGCCTGGGCTAGGCCGGTCCGGGAAGGGGCGGAGAGCGGAAAGCAACGGCGGCGCCGCCCCCGGTTGAGAGGGGGCGGCGCCGCCGCAGGTGTGGGCCGTGGGCCGGGTTACCTGCCCGAGGACGCGCCCTTGTCCGCGGGGGCGGACGGTGCTTCCGGGTCCGCCGGGCCGATGCGGAGCTCGAAGTCCCCGTCGTACTTCTCGTGGCCGGCGATGACGGCCATCTCGACCGCCTCCTCGCCCTTCTCGCCCCGCACGATCAGCGGGTCGTGGCGCAGGTCGCGCATCAGGGCCCAGCACATGCCGACCATGACCACCGCGAACGGCGCCGCGACCAGGATGGTGAGGTTCTTCAGGCCCGTCAGGGCGTCGTCGCCACCGCCGCCGACGAGCAGCATGATGGCCGCGACGGCACCGGTGACCACACCCCAGAAGATGACGACGAACCGGGTCGGCTCGAACGTGCCCTTCTGCGAGAGCGTGCCCATCACGATGGACGCCGCGTCGGCGCCGGAGACGAAGAAGATGGCCACCAGGATCATCACGAGCAGGCTCATGACGGTGGCGAGCGGGTACTCGTTCAGGACGCCGAACAGCTGGCCCTCGACCGACAGGTCGGTGCTGAGCCGACCGTCCTCGCTCAGCTGCATCGCCGTACCGCCGAAGACCGCGAACCAGATGAGGCTCACCGTGGACGGCACCAGGATGACGCCGCCGATGAACTGGCGGATCGAACGGCCCCGGCTGATGCGGGCGATGAACATGCCGACGAAGGGCGTCCAGGAGATCCACCAGGCCCAGTAGAAGACCGTGTTGCCGCCGAGCCAGGTGGCGATGTCCTCACCGCTGGCCGCTTCCGTACGGCCGGCCATCATCGGCAGGTCGCCGAGGAACGCGGCGACCGAGGTCGGCACCAGGTCGAGCACGAGGACCGTCGGGCCCACCACGAACAGGAAGACCGCGAGCACGCCCGCGAGCACCATGTTGATGTTGGACAGCCACTGGATGCCCTTCTCCACACCGGACACCGCGGATGCCACGAAGCAGATCGTGAGCACGGCGATGATGGAGACGAGGACGGCGGTGCTGACCTTGGTGGCCCAGTCCAGCTCCCGCATGCCGTTGGCGATCTGCAGGGCGCCGAGGCCGAGGGATGCGGCGGAGCCGAAGAGGGTCGCGAAGATGGCGAGGATGTCGATGGCCCGGCCGATGCCGCCGTTGGCGTTCTTCTCCCCGATGAGCGGGGTGAACACGGCGCTGATGGTCTGCCGCCTGCGGCGCCGGAAACAGGAGTACGCGATGGCGAGTCCGGCCACGGCGTAGATCGCCCACGGGTGCAGCGTCCAGTGGAAGAGCGTCGTGGCCATCGACACCTCCATCTGCGCGCCCGAGTCGGCAGGCGAGGTGCCGGGCGGCGGTGAGGTGTAGTGCGTCAGCGGCTCGCTCACGCCGTAGAACATCAGGCCGATGCCCATGCCGGCGCTGAACATCATGGCGATCCAGGACACCGTACGGAACTCCGGCTCCTCGCCCTCCGCGCCGAGGGTGATCCTCCCGTAGCGGCTGATCGCCAGCCACAGCGCGAAGATCACAAAGCCGGAGGCCGCGAGCACGAACGCCCAGCCGCCGTTGTGGATCAGGCCGTTGAGCATCTTCGTGGAGACTGTTTCCAGCGTGTCCGTGGAGAGCGCGCCCCAGACGACGAACGCGAGGGTGAGGACGGCGGTGACACCGAACACCACTCTGTCGGTCTGGGCCGGCGGCCCCTCGTGCGGGCTGCCAGGGAGCTCCACCGATCCGCCCGGTGGCTCTCCCTGGTCAGCCGTCTTGCTCAGATCATGTGTCACTGGCACGCCCTTCGAGGTACGAATCGCGGTACGAATCGCGGTACGAAATCAAGTCACCGCTACCCCTTACCACATGGGCCGGTTCTATTACCCCCTTCAGCAATCTTCGAACGGACGTGCCTCGATGAGGTGATACGGCGCCCGTTCGTCCAGAAGCAGCGGCACCAGAGCCCGCAGCGACTGCCGTACGGGGACGAAGGCGCCGTCGTCGGTGCGCTTGACCTTGATGCCGTGCAGCCGCAGCTCGTCGCCGACCTCCGCGTACTGGTCCGCGTCGAGGGTGTAGCCGCAGGGCGGGTCCTGCAGGGTCTCGGCCGGTTCGGCGGGGTCGTTGTCGGCGCCGCCGGTGTAGACGGGGCCGCGGTCGGCGAGGCCGGAGGTGCGGGCGGCCGCGGTGGCGGCGCGGATCTGGCCCGCGCGTGCGCCGGTGTAGGCGAGCAGGCCGTCGAGGGCGTGCAGCTGGGAGGTGACGCGGCGGCGGTTGTTGAACGCCTCGTCGGCCTTCTCCCGCTCGGTGAGGGCGTCGACGCGGCTCTCGATGAGGAGGCCGACGGCGTGCTTGAGGCCGGAGGTGTTGCGCAGGATGCGCTCCTGGCCGTCGCCCGCGGTCTGCTTGACCGGCTCGCCGGTCTCCGGGTCGGTCCAGATGCCGTACGTGCCGGTGGAGTGGCCGTGGTCCTCGGCGGCGGGCCTGACGTACTTCCCCGACAGGGTCTGCGCCTCGCGGTGCACGCCTTCGGCGACGTTGGGGTTGCGCGGCCAGAGGTCGAGGAGGTCCTTGTCGTAGTACGGCGGGGTGGCGCCGTACTCGTGCAGGTCGTAGATGACGTCGGGGCGCTTGTCGCGGATCACGGCGGCCAGGGCGCGGCCCTCGGCGGTCTGGAGGGCCAGGTGGTCGCGGTTGATGTCGACGCCGTCGGAGTTGCCGCGGGTGTTCGCGGCCCGGCCGTCGGGGTTGACGGTGGGCACGATCAGGAACGTGGTGGTGCGGCGCAGGGCGCGGGTGCGGTCGTCGGTGGCGGCGGCGAGTTCGCGGGTGGTGGTGAGGCAGGCTTCGCGGCCGGAGGGCTCGTCGCCGTGCTGGCTGCAGATGAGCAGCACGGTGTTGGTGGTGCGGCGTTCCTCGCCGATGCGGACGAGTTGCAGGGGGCGGTTCTGCCGGGTGGTGCCGATGCGGTCGACGGTGACGTCGCGGTGCGCCCGGTCGATCGTGGCGAGGAACTTCTGCTCCTCTGGCTGACTGGTCCAGCGGGCGCCGTTGCTCCGCTCGAAGCCGGTGCGGGGCCCGTCACCGCCCGCCCCGGCCTCGGCCGCGTTCGCCGGTACGGCGAGGAGGGGCGCGGCGAGCACGGTGGCGGCGGTGAGGGCGAGGGTGCGGGCGCGGGGTCTCAAGGGTGGTGCCTCCCTGGTTCTCGTACGGGGTCGGTCGCTTCGGCGTGCGGGGTCGGTCGCTTCGGCGTGCGGGTCGGTCGCTTCGGCGTGGCGAGGTTCAGCCGATGAACGGGACGCCGCCGGGCACGCGTTGCGCGGCGGGGTCGCGTTGCAGCCCTTCGTAACGGCTCTCGCGCGGCTGCTCGGGTTCCGCCGCGCCGCGGGTCGCCTCCGCGAAGGCGCGGGCGCCGCCGACCAGGGGCAGGCGGGCCTGGGTGCGCGCGAGGTCGAGGGTCAGCTGCGGGCGGGCGGCGGGCGGTTCGATGAGCCCGGCGTCGGTGCCCGCGACGATCAGGGCGAGGCGGTGGCCCTTCGGTACGACGTGGTCGCTCGCGGCGATGTCGATCGTGAGCGTGTGCCGCTTGCCCGGGGTGAGCGGGCGGCCCTTGTCCGGGTCGGCGTAGGTGCCGAGGTCGGCCCAGCCGCGCGCGAAGACGGTGAAGTCGACGTCGGCGGTGTCGGCCTCGGTCTCCCGGTAGCAGGGGCTGTCGCCGGGGCGAGCGGCGCCCCAACAGGTGCGCTCGTCAAGGGTGTTGATGCCTTCACCGGACCCGGTGTAGTCGCGGATCGTGTCGGGGCCGAGGTCGACGAGGACGGCCGAGAGGTGGGCGCTCGTGGCGTTCGGGGTGGCCGTGACGGTGATCTGCGAGGAGCCGGAGAGCCGTAGGTCCTGGGTGAGCGGGCCGGTGACGAAGGAGGCCTTGTCGGGTGTCGACTGGTCCACCTGCGCCGCCCAGTCGGCCTCGCCGCGCCGCGGGTCGTCCGTGAAGCTCTCTACGGCGCCTGCCGGGGCGCGCTGCGGGCCGAGGGTGCCGACGCCGGGCTGTTCGCCCTTGCCGGGGTGCAGGCGGACGGTGCCGGTGGCCTGCGGCGGCCAGTGCCGGTCGGTCGTCCAACGGTCGGGGGCGCGCTCGATGTCGGCCATCGGCTCCTCGTCGATGCCGTTGTCGTAGCCGAGGAGTTCATGGTCGAACCAGCGGTGCAGGGTGCGTACCCAGTCTTCGCGGCGGAAGTCGAAGGGGTCGACGTGGCCGGTCTGGCTGAGCCAGATCTTCCGCTCGACCCCGGCCTCGCCGAGGGCGTCCCACCACTGCCCGAAGTGCTTGGCGCGGACGTTCAGGTCCTGCATGCCGTGGACGAGGAAGACGCTGGCCTTCACCCGGTCCGCGTCCGGGACGTGGTCCCGCTCCTCCCAGAGGCCGGTCCGGTCGCCGCTGCGGGGCGCCCCGTCGATGAGCCGCTGCTGCACGGCGCCGCAGCGGGCGCGGGCGGCGGGGCTCTCCACGTAGTCCGACAGCCACTCGGGCCCGGAGTCGTAGAGGGGCGCGCCCTGCTGGAAGTAGTAGTCGTACCAGGAGGAGATCGCGCCGATCGGGACGATGGTCTCCAGGCCCTCGACCCCGGTGGCGGCGACGCCGTTGGCCACGGTGCCGTCGTAGCTCTTGCCGATCATTCCGGTGCGGCCGTTGGACCAGTCGGCCTTCGCGCGTTCACCGCCGGTGCGGGTGGTGTAGCCCTTGGCGCGGCCGTTCAGCCAGTCGACGACGGCCTTCGCGGACTGCACGTCGGAGCGGCCGCCGACGTCCACGCAGCCGTCCGAGCGGCTGGTCCCGGCGAGGTCCACGGCGACGAAGGCGTAGCCGCGCGGCACGAAGTAGTTGTCGAGGTACAGCGGGAACCGGACGACGTTCCCGTGCTCGTCGTACGTCTTCTTCTGGCTCTCGTTGCCGCGCCCGCAGCACTGGTAGTACGGGCTGGCGTCCATGATCACGGGGATCTTCCGGCCCTGCTGCGCGGGTTCGCGGGGCCGGATGATGTCGGCCGCGACCCGGTCGGTCCGTCCGTCGCCGTCCCCGTCGATGCGGGTGTCGACCCAGACGGACTCGCGTACGGCGTTCTCGTACGCGTGGACGGGCCTGCTCTCCTCGCCGTCGGGCGGGGCGGCGTACGCGGGTGAGACGGGTGCGAGGAGCGCCGCCAGGAGCGCTCCCGCGAGCAACAGCACACGTACCAGGCGCAGATCCCGCACATGTATCGGCATGGGCCGGAACGTACCCGGGTCAACTCCCGTGCAAAAGAGGGCAGTCGTGGTCTTCGAGGTGCGAGATGTCAGGAGTGCAGGACGAAGTGGCACATGTCGGCCGGATGGCAGTCGTGTGACAGCAGGGGCCATGGACATGACCGGGGCGTACGGGGCTGAATAGGCTCCGGAGCACGCGGACCGTCGTACACCTATCGGCCGTCCGCACCCCAACCAGCCCCCCACATCGACCACTTGGAGCTTTTGTGCACCGCAGACTGATCGTCCCCGGCGCGTTCGTGGCCGCCCTGCTGCTGGCGATCCCGGCATCGGCCGCCGACTACGAGCCGGGCGCCGCCGGGATCGGCGACCCGTACTACCCGGCGAGCGGCAACGGCGGCTACGACGTCTCGCACTACGACCTGCGCCTCAAGTACCAGCCGAAGACCGACCTGCTGGAGGGCACGGCGACGATCCTCGCCACCACCAAGCAGGACCTGTCGCGGTTCAATCTGGACTTCGGCCTGGATGTGAGCGAGGTCCGGGTCAACGGCAAGAAGGCGAAGGTGTCCTTCTCCGGCGACCAGGAGGTCGAGGTCACCCCGGCCGCGCCGCTGCCGCAGGGCAGCGAGATCACGGTCGTCGTGCGGTACGCGGGCAAGCCGTCCGAGCTTGAGATCAACGGCTTCACGGCGTGGCACCGCACCCCGGACGGCGGTGTCGCCGCGCAGGAGCCGGAGTCGGCGGTGTGGTGGTTCCCGTCCAACGACCACCCGCTCGACAAGGCCACGTACGACGTGTCGGTGCAGGTGCCCAACGGCACGCAGGCCATCAGCAACGGCGTGCTGCAGTCCACCCGGCCGGTGGGCGCCGACTGGACGCGCTACAGCTGGCGTTCGGACAAGCCGCAGGCCTCGTACCTGGCGACGCTCGCGGTCGGCAAGTTCGACATCACGACCGACAGGACGGCCGCGGGCCTGCCCGTACTGAACGCGTACAGCAAGGACCTCGGCGCGAACGAGGGCGCGGCGAAGGCCAGCGTCGAGCGCACCGCCGAGGTCGCCGAGTGGCTGGAGGAGGTCTTCGGCCCGTACCCGTTCAACGCGCTCGGCGGCTATGTCCCGAACGTGACCAGCGGCTACGCCCTGGAGACGCAGACCCGGCCGTTCTACAGCCCGAAGCAGTTCGCCTCCGGCTCCAACGTGTCGGTCGTCGTGCACGAGTTGGCGCACCAGTGGTACGGCGACAGCGTCTCCGTCCACGGCTGGAAGGACATCTGGGTCAACGAGGGCTTCGCCCGCTACAGCCAATGGCTCTGGTCCGAGAAGGAGGGCGAGGGCACGGCCCAGGAACTCGCGGACTACGTGTACGCCTCGCACCCCGCGGACGACGCGTTCTGGACGGTGAAGCCGGGCGACCCGGGCCCGGAGAACCAGTTCGACATCGCCGTCTACGACCGGGGCGCGCTCGCCCTGCAGGCGCTGCGGGGCGAGATCGGCGACAAGGCCTTCTTCGAGATCCTGAAGGGCTGGCCGGCGGAGCACGCGTACGGAAACGCGAAGGTGTCCGACTTCGTGCGGTACGCGGAGCAGGTCTCCGGCAAGCCGCTCGCCGGGCTCTTCGACACCTGGCTGTACCAGACGTCGAAGCCGTCCGCACCGGCCGCGGCGGGCGTGGGGGTGGCGCGCAGCAAGGCCGCACAGCCCAAGTCGTGGAAGAAGATCGCGCGGACGAACACGGTCCACGACCACAAGCACTGAGGTGTCACTGAGGTACCGCTGAGGTGCCAACGCGCGGCTGGGCGGCGTGCTTTCGGGCGCGCCGCCCAGACGTATGCCACCCGGAGCCGGACGTATGCCACCCGGAGCCCGGAGCCGGACAGATTCCGTCACCTCGGGGCTACCTGTAAGTAACTTCTCCTGGTTGGATGTGGCGCGAACCTCACCCCCACAGACCACAGGAGTCCCCCATGCCTCACATCCCGGCCCGTCGCGCCTGCGGCGCCGCCCTGGCGCTCGCGCTCGCGGGCGGTGCGCTGGCGGCTCAGCCCGCCGCCGCCGCGCCCGTCGAGCAGAGCGTCGAGCAGAGCTCCGCGCAGAACCTCAAGGTCCTCACGTACAACGCGTTCCTGTTCAGCAAGGCGCTCTACCCGAACTGGGGCCAGGACCACCGCGCGGCCGAGATCGTCAAGGCGCCGTTCTTCCAGGGCCAGGACGTGGTCGTGCTGCAGGAGGCCTTCGACAACTCCGCGTCGGACGCGCTGAAGCAGCAGGCCGCCACCGCCTACCCGCACCAGACGCCGGTCGTCGGCCGCAGCAAGGACGGCTGGGACGCGACCGGCGGCAGCTACTCGGCGACCACGCCGGAGGACGGCGGTGTCACGGTGCTCAGCAAGTGGCCGATCCTGCACAAGGAGCAGTACGTCTTCGGCGACGCCTGCGGGGCCGACTGGTTCTCCAACAAGGGCTTCGCCTATGTGGTGCTGAATGTGAACGGGCAGAACGTCCATGTGGTCGGCACCCATGCCCAGTCGACCGACCCGGGCTGCGGCGAGGGCGAGGCCGCGAAGATGCGCAGCGCCCAGTTCAAGGAGATAGACGCCTTCCTCGACGCGAAGAACATCCCCGCGGACGAGCAGGTCCTGCTCGCGGGCGACCTCAACGTCGACTCGCACAGCGGCGAGTACGCCTCGATGCTCCGCGACGCGGGCGTGGACGGCGCGGAGTCCCGTACCGGGCACACGTACTCCTTCGACACCGAGGAGAACTCCATCGCCAAGGACCGCTACCCGGACGCCCCGAGCGAGGACCTCGACTACGTCCTGCACCGCACCGGCCACGCCCGCCCCGAAGGCTGGACCAACCACGTCGTCAAGGAGCAGAGCGCGCCCTGGACGGTGTCCAGCTGGGGCAAGGAGTACACGTACACGAACCTCTCCGACCACTACCCGGTGACCGCGTCCGGGAAGTAGGCGGCGCGCACACGACGGCGGCCCCGCCCGAGGAGTGCTCGGGCGGGGCCGCCGTGTGGGGCCGTGTGGGGCCGTGCGGGCGGGCGTTACTCGATGCCCAGCTCGTCGTACGACTTGTCGAGCTCCTTCTTCGCGACCCGCTTGCGGACCCCGAACCAGCCGATGACCATCGCCGCGGCGATGACCGGGATCAGGTACAGCGTGCGGCGGCCGATCTCCGGGTCCTGCCACATCAGGACGAGCACGGAGAGCAGGAAGACGATCGTGACGATCTCCGTGACCGGGCTGCCGGGGAGCCGGAACTTCGGGCGTTCGAGCAGGCCCTGCTTGGCACGGCGGACGAACGCCAGGTGGCAGACCATGATCGTGACCCAGGTCGCGATGATGCCGATCGAGGCGACGTTGAGGACGATCTCGAAGGCCCTCTCCGGCATCAGGAAGTTCAGGCCCACGCCCGCCACACACACCGCGGAGGTGAGCAGGATGCCGCCGTACGGCACCTTGGAGCGGTTCATCTTCCCGGTGAACTTGGGCGCCGAGCCGGCCATCGCCATGGAGCGCAGGATGCGGCCGGTGGAGTACAGGCCCGAGTTGAGGGACGACATCGCGGCCGTGAGGACCACCAGGTTCATCACGTCGCCCGCCGCCGGCACGCCGATGCTGGAGAGCACGGTGACGAAGGGGCTCTCGTCGCCCGAGTACATCGAGCCGGGCATCAGCAGCGCGAGCAGCACGACCGAGCCGACGTAGAACAGGCCGACGCGCCACATGATCGAGTTCACCGCGCGCGGGACGACCTTCTGCGGCTCGGCGGTCTCGCCCGCCGCGACGCCGACGAGCTCCAGGGAGGCGTACGAGAAGACGACGCCCTGCATCACGATGACGACGGGCATGAGGCCCTCGGGGAACCAGCCGCCGTTCTCGGTGATCACGTGCAGGCCGGGGGTCTCGCCGCCGACGGGCTGCTGCGTGACCAGCAGGAAGATGCCGATGAGCATGAACCCGACGAGCGCCGCGACCTTGATGATGGAGAACCAGAACTCCATCTCGCCGAAGATCTTCACCGAGATCAGGTTCACCACCAGCACGATCGCGAGCGCGATCAGGGCGAGCACCCACTGCGGGATGTCGGTGAAGAAGCTCCAGTAGTGCGTGTAGAGCGCGATCGCCGTGATGTCGGCGATGCCGGTGGTCGACCAGTTGAGGAAGTACGCCCAGCCGGCGACGAAGGCGCCCTTCTCACCGAGGAATTCGCGCGCGTACGACACGAAGGAACCGGACGAGGGCCGGTAGACGACCAGTTCGCCGAGGGCGCGAACGACGAAGAAGGCGATGATGCCGCAGGCGAGATACGCGAGCGCGAGGCCCGGTCCCGCCGAGTTGAGGCGCCCTCCGGCACCGAGGAAGAGGCCGGTTCCGATCGCGCCACCGATGGCGATCATGTTGATGTGGCGCGCCTTGAGGTCCTTGTTGTAACCGGCGTCGCCCGCATCCGCAGGCGGCTGGGCGGCATCTGTGCGGGATGCGGCCGTGGCCGTCGTGACGGCGTCCTTGCTCACGGGTGGATCTGCTCTCTTCAGGGGATGTGCCGTGGTCCGTACCCCCACCTGACCTCGACACGAGACCACCTCGACACGAACCGACGGGACACCTTCACCCGCGGGCGCGGGATTATGCGGTGACGCGGATCACATCGCGTTTTATCTCACATGCTGGTCATGTCCTTGCGATCGCTCTGTCACGGCTCGTAGGGCCTTGGATCGGACGGTACGAAGACGGCTGCGCACTACTTTCACAACGCTGGTGGTACAGCAATACTGTCTCACTGGACCCCTGCACGACCGAGCACGCACGACCGAGCACGCACGCCCGAGCACGCACGACCCCGAGATGGAGCGCAGCCATGACGACCGAAGCGGACTCCTCCGGTCAGGACGGTCGGGACGGCCAGGACGGTCGGCACGGCCAGGACGGTCGGCACGGTCGGGACGGCCAGGTCGGTCCGGCCCTCTCCGGCCCCGGGGCGCCGACCCTCACGGTCGACGAGCTGGCCGCCCGCGCCGGAGTCACCGTGCGCACCATCCGCTTCTACAGCACCCGCGGGCTGCTGCCCCCGCCGGCCATAGGGCCGCGCCGGGTGGGGCGGTACGGGCCCGACCATCTGTCGCGGCTCGCCCTGATCGAGGAGCTCCAGCACCACGGCCTGACCCTCGCCGCGATCGAGCGGTACCTGGAGCAGCTGCCGCCCGACATGAGCGAGCACGACCTGGCGATCCACCGCGCCCTGGTCGCCAGCTGGATCCCCGACAGCGCCGCCGAGATGAGCCACGAGCAGCTGGAGCGTCGCGCCGGCCGCGCCCTCGACGAGGCCGACGTGGACCGGCTCGCCGCGATGGACGTCCTGGAGCGCACCGACGACGCGGACACCTTCCGGATCGACCCGGGCGTGCTCCACCTCGGCCTGCGCCTGCTCGACGTGCCGATCGGCCTCGACTCGATCCTCTCCGCGCGCGAGGTGATGCTCCAGCACTCCCGGGAGGCCGCGAAGGAGCTGACGCGGCTGTTCCAGGACGAGGTGTGGGGCCCGTACAGCGAGCGCGAGCGGGACCCGGAGGCGGTGGCCGCGATGAAGTCCCTCTCCGCACACATGCAGCCGATGGTGGTGCAGGCCCTGGTCACCGCGTTCCAGAGGACCCTCAAGGAGGAGCTGCGCGCGCGGTACGCGGGCGGGTGAGGCCCAGAGCTCAGGCCCAGAGCCCAGAGCCCAGAGCCCAGAGCCCAGGCTCAGGCTCAGCCGGGGAGCTTCACATGGGCGGCCGAGGCGGTCGGGCCCTGCTCCAGCTCGGCCTGGTTCATGCGCTCGACGAGCATCTTGCCGAGTTCGACGAGCGCGGTCGGGCCCGGCTTTCCGTCGTCGACGATGTCGGCGCGGCTGTACGTGCGGACGATGCCGACGTACTTGGCCTGGCGGACCAGGAGGGTCCGCTCGCCCATCTTGCCGCCCTTGACGGAGGCCGTCGCGGAGTGCTGCTCACCGAAGCGGCCGTCCGGCATCACCAGGAACCCCTCGGCCTCGGCACCCAGCTTCTCCTTCCAGGCGTCGAACCCGCCCTGCGCACTGACCGGTGTGCGGTACTCCCACACCTCGAAGTTGGCGTACTCGCCGCCGTCGTCGAACATCTCCGTGCCGAACTCGGCGATCGCGCCCGTGACGACGCCCTCGCAGCGTTCTTCGCTCGCGGGGCACTGGAGGGTGCCCTTCGTCCCCTGGAGGTCGCCGTAGTGCTCGTTCTTGCGGGGCTTCTTCAGCGGTTCGGGCATATGGCCGGGGAGCAGGGGCACCACGACCGCGGCGGGTGCCAGGTGCCGGTCGGCCTCCGGCGGCGCGGACGAACTCGCGCTCTGCTCCGGCTGCTTGGGCTCGTCGCCGCCCCCGCGGGTGGCCGAACCCCCGCACGCCGAGAGCATCATGGACAACCCGACGACCGTGATCGCGACCGGCTTCAGCCTCATCGCGGCTCCTCCCCCGTTGTTCCGTTCATTGTTCTGTTCCGCAAGGCTCATTGTTCTGTTCCGCAAGGCCCTTGCGGGTACCGAGGCCCTTGCGGGTACCGAGCTGTTCTACCAGTCCGACGGCCGCGCCCGGAGCACGGGGCTCCGGGCGCGGCCGTCAGGGTCGGGCGGGGTCGCTCAGCCGTCGCTGAACTTCTCGCCCTGCTCCGCCTTCTGCACGAGCAGCGCGGGCGGCTGGAAGCGGTCGCCGTACGTCTCGGCCAACTCCCGTGCGCGGGCCACGAATCCGGGCAGGCCGCCCTCGTAGCCGTTGATGTACTGCAGCACGCCGCCGGTCCAGCCCGGGAAGCCGATGCCGAAGATCGAGCCGATGTTGGCGTCCGCTACGGAGGTCAGGACGCCCTCTTCGACGAGGCGCACCGTGTCGAGCGCTTCGGAGAACAGCATCCGCTCCTGCATGTCGCGGAACGGGATCTCGTACCCCTCCCTCGTGCTGTGCTTGCCCGGGGGGCGACCCCCGGAACCCCCGAAATGCTCGCGCAGGCCCGGCCAGAGCTTCGCCCGCTTGCCGTTCTCGTCGTACTCGTAGAAGCCCGCGCCGCCGCTGCGGCCCGGGCGGCCGAACTCGTCCACCATGCGGTCGATGACGGCCTCGGCCGGGTGCTCGGGCCAGGTGCCGCCCTCGTCCTCGATGGCCTTGCGGGTCTCGTTGCGGATCTTGCGGGGCAGGGTGAGGGTCAGCTCGTCCATGAGGGAGAGGACCTTCGCCGGGTAGCCCGCCTGGGCCGCGGCCTGCTCGACGGAGGCGGGCTCGATGCCCTCGCCGACCATCGCGACGCCCTCGTTCATGAAGTGGCCGATGACCCGCGAGGTGAAGAAGCCGCGCGAGTCGTTCACCACGATCGGGGTCTTCTTGATCTGCCGGACCAGGTCGAAGGCCCGGGCCAGGGCCTCGTCGCCGGTGCCCTCGCCCTTGATGATCTCGACGAGCGGCATCTTGTCGACGGGCGAGAAGAAGTGCAGCCCGATGAAGTCCGCCTGCCGCTCGACGCCTTCGGCGAGGACGGTGATCGGCAGGGTGGAGGTGTTGGAGCAGAGCAGCGCGTCCGGCTCCACGATGTGCTGGATCTCCTGGAACACCTTGTGCTTGAGCGCCGGGTCCTCGAAGACCGCCTCGATCACCGCGTCACAGCCCGCGAGGTCCTGCGGGTCGGCGGTCGGGGTGATCCGGGCGAGCAGCGCGTCCGCCTTCTCCTGCGTCGTACGGCCGCGGCTCACCGCCTTCTCGCAGAGCTTGACGGAGTAGTCCTTGCCCTGGTCGGCGGACTCCTGCGACACGTCCTTGAGGACGACGTCGATCCCGGCGAGCGCGCACGAGTACGCGATCCCGGCGCCCATCATGCCCGCGCCGAGCACGGCGGCCTTGCGCACCGGCCTCGGCTCGATGCCCTTCGGGCGGTTGGCGCCGGAGTTGACGGCCTGCAGGTCGAAGAAGAACGCCTGGATCATGTTCTTCGACACCTGACCGGCGGCCAGCTCGGTGAAGTAGCGGGCCTCGATGGTCAGGGCGGTCTCGAAGTCGACCTGCGAGCCCTCGACGGCCGCCGCGAGGATGTTGCGCTGCGCAGGGTAGTTCGCGCCGCCGGTCTGCTTCTTGAGGTTGGCCGGGAACGCGGGCAGGTTCGCCGCGAACTTCGGGTTGGCCGGGGTGCCGCCGGGGATCTTGTAGCCGGGCTTGTCCCAGGGCTGCGCGGACTCCGGGTTGGCGTCGATGAAGGCGCGGGCCTTGGCGGTCAACTCGTCCCGGTCGGCGGCCAGTTCGTGGATCAGGCCGTTGTCGAGGGCGCGCTTCGGGTTGTACTGGTTGCCCTGGAGCAGCACCTTCAGGAGGGCGTCGGCGATGCCGAGGAGCCGCACGGTACGGACGACGCCGCCGCCTCCGGGGAGCAGGCCGAGGGTGGCCTCGGGCAGGCCGATCTTGGCGCTTGAGGAGTCGAGGGCGACACGGTGGTGGCAGGCGAGGGCGATCTCGTAACCGCCGCCCAGGGCCGCGCCGTTGATCGCCGCGACGACGGGCTTGCCGAGGGTCTCGATGCGGCGCAGGTCGCGCTTGATGCCCTGGCCGGCCTCGAAGGCGAGGTGGGCGGTCTCGGGGGTGACCTGGATGAGGTCGCGCAGGTCGCCGCCGGCGAAGAAGGTCTTCTTGGCGGAGGTGAGGATGATGCCGCGAATGGTGTCCTTCTCGGCCTCCAGGCGGTCGGCCGTCGCCGCGAGGGAGTCCTTGAACGCCTGGTTCATGGTGTTCGCGGACTGGTTCGGGTCGTCCAGGACGAGGGTGACGATGCCGGTGTCGTCCTGTTCCCAGCGGATGGTGGTGCTTTCGGTCATGGCTGTGTCTCCGTGAGGTCTGTTGGGGGTGCGGGGCGGCTACTGGGGAGGGTGGCCGAGGTTCATGGCCGGCTGCCGGTCTCGTCGTGGTTGCTCGCGCAGTTCCCCGCGCCCCTTGAGATGCGCACTCCGTGCGGCACCTCATCGGGGAAGGCAGCGGCGCAGCCGCACGCCTTCAGGGGCGCGGGGAACTGCGCGACCAGCCCCCACCGGCCTGCAGTCGGCGACGAACCTCAGCCGCCGCGGCGCGCTACAGCCGCTCGACCACGGTCGCGATACCCATGCCTCCGCCCACGCAGAGGGTGGCCAGCCCGTACCGGAGGTCCCTGCGCTCCAGCTCGTCCACCAGCGTGCCGAGAATCATCGCGCCCGTAGCCCCCAGCGGGTGCCCGAGAGCAATCGCCCCACCGTTGACGTTGACCTTCTCCAGGTCCAGCCCCATGTCCTTGACGAACCGCAGCACCACCGCCGCGAACGCCTCGTTGATCTCGACCAGGTCGATGTCGTCGATGGTCAGGCCGGCCTTGGCGAGCGCCTTACGCGTGGCCGGCGCCGGACCCGTGAGCATGATCGTCGGCTCGGAGCCGGACACCGCCGCGGAGACGATCCGGGCGCGCGGCGCAAGCCCGTACCGCTCCCCCACCTCGCGCGTGCCGATCGCGACCAGGGACGCGCCGTCCACGATGCCGGAGGAGTTGCCCGCGTGGTGGACGTGGTCGATCTGCTCGACCCAGTGGTACTTCTGCAGCGCCACCGCGTCAAAGCCGCCGAGGTCGCCGATGTCCTTGAAGGACGGCTTCAGCTTGGCCAGCGAATCCGCGGTCGTGCCGGGGCGCGGGAACTCGTCCTGTTCGAGGATGACGAGGCCGCTGCGGTCCTTCACCGGGACGACGGAACGCTCGAAGCGGCCGTCCTTCATCGCGGCGGCGGCCCGCTCCTGGGACAGCGCCGCGTACTCGTCGACGTCGCGCCGCGAGAAGCCCTCGATGGTGGCGATCAGGTCGGCGCCGATGCCCTGCGGGACGAAGCCGGTCTCGAAGTTGGTCATCGGGTCGGCGAACCAGGCGCCGCCGTCCGAGGCCATCGGGACGCGCGACATCGACTCGACGCCGCCCGCGAGCACCAGGTCCTCCCAGCCCGAACGGACCTTCATCGCGGCCAGGTTGACCGCTTCGAGGCCGGAGGCACAGAAGCGGTTCTCCTGGACTCCGGCGACCGTGTCGGGCAGCCCGGCGGCGATGGCGGCGATACGGGCGATGTCGGAGCCCTGATCGCCCACCGGGCCGACGACACCGAGCACGATGTCGTCGATGGCGGCCGGGTCGAGGCCGGGGAAGCGGGCCTTGATCTCGTGGATCAGGCCGACCACCAGGTCGATGGGCTTGGTGCCGTGCAGGGCCCCGTTGGCCTTGCCGCGCCCGCGCGGGGTGCGGATCGCGTCGTACACGTACGCTTCGGTGCTCAAGTCTCAGGCCTTTCGTGGTGCGGGACGAGGGTGGCTGTACGAGAGGTTCACGAGGGGCTACGGAAGCAGCGAACGGCCGATGATCTCCTTCATGATCTCGGTCGTGCCGCCGTAGATGGTCTGGATGCGGCCGTCGGTGAAGGCCTTGGCGACGCGGTACTCGGTCATGTAGCCGTAGCCGCCGTGGAGTTGGAGGCAGCGGTCGGCGACGCGCTTCTGCAGTTCGGTGGCCCACCACTTGGCCATGGACGCGTGCACGGCGTCCAGTGCGCCCTTGTCGTGGTCCTCGATGCAGCGGTCCAGGAACGTCCGGGTGACCGCGCACTCGGTGGCCATCTCGGCTATCTCGAAGCGGATGTGCTGGAACTTGGCGATGGAGCGGCCGAAGGCCTCGCGCTCCTTCACGTACTCCATGGTGATTTCGAGCAGGTGCTCGGCGGCGGCGATCGCGGCGACGGCGATGCCCATGCGCTCCTGCGCGAGGTTGGTCATCAGGTGGATGAACGCGCCGTTGAGCTCGCCGAGCAGGTTCCCCTTCGGGACCCGGACGTCGTTGAAGAACAACTCGGCGGTGTCCTGGGACTTCTGGCCGATCTTGTCGAGGTTGCGGCCCCGCTCGAAGCCGTCCATGCCGCGCTCGACGACGAGCAGCGACAGGCCGTGCGCGCCGCCCTCGGGGGTGGTCTTCGCCACGACGACCACGAGGTCGGCGAGGATGCCGTTGGAGATGAACGTCTTGGAGCCGTTGAGCAGCCAGTGGTCGCCCCGGTCCTCGGCGGTGGTGCGGATGCCCTGCAGGTCGGAGCCCGCGCCCGGCTCGGTCATGGCGATCGCGGTGATCAGCGAGCCGTCGCAGAACCCGGGCAGCCAGCGCCGCTTCTGCTCGTCGGTGGCGAGCGAGGTCAGATACGGGCCGATGATGTCGTTGTGCAGCCCGACGGCGAGCCCGGCCGCGCCCGCGCGTGTGAACTCCTCGGCCAGTACGGCGGAGTAGCGGAAGTCCTCGTTCCCGCCGCCTCCGAACTCCTCCGGTACGGCGAGCCCGAGCAGCCCCTGCCGGCCCGCGGCGAGCCAGGCCCCGCGGGAGACGATGCCGTCCTGCTCCCACTGCTCGTAGTGCGGCGTGACCTCCTTGGCGAGGAAGGTGCGCACGGTCTCGCGGAACGCCTCGTGATCGGCGTCGTACAGCTTGCGCTGCATGCCCGAGGGCGTCTGTGGCGTCATGCTGGGGGCCTCCTGGAGGCGGTACGGAACGGACGTGGGCTGGTCGCTCAGGACGGGTCGAGGCCGGGCACGCCCCAGTCGCGGGCCACCTCCGCGGTGTCGGCGCCGGGCTGCGCGGGGCCGCGGCGGACGGCGCCGGGGGTGGCGGAGAAGCGGGGCGCGGGCGCGGGCTGGGTGATGCCGCTGTGCTCGACGAAGGTGGCGCGGGCGGCGAGATGCGGATGCCCGGGCGCCTCGCGGAGCGAGAGCACGGGGGCCACACAGGCGTCGGAGCCCTCGAAGACGGCGGTCCACTCCGCGCGTGTCCGGGTCTTGAACGCGGCGGCGATCGTGTCCCGCAACTCGCCCCAGGCGGCCAGGTCCTGGCGGGCCGGGGCCCGGTCGGCGACGCCGAGGAGCGTGACGAACTCGTCGTAGAACTGCTGCTCAAGGGCGCCGACGGCCATGTGACCGCCGTCCGCCGTCTCGTAGGTGCCGTAGAACGGGCAGCCGCCGTCGAGAAGGTTGACGCCCCGCCGGTCCTGCCAGCCGCCGGCCGCCAGCATGCCGTGGATCATCGACGCGAGATGCGTGGCCCCGTCCACGATCGCGGCGTCCACCACCTGGCCCTCGCCGGTCGTACGCGCGTGCTGCAGGGCGGCGAGGACGCCGACGACGAGGTAGAGCGAGCCGCCCGCGTAGTCCCCGACCAGGTTGGCCGGGATCGCGGGGGCGTCGTCGGGGCGGCCGATCAGGCCGAGGGTGCCGGTGACCGCGATGTACCCGATGTCGTGGCCGGCGCGCTGGGCGAGCGGACCCTCCTGGCCCCAGCCGGTCATCCGCCCGTACACCAGGCGGGAGTTGCGGGCCCGGCACTCCTCGGGGCCGACGCCCAGGCGCTCGGCGACACCCGGCCGGTACCCCTCGATCAGGATATCGGCCCGCTCCACCAGGTCGAGCACCCGGCCGGGCCCCTCGGGCGACTTGAGGTCGATGCGCACCGAGCGCTTGTTGCGGTTGGTGATGTCGTACGCGGGGTCGATGCCGAGTCCGCCGCCGCCGGGGCGGTCCACGCGGACCACGTCGGCCCCGAGGTCGGCGAGGAGCATCGCCGCGAACGGGCCGGGCCCGATGCCGGCGAGCTCGACCACGCGGACCCCGCTCAGCGGGCCGTTCCGACCCGTCGCCGTCTCTGCCGCTGTCCCTGCCGCTGTCCCTGCCATCGAGCCCCCAGCACTGTGACACCACCGATGTAACACCAGTGATGCTAAGAACGTGTTCCACTCCGCACAAGGGTTGGCGAGCAAGCGCTTAGAAAATCGACTCCTCTCCGTTCAGTGCCGGGCGTCGAGCTCCCCGACCCACTTCTTCGTGGCGATCGCCCGGTAGCTCTCCTCCACCCAGTCGCACAGCAGCTCCGCGTCCGGCGCGCCCTGCTCCTCAAGGGGGACGCGCACCCAGCCGGCCTTGCCCAGGCCGTACCCCGCGGGCTCGGCTCCCGGGCAGGTCATGGCGTGCGCATGCGCCTCCTCGTCCTTCAGCTTCACCGTGACGCCCAGCGGCCAACTGCCGTCCTCCACGCCGAGGAAGACGAACACCTTCCGGTTCACCTTCGCCACCGACTCCCCCCACGGGAACTCCTCGACGGCGCCCGGCAGTTCCAGGGCGAAGGACCGCACGCGCTGCCACTTCCGCTGCACGGCCTTGGGGGCCTTGCGCGGGGGATTGTTCGGTTCGACCATGCCTGGCTCCGGGGTGCTCGAACGGCCATGTCCCCCTCACGCTAGCCTCGGCCACCGACAACGGCGCGGGCACGACCGAGGGGTGTCATGAGCACGGAAAACGACAAGGCTGCCGCCGAGACCACCGAGACCACCGAGACCACCGAGACCACCGAGACCGCCGGAACCGCGACGGGCGACTCCCGGGCCGAGCGCACGTACGACATCGTGCTGTTCGGAGCGACGGGTTTCGTCGGCACACTGACCGCCGAGTACCTCGCGGAGCACGCGCCCCGGGGGCTGCGCTGGGCGCTCGCCGGGCGCAGCACGGCCAAGCTGGAGCGGCTGCGCGAACGGCTCGCCGGGATCGGGCCGGACCTCGCTGAGCTGCCGCTGCTGCGCGCCGACGCCGACGACCCGGCCGCGCTCCGCGACATCGCACAGCACGCGCGCGTGGTGGCCACGACGGTCGGCCCGTACATCACGTACGGGCAGGAGCTGGTCGCGGCCTGCGCCGACGCGGGCACGGACTATCTGGACCTCACGGGCGAGCCGGAGTTCATCGACCTCGCCTATGTGCGGCACGACGCACGCGCGCGTGAGACCGGGGCGCGCCTGGTGCACGCCTGCGGCTTCGACTCCGTGCCGCACGACCTGGGCGCGCTCTTCACCGTGCAACAGCTGCCCGAGGGCGTGCCGCTGCGGGTCGACGGGTTCGTCCGCACCAACGCCACGTTCTCCGGCGGTACGTTCGCCTCCGCGCTGACCGCGTTCTCGCGCCCCCGGCAGACGGCGGCGGCCGCGCGGGACCGGCGCCGGCACGAGCCGCGCCTGACCGGCCGCCGCGCGTACGCGCCCGTGGGCCCGCCCCGGTACGCGAAGGAACTTGACGCCTGGGCGGTGCCGTTGCCGACGGTCGACCCGCAGATCGTGCAGCGTTCGGCGCGCGCCCTGGAGCGGTACGGCCCGGACTTCCGGTACCGGCACTACGCCGCCGTGAAGCACCTCCCGGTGGCGCTCGGCGGGGTCGCCGGCGTCGGCGCGCTGGCCGCTGCGGCCCAACTGCCGCCCGCGCGGCGCTGGTTGTCGGGCCGGGTCAAGCCGGGCGAGGGGCCGAGCGAGGAGCGGCGGGCGAAGAGCTGGTTCTCGGTGCGGTTCGTGGGGGACGGGGGCGGGCACCGCGTCTGCACCGAGGTCTCGGGCGGCGACCCGGGCTACGGCGAGACGGCGAAGATGTTCGCCGAGTCCGCGTTGTGCCTGGCGTTCGACGAGCTGCCCTCGGCCTCGGGTCAGGTCACCACTGCCGTGGCGATGGGGGATGCGCTGCGGGAGCGGTTGCAGTCGGCGGGGATCAGGTTCCGGGTGGCTCGGGGGGAGCGCTGAGTCCGGCCGGACGGGCCTCCACAGCCGCCCCTCCGCAGCCGCCTCAGCCGGTCGCCTCAGGAGGTCGCCTCAGGAGGTCACCTCAGGCGTCGCCTCAGCCGGTCGCCTCGGCCAGTGCGCGCCTGCACAGCGCATCCGCCCGCCGCGTCGACTCCGGCAGGCGGTACCGCGGCGCGAGGTGCAAGGTGTGGGCCACCGCGTTCTCCAGGTTCACCCCGTGGCCGACCGAGACGAACACCGGCTTGACCCCGTCCCGAGTGCGCACCGCACACCCCACCACCTCCCCGCCCGCCCCCGCGTCGACCAACGGCGACGTACTGCCGCGCCGAGCACCCGGCTCCTCGTACGCGAACGTGAACGGATTCTTCGCGACGCCGATCGTCGGCAGCCCGGTGAGCACGCCCAGATGGCTGGCGAGGCCGAAGCGGCGCGGGTGGGCCCGCCCGTACCCGTCGCACACGACGAGGCCCGGCGCAACCGTCAGCCGCTCCAACACGGCCAGCACCGTGGGCAGTTCACGGAAGGCGAGCAGCCCCGGCACGTACGGGAAGCTGACCCGCCCGACCGCGGTCGCCTCCTCGACCACCGCCAGGCTCGCCGCGTCCAGGACGACGGCGGCCGCGACGACCACGTCCCGCGCGTCGTCGTACGCCACGTCGACCCCGGCGACCCTGCCCGTGCCGGGCGGTGGGCCGGGCTCGCGCAGCTCGACGCGGGTGCGCAGCTCGTCCTGGACGGCGCGCGCCCGGGCTTCGGTGGTGGGCCAGTCGGCGGGGATGCGTACGGTCGTCATGGTGGTGCGAGGGTACGCGGACCGGGCGCGGCGCGTGCGCGGATATCCTCGCCGTCATGTTCGTACTGGAGTTGACCTACACCGCCCCCATCGAAGCCGTGGATACCCACCTCGACGCCCACGTCGCATGGCTGGACCGGCACCTCGCCGACGGCGTCTTCATCGCCGCCGGCCGCAAGAACCCGCGGGACGGCGGCGTGATCATCGCGGTCGGCGAGGACCGCGCCGCCGTCGAGAAGATCGCCGCCGCCGACCCGTTCAGCACGGCCGGGGTCTGCGAGTACCGGGTGACGGAGTTCATCGCGACCAAGACGGCCCCCGAACTGGCCCCCTTCCGGCAGCAGCCGGCGTAGCCGGACAGGGCAGTACACCTGGCCCTGTCTTCAGGCGCTCGCGGGCGGGCCACCGCAAGGGCGGGTCGTGGGGGCGCCGGTGATGCACGTCACCAACGCCCCTGTGCACGGATTGCCTCGTTCCGCCGTCTTCCCCGGTGTCCGGGTCCATCCGCCCGGCCGTCGTCGAGGGAGCAGGCGTTGTCCACCGTCATCGAGCAAGCCGTAGAGGCCCGCCTCATCGCGTCCGCGCCGCGCATGCCCAGCATCCCGGCGACCCTGCGCTACGACGCACGCGATCCGTACGCCGTGCGCATGGCGTTCCCCGCGCCCGCGACCCTCGAAGGCGTCGACGTGTCCTGGACGTTCGCCCGCGACCTGCTCACGGCCGGGGTGGACCGGGCCGCGGGCGACGGGGACGTGCGGGTGCGGCCGTACGGCTACGACCGGACCGTCCTGGAGTTCCACGCCCCCGAGGGCACGGCGATCGTGCACGTGCGCACCGCCGCACTGCGCCGCTTCCTCGGGCGCGCCGCCGCCGCCGTGCCGGCCGGGCGGGAGCACGCGCACCTGGACGTGGACGGCGACCTGGCGGAGCTGCTGCGCGACGCCTGCTGAGGGCGGGCGAGCGGTCGCCGGAGACCGGAAACCCGGATGCCGGAAACCCGTTGACGCCCATCGCGCTCCCCCTTTACGGTGTACGAGCCTTGTTGTCGTCGATCGGAGTAGGACGTTGCTCGTCTGAGGTCCTGGGACACCGCGTAGCACAGTGATTTCGCCTGTGTGCACGCCCGGTGCGACCTCGACGGTGAGCCGTCCCCCGCGCAACAGGGTTTTTCTGTTCCACTGCCGCCCCGGCTTCTCGCCGCCGCGGCTTCTCGCTTCCGCCCCGGCTTCTCGCTTCCGCCGCCGCAGGAGCCCCTGTCGCACTCCCCCGTCGCACCCCCGTGTCCCCCACGCGCCGCCCTGTCACTTCGAGCGCGCCGGAGGCCGCCCACCATGTCTACCCACCCCACATCCATCGCCTGCACCTCGCTCGGCTTCGCCTGGGCCGACGGCACCGAGGTCTTCGACGGCCTCCAGGTCGCCTTCGGCCCCGGCCGCACCGGCCTGATCGGCACCAACGGGTCAGGAAAATCAACCCTGCTGAAGCTGATCGCGGGCGAACTCACCCCGGCCGACGGCACCGTCCGCGTCAGCGGCGAGGTCGGCTACCTGCCGCAGAACGTCACCCTCGACACCGCCCTGCGGGTCGACGCCGTGCTCGGCATCGCCGCCACCCGTGCCGCCCTGCACGCCATCGAGGCGGGAGACGCGGCCGAGGAGCACTTCACCGCCGTCGGCGACGACTGGGACGTCGAGGAGCGCGCCGTCGCCACCCTCGACCAGCTCGGCCTCGGCCACATCGGCCTCGACCGCACCATCGGCGAGGTGTCCGGCGGCGAGTCCGTGCTGCTCAGGCTGGCCGCGCTGCTCCTGAGCCGGCCCGACGTACTCCTCCTCGACGAACCGACGAACAACCTCGACCTGTTCGCCCGGCAGCGGCTGTACGCCGCCGTGCAGGCCTGGTCGGGCGTGCTCGTCGTGGTCAGCCACGACCGTGAACTCCTCGACCAGGTCGACCAGATCGCCGACCTGCGCGGCGGCGAAGTCAGCTGGTACGGAGGCAACTTCAGCGCGTACGAGGAAACCCTGGCCGTCGAGCAGGAGGCGGCGGAGCGTATGGTGCGCGTCGCCGAGACCGACCTCAAACGGCAGAAGAGGGAACTCTCCGAGGCCCATATGAAGCTGGCCCGCCGGGTGCGCTACGGCAACAAGATGTACGCGCAGAAGCGGGAGCCGAAGATCGTGATGAACGCCCGCAAGCGGGAGGCCCAGGTCTCCGCCGGCAAGCACCGCATCATGCACGAGGAGAAGCTCAGCGAGGCCAGGGAACGGCTCGACGAGGCCGTGGAGGCGGTGCGGGACGACGACGAGATCCGCGTCGACCTGCCCTTCACCGCGGTGCCGCCGGGCCGCCAGGTCCTCACCCTGCGCGAGCTGACCCTCCGTTACGGAGCCGAGGTCAAGGGCGAGTTCGACGTGCGCGGGCCCGAGCGGATCGCCCTGGTCGGCCGCAACGGCGCGGGCAAGACGACGCTGCTCCGTACCGTCGCCGGACAGCTGGACCCGGAGGCGGGCGAGGCCGAGGCGCACGTCCCGCTGCGGTTCCTGCCGCAGCGGCTCGACGTCCTGGACGATGCGCTGAGCGTCGTCGAGAACGTCGCGCTCGCCGCGCCGGACGCCACCAACAACCGGATCCGGGCCCGCCTCGCCCGCTTCCTGTTCAAGGGGGCCAAGGCCGACCAGGCGGCGGGCACGCTCTCCGGCGGCGAGCGGTTCCGCGCGACCCTCGCGGCGCTGCTCCTCGCCGAGCCCGCACCGCAGCTGCTGATGCTGGACGAGCCGACGAACAACCTCGACATGGCCGGCGTCCGGCAACTCACCTCGGCCCTGGATTCGTACGAGGGCGCGCTGATCGTGGCCTGCCACGACCTGGCGTTCCTGGAGTCGGTCGGGGTGACCCGCTGGCTGCTGCTCGACGGAGATCTGCGGGACACGAGCGAGGAGGAGGTGCGGGAGCTGTTGGCGGCGCGGTGAGCGTTCGCGCGGCTCCGGAAAGGATCACGAATACGAAGGCGCGGTGTACGTCCTGGACGAGCCGCAGTCCGGAGAGGGGCTGCGGTGTGGGGTTCCGGTGTGGGGTTCCGGTGTGGGGTTCCGGTGTGGGGTTCCGGTGTGGGGTTCCGGTGTGGGGTTCCGGTATGCCGCGCGACCTTGCATCATTGCGGCAAGGACCGAACCAGCGGTAACCAGCAAGGACCGGCAAGGAGAGTCGCACCCGTGGCAAGCAAGAAGGCCCTGATCCGCCGACCCGGCCCGCGCCTGGCCGAAGGCCTGGTCACCCATCTGGAGCGCACCCCGGTCGACGTGCCGCTGGCGATCGCCCAGTGGGAGGCGTACGGCCACACGCTGCGGGCGCACGGCTGGGAGACGGTCGAGGTGGACCGCGCCGACGACTGCCCGGACGCGGTGTTCGTCGAGGACTCCGTGGTGATGTTCCGCAACGTCGCCCTGATCGCCCGCCCCGGCGCCGGGTCACGCCGCCCCGAGACGGCCGCCGTCGAGCAGGCCGTGGCCGGGCTCGGCGCCTCCGTGAACCGGGTGCGGGAGCCGGGCACGCTGGACGGCGGGGACGTCCTGAAGATCGGCGACACCCTGTACGTGGGGCGGGGCGGCCGGACGAACGCCGCCGGCGTCGCACAGCTGCGGGCCGCGTTCGAGCCGCTCGGGGCCCGGGTCGTCGCGGTGCCCGTCTCGTCCGCCCTGCACCTGAAGTCGGCGGTCACGGCGCTGCCGGACGGCACCGTGATCGGGCACCCGTCGCTCGTGGACACCCCGTCGCTGTTCGGGCGGTTCCTGCCGGTGCCGGAGGAGTCGGGCGCGCACGTGGTGCTGCTCGGCGGGGACAGACTCCTGATGGCGGCGAGCGCCCCGAAGTCGGCGGAACTGCTCGCGGACCTCGGCTACGCGCCCGTACTGGTGGACATCAGCGAGTTCGAGAAGCTCGAAGGGTGCGTGACATGTCTCTCGGTCCGCCTGCGCAATCTGCACGGATAGCCGCAAACCAGCAGGCCACATAGGGGATTGAGCGGAGAAATCGGTCACAGGCCCACCCTGGCGGGGCTGGCCCTTTACCTGCCTCTTAACCTACGGTCTCGTAACCTACGGTCTCGTAGGCTACGTCCCCGTAGGTAAGCCGCAGCAAGAGCACAGCACCTCACGTCCCCGCAGGAGCCCCCGTGACGATCGCCTCTCCCCACCTCGGCAGCCCGGACACCTGGACCGACGCCCGGCTGCTTTACGCCCTCGAAGAGGTCGTGGAGAAGGAGCTCAACCGCCACCTCAAGGTTGCCAAGGACTGGATGCCGCACGACTACGTGCCGTGGGGCGACGCGCGCAACTTCCCGGAGTTCTTCGAGGACGGCGAGGAGTGGGAGCCCGGCCAGTCCAAGGTCACCGACATCGGCAAGACCGCCCTCGTGGTCAATCTGCTCACCGAGGACAACCTGCCCAGCTACCACCACGAGATCGCGAGCCTCTTCGGCCGCGACGGCGCGTGGGGCACCTGGGTGCACCGCTGGACCGCCGAGGAGGGCCGGCACGGCATCGTCATGCGCGACTACCTCCTCGCCTCGCGCGCCGTCGACCCGGTCAAGCTGGAGCAGTTCCGGATGGCGCACATGAGCGAGGGCTTCGAGTCCGACAACCGGCACTCGATGCTGCACTCCGTCGCGTACGTCGCGTTCCAGGAGCTGGCCACCCGCATCTCGCACCGCAACACCGGCCACCAGTCGGGCGACCCGGTCTGCGACCGGATGCTGGCGCGCATCGCCACCGACGAGAACCTGCACATGGTCTTCTACCGGAATCTGCTGAAGGAGGCCTTCGAGCTCGCCCCCGACCTGACCATGCAGGCCGTGCGCGACGTGGTGGTCGACTTCCGGATGCCCGGCCACGGCATGCCCGGCTTCGAGCGGGCCGCGGCGCAGATGGCGATCGGCGAGATCTACAACATGCGCATCCACCACGACGACGTGCTGCAGCCGGTCCTGCGGCACCTGAAGGTCCTGGAGATCGACGGGCTCGGCCCGGAGGGCCTGCAGGCGCAGGAGGAGCTCGGCATGTTCATGGGCGGCCTCGACTCCGAGGCCGCCAAGTTCGACGAGAAGCTGGCGGCGCGCAAGGCCCGTATCGCGGCGCGCGGACGCTGACCGTCCGGTTACAGCGCACGCACTCAGGGCCGTCCCGGCCACCGCTTCGGCGGCCGGGACGGCCCTGAGTCGTTCTTCACGCCCTGAGTCGCTTTCCGTCGTGTTTTCACGCCCTGAGTCGCTGTTTCGGGTCCGGCTGAGCTCAGGCGCGGTCGGCCGGTCTGCGGGCGGGGCCCCTTCTGAGGCGGTCGCGCTCCTTCTCGGACAGGCCGCCCCAGACGCCGAACCGCTCGTCGTTCGCGAGGGCGTACTCAAGGCAGGCGGCGCGCCCCTCGCAGGCCTGGCAGATCTGCTTGGCCTCACGGACGGAGCTGCCCGGCTCGGGAAAGAAGAACGCCGCCCCGGTCTGGGCGCACAAGGCGAGGTCGAGCCAGCTGGGACGGTCGTCGGATGCCCCGGTGTGCGGGGCCTGCGTGATGGTCTTGCCGGTCATGACGCTCATCGTGTCGGCCCGGGAAAAACGAACGATCAACGAACGGTCAACGGGCCCCGGTCACCTGTTGACCGCGCCACCGCCCCGGCCACCGGCCGCCTGCTCGCCGTGCCGTGCCGTGCCGTGCCGTGCCGTGCCGTGCCGTGCCGTGCCGTGCCGTGCACGATGCCGCGCACCCCTGCCGCAGCGCCAGGCTTTCGGGCCGTAGGGCGTGTCGCGGCGGCCCGGCGGCCGTCGACCGTCGGTGCGTCGGTGCGTCGGTGCGTCGGTGCGTTGGCCCGCAGGTCGCCCGGCGCCTACTCCGCGTCCCCCTGGCGCGGCTTCGGCTTGAGGACGGCGAAGCGTGCCCCGAAGGGGTCCGCGAATCTGGCGAGGCGGCCGACGTCCGGCACGTCCAGGGGGTCGACCCGGACCGTGCCGCCCCCACCGCCCGCGGCGGCCGCCGCGGCGTCGCAGTCGGCCACTGCGAAGTACGGCAGCCAGTGCGCGGGGCCGTCGGCCTCCGAGGCGTCCGTGGACTGCTCGACGACGCCGCCGAACATGGCGTCCACACCGGCCTCCGCCGGGTGCAGCGTCGTGTAACTCCCCGTGGGGTACGAGACGTCGAAGGTCTGGATGCCGAGGACGCTGCCGTAGAACGCCGTGGCCCCCTCGATGTCCGGGGTGAACAGCTCGGCCCAGCAGCACGCGCCCGTCCTGCCGAAGGCGTCGAAGCCCTGCATCGTCCCGGCCTGCCAGAGGCCGAACCCGGCGCCCGCGGGGTCCGCGCAGACCGTCATCCGGCCCAGCTCGCCGACGTCCATCGGCTCCATCGCGACCGTGCCGCCCGCCTCCTCGACGGCCTTGGCGGTGGCGTCCACGTCCGGCGTGCGGAAGTACACCGTCCAGGCGGGGGCGTCCTGTGACTCCGGCACCGTCATGCCGCCGGCCACGGCGTCGCCTTCGCTGCGGTACGTGACGTACCCGCCGAAGTCCTCGTCGCCTTCGTCGGCCCGCCATCCGAGCACCGACGCGTAGAAGGAACTGGCCGCAGGCAGGTCCGGGGTTCCCAGATCCGCCCAGGTCAGGGAGCCCTTGTGACGAGTGCCGAGCATGATCGCTCCTTCGGGTGTCCGGTCCGGTCGCACTGCCTCTCCGAGTCTTGCACCCGGCACTGACAACCGCCTCCCGGACACCGGGCCGCCCGCCTGCCCGCGACGGCCCCCGCATCCGGCAGACCACGGCAGACCCCGACCGGCCCCGACCGGCCCCGACCGGCCCCGACCGGCCCCGACCGGCACTCCAGGCAACCACCACCCCACCCCCCTCCCGCCCCCGCCGACTTATGAACGATCACCGCCGAAGAGAGCGCTCTCAGTCACAACTCTTGACGCCAGTAAGGGACTTGGCCAAGGTGGTCGGCACGCGGACGCCCCCACACCGCGTACCCCCACACCCCAGGAGACTCCGTGATATCGCGCCGAGTGTTCTTGACCGCCACCGCAGGAGCCGCCACCGCGCTCACGTACCCCGTCTGGGGCAGCGCTCTCAGCCCCGGCGCCGAGGCCGCGCCCGAGACCTGTGAACTCGCCCTGGAGAACAAGTCGCTGACCGGCACCGTGCACGCGTACGTCACCGGGCACGAGCAGGGCACCGACCGCTGGGTGCTGCTGCGGGCGGACGGCAGTGTGTACCGGCCCGAGTCGCCCGCCGAGCCCGAGACCCCGCTGCCGGTCGACTGCGCGATCCCGCTCGGCGGCCCCGGCGAGGCCCCGGTCGTCCTGACGCTCCCGCAGATGTTCGGCGCGCGCGTCTACTTCGTACGCGACGACAAGCTGGACTTCTTCCTCAACCCCGGCCCCTCCCTCGTAGAGCCCGCCTTCGCGACCGAGGAGGACCCCAACTACGGGCGCACGTGGTCGTTCTGCGAGTTCACGTTCAACCCGCAGCAGCTGTACGCCAACATCAGCTACGTCGACCTGGTGACCGCGCTGCCGATCGGCCTGAGGCTGGAGGGCGACGGTACGCACGAGGTGGCGCCGCTGCCGGACGGGGCCGTACAAAGAATCGCGGACGATCTGGCGGCGCAGGCCGCGAAGGACGGGCAGCCGTGGGACCGGCTGGTGATCAAGGGCGACGGCGAGGACGTGCTGCGGGTGATCTCGCCGCAGAACCTGATGGCCCCGTACTTCGACAAGCCCGACGAGATGCCCTTCCGGGACCTGTGGAACGGCTACATCGACCAGGTCTGGGAGAAGTACCGCGCCGAGGACCTGCGGATCGACCTGCAGGGCGGCCGCGGCGTGCTCGCCGGCCGGGTCGGCGGGGACACGCTGACCTTCGACGGCGGGCACAGCTTCGCCAAGCCGACCTCGAAGGACGTGTTCACCTGCAACCACGGCCCGTTCACCAACAACCCGAACGACCCGGACGACAAGAAGGGCCTGATCGCCCGGCTCGCGGCGGGCTTCAACCGCAGCATCATGCTCAGCCACCCCGAGCAGCCGAACGGCGCCACGGCCGCGGACTACTACCAGGGCGCGACGACCAACCACTGGGCGCGGGTCGTCCACGCCAACTCGCCGATCGGGTACGCCTTCCCGTACGACGACGTACGTCCCGACGGCGAGCCGGACGAGTCGGGCGCCGCGCACGACGGGAACCCCCGGCGGTTCACGGTGTCGGTCGGCTCCTGACCGGGCGGGCCCCGGCGCTCAGGCGGAGGCCCGCCGCACCAGTGCCGTCGGTGTGATCACCGAGGCCGGGGCGGTGACCGAGTCCCCGCAGGGAGCGCCCCGGACGCCGCCCCGCTCCAGTCCGCGCAGCAGCAGCCGGGCCATCAGCCGGCCCATCCCCTCGATGTCCTGGCGCACGGTGGTCAGCGGCGGGCGGGTCTGCTCCACCACGGGCTCCATGTCGTCGAAGCCGACCACCGCCACGTCCTCGGGCACGCGCCGCCCGCGCTCGTGCAGCACCCGCAGGGCACCGGCGGCGGTCAGGTCGTTGGCGGCGAACACCGCGTCCAACTCCGGAGCCCGGTCCAGGAGTTCCCGCATCGCGCGCTCACCGCCCGCCGGGGTGAAGTCGCCGCGCGCGACGAGCGCCGGATCGGCCTCCGGCAGCACGTCGCGGTAGCCGTCGAGGCGGTCCACGGCCGAGGTCTGGTCGGGCGGTCCCGCGATGTGCGCTATCCGCTTCCGGCCGAGGCTGCGCAGATGCCGTACGGCCTCGCGGGCGCCGCCGCGGTTGTCGCAGTCGACGTACGGGGCGCACTCGCCGCCGCGGTCCGGGCGGCCGCCGAACACCGTGGGCAGGGCGGACCGCCGGATGATGTCGGGGAGTTCGTCGTCCAGATGCACGGAGAACACCAGGGCCCCGTCGACGTGCCCGCCGGCGAGATAGCGGCCCACGCGCGCGTAGTCGTCCCGGCCCTCCACGAGCAGCAGCACCAACTGCGAGTCGTGAGCGGTGAGTTCCTTGCTGATGCCGCGCAGCTGCTGGGCGAAGAAGGGGTCGGCGAAGACCCGGGTCTCGGGTTCGGCGATGACGACGGCGACCGCGTCGTGCCGCCGGGTGACCAGGGAGCGGGCCGCCCGGTTGGGTACGTAGCCCAGCTCGTCGACCGCGCGGAGGACCCTCCCGGCGAGTGAACTCCGCACGCCGGCCCCGCCGTTGACGACCCGGGACACGGTGGCGCGGGAGACGCCCGCGTGCGCGGCGACGGCCTCCAGGGTGGGGCGGGGCGCGGGGGTCGACGGGGCGGTCACGCTCGGGGCACTCCTCGGGCCGGAAGGGGCGGCCCGGCCAGGATAGGGAGCGCTCTCACCCACCGTCGACCCTGGCCCGACAGGGTCGCGGGGAACTGAGCGACCAGCCACGACGGCGTGAGCGCCCGAGCCAACGGTGCCGGACCCGCCCTCGAACCCAGGCCTAGTGCCCCCCGTGACCCCCGTCATGCCCCGGAATCGTCCCGTCCGCCTTCGCCACCAGGAACATCCCCACCATCCCCATGTCCGAGTGGCTCTGCACATGGCAGTGGTACATCCACGCCCCCGCGCCGACCCCCTCCCCCGCGACCACCTGGAACCCGAAGGAGTCCGCGGGCCCGGTGATCTTGTTGTCGATGACGGGGCTGGGGTCGTCCGGGCCGGTCAGGATGCCGGTGCGGTTGTCCGCCCAGCGGTGACCGTGCATGTGGAACGTGTGGTAGTACTCGCCGTGCGTGATCATCACGATCTCGACCCGGTCGCCGACGGTGGCCTTGAGGTCGGGGCCCTTGGGCAGGTTGTTGATGGTCATGTCGTTGAAGACGATCGTGTACGTCCTGTCCGGCAGCACATCGCCCTCGCGCCGCACGACAAGCCCGCCGTAGAGCCCCTTGCGCAGCCCGCCCGTGCCGTGGTCGGTGCCGACGACGTGGTCGTGGTAGTGCCAGTAGCCCGCGCTGCCCGCCCGCCAGGTGCCGTCCTTGCGTCGGCCGGGGGCGTGCGTGCGCCAGGTGTACGTACGCGAACTGCCGGGTTCCACATGGCTGTTGTTGTGCCGGGTGCCGTCGCTGCCGATCTCGTAGTCGACGCCGTGCGGGTGCAGGCTGACGTCGACGTCGGTGAGGTTCTCCACCTCGATGTGCAGGGTGTCGCCCTCGACCATCTCCAGGAGCGGCCCGGGGATCGTGGCCTTGCCCTTCTCCAGGCCGTATCCCATCTGTCCGTCGGCGAGGTTCTCGACGTACAGCTTGATGTGCCGGGTCTCGCCCTTCGCCTCGGCCTTCTTCCCGCCCGCCGCGGCGGCTGGGGGCGCGGAGCCGGGAACCACTCCCGACATCGATGTCAGACCGGCTGCGACGGCGGCGCCCCCGGCGAAGAGCCGCCGGTTGAATCCGCGTCTGCCGAGTTGCCCGCCCAGTGCTTCCGTCATCGCCGAACTCCCCAGGGCCGTAACGAGGTTGGCGGGTTCCAGGGGGTTCCCTGGCCCATCGGACGGCCCACACCGTAGCTTCGGGATCTCCGTTTATCCACACTCAGGACAAAGTTTGTGCAATCGCGGTCATAGCTATTGGCGGACCACCGAAAGAGGTCTAGCTTCCTTGGCGCTGTAGCCGTGCACGACGAGGGACACGATGAGGGGTGGGTGACCCGATGCGGAGCGCACCACGTCAGAAACCCGCGGATGCGGGCGCGTTGAACGGGCACAACAGACACAGACCCAGAACCCGCAGGCGCTGGGCGGCCGGGATCGCGGCGGGAGCGCTCACCGCGGGACTCCTCGCCGCCGGTCCCGCCACCGCACGGCCGTATCCGGGGCCGGGGGACACTCCCGCGACAACGATGTCGCTGCCCTCGCCACCGGGCGGGAACAAGGTGCGGGTGCTGCTCTTCCACGGCTCGGCGAGCGAGGAGACGCCGCTGGTCGACGCCGGGATCGAGGCGATCGAGAAGATCGGCCTCTCCGGGCCGCACAAGCAGCGCTTCACCGTCACCGCCACCGACGACGGCTCGGTGTTCACCGACGGGAAGCGGCTCGGCCGGTTCAACGCGGTGGTGTTCCTGACCGGCGGCGGCGATGTGCTCGACCCCGAGCAGGAGATGGGCCTGGAGGCGTACATGGAGGCCGGCGGCGGCTTCCTCGGCATTCATGACGCGGCCCGCGCCGAACCGTACTCGGACTGGTTCACCGGCCTGGTCGGCGCCCGCCCGGCGAAGGGCAGCGGTACGACAACCCAGCGCGCGACCGTCGAGGTCGGCGACCGGCAGCACCCGGCCACCAAGGGCCTCCCCCTGGAGTGGAAGCGCCCCGACAAATGGCTGAACTGGGAGAAGAACCCGTCCGGCGACGTGCACACCGTGGCACGCGTGCGCGAGTCGACGTACAAGCCGGGCGAGAGTGCCAACGGGCCCGACCATCCGGTGAGCTGGTGCCGTGACTACGACGGCGGGCGGTCCTTCTACACCGGCATGGGCGGCACCGTGGACTCGTACGCCGAGACGGACTTCCGTACCCATCTGCGCGGCGCGCTGCTGTGGACGACACGACTCGTGCGGGCCGACTGCAAGGCCGCCATCAACTCCAACTACAAGGCGGAGCGCGTCACCGAACCCAACCAGCCGGGCCGGAACGACCAGATCGGCGAGCCGCACGGCCTGGTCACCGCGGAGGACGGGCGGGTGTTCTACATCGGCCGGGGCGGCGCCGACGCCTCGCAGCCCGTGGTGACCGACTGGGACGACCCGGACATCGGCAAGGGAAAGGGCCAGATCCACATCTACGACCCGAAGACCGATAAGGTCCAACTCGCCGGTGAGCTCACGGTGTTCGGCAACAAGGGCGGCGGCGGCGAGCTGGTCAAGAACGAGGAAGGCCTGCTCGGCATCGAGCTGGACCCGGAGTTCGAGGACAACGGCTGGGTGTATCTGCACTACACCCCGCACTCGGAGATCAACCGCGAGACGCACATGGCCGAGCGCCGCGTCTCCCGCTTCACCCTCGACCCGGCCACGGACAGACTCGACCTGGGCAGCGAGAAGGTGCTGCTCAAGTGGCCCGTGCAGATCCACAGTTGCTGCCACGCGGGCGGTGGCATGGCCTGGGACTCGAAGGACAACCTCTACATCGCGACGGGCGACAACAACTCCAGCCGCTTCAGCGACGGCTACTCCGGCAACAACCCGGAGCCGACCTTCAAGGGCGTCTCGTTCGCGGACGCACGCCGCACCGCCGGCAACACCAACAACCTCAACGGCAAGATCCTCCGCATCCACCCGGAGCCGGACGGCACGTACACCCTGCCGGAGGGCAACCTCTTCACCGGCAAGGAGGAGGACGAGGGCGGCGGCAAGACGCGCGGCGAGATCTATGTGATGGGCGTGCGCAACCCGGCGCGCATCTCCATCGACCAGCAGACCGACATCCTGTACGCGGGCTGGGTCGGCCCCGACGCCGGTGAGCCGTCGACCACCTGGGGCCCGGCGAAGTACGACACGTTCGCCGCGATCACGGGCCCGGGCAACCACGGCTGGCCGTACTGCATGGGCAACAAGCAGCCGTACCGCGACCGCAACCTGCCCGACCCGACGCAGCCGCTCGGCTGGTACGACTGCGACGCGCCGAAGAATGAGTCGCCGCACAACGACGGCCTGGTCAACCTGCCTCCGGTCACGTCCAACACCATCTGGTACTCCCCGGCGGGCGGCGGCCCGGACTTCCCGCGCGACGCCAACGGCGTGCCCTCGTACAAGGCGGAGGAGCAGGTGTTCCGCCTTCCGTGGCTGAAGGGCGGCGGGCAGGCCGCGATGAACGGCCCGGTGTACCGGTACGACGCGGACAGCAAGAGCGAGGTGAAGTGGCCGGAGTACTGGGACGGCAAGTGGTTCGTCGGCGACTTCTACGACCAGGACCAGCCGCGGCACGCCGTGCTCACCGACCCTGAGACGGTCGGCAAGGGCGGTGTCCCGGTGCACGCCGAGTCGCTGAAGAAGATCGTGCCGATCGGCGACGACGGCATCAAGAACCTCATGGACTGGAAGTTCGCGCCGGACGGTTCGCTGTACGTCCTCGACTACGGGCGCGGCTTCTTCACCTCGGACGCCAAGTCGGCGCTGTGGCGCGTCACTTACGAGGGCGGCGCGGCCACGCCGAGCGCCGACCAGCTGGCCAGGAAGGGCTGACCGGTGAGACACAGACAGAGATGGCTACGGGTGCTGCTCGCCGCACTCCTGACGGTGCTCGGCCTGACCGCCCCGGCGGCGTACGGGCAGCCCGCCCCGGGCACGCGGCCGGTGCAGGACGAGGGCGCGGCCGTGGAGCAGGTGCTGACCTGGACGGCCGGTGACCCGATCGACAAGTACCTGTCGGCGCCCACCACGGCGGTGGCGGGCAGGACCACGATCGTCTTCGAGAACAGCGCTGCCACCGGCAACACCACGGGCATGCCGCACACGCTGACGTTCGACGTCTCGGACCCCGAGTACAACAACGACGTGCCGCTGAACATCCTGGCCAACCCCTCCGACGCGGAGGGCGGCAAGCACACCGCCGAGGTGACGCTGACGCCGGGCCGGTACCTGTACCACTGCACGATTCCCGGGCACGGCTCGATGCAGGGCATCCTCACGGTGACCGAGGGCGGCGGCGAGGACACCACCGCCCCTCAGACCTCGGCGAAGGTCGACGGCACGCAGAACGCGGACGGCGCGTACGTCGGGCAGGCCGCGGTGACCGTGTCGGCGGCGGACGACAGCGGCGGTTCCGGCGTGGAGAAGGTCGAGTACGCGGTCGGGGACTCCGGTGCCTGGCAGCCGTACACGAATCCGGTGGTCGTCGACCAGGTCGGCAGCCACAAGATCCGCTACCGGGCCACGGACAAGGCGGGCAACGTCGCCGCCGAGAAGGCTGTCGAGTTCGCGGTGGTCGCGCCGGACACGGACGACACCACCCCGCCGGAGACCTCGGCGACGGTGACCGGTGAGCAGAACGCGGACGGCGCCTATGTCGGCATGGCAACGGTCACGGTGGCCGCGTCGGACGCGGGTTCCGGGGTGAACACCGTGCAGTACGCGGTGGGTGACTCCGGTGAGTGGCAGGCGTACACCGCGCCCGTGATGTTCCACGACCCGGGCACGTACAAGGTGCGCTACCGGGCCACGGACAAGGCGGGCAACGCGGCCGCCGAGAAGGCTGTGGAGTTCGCGGTGGTGGCGCCGCCGGCGGAGGACACCACGCCGCCGGAGACCTCCGCGGAGGTCGACGGGACGGTCGACTCCGACGGCGCGTACGTCGGCAAGGCCACGGTGACAGTGACCGCGACGGACGACGGCTCGGGCGTGGACAAGGTCGAGTACTCGCTCGACGGCGCGCCGTACGTCGCGTACACCGAGCCGCTGGTCGTGGACCGCACCGGCCGGCACGAGGTGGCGTACCGGGCGAGCGACCGGGCGGGGAACACCTCCGAGGCCCGCAAGGAGGCGTTCACGGTCGTCGAGGGCGGCGGCGTGCCCGCGCCGGACTGTCCGGAGTACGACGAGCGTCCGACGGTGTTCGTCGGCTCGGTCGACAGCGGCGTGCCCAACCGGATGACGAAGAGCCGCTGCACGATCAACGAACTGATCGAGGACGAGAAGGACTGGTCCTCGCAGGCGCTGTTCCTGAAGCATGTGGACGAGGTGCTCGACGCCCTCGCCGACGAGGGGGTGATCGACGCCCGCGAGCAGCGCACGATCCACCACGCCGCCAAGAAGTCCGGCATCGGCAAGCCCGGCCAGACCAAGGGCTACCGCAAGCTGTTCGACGGCTCGAAGGAGTCGTTCGCCAAGTGGCAGCATGTGGGCGGCGGTTCGTTCGGCCTGAACGAGGACGGCTCGATGACCTCGGGCACCACCAAGGCCGGGCTCGGCATGCTGTGGTTCCCGGAGCGGAAGTACGACGACTTCTCGCTGAAGCTGCAGTGGCGGGACGACGCGCCGGGCGACGGCAACGCCAACTCCGGTGTGTTCGTGCGGTTCCCGCAGGTCCACGACCACCCGGAGGAGTCACGGCCGGAGTGGGTCGCCATCAAGTACGGGCACGAGGTGCAGGTGCTCGACCGTCCCGACGGCGACATGTACAAGACCGGGTCGGTGTACGGCTTCGACCGGGTCGGGCTCGCGGGCGCCGGGGTCACGCCGAAGGGCACCTGGAACGACTACGAGATCCGGGTGGTCGACCAGCACTACCAGGTGTTCCGCAACGGCAAGCTGATCAACGAGTTCGACAACACGGGCGGCCAGCTCTTCGAGCCGCCGCGTGCGGACGACCCGGGCACGGACGGCCGCAGGTACGCCTCCGGCTATGTGGGGCTGCAGGTGCACGGGGTGACGGATGTCGTCTCGTACCGGGACATCCGGATCAAGGAGTTGTAGTCACCGTCACCGGTTCATCAGGTGGTTGTGGGCTCGGGCGGCGCCTCCTTCGGGGGCGCCGCCTTCTTGGCCCGGCTCGGCTGCACCCGCTTCGGCTCGCCCGGCATCTTCGGGTACTCGGGCGGGTACGGCAGGTCACCGAGGCCGTGGTCCTGCTCGTCCTTGCGGGCCAGTTCGAGCAGCGCGTCCAGGGAGAAGCGGTGGTCGTCCATGTCCGCGTGCACGTCACCGCGTTCGGCGTACCGCTCGGGCATGGTCACGATGTCGAAGTCCTCGGGGCGGGCCGTGCCCACCTCGTCCCAGCTGAGCGGCGCGGAGACCGGGGCGTGCGGGCGGGGCCGTACCGAGTACGCGGAGGCGATGGTGCGGTCGCGGGCCGTCTGGTTGTAGTCCACGAAGATGCGCTCGCCGCGCTCCTCCTTCCACCACTTGATCGTGACCTGCTCCGGCATCCGGCGCTCCAGCTCCCGCCCGACCGCGATGGCCGCGCGCCGCACCTGGGTGAACGTCCAGTGCGGCGCGATGGGCACGAAGACGTGCAGGCCGCGGCCGCCGGAGGTCTTGGGCCAGCCGCGCAGCCCGCCGAACTCGTCGAGGACGGCGCGCAGTTCGTGGGCGGCGCGGACCGCGTCGCCGAAGCCGGTGCCGGGCTGCGGGTCGAGGTCAATGCGCAGCTCGTCGGGGCGGTCGACGTCGTCGCGGCGGACCGGCCAGGGGTGGAAGGTGAGCGTGCCGTACTGCGCGGCCCACAGCACGGCGGCCTCCTCGGTGGGGCACATCTCGTCGGCGCTGCGGCCGCTGGGGAAGGTGATGTGGGCGGTGGGAATCCAGTCGGGCATGCTCTTGGGCGCCCGCTTCTGGTAGAACCACTCGCCGGTCACGCCGTCCGGGTAGCGCTGCAGCGTCGTGGGCCGGTCACGGAGGGCGCGCAGGATGCCGGGTGCTACGGCGAGGTAGTACCGGGCGATGTCCAGCTTGGTGTACCCGCGCTCCGGGAAGAAGACCTTGCCCGGGTTGGACAGGCGCACGGTCCGCCCGCCGGCCTCCAGTTCCACCGCTTCGCCCATGCGAGCCACGGTAGGGGTGCGGCGCATCCCTCGCACACCGGGCGGTCGCGGTCGTGCGCGCGCAGAATCGATGCATGGATCTGCCGGTGATGCCGCCCGTGAAGCCGATGCTCGCCAAGCCCGTGAAGAAGATCCCGCCGGACATGCAGTACGAGGCCAAGTGGGACGGCTTCCGGGCCATCGTGTTCCGCGACGGCGCCGAGACCGAGCTGGGCAGCCGCACCGGCAAGCCGTTGACCAGGTACTTCCCGGAACTCGTGGCCGCCCTGACGGCCTGCCTGCCGGAGCGTTGCGTACTGGACGGCGAGATCGTCATCGCCCGCGACGGCCACCTCGACTTCGACGCGCTCACGGAACGCATCCACCCCGCCGAGTCCCGCGTGAAGCTGCTCGCCGAGCGGACGCCCGCCTCGTTCGTGGCGTTCGACCTGCTGGCGCTCGGGGACGACGCGTATGTCGACCGGCCCTTGACCGAACGCCGCTCGGCGCTGGTCGAGGCGCTGTCGGGGGCTGTCCCGCCGGTCCATGTGGCGCCGGCGACCACCGACCCCGAGCTGGCCGCCGACTGGTTCCGCACATACGAGGGCGCGGGTCTTGACGGGGTGATCGCCAAGCCGCTCGACCTCCGCTACCGGCAGAACGAACGCCTGATGTTCAAGATCAAGCACGAGCGCACCGCCGACGCGGTCGTGGCCGGCTACCGCTTCCACAAGTCGGGCCCGATCGTCGGCTCCCTCCTCCTCGGCCTGTACGACGAAGCGGGCGCCCTGCAGCACGTCGGGGTGTGCGCGGCGTTCTCCATGCGGCGGCGCGAGGAACTGGTCGCCGAACTCGAACCCCTCCGCCTCGGGGCGGACGAGGAGCACCCGTGGGCGGCCTGGGCGGAGGAGTCCGCGCACGAGTCGGCCCGGCTGCCGGGGGCGCCGAGCCGCTGGTCCGGCAAGAAGGACCTGTCGTGGGTGCCGCTGCGGCCCGAACGGGTCGTGGAGGTGGCGTACGACCACATGGAGAACGGCGCCCGCTTCCGGCACACGGCCCAGTTCCGCCGCTGGCGCCCGGACCGCGCCCCGGAGAGCTGCACCTACGCACAGCTGGAGGAGCCGGTGCGGTACGACCTGGCGGAGGTGCTGGGCGGGTGAGGGGTGGTTGCCCGGGGGGGTTGCCGGGGGGGGGGGGGGGGGTGAGGGGTGGCTGCCGGGGGGTGAGGGGTGGCTGCCGGGGGCTGCCGGGGCTTCCCATGTGTCACGCCGCGTCGTGGAAGACACCCCAGTCCGCGGCGGAGACGCGCTCGGCGGGGCCGGTGGTGGTCGTGTTGCCCTGGCCGTTCATACGGCCCAGGTTCGCGCGCCGGGCGGGCGGGGGCCCGGCGGGTTCCGGACGGGGAGGTACGTCGGCATTCCGGCGGGGCGGGGCAGGTAGGGGCTGGCATTCCGGCGGGGCGGGGCAGGTAACGGGACAGGCCTGACGCCGCCCGACCGCGGGTATGTGTCCGCCAAGGGGAGCAGGACGGGGTGGTCGGCATGGACGTCGGACAGAGCAAGGCCGAGGGCAGCCGCAGCAGCGTGGAACGGCGGACGTTCCTGATCGGCTCCGCCGCACTCCTCGCGGGCTGCACCCTCCAGACCCAACCCGAGGGCGACGACGCCCGGCCGCCCGCCGCAGGCGAGAAGGGCTGCGTCCCCCTCGCGGTGAAGGTCGACAATGTGGGCCCCGCCCGCCCGCACACCGGCCTGAAGGAAGCCGACTTCGTCCACGTCGAGCAGGTCGAGTCGGGCCTGAGCCGCTTCCTCGCCGTGTACGCCACCGGCCGCCTCCCCGAGTCGGTGGGCCCGGTCCGCAGCGCCCGCGAGAGCGACCTGGACCTGCTCGGCCAGTACGGGCGCCCGCTGCTCGCCTACTCCGGCGCGCAGTCCAAGCTCCAACCCCTCATCGCCGCCGCGCCGTTGGAGGCCCGTACGCCCGGCGAGGCGGAGGACGCGTTCTACCGGGACCCGGACCGGCCCGCCCCGCACAACCTGTTCGTGCGCCCGGCCCGCCTCGATCCGCGGCCCACCGCCTGCGACCCGGCGTCCTTCGGCTTCCGCGTCGGGCCCCGCCCACCGGACGGCCAGGACACGCCCCGGCACACCGTGCACTATCCGGCGGCCACGTTCGGCTTCGTCTGGTCGGCCGAGGAGGAACACTGGCGGGTGGAGCTGGACGGCGAGGAGTCGGCGCTGACCCCGTCGACGGTGCTGGTCCAGCACACCCGGATCCGCGGCTCCCGCTTCCACGACCGCTGGGGCAGCGTCACCCCGTTCACGGAGACCACCGGCACGGGCCGCGTCCTCCTCCTGCGCAACGGCCGTACGTACGAGGGAACATGGACCCGCCCGACGGCGGACCGTCCCACGGACTACCGCACGGCGGACGGCCGCCGCCTGTACTGCGCAAAGGGGCAGGTGTGGGTGGTGTACGTGAAGGAGTGAGCACCGGCGGCCTCTCTCCTTCTCAGCACTTCGACTTCCCAGCACTTCGACTGCCCAGCACCTCGATCGGGTCCGTCCCCCACCGATGCTCGGGGCACCCGTCCCGCAGCCGCGCCGCGCACCGGCCGGATGCGGCCGGAAAGGATGAATGCGCCGCGGTTGGATGGCCGCCGCGGCGGTACGTACACACCTCCCGTACGGAAGGACTGCGCCAGCGAATCCAGCAGGGACGCTCAGGACGCTACGGACGACGGAGGCGCTGCGATGACAGCGAGATCTGCACCGGCCAACCGCACAAGACCCACCAGCCCCACCAGCCCCACCGGCCCCACTGACGGCACCGCCCGCACCGATCGCACCGCCCACTCCGACCGCACGGACCGCCGCACCACCCGGCACACCACCCGCCACGGGGCGCGACTGCTCGCGCTCGTCGCCGCCGGTGCGCTCACCCTCGGCGCCGCGGCCGAGGCCGGCTCCCAGGACCGGGGCACCCAGGGCGGGGGTGCCCAGGACGCCAGGCGGACGGCCGCGGGACCGCCGAGCCAGGTGTCGCCGTTCACCGGCCGGCCCGCGAGCCTGGGCCCGGTGCTGGCGGTGAAGTTCGACAACTCCAGCAAGGCCCGCCCGCACCGGGGCCTCAACAAGGCGGACATCGTGTACGTCGAGAAGGTCGAGGGCGGCATGAGCCGGCTGATGGGCGTGTACGCCAGCCGCAAGCCGAGCTCGGTCGGGCCGGTGCGCAGCGCCCGCGAGTCCGACGTGGAGCTGCTGCGCCAGTTCGGGAACCCGGCGCTCGCGTACTCCGGGGTGCGCAGCTCGCTCACCACGTACCTGAACCGCTCGCCGATCTACGTACGGCCGCACGACAAGGTGCCCGGCGCGTACTTCCGCAGCGCGGACCGGCCGGCGCCGCACAACCTGTTCGTCGAGCCGGGCGCGCTCCTGAGGACCGCGCCGCACGCCAGCCGCGCCGCCGACATCGGGTTCCGCTTCGGCCCGGCCCCGGAGGGCGGCGTGCCGACGGACAGCCGCACCGTGCGCTACTCGGGCGCGAGCCACACCTTCAGCTGGTCGCCTTCGCTGCGCCGCTGGCGGGTCTCGTTCGACGGTTCGCCCGCGATGCAGACCAACGGCCGCCAGATGGCGCCCCGCACGGTCGTCATCCAGCACGTCTCGATGCCGCCGTCCAAGTACCGGGACGTCAACGGCGCCGCCACCCCGTACATCAAGACGGTCGGGCAGGGCCGGGCGACGGTCCTGCGGGACGGCAAGGCGTACGAGACCCGCTGGCACCGGCCGGACGCCGATTCGGGCACGACGTTCACCCGCCCCGACGGACAGCGCATGCCGTTCGCGAGGGGCCAGGTGTGGGTGGTGTACGCGGACCGCTGAGGCCGTCTGCCGGAGCGCACGGGCGGACCCGACCGGGGCGGGCGCACGGACTCTCCGGCCGAGCGGTCCGCCCGCAGGCCGCCCCACCGAGCAACCCCGGTCCTCCCCCTCGCTCCTCCCCTTCGCTCCCACCCCCCACCCTCGCCTCACTCCCCACCCTCGCCCTCTCTCACGTCTCACGTCTCACGTCTCACGTCTCACGTCTCACGTCTCACGACGAGTCCTTCCGCACCGTCCACCCCCCATCGACCACCAGACTGGACCCCGTCACATACGACGCCTCGTCCGCGGCGAGGAACGCGATCGCCGCCGCCACCTCCTCGGGCGTCCCGAGGCGCCCGGCGGCGGTCTGGGCGGCGCTGCGCTCTCGGTCGGCCTCCGACAGCCGGTCCCACGCGCCGGTGAGGATCGGCCCGGGCAGCACCGCATTGACCCGCACCTCGGGCCCGTACTCCACGGCGAGCTGACCGCACAGCGACACCAGCGCACCCTTGGTCGCCGCATACGCGGGGTGCCCCGGAATCCCCGCGTGCGCGTGCACGGACGACGTGAGGACGACCGCGCCACGCTGCGCGCGCAGTTCGGGCAGCAGCGCCTTGAAGCCGAGGAACGACCCGGTGAGGTTGACGGCCAACTGCCGGTTCCACGACTCCAGTTGCATCTCGTGGGCGCCGCTCACGTCCACGGTGAAGGCGTTGCTGACGAACACGCCGACCGGCCCGAATCCCGCCGCGGCCGCGCCGACCCGCTGCCACGCCTCGGGCTCCGCCACATCCGCGTGCACGAACTCCGCCCGCCCGCCCCGCTTGCGGATGGCCGCGGCGACGTCCCCGCCCCGGTCCACGGACACATCGGCGAGCACGACGGCCGCCCCTTCGGCGGCGAGCCGCGCGGCACTGGCGGCACCGATGCCGGACGCTGCCCCGGTGACGACGGCGACACGTCCGCCGAACCGGTTTGCTGGGGTGGGGAGTTGAGGCTCGGCGCGGTCGGCAGGGGCCATGGGCCGACCCTAGTGCTCCGCCCCGACCGCCGACACTCCTCGTGCGGGGCTCACTCGGGTCCGTTCCCCACAGGCCCCGGCAGCCAGTCGCGGGCCTGGTCGAACTCAAGCCAGCGTCTTCGTCCCGCGACCCGGGCGCAGGCGGCGAGCAGCTCGGCGAGCCCGTCCGGCTGCTGCCCTCGGACCACACGCCTCGGTCGCCGCCGCAGCCCGTACCGCCTGCACACGGACGAGCTGCCGCCGTACGTCAGTAGACGCTGGCCCTGCGCTGCGGCGGCCAGGACGTGACGCCGGGCGTGGAGAACTGCTGCTCCGGCTGCCGGTTCTGCTCCTGATCCGGCTGCCGATGCGCCTGCCGATTCAGCCCGGCGGCCTACGGCACGACCGCCACCGGACAATGCGCATGCAGCAGCACCGCGTTGGCGGCGGAGCCGACGAGGAACGAGTCGGCGGAGAGCCGGCGACGGTGGCGCCCCACTACCAGCAGCCCGGCCGTCTGCGAGGCGACGACGAGGCGCCCCGCCGCGTCCGCCGGGGCGACGACACAGGTGACCTCGGCATCCGGATGCCCCGACACGGACGCTTCGAGCCGCCGCCGCTGCGCCTCGTACAGCTCCGCCTCGATCTCGGGCCGTCCGTCGCCGTCTGTGCCGGTGACGTACGGACCCACGACCGTGAGCGTGGACAGCGGCACGGAGTACGTGGTCACGACCTCAAGTCGGGCCCCCTTGCGCGCGGCCTCCGCGAAGGCGAACTCGATCGCCGCGTCCCCGGTCTCCTCGGGTTCCAGGCCCAGGACCACGGGCGGCACACCCTCCGGCAGCCGTACGACCTCGGCCCGCGCGGCGTGCGGCACGACCACGACGGGGCAGCCGGCGCGCGCCGCGCACGCCCGGCTCACCGAGCCGAGCAGCAGGCTGGCGAAGCCTCCGCGGCCGCGCGAGCCGACCACGAGCAGCTGCGCCTCGTCGCCGAGCGCGGTCACGGCGGACGGCAGCGCACCGTCGAGGGTGACAGTGCGGACCGGCGGCAGGTCGGACCGGCCGTCGAGGAGGCGCCGCACCTCCGTGAGGACGGGCGTCTCGTCCGGCTCGGGCAACGGGATCACCGGCAGGTCGCCCTGGAGCGGCACGTTCTTCACGAAGTCGGTCCTGACATGCGTGACGACGAGCTCCGCCCCTCGCTCCCGAGCAGCGGCCAGCGCCCACTCCAGGGCCTTGACACTGTGCTCGGACCCATCGACGGCGGTGACGACCGGAAGCGCGTTCATGCCCCCATCGTGCGCACACATCGGCCCGCTCGGCAGGGCCGAACGTCTCCGCGGCTCAGGGCCAAGGTCTGCGGCCCGGGGTCCGGGGGTCCGGGGGTCCGGGGGTCCGGGGGTCCGGGGTCTCAGCGCGCCACGAACTGCGTGAGGATCGCCTGCACTTCGTAGATGTTGACGCCCTTGGTGAAGGTCTTCTCGATCGGCGCCGACTCCCCCGACACCCAGATCTTGAGCTCCGCGTCCAGATCGAAGTGCCCGGCCGTCTCGACGGCGAACCGCGTGATGCTCTTGTACGGCACCGAGTGGTACTCGACCTTCTTGCCGGTGATCCCCTGCTTGTCTATGAGCACGAGCCGCCGGTCGGTGAAAAGGATCGTGTCACGGATCAACACGTAGGCCGCATAGACCTGTTCCCCGTGCCCGAACAACCGCGCATACTCCTGCTGAGCCTTGCCCGGGTCGACGGTGTGAGCGTTACCGAAGAGTGCCATGCGACGTACCCCCGTGAATTCCTGGTGCCTGCTGGTCCGGTTCTCCGAACTGTATCGGGGGCGCTGAATTCCAGGTCGACCCCCGCCCCGGACACGGCAGTCCGCAGCCGCCAGTTCTCTGCCGACCGCAGCGCGATGCCGGCAGTGACCGGTGGGGCCCAACCCCCGGAGCGTGAGGTCCGCGACGGCCGGGAAGGTGAATCGAGGGGAACGACAGATCCCCGCGGTTCCTGTGAACCGCGGGGATCTGAACTGTGTCCGAGGGGGGACTTGAACCCCCACGCCCGATAAAGGGCACTAGCACCTCAAGCTAGCGCGTCTGCCATTCCGCCACCCGGACTAGGTGTGCGCCGCCTGCCGGGGGCCTTGCCCCGCGGCGACATGGACAACAATACCAAGGATTCAGAGTGCCTTTCACCTGCGTATCCCTCCACCTGCGAGCCTGCCCCCGCCGGCGAGGGCGGCGGATCTGCGCAGGTCGGGCGCGGTGTGCACTGCGTGTGGCCGGACGGACACCCGCTGTTGATATCGGCGTCGCGAGCCGGCCCACGTGGGGCGGGGCCGGCTCGCGAGTGGTGTGCGTCACGGCACGGTCGTAGGCGTCGTCACGGGACAGTCATAGGCGTCGTCACCGGCACATTCGTGGGCGTCACGGCATCAGGTGGTACTCGGGGAAGTTGCCCGGGAGCCGTTCGCGCTCGTCGCCGCGGGTGACCGCGCGGACGAGGAGTTCGCCGCCGACGAAGGCGCCCCGCCAGGACGCGCCGAAGCCGCCGAAGAGCTCCTCGCGGTCGCCGCGCGAGCGGGGCCTGTCGTGGCCGGCCTTGAACGCGCGGATCTGCGGGGCCAGCCGCTCGTACGTGGCCCGGTCGTCCGTGGAGAGCGTGGCGACCAGGGCGCCGTTGGACGCGTTCATCGCCGCGAGGAGTTCCGCCTCGGTGTCGACCAGGACGATCGTGTCGACCGGACCGAAGGGTTCCGCGTGGTGCAGCGGGGACGACGGGGGCGGCCCGAGGAGCGTGACCGGTGGGACGTACGCGGATGTGTCCTGGCCGGGCAGGAAGCGGCCGTCGGACAGGGTGCCGCGGTGCACGGGAACGGCTCCGCGGTCGACGGCCTCGGTGACCTGGTCGGTGAGCTCCTTCGCCTTGGCCGCGTTGATGAGCGGGCCGAAATCGAGGCTCGGCGGCGGGTCCGCCGGGTCGGCGACGGCGAGCGGGTGTCCGATGCGGATGGAGCGCACGGCCGGGAGGTACGCGTCGAGGAACCGGTCGAAGAGGGAGCGCTGCACGACGAAGCGCGGGTAGGCAGTGCAGCGCTGCTTGCCGTAGTCGAAGAGTTTGGGGATGAGGGCGGTCAGGGCCTCCCAGTTCGAGTAGTTCCAGATGCCCCAGGTGTTGAGGCCCTCCTGTTCGAGGATGTGGCGCTTGCCGAGGTCCGCGACGGCGGTGGCGACCGCGGCACCGGTGTCGCGGCCGCCGACGAACGAGACGCAACCGATCTCGGGCGCGCGCACGAGGGCCTCGGAGAGTTCGCCGCCGCTGCCGCTGACGAGGGTGATCGGCACGCCTTCGCGGGCGGCGAGCGCGCAGGCCAGAGTGAGGCAGGCGAGGCCGCCGTCGGTGGGGGTCTTGGCGATCACGGCGTTGCCGGCGAGGGCCTGGACGAGCATCGCGTGGACGAGGACCGACATCGGGTAGTTCCAGCTGGCGATGTTGGAGACCGGTCCGTCGAGTGGGGCGCGGCCGGCCAGCATGGGCTCGATGCCGTCGACGTACCAGCGCACTCCGTCGATCGCCCGGTCCACGTCCGCCTGCGCGAGGCGCCAGGGCTTGCCGATCTCCCAGACGAGGAGGAGGGCGAGGAGTTCGCGGTGTTCGGTGAGGGCGTCGAGGGTGGCGGCGATGCGGGCCCGGCGTTCGGGGAGCGGGACGTGCCGCCACGCGCGGTGCTGGTCGAGCGCCGCGCGTACGGCCTGGCGGGCGGTGCCGGCGTCGAGGCGGGGCGGTCCGGCGATGGGGGTGCCGTCGACGGGGCTGGTGGCGGGCAGGGTGCGGCCGCCGGGTTGCCAGGTCGCGGCCCGGAGGTTGAGGACGCGGTCGTCGAGGAACGCCTCGGGGGCGACGGTCCGGCAGCGCTGCCAGGCGTCGGTCCAGGCCGTTCCGGGTTTGAGGGCGAGGGTGGGTTCGGGGGTGGCAGGGGCCATCGGTGTTCTCCGCTCTCGGTGCACAGTCGGGGGCGGGAGGTGTGCGGTTCCCCAGGGATCAGGAGGAGGCGAGGTGTTCGAGGACGAGTCGGGCGGTCTCGGTGGGGGTCGCGCCCACGCGTACGCCCGCCGCTTCGAGTGCTTGCTGTTTGGCGCGGGCCGTTCCGGTCGAACCGGAGACGATCGCTCCGGCGTGCCCCATGGTCTTGCCCTCGGGCGCGGTGAACCCGGCGACGTAACCGACGACGGGTTTGCTGATGTGTTCGCGGATGTACGCCGCCGCCCGCTCCTCCGCGTCGCCGCCGATCTCGCCGATGAGGACGACGAGTTCGGTCTCCGGGTCGTCCTCGAAGGCCTGCAGGCAGTCGATGTGGGTGGTGCCGATGACGGGGTCGCCGCCGATGCCGACGCAGGTGGAGAAGCCGATGTCGCGCAGCTCGTACATGAGTTGGTACGTGAGCGTGCCCGACTTGGAGACCAGGCCGATGCGGCCGGGCTTGGTGATGTCGGCGGGGATGATGCCCGCGTTGGCCTGGCCCGGGGTGATCAGGCCGGGGCAGTTGGGGCCGATGACGCGGGTGCCGCGCTGTTGCGCGTACGACTGGAAGGCGACTGTGTCGTGGACGGGGATGCCCTCGGTGATGACGACGGCGAGGCCGATGCCCGCGTCGGCGGCCTCGGTGACGGCGGCCTTGCAGAACGCGGGCGGGACGAAGACGACGGTGACGTCCGCGCCGGTGGCCTCGATGCCCTCGCGCACGGTGCCGAATACATCGATGCCACCGGCGCGGTCGTCGAATTCGACGGTGCGGCCGGCCTTGCGGGGGTTGACGCCGCCGACGACGTTCGTGCCCGCGGCGAGCATGCGGCGGGTGTGCTTCATGCCCTCGGCGCCGGTCATGCCCTGGACGAGGACCTTGCTCTCCTTGGTGAGGTAGATCGCCATGGTGTGAACTCCTCTGCTGCGGGCGCTACTTGGCGAGTTGCGCGGCGCGCCGGGCGGCGCCGTCCATGGTGGTGACCTGTTCGACGAGCGGATGTCGGTGGCCGTTGAGGATGGCGCGGCCCTGGGCGGCGCTGTTGCCGTCGAGGCGTACGACGAGGGGCTTGGTGAGGCGGATCTCGTCGAGGGCCTGCACGATGCCGTCGGCCACGGCGTCGCAGGCGGTGATGCCGCCGAAGACGTTGACGAAGACGGACCTGACGTCCGGGTCGGAGAGGATGACGGAGAGCCCGTCGGCCATGACCCGGGCGGAGGCGCCGCCGCCGATGTCGAGGAAGTTGGCGGGGCGGGCGCCGCAGCCGGCCACCACGTCGAGGGTGGACATGACGAGTCCGGCGCCGTTGCCGACGACGCCGACCTGGCCGTCGAGCTTGACGTAGTTGAGGCCCTTGGCGGCGGCCCGCGCCTCCAGCGGGTCGTCGTGGGCGGTCTCGGCTCCGCCCCAACGGGTTTGGCGGAAGCGGGCGTTGTCGTCGAGGGCGACCTTTCCGTCGAGGGCGAGGAGCCGGCCGTCGCGGGTTCGGACGAGCGGGTTGACCTCGACGAGTACGGCGTCCTCCTCGGTGAGTACGGTCCACAGCTTGACGAGGACGTCGGCCGCTTCGGGCGGGAGGTGTGCGGCGCGGGCGATCTCGGCGGCCTTGTCGGCGGTGACGCCGTGCGCGGGGTCGACCGGGATGCGGGCGACGGCTTCGGGGCGGTTCGCGGCGACTTCCTCGATCTCCATGCCGCCCTCGGCGGAGGCGATCGCGAGGAAGTGCCCGGCGGCGCGGTCGAGGACGTAGGAGACGTAGAACTCGGTCTCGATCTCGACTGGCTGGGCGAGCATCACCTGGTGCGCGGTGTGCCCCTTGATGTCCATGCCGAGGATCTGGCGGGCCGTCAGCTCTGCGGCGGCCGGGTCGGCGGCGAGCTTGACCCCGCCCGCCTTGCCGCGGCCGCCGGTCTTCACCTGGGCCTTGACGACGGCGCGGCCGCCGAGGCGGTCCGCGATGCGGCGGGCCTCCTTGGCCGTGCCGGCGACCTCGGCCGTCGGCACCGACACACCGTATTCCTCGAAGAGTTCCCTTGCCTGGTACTCGAACAGGTCCATTTCGGCTCCTGACTCAAAAGTGCCGCACGCCCCCTGGACACCACTGACCGGATGCGGGATAACAAGTTTCATACAGTATTCGTCGACTGTATGCAATCTGCTCCAAACCGCGGTGGACGCAGTGCATGAAGCGTGTCTGACACGTGCGTGACAGCAGTCCACGGCCCGTCCGTGAGCTGCGTGTGAGGACGCCAACTCCCCTACGAAGGGACAGGACTTCGCCATGCCCGACGAGAACAGCCAGAACCTCATTTCCGGTGGGCACCTGGTCGCCAAGGCACTCAAAGCGGAGGGCGTGGAGGTCATCTACACCCTGTGCGGCGGCCACATCATCGACATCTACGACGGCTGCGTCGACGAAGGCATCGAAGTCGTCGACGTACGCCATGAACAGGTCGCCGCCCACGCCGCCGACGGCTACGCCCGCATCACCGGCAAGCCCGGCTGCGCCGTCGTCACCGCGGGCCCGGGCACCACTGACGCGGTGACCGGTGTCGCCAACGCGTTCCGCGCCGAGTCACCGATGCTCCTCATCGGCGGCCAAGGGGCCCACACCCAGCACAAGATGGGCTCCCTTCAGGACCTCCCGCACGTCGACATGATGACGCCCATCACCAAGTTCGCCTCGACCGTGCCGGACACGGCGCGCGCCGCGGACATGGTGTCCATGGCGTTCCGCGAGTGCTACCACGGCGCCCCCGGGCCCTCCTTCCTGGAGATACCGCGCGACGTCCTCGACGCCAAGGTGCCGGTGGACACGGCGCGCGTGCCCCAGGCCGGGCACTACCGTGCCTCCACCCGCTCCGCCGGTGACCCCGAGGCCATCGAGAAGCTCGCCGACCTCCTCGTGCACGCCGAGAAACCCGCGATCCTGCTCGGCTCCCAGGTCTGGACGACCCGCGGCACCGAGGCGGCCACCGAACTCGTCCGCACCCTCAACGTGCCCGCCTATATGAACGGTGCCGGGCGCGGCACCCTCCCTCCCGGCGACCCGCACCACTTCCAGCTCTCCCGCAGGTACGCCTTCTCCAACGCCGATGTCATCGTGATCGTCGGCACTCCCTTCGACTTCCGGATGGGCTACGGCAAGCGGCTCTCGCCGGACGCGACCGTCGTCCAGATCGACCTGGACTACCGCACCGTCGGCAAGAACCGGGACGTCGACCTCGGCATCGTCGGCGACGCGGGCCTGATCCTGAAGGCCGTCACCGAGGCTGCGTCCGGCCGGCTCAACGGCAGTGGGTCCAAGCGCAAGGAGTGGCTGGACGAACTGCGCGCCGCCGAGCAGACCGCCATCGAGAAGCGGCTGCCGAACCTGCGCTCGGACTCCTCCCCCATCCACCCCTACCGTCTGGTCAGCGAGATCAACGACTTCCTCACCGAGGACTCGATCTACATCGGCGACGGCGGCGACATCGTCACCTTCTCCGGCCAGGTCGTACAGCCCAAGTCACCGGGTCACTGGATGGACCCGGGTCCGCTCGGCACGCTCGGCGTCGGGATTCCGTTCGTGCTCGCCGCGAAGCAGGCCCGCCCCGACAAGGAGGTAGTCGCGCTCTTCGGTGACGGCGCGTTCTCCCTGACCGGCTGGGACTTCGAGACTCTCGTCCGCTACGAGCTCCCCTTCATCGGCATCGTCGGCAACAACTCCTCCATGAACCAGATCCGTTACGGCCAGAAGGCCAAGTACGGCGACGAGCGCGAGCGTGTCGGCAACACCCTCGGCGACGTCCACTACGACAAGTTCGCCCAGATGCTCGGCGGTTACGGCGAGGAGGTCCGCGACCCCGCCGACATCGGCCCCGCGCTGCGACGGGCCCGTGAGTCGGGCAAGCCCTCGCTCATCAACGTCTGGGTGGACCCGGACGCGTACGCCCCCGGAACCATGAACCAGACCATGTACAAGTGAGGAGCTGAATCGTCATGACGACCAAGGCTCTTGAGGGCGTGCGCGTCCTCGACATGACCCACGTCCAGTCGGGCCCTTCCGCCACCCAGCTGCTCGCCTGGCTGGGCGCGGACGTGGTGAAGCTGGAGGCGCCGAACGGCGACATCACGCGCAAGCAGCTGCGCGATCTGCCGGACGTCGACTCCCTCTACTTCACGATGCTCAACTGCAACAAGCGGAGCATCACCCTCAACACCAAGACCGAGCGCGGCAAGGAGATCCTCACCGAGCTGATCCGGCGCTCGGACGTCATGGTCGAGAACTTCGGCCCCGGGGCCGTGGACCGCATGGGGTTCACCTGGGATCGCATCCAGGAGATCAATCCGCGAATCGTCTATGCCTCCATCAAGGGTTTCGGTGACGGTCCTTACACCAACTTCAAGGCCTACGAGGTCGTGGCGCAGGCGATGGGCGGGTCGATGTCGACCACGGGCTTCGAGGACGGCCCCCCGCTGGCGACGGGGGCCCAGATCGGCGACTCGGGAACCGGCATTCATGCCGTCGCCGGAATTCTCGCGGCGCTCCTGCAGCGGGAAAGCACCGGGCGCGGGCAGCGGGTCAACGTGGCCATGCAGCATGCCGTGCTCAACCTCTGCCGGGTGAAGTTGCGCGATCAGCAGCGCCTGGCCCATGGCCCGCTCGCTGAATATCCCAACGACGACTTCGGCACGGAAGTTCCCCGGTCCGGGAACGCGTCCGGCGGCGGTCAGCCCGGCTGGGCGGTCAAGTGCGCGCCGGGCGGCCCGAACGACTACGTGTACGTCATCGTGCAGCCGGTCGGCTGGCAGCCGATCGCCAACCTGATCGGCCGGCCCGAACTGGCCGACGACCCCGAGTGGAACACGCCCGAGGCCCGGCTGCCGAAGCTGAACAAGATGTTCCAGCTGATCGAGGAGTGGTCCTCGACCCTGCCGAAGTGGGAGGTCCTGGAGCAGCTCAACTCCCACAACATCCCGTGCGGCCCGATCCTGTCGACGAAGGAGATCGTCGAGGACGCCTCGCTCGCCGCCAACGAGATGGTCGTGAAGGTCCAGCACCCCGAGCGCGGCGAGTTCACCACCGTCGGCTCGCCGTTGAAGCTCTCCGACTCCCTGGTGGACGTGGTCAGTTCACCCCTGCTCGGCGAGCACAACGAGGCGGTGTACGTCGGCGAGCTCGGCCTCGGGGACGAGGAGCTGCGCCTGCTCAAGTCGAACGGAGTGATCTGACGTGATGGCAGAGGACCGCACGCAGACGGTGCGGGCGCTGCTCGACGCCGTACGCGCCGAGGGCCGTACCGCGCTGACCGCGCCCGAGGGCAAGGTGATCGCGGAGGCGTACGGAATCGCCGTGCCGGGTGAGGAGTTGGCGCGGGACGTGGACGAGGCGGTCGCGGCGGCGGCGCGCTTCGACGGCCCGGTCGTCCTGAAGATCGTCTCGCCGGACATCCTGCACAAGACCGACGCGGGCGGCGTGATCGTCGGGGTGGAGGGCGCCGCCGATGTGCGGGCCGGGTTCCACACCGTCGTCGACAACGCCCGTGCCCATGACGCGGACGCCCGGATCGAGGGCGTGCAGGTGCAGCAACTTCTGCCGAAGGGGCAAGAGGTGATCGTGGGCGCGGTCACCGACCCGACGTTCGGGAAGGTCGTGGCGTTCGGGCTCGGCGGTGTGCTCGTCGAGGTGTTGAAGGACGTGACGTTCCGTCTCGCGCCCGTCGACGCCGACGAGGCGGTCTCCATGCTCGACTCGATCCGCGCCGCGGAGATCCTGCGCGGTGTGCGGGGCGCGGCGGGCGTGGACCGGTGGGCGGTCGCCGAGCAGATCCGGAGGGTCTCCGAACTGGTCACGGACTTCCCGGAGATCGCGGAGGTCGACCTCAACCCGGTGATCGCCACACCGGAGGGCGCGCTCGCCGCCGACATCCGCGTGATCCTGTCGACGGAGGCGCCCAAGGAGCGGCGGACGTATGGCCGCGACGAAATCCTCCGCTCCATGCGACGCCTGATGCAGCCGCGCTCCATAGCGGTCATCGGTGCCTCCAACGAGCAGGGCAAGATCGGCAATTCGGTGATGCGGAACCTCGTCGACGGAGGTTTCTCCGGCGAGATCCACCCCGTGAACCCCAAGGCCGATGACATTCAGGGCCGCAAGGCGTACAAGAATGTCACCGACGTTCCGGGTGAGGTGGATGTGGCGGTTTTCGCGATCCCCGCCCAGTTCGTGGCCTCCGCCCTCGAAGAGGTGGGTCGCAAGGGCATCCCCAATGCGGTGCTGATCCCGTCCGGCTTCGCGGAGACCGGTGAGCACGCGTTGCAGGAGGAGATCGTCGCCATCGCGGAACGGCACGGCGTACGCCTCCTGGGCCCGAACATCTACGGCTACTACTCGACGTGGCAGGACCTGTGCGCCACGTTCTGCACGCCGTACGACGTGAAGGGCGGGGTCGCCCTGACCTCCCAGTCGGGCGGCATCGGCATGGCGATCCTGGGCTTCGCCCGCGCCACCAAGACCGGTGTCTCCGCGATCGTCGGACTCGGCAACAAGTCGGACATCGACGAGGACGACCTGCTGACCTGGTTCGGCGAGGACCCGAACACCCAGTGCATCGCCATGCACCTGGAGGACCTGAAGGACGGGCGGGCGTTCGTCGCGGCCGCCAAGGAGACCGTGCCGAAGAAGCCGGTCGTCGTCCTCAAGGCGGGGCGTACGGCCGCCGGCGCGAAGGCCGCGGGCTCGCACACGGGGGCGCTCGCGGGCGACGACGCGGTGTACGACGACATCCTCCGGCAGGCCGGCGTGATCCGGGCGCCGGGCCTCAACGACATGCTGGAGTACGCGCGTGCGCTGCCCGTGCTGCCGACCCCCAAGGGGGACAACGTCGTCATCATCACGGGCGCGGGTGGCTCCGGAGTGCTCCTGTCGGACGCGGTGACCGACAACGGCCTCTCCCTGATGGAGATCCCGGACGACCTGGACGGCGCGTTCCGCGAGTTCATCCCGCCCTTCGGGGCCGCGGGCAACCCCGTGGACATCACGGGCGGCGAGCCCCCTGCCACGTACGAGGCGACGATCCGGCTCGGTCTTGAGGACCCGCGGATCCACTCCCTCGTACTGGGCTACTGGCACACCATCGTCACGCCGCCGATGGTGTTCGCCGAGCTCACCGCGCGCGTGGTGGCCGATTTCCGAAAGCGCGGCATAGAGAAGCCGGTTGTGGCCTCCCTCGCGGGCGATGTCGAGGTCGAGGAGGCGTGCGCGTACCTCTTTGAGCGCGGAGTCGTCGCCTACCCGTACACGACCGAGAAGCCCGTCGCCGTGCTCGGCGCGAAGTACCGGTGGGCGCGGGCGGCCGGGTTGCTCGGAGGTGGTCGATGAGCTGAGCGACGGCTCGAACCACGGGGCCTGCGGCGGCCGCTCGCCGTGGGCCCCGGTGCGAAGAGAACGGACAGGGGGCGCTGGCCAGACTTCTTCCACGCGAGGGGTTCGATCGACATGACGACAACCGACCTGCCAACCACCGTCCCCTATCGGGAGGTGACGGACGCCAACGGCCGCACGTACCGGCTCGGCGAGACCGACATCGACATCATGGGGCGCAAGCGCAAGTGGATGGTCATCCTGCCGTGGGTGGGCATGATGGGCATCAGTTCCGCGGAGTACGCGTTCGCGTCCGCGGAGGACACACTGCACACCGCACATCACTGGGCCAGCGGCCACATCTTCTGGATGATGACCGTCTGGGTGTTCTTCCAGGCCTCCGTTGCCTTCCCCGCGGGCCGGCTGCGCGAGAGCGGCCGGCTGCCGGCCCGCTGGGCGATGATGCTCGGCTCCGCGGGCACCCTGCTCGGCTATCTTTCCCTGGCCTACGCGCCGCACGTCGTGTTCGCGTACATCGGCTTCAGCATGTTCAGCGGCATGGGCGCGGGCATGGTGTACGCCACCTGCGTCAACATGGTCGGCAAGTGGTATCCGGAGCGCCGGGGCGGCAAGACCGGCTTCGTCAACGGCGGCTTCGCCTACGGTTCGGTGCCGTTCGTGTTCATCTTCACCGGCGTCATGGACCTGTCCAACTTCCGTACGGTGCTTCTTATGGTGGGCCTTTTCCTCGCCGCGGTCGTGGCCGTCGCGGGGCTCTTCTTCAAGGACCCGCCGAAGAACTGGTGGCCCGCCGACGTCGACCCGCTGAACCCGCCGGACGATCCGCGCGCCCGCCGGTCCCTGGAGAAGAACCCGCCGGCCGTGAAGCAGTACTCCCCCATGGAGGCCTGGAAGACCGGGCGGGTGGCGCTGATGTGGTTCTGTCTGGCGTGCACGTCCGGGGTGAACATCTTCGGCATCGCCTTCCAGGTCGACATCGGCAAGGAGGCGGGTTTCGCGAGCGGAATCGTCGCCACCGCGATGTCGCTCAAGGCGATCGTCAACGGCACCGGGCGCGGCGTCATCGGCTGGCTCTCCGACCGCTTCGGCCGCAAGCGGTGCCTGCTGAACGTGTGCGTCATCCTGGGGCTGGCGCAGTTCGGCCTCATCTGGTCGGCGAACACGCAGAACCTGCCGCTGTTCCTGTTCTTCTCGGCGGTCTCCGGTTTCGGCGGCGGCGCCATCTTCCCGATGTTCGCGGCGCTCACCGCCGACTACTTCGGCGAGAACAACAACGCCACCAACTACGGCATGGTGTACAGCTCGAAGCTCGTCTCCGGACTCGGCGCGGGCATGGGAGCCGTGGTCGTGGGGGCCTGGGGGCACACCGGTGCGTTCATCCTGGCGGGCTCGATCTCGTTCTTCGCGGGGTTCGTGGCGCTGTTCCTGACTCCGCCGGGACGGCCGAAGCGCGGGAAGATCACGCCGAATCCGCAGCCCATCAGCAGGGACGCGCACTAGCCGCTCAGCTGTCCCCTCCGCGTGGAGCCCCCGGCGAGGTCTTTCCTTGCCGAGGGCTCCACACGGCACCGCCAACCGCTGGGAGCGGTCAGTCGCGCTCGCGGAGCGAGTGCAGGTGGGCGCTGGACTTGCGGGCGAAGGCGAGCGAGTCGACCGGGTTGTCGTGCTCCACCTGCCAGTGGTGGTAGCGCCTGCCCGTCGGGGTTCGTCGCGTCACCTCGGAGAGGAACCGCCGGTAGTCGATGTCGCCGTCGCCCACGTCCACCATCCGGTAGCCGTCCTTGGCGGCCTCGTCGTGCTCGCCGTCCTTGACGTGGAACAGCGGGTACCGGTGCGGCTGCTTGAGTACGTAGTCCAGCGGCTCGAACGGCGCGGGTGTCCCGTCGACCCGCTGGGAGAAACGGAACTGCCCGGCGTACGCCCAGTAGATGTCCATCTCCAGGTGCACCAGGTCCGGGTCGGTCTCGGCGAGCAGCACGTCGTAGAGCCGGACGTCCGGCCGGTCGGTCGCGAACATGAACTCCTCGGCGTGGTTGTGCTGGTAGAACTTCATGCCACGCTTCCGCGCCGCCGCGCCGTACGTGTTGAACTCCTCGGCGCAGCGCTTCCAGCCGTCGACGGTCGTGCCGTAGCGCCATGGCCCGGAGGCGGTGCCGATGTGCCTGAGGCCGAGGGCCTGGGCCTCGTCGAGGACCTTGTCGAGGTTCTGCGCGAAGGTGTACGCGTTCGGGTCGTCGGAGTAGTAGCCGACGTGGCTGCCGATGGGGTTGAGGCCGTGGTCGGCGGCGAGGCGCTTGAGCTGGGCGAGAGTGATGGGGCCCGCGGAGCCCTGGGTGTAGCCGGCGAACTCGATCTCGTCGTAGCCGTGGGCGCTCAACTCCTCGAAGACCGGGGCGAATCCGAGGGTGGAGACCTTGTCGCGCAGGCTGTACAACTGGATGCCGAGACGGCCGGGCGGCAGCACGGGACGGCCCTTCGCCCCGGCTGCCGTGGTCGTGGCCGAACCTGCAGAGGGCTGGGCTGCGGCGGAGCTCGCGCCGACGCCGGCGAAGGCGGCCGCGGTGGCTCCTGCGGCGACACCGAGCATGCCGCGGCGGCTGAGTCTGTGGGCGAGCTCGGGGTCGGACGCGGACGTGCGGAAGGAACGGGGCATGCGGGAACTCCTTGCAGTCACGGGGCGTTGTCAGTGGTGTCTGGTTGAGTTGTTCTCAGTCGGCGGTCAGCACCGTCAGGAGTGCAGACCGGCGAGCTGAAGCAGCAGGGACTTCACATCGGTGGCCCGGATGGGGCCGGTGACAGCGCGGGGGGTGGAGCACAGGATGAGCGGACCGTCGTTCGGGTCATCGGGGAGGCGGCCATGGCTGCCGCGAATAGGTGAGGCGTCCAGCGGCACCACCGCCATGCGGTAGCGCATCCCGAGTTTCTTGCGGGCGAGCGCTTTCGCGGCCCTGACCTTCACATACGGGTCGAGGGGATCCATGAACAGCTCGACCGGGTCGTAGCCCGGCTTGCGGTGGATCTCGACGAGCTGCGCGAAGTCGGGTGCCCGTGCGTCGTCGAGCCAGTAGTAGTACGTGAACCAGGCGTCCGGCTCCGCGACGGCGACGAGTTCGCCGGCGCGCGGATGGTCCAGGCCGTGCTCCTTCTTGCCTTCGTCGTCCAGGAGTTGATCGATTCCCGCCAGGCTTTGGAGTGCCTCACGAGCGGCGTCGAGATCTTCCGGGCGGCGGACGTACACATGGGCGATCTGGTGGTCGGCCACGGCGAAGGCGCGGGACGCCATCGGGTCGAGGTACTCCATGCCGTCCTGGGTGTGGACTTCTAGGAGTCCGGCGCGGCGCAGGGCGCGGTTGATGTCGACGGTGCGGCTGACCTTGGTGATGCCGTACTCGGAGAGCGCGACGACGGTGCGGCCCTCGCGGGCGGCGTCGTCGAGGAGGGGGGCCAGGATCTGGTCCAGGTCGGTGGCGGCCTTGCGGGAGCGCGGATCGTCGGGACCGTAGCGCTGCAGGTCGTAGTCGAGATGAGGGAGGTAGCAGAGCGCCAGGTCGGGGCTGCGGGTGTCGATGATGTGGCGGGTCGCGTCGACGATCCACTGCGAGGAGACGATGTCGGCGCCGGGTCCCCAGAAGTGGAAGAGGGGGAACGTGCCGAGTTTCGCGGTGAGTTCGTCGTGCAGGCCCGGGGGCCGGGTGTAGCAGTCGGGTTCCTTGCGGCCGTCGGCGTAGTAGACGGGACGGGGGGTGACGGTGATGTCGGTGTCTGCGCCCATGGCGTACCACCAGCAGATGTTGGCGACCGTGTAGCCGGGATGGGTACGCCGCGCGGCGTCCCACAGCTTGTCGCCGGAGACCAGGCCGTTGTGCTGGCGCCACAGGAGTACGTCGCCGAGCTCGCGGAAGTACCAGCCGTTGCCGACGATGCCGTGCTCGGCGGGTGGGGCTCCGGTGAGGAACGTGGACTGGGCGGCGCAGGTCACCGCCGGGAGGACGGTGCCGAGTTCGGCGCTTGAACCGTTCTCGGCAAGGGACTTGAGGTGAGGCATGTATGCGAGGAGACGGGGGGTGAGGCCGACGACGTCCAGGACCAGCAGCGGAGTGGGAGCGGCTGTCGGGGCCGGTGGGTGCGTCATGGCAGTTCCTTGAGGCCGAGGTCGACGAGGAGATCGCGGGCGAGAGTGAGTTCGGCGGCGATGCCGTCGACGAGCTGGCTGCGGACCCGGGGGCGCAGCGCGGCGGGCAGCGCCTGCCAGGTGTAGGTCTCGACCTCCAGGTGGCGGGTGCGCGGATGGGAGCCGCCGACCAGGAGGGCGAGGGTGTCGCGCAGCACGGACAGGGTGGAGGTGAGCGGGGGCGCGGGTGCGGCGTGCAGCGGTACGTGGAAGTGCGCGCGCCAGGGGCTGGTGTCGGGCAGCGAGCCGCCGGAGAGGGCGGGGCCGAGGTCGTCGGTGCCGTGCAGCGTTCCGGCGGTGCGGGTGCGGGTCTGATGCAGGAACCGGGGCTCGTCGAAGGCAGCCAACGCCTCCTGAACTTCCGGGTGTTGGGGGTATTCGGCGTGCAGGGCGGCGGACAGCTGGACCTTGGGTACGGCGATACCGGCCGTGTCCAAGGCGTCGAGAGCGGTGTGGGGATCTTCGAAGGAGGTGGCGAGGTGACAGGTGTCGATGCAGATGCCGATGCGGTCGGCGGCGGTGCCCGGGGCCGACCGGTCGCCGAGGCCTGGCGACGCGGGCGGAATTGGCTGCGGCGCTTGGCCGGAGTGTGGCAAGGCAGGCTGCTGCGTGGGCCTGGGCTCGGCGGGCATGGCTGGTTGGGCGGGCACGGCCTGCTCGGTGGGCACGGCTTCGGCGGGCACGGCTTCGGCGGGCACGGCTTCGGCGGGCCCAGCTTGTTCGGCGGAACGGCCGCCGGCCCGTCCGGCGTCAGCCGGTTCGGCGACGGCCCGTTCGGCGACGGCCGGGGAGCCGCCCGCCGGTGCGGTGTCGGCTCGGGCAGGGGCGGAGAGTGCGGCGCGTCGGCGTATCTCTTCGCGGACGGCGGTGAGGGGTGCGATGGCGTCGGCGGTGGTCTCGACGATGCAGCCGGGCTCGGGTTCGAGGCCGATGCGGATGGAGCGGCCGGTGAGCTCCTCCAGGGCGTCGAGCCGTTCGGCGAGGGAGACGAGGGGGTGGCGTGCGGTGGCCGCGTGCCGCTCGGTGAAAGGGGTGCGCCAGGCCAGCGGAAGCGTGGAGATGCTTCCTTCCGTGACGTCGTCGGGCAGCAGCGCGGTCAGCAGCCGGGCCAGGTCGGTGGTGTGGCTCAGCCGCTCGGCGTCGGTCCAGTCCGGCTTGTACACCCGGTACTTGACCTCGTCGGCGCCGAACCCCTCGTACGGGAAGCCGTTGAGGGTGACCACTTCGAGGCCGCGCCGGTCCAGGTCGGCGCGCAGCTCGCGCAGGGACGCCGGGTCGGAGGTCAGGGCGCGGGCGGCGTCGCGGGCCAGCCACAGGCCGATGCCGAGCCGGTCGCGGCCGAGCCTGCGGCGAACGGGCTCGCAGTGGTCACGCAGCTGGGCGCGGACGCCGTCGAGGGTCTCGGCCGGGTGGACGTTGGTGCAGTAGGCGAGGTGGACGATCGAGCCGTCCGGGTGCCGGAAGCGCATGGGTCACTCCCCTCCGCGCAGGATGGAGTTCCCTTCGTGCGTGGACCTGGTGTCCGTGCCGGGTGGGTCGAGGACGAGGCGGCCGCTGAGTCCGTAGAAGGCGACCGGGTTCTGCCAGAGCACCTGGTCGACGTCGGCGTCGGAGAAGCCCGCCGCGAGCATCGCCTCGGCCACCTTGCGGGTCTTCAGGGGGTCGCTCCTGCCCCAGTCGGCGGCCGAGTTGACCAGCACCCTCTCGGGGCCGTAGGTCTGCAGCAGCGCCACCATGCGGTCCTCGTCCATTTTGGTGTCGGGATAGACGGAGAATCCGAGCCAACATCCCGCGTCCTTGGCCTCCTTGACGGTTGTCTCGTTGAGGTGGTCGAGGAGCACACGCTGCGGGTCGAGCGCGGACTCGGCGACGGCGTCCAGGGTGCGGCGCAGCCCGGCGAGCTTGTCGCGGTGCGGGGTGTGCACGAGGGCGGGGAGTTCGTGGTCGGCGGCCAGTTGCAGTTGGGCGGCCAGCGCCTGGTCCTCGGCCGGGGTCATGGAGTCGTAGCCGATCTCGCCGACGGCGACCACACCGTCCTTGACGAGATAGCGCGGCAGTTGGTCGAGGACGGGCGCGCAGCGGGGGTCGTTGGCCTCCTTCGGGTTGAGGGCGATCGTGCAGTGGTGGGCGATGCCGTACTGCGCCGCGCGGAAGGGCTCCCAGCCGAGGAGGGCGTCGAAGTAGTCGTAGAAGGAGGCCGGGGAGGTACGGGGCTGGCCGAGCCAGAAGGCGGGCTCGACGACCGCGCGCACCCCCGCGGCATACATGGCTTCGTAGTCGTCGGTGGTCCGGGAGGTCATGTGGATGTGCGGGTCGAAGATGCGCATCAGGACTCCTTGCGGGACGGCTCGGCGTCGGCCAGGGCGAGCGTGCGGACGCGGTGGAGATCGTCGGGAACGGAGCGGCCGGCGGCGGAGCGTTCGGCGGCGTAGTCGTCGAGCATGCGGGCGAGTTCGGCGTCGCCCCGGGCCCGTACGTCCAGGTGGGCGGCGGCAGCGACCGGGACGCCGATGAACAGGCACTTGAGGATCGCGTGCCGCCAGCCGTGGGCGTCCAGGTGTGCGGCGGCGTACGGGCCGACGGCGGCGGCGACCAGACGGGGGTCGTTGGTGCGCAGGGCGTCCTCGGTCAGGGGCAGGGCCTGCGGGCCGTGGACGAGATGGGGCAACGAGAGGAGGACGGCTCGGCGTTCGTCGGCGGTGCCCTGCCGGTAGAGCCGGGTCACGGTGGCCGGACCGGCCTCGGCGGCCTGCAGGAGAACTTGCCGGGCCGGGTCGGCGAGGGCGGCGCCGCAGCGACGCCCGGCCTCGGCGAACCGCAACTCCCAGGGCGGGGTCGGGCCTTGAGTGGAGTCGGAGGACTTGGCGTGGCTCGTGGCCTGGTCCAGGGCGCGGTCGAGCCAGGCGCGGGACGTGTCGTCGAGGGCGGCGCGGAGTGCGGCGGCGCTGTCGGTCACTGGGGTCCTCCTTGTCCCGGTACGAAGGTGAGGGGCGAGGCCGTGGTCCTGGACCTGGTCGGGTGGGTGGACGCGGGGACGGGGTTGGCGGTGGCGGCGGTGCGGCGGAGGAAAAGGAGGGATTCTTCGGCGAGTTGGGGACCGGCGTGGGAGTGGCGGGGCAGTTCCACGACGGTCAGGCCCTGGTAGCCGGTGGCGGCGAGGGCATCGAGGACGGGCGGGAAGTCGATCTCGCCGGTACCGAAAGGGAGGTGTTCGTGGACGCCGCGGCGCATGTCTTCGATCTGGACGTGGCGTAGCCACGGGGCGGCCGCGGTGACGCAGGCTGCGGGCGGCACGGGTTCCAGACATTGGCAGTGCCCGATGTCCAGGGTGAGGCCGAGGGCGGCCGGGTCACCGAGGTCGCGGCGCAGCCGGTGGAAGTCGGCCAGGCGGGCGAGCAGATGGCCCGGCTCGGGTTCCACGGCGAGCGGCACGTCGGCCTCGGTGGCGGCGGTGACGACCGGCGCCATGGCCTCGGCGAGGCGCTTCCAGCCGGTCTCGGCGTCGGTGCCCGGGGGCAGGGTGCCGCTGAAGCAGTGCACGGCGTGAGCGCCCAGGTCGGCCGCGACCTGGAGGGCACGCAGGAGCAGTTGGACGCGTGCGGCGCGCCCGTCCGGGTCGGGGTCGAGCAGGGAGGGGCCGTGTTTGCGGCGGCGGTCGAGGACGTAGCGTGCGCCGGTCTCAACGGTCACCGAGAGGCCGAGCTGGTCGAGGCGGCGCGTGAGGTGACGGGTGCGTTCGGCCAGGTCGGGGGCGAGGGGATCCAGGTGCATGTGGTCGAGGGTCAGGCCGAGGCCGTCGTAGCCGAGGTCGGCGAGGAGGCCGAGGGCGTCGTCGAGACGGAGGTCGGTGAGGCCGTTGGTGCCGTAGCCGAAGCGGAGGGTCATGAGGGCACCGCCTTGCTGCCGGAGGGGAAGGAGGTGTGCCCGAGGAGGGCGAGAGGGGCTGAGGGAGCGACGGATGCGGGGGAACCGGCGGATGCAAGGGAACCGGCGGATGTGGGGGAACTGGTGAAGGCGGCAGATGCGGGGGAACTGGTGAAGGCGGCAGATGTAGGGGAAGCCCCGGGCGGGCGGAGGTTCATGTGGCGCTCACCCGCCTGGCCATCCGCCGGGCGACGGGGGCGAGAGCCGCGGTGGCGAGGGCCGTGCCGAGGGAGCCGGCACGCGCGGCGAGAGCGGACTGGAGGGGAATCATGGCGCGGATGCCGCCGCCGACGGCGCGTTGGGTGAGTTGGGGTGAGGGGTTGAGGACGGCGTGGAACAGGGGCCGGGCAGCCGTGGCCACGTACGCCGCACCGAGCAGGTGGTGCGGGGCGAGCCGGACGGAGGCCGGGCCGGGCAGGCCGAGGGCAGCGGGGCCGGGGAGGCGGACGGTGGTCGGGAGGGTGGCGCGGCCGGGAACGGACGAGCGGAGGCCGCCCGGCGCAGGCCCGGCTGAGGCTCCGGAGGCAGCCACACCCCCGCCGACAGCCACACCCCCGCTGAAACCCGCACCCCCACCGACAGCACCAGAACCCACGCCACTGCCGGAACCCACTCCCGCGACGGAACCCACTCCCGCGGCGACACCCCCTCCCCAACGGGGTGACCCGACAACCCGCCCCAGCAACGCAGTTGCGGCCAACGCGGCGAGCGGCGTCAGTGAAGAGCCGCCCTGGGCCTCGCGGCGGGAGACGGTCGTGACGGCGAGGGTGTGGGCGGCGAGGACGACGGACGAGGGCAAGGCACACCGAACAGCACCGCAAACAGCCCGCGCCCCTGCACCAGAACCGGCACCGGCACCGGCCGCGACCTCCGACCCCACAGCCTCGGCACCAGAACCCACCCCACCACCAACACCCAAACTCACAGCCCCGGCCCGAGCCCCAGCCCCCGGCCCAACTGCCCGGGCCCCAGCCCCAACAACCCCAACAGCCCGAGCCCCAGCCCCAGCCCCAGCCCCAGCCCCCGACCCAACAGCCCCAGCCCCCGAAGCCACAGCCCCCAGCAAAAGGTCCAGGCCCCGGGCCGTGGCCATGGTGGCCGGGCCGGCGGCGGTGTGCTTGAGCTTCAGGTCGTACGCCCAGACCGACCCGGCGAGGAGGCCCGCCACCGTCAGGGCGGGGCGGCCCGCGCGGGCGGCGAGGCCGAGGCCGGTGGCGGTCAGGGCGCCGGCGGCGGCGAGGGCGGCGCCGCGGGGGATCCGGCCGGAGGGCAGCGGGCGGTGGGGGCGTTCGACGGCGTCCTCGGCGTGGTCCGCCCAGTCGTTGAGGGCCATGCCGGCCTCGTACAGGCAGAGGGAGGAACCGATGGCGGCGAGTGTGTGGGTGTTGGGGCGGACGCCGATGGCGGCGGCGCCGGCAAGGGCGTCGCCGGGGACGGTGAACAGGGCCGAGATGCGCAGGAGTTCGGCCCAGTCGCGCGCGCGGCCGAGCGGAGGCCGGGGCGACTGGCCGGTCGACGGCCAGATCGACGGCCGGATCGACGGCCGGATCGACAAGCACGTCGACGAGCGGGCCATCGAGCGGGTCCACGGGCGGGCCAACGAGCGGGTCCACACGCGGGTCGACGGCGGCACGCCGCCCGCGTCCTGCCCCTTCACTTCCGCTCCCCCAGCCGCGAGGCGAACGCGAGGAGTTCGGCGTACTGCTCGCCGAGGGCGGAGGTGTGGCCGTCCGGGTCCTTGAAGTAGAAGCCCAGCTCCGGGCGGGGGCCGCTGAGTCCGAGGTCGGCGGCGCGGGCGAGGAGGCGGGCCAGGTCGAGGACGAGAGGCGCGGCGAGGGCCGAGTCGCAGCCCTGCCAGATGGTCTGGAGGACCATGCGGGAGCCGAGGAAGCCGTCGAAGGCGATGTGGTCCCAGGCGGTCTTCCAGTCGCCGAGCGCAGGTACGTCGTCGATGTGGACCTCGCCCTGCGGGGCGGTGCCGAGGACGTCGGCGAGGACGCGTTCCTTGCCCGCGTTCTTGGCGGCGGCCGCGGCGGGGTCGGCGAGGGCGGCGCCGTCGCCGCCGCCGAGCAGGTTCGTGCCGGACCAGGCGCGGACGTCGAGGGCGCGCTGCAGGAACATCGGCGCGAGCACGGCGCGGAGCAGGGTCTGGCCGGTCTTGCCGTCACGCCCGGCGTAAGGAATGCGCGACGAGGCGGCGGCAGCGGCAAGCGAAGGGTGGTGGAGGCCGGTGGAGGGGGTGAAGTTGACGTAGGGGCAGCCGGCGCGGAGGGCGGCCGCGGCGTACAGGGAGCTGGCAGGGAGCCGCAACTCATGGTCGTCCGGAGCGGGTTCGGTGGAGGCGACGTTGACGACCACCGTGCGGGCGAGGCCGCGGCGGCGGGTGAAGTCACTGATGTCGGCGGCGAACGCGGCCACCAGCTCGTCGTCCGGCCGCGCATCGCCACTCACCGGACCGCCGGGCCTGATCTCGGCGTCGGCGGCGGCGAGTTCGGCGCGTACCGCCGAGGGGAGTCCGTGCGGCAGCACTCCCCCGGCGGCGAGGTGTTCGGCGCGTTTGGGCAGCGGGCACTCGACCGTGTCGTGTCCGCCGAAGACGAGGGAGCCGAGGGGTGGCAGGCCGGCCTCGGTGAAGGGAGGTGTTTCCGTCACCATGCCGGTCGCCGGGTGGAGTCCGGCGGTCACCGCCGCACTTCCCGCGACCGCCGTGGTGGCGACCGAGCCGCGGGCGCCGATCAACCAGACGCCGTAGGAGGGATCAGGAGTGGACGAAGGAGTCACGGCAGGGGTCGTCACGGCAGGGGTCACGGCACGGGTCACGGCACAGCCTCCTTGGATGGGTGGAGACGGCGGGCGGAGGTCCGGCGTCCCCCGCCCGCCGCCGTTCGCTGGCCCGCGCCCGGGAGGCGGGCGCGGGCGTGCTGGGACGGGGCCGTCAGCCGCCGGACCCGTCGGCGAGTTCCTTCACCCGGATGTCGCGGAACGACACGTCGTCGCCGTCTCCGTGGTTCTGGATGCCGATGTGTCCCTGGGCCAGGCTCCGTGCCGGATCGGTGTTGGTGTAGTCGTTGATCTTCACGCCGTTGAGCCAGATCTGCAGGTGCTCGCCCTCGACGCGGAGTTCGTAGGTGTTCCACTCCCCCGGCGGGTTGAGGGCCCGGTCGCGGGCCTCGATGTCGGCGGACTGGAAGCCGTACACCGAGCCGGTGGTCTTCTCCGGGACGTCGGTGGCGTCGATCTGGATCTCGTAGCCGTTGTTCACCGCCGACCAGGGGTCGTCGGAGGGCGGGAAGCCGATGAAGATCCCGGAGTTGTCGTCCCCGGACATCTTCCAGTCGAGCTTCAGGGAGTACGAGCCGAACTCCTTGGCCGCGTACCAGAGCATGCCCATGCCACCGACAGTCGTGAGCGTGCCGTCCTTCAGCTCGAAGGAGCCGGGGCCCGCCTGCTTCCAGCCGTCCAGGGAGGTGCCGTCGAAGAGCCTGGTGTAGCCCTGTTCGGGTCGGCAGTCGGCGTTGGCGGCGCCGGTGGCGTAGCGGATGCCGCCCAACAGGTGCTGCTTGAAGGCGGGTTCGGCGTACGACTCCTTGGTGTGGCCGCCGCCGGTGTAGAAGGAGCGGCCTCCGTCGAACTCCTGGCACCAGGCGATCGGGTGATCGCCGTTCATGGTGCCGCCGGTGTACGAGGACTCGTCGAGGGAGGCCAGGACGCGGGCGCGGTCGCGCGGGTTGGAGCGGTAGTTGTACCACTCGTCGGTGCGGTCCCAGACCTGGCCGAGGTGGGCGGTCGCCGGGTGGGCGTGGTCCTCCACGTCGACCTTCGCGGGCTGGATGTGCGGGTGGGACTGGAAGTAGGCGCCCGCGAGTTCGCCGTAGAAGGGCCAGTCGTACTCGGTGTCGGCGGCGGCGTGGACGCCCACGTAGCCGCCGCCGCTCTTGATGTACTTCTCGAAGGCGGCCTGCTGGGTGTCGTTGAGGACGTCGCCGGTGGTGGAGAGCCAGACGACGGCGTCGTACTTGGCGAGGTTGCCGGGCGTGAAGGCGCCGGCGTCCTCGGTGGCGTCGACGGTGAAGCCGTTCGCGGCGCCGAGGTCCTTGACGGCGGCGATGCCTTCGGGGATGGAGTCGTGGCGGAAGCCGGCCGTCTTGGAGAAGACGAGAACGCTCTCGCCGTCCTTGCCGGGCTTGTCCGGCTTGCCGTCAGGGGCGGGCCTGGAAGCTGCCGGTCCGGACACGCAGCCGATGAGCAGGGCCGCCGTCGCGGTGACGGTGAGCAGTCGGGCTCTTGTGCGCATTGCGGTCACTCCCTTTCTCTGCTCGGTGGGTCAGCCGGTGGTGAAGGTGAAGTCGTCGACGTCGAACAGGGCGCCCGTGCCCTCACCCTTGAAGACCAGGAAGAGCGTGGTGGTCCCGGCCGGGGCGCCGCTGAGGCCGGCGGTCACGTCGGCGTACGTCTCCCAGCCGCCGGTCGGGTCGACCTTGGCGGTGCCGAGGAGCTTGCCGTCGGCGGCTCCGGCGCGGACTTCGAGGGTGCCGCCCGCTCCGGCGGAGGCGACGCGGGCGGTGAACTGGGTGGCGTTGCCGAGGACGTACGGCTTGAAGGAGATCCAGTCGCCGTTGTTGATGTCGCCGACGGCCTTGCCGCCGTGGGCCGCGTCATGGCTGACCACGGACACGCCCTGCTGGTCGTCGAAGTGCTCGCCCTGCCGGTGCTTGGGCTGGACGACGTTCTGGTCGTGGGTGGTCAGCGCGGGCTGGCCGTTCGCGCCCTGGTCGGTGTACTCGGCGTCGAAGACCCCGAAGATGTTGGCGTTCGGGTCGTGCTCGCCGTCGGCGGAGGTCTGGATGGTGCCCTCGCAGCCGTTGGCGGAGGTCACCGGGTGGCCGTGGCTGTCGTGGCCGAGGATGTGCGTGACCTTGACCTTGGAGCAGTCGATGGTGCCGTCCTCCGGGTCGGTGACGGTGACCTTGAAGGGCACCTTGTCGCCGAAGGTGAACAGCTGCCCGTCGGCGGGCAGTTCGAGCTTCACGGTCGGCGCGGTGTTGCCGACGGTGATGTGAGCGCTGGCCGAGCCGGTGCGGCCGGTCTTGTCCTTCGCGGTGACGGTGGCGGCGTAGACGCCGTTCTTCTCGAAGGTGTGCGTGGGGTTCTGCTCGGTGGACGTGGCGCCGTCGCCGAAGTCCCAGCTGTACGTGAGCTTGTCGCCGTCGGCGTCGGTGGCGTCGGCCTTGAACTGCACCTCCAGCGGGGTCTGGCCGCTGGTGACGTCGGCGTCGGCCTCGACGACGGGCGAGTGGCCGCCGGTGGCGTTCTCGATCCGGTAGAGCGCGGAGTTCTCGTCGCCGTTGAAGTAGCCGGTGCCGTAGTCGAGGACGTAGAGGGCGCCGTCGGGCCCGAAGTCCATGTCCATGACCTGTGTGCCGGTCCAGGGGAAGTCGTTGATGGACTGCACGGCGCCGCCCGTGTCCGCGTCGATCCGCTTGATCCAGCGGCGGCCGAACTCACCGGCGAAGAAGTTGCCGTCGTAGGCCTCGGGGAACTTCACCTTCGAGTCGGAGTTCGCGTCGTAGCGGTAGACCGGGCCGCCCATCGGGGACTCGGAGCCGGTGCCGAACTCGGGGACGCTGCCGCCGTCGTACGGAATCCAGGCCTCCTGGGCGGGCGGCAGGTCGGTGAGGCCGGTGTTGTGCGGCGACTCGTTCTTGGGGGCGGCGCAGTCGAAGGCCGCGCCGGAGGTCTGGTCGGCGAAGTTGTAGTCGACGTACGCGTCGTTCTTGCCGGTGCAGTACGGCCAGCCGTAGTTGCCGGGCTCGGTGACGCGGGCGAACTCGACCTGGCCTGCGGGGCCGCGCCCCGGGTCGGCAGTGCCGGAGTCGGGGCCGTAGTCGCCGACGTAGACCGTGCCGGTCGGCTTGTCGACGCTCATCCGGAACGGGTTGCGGAAGCCCATCGCGTAGATCTCGGGGCGGGTCTTCTCGGTGCCGGGTTCGAAGAGGTTGCCGTCGGGGATGGTGTACGAGCCGTCGTCGGCGACCTTGATGCGGAGGATCTTGCCGCGCAGGTCGTTGGTGTTGCCGGAGGTCCGCTGCGCGTCGTAGGCCGGGTTGCGGTTCGCGCGCTCGTCGATGGGCGTGAAGCCGTCGGAGGCGAAGGGGTTGGAGTCGTCGCCGGTCGACAGGTAGAGGTTGCCGTCCTTGTCGAAGTCGATGTCGCCGCCGACGTGGCAGCAGATGCCGCGGTCGGCGGGGACGTCAAGGACCTTCTTCTCGCTGGCCGCGTCGAGGGTGCCGTCCTCCTTGAGGACGAAGCGGGAGAGCCGGTTCACCCCGTCGAACTTGGCGAAGTCCTCGGCGGTGCCCTCGTTGGGCGCGTCACCGGCGGGGGTCTCCAGGGGCGGGGCGTAGTAGAGGTAAATGGCCCGGTTCTGGGCGAAGTTCGGGTCTACGCCGATGCCCTGGAGGCCCTCCTCGTCGTGCGAGTAGACGGGTATCTTCCCGGCGACCTTGGTGGTGCCGGTGGGGTCGGTGAGGCGCAGGGTGCCGTCGCGGGAGGTGTGCAGGACGGAGTTGTCCGGCAGCACGTCGAGGGTCATGGGCTCGCCCATCTCGGGCTCGCCCTTGGCGAGGGTGACCTGCTGAAAGTCCTCGGCCTTGGGCTTCTTGCCCTTCTGCTCGGCCTTCTGCTCGGCCTTCTGCTCGCCCCTCTGCTCGCCCTTCTGCTCGCCCTTCTGCTCGCCCTGGTCGGCCACGGGTTCGACGCCCGAGGTGGGCGCGTCCGGTACGGCGGCGGCGGGGAGGGCGGGCGCGGCGAGCGTCAAGGACGCCGTCGCCAGGAAGGTGCCGGTGAGCAGGGCGAGCTTGTTGCGCAGTCTGAGCCTGTTTCTGTGCACGGATGTCCTCCGGAATGGGGCCGGTGGTACTTGGCGTGTGCGGTGCTCGTGGTGCTGCGGTGCGCCGGGATGCGCCGTCACCCCGGAGAGATCAATCCGTCCACCCCAGGGAAGGTAGCCACGTTCATCCCCGATAGAAAGCCCTTGCACAACACAAGAGTTGAACCCTCTACGGGAGCTGGGCAACGTGGCACGGGATGGGCGTGCGGGCCGGACTTGGGGCTGGGTCTGGGGCTGGGTCTGGGGCTGGACCTGGGGTCAGACCTGGGGCTGGGCCTGGGGCTGTTCCCCACCCCCGAACGCCGCGTCGAACGAAGCCGACGGCGGCTCGAAGTCGTACGCCTTCAGCTTTCGCAGCGCCTCGGGAGCGCCCTGGAGGCGGTCCATGCCAGCGTCCTCCCACTCCACCGAGACCGGCCCTGCGTAGCCGATCGAGCGGAGCATCCGGAAGACGTCCTCCCAGGGCACGTCGCCGTGGCCGGCCGAGACGAAGTCCCAGCCGCGCCGCGGGTCGCCCCAGGGCAGGTGCGAGCCGAGGCGCCCGTTGCGGCCGTCGAGGCGGCGCCGGGCCTCCTTGCAGTCGACGTGGTAGATGCGGTCGCGGAAGTCGTAGAGGAAGTTCGTCGGGTCGAGGTCCTGCCAGACGAAGTGCGAGGGGTCGAAGTTGAGGCCGAACGCGGGCCGGTGGTCGACCGCCTCCAAGGCGTGGACCGTCGACCAGTAGTCGTACGCGATCTCGCTCGGGTGGACCTCGTGGGCGAAGCGGACGCCCTGCGCGTCGAAGACGTCGAGGATCGGGTTCCAGCGGTCCGCGAAGTCCTGGTAGCCGCGCTCGATCATGCCGGGCACGACGGGCGGGAACATCGCGACGAGATGCCAGATCGCCGAGCCGGTGAAGCCGACCACCGTCTCCACGCCGAACGCCGCCGCGGCCCGCGCCGTGTCGGCGATCTCCGCCGCGGCCCGCTGCCGTACGCCCTCGGCCTCGCCGTCGCCCCAGATGCGGGCGGGCAGGATCGCCCGGTGCCGCTCGTCGATGATCGCGTCGCAGACGGCCTGGCCGACGAGGTGGTTGGAGATCGCCCAGCACTTGAGGCCGTACTGGTCGAGGAGTTCATGGCGGCCCTTGACGTACGAAGGGTCGGCGAGGGCCTTGTCCACCTCGAAGTGGTCGCCCCAGCAGGCGAGTTCGAGGCCGTCGTAGCCGAAGTCGCGGGCGTGCCGGCAGACCTCCTCCAGGGGCAGGTCGGCCCACTGTCCGGTGAAGAGCGTGAACGAGCGTGCCATCGGTTCTCAAACCTCCAGGTCCGAAGCGTCCAGTGCCGGGATGACCGGGATGACCGGGATCGGGGTGTACGAGGAGTTCTTCGCCGCGCTCTCCTCCACCGCCGCGAGGACGCGCTGCACCCGCAGGCCGTCCGCGAAGGACGGCTCGGGCCGACTGCCGGTGGCGATGGCGTGGACGAGGTCGCGGGCCTGGTGCGCGAAGGTGTGCTCGTAGCCGAGTCCGTGCCCGGGCGGCCACCAGCCCTCCAGATACGGATGGTCGGCCTCCGTGACCAGGATGCGGCGGAAGCCCGCCGAGGCCGCGGGCTCGGTGCCGTCGTGGAACTCCAGCTCGTTCAGGCGCTCCAGGTCGAAGGCCAACGAGCCCTGCTCGCCGTTGACTTCGAGGCGCAGGGCGTTCTTCCGACCGGTCGCGAACCGGGTGGCCTCGAACGTGGCGAGCGCCCCGGAGGCGAGCCGTGCGGTGAACACGGCCGCGTCGTCCACGGTCACGGGCCCGCGCGCGGTTCCGGAAGTTCCCCCGGCTCCGGAAGCTTCCCCTGCTTCCGAAGCTTCCCCTGCTCCCGAAGCTCCCCCGGCTCCCGAAGCGCCCCCGGCACCCGCGAGCCCCGCGGACGCCCCGGCGAGCAGCGGCCGTTCCCGTACGAAGGTCTCGGTCATCGCGGAGACGCCGACGATGTGCTCGCCCGCGACGTACTGCGCGAGGTCCACGATGTGCGCGCCGAGGTCGCCGAGCGCGCCCGAGCCGGCGTGCTCCCGCTCCAGGCGCCAGGTCAGCGGGAACTCCGGGTCGACCAGCCAGTCCTGCAGATAGGCGACGCGTACGTGCCGGATGCGGCCGAGGCGGCCCTCGGCGATCATGCGGCGGGCCAGCGTCATCGCGGGCACGCGGCGATAGTTGAAGCCCACCATCGCCAACTGGCCGCGTTCGCCAGCCCGTTCGGCGGCCGCCGCCATCGCCTCGGCCTCCTCCACGGAGTTGGCGAGCGGCTTCTCGCACAGCACGTGCTTGCCCGCCTCCAGGGCGGCGATCGCGATCTCGGCGTGGCTGTCGCCCGGCGTGCAGATGTCGACGAGCTGCACGTCGTCGCGGGCGAGGAGGGCACGCCAGTCGGTCTCGGCGTGGGACCAGCCGAGCCGGTCGGCGGCCGCCCGCACCGCGGTGCCGTCGCGGCCGCAGATCGCCGTCAGGTGCGGTGCGAGCGGCAGGTCGAAGGCGCGGCCGACGGTGCGCCAGCCCTGGGAGTGCGCGGCGCCCATGAAGGCGTAGCCGACCATGCCGATGCCCAGGCGCTGCCGCCGGCCCGCTCCGTTCTGGTCCCCGTTGTGCTGCATGCGGAATGCCTCCTCGTCGACGGCGGTGGGGGGTGTGGCCAACCTGCTCAACCCTTCTTCCGGGCCGCTCACTTGAAGCCGGTGGACAGGTACTGGTTGACGTTGTCCTTGGTGACGACGGCCGAGTAGAGCGTGATCGACGACGGGATCTCGAACTCCGCCATGCCGCCGATGCCCTTGCCCTGGCCGAGGGCGCGGGCCAGGTCGATCGCGGAGGCGGACATGGTGGGCGGGTAGAGGACGGTCGCCTTGAGGACGCCCTCGCCGGACTCGATGGCCTGCATCGCGGAGAGCGCGCCCGCCCCGCCGACCATGAAGAAGTCGTCCCGGCCCGCCTGCTCGATGGCGCGCAGCGCACCCACGCCCTGATCGTCGTCGTGGTTCCACAGGGCGTCGAAGTTCTTCTGTGCCTGCAGAAGTTGGGACATCTTGGACTGTCCGGACTCGACGGTGAACTCGGCGGCCTGCCGGGCGACCTTCTTGATGTTCGGGTAGTTCTTCAGGGCGGCGTCGAAGCCTTCGGTGCGCTGCTTGGTGAGCTCCAGGTTGTCGAGCCCGGCGAGCTCGACGACCTTGGCGTTCTTCTTGTCCTTGAGCTGTTCGCCGATGTAGTGCCCGGCGTTGAGCCCCATGCCGTAGTTGTCGCCGCCGATCCAGCAGCGGTAGGCCTGCGGGTTGGCGAAGATCCGGTCCAGGTTGACGACCGGGATGCCGGCCCGCATCGCCTTGAGTCCGGCCTGGGTCATGGCCTTGCCGTCGGCGGGCAGGATGACGAGGACGTCGACCTTCTTGTTGATGAGGGTGTCGATCTGGCCGATCTGCGCGGCCGTGTCGTTCGACCCCTCGGTGATCTCCAGGGTGACGTCCTGGTACTTCTTCGCCCGTTCCTTGGCGTTGACGTTGATCGCGTTGAGCCAGCCGTGGTCGGCCTGCGGCCCGGCGAAGCCGATGGTGACGGGCTTGCCCGGCTTGTCGTCGGCGACGGGGGCGTCGGCGGCCTGGCCTCCGCCGCCCTCCTTCGGCTCGTTGCTGGTGCAGGCGGTGAGCAGGGCTCCGCCGGAGAGGGCGGCGGCTCCGAAGAGGAGCCTTCTGCGGCTGGCGGCGGCTGGCAGACTCGGCTTTTCAGGCATGGCGGGACCCTTCGCGTAAGGCCGGTTCCTACGGGGAAGTGCGTTGCCGCACAGGGACGTTCGGGCTGATCAGGTCGTATGCGAGGTCGCGGTCCGTCGTTGGACGAGGACCGCGGCGACGATGATCGCGCCCTTGGCGATCTGCTGGGTCGCGCTCTCCAGGTTGTTGAGCGCGAAGATATTGGTGATCGTCGTGAAGATCAGCACGCCGAGCACGGAGCCCGTGACGGTGCCCCGGCCGCCGCTGAGCAGCGTGCCGCCGATGATCGCCGCCGCGATGGCGTCCAGCTCGTACAGGTTGCCGTTGGTGTTCTGCCCCGAGCCGGAGAGCACGATCAGCAGGAACGCAGCGATGCCGCAGCAGAGCCCCGACAGCAGATACAGGTAGAGGCGCTGGCGTCGGACGTCGATGCCGGCGAGGCGCGCGGCCTCCGCGTTGCCGCCGACGGCGACGGTGCGGCGGCCGAACGTGGTGCGGTTGAGGACCAGCCAGCCGATCACGGTGACGGCGGCGAAGACCAGGACGAGCGGCGGGACGCCGAGGACGTACGCGTCGCGCTCGCCGAGGTCGAGGACGGACGGGATGGTCACCATCTGCGTCCTGCCCTCGGTGATCTGCAGGGCGAGCCCGCGCGCCGAGGCCAGCATGGCGAGGGTGGCGATGAACGGCACCATGCCGCCGTACGCGATGAGCAGGCCGTTGACGAGCCCGCAGCCCACGCCGACGATCACGGCGGTGAACAGGATGCCCGCGAAGCCGTACTCCTGGGTGGCGACGGTGGTGGCCCACACGGAGGCGAGGGCGACGATCGCGCCGACGGACAGGTCGATGCCGCCCGAGGTGATCACGAACGTCATGCCGACGGTGACGACACCGATCACCGAGGCCTGGGTGAGGATCAGCTGGACGTTGCTGGCGGCGAGGAACGCGTCCGGTTCGGTGAGGCCGCCGATCAGCGCGAGCGCCACAAGGACGCCGATCAGGGACAAGGTGCGCACATCGGCGCGGAACAGCCGGGCGCTCCAGGGGCGGTTGTCGCCGGCGGCGGACTTGCTCGGTCCGCCAGGTCCGCCGCCGTCGAGCAGCGTCCCGTCCTGCCGTGCGGGCGTCGCTGGCTGCGTCATGACGCCGGGCTCCCTTCCATGACGAGGTCGAGTACGCGGTGTTCGTCGAGGTCGCGCGCGGGCGCGGTGTGGACGACGCGGCCCTCGCGCAGGACGAGGACCCGGTCGGCGAGCCCCAGGACTTCGGGGATCTCACTCGACACGAGCAGCACGCCGAGCCCGTCGTCGGCGAGCCGCCGGATCACGGCGTACAGCTCGGCGCGGGCGCCGACGTCCACGCCGCGGGTCGGCTCGTCGAGCAGCAGCACCCGACAGCCGCGGAGCAGCCAGCGGGCGAGTACGGCCTTCTGCTGGTTGCCGCCGGAGAGGGTGCGCACAGGGGCGGAGGGCCGGTCGGGCTTGAGGGACAGCTCGCGGGTGGCGCGGCGCGCGGCGGTGAACTCGGCGCGCCGGTCGAGCCAGCCGACGCGCGCGAAGCGGGGCAGGGAGGAGACGGAGACGTTCCGGGTGATGGATTCGAGCATCAGCAGCGCCTGCGCCTTGCGTTCCTCGGGCGCGAGTCCGAGCCCGGCGCGCACGGCGGCCCGCACGCTCCCCGCCTTCAACGGCCGCCCGTCGACGCGCACTTGACCGGCGTCCGGCTTTCGTGCCCCGTAGATGGTTTCCAGGATTTCGGAGCGCCCGGAGCCGACGAGCCCGGCGAGCCCGACGATCTCGCCGGGCCGCACCTCCAGGTCGACGGGCGCGAACTCCTCGGCCCGGGTGAGTCCCTGAACCGCCAACAGTGGTGCGGCCTCCGGTACTTGGGTGGGCCGCTCGGGAAAGACGTACTCGACGTTGCGGCCCGTCATCAGGGCTACGACATCGCGGGTCGGGGTGGACTTGGCGGGCAGTCCGCCGGCGACGGCGCGGCCGTCCTTCAGGACCGTGACGCGGTCGCCGATGCGCCGGATCTCTTCGAGGCGGTGCGAGATGTAGATGACGGCGACGCCTTCGGCGGTGAGGTCGGCGACGATCCGGAAGAGGTTGGCGACCTCGTCGGGGTCGAGCGCGGCGGACGGCTCGTCCATCACCATCAGGCGTACGTCGTGGGAGAGGGCGCGCGCCATGGAGACGATCTGCTGGTGGGCGGCGGAGAGTTCGCCGACGAGCCGGGCCGGGTCGATCTCCGGGTGCCCGAGCCTGCGGAGCAGCCCGGCGGCCGCCTGCCGCGCCTCCCGTCCGCGTACGACGAAACCGGCGCTGGTCGGCTCGTGCCCGAGGAAGACGTTCTCGGCGACGGACAGGCCCTCCACCAGGTCGAGTTCCTGGTAGATGGTGGCGATGCCGAGGCGCATGGCGGCGATCGGCGACTTCAGGGTGACGGTGTCGCCGCGCCAGGTGATGCGGCCGCCGTCGGGCTGGTGGGCGCCGGCGAGCACCTTGATGAGGGTGGACTTTCCGGCGCCGTTCTGCCCGAGCAGGCAGTGCAGTTCACCGGCGCGCACCTCCAGGTCCACACCGTCGAGCGCGCGGACGCCGGGGAAGGACTTGGTGATGCCGGACATGGTGAGCAGGGGCGGCGCGTCGGCGGAGGTCACGGACTCGGCGCCGGGCAGGGGTGATTCTGGTGCCATGGTGTTTCCCTCGCAGGTGCGGGGCCGGTTCAGGGCAGAGCAGTTTCAGGGAAGTGTGCAGGTTCAAGGCAGTGCAGGTTCAGGGCAGAGCAGGTTCAGGGCAGAGCAGGGCAAAGCGGGTGGTGCGGGGGCGCGCTGTGCTCTCGTACGGGCTACGCGGGTGCGGGTTGTACGGACCGGTCAGGCCGGTGAGAACAGGTGGTCGCTGATCAGGCGGGCGGCACCGATGACTCCGGCGACGGCCCCCAACTCGCCCAGGACGATGGGGAGGTTGCCGGTCGCGAGGGGCAGCGACTGGCGGTAGACCTGGGTGCGGATCGCGGCGAGGAGCGTGTGCCCGAGTCCGGTCACACCACCGCCGATCACCACCAGGCCGGGGTTGAAGAAGCTGACGAGTCCGGCGATGACCTGGCCGGTGCGGTTGCCGCCCTCGCGGATGAGGTCGAGGGCGACGGGGTCGCCGGCGGCCGCGGCGCCGGCCACGTCGGCGGCGGTGAGGGCGCCGGCGGCTTCGAGGCGGCCCGCGAGTTCGGCCGAGCGGCCCTGGGTGGCGGCCTCCTCGGCGTCCCTGGCCAGGGCGGCGCCGCTGAAGTGCGCCTCCAGGCAGCCCTTGTTGCCGCAGGCGCAGGGCCTGCCGTCGGGTTCGACCTGGATGTGTCCGATGTCCCCGGCGCTGCCCGTCGTACCGCGGTAGACCTCGGCTCCGACGACGAGGCCGCAGCCGATGCCCGTACCGATCTTGACGCAGATGAAGTCGTCCACGGAACGGGCGACTCCGGCGTGCTGTTCACCCATGGCCATCAAGTTGACGTCGTTGTCGACCATGACCGGGCAGCCCAGGTCCTGGCTCAGCGCCTCGCGCACCGGGAAGCCGTCCCAGCCGGGCATGATCGGCGGCGCGACGGGGACGCCCTCGGGGAACCGGACGGGTCCCGGCACCCCGATGCCGCAACCGTCGAAGCCCTCGGCAAGGCCGGAAGCCTTCAACTTGGCGGCCATGGCGAGGACTTGCTCGAAGACCGCGACCGGGCCTTCGCGTACGTCCATGGGCTGGTTGATGTGGCCGAGCACTTCCAGCTCGGCGTTGGTGACGGCCACGTCGACCGAGGTGGCGCCGATGTCGACGCCGAGGAAGCGGAGTGCGGGCGCGAGCCGGATGTTGTGCGAGCGGCGCCCGCCACGGGATGCGGCGAGTCCGTCGGCGACGACCAGGCCGGTCTCCAGGAGCCGGTCCACCTCGACGGCCAGCTTCGACCGGGAGAGGTCGACCTGATCGCCCAGCTGGGCACGGGAGTTGGGCCCGCCGTCACGCAGCAGGCGGAGCAGTCGCGCCTGGTGCGCGTTCGCGGGTCGAGCCGTCATCCGTCTCACGCCGCCCCTCCCGCCGTCGTCAGGCATCGTCGGTCATCACGCCATCACGTCATGACGTCATCACGCCATCACGTCGCCACGCCCCGCTCCCGGCCGCTGCGGGCCTTCTGCGGTGCCTGGCTTTCGAGGGGAACGTAGCAGCGGCTGCCGGGCGCGGGAAGAAGTTGCGCAGGAATTAGGGCTCACTTTTTCCTGCCACAGGACAAAGGGCGGTCCGTTCGTACGGACGTGGACGGCGGGCTAGCTCGGCTTCCCGTCGCGGTTGCGCTCGTGGTACGTGGCCCGCGTGTGTTCCGTGTGCGTCCGCATCACCTGCGTCGCGTGCGCTTCGTCGCGGGCGCTGATCGCCGCGATGAGTTCACGGTGCTCGATCCACGACTGCTTGCCGCGCTGCCGGGCCACCGGGGTGTAGTACCAGCGGACCCGCCGGTCCACCTGCCCCGCGAGCTCCGCGAGGACGAGGTTGCCCGCGAGCTCCATCACCTTGGCGTGGAAGGCCGCGTTGGTGGCGACGACCGTGTCCACCGCGCCGTCGGCGACGGCCTGTTCACCGGTCGCGCACAGCTCTTCGAGCGCGGCGATGCCCGCCGAGTCCGCGTTGGCCGCGGCCAGCCGGGCGGCCTCGGCCTCCAGGAGCATGCGGACGGTGAGGAGCTGGTCCGCCTCCGCCTCCGTCGGCTCGTGCACGAACGCGCCCTGGGCGGGCCGCAGGTCGACCCAGCCCTCGGTGTTGAGCCGCTGCAGCGCCTCCCGCACCGGTTGTCTGGACACGCCCAGGTGCCCGGCGAGCTCGCTCTCGACCAGGTGCTGGCCCGGGCGCAGGGCGCGGGTGGTGATCAGTTCGAGCAGCGCCTCGTACACCCGCTCGCGCAGCGGGCCCGGGCGCTCCAGCTTCGGCACGGCACCGTGCGGCAGTCCTGCGGACAACATCGCGGTCCCCCCTCGTCGGCACTCGGCCGCTCCGATGGACACATGAGCATGGACACATAGCCACATGGGCTCATGACTCATTGGCTATCGTCTACAGTCTACCGAGCACAATGGCCAGTACACCGGGGAGTTGGGCTCGTCACAGCGCGCGGCGGCGGCTCCCTTACGGGCAGCGCACGACCTGCCCCGCGTACGACAGGTTCCCGCCGAAGCCGAAGAGCAGCACCGGCGCCCCCTGCGGGATCTCGCGCCGTTCGACCAGCTTGGACAGGGCGAGCGGGATGCTCGCGGCCGAGGTGTTGCCGGAGTCCACGACGTCCCGGGCGACGACCGCGTTGACGGCCCCGATGCGCTCGGCGACCGGTTCGATGATGCGCAGGTTGGCCTGGTGCAGGACGACCCCGGCAAGGTCCTCCGGCGCGAGACCGGCGCGCTCGCACACCGTGCGGGCGATGGGCGGGAGCTGGGTGGTCGCCCACCGGTACACGCTCTGGCCCTCCTGCGCGAAGACCGGAGGCGTGCCCTCGATGCGCACCGCGTGACCCATCTCCGGCACCGAGCCCCAGAGGACGGGCCCGACTCCGGCCTCCTCGCCGTCGGCGACGGCCTCCAGGACGACGGCGCCCGCGCCGTCCCCGACGAGCACACAGGTCGTACGGTCGTTCCAGTCCGTGATCTCGGACATCTTGTCGGCGCCGATGACGAGGGCACGGGTCGCCGAGCCGGCGCGGATCGCGTGGTCGGCGGTGGCCAGGGCGTGCGGGAAGCCGGCGCAGACCACGTTCAGGTCGAGCACGGCGGGCGACGGCATGCCGAGGCGGGCGGCGACGCGTGCGGCGGTGTTCGGGGAGCGGTCGACCGCGGTGGAGGTGGCGACGACGACCAGGTCGATCTCGTCGGCGGCGCGGCCCGCGGCGGCCAGGGCCTTGGCGGCGGCCTGGGCGGCGAGCGCGTCGACGGGCTCGTCGGGGCCCGCGATGTGCCGGGTGCGGATGCCGACCCGGCTGCTGATCCACTCGTCGCTGGTGTCGACGAGCTGCGCCACGTCGTCGTTGGTGAGCACCTTCGCGGGCTGGTGGTGTCCGACCGCGGTGATCCGCGTGCCGTTCGTGCCGTACATGGTGCGGGGCCTCCGACGCCGAGTGCTGAGCAGGAGGACCCAGTCTCGTCAGCGACTCACGGGTAGGACGGCACGCAAGGCGACAGTATTTCAACGTAGTCGTTGGAGCTTTCGACCAGATGGGAGGTACGCCCATGGATACACCGGGGATCTGGAGCTGGCCTGCGGCACCGGTCAGTGGACGGCGCGGCTCGCGGCGAGGGCGCGGTCGGTGACGGCCGTCGACGCGTCGCCGGAGGTGCTGGCCCTGGCGCGGGCCCGCAACGCGTCGTCCGCCGTGCGCTTCGTGCAGGCCGACCTGTTCGCGTGGCAGCCGCCGCGGCGCTACGACACCGTGTTCTTCGCGTTCTGGCTGTCGCATGTCCCGCCCGCGCGGTGGGCCGGCTTCTGGCGCATGGTCGCGGGCGCGCTGGCGCCGGGCGGCCGGGCGGTCTTCGTCGACGACGGGCCCGCCGCTGCCGCCGAGGAGGAGGAGATCCTCGCGGACCAGCCGGGCAGTTCGTCGCGGTCGCGGAGCCGGCGCCCGCCGCCGGCTGAGCCGCCCGGCCGGTCGGGCAGGGGTCAGCGCAGCCGACGCGCGCGCAGCACCACGTCCTCGTGGTGGTGGGCGCCCGCCCCACCCTCGGGGATCTCGCGCGGCCGCCGCTCGTGCACCTCGACCTGCCAGTCGTCGCCGAGCAGCGCGGCGACCGTGTCCGGCAGGACGTAGTCCTCCGGGTCGAAGCCCGCCTCCTGAGCGTGCTGCTCGTCCACCACGTGGTGGACGAGCAGCAGTACGCCGCCGACCGCGACGGCCCCGAGCAGCGCGCGCTCGGCAATCGCCTCCGGGGTGCGGAGCAGGGCCAGGCCGGGTACTGGGCGGACACCAGGTCGAAGGAGCCCGGCGCGAGCCCCGCCTCGGTCAGTTCGGCGTGCACCCAGCGGACGGGGACACCGGCGTCGCGGGCGTGCCCGGCCGCCCGTTCGAGGGCCACGCCCGAGACCTCGACCGCGGTGACGTCCCAGCCGCCGCGGGCGAGCCAGATGGCGTCGGCGCCCTCCCCGCAGCCGACGTCGAGGATCCGGCCGGGGGCGAGCCGGGCGGCCTCGGCCACCAGCGCCCCGTTGGGCCGACCGCTCCAGAGCTGCTGCCGGTCGGCGTATCGGTCGTCCCACTCGGCCCGTACGGAGGGGTCGCCGAGGTAACTCTCGGTGCGCGTTGCTGCGCTGTCGTCATTCATGGGCCCACCGTGCACCCGGGTCCCCCGCGACCCCCACAAAAGTTGCCGGTGCGGCAAACCCCGGGCGTGGGGCGGAGGCGGCCCGGGTCAACGGTTGGCAACGTGCTGCGTGAACCCTTGTCGACCCAACTTCCATACTGTAGACAATATTTCGTCGACACAGCTCACTCGGCCCGGGTGGTCGACGTGCGGCACCGTGCAAGGAAGGCCACCCCTCGCTCCCCCGAACAACTCCTCGGTCCCCTCAACCGACAGGAGCCCTACCGTGAGAGTCGCAGTCCTCGGCGCCGGAGCGATCGGCGCCTACGTCGGAGCCGCGCTGCACCGCGCGGGCGCCGACGTCCATCTCGTCGCCCGTGGACCGCACTTGGCGGCCATGAGGCAGCACGGCGTGCGTGTGCTCAGCCCTCGCGGCGACTTCACCGCGCGGCCGCACTGCACGGACGACCCCGCCGAGATCGGCCCGGTCGACCATGTCTTCCTGGGCCTGAAAGCGACCTCCTACGCGGCGTGCGGGCCGCTCGTGGCGCCGCTGCTCCAGGACCGCACCAGCGTGATCGCCGCCCAGAACGGCATCCCCTGGTGGTACTTCCACCGGCACGGCGGGCCGCACGACGGCCACCGGATCGAGAGCGTCGACCCCGGCGGCTCGGTCAGCGCGGTGCTCGCCCCGGAGCGGGCCGTCGGCTGCGTGGTGTACGCGGCCACGGAACTCGAAGGGCCGGGCCTCGTGCGGCACTTGGAGGGCACCCGGTTCTCCGTCGGCGAGCCCGACCGGTCCACCTCGAAGCGGTGCCTGGAGTTCAGCGAGGCCATGCGCGCAGGCGGGCTGAAGTGCCCCGTCGAGCCCGAGCTGCGCGACGACATCTGGATCAAGCTGCTCGGCAACATCTCGTTCAACCCGATCAGCGCCCTGACCCGGGCCACGATGCGCCAGATGTGCGTGCACGGCACGACGCGCGAGGTCATCGAGCAGATGAGGCGGGAGACCCTGGCCGTCGCGCACACGCTGGGCTGCCGTCCGGAGATCTCCGTGGAGCGGCGCATCGCGGGCGCCGAACGCGTCGGCGACCACCGCACCTCCACCCTCCAGGACCTGGAGCGCGGCAAGCCCCTCGAACTCGACGTGCTGCTCGCCGCCGTGGTGGAACTCGCCGCGATCACCGGCGTCCCGGTGCCCACACTCCGTACCGTGCACGCCCTCTCGGACCTCCTGGCCACGCGCACCGTCCACGAAGGCAGGGCTGCCGCATGACACAACGCGACCGCACCCCGAAGACGTACAGCCGCACCCCGAAGACGTACAAGCGCACCCCGAAGACGTACAACCGCCTCACCCACCCCCTGGTCCGCGACAAGAAGGGCGGGCCGCTGCGCCGCGCCACCTGGGACGAGGCGCTCGCCAAGGCCGCCGAAGGGTTCCGGCACGCGCGCGTGGAGCACGGTCCCGACGCGTTCGCGATGCTGTCCTGCGCCCGCGCGACCAATGAGATGAACTATGTGGCGCAGAAGTTCACGCGGGTCGTGATGGGCACCAACAACGTGGACTCCTGCAACCGCACCTGCCACGCCCCGAGCGTCGCCGGGCTCTCCGCCGTCTTCGGCTCGGGCGGCGGCACCTCCTCGTACGAGGAGGTCGAGCACACCGACCTGATCGTGATGTGGGGCTCCAACGCCCGCTTCGCGCACCCGATCTTCTTCCAGCACGTGTTGAAGGGGATACGCAACGGGGCGCGAATGTACGCGGTCGACCCGCGCCGTACCTCCACCGCCGAGTGGGCCGAGTCCTGGCTCGGGCCGAACGTCGGCACCGACATTCCGCTCGCGCACGCCGTCGCCCGCGAGATCATCCACGCCGGGCTGCACAACGCGGCGTTCATCGAGCGGGCCACCAGCGGCTTCGAGGAGTACCGCGCCCTGGTCGAACCGTGGACCCTCTCCCTCGCCGAGAAGGTCACCGGCGTACCGGCCGCCGCGATCCGCGACCTCGCGCACACCTACGCGAGAGCCGAACGCGCCCAACTGTGCTGGACGTTGGGCATCACCGAGCACCACAACGGCACCGACAACGTCCGCGCCCTGATCAACCTCGCCCTGCTCACCGGCCACGTCGGGCGGTACGGCGCGGGCGTGCAACCCCTGCGCGGGCAGAACAACGTGCAGGGCGGCGGCGACATGGGCGCCATCCCCAACCGGCTCCCCGGCTTCCAGGACATCCTCGACGACGGCCACCGCGCCAAGTTCGAGGCGGCCTGGGACACGGTGATCCCACCGAAGTACGGGATGACGCTCACCGACATGTTCGAGGCGATGAGGCCGACGGCAGGACACAGATCGCTGCGCGCGGTGTACTGCATCGGCGAGAACCCGGCCCAGTCCGAGGCCGACAGCGACCAGGCCCTGCGCCGTCTCGCCGCCCTCGACCACCTGGTCGTCCAGGACATCTTCCTGACGAAGACCGCCGAGCTCGCTGACGTCGTCCTCCCGGCCACGGCCTCCTGGGCGGAGACCGACGGCACCACCACCAACAGCGAGCGCCGCGTGCAGCGCGTACGGGCCGCGCTCGCCCCGCCCGGCGAGGCCCGCGAGGACATCGACATCATCTGCGAGATAGCCGAACGTCTGGGCCACGCCTGGAAGTTCGCGGACGCGGAGTCCGTCTGGAACGAGCTGCGCGCCCTGTCCCCCGACCACTTCGGCATGACGTACGACCGCCTGGAGGAGCAGCAGGGCCTCCAGTGGCCCTGCCCCGACCTGGAGGCACTGCCCTCCAGTTTCCTGCACGGACGCCTCTGGGACCCCGACCCCGAACTGCGGGGCCCACGGGCGGCGTTCGGCCTCGTCGAGCACGACCCGCCGGTGGACCTCACCGACGAGTCGTACCCGCTGCGGCTGACCACCGGGCGGCGGCTCGACTCGTACAACACCGGTGTGCAGAGCGGCGGTTTCGCCTCTCCGCTGCGGCGCGGGGAGTACGTGGAGCTGTGCCCGGAGGACGCGGAGCGGTACGGCGTGGTGGTGGGCGAGGAGGTGCGGGTGGCCTCGCGGCGCGGCACGGTGGTCGCGCCCGTGTGGGTCGACCCCGGCCTGCGGCCCGGCCTCGCCTTCATGACTTTCCACTTCCCCGACGAGGTGGACACCAACGCGCTCACGATCGAGGCGAACTGCCCGATCGCGGGCACGGCGGAGTTCAAGGCGTCGGCGATCCGGATCGAGAAGATCGATGCGGCCGTGAGGAGCTGAGGAGCTGACATGGATCTGCACTTCGGTGACAGCAAGCCGACCGACGAGGAGCGCGCCGCCGTCGACGGGCTGCTCGGCCCGCCCGAGTCCCCCTGGGAGGGTGCGTCGGACCGCCCGGACGCGGATCTGCGCTGGGCCCTCGGCGGCCGCACGGCCCGGGACCGGCGCGATCTGCTGCTGCCGGGGCTGCACGCGGTGAACGACCGGATCGGCTGGATCAGCGAGGGCGCGCTGGCGTACCTGTGCCGGCGTCTCACGGTGCCGCCGGCGGAGGCGTACGGGGTGGCGACGTTCTACTCGCTGTTCGCGGTGCGGCCGCGGCCGGCGACGGTGGTGCAGGTCTGCACGGACCTGGCCTGCGCGGCCCGCGGTTCGGCCGAGCTCTGCTCGTCGCTCGAAGCCCGCCTCGGGGCGCCCGGTACGCCGGTGGCGGGCGGCGCGGTGTGGGAGAAGAGCCCGTGCCTGGGCCTGTGCGAACGGGCACCGGCGGCACTGGTGGTGCGTGCGGGTCCGCCTGCGGCGCCGTCGTGGCTGGGCGCGCAGTTCCCCGCGCCCCTATCGGGGCACGTGAATTCAGCCCCTCCGGCGTTTGAGGAGCGGGGGTCTGGGGGCGGAGCCCCCAGTTACGGGAAGGGGCGGGGTGGGGAAGAAGCCCCCAGCCGGGCCACCGCCGTACTCGCCCCCGCAACCGTGGACGCAATCACCCGCGCCGCCGCCGAACCGGAGTCCGCGGAACCCGAACCCCCGGCCGCGATGGCCGTCCCCCAAGCAGGCCAGAAAGGCCTGATCCTGCTCAAAAGGATCGGCAGGATCGACCCGCACAGCCTCGACGACTACCGGGCAACCGGCGGCTACGAAGCCCTCCGCAGAGCCTTCCACCTCGGCCCCGCCGAAGTGATCCGCGAGGTCACGGACGCCGGCCTCCTGGGCCGAGGAGGAGCCGCCTTCCCCACGGGAAGAAAGTGGCAGGCCACCGCCTCCCAGCCCGACCACCCCCACTACCTCGTCTGCAACGCCGACGAATCAGAACCCGGCACCTTCAAGGACCGCGTCCTGATGGAGGGCGACCCGTACGCGCTGATCGAGGCGATGACGATCGCCGGGTACGCGACCGGCGCCCACCTCGGCTACCTCTACCTCCGCGGCGAGTACCCGCGCGCCCTCGAACGCCTCACCCACGCCCTCGCGCAGGCCCGCGCCCGCGGCCTCCTCGGCGGGAACGTCCTCGGCCAGGGCTACGCCTTCGACATCGAGATCCGGCGCGGCGCGGGCGCGTACATCTGCGGTGAGGAGACCGCGCTGTTCAACTCCATCGAGGGCTACCGGGGCGAGCCCCGCTCCAAGCCGCCGTTCCCCGTGGAGAAGGGCCTGTTCGGCAAGCCGACGACCGCCAACAACGTCGAGACGCTGGTGAACGTCCTGCCGATCCTGACCATGGGCGCGCAGGCGTACGCGGCCATCGGCACCCCCGCCTCCACCGGGCCGAAACTGTTCTGCGTCTCCGGGAAGGTCGAACGCCCCGGCATCTACGAGCTGCCGTTCGGCGCGACCCTCGGCGATCTGCTCGAACTCGCGGGCAAGCCGGACCAGTTGAGGGCGGTACTGCTCGGCGGTGCCGCGGGCGGCTTCGTGCGCGGCGACGAGCTGGACATCCCGCTGACCTTCGAGGGGACGCGCGCGGCCGGCACCACCCTCGGCTCGGGCGTCGTGCTCGCCCTCGACGACACCGTCCCGCTGCCCCGCCTGCTCCTCCGTATCGCCGAGTTCTTCCGCGACGAGTCCTGCGGACAGTGCGTGCCCTGCCGGGTCGGCACCGTACGGCAGGAGGAGGCGCTGCACCGGATCGCCGAGCGTACGGGGGCCGCCGCGGCGGACGACATCGCGCTGTTGCGGGACGTGGGGCGGGCCATGAAGGACGCCTCGATCTGCGGCCTCGGCCAGACCGCGTGGAACGCCGTCGAGTCGGCCATCGACCGCCTTGGAACGTACGCATGACTGCCACCGGCCGTCTCGGGACGTACGCATGACCGCCACCGCCACCGGCCGTCTCGGGACTACGCATGACCGCCATCGACCGCCTCGACCTTCTGGGAGCGTACGCATGACCGCCATTCCGCTGCAGCCGCCGCGTCGCCTCGTGGAGTTCACGCTCGACGGCGAACCGGTCCGGGTCCCCGAGGGCGCCACCGTCCTGGACGCCTGCCGGGCCGCCGGCAAGGACATCCCGACGCTCTGCGAGGGCGACACACTCACCCCCAAGAACGCCTGCCGGGTGTGCGTGGTGGAGGTCGAGGGCGCACGCACCCTGGCACCCGCCTGTTCCCGCAGGGCCGAGCCCGGGATGGCGGTCCGCACGGACACCGAGCGCGCCCGGCACAGCCGCAGGCTGGTCCTCGAACTCCTCGCGTCCTCGGTCGACTTGTCGACCACGCCGCGCGTCCAGGAGTGGCTGAAGGAGTACGAGGCGAAGCCCGGCCGCTTCGGCCCGGACGCGGCCCGCCTGAACGAGTCCCCGAAGGTCGACAACGACCTGTACGTACGCGACTACGACAAGTGCATCCTCTGCTACAAGTGCGTGGACGCCTGCGGCGAGCAGTGGCAGAACACCTTCGCCATCGCCGTCGCCGGGCGCGGCTTCGACGCCCGGATCGCCGTCGAGCACGACGCCCCGCTCACCGACTCGGCGTGCGTGTACTGCGGCAACTGCATCGAGGTGTGCCCCACGGGCGCGCTGAGCTTCAAGTCCGAGTTCGACATGCGGGCGGCCGGTACGTGGGACGAGGAGGCGCAGACGGAGACGACCACGGTGTGCGCGTACTGCGGTGTGGGCTGCAATCTGACGCTGCACGTGCAGGACAATGAGATCGTCAAGGTCACCTCGCCGCACGACAATCCGGTGACCCACGGCAACCTCTGCATCAAGGGCCGCTTCGGCTACCAACACGTACAGAACCGGGACTGATCACCTGATGGGACGCGTCACCGAGCGACGCCGCGTCATCCGTGTCCGGGACGGGGCGGTCTCGACCCGCCCGGACACGCTGGTCGCGGAGGAGCCGCTGGAAATCCGCCTGAACGGCAAGCCCCTCGCGATCACGATGCGCACACCGGGCGACGACTTCGCGCTCGCCGCCGGGTTCCTGGTGAGCGAGGGCGTCCTCGGCGACGCGGACGAGCTGCGCTCCATCGTGTACTGCGCGGGCGCCACGGCGGAGGGCTCCAACACGTACAACGTGGTGGACGTGTCGACCGCGCCCGGCGTCGTCCTCCCGGACATCACCCTGGAACGGAACGTCTACACGTCCTCGTCCTGCGGTCTCTGCGGCAAGGCCAGCCTGGACGCCGTACGTACCACGGCGCGCTGGCCCATCGACGACGCGGCCGGCGACGGCACGCACGGCGCGGACCACCAGAAACGCAGCACTCCCCCGGTCCGGCTCGACCCCGAACTGCTCGCCTGCCTCCCCGACCGGCTGCGGGCGGCCCAGCGGGTCTTCGACCGGACCGGGGGCCTGCACGCGGCGGCGCTGTTCACGGAGGACGGCGAGCTGATCGACGTGCGGGAGGACGTGGGGCGGCACAACGCGGTCGACAAGCTGGTCGGCCGCGCCCTGCAGGACGGCCGCCTTCCGCTGGCCCGCACGATCCTGCTTGTCTCCGGGCGCGCCTCGTTCGAGCTGGCGCAGAAGGCCGTGATGGCCGGGATTCCGGTACTCGCCGCGGTCTCGGCGCCGTCCTCCCTCGCCGTGGACCTGGCGGCCGAGTCGGGGCTCACGCTTGTGGGCTTCCTGCGCGGCGCCTCCATGAACGTGTACGCGGGCGACCATCGCATCGCCCTGCAGGGCTGACTGCGACCCGCCCGCCTACACGGCGGCGGGGCCCCGGCCGGTGAGGAGCGCCCCCTGCACCGGCCGGGCCCGGCACGCGTTCCCTCGGACGTCCCTTGCCCAGTCCGGGGGCCGGCCCCCGTGGCCGACCGCAGGTCCTTCGGGAAGGGGCGGGGAGGGGAAGCACAAGGCCGCCACCATCCCCCACGCACAGGTCCTTGTCGGCGACTGCCACCCCAAGTACGGTCTCCAAACCGGACATTGGACGTGGGATGTCCGGATGACGCGAAATCAGATGCCGCGCAGCACAGCTGAAGGGCAGGTCTCAGCATGCCGTCCGGACTCCGCGCACGACTCCCAAAAGCACGTCCCCGCAGGGCCTTACGCCCCCTCCTCGCCGCACTCGCAGCCCTCGCCGTGGCCGCACCCACCGCGCAGGCCGCACCGAGCGCCGCGGACTTCACGCAGCAGGTCCTCTTCAAGGCCTCCCAGGACCCGGGCTACGCCTGCTTCCGCATCCCCGCCGTCGTCCAGACGAAGGCGGGGACCCTGCTCGCCTTCGCCGAGGGCCGGGTCAACGACTGCACCGACGCGGGCGACATAGACCTCGTCCTCAAACGCTCCACCGACGGCGGCCGCACCTGGGGCCCGCTCCAGGTGATCAACGAGGGCGCCGGTGACACCCACGGCAACCCCGCGCCCATGGTGGACCGCGAGAGTGGCCGGATCCTGCTCGCCGAGACCTGGAACCCGGGCAAGCCCGGCGGCGGCAACTGCGACGTGCCCTGTGAGCGCACCCCGCACCTCCAGTACAGCGACGACGACGGCCGCACCTGGTCGAAGCCCCGCGACCTGAGCGACCAGATCCTGCCCGAGCACTGGAACTCCTGGTACGCGACCGGCCCCGTGCACGGCATCCAGCTGAAGCAGGGGCCGCATGCCGGGCGGCTCGTGTTCGGCGTCAACACCGAGACGTGGAACGGCAGTCGGGTCACCGCCAACCACGCCGCCCTGATCCTCAGCGACGACGGCGGCGACACCTGGAAGATCGGCGCGACCGACTCCTGGCCGATAGCGCAGGACGGCACGTTCCGCCAGAAGCCCTCCGAGGTGACGCTCACCGAGCGGGGCAACGGCGAGATCTACGTCAGCGGCCGCGAGCAGGACGGCACCGACCTGGGCCACCGCACGCACGCCGTGAGCCGCGACGGCGGCGCGACCTTCGACGGCAAGTTCCGCGCGATCCCGGACCTGTACGCACCCCAAGTGCAGTGCGCCACCGTCGGCCTTGAGAGCCGGATGCTGCTCTCCTGCCCGGCCGACCCGGACCGGCGGCGCACGATGATGGTGCGTTCCTCGTACGACGAGGGCCGCACCTGGGAGAGCGTGGACCGCGGCACGGTCGTGACGACCGACTGGTCCGGCTACTCCGACATGGTGGCGATCGGCGGCGCGGACAGCTCCCCGGCGACCGTCGGCCTCCTCTACGAGGGCGGCGCGGTGGACGCGCGCGACGAGATCCGCTTCGCCCGCTTCACCGAGGACTGGCTGAAGCCCCGCCGCGGCCCCGACCCGACCACCCCCGACCTGGCGTCCGGCGCGCCCGGCGGGGCCGTGCTCGGCGGCGCCCGGCAGACCCCCGGCCGGTTCGGCGGGGCGCTCGCCCTCGACGGCCGGGACGACGCCGTACGCCTGCCCTACCGCTCGCAACTCCCGCTGTACGAGAAGGACTTCACGGCGTCCGTGTGGTTCCGCTACTCGGCGGCGAGCGGGAACCATCCGCTGCTGTGGATGGGCGGGGTCGGCACCAACCAGCCGCAGGTGTGGCTGCGCGCGGAGCCCGGCTCGGGGCGGATCACCGGCCTGATGACCGCCAGGGACGGGGCCGCCGCGCCCCGCTCGGCATGGGTGCGCAGCCCCTCCGCGCACAACGACGGGGCATGGCACCACGCCGTACTGCGCCGTTCGGGTGGAGAGTTCAGCCTGACCGTCGACGGCGCGAAGGCCGCCACGGCCGCCGCTCCAGGCTCGGTGACCCGCACCTCCGGGTTCGGGGTGCACATCGGCCAACGCGTCGACAGCCGCCAGCACTTCGCCGGTGCGCTGGACGAAGTCCGGGTCTGGGACCGGGCGTTGAGCGACGCCGAGGTGAAACGCCTGGGACGGCAGGGACAGCAGGGACGTGCCAAGTCCGCTGTGACACGCGGCACCGTGCTGTGGCTGCCCATGGACCGGATCAACGGCAGCCGTTAACGTCCGGTGCGTGTCGGCCGCTGAGCGTACGAAGCGTACGAGGGTTCCCGCGGGCCGGCGGCGGCAGTTCGGCGCCGGTGTGGTGCTGCTGCTCGCCGCGGTCCTGGTGGGCGCCCTGCTCGCCGCCCTCCCGGCGACGGACGGCCGGGAGGCCGGCGCCGCGTGCGCCCCGCGCAAGGTGGCGTCCTGGGCGCCGGACCAGGGCACGACCGGGGAGTTCACCCGGTACGGCGACGACGCGTCGCGCGCCGACGACTGGTCCGGCGGCGACGGCACGCACTCGGTGCGCCTCCCGGACGGCCGGGTCCTGTGGCTCTTCTCGGACACGTTCCTCGGCCGGGTGCACGCGCCGCCGAACCGGTCGGGCCAGCCGCACTCCTGGCGCGACGGCAGCGCACCCTTCGTACGCAACTCAGCGGTGGTGATGGACCGTTCGGGCCGTCTTGAGCGGACGCTGCCCGCGCCGGTGTTCGCCGATCCGGCGGCCGGGCAGTGGCGCTGGCCGGTCGCGGCGAAGGTCGAGCCGCGCTCCCCCGGCTCCGCCGAGCAGGTGGTCCGGGTCCTGCTCTGGACCCGCGCCACCGGCACCGGCCCGTGGATCTACGGCCTGCCGCTGGCCACGGAGGTCGCCACCCTCTCCCTGCCCGGCCTGCGCCTGGAGGGCGTGGTCCGGGTCTCCGACCAGAGCACGGTCCAGGACCCGGCCGAGCGCGTCCTGTACGGGACGACCGCGGTCGACGGCGAGGAGTACACGTACGTCTTCGGCGGCAACGACGGGAAGACGGCGACGGGGGCCGCGTCGCAGGCGTTCCTGGCGCGCGTCCCGCGCGGGCGGCTCGCCGAGCCCGGCGCCTGGCGGTACTGGGACGGCGAGGGTTGGGGCGACCGGGCGGCGCCGGTGCTCGGGGACGGGGCGAAGAAGGGCGTGGGCAGCGCGTACACCGTCGTACGGGACGAGGGGACGTGGGTGCTGTTCACCATGGCGGCGGGGGTGGAGGGCCTGTCGACGATCACGTCGTACTGGTCGTGCGCCCCGTCCGGCCCGTGGCACGGCCCGGCGAAGGGGTTCACGCCGCCGCTGCCGGCGGACAGCGCGCCGCAGCAGCGCACGGCCGTCTACAACCCGCAGGCGCACCCGGCGCTGCGCGGCGACGACGGCCGGCTGCTGCTCAGCTACGACGTGAACTGGCTGGACCCGGACCCGCGGGCCGCGCAGGCCAACGTCAGCCGGAACGTGTCGCTGTACCGGCCACGGTTCCTGCGGCTGCGGCTCGCTCCAGGCGACTGATCGGACCGGGGTCCGGCTCCGGCGCGGGCGGTGCGGCGTCGGGCGAGGCCTCCAGGTCGCGGGAGCGGCGCTTGGCGATGACGGCGCAGACCATCAGCTGCATCTGGTGGAACAGCATCAGCGGAAGCACCGCGAGCGAGGCCTGCGCGCCGAACAGGACGCTCGCCATGGGCAGCCCGGCCGCCAGGGACTTCTTCGACCCGGCGAACTGGATCGCCACCCGGTCGGCCCGCCCGAAGCCGAGGCGCTTCGCCCCGAACCAGGTGAGTGTCAGCATCACGGCGAGCAGCACGGCCTCCACGCCGAGCAGCGCGAGCAGCCGCAGCGGGGTGACCTGGTGCCAGATCCCGGCGACCATGCCCTGGCTGAACGCGGCGTACACGACGAGCAGGATGGAGCCGCGGTCCACCCACCCCAGAACCTTCTTGTGCCGGGCGACGAACGGCCCGATCCAGCGGCGCAGGAACTGCCCGGCGAGGAACGGCACGAGCAGCTGCAGCACGATCTTCACGAGCGAGTCCGCGGAGAACCCGGCGTGCCCGCCGATCAGCCCGGCCGCGAGCAGCGGGGTGAGCACGATCCCGGCGAGCGAGGAGAACGACCCGGCGCAGATCGCGGCGGGCACGTTGCCGCGCGCGATGGAGGTGAACGCGATCGAGGACTGCACGGTCGACGGTACGAGGGTCAGGAACAGGAAGCCGCTGTAGAGCGCGGGCGTCAGGACGTACGGCACGAGCCCGCCCGCGGCCAGGCCGAGCAGTGGGAACACGGCGAAGGTGCAGGCGATGACGGTGAGGTGGAGCCGCCAGTTGCGCAGCCCGTCGAGCGCCTCGCGGGTGGAGAGGCGGACCCCGTAGAGGAAGAACAGGAAGGCGACGGCCGCGGTGGCCGCGCCGGAGGCGACGTCGGCGCCCGTGCCGCGCGCGGGCAGAAGCGCGGCGATCCCCACCGTGCCGAGCAGCAGCAGGACGTACGGGTCGATCGGCAGCCGGGACGGCCAGGTCGGGCGTTTCACGTGCGCTGTGCTCCAGTGCGGTGGTCGGGGAGTCGGTGGGCCGGGAGTCGGGGGCCGGGAGTCGGTGGGCCGGGACGGGCGCGCGGTGCGGAGCGTGCCCTCTCCATCGTCCTCCAGTTCCCCGTGATCGGGAATCCGGGATACGGGACTGACTGCTATCGCGATCGCCGATAGCCGCGCAGGCCCACAGGGCCTAGCCTCTGTGTCATGTACGACCCGGGGCAGCTGCGCACGTTCCTGGCCGTGGCGCAGACGCTGAGCTTCACGCGGGCCGCGCGCCGGCTGGGTCTGCGGCAGTCGACGGTGAGCCAGCACGTGCGGCGCCTTGAGGACGCGACGGGCCGCACGCTCTTCGCCCGGGACACGCACAGCGTGGAGCTGACCGAGGACGGCGAGGCGATGCTCGGTTTCGCCCGCACGATCCTGGAGGCGCACGAGCGGGCGGCGGCGTTCTTCGCGGGGACGCGGCTGCGCGGGCGGCTGCGGTTCGGGGCCTCGGAGGACTTCGTCCTCACCGAACTCCCGGAGATCCTCAAGGCGTTCCGGCGCGAGCACCCGGAGGTCGACCTGGAGCTGACGGTCGAGCTGTCCGGCACCCTGCACCGCAGGCTCGCGGACGGGCGGCTCGACCTGGTCCTCGCCAAGCGGCACGCGGGGGCGGACGGGACGCTGGTGTGGCGGGACGAGCTGGTGTGGGTCGGTGCGGAGTCGGGCGGGGAGCGGCTGCGGATCGACCCGCAGGAGCCGGTCCCGCTGATCGTGTATCCGCCGCCCGGCATCACGCGGGCCCGTGCCCTTGAGGTCCTGGAGCGACACGGCCGGGCGTGGCGCGTGGCCTGCACCAGCGGCAGCCTCAACGGCCTGGTGGCGGCGGCCCGCGCGGGCCTCGGCGTGATGGCCCACACCCGCAGCCTGATCCCGCCGGGCCTGTCCCGCATCCGCTCGGGCCTCCCGGACCTCGGCGAGGTCGACTTCGTCCTCCGCCACGGCCGCACGCGGGCGGCGCGGACGCAGGAGGCGGCGGACGCGCTGGCCTCGGCGATCCTGGCGGGCGGCGACCGCTTGCACCGGGGCCGCTGAGGGCACCGCGCGCAGGGGAGACTCCCGCCATGCCGGCCCGGATCAGCCGGGCAGGGGCACACAGCGTGACTACCCCGTATAGATCCCGTGGAGATTACGGCACCGAAACTTACCCGTAAGTAAGATTCCGCCCATGCCTCCGCCCACGCCTGCGCCCACGCCTCCACCCCTGTCCCCTCATTTCGCCGCCTGACCTGTGGCGATGCCAAAAATCCCGGAAGCGCCACCCCCTCCCGCCCGGGAGCCGCGTGGGGTACCGTCACCCGCGCTGTGTGGAGCGCCACAAGGAGAACCATTGCGCGAGTTCACCTCACCTCCCCTGGCGTCGGCGCCGCCGGTGGGCGGTCTGGCCGATGCCGTCTTCGGCCATGCCCTCGAAGACCCCCTGCGCATCGCCCTGGGACGCAAGACCGACGGCGTGTGGCAGGACGTCACCGCCGCAGAGTTCCGCGACGAGATCCTCGCCCTGGCCAAGGGCCTGCTCGCGCAGGGCGTACGGTTCGGCGACCGCGTCGCGATCATGTCCCGTACGCGCTACGAGTGGACGCTCTTCGACTTCGCCCTGTGGACCGTCGGCGCGCAGGTCGTGCCGGTCTACCCGACATCCTCCGCCGACCAGGTCTTCTGGATGCTGTACGACGCCGAGGTCTCGGCCTGCGTCGTGGAGCACGAGGACCACTCGATGACGATCGGCTCGGTCATCGACCGGCTGCCCGCGCTGCGCCGCCTCTGGCAGCTGGACTCGGACGCGGTCGGTGAACTGCGGGCCGCGGGCGAGCACATCGACGACGAGGTGGTGCACCGCCACCGCCGCGCGGTCACGCCGGACTCGGTCGCGACGGTGATCTACACCTCCGGTACGACGGGCCGCCCGAAGGGCTGCGTGATCAGCCACGCCAACTTCATGTACGAGGCGGACACCGTGCTCGGCCGCTGGGAGCCGGTGTTCCACTCCAAGCGCGGCGACGAGGCGTCCACGCTGCTTTTCCTGCCGCTCGCGCACGTCTTCGGGCGGATGGTGGAGGTCGCGGCGGTTCGCGGCCGGGTCAAGCTGGGGCACCAGCCGAACCTGAACGCGGCCGCGCTGCTGCCCGACCTGGCCGCGTTCCGGCCGTCGTTCATCCTGGCCGTGCCGTACATCTTCGAGAAGGTCTTCAACGCGGCCCGCAGGAAGGCCGAGACGGAGGGCAAGCTCGGGCCGTTCGACAAGGCCGTCGAGGTCGCGGTGAAGTACTGGGACGCGATGGAGCACAAGGCCTTCGGCACCGGCTCGGGCCCCTCGGCGGCGCTGCGGATGCAGCATCAGCTCTTCGACAAGCTGGTGTACTCCAAGGTCCGCGCGGCGATGGGCGGCCGGGTGCGGCACGCGATGTCCGGCGGCTCCGGCATGGACCGCAGGCTCGGCCTGTTCTTCGCGGGCGCGGGCGTGCTGATCTTCGAGGGGTACGGGCTCACCGAGTCGACCGCCGCCGCGACCGCCAACCCGCCGGAGCAGACCCGCTTCGGCACGGTCGGCCGTCCGATCCCGGGTGCGACGGTGCACATCGCGGACGACGGCGAGGTGTGGCTGCACGGCGGCCATGTCTTCCAGGGCTATCTGGGCAACCCGAAGGCCACCGACGAGGCGCTGCACGGAGGCTGGCTCGCCACCGGCGACCTGGGCCACCTCGACGAGGACGGCTATCTGACGATCACCGGCCGCAAGAAGGAGATCATCGTGACCTCCGGCGGCAAGAGCGTCTCGCCCTCGCAGCTGGAGGAGCGGGTACGGGACCATCCGCTGGTCGCCCAGTGCATCATCGTCGGCAACGACCGGCCGTACATCGCGGCCCTGGTGACGCTGGACTCCGACTCCGTCGAGCACTGGCTGAACATGCGCGGCAAGCCGACGCTGAACCCCGCCGACCTGGTCCGCGACCCGGACCTGGAGACGGAGATCCGGCGTGCGGTGGTCGCGGCGAACACGCTGGTCTCGCAGGCCGAGTCGATCCGTACGTTCCGGATACTGGCGCACCAGTTCTCCGAGGAGCACGGGCTGCTGACCCCGTCCCTGAAGCTGAAGCGGAAGGCGATCGAGCAGACCTACGCGGCCGAGGTGGAGGCCCTCTACCGCGCCTGACCCTCGGCTTGAACCTCACCTGCACCAGGTCCTGACGGTTCATCAGTTACCGATGCGTCAGTTCTTGACGGTTCATCAGGTTGCCCGCAGAATCCCCCTCACTTCGACGGAGGGATCAGGCCAGTGCCTCGACGCAACCGCACCCGCACCTTCGCCGCCGCTGCCGCCCTGCTGCTCGCCGCGACCGCCTGCAACTCCGCCGCCACCTCCGCCTCCGGCGGAGACAAGGGCGGTTCGGCGCGCGGCGTGAGCGACGACAGCATCAAGGTCGGCGGCATCGTCTCCATGACCACGTCCAGCGGGTACAGCAAACGGGACACCGACCTCGGCGCGAAGGCCCGCTACGACCGCGCCAACGCCGAGGGCGGCGTCAACGGCCGGAAGATCGACTACCTGGGCGCGGAGGACGACGGCCAGAACCCCGCCAAGAACCTCGCCGCGGCCCGCAAACTCGTCCAGCAGGACAAGGTGTTCGCGATCTCCCCGATGAGCTCGGTCACCTTCTCCGGCGCGGACTTCCTGAACAAGGAGCAGGTGCCGACGTTCGGCTGGGGCACCGTCCCGCAGTTCTGCGGGCCCGAGTACATCTACGGTTTCACCGGCTGCCTGGTCCCGATGCCGGGCGGCACTCTCACCCAGGCCTGGCAGAAAGGCCTGGCCGAGGTGATGGGCGGCGCGCGGGGCAAGTCCGTCGCGATCCTCGCCAACGACAACGACGCCGGCACCTTCGCCATCCGCACCTACAAGCAGGGCTTCGCCGCCGCCGGTTTCGACGTGACGTACGCGAAGGCCGTCGTCCCCGCGACGTCCACGCCCAGCGACTGGTCCGCGTACACCAAGGAGATCCTGCGCAGCGACGGCGGGAAGGCGCCGGACGCGGTGGTCTCCGTGATGCAGACCCCGTACAACATCGGCCTGTTCACGGCGCTCAAGCGGACCGGCTACCAGGGCGTCCTCACCGACCCCACCGACTACGACCCCGGGCTGCTCGCCAAGAGCACCAGCCGGAAGGCGCTCGACGGGGTGCATGTGCTGCTCACCTTCGAGCCGTTCGAATCGGACAGCGCGCGGATGAAGCAGTTCAAGGCGGACATCAGGAAGGCCGCCGGCAAGGACGTGCCTCTCAACATGCACATGATGACGGGCTATATGTCCGCCGACCTGTTCCTCGCCATCGCCGAGAAGGCCGGCCGCGACCTCACCACCGCCTCCTTCCAGGAGGCCGCCAAAGGCTTCAAGGACAAGGGCACGCTGGTCGGCGACCGCGAACTGCCCATGGGCCAGAAGGAGTCCTTCGGCTGCGGCGCGCTCGTGCAGCTCAAGAACGGCCGGTACGAGGTGTCGTCGCCGTATCGGTGCTACGAACCCATCCCCTTCAAGTAGGGCGGCCACCGATGGCTGACCTTCTCGGTTTCGTCCTCAGCGGTCTCGTCTCGGGCGCGCTGTACGCGCTGCTCGCCACCGGGCTCGTGCTCTCCTACTCGGCGTCCGGGCTCTTCAACTTCGCCCACGGCGCGACCGCGTACCTGTGCGCGCTCGCCTTCCACGAACTGCACTCCGCCTTCGGCTGGCCCGCCGTACCGACCGCGCTGCTGCTCGTCTGCGTGGTCGCGCCGGGGCTCGGCTGGGGCCTGGACCGGCTGATGTTCCGCAAGCTGGCCAAGGTCGGCGAGACGGCCCAAATAGTCGCCACCATCGGCCTGTTGGTGGCGCTGCCCGCGCTCGGCCTGTGGATCGTCGAGCTGCTTGAGCAGGCGGGCGCGCCCGTGCAACCCGCCGAGAACCAGTTCGGGCTGCCCGGCGTCGGGCCGAGCCCCGCCGTGTCCTGGCAGCTGATGGACGGCGTGGGCGTCGACTCGGACCAGCTGATCACCTGGGTCACCACGGCCGTGGTCGCCGCGGGCCTGTGGCTGCTCCTCCGGCACACCCCGCTCGGGCTTCGCCTGCGCGCCGTCGTCGACAACCGCTCCCTGGTCGAGCTGCGCGGCATGAGCGCCGACCGGCTGTCGTCGGTGGCATGGATGCTGTCGTCCGCGCTCGCGGGTCTGGCGGGAGTGCTGGCAACTCCGCTCCTCGGGCTCTCCGCCCACGACTTCACCCTGTTCCTCTTCGTCTCCGCGACCGCCGCCGTCCTCGGCCGCTTCGCCTCCATCCCGCTCGCCTTCGCGGGCGGCCTGGCGCTCGGAGTCCTGCAGAACCTCGTCGCCGGGTACGCCTCGTTCGCCGACGGCCTCACCGGATTCCGTACGGCCGTGCCGTTCCTGATCCTCTTCGCCGGGCTGCTGCTCATGGCCCGGCGGCAGCGCACCGCGGGCACCGCCGCCGTGGACGCGCCGCCGCCGGACTATCTCGCGGGCCGTTCATGGGGACGGCGCTGGGGGCCGTGGGCGGCGGGCGCGGCACTGCTCGCGATCGCCTTCTACACGGTCACGACCCCGTTCTGGAGCGGCATCCTGGCCCAGGGCCTCGCCGTCTCGCTCGTCTTCCTCTCCTTCACGGTGGTCACGGGGCTGGGCGCGATGGTCTCGCTCGCGCAGGCCACGTTCGTCACGGGCGCGGCCCTGGTCGCCGGGCTGCTGATGAGTCAGGGCTGGCCGTTCCTCGGTGCGACGCTCGTCGGTACGTGTGCGGCCGCGCTGCTCGGCGCCCTGGTCGCGCTGCCCGCGCTGCGCCTGGGCGGCCGCTCCCTCGCCCTCGCGACGCTCGCGCTCGCGTTTCTCGCCGACCAAGTGCTTTTCCAGACGGGGTGGTTGAGGAACGGCGACACGGGCTGGGCGATCCCGCGGCCGGTCTTCGGTCCCGTGGACCTGGGCGACGACCGGGCCCTCGGTGTCGCCCTGCTCGTCCTCGTCGCGGCGGTCGTGGCGGCCCTCAGCGCGCTGCGCAACTCGCCCACGGGGCGCGCGATGCTCGCCGTACGGTCCGCTCCTGCGGCGGCGATGGCCTCCGGCGTCTCCGTCGTCCGTACGAAACTGCTCCTGTTCACGCTGTCGGCGGGGCTCGCCGGGTTCGGCGGGGTCATGTACGCCTCGTACAACACCCGGATCACCGCAACCGACTTCACCGCGATGACGGGCCTGATCTGGCTCGCGGTGGTCGTGGCGGCGGGCGTGCGGCGGCCGCAGTTCGCGGTGGTGGCGGGGCTGGTGTTCGCGCTCGCCCCGCACCTGATCGCGGACTACGTGACGGAGTCCGCGCATCTGCCGGTGATTCTTTTCGGGCTGGCGGGGCTGGCGTTGGCGAACGACCCGGACGGGTATTGCGCGGCGGTGTCGGTACGGAGGCATCGGCACCGGGTCTCTTCTTCCCCTGCCCCGCCCCTTCCCGAAAGTCCTGCGGACAGCCGCATCGCAGATCGCCCTCCGGGCTCGTCCTCATACGCGGCAGAGGAAGACAGCGCCCTCACTCTCCACGAGATACACGCGGGATACGACGGAGCCCCCGTCCTCCACGGCGTGACCTTGACCGTTCGCCGGGGTGAAATCCTCGCCCTTCTGGGCCCCAACGGCGCAGGAAAAACCACCACTTGCCGAGTAGCAGCCGGACTCCTGACGCCCCGCACCGGCCAGGTGCTGATGGACGGCCGGGACGCAAATCGGCAAACCCCCGTCCACCGCTCCCGCGAAGGCGTCCTCCTCGCCCCCGAAGGCCGCGGCATCTTCCCGGCACTCACCATCGACGAGAACCTCACCCTGCACCTGCCGCACCGCACCGACCGCGACGCGGTGTACGAGCGGTTCCCCGCGCTCGCCGCCCGCCGCACCGTCGGCGCCGGCTCGCTCTCCGGCGGTGAGCAGCAACTCCTCGCCCTCGCCCCGCTGTTGCAGCGCCCACCGAAGGTGCTGATCGCCGACGAGCCGTCCCTCGGACTCGCACCGCGCGTCGTCGACGAGGTGTTCCGGCTGCTGACCGAACTGCGGGACGCGGGTACGGCGTTGCTGCTCGTCGAGGAGAAGGCCGCCGAGATCCTGGGCGTCGCCGACCGGGTCGCGTACCTGGCCCAGGGCCGCGTCTCCTGGTGCGGCCCGCGCGCGGAGGTCGAGGCGGACCGGCTGACGGAGGCGTACCTGGGGATCGACACACGCACCGAGGGGAACGACACACGTACAGAGGTGAGCGGGCCATGAAGCATCACGTGCTCGAAGCGAGCGGGATCGACGTCCGGTTCGGCGGCGTACGGGCCCTGCGGGACGCGCGGATCGCCGTCCGCCCCGGCGAGGTCTGCGGCCTTATCGGGCCCAACGGGGCCGGGAAGACCACCCTGTTCGACGTGGTCTCCGGTATCCGCCGCCCGGACTCCGGCCGCGTCCTGCTCGACGGGGCCGACATCACCCGGCGCTCCACCGTCTGGCGGGCCCGGCACGGCATGCGGCGTACGTTCCAGCGTCAGCAGCTCTTCGGCCAGCTGACCGTCGCCGACCATCTGCTGGTGGCCCAGGAGTGGCGCGGCGGCGGGGGCGGGCTCGTGGCCGACGCGGTCGGTGCGCCCGGCCGCCGCAGGCGTGAACGGGCCCGCCGGGCAAGGGCGTCGGAGGTGCTCAAGGAGTGCGGTCTCGACGGCCTGGCGGACGGCAGCGCGGGCGCCCTGCCGGTCGGCCGGGCCCGCATGGTCGAGCTGGCGCGGGCCCTCGCCGACCCGCCCCGGCTGCTGCTCCTGGACGAGCCCGCGTCGGGGATGACGGCCGCGGAGCGCGCCCAGCTGTCGGCCGTCGTACGGCATCTCGCGGACGAGACGGGCTGTGCGGTGCTGCTGGTCGAGCACAATGTGGCGTTCGTCATGGAGCTGTGCGCCCGCGTCGTCGTCCTCGACCTCGGCGCGGTCCTGGCGGAGGGCACCCCGGCCGAGGTGCGGGCCGACCCGAGGGTGCGGGAGGCGTATCTGGGGCTCCCGGCGCGGTCGACGGCGTGAGCCGTGCACGTGCCGCGGGAATAAGCCCTGCACGTGCCGCGGGAATAGGCCCTGCACGTGCCGCGGGAATAGGCCCTGCACGCGCCCGCGGGGATAGGCCCTGCACGCGCCCGGGAACCGGAATGCACGGCAGGGAGAGATCGTTGACGATGTGAGTACCACCCACCACCGAAGGATCGAGAGCTCGTGAGCAAGGTCCCCACCATCACCCTCAACAACGACGTCGCCATGCCGCAGCTCGGCTTCGGCGTCTGGCAGGTGCCGGACGACGAGGCGGAGCGCGCGGTCGGCACCGCCCTGGAGGCCGGGTACCGCAGCATCGACACGGCCGCCGCGTACGAGAACGAGAGGGGCACGGGCCGGGCGCTCGCCTCGTCGGGCATCGCGCGTGACGAGCTGTTCGTCACCACCAAGCTGTGGAACTCCGACCAGGGCTACGACTCGACGCTGCGCGCCTTCGACGCCTCCCTCGACAAGCTCGGCCTGGACCACGTCGACCTGTACCTGATCCACTGGCCGCTCCCGTCCCGGGACGAGTACGTGGACACGTACAAGGCGTTCGAGAAGATCTACGCCGACGGCCGCGCGAAGGCCATCGGCGTCTCGAACTTCCTGCCCGAGCACCTGGAGCGGCTGCTCGGCGAGACGTCGGTCGTGCCGGCGCTCAACCAGATCGAGCTGCACCCGCAGCTGCAGCAGTCCGAGTCCCGCGCGGCGCACGCGCGGCGCGGCATCGCGACCGAGGCCTGGTCGCCGCTCGGCCAGGGCAAGGGCCTGCTCGACGTGCCGACGATCGTGGCGATCGCGCGCAAGCACGACCGCACCCCGGCCCAGGTCGTGCTGCGCTGGCACCTCCAGCTGGGCAACGTGGTGATCCCGAAGTCCGTGACGCCGTCCCGGATCCGGGAGAACCTCGACGTGTTCGGCTTCGAGCTCGACGACGAGGACCTGACCGCGATCGCGGCGCTCGACGAGGGCAAGCGGCTGGGCCCGGACCCGGCGACGTTCGACGTGGTCTGAGGCGGCCGAGTCGCACACGGCACCGGCGGAGCCGCCGCCCGGAGGTGTTCCGGACGGCGGCTCCGCCGGCGTAGGAGCACGGCGGCTCCGCCGTGCTCGTACGCGTGTCAGCGGGCCCGCGCGTGTCAGCGGGCCCGCGCGTGTCAGGCGGCCCGCTTCCCGAGATGCACGGTCTGGGTGGCCAGGAGGAACACGTCCGGCCGCCGGTCGAGGCCCGCCTCGTCGTCCGGGTCGAGGAGCCGGCCGACGGTGGCGGCGTCGTCCGCGTCAAGCCCCTCGCGCAGGCCGCCGGCGCGTCGCCCGAGGACGTCGGCGACATGGGCGCGGACCGTGCCGGAGGCGGGCGCGGGCAGGTCGAGCAGATGGGTGCGGGTCTCGACGTGCGCGAGTCCGGCGGCGGTGAGCAGCGCGCCCCAGTCCTCGACCTCGTCCTTGGCGTCGGGCAGGGCGGCGCGCATCTCGTTGAACCAGGTCTCCTGGGCCGCGTCGAGCCGGGCCTGCAGTCCGGGGCGGCCGATGCCGATGTCCCGCGGCAGGTAGCGCGCCGGAAGCCCGCCCTCCAGGAGGACGAGGGCCCCGCCGGGCGCGAGGTGCCGGGCGAACTCGGCGAGCGCGGCGCGCTGGTCGCCGAGGTGGTGCAGGGCGAGGCCGAGCCAGATCACGTCCGCCCCGCCGAGGTCCGCGAGGCCGTCGGGCAGGTCGGCGAGGCGGGTACGGACCCGGTCGCCGAGCCCCACGCGTTCGGCCCGCCGTGCGGTCAGGTCGAGCAGGGCCTGCGTGCCGTCCACGGCGACGACCTCGGCCTGCGGGAAGGCGGCGGCGAGCGCGCAGGTCACGACGCCGGGGCCGCTGCCCGCGTCGACGATCCGGCGCGGCTGGGGCTGCACGGCCCGTACCTGCTCGATGATCTGCGCGGTCAGCGGCGCATACGCCTCGGCCCGCCGCTCCAGGCTCGCGCTCATCTCCGCCCAGTCGACGTCCGCGTGCGCGTGGCCGTGCGCGGGGCACTCGTGCGTGCCCTGCTCGTGCGTGCCCTGCTCATCCGTGCTTTGGCCGTGCGCGCCGTGGCCGTGCCGGTGATCGCCCATGTGTGGTCGCCCCTCAGGTGGTACGTGTACGGGGGCCAGCGTGCGCGTACGTGGATGTGCCGGGCGAATCCTGTTGCGGTTCCGGCAAGGTCCGGCACGCCGCCTCACGTTGCCCTCATGGCGCCCTCATGCCGCCCTCACGTCGCCTTGACCCCGTGCCCCTGGGACAGCGCCTCCACCCGTCCCGCCAGCCCGAAGTCCTTCTCCGTGACCGCCCCGCCCACGCTGTGGGTGTTCACGGACAGCGCGACCTTGTTGTACCCGAGCGTCAGGTCCGAGTGATGGTCCAGCTCGTCCTGCACCTGCGCGATGTGCAGCACCAGCGCCGCCGCCGCGAAGTGCGAGCCGAGGCGGTAGGTGCGCCGCAGCTTCTCGTCCCGGAACTCCCAGCCGGGCAGCTCCGCGAGCCGGTCGTCGATCTCCTGCTGCGACAGCGGTGCCAGTGCCATGGCCGTGCTCCTCAAAGTCGTACGGGGCCTCGCCGTCAGCCTGCCACAGCCGCCGCGCCCCGGATCGGTTACCGTCCTGTCATGACCAGCACCCAACGGAGGCCAACTGCCGTACGGGACAAGGGAGTCGGCCCGCTCCTGCGCGGCTGGCGGCAGCGGCGCCGCATCAGCCAACTGGAGCTGGCGCTGCGCGCCGACTCCTCGGCCCGGCACATCAGCTTCGTGGAGACCGGCCGCTCCCGCCCCAGCGAGGAGTTCCTGCTGCGCCTCGCCGACCACCTGGACGTCCCCGTGCGGGAGCGGAACGCGCTGCTCCTTGCCGCCGGGTACGCGCCGCGCTTCCCGGAGACCCCGCTCGACGACCCGTCCCTGGACGCCCTGCGCACCGGCCTCGACCAGCTGCTTCAGGGATACGAGCCGTACCCGGCCCTGGTCGTGGACGCGAGGTACGACGTGGTGGCCGCGAACCGGGGCATGGCGATGCTCCTCGACGGCGTGCCGGAGCACCTGCTCGCGCCGCCGCTGAACGTCATGCGCCTCACCCTGCACCCGGAGGGCCTGGCCGCGAGGGTCCGCAACCTGGGCGAGTGGCGGGCGCATCTCCTTGACCAGATGGAGCACCAGATCGCCCTGCACCGCTCGGACGCGCTGCGCGAGCTGTACGAGGAGGTCGCGGCCTACCCGGTGGCGGACCCGGGCGAGCGGCCGGACCCGGACGAGCCGCCGGTGCCGTACTTCGCGCTGCCGCTGCGCCTGGAGCACCAGGGCCGGCAGCTGTCGTTCGTGTCGTCGATCGCGACGTTCAACACGCCGCTGGACGTGACGGTCGCCGAGCTGGCCGTGGAGACGCTGCTCCCGGCCGACCCGGCGACGGCCAAGCATCTGCGGGAGCTCATGCCCTGACCGGCACCCCGGCCCGCCCGCCCCGCAGGGCCACGTACTGCGCGACGGCGAAGGCGGCCACGACGAGCGCCTGCACCGTGATGTACACGGCGCCCGCCGCGCTCGGCTCCAGCCACGCGGCGAGCGCGACGAGGCTGAGCGCGGCCCAGACCGCGTTGATGTCGACGACCGCGTTCACGGCGAGTACCGGCGGCCTCGACCTGGTGGCGAGCAGCCCGACGCCGCCCGCGTAGAGCGCGAGCCCCAGGCCGAGGGCGAGCAGCAGCCCGGGGTCGACGCCGAGGAACCGGCCCAGCGGCCCGGAGGCGGCGGTGTAGGCAAGGCCGTTGGCGCCGGTGCCCACGGCGTCGAGGGCGAGGAGGCGGCGCAGGGTGAGCGAAGGAGTCGACATGATCGGTTCCTCTCGGTCGGCGGCCACGATCGGCTCGGGCCCGGTACGACGACTCTGCCGGGCGCGGTCGGGACCGTCGATTACGTCAGGGGTAAGCGAGCCCCGGACGGCCCCCGCGAAGATGTAGCCGCCCCGCATCCCGCTTACGTTCGCCGGAGGCGTTGTCCCACGTTCCGAGGGAGCTCTGCGGTGACCGACCATGTGACGGAACCGGGCGCCGCGCTGCTGCGCGCCGGCAGGTTCTTCCGGCGCGGCAAGGCGGCGCCCGACCTGCACAGCATCGAGCGGTCCGGCGGCCGGCAGGCGGACGCGTTCTACCGGGACCGGTGGAGCCACGACAAGGTGGTGAACTCCACGCACGGCGTGAACTGCACGGGTTCCTGCCGTTGGAAGGTGTACGTCAAGGACGGCATCATCACGTGGGAGACGCAGCAGACGGACTACCCGTCGGTCGGCCCGGACCGCCCCGAGTACGAGCCGCGCGGCTGCCCGCGCGGCGCCGCGTTCTCCTGGTACACGTACTCGCCGACGCGGGTGCGCTACCCGTACGTCCGGGGCGTGCTGCTCGACCTGTACCGCGAGGCGAAGCAGCGGTGGAAGGACCCGGTGCTCGCCTGGGCGGACATCCAGGACGACGCGGAGCGGCGGCGTACGTACCAAGTGGCGCGCGGCAAGGGCGGGTTGGTGCGGGCGACGTGGGACGAGGCGCTTGAGATCGTCGCGGCGGCGCATGTCCACACCATCAGGAAGTACGGCCCCGACCGGATCGCGGGGTTCTCGCCGATTCCGGCGATGTCGATGGTGTCGCACGCGGCGGGCGCCCGTTTCCACTCCCTCATCGGCGCGCCGATGCTGTCGTTCTACGACTGGTACGCGGACCTCCCCGTTGCCTCCCCGCAGGTCTTCGGCGACCAGACCGACGTACCGGAGTCGGGTGACTGGTGGGACGCGGCCTATCTGATGATGTGGGGTTCGAATGTCCCGGTGACGCGGACGCCGGACGCGCACTGGATGGCCGAGGCACGCTACCGGGGCCAGAAGGTCGTGGTCGTGGCGCCGGACTACGCGGACAACGCGAAGTTCGCCGACGAGTGGCTGCACCCGCATCCCGGGACGGACGGCGCCCTGGCGATCGCGATGGGGCACGTCATCCTCAAGGAGTTCTTCGTCGACAGGAAGACGGAGTTCTTCGACGACTACGTCCGCAAGTTCACGGACCTGCCGTTCCTGGTGACGCTCAAGGAGAAGGACGGCTCCTACGTCCCGGACAAGTTCCTGCGCTCCTCGGACCTGGGCGACGACGGCGAGGGCGGCGCGTGGAAGACCGTCGTGCTCGACGAGAACACCGGGCAGCCTGCCGTGCCCAACGGCTCGCTGGGCTTCCGCTGGACCGAGTCCGGCAAGGGCAAGTGGAATCTGCAGCTGGGCTCGGTCTCGCCGCAACTCTCCCTGCACGGGCAGGACTTCGCGACCGGAGTCGAGGTGCTGCTGCCCCGCTTCGACACGGACGGCGGGGCGCACGGTCAGGGGCGCGGCGAGGTGCTCGCCCGGGGTGTGCCCGCAACCCGGCTCGGCGGCCGGGAAGGACCGCTGGTCACCACGGTCTTCGACCTGCTGCTCGCCCAGTACGGGGTGGGCCGCGAGGGCCTGCCCGGCGCGTGGCCGCAGTCGTACGAGGACACCGACTCGCCCGGCACGCCCGGCTGGCAGGAGGCGCACACCTCCGTACCGGCGGCGAAGGCCGTGAAGATCGCCCGGGAGTTCGCGCGGACCGCCGAGCAGTCACGCGGGCGCTGCATGATCCTTATGGGCGCGGGCACCAACCACTGGTTCCACTCCGAGACCATTTACCGCGGCTTCCTCGCGCTGCTCACCCTGACCGGCTGCCAGGGCCGCAACGGCGGCGGGTGGGCCCACTATGTCGGGCAGGAGAAGTGCCGCCCGGTCACCGGCTGGGCGACGCTCGCGGGCGCGGGCGACTGGTCGCGGCCGCCGCGGCAGATGATCGGCGCCGCCTACTGGTTCCTCAACGCCGACCAGTGGCGCTACGACCGCTTCGCGGCGGATGTGCTCGCCTCGCCGCTGGGCGAGGGCCGCTTCGACGGGATGACCGGGGCGGACTGCCTGGCGCAGTCGGCGCGGCTCGGCTGGATGCCGTCGTACCCGACGTTCGACCGGAACTCCCTGGACCTCGGCGAGCAGGACGTGGCCGACACGGTCGCCCAACTCAGGGACGGCAGCCTCAAGTTCGCCTGCGAGGACCCGGACGCGCCGGAGAACTGGCCGCGTGTGCTGACCCTGTGGCGGGCCAACCTGCTCGGCTCGTCCGCGAAGGGTGCCGAGTACTTCACCAGGCATCTGCTCGGCACTCATTCGTCGCTGCGCGCCGAGGAGGCCGGCCCGGACGAGCGGCCGAGCGAGGTGACCTGGCACGAGGAGGCGCCCGAGGGCAAGCTCGACCTGCTGCTCTCCCTGGACTTCCGGCAGACCTCGTCCACACTCCTGAGCGATGTCGTCCTGCCCGCCGCGACCTGGTACGAGAAGCACGATCTGTCGTCCACGGACATGCACCCGTACGTGCACTCCTTCACCCCGGCCGTCGACCCGCCCTGGCAGGCGCGCACCGACTTCGAGACGTTCCTCCAACTCGCCCGAAAGCTCAGCGAGTTGGCGGCACCGCACCTCGGCGTACGCAAGGACCTGGTGGCCACCGCGCTGCAGCACGACACCCCGGGCGAGACGGCCCAGCCGGGAGGTGTCGTACGGGACTGGAAGCGCGGGGACTGCGAACCGGTGCCGGGGAAGACCATGCCGAACCTGACGGTGGTGGAGCGGGACTACACGGCGATCGGCGACAAGTTCGCGTCCCTCGGCCCGCTGGTCGAGGAGTTGGGCCTGCCCGCGAAGGGCATCGCGCTGCGGCCCGACCACGAGGTGGACGACCTGGGCGAGCGCAACGGGCGGGCGCGCGGCGGGCCCGCGGACGGGCGGCCGCTCCTGGACACCGCGGTGAAGGCCTGCAACACGATCCTCGCCCTGTCCGGCACCACCAACGGCCGCCTCGCCACGCAGGGTTTCCACACCCTGGAGAAGCGCACCGGGCAGGAGATGGCCCACCTGGCGGCGGAGGCCGAGGGCAAGCGCATCACGTACGCGGACACGCAGGCGGCGCCCGTGCCGGTGATCACGTCGCCGGAGTGGTCGGGCAGCGAGTCCGGCGGGCGGCGCTACACGGCGTTCACGCTCAACACGGAGCACCTGAAGCCCTGGCACACGCTCACCGGGCGCCAGCACTTCTTCCTGGACCACGACTGGATGCACGAACTCGGCGAGGCGCTGCCCGTGTACCGGCCGCCGCTCGACATGAACCGCCTGTTCGGGGAACCGGAGCTGGGCCCCGACGGGCAGAAGCAGGTCACGGTCCGTTATCTGACCCCGCACAACAAGTGGTCCATCCACTCCGAGTACCAGGACAACCTGTTCATGCTGTCGCTGTCCCGGGGCGGGCAGTGCATCTGGATGTCGCCGCAGGACGCGGCCGCGATCGGCGTGGCGGACAACGACTGGATCGAGGCCGTCAACCGCAACGGTGTGGTGGTGGCCCGCGCGATCGTCTCGCACCGCATGCCCGAGGGCACGGTCTACATGCACCACGCCCAGGAACGGACGGTGAACGTGCCGAGGACGGAGACCACCGGCAAGCGCGGCGGCATCCACAACTCCCTGACCCGGGTCCTGATGAAGCCGTCCCACCTCATCGGCGGCTACGCCCAACTCTCCTGGGCCTTCAACTACTTGGGTCCGACAGGCAACCAGCGCGACGAGGTGACGGTCATCCGCCGCCGCAACCAGGAGGTCGAGTACTGATGCGCCCGATGGCACAGATCGCGATGGTCATGAACCTCGACAAGTGCATCGGCTGCCACACCTGCTCGGTCACCTGCAAGCAGGCGTGGACCAACCGCAACGGCATGGAGTACGTCTGGTTCAACAACGTCGAGACCCGCCCGGGCCAGGGCTATCCGCGGCGCTACGAGGACCAGGAGAAGTGGAGGGGCGGCTGGGAGCTGAACAGGCGCGGCGCCCTGAAACTGAAGAACGGCGGCCGTATCAAGTCCCTGCTCTCCATCTTCTCCAACCCGAAGCTCCCGGAGATCAAGGACTACTACGAGCCCTGGACGTACGACTACAAGAACCTCACCGACGCCCCGCTCGGCGACGACTACCCGGTGGCGGAGCCGCGCTCGCTGATCGACGGCAAGCCGATGAAGGTCGAGTGGTCCTCGAACTGGGACGACAACCTGGGCGGCGCGCCCGAGTACGGCGACCTTGACCCGATGGTCGAGAAGGTCCGCCGGCAGGCTCGGCAGGCCGAGGCCGACGAGCAGGCCCGACAGGCCGCGGACAAAGTCAAGTTCGCGTTCGAGCAGACCTTCATGTTCTATCTGCCGCGGATCTGCGAGCACTGCCTCAACCCGTCCTGCGTCTCGTCCTGCCCGTCCGGGGCGATGTACAAGCGGGCGGAGGACGGCATCGTCCTCGTCGACCAGGACGGCTGCCGCGGCTGGCGCAAGTGCGTGACGGGCTGCCCGTACAAGAAGGTGTACTTCAACCACGCCACCGGCAAGGCCGAGAAGTGCACGCTCTGCTATCCGCGCGTCGAGGTGGGCCTGCCGACGGTCTGCTCGGAGACGTGTGTGGGCCGGCTCCGCTATCTCGGGGTGATCCTGTACGACGCGGACAAGGTGACCGAGGCCGCGTCCACGCAGGACGAACAGGCCCTGTACGAGGCCCAGTTGGGCGTGTTCCTGGACCCGGAGGACGCCGGGGTGCGGCAGGCGGCCGAGCGGGCCGGGATCCCGTACGACTGGGTGGAGGCGGCCCGCCGCTCCCCCGTGCACGCGCTGATCAGCAAGTACAAGGTGGCGCTCCCGCTGCACCCGGAGTACCGCACGATGCCGATGGTCTGGTACATCCCGCCGCTCTCCCCGGTGGTGGACGCGCTCACCGAGACCGGGCACGACGGGGAGGACGCGGACAACCTGTTCGGCGCGATCGACACGCTCCGCATCCCCCTGGAGTACCTGGCGGAGATCTTCACTGCGGGCGATGTGGGGCCCGTACGGTCGTCGCTGACGAAACTCGCCGCGATGCGCGCCCATATGCGGGCGGTCAACCTCGGTGAGCGGCCGGATCGCGCGATCGCCGAGGCGGTCGGCATGGACGGGCCCGGGATCGAGGAGATGTACCGGCTGCTCGCCGTCGCCAAGTACGAGGACCGCTACGTCATCCCCACCGCGGCCGTCGGCGACGCCCGGCGCCTGGAGGAGTCGGCGGTCCCGGACACCTGCTCGCTCGACCACGCGGACGGCCCCGGCATGGGCGGCGACGGGCCGTTCGGCCAGGACTCCGGCGGCAAACAGCTGCCGCTGGTGACCATCGAGAACTTCCACGCCGCGCGCAAGCGCCAGACCTCCGACGAAGAGCCCGACGACGTACGGGAGCAGCAGTGAGCCATGTCCGCCCCGAGCACACCCTGATCCACCAGGCGGCGGCGCTCTGCCTCGCCTACCCCGACGACGCGTTCCGCGAGCGCCTCCCCCTCCTGCGGGCCGCGGCCCCGCCCGCCCTCGACGCGTTCCTCACGTACGCGGAGTCCACGAGCCCGCGCGAACTGGCGGCCCACTACGTCCAGGTCTTCGACTTCAAGAACCGGCACTCCCTGTACCTGAGCTGGTGGCGGGACGGGGACACGCGCCGGCGCGGCATGACGCTGGTGCGGTTCAAGGAGACGTACCGGGCGCACGGCCTGGACTTCACCGGCGAGGAGCTGCCGGACTTCCTGCCGGCGGTCCTGGAGTTCTCCGCCGTGGCCGGGCCGGTCCTCCTGGAGGAACACCGGGCCGGTCTGGAGCTGTTGCGGCTCGCCCTCACCGAACACGGCACGCCGTACGCGACGGTCCTCGACGCCATCTGCGGCACGCTGCCCGGCCCCTCCCCCAAGGACCGCGCGGAGGCCCGGGCGCTCGCCCGCTCGGGCCCGCCGCGTGAGGAGGTGGGCCTGGACCCGTACCTGACCGTCGGAGGGCACTCATGAAGACGCTGCTGTGGGGCGCCCTGCCGTACATCGCGGTCGTCCTGCTCGTCGCGGGCACGATCTGGCGGTTCCGCTACGACAAGTTCGGCTGGACCACCCGCTCGTCCCAGGTGTACGAGTCGAGGCTCCTGAACGTGGCCTCGCCGATGTTCCACTACGGCATCCTGTTCGTGGTCGTCGGCCACGTCATGGGCCTGTTCGTGCCGGAGCGGTGGACCGACAACGTCGGCCTCAACGAGCACACGTACCACCTGCTCTCGCTGTACGGCGGCACGGCGGCGGGCGTCCTCGCGGTCCTCGGCATCCTGATGCTGCTCTACCGGCGCCGCACCAACGCGCCCGTCTTCAAGGCGACGACCGCCAACGACAAGGTGATGTACCTGGTGCTGCTCGCGGCGATCGTCCTCGGCATGTGGGCCAAGCTCGCTCACTCCTCGGTCAGCGAGGGCTACGACTACCGCCAGACCATCGCCCCCTGGGTCCGCAGCCTCTTCACGCTGCAACCGGACATCGACCGGATGGCCGGGGTCCCGCTCCTCTACCGGATCCACGCGGTCGTCGGCCTGCTCCTGATCGCCCTGGTCCCGTTCACCCGCCTGATCCATATGTTCAGCGCGCCGGTCCAGTACCTGTTCCGCCCGTACGTGGTGTACCGCTCGCGCGACGAGGGACAGCTGGGGGCGCGGCCGGAGCGGCGGGGCTGGGAGAAGAGCAAGCTGTGAGCCTGGGGCCCCGCGCCCGAGCCCCGGAGATGTCGTTCGGCTGCGGCGCCGTCGTGGCCGGTCGCGCAGTTCCCCGCGCCCCTATCGTGGCTTCTGGTCGTCCACGACCTCGGCGTCCACCACGTCCTCGTCCGCCGACGGCTGCTCCTCCTGCCGAGGCGCCGCGTACATCGCCTGCCCCATCCGCTGGGCCGCCCCGGACAGCCGGTCCGCGGCCGGACGCAGCGTCTCGGAGGACGTGTCCGGGGCGTCGAGCAGGGTCTTCAGCTCGGTGAGCGCCGAGGTCACCTCCTCGCGGGTCCCCGCCGGCACCCGCTCCTCGTTCTCCCGCAGGAACGTCTCCGTCTGGTACACGAGTTGCTCGGCATCATTACGGGTCTCGGCGGCCTCGCGGCGGCGCCGGTCCTCGTCCGCGTACTGCTCGGCGTCCCGCATCATGCGGTCGATGTCGTCCTTGGGCAGCGCCGATCCGCCGGTCACGGTCATCTTCTGCTCCCGCCCGGTGGCCAGGTCCTTCGCGGAGACGTGCATGATCCCGTCCGCGTCGATGTCGAACGTCACCTCGATCTGCGGCACCCCGCGCGGCGCGGGCGGCAGCCCGGTCAGGTCGAAGACGCCGAGCTTCTTGTTGTACGACGCGATCTCCCGCTCGCCCTGGAAGACCTGGATGCCGACCGAGGGCTGGTTGTCGGCGGCGGTGGTGAAGACCTCCGAACGGCGCGTGGGAATCGTGGTGTTGCGCTCGATCAGGCGGGTCATGATGCCGCCCTTGGTCTCGATGCCGAGCGACAGCGGCGTCACGTCGAGCAGCAGCACGTCCTTCACGTCGCCCCGGATGACGCCCGCCTGCAGGGTCGCGCCGACCGCCACGACCTCGTCGGGGTTGACGCCCTTGTGCGGCTCCTTGCCGGTGAGGTCCTTGACGAGTTCGGTGACGGCGGGCATGCGGGTGGAGCCGCCGACGAGGATGACGTGGTCGACGGCGGCCAGCTTGACCCCGGCGTCCTTGACGGCCTGGTGGAAGGGGGCCCGGCAGCGCTCAAGGAGGTCCTCCGTCAGCTCCTGGAACTGCGTGCGCGTCAGCTTCTCCTCCAGGTGCAGCGGCCCCGCCGCGGAGGCGGTGACGTACGGCAGGTTGACCTGGGTCTCACCGGCCGAGGACAGCTCGATCTTGGCCTTCTCGGCGGCCTCGCGGAGCCGCTGCACGGCCATCTTGTCCTGGCCGAGGTCGATGCCGTGCCCGCTCTTGAACTGCTTGACCAGGTGGTCGACGATCCGCTGGTCCCAGTCGTCGCCGCCGAGGAGAGTGTCGCCGTTGGTGGCCTTGACCTCGATGACGCCGTCGCCGATCTCCAGGAGAGACACGTCGAAGGTGCCGCCGCCGAGGTCGAAGACCAGCACGGTCTGCTCGTCCCCGCGGTCGAGCCCGTACGCGAGGGCGGCGGCCGTGGGCTCGTTGATGATCCGCAGGACGTTCAGGCCGGCGATCTCCCCGGCCTCCTTGGTGGCCTGGCGCTGGTGGTCGTCGAAGTAGGCGGGCACGGTGACGACGGCGTCGGTGACGTTCTCCCCGAGGTATGCCTCGGCGTCCCGCTTCAGCTTCTGCAGCACCCGCGCCGACAGCTCCTGCGGCGTGAACCTGCTGCCGTCGACCTGGCCCTGCTCGGGGAAGCGCCAGTCCGCGTCGCCCATGTGCCGCTTCATGGAGCGGGCGGTGCGCTCCACGTTGGTCACCGCCTGCCGCTTGGCGACCTCGCCGACGAGCACGTCGCCGTTCTTCGCGAAGGCCACGACGGAGGGGGTGGTGCGCGCGCCCTCGGCGTTGGCGACGACGGTGGGCTCGCCGCCTTCGAGGACCGAGACCACGCTGTTCGTCGTACCGAGATCGATCCCGACCGCACGTGCCATGTCAGTCCCCTTCCGGGCGCCGCATCACTCCGCTTCCTACCTCCAGCACAAAACTTGAGTGCCGTTATGTCAATGCCCCGATACGGCGACGCCGCCGCCGTCCGGCGGGGGGCACCGGACGACGACGGCGGACGAAGGGCCGGAGTCAGGCAGCCAGATTGGCCCGGAGCGAGATCTCCGTACCGGACAGCGCCTGGCTGACCGGACAATTGGCCTTGGCGTCCTCGGCGGCCTTGAGGAACGCGGCCTGGTCGAGACCGGGCACGTCGCCCTCGACGATCAGCAGGATCCCGGTGATCCCCTCGCCCGGCTGGAAGGTGACCTCCGCCTGCGTGACGAGCTTGGTGGGCGGCGTCCCGGCCTGGCTCAGGCCGTGCGAGAGCGCCATCGAGAAGCAGCTGGAGTGGGCGGCGGCGATCAGCTCCTCGGGGCTGGTCTTCCCGTTCGGCTCCTCGGCCCGGGACGGCCAGGACACCGGGTACTGCCCGATCCCGGACGAGTCGAGCGCGACCTTGCCGGTGCCCTCCAGCAGGTTGCCTTCCCAGACGGTGTGCGCGGTGCGCATCGTGGCCACGACGGTTCCTTCCTGTGCGGACGGTTCGAGCGCTGCGGAAGCGCCGGTCCCATCCGACCACACCGGACCGAATCGGACACTCCGTACGCGAGGGCGCGCTGCGCGCCGGGGCTACTTCTCGCGGTGGAGGCGGGCCGCGAGGTGATGTTGCATCGGCCGGCCCACCGCCGCCATGTCGTGCACGAACGTGAGGGTGCCGGGGGCCGTCAAGGTGTAGCGGCGGCGGGTGGCCTCGACGGGCTTGGCCGTGGGGGTGGTCGCCACCTGGTGCGTGGTGAGGTCGACCGTGCCGTCGCCCGCGTGGCCGGACGCGATCTCCGCGATGCCGGTGGGCTGCGTGATCAGCGCCTCCACGCGCCCGTCCGGCTGCAGCCGCCACCAGCCGCTCTCCCGGGCCGCGGGCCGCAGCGGCGCGTCGTCGGAGGCGGCGTCGATGAGCCAGGCCCGGGCCTCGTACCGCAGGAACGGGCGGCCGTCGTGGCTGAACGTGACCTCCTGCGCGTACGCGAAGTCCGCATCGAGCGTCGGGTACGCGCCCTCCCCGCGGCCCCGCCACCGCCCGAGCAGCCCGAGCACAGGGGCGAGCAGCGGGTGCGGGGCCGGGGTTCCGTCCGCGTCGTGGGATTCGGCGTACGGGTACGCGGGGGCGGGGTCGGACACGGGTACTCCTCAGTCGAGCCAGGTGGTGAGAGGAGCCTAAGCGGTCCGATCGGTGCGGCAGGGGGCTGCTTTGGTCGACTCGGTGCGTCGATGGCGCTGTTCGGCCCGGCGGTGTGGCTGGTCACGGTGGCGGGCGCGTACGCCCTGGAGCGGGCGGGGCGGCGCAGGCCGATGGAGGCGGCGCGGGCGGGCCGGGACGCTAGCCGCTAGCCGCTAGCCGCTAGCGGACGAACGCCAGCGCCGCCACGCTCGCCGCCAGCGTCACCGCGGGGACGATACGGGCCGCCCGGGCCAGGCCGGGACGGCCCAGGCGCCCCGCGTTGAGGAGCGTGAACAGGCCGAGGTGGACCGCGATCACGTTCACCCCGGTCAGCCACTGGTGGCGGTGCTGCAGCAGCGAGAACACCAGGATGAACCAGGAGCCCAGGATGGCCACGATCCATACGGCGAGTTCACTTTGGGGAATGGGCCCCTGCCGCCGCTCCCCCGAGGCCGGGGTCGACGGGTCCTGCGCGCGGGTCTTCTGGCTCAACGGGGCTCCTGCGGTCGAGAGGTACGAGGGGTGGGACCGTACGACCCTAGGCGGCCCTCTGATCAACTCCGCGACCGGCCCCCGGGGTTCAGGCCTCCCGGTCCGCCGCCCCGGACCTCTCCCTACGGGCCGACATCACCGCGTACACCACCACACCCGCGAAGAGGAAGATCACGCCCTGGTACACCGCCGCGTAGCCCGCGCCGCCGACCAGCCACAGGGAGAAGGCGCAGGCGGTCGCGGCGATCACCGCGTCGCGGACGAGGCGGGGGCGGTGGACGCGGTCGGCCCGGCCGGAGAGCAGGTGGTAGATCTGGGCGGCGGTGGCGAGGAGGTAGGGGACGGTGGCCATGAAGGTGGTGACCGTGACGAGGAGCGTGAAGACCTCGGTGTCGCCCTTGCCCTCGCCGGAGGCGTAGTTGTACACGGTGAGCAGCGAGGCGAGGATCACCGTGATCACGACGCCGGCGGTGGGGACGCCGCGCTGCTTCTTCAGGAAGACCGCCGGGAACAGGCCGTCCTTGGCCGCGGCGAACGGTGCCTGGGCGCTCAGCAGCGTCCAGCCGTTGAGCGCGCCGAGGATGGACACCACCGCGGCGACGGCGACGAGCGAGCCGCCCCACGTACCGCCGAACATCGCGTTCACCGCGTCCGAGAACGGGGCCTCGCTGTCGATGAGGCGTTCGTGCGGGACGGTGCCGAAGACGGCGAGCGTGCCGAGCAGGTAGACGAAGGCGGCGCCGAGCACGCCGAGGATGGTGGCGCGGCCGACGTTGCGCCGCGGGTCGCGCACCTCACCGGCGCTGACGGCGGCGGACTCCACGCCGAGGTAGCTGAAGAGCAGCAGCGCGGCCGCGGCCGAGACGGCGCCGACGGGGCTCGCGTCCGGGTCGGCCCGGAACGGGCCCAGGTTGTCCGCGTCGAAGAAGAACAGCCCGCCGATCGCGACGAGCAGCAGCGGCGCGAACTTCAGTACGGTCGCGACGAGTTGGACCGCGCCCACGTACCGCGTACCCGCGAGGTTCGCGAGCCCCGGCAGCCACTGGACGACGAGCGCGGCCAGGCACATCGTCCACCAGTGGCCGTCGATGTCGATCAGCAGGTTGAGGTAGCCGACGGCGCCCACGGCGAGCGCGGCGTTGGAGACCCAGGAGGTGATCCAGTACGACCAGGCGGCGAGGAACCCGGCGAAGTCGCCGAAGGCCTCGCGGGCGTAGACGTACGGGCCGCCGGTGCGCGGGTCGCGCTGGGCGAGCCGGCCGAAGACCAGGGCGAGGGCGATCGCGCCGAGCGTGAGCACGGCGAAGGCGACGAGGCTGATGGTGCCGTAGGAGGCGACGTCGTGCGGGAGGCGGAAGATGCCGCCGCCGATGATGTTGCCCATGACCAGGCAGGTGGCGATGGGGAGTCCGAAGCGGCGGGCGTGCTTGCCGAGTTCTCCGCGCCGTTCGATCTCAGCGGCCTCGCCTCGGTCTGCCGGAGCCGGAGCTGGAGCCGAAGCCGGTACCGGAACCGGATCCGGGGTCGATGCGGGTCCGGTGTCGTGCATGGGGTGGTGCGCCTTTCGTCGTGCTGGGTCCGCCCGGGATCGCCGGGCGACGGCTCATAGTCGGGCACGTTGAACGCTGCACCAAATCAGTGGGTTTTGTCCTCCACGGCTCGGTTGTCAGCCGCAAAAGTTTCACCTTCGGGTGCGGGCGGGCGCCGATTCTCCGTACCGTCGATCGCCGCGGCCAGCGGCACCTGCGGCCCGTCCGCCGCCTCGCGCAGCCAGCGGCGAAGGACCCGGTGCACCTGCTCGGCGCCGACGAGTTCCACCCCGTCCCCGACCGGCGGCGACAGCGTGTACGGGGAGAGCAGGAAGGGCCTGCCCTGGGCGCCGCCGAGGCCGCCGTGCGAGCCGATCTGCTCTTCAAAGGCCAGCACCTCGCCGTCGCCCGCCGCACCGTCCCCCGGTTCGTACGAGGAGTTGACCATGATGTCGGCGACGTGCGGGAAGCCGTCCGTGCGCCGCACCGCGGTCACCGCGGCCGGGCCGAAATCCCGCAGCGGCTCCGGGAGTCGGGCCGGGTCCGGGTCGTCGGGGAGCTCGTCGAGGCGGATCTCGGCGCCGCGCGCGCCGAGCACCAGCGGGCCGTGCTCCTCGCTGCGGACCAGCAGGAAGCCGATGCCCGGGTGGTTGGCCAGGGTGGGCAGGAGCGCGGGGTGGCGGCGGTCGATCTGCTCGCGCGTCATCCGGCCGCGTACGTCGGGGAAGGAGACCAGGCCGAGGTTGCCGGAGGCCAGGACGACGGGCTCACGGCGCTTCGCGGGCCTGCGCTGCTCGCCGCCCTCCTCCACCGGCCGGTGCAGCGCGGCGAGGACGGCGGCGCGCGCCTCCGCGCCGCTGTGGGTGCGCCGGGCGCGGCGCGGCACGGGCAGCCCGCAGCCGGCCCGCACCAGGTCGCCGAGGGTGAGGCCGTAGCGGGCGTGGAACGTCTCGCCGGGGCTCTGGCCGTGGTCGGAGAGGAGCACGATGCGGTACTGGCGGGGCGCGTGCTCGGCGACCTTGGCGAGCAGCGCCAGCGAGCGGTCGAGGCGGGCCAGGACCCGCTCGGCGTCCCGGCTGCGCGGCCCGGAGTGGTGCGCCACCTCGTCGTACGCCACCAGGTCCGCGTAGACGGCGCTGCGCCCGGCGAGCATGTCCCCGATCACCGCGGCGACGACGACGTCCCGTTCGACGACGGTCGCGAACGCGCGGATGAACGGGTAGAGGCCGCCGCGGCTCACCCTCGGGCGGGTGCGGCGCAGGCGGGCGCGGGTGGACTGGGCGAGCTCGCGGATCACCTCGGCGACGAAGGACATCGCGGTGCGGACGGCGTTCGCCGGGTCGGAGAAGTACGCGAAGTACCCGGCGCGGGACCGGTTGGCGCGGCCGCGGCGGGCGGCGACCGAGAGGACCAGGGCGAGCTGGTCGGCGCCGCCGCTGAACAGGTTGCCGCGGCTGGCGCCGTCGAGGGTGAGCAGGCCCGCGTCGCCGGTGCGGGCGACGGCGCGGCGCTGGAGTTCGGCGGCGCTCGCGGGCCGGTTGCAGACCACGACCTCGCCGTGCTCCTTCTCCAGCCAGCGGAAGGCGGGCACGTCGTGGTTGCTGCCGTGCAGGATGCCGAGCTGGCTGGCGCCGGTCTGGCTGGACCAGTCGGTGCGCCACGGGGTGAGGCGGTGGCTGGGGCTCTCGCCGGGGACCTCGCCGGGGCGGGCGCCGGGGCGTGCGCCGAGCCAGCCCGCGACGGTCGGCATCAGGCCCTGCGCGACGGCGTCCCGCAGCACGCCGTGGCCGACGCCGTCCAGCTGCAGGAAGACGGTGCCGGTGGTGCGCGGTCCGGCGATCGCGGCGTCCCGGCGGCGGCGCCGGTCGGCGAGGCGGTAGAGCCTGCGGCGGTACGCGGTGTCGTCGCGGACGGCGAGCGCGGTGGACGCGGCCGAGGCCACGGCGGACATCGCGGCGGCGACGACCACGGCGGTCTGCGGGTCGGACTCGCCGCGCCCGTCCGGGATCAGGCTGAGCGCGACGAGCAGCAGGGAGCCGTTGAGGAAGAACACGAGCAGGCCCAGGACCAGGGCGGGGACCAGGAGCAGCGCGCGGACGACCAGCGGCCACACCAGGGCGGTGAGCAGTCCGAAGACGCCGGCGCCGATGGCGGCGGTGATGCCGATGCGGGTGGCGCTGTCGCCGCTCTCCGACTGCAGCCGGAACTCCGGCAGGAGCCCGGCGAGGACCAGCATCGTGACGGTGCTGATCGCCCAGACGGCGCCGATGCGCAGTGCGGCCCGTCCGGTCTGGCGCCACTTGCTGTCGGCCACGTCCACCTCACGTTCCGGTGCCCGGGGTTCTCGGGGTCGGGCCCGGTCCCAGCCTGCCACGGGGGCGCCGGGCGGGCTGGTTTCGTTCCCCTTCCCGCCCCTTCCCGCCCCTTCCCGAAAGACCGCCGTCGGCCGGGCAGGCTCAGCAGCCGTCGTACCCCGCCGTCGGCATCGACAGCCTCCGATGCACCCGCGCCTTCATCTCCGCGTCGTACGACGGTTCGTCGAGGCCCGCCGTCTCCACGCGCACCCCGCGCCGTACGCACTCCCGGGTGAACTCGTCCACCGAGGCGAGGGCCCGCTCCAGGACGCGCCGGCTCGGCGTCACGAACAGGTCGACGAGGCCCGCCTCGACGTCCGCCCAGAGGCTGAGGTGGTCGGTGCGCAGCCGGTGCACGAGCAGTTCACGTGTCACCACGTAACCGCGGTCCGCGGCCCAGCGCGCGCACATGGCGTACTGGCTGCGGGAGTCCACGAGGAACGGCTCCCGGTCCAGCTCCTCCAGCGGCATCAGGCTGGCGATGGCCGCCACCTTCAGCTCCCCCATGCCGTCCCCTCCTGTCCCTGCGTCCGCCGACCCTACTACCAGGGCCTGCCGTTCGGACCTTGCCGCGGGCGCGGACCGGATCCGGCCAGATCCGAACGGCAGGCCCTGGCCGTAGGCTCGGAGCAGACCGCGCAAGGGCGGAAGGAGGCCGTACGTGCCGGTGGAGATCACCTGGTGGGGCCATGCCACGTGCACGGTCGAGGACTCGGGCGTACGGGTCCTCACCGATCCGCTGTTCGCCCGCCGCCTCGCCCATCTGCGGCGGCGCCGCGGGGGCGCGCCGGCGCCGCGCGCGCGGGTGGCGGACGTCGCGCTCGTCTCGCACCTGCACGCCGACCACCTGCACCTGCCCTCGCTCGCCGAACTCCCGCCCGGCACCCGGCTCCTGGTGCCGCGCGGCGCCCCGGAGGCGGTGCCGGGCCTGCGCCGCCTCACCGGCCTCGACGTCACGGAGGTCGCACCCGGCGACGAGGTGCCGGTGGGCGGGCTGACGGTACGGGCGGTCTCCGCGCTGCACGACGGACGGCGGCTGCCGCTCGGACCGCACCGCTGTCCGGCGCTCGGCTTCGTGGTGAGCGGCGCCGCACGCACGTACTTCGCGGGGGACACCGGCCTGTTCGACTCGCTCGCGGACGAGGTGGGCGAGGTGGACGTGGCGCTGCTCCCGGTCGGCGGCTGGGGGCCGTACCTCGGGCACGGGCACCTGGACGCGCGGCGCGCGGCGGTGGCGCTTGCCCGGATCGCGCCGCGGTCCGCGGTGCCGGTGCACTACGGCACGTACTGGCCGATCGGCCTGGACGCGGTCCGGCCGCACGAGTTCCACGCGCCGGGTGACGAGTTCGCCCGGCAGGCGGCCCGGCTCGCACCGGAGGTGGCCGTGCACCGGCTCGGGCACGGCGAGAGCGTCCGCCCGGAGGTCGCCAAGTGAAGCTCGGCGTACGGGGGTGGGAGCTCGGGCGGGAGCTGGCGGCGCAGGTGCCGACCGAGTCGACGCAGCAGGCGGTGGGCTATCCGTCGCTGTTCCTGCTTGTGGTGATCGGCGCGCTGGTGCCGGTGGTGCCGACGGGGGCCCTGGTGAGCTCGGCGGCGGTGGTGGCGTTCCATCACTCGGCGCCGCTGTCGCTGCTGTTCGTGTTCCTGGTGGCGGCGGGCGCGGCGTTCCTCGGGGACGTCGGCCTGTACTGGCTCGGCCGGCGCGGCCTGCGCTCGAAGAACGGCTCGCGCTGGCTGCGGGCGCTGCGCGAGCGGGCGCCGGAGGAACGGCTGGCGCGGGCGCGGGCCAGGCTGGACGCGCACGGGGTGGCGGTCCTGGTGCTGTCCAGGCTCCTGCCGGCCGGGCGGATCCCGGTGATGCTGGCGTGCCTGCTCGCGAAGATGCCCCTACGGCGCTTCGTACGCGGCAACGCACCGGCGTGCCTGGCGTGGGCGGCGACGTACCAGGTGATCGGCATCCTCGGCGGCTCCCTGTTCCCGGAACCGTGGCAGGGCGTGGTGGCGGCCGTCGCACTGACGATCGCCATCAGCACGGGGCCGGCGGTCTGGCGACGGATGCGGGGGGCTCGGGCTTCCGGGGCCTGAGGTCTCAGGCCCCCGCCACGCGGCTCCCGGCCTGCTCGGCCGAGTCCGCCGCCTCCGCCGCCTCCTCCGACGCCAAGGACGCCGCCGACTCGGCCGCGGAGCCGAATACCCGCGAAGCGCCCACCCCCAGGTCCCACAGGTCCTCGCGCCGGCGGCCCGCCTCCGCCCACGCGCGGCGTACCCGCCCCAGGGGTTCGAGGACCGGCTCGGCGGAGAGCAGGAACGTGGCCCAGTGCATCGGGGCCAGGCGGGCCGCGCCGAGGTCCGTCACCGCGCGTACCGCCTCCTCCGGGTCGCAGTGGACGTCGCTGAGCCACCAGCGCGGGTCGTACGCGCCGATCGGCAGCAGCGCCAGGTCGATGCCGGGGTGGCGGCGGCCGATCTCCGTGAACCAGCGGCCGTAGCCCGTGTCGCCCGCGAAGTACAGCGTGCGGCCGGTCCCCTGGTCGGTGAGGACCCAACCGCCCCACAGGGAGCGGCAGGTGTCGGTCAGGGTGCGCTTGGACCAGTGGTGGGCGGGCACGAAGTCGAAGCGCACCCCGGCCAGTTGGACCGCCTCCCACCAGTCGAGCTCCGTCACGCACGTGAAGCGGCGGCGCCGGAACCAGCGGCCGAGCCCGGCCGGGACGAACAGCGGAGTGTCGCGGGGCAGCCGCTTCAGGGTGGGGGCGTCGAGGTGGTCGTAGTGGTTGTGGCTGATGACGACGGCGTCGATGCGCGGCAGCGCCGGCCAGGCCACGCCCGCCGGGGTGATCCGGGCGGGGATGCCGAGGATGCGGCGTGACCACACGGGGTCGGTGAGCACGGTGAGGCCGCCGATGCCGACGACCCAACTGGCGTGCCCCACCCAGGTGACCGCGAGGTCGGTGGCGGTGGGCCGGGGCAGCGGGCCCGGTTCGAAGGGCAGCAGGGGGATGTCGGCGAGCCCCTTCGCGTCGGGCCGGGTGGCGCCCTCGCGGGCGAAGCGGGCCAGCGCCTTCACGCCGGGCAGCGGCGCCGTCAGCCGGTCCGCGAAACTCCTCGGCCAGCGGCGCACCTCGCCGAGCGGGCGTACGCCTCCGAGCGGGCGTACGTCGCCGAGCAGGGCGGCCTCGGGGAGCCGTTCCACGGGGGGCGCGGTCACCGCGGGACGGGAGGCCGCGGGACGGGAGGCCGCGGGACGGGAGGGAGAGGCCGCGGAAGGAGTGGGCGTCGACTCGGACTGCTGCGTCATCGAGGCGGCTCCCTTCGTGGGGCGTCGTCCCGGACCGCGTCCAGGGCCGCTCCGAACATGCTCAACGCTCCCTGTACGTGCGGCAATGCGAGCGGCTCCGGTGCGGTGAGCGTCGCCAGCCGCTCCTCGGGCGTACGTCCGGTCAGCGGCGCGAGGGAGACGCGGACGCGCAGCGCGCCCAGCTCGTCGCCGAAGCGGTGACCGCCGGGCACGGGCGTGCCGAGGGCCCGGGTGAGGTGGTCCTCCAGCTCCATCGCGTCGCCGACCCCGCTCCGGGCGAGCCCGGCCCGCAGCGGTCCCAGGTCCGCGTACAGGTGCCGGCCGGCCTGCGGCGGGCGGGCGAACGCCCCGGCGTCCCGCACGAGCCGGTACGCGGCGGCCGCCACGCGCGCGTGCAGGGCGACGGCGGCGGCGCGGCGCGCGGTGACCTCCTCGGGTTCGGCGAGCGCGTACGCGGCGGCCGCCGACACCGGGGCGGCGACGACCGCGCCGAGCCCGGTGAGCGCGTCCAGGGCGCGGGCGCGCAGCTCGGCTCCGTCCGGGGTGTCGGGGAAGCGGGCGAGTGCGGCGGGCCAGTCGCCGGGCAGCAGGCCGCCCGCGAGGTCGGCGAGGACGGTGACATGGGCCGGGGCCATCTCGGCGGGGCTGATGAGGACGGTGTCGTGCGGGTCGTGCAGCGTGTCGCGCCAGGTCTCGTCGGAGACGATGTGCAGCCCTTCGCCGAGCGCGGCCTCGACGGTCTCGTGCAGCACCTCGGGCGGCGCGACGGTGGCGGTCGGGTCGTCGGCGACGCTGAGCAGCAGCACCCGCGGCCGCCCGCCCTCGGCGCGCACTCTCCGTACCGTTTCGAGCAGGGCGTACGGGTCGGGAACCCCGCCGCACTCGGCGGGCGTGGCCACGGAGTACGTGCGCCGGCCGACGAGCCGCGCCGCGGGCGCCCACCAGGCGGGGCACGGCCGGGGCAGCAGTACGTCACCGGCGAGCGCGGTGGTCACGGCGAGCAGCAGCGGGGCCGCGCCGGGGGCGGCGGCGGTGCGGCCGGGGTCGGTGGGCAGTCCGCGGCGCCGCCAGTAGCCGCTCGCCGCGTGCCGCAACTCCTCCGAGCCGCCCGGCACTTCGGCCGGTGCGCGGTCGGGCGCCGCGGCGAGGACTTCGGCGAGGCGGGGCAGCACGGGCAGGCCCTGCTCGGGTGCGGGCGGCGCGTAGCGGACGGGTCCGTGGCCCGCCGGGTCCGTCCGCCGCATGCCAGCCTCCGCGAGAGTGGTGAACGTCCGCACGCGCGTCCGTAGGTCCCTGCTTACCGCCGTCCGCGCCGCGCCGCAGCCCCGCCGGCCCCGCCGCCGTTCAGTCCTGCGGGGGCTCTTCCCGGCGGCGGGTGCGGTAGTACGCGTAGCCGAGGGCGCCGGCGATGAGGACGCCGCCGGTGAGCATCGTGGTCTGCGAGTCGGTGAAGCTGCCGCCGAGGCCGCCGCGTACGCCCTTGTTCTGGTGGGACGCGCGGGAGACGGTGAAACTCGCGCTCCACTGGCCGTCGTGCGGGCAGGACCCGTCGACGGTCCACTCGGACTTGCCGCCCACGCCGTTGGGGCCGCTGCCGGTGGAGCCGCGGGTGTCGGCGATGCGGGCGGTGCCGCGGTAGGCGGGGCCGACGCCGGGGACCGAGGCGTTCTTGACCTTGCGCAGCCGGACGCTGCCCTTGGCGAAGGCCTGCGAGTTCGCGGCGATGCTGCCGGGCGCGGGGTTGCCCCCGGTCGACGGGCAGGACACGGAGATCGTCAGGGTCCCGCCGGGTGCGACGGTACGGGGGCTGACCTCGGCGGAGGTCTCCCCCGCGGCGGCGAAGGGGGCGGCGCCGAGGACGACCGCGCAGGCTGCGGTGGTGGCGGCGAGGGATCGGGCGGTACGCATGGGGGCTCCTTCGGGACCTGGGGCGCGGTGGGGGGCGGCGCCTTGGAGCCATGGAAACCTGAGCGTTCCTCAACCGCCTGTGAGCGGGCACCATTCGGGGGGTCTGCGGTGGGGGGCGGGCGTAGCCGGGCCGGTTACCGTCGGTTGGCTGCGGTCCTTCTGTGCTGCGGGCCTTCGGGGCTATGGGCCTTCGGTGCTATGGGCCTTCGGGGCTATGGACCTTCGGCGCTATGGGCCTTCGGGGCTATGGGCGCCGGCCCAGCAGGCACAGGAGCTTTGTCTGGACGTCCGCGTTCGGGGGTGGTTCCACCGGGTGCGCGAAGAGGCCGCTCTTCGTGAGGTCGGCCGCGTACGGGGAGACCTCGCGGACCGCGAAGTCGACCAGCGGGCGCGGGAGTTGCTCGTCGGCGCCGATCGCGCGGGCCAGGTCCCAGGCGTGGACGACGAGGTCCGTGACCATCTGGCCGCAGTAGTGGGCGGCGGGCGACGGGCCGTAGGAGAGGTGGACCGTGCCGTCGAGCGCGCCGGGTCCGGCGAACGCGGCGCGGGCGGCGTCGGCGGCCTCGTCCCAGGTCGCGACGGGGTCGTCGCCGAGCACGTCGCCGTCGTAGGCCGTGCCGACGGACGCGATCGTGGCGCCGTCGCGGACGAGGTGCGGGACCCACAGCTGTTCCGCGGTGAGGTGGTTGACGAGGTCGCGGACGGTCCAGTCCGTGCAGGGGGTGGCCGCGTCCCACTGGTCGGCGGCGACCTTGTGCACGCGGTCGGTGAACGCGTCGAGGGCCTCGGCGTGCCGGGCGAGCAGTGTCCTGTGTGCCATGGCGGTCAGTCCTTCCTCGCCCGGGCGCCGTCGCGTGTGCGGGCCGAGGCGATGGGCCGGTCCGGGTGGCGGCGCAGGTACTCGTTCTCCAGGGCCGTCTGGCGTGCGGTGTGCGCCGTGAGGGCCTCGTCGGAGCCGTGCAGGAGTGTGTCGTGGCGGGTGTTGTGCAGGGTCTGCAGTTCGCGCAGCAGCGTCCGGTCGTCGAGCTGCGCGGGGTCCACTCCGGTCATGTCCGTCTCCTTCGGGGCGTCGGGCGCGGTACCCGTGATGCCTACTCTCCACGGGGCGACGGATCCGCGCACCCGTGCGAAGATCCTTTGCATGGCTGAGCTGAGTGACCTGCTTCCCGTGGAGGCGGTACGACTCGATGTCCGCGCGGCCGACTGGCGGGGCGCGGTGCGTGCCGTGGGCGACCTGATGGTTGCGACGGGCGCGAGCACCGAGGCGTACACCACGGAGATGATCGAGAACGTCGCTACGAGCGGCCCGTACATCGTGGTCGCCCCCGGTTTCGCCTTCGCGCACGCGCGCCCCTCGCCCGCGGTGCTGCGGACCGGGATGGCGTGGGTGCGGCTCGCGGAGCCGGTGGAGTTCGGGCACGAGACGAACGACCCGGTGGAGCTGGTCGTAGGCCTGGCCGCGAAGGACGCGAGCGAGCACACCGCCGCGATGGCCGCCCTGGCGCGGCTGCTCGGCGACCCGGCGACGGCGGCCGCGCTGCGCGAGGCGCCCACCCCGCAGGCCCTGCACGCGGTGCTGAGCGGAACCGCCCGGCCGGCGAAGGCCCGGACGAGGACTGCGCCTTCCGGGCACGGGATGCACAAGATCCTCACCGTGTGCGGCAACGGCGTCGGCACCAGCCTGTTCCTCAAGAACACCCTGGAGCAGGTCCTGGACCGCTGGGGCTGGTCGCGGTACGTGACCGTGGAGGCGACGGACACGATCTCCGCCAAGGGCAAGGCGTCCGAGGCGGCCGCGATCCTCACCTCGCGGGAGATCGCCCGCACCCTCGGCGACGTGGGCGTCCCGGTGAAGGTGGTCGAGGACTTCACCTCCACGGGCGAGGTGGACGGGGTGCTGCGGGACACGTACGACGTGTCCGGCGCGGACGGGAGTGAGTGACGGCGTGGACGGGAGTGAGTGACGGCGTGGACGTACTCGTATCGATCGCGAAGTTCCTCGTCAACGAGATCCTCAGCGTCCCGGCCTATCTGATCGGGCTGATCACCGCGGCCGGCCTGATCGCGCTGCGCAGGTCGGTGGGGCAGGTCGTCGGCGGCGCCATCAAGGCCACGCTGGGCTTTCTGCTGATCGGCGCGGGCGCGAGCCTCGTCGTCGGCTCGCTCGCCCCGCTCGGCGTGATGATCCAGGGCGCGACCGGCGCGCACGGCGTGATCCCCACCAACGAGGCGATCGTCGGCATCGCGCAGGCCGAGTACGGGGCGCGGGTGGCGTGGCTGATGATCCTCGGCTTCGCGGTGAGCCTGCTGCTCGCGCGGTTCACACCGCTGCGGTACGTGTTTCTGACCGGGCATCACATGCTGTTCATGGCAACGCTGTTGACGATGGTGCTCGCGACGGCCGGACACGCCTCGGTGGTCGTGGTGGTCGTCGGCGGGGTGCTGCTCGGCATCATGCTGGTCGCGATGCCTGCGTTCGCGCACCCGTGGACGAAGCGGGTGACCGGCAACAACACCGTGGCGATCGGGCACTTCGGCACCGCCGGGTACATCGCGGCGGGCGCGGCCGGTCAGCTGGTCGGCAGGAAGAGCCGGTCGACGGAGGACATGAAGCTGCCGGAGGGGCTGCGGTTCCTGCGTGACTCGATGGTGGCCACCGCCCTGTCGATGCTGCTGATCTATCTCGTCATGGCGGTCGTGTTCCTGGTGAAGGCGGGCGAGGAGACCGCGTTCAAGGCGTTCGCGAGCGACACCGCCCCGGCGGCCGCGGACGTCGGCGACTACCTGATGCAGTCGGTGATGCAGGGCCTGCAGTTCGGCATCGCGGTCGCGGTGATCCTCTTCGGCGTCCGGACGATCCTCGGCGAGCTGGTGCCGGCGTTCCAGGGCATCGCGCAGAAGCTGGTGCCGGGGGCGGTGCCGTCCCTCGACGCGCCGATCGTCTTCCCGTACGCGCAGAACGCGGTGCTCATCGGGTTCATCGCCAGCTTCATCGGCGGCCTGGTCAGCCTGGGGCTGCTGACGGCGGTGTTCAACCCGGCGTTCGGGCTCGCGCTCGTCCTGCCGGGTCTGGTGCCGCACTTCTTCACGGGCGGCGCGGCCGGGGTGTACGGCAACGCGACGGGCGGGCGGCGCGGGGCGGTGGTCGGGGCGTTCCTCAACGGTGTCCTGATCACGTTCCTGCCGGCGCTGCTGCTGAAGGTGCTCGGCGCGTTCGGCGACGAGAACACGACGTTCGGCGACGCGGACTTCGGCTGGTTCGGCTCGGTCGTCGGGTACGCGGCGCAGGCGGGGGAGGTCGGGGGTGTCGTGCTGATGCTGGTCGTCGGGGGTGTGGTGCTGGTGGCGGCGATCGTGATGCAGAAGCGGGTGGTGGATGCGGGGTGGGATCCGGGGGCGGGGCGGGACGCGTATTTTCCGCGGGACGGCGCCCCGGAGCCCGGCGAGGGCGCGGCGCCCTCGCCGACTCTCCCGTCGACTCCCTCGTCGGCTCCCTCGTACGCGAAGCTTGCGCCGCCGGAGGGTGCCCCGAAGCCCCCGCCTCCGCCGGGGTAACCCCACAGGGGCGCGGGGCGGGGGGCGGGGAAATCAGCGCGCGCGCTCGACCCGGCGCTCGTCCCACACCGGTTCCGGGGACTCCCGCACCCGGCCGTCCGCCCCGAACACCAGATACCGGTCGAAGGAACGCGCGAACCAGCGGTCGTGGGTGACCGCGAGGACCGTGCCCTGGAAGGACTCCAGGCCCTCCTGGAGGGCCTCCGCGGACTCCAGGTCGAGGTTGTCCGTCGGCTCGTCGAGGAGCAGGGCCGTGCAGCCCTCCAGTTCGAGGAGCAGGATCTGGAAGCGGGCCTGTTGGCCGCCGGAGAGCCGTTCGAAGTGCTGCTCGGACTGGGCGGTCAGCTCGTACCGCCGCAGCCGGGACATCGCCGCACCCCGGTCCTGGGCGTGCTCGCGCCACAGGATGTCGAGGAGGGTGCGGCCGAACAGCTCCGGGTGGGCGTGGGTCTGCGCGAAGTGGCCGGGGACGACGCGCGCGCCGAGCTTCCACTGCCCCGTGTGGGCCACACCGTCACCGGCGAGCAGGCGCAGGAAGTGGGACTTGCCGGAGCCGTTGGAGCCGAGGACCGCGACCCGCTCGCCGTAGAAGACCTCCAGGTCGAACGGGTTCATCAGGCCGGTGAGTTCGAGGGCCGCGCAGGTCACGGCGCGCACACCCGTGCGGCCGCCGTGCAGGCGCATCGTGATGTCCTGCTCGCGGGGCGGCTCGGGCGGCGGCCCGGCCTCCTCGAACTTGCGCAGCCGGGTCTGCGCGGCCGCGTACCGGGACGCCATCTCGTGGCTGACGGCGGCGGCCTGGCGGAGGTTGATCACGAGCTTCTTCAGCTGGGCGTGCTTCTCGTCCCAGCGGCGGCGCAGCTCCTCGAAGCGGGCGAAGCGTTCGCGCCGGGCCTCGTGGTACGTGCCGAAGCCGCCGCCGTGCACCCAGGCGTCGGCGCCCGCCGGGCCCGGTTCGACGCTGACGATCTTCTCGGCGGCGCGGGCGAGGAGTTCGCGGTCGTGGGAGACGAAGAGGACGGTCTTACGGGTCTCCTTGAGCTTTTCCTCCAGCCAGCGCTTGCCGGGCACGTCGAGGTAGTTGTCCGGCTCGTCGAGGAGCAGCACCTCGTCGGTGCCGCGCAGCAGCGACTCCAGGACCAGGCGTTTCTGCTCGCCGCCGCTGAGGGTGCGGACCTCGCGGAACTGGGCCTTGTCGTACGGGACGCCGAGGGCGGCCGTGGTGCACATGTCCCACACGGTCTCGGCCTCGTAGCCCTGGACCTCGGCCCAGTCGGAGAGGGCCTGCGCGTACTGGAGCTGGGCGGCCTCGTCGTCGACGGTCATGATCGCGTGCTCGGCGGCGTCGACGGCCTGCGCGGCCTCCCGGATGCGCGGCGGGGCGACGGAGACGAGCAGGTCGCGGACGGTGGTCTCGTCGCGTACGGAGCCCACGAACTGCGGCATGACGCCGAGGCCGCCGGTGACGTTGACGGCGCCGCCGTGCGGCTGCAGCTCGCCGGAGAGGAGCCGCAGCAGGGTCGTCTTCCCGGCGCCGTTCGGCCCGACGAGGGCGACGACCGCCCCCTCACCGACCCGGAACGAGACGTCGCCGAGCAGCGTGCGCCCGTCGGGGAGGTGGTATTCGAGGTGTGCGGCTTCCAAGTGACCCATGGTTCCGCATTCTCGACGGGCGGCCGCGAGCGGGGCAAACGCGTTTCCGCCCCCAGCCCCGCTGTCCGTACTGCGAGACGATGGGTCTCATTATTCGACATGGTCGCGTACGGTGCGGGCATCGCGTCCGGGCCGTCCAGCGGCCGGCCAACCGAGGAAGACCGCCATGCCGAGGAAGACCGCCATGCCGAGGGAGACCGCCATGCCGAGGGAGGCCGCCGTCTACACCCACGGGCACCACGCGTCCGTGCTGCGCTCGCACACCTGGCGGACCGCCGCCAACTCCGCCGCGTACCTGGTCGGCGCAGTGAAGCCGCACATGCGCATCCTGGACGTCGGCTGCGGACCCGGCACCATCACCGCAGACCTGGCCGCCCTGGTCCCCGAGGGCCACGTCACCGGCGTCGACGCGGCGCCCGGGGTCCTGGAGCAGGCCCGCGCCACTGCGGCCGAACGGGGCCTGGACAACGTGGAGTTCGCGGTCGCCGACGTGCACGCCCTCGGCTTCCCCGACGACACCTTCTGCGTGGCCCACGCCCACCAGGTGCTGCAGCACGTCGGCGACCCGGTGCAGGCGCTGCGCGAGCTGCGGCGCGTGGTGAGGCCCGGCGGCATCGTCGCCGTACGCGACTCCGACTACGCGGCGATGACCTGGCACCCGCACACGCCCGGCCTGGACGACTGGCTGGAGCTGTACGAGCGGGTGGCGCGCGCCAACGGCGGCGAGCCGGACGCGGGCCGCAGGCTCAAGTCCTGGGCCCTGGAGGCGGGCTTCACCGACATCACGGCGTCGTCCTCGACGTGGACGTTCAGCACACCGGACGAGCGCGCCTGGTGGAGCGGCCTGTGGGCCGAGCGCACCACTGACTCCTCGTACGCCCGCCGCGCCACCGAGTCCGGCCACGCGGACGCGGCACGGCTGGCCGCGATCGCGGACGCGTGGCGGGCGTGGGGCGAGCAGGCGGACGGGTGGTTCGCGGTGCTGCACGGGGAGCTGCTCTGCCGGGTGTGAGCACACCCGCCTCCGCCACGGCGGGCCCGGCACGCGGCCGGAATCCACCCCTGGAAGGTGATTCAGCGGGGCGGGAGGGGGCGGCGGCGTACGCGGAGTGAGGTGCGCCTGGCCGGGTACGCCAACTACCCTGCCCCGTATGGAAATCCTGGGTACCACGCTGCGCATCTGCGTCGATGACCTGGACGCCGCCGTCGCGTTCTACGAGCAGCTGACCGGCGCCGCGGCGCAACGCTCCGACCGCGGTGGGGTGTCCGTGGCCGCGGTGGGCTGCTTCCTCCTGATGAGCGGTCCCGCCGCCGAGCTGGAGGTGCTGCGCAAGGTGACGGCGACGGTGGCCGTGCCGGACGTGGACGAGGCCCAGAAGGTCCTCACCGCCTCGGGCGGCCGCGTCGTCGCGGGCCCCGTGGCGACGCCGGTGGGCCGCAACCTGATCGCGCTGCACCCGGACGGCGCGATCTTCGAGTACGCGGACCGGCGTCCGGCGGCCTGAACTTTCCCCCGGAGGGGCTGAATGTGCCGGACAGGCCCTAACCCCCGGCCCGTACGGCTACCGCACCACCGGCAGCCGCAGCACTCCCGTGTCCGAGGGTTCATGGGTGACGGTCACCGGCTTCACGCCCCGGTTGCCGTAGTACGCGTCGTCGCTGGCGGCGATCACGAACTGCAGGCGGTGGCCCTTCTCGTAGCGGTGCACGATGCCCGGCAGGGTCACGGTGAATTCGCGGGTCACGTCCGGCACACGCGCGGGCGCGACGAGGCGGTGCACCAGGGTCTTCGTGCCGTCGGGCGCCACGTCGTACAGCTTCGCGAAGAGCACCAGCTGGTCCGCCGCGTCCCCGGAGTCCTGCACCCGCTCGGTCTTCGGCGAGATCACCTTGAGGGTGGCCTTCGGGGCGCCGACGACATCGGTGGCCTCGGTGAGGGGTTCGCTGGTCCAGTCGAGATAGGTGCCCTCGGTGTCGCGCGGGGCCGGGTCGCCGAGGCCGATGATCCCGGCGAGGGAGCTCTCCGAGTGGCTGGTCGGCACCAGCCGGTTGCGGTACTCGCGGCTGCCGCGGGCCACCTTGGCGCGGTCGTCGACGAGCTTGCCGTCGCCGGACAGGTACAGCGTCTGCGACAGCGCCGGCAGCGTGTCCGCCGTGCCGTAGGCGTCCGGGCCCGGCCGCCAGTCCCGGTAGTACGCGAAGTCCGGCCCGGTGTCGACGCCCTTCTGGTGCCGCAGGTAGCGGTCGAACCAGGCGAGGATGCGCTTGCCGACGTAGGAGGTCTCCAAGTTGCCCTCGCCCAGGTTCAGTTCGCCGGACGCGGGGTCGGTCATGCCGCCGCTGTGGCCCCAGGACTGCCAGATCATCTTGGTCTCGGTGCCCTGCTCCTTCAGCGTCTCGTACGTCGCCGTCGCCTCGTTGAGGTTGAACAGCGTGTCCGCCTGGCCCTGCACGAGCAGCGTGGGCGCACGCACCCGGTCCAGATAGGAGACGGGCGAGACGCTGCGTGCATACCGCAGCATCTCGGCGGTGCGCTCGGCGGGGTACCGCTTCTGGTCGAGCAGCCGCTTCGTCTCGCAGGCGCCGGCCACGAAGTGCAGACAGCCCGAGTCGCCGAGCCGGGACGGGTCGAGGCTCGGGTGGAGCAGTCCTTGCGCCTCGCCGATGAGGAAGAAGCCGCCTGTCCACTGGTACTTGTACGCGCCGGGAGTGTCGGAGGAGACGCCGCCCAACTCCTGGGACTGGGCGGCGTTGTTCGGGTCGAGGGAGTACGCGAGGTCGTTCCAGGTGATCAGCGGTACGAGGGCGTCGACCCGGCGGTCCTGCGCGGCCGTCGCCAGCTGGATGGCGCCGCCGTACGAGCCGCCGATCATGCCGACGCGCGGGTCGCCCGCCGCGTCCGCGCTGACGTAGTCGGCCTTCGTGCCGTCGTCGGCGGCGCGCGTCCCGGCGAGGAAGTCGACCAGGTGGGAGGCGGCGCGGCCGTCGTGCTCCGGGGCGTCGAGGGAGATCGGGCAGCCGGACTTGCCGAAGCCGAGCCCGGAGTAGGCGAGCGCCACGTAGCCGCGCTCGGCGAAGGCCCCGGCGGTGGCGTCCGTGGACCCGTCCGCCTTGCTGCCGCCGAAGCCGTTGGTGGTGAGGACGGCGGGCGCCCGGTGTTCGGCGTCGACCCCGGCGGGCCGGTAGAGGTCGGCGTCCACGGTGCAGGTGCGGCCGCCCGCGTCGACGGTGAACTTCAGCGGGGTGACGGTGAACTCCCCGTCGGCGGCGGCCTGTTGGGTGCCGGGTGCCGCGTGCGCGGGGGCCGCGAGGGCGAGGGGTGCGGAGACGGCGGCCGCGGCGATGCCGACGGAGAGGGTCAGGGGGATACGGGAACGCGCACCGGAACGGGACAACGCACGACCTCCACGAGTGAGCGAAATTACCGCCGGGTAAGCCGGGGCCGCGCTCATGCTGTGACACGTGTCATGACGGGGTCAACGGTCGTGCACGGGGTGCGTCGGTGTAATTGACGGAGATTCAGTGAAGGCGAGGGTGGCGTAGTGAGGCGGGCCGGGGCGCATGCCCCGCCGGGGGCGCGGGGAACTGCGCGGGCGACCACGGCGGCGCCGCAGCCGGACGGCGCCCCGGGCGCCCGCGGACCGGAGAGCGCCCTACCCCCGCAACGCCGGTTCCGCGAGCCGCAGTTCACCCGCGGACGCGTCCAGCTCCGCCCGCACCCCCAGCGGCAGCGTCACCGCGTCCGCGCAGTGCCCGAAGCCGAAGCGCTCCACGACCGGGACGCCGAGGGTGCCGAGGCGGTCGGCGAGTACGGCGCGGACCTCCGCGTACGGGCCGCACTCCGCCCACGAGCCGAGGAGGACCCCGGCGACGCCGTCGAGCAGCCCGGAGCGGAGGAGTTGGGTGAGGTTGCGGTCCAGGCGGTACGGGTCCTCGCCGGTGTCCTCGACGCACAGCAGGCCGCCGCGGCCCGAGGAGCGGCCGGTCGGCGTGGCCAGGCCCGCGGCGAGCAGGGCCAGGCAGCCGCCGAAGGTGACGCCGCTCGTGCGCCCGGGGACGAGCGGGGCGACGCCCGGCAGGCCGCGGACCGTACGGGTCGACTCGGGCGCGAACAGCGTGGCGTGCAGGTGGTCGCGGGCCCGCGCGCTCGCGAGGAAGTCCGCGGCGGCCGGCATCGGGCCGTGCAGGGTGACGAGGCCGAGGCGCAGGGCGAACGCCTCGTGCAGGGCCGTGATGTCGCTGAAGCCGACCAGCACCTTGGGCCCGGCGGCGCGCAGCGCGTCCCAGTCGAGCAGGTCGACCATGCGCTGGGCGCCGTAGCCGCCGCGGGCGCAGAGCACGGCCGCGACGGCGGGGTCGCACCAGGCCCGCTCCAGGTCGGCGGCGCGCTCCCGGTCGGCGGCGGACAGGTACCCCAACCGCCCGTGTCCGGCGTGGACATGGGGTGCGACGACCGGGTCGAGGCCCCAGCCGCGCAGCACGTCGAGCCCGGCGGCGAGCCGGTCCCGGGGCACGGGCCCGCTGGGCGCGACGACGGCCACCCGGTCGCCGGGGACGAGCCGGCGGGGGCGGGTCAGGGCCCTCACGCCTTGAGCTCCAGGCGCGGCACGCCCGCCGGCTCGAACCCGAACACCTGGGCGTACAGGGAGAGTTCGGCCTCGACGGCGCGGATCATGGTGTCCGCGCGGCGGAAGCCGTGGCCCTCTCCGGCGAAGGCGAGGTAGGCGTGCCGCACGCCGCGGCCCTTCATCTGCTCCAGGAACCGCTCGCACTGCGCGGGCGGGCAGATCACGTCGTCCAGGCCCTGGAGCAGCAGGAACGGGGCGGTGACGCGGTCCGCGCGCCGTACCGGCGAACGGTCGCGGTAGCGGGCCGGGACCTCGGCGAGCGGGCCGACCAGGGACTCCAGGTAGTGCGCTTCAAAGTCGTGGGTCTCGCCGGTGGCGAACGCGGTGAGGTCGAGGACCGGGTACTTGACGGTGCCGCAGGCGTAGACGTCGGCCGTGGCGAGGGAGGCGGCCGCCGTCAAGCCGCCCGCGCTGCCGCCGCGGATCGCGATCCGCCCGGGGTCGGCGGCGGCCTCGTCGGCGAGGGCGCGGGCGACGGCGGCGCAGTCCTCGACGTCCCCGACGCCCCACTGCTCGCGCAGCCGGTTCCGGTACTCCCTGCCGTACCCGCTGGACCCGCCGTAGTCGACCTCGACCACGCCGATGCCGCGCGAGGTGAAGTAGGCGATCTCCAGGTCGAGGACGAGCGGCGCGCGGCCGGTGGGCCCGCCGTGCACCCACACCGCATAGGGCGGGAGGTGCCCGTCGGGGGCGCGGTGGCGGGGGTTGCGCGGCGGGTGGACGTGCGCGTGCACGTCCCGGCCGCCGGGTCCCGCGAAGGTGCGGATCTGCGGCTCGGGGTAGTACGCGGGGTCCACCGGGTCGGTGTGCCGGGCGCCGATGGCGCGGGCGCGGCCGGTCGCCGTGCACAGTTCGACGACCTCGGGGGCGGTGTGCGGGCCCGCGCCGACGCCGACGACGCGCGTGCCGTTCGTGCCGAGGGTCGGCGACCACTCGGTCCAGGGTCCGGCGGCGTCGGCGACCTCTCCGGTTCCGGGGTCGAGGATGCCGAGGGCGGTGGCGCCCCGGCCGTGGAGCACGGCGATCGGGCCGCCCGCGAGCGGCGCGAACCAGCGCAGGCCCACCTGCCACAGCGGGCCGGCGAACTCCTCGTCACGGGGGCAGAGTCCGAGCGGGGGTCCGGCGGGGGCGCCGGCGTTCCCGGGTACGTCGGTCCGGTACAGGTTCCACCAGCCGGTGCGGTCCGAGGCGTAAAGGAGCGTGCCGTCCTCGGCCCATTCGGCCTGGGCGATCGCCTCGTCGGGGCCGCCCGCGACGGTCCGTGCCCCGTACGCGGTGCCGTCCGCGTCCAGTTCGGCGACGCGGAGTTCCGTGCCGTCCCACGGCATCCTCGGGTGGTCCCAGGCGAGCCACGCCATGCGGCGGCCGTCGGCGCTCAGCCGGGGGCCGGTGACGAAGCGGTGCGGGCCGTCGGTGAGTTCCCGCACCCGCGCGCGGTCCTCGGCGGCGGATCCGTCGAGCGGTACGGCGGCGATGCCGCGGCGCACGTCGCTCGGTCCCTCGCCGGTGAACTCCTCCCGTACGCACCAGACTTCGCCCAGGTCGGCCCGGAGCACGGGGTCGGCCCAGCGCAGTCCGCCGCCGAGCGGGGAGGTGGGGGTGAGGGGGCGGGGCACGGCGCCGGGGCGGTCGGGCTCGTAGGCGTAGAGGCGCTGGTCGGCGAAGTGCACGAAGACCAGCAGCGGGCCGCCGTCCGGTCCGGGCACCGCGGTCCAGGGCACGCCGCCGTACTCGACGACGCGGCTGCGGACGTTCCACGGTGGCGGCAGCACCGGCTCCTCGGTGCCGTCGGGGGCTCTGCGGACGAGGGCGCGGCGGCCGGACTCGGTGGGGCGGGGCGCCGTCCACCACACTTCTTCACCGACGAAGGCGAGGTACTCCGGGGCGCCGTCGTGGGCGGCCGCGAGCTCGGCGTCGATGGGTGATTCCCATGCCCCGTACGGAGCGGTGTTGATCATGTCCCCCACTTTCTGTGGTCGAGTGCGCCGGGTTCTTCCTTCCCCACCCGTCCCTTCCCGAAGTCCTCGCCGGAGGGGCTGAATTCACGTGCCCCGTCGGGGCGCGGGGAACTGTCCCGAAGCCGTTCGCTTGCCTGGGGCCTGTCCGGCGGATCTTCGCGGGACAGGACCTAAGCCGTCCGCAGGAACCGGTCCAGGACCCGCACCCCGAAGTGCAGCGCGTCGACCGGCACCCGTTCGTCCACGCCGTGGAAAAGCGCCTGGTAGTCGAAGCCGGGCGGCAGCCGCAGCGGGGAGAAGCCGTACCCCCTGATGCCGAGGCGGGAGAACTGCTTGGCGTCCGTGCCGCCGGACATGCAGTACGGCACCACATGCCCCTGAGGCGCGAACTCCTCGACCGCGGCCCGCATCCGCGCGAACGTCCGCGACTCGACCGGCGCCTCCAGGGCGGCCTCGCGGTGGTCGAACTCCCAGTCCACGTCCGGCCCGGTCAGCGCGTCGAGGGTGGCGCGGAACTCCTCCTCGCCGTCCGGCAGGAAGCGACCGTCGACGTGCGCCTGGGCCACGCCGGGGATCACGTTGACCTTGTAACCGGCCCGCAGCATCGTCGGGTTGGCGCTCCCCCGCACGGTCGGCTCGACCAGCTCCGCGGCGCGGCCCAGCTTGCCGATCAGGACGTCCGCGTCGAAGTCCGGGGCGGTCACGTCCACGTGCAGGCCGTGCAGCCGCGCCAGTTCGGCGAGGCACGCGCGCACCGTCGGGGTGAGGCGCACCGGCCACTCGTACGCGCCGATCCGCGCGACGGCCTCCGCGAGGCGGGACACCGCGTTCGCGCGGTTGACCTTCGAGCCGTGCCCGGCCCGGCCCCGCGCGGTCAGCTTCAGCCAGCCGGTACCGCGCTCCCCCGCGGCGATCGGGTAGAGCTGCAGGTCGGGCGCGGCGTGGAAGGTGAAGGCGCCGGACTCGCTGATGCCCTCCGTGCAGCCCTCGAAGAGGCCGGGGTGCCGGTCGGCGAGGAAGCCGGAGCCGTCGACCGCGCTGGCCTCCTCGTCGGCGGTGAACGCGATCACGAGGTCGCGCCGTGGCCGTACGCCCGCGCGGGCCCAGGCGCGTACGACCGCGAGGATCATCGCGTCCATGTTCTTCATGTCGACCGCGCCCCGGCCCCAGACGACGCCGTCCCGGACCTCGCCGGAGAACGGGTCGACCTGCCAGTCGGCGGCCTCGGCGGGGACGACGTCCAGGTGGCCGTGGACGAGCAGCGCGTCGGCGCCCGGGTCGGTGCCGGGGAGGCGGGCGACGACGTTGGTGCGGCCCTCGGTGCGCTCCAGGAGGGCCGGTTCGAGGCCCGCGCCGGCGAGTTGAGCGGCCGCGTACTCGGCGGCGGGGCGCTCGCGGCAGTCGCCGCCGCCCCGGTTGGTGGTGTCGATACGGATCAACTCGCTGGTGAAACGCACGACTTCGTCGAGCGCCTGCGCGTCCACCCCGGTGCCCGGCGCCCCTGCGATCGCTTCCTCAGCCATACTGCTCCTCCTCAGCCATACTGCTCCTCCACTGCGGCCGAGACGATCGTGGTGACGGCCTTGAACGTGCGGATGCCCTCGTACATCGTCTCGCTGGTGTACATCACCCTGCGCTCCGCGTGCTGCCGTACGCCCGGCACGACCGTCGCGGCCATCGCGAGGTGCGCGGCGTCGAACTCGACCTCCACGGTGAACGGCCCGGCGTGCACCGGCTCATGGCGCACCGCGAGCGCGGCCGCCTCCTTCGCGGCGGCCCTGATGTCGGTGGCGGTACGGGCCGGGGTGCGGCAGACCGCCGCGTACCGCGAGACGTGGTCCTTGACGGCGACCTTCAGCGCCTCCGGCGCGTAGCCGAGGGCGTCCTCGCAGGTCAGGTCGTCTCCGGTGACGAGCACGACGGGGACGCCGTACTCGGCCACCACATGGGAGTTGAGCAGGCCCTCGCCGGCGCGTTCGCCGCCCAGCCAGACGCCGGTGATGGAGTTGGCCAGGTAGGTGTGCGCGAGAACGCCGTCCGCCCCGGCGCCGGTGTGGTACCCGACGAACGCGATGCCGTCGACGGCCCGCTCGTCCTCGTACTGCACGCCCTCGACCATGCTGAGCGACTTGTGCCGCCCGGTGAGCATCTGGACGCGCTCGTCGAGCTGTTCGAGGAGCAGGTTGCGCATGGTCCAGTGGGCCTCGTTGACCAGCACCTCGTCGGCGCCGCCGTCGAAGAAGCCGAGCGCGGCCGCGTTCACGTCGGAGGTGAACATCGCGCGGCAGCGTTCCCACTGCGGGGTTCCCGGCAGTACGTCGGCCGGCCAGGTGACGCCGGTGGCGCCTTCCATGTCGGCGCTGATGAGGATCTTCATGCGGTCTCCCGTCCCGGTGTGCTCGGCCGTCCCGGCGTGCTCGGCCGTCCCGGTGTGCTCGGCCGTCCCTGCGTGCTCGGTCATGCCGGTCTGCTCGGTCGTCCCGGTCTGCTCGGCTGCTCGTCGTTGCCAACCCTGTCACCTGCCGACACGCCGTGTCGCGGACTCGGCGTGACGCGCGTGTAATGGGAGCTGTTGGCCTGAGGGGCGCGTTTCCCCTCCCCTCCCACAGCCCCCCCACAGCCCCTCCCACAGCCCCTCCCACAGCCCTTCCCACCCAGGAGCAGCCATGAGCGGTGACGCCCAGCCGATCAGTGCCGAGGCCCGACTGGCGATCGAGCAGGAGCTCGCCGGCCTGCGCGCCGAACGCCGTCTGGTCGCCGAGTCCCTGGCGGGGACCGTCTCAGACACGGCGGGCGACCACGCCGACCGGGCCGACGAGCTGGAGCGCGCGGAGCGGCTCTCGCACCTCGACGTCCGGATCAAGGACCTGGCGGTCCGCCTCCACCAGGCCGACGTGGCGGGGCCCGCGCGCACGGACCAGGTCGGGGTGGGCAGCAGCGTCGCGCTGCGGTTCGCCGACGGGAGCGAGGAGACGGTCCAGATCGGCGAGGTGGCCGAGGCGCTCGACCCGACGCTTGTCACCTCCGACAGCCCGCTGGGCGGCGCCCTCCTCGGCCTCCGCACGGGCGACAGCGTCCACTACGACACCCCGGACGGGCCCGCCACGGCGGTGATCGTTTCCATCGGGGGGCGGGGCTGAGGTTCCGCCCCCGGCCAGGGAGCCAGGGGCGGAGGGGCACCGGGCGCCGACGTTCGGCAGGTTCGGCCGTGCGCTCGGCGCCCCGTCCCCGTTGCGGCCCGCGGTGCTCAGCGCCCGTAGCGGCTGGGCGGGTACGGGTCGCGCGCCTTGCGGGTCATGTGGCCGGCGCGGAGCTCGCCCCGGCCGACCTGGTGGTCGATCTCCGCGTGCACCTCCTCGTACTGCGCATCCGCGCTCAGGCGTACGGGACCGTCCAGGCCGGCCGCGCGCCGCTCGCGGTCCGTGCGCTGTTCCAGCTGCCGCTCGTCGGGCCGCCGGGGCATCCCCCGGCCTTGGCCCGTGCCCGGTTCTCCTTCGACCGCCCTGTTGGGTTTGTGGTGGTGTGCCATGGGTCCTCCTCCGCCGGTCAGGCCGCCTCGGCCTTGCGGATCGAACAGTGCAGGGAGTCGTTCTCGACGTCGGCGACGATCGTGTCGCCGGGGTCCGCCTCGCCGCCGAGGAGCAGCGCGGCGATGCGGTTGTCGAGTTCGGTCTGGATGGTGCGGCGCAGCGGGCGGGCGCCGAACTCGGGCTTGTACCCGTGGGCGACGAGCAGCTTCTTCGCGGCCTCGGTGACCTCCAGCTTCAACCCCTGTGCGTGGACGCGGTGTTCGCTGCGCCGCAGCAGGTGGTCGACGATCTGCGCGAGGTCGTCCTGGGTGAGGCTGTGGAAGACGATGATGTCGTCGATGCGGTTGAGGAACTCGGGCAGGAACCGGCCCCGCAGGTCCTCCATCAGCTCGTCCTTGAGCTCGGCGGCGTCGCCCTCGTGGGCGAGGATGCGGTACGCGCCGATGTTGGACGTCATGATGACGACGCAGTGCCGGAAGTCGACCGTCGGCGCGCAGGAACCGGCCCGCGCCCGAGTCGGTGTCGTCCAGGAGTGCGCCGAGGACGTGCTCGGGGCCGATGTACGAGACGCCCGCCTGCTGGGACAGGGCGTACGCGCTGCCGAGGGTGCGCTTGGCGGCGGGGGTCAGGCCGGGTTCCGCCGAGGGCCGGCCGGACTCGCTGGGCAGCACCTTCGCGATCCGGTCGCCGAGGGCCTGCGGGTCCAGCCCGGCCTGGGCGAGCAGGGAGCGCGCCGGGTCCACCTTGGTGCAGGCCCACAGGAGGTGTTCGGTGTCCAGGTCCGCGGTGCCGTCGTCGGCGGCGCGCCGGGCCGCCAGGTTCAGGAGTTCCTGCGAGGACTCCGTCAGGAGGCGCCCGATCGGCACCCGCTGCACCGCCGGCGGCGAGGACTGCGGCGACATGCCGAAGAACCGGTTGAACATCTCACTGAACGGGTCGGAGGGGCCAGAACCGAAGGAGGACATCGACACGACAGCTCCAGGTGCGTCGGGCAGGTGCGCAGGGCAAGCGGGAGGTCAGCCACGGTCCTTCAACTCAAGCCCCGCCCCCGTACGCGCGCAACCGGAGAACCACCGTGGAAAGGCCGAGAAATGCGCGGTGCGCGCGGGCGGAATTCGCGTCGGGAAATGTGCTCCGGGACCGTGGTCGACTCGTGCCTCCCGGACCGGCGTGGCACGCTCGAATGCATGCATCCGGCTAACGCGACAGGCCCGGACGGCGCCACTCTCCGTTACGGAAATCCCGACAACGCACGCACGCTCGATCTGTTTCTCGAACTGCGGGACCGGTCGAGCCGCTATGCGATGGACGGCCTGCTGAGCACCATGCGGCAGGCCGCAGACGAAGGGCGTTTCGTCCTGCACTTCCACTTCGCGGCGCTCCTCGACGGCACGGTCGGCGGCAGCGGTTCCGTACGGGCGCTGAGTGCCCTGGGCGCGGCGGGCGACGTCGGCCAGCGGCAGTTCGCCGACTACCTCGCCGCACTTTTCGCGGGCCAGCCGTTCCCGCCGGGGTTCGACCGCTTCTCGGATCCGGCGGTGCTGCTGTCCCTCGCGGGAAAGGTGGACGGGCTGCGCTCCCCGGAATTCGACGGAAAGGTCACCGCGCATACGTATGTGCACTGGGCCGGTGAGGCCACCGGGGCTTTCGGCGCGTACGGGGTTTTGGAGACGCCGGCCGCGCGGCTCGACGGCGAGGAGCTGACCCTGGTGCGGGCCGAGGGCGGATTCGCGCGCGGCGCGGCGATCTCGGTGCAGGAATTCCTTGAGCAGATCCCGCAGTGAACCGAACCGGCCGCGGTGAGTGACATCAGGGCGAGCGGCATCAGGGCGAGCGACATCCATCAGGGCGAGTGACATCAGGAGGCGCAGCACATGGCAGTCCCCCGGATTCTGATCGTCGGCGGCGGCTTCGCGGGCCTGGAGTGCGCGCACAAACTGGAACGGCTGCTGCGGCCCGGCGAGGCGGAGGTCAGGATCGTCACGCCCCAGGCCCACCAGCTGTATCTGCCGCTGCTGCCGCAGGTCGCCTCGGGTGTGCTGACGCCGCAGTCGGTGGCCGTGCCGCTGCGGCGGATGCTGCGCCGCACCGGCGTCGTGCCGGGTGCGGCGGTGGGCGTGGACACCGCGGCGAAGGCGGTCGTCGTGCGGCTGATCACCGGGGAGACCACGGTGGAGCGGTACGACCACCTCGTCCTGACCCCGGGCAGCGTCACCCGCCAGTTCGACATCCCGGGCCTGGACCGGTACGCGGTCGGCGTGAAGACGCTGGCGGAGGCGGCGTGGATCCGCGACCACGTGATCGCGCAGCTCGACCTGGCCGCGGCGAGCAGCGACCCCGCCGAGCGGGCGGCGCGGCTGCAGTTCGTGGTGGTGGGCGGCGGGTACGCGGGCACGGAGACCGCGGCGTGCCTGCAGCGGCTGACCTCGGCGGCGGTGCGGCGCTATCCGGGGCTCGACCCGGCGTGGATCACCTGGCACCTCGTCGACATCGCGCCGAAGCTGATGCCCGAGCTCGGCGACCGGCTCGGTGCGAGGGCCCTCGACCTGCTGCGGCGGCGCGGCGTGCACGTGTCGCTCGGGGTGTCCGTGGCGAAGGCCACCGAGGACACGGTGACGCTGACGGACGGGCGGATGCTGCCCTGCCGCACCCTGATCTGGACGGCGGGCGTCGCGGCGAGCCCGCTGGTGGGGACGCTCGACGCGGAGACCAGCCGGGGCCGGCTCGTCGTCGGCGCCGATCTGACCGTGCCCGGGGCCGACGGGGTGTTCGCGCTCGGCGACGCGGCGGCGGTGCCGGACCTGGCGAAGGGCGGCGAGGCGGTCTGCCCGCCGACGGCGCAGCACGCGATGCGGCAGGGCTGGGCGGCGGCGCACAATGTGGCGGCCGTGCTGCGGGGCGGACGCCCGGCCCCGTACCGGCACAAGGACCTGGGGCTTGTGGTGGACCTGGGCGGCTGGCAGGCGGTGTCGAAGCCGCTGGGCGTCCAACTCTCCGGCCCGCCCGCCCAGTTGGTGGCGCGCGGCTACCATCTGGCGGCGCTCCGCACCCTCACGGCGCGTTTCCGTACGGGCGCGAACTGGGCGCTGAACGCGGTGGCGGGCGACGATTTTGTACGCATCGGATTCCAGTGGGAACGGCCCGCGACGCTGCAGGACTTCGAGAAGACGGACATGTATCTGACGGGGGACACGATCCGGGAGATCGTCGAACGGGCGGCGGAGGAAAGGCAGTCGGCTTGAGAAGGTCCGCTCCGCATTCCGGGAATTCCCTCCGCACCGCTTGATAAGCGGCGCCTATCGGCCCATCGAAAGTCCCTCTTTGACACGCCGCGGACGGCGGGCGGAAGCTTTCTCCGCAGCGAAGGTCAGGGGAAAGGCAGTACGGAAAATGGGCAGCAATGAGGATCCTGTCGACGACCTGAGGGTGACCGAGCCGAAGACATGGGCGACGGGTTTTCCGGCGGTGACGCACGCGCTTGAGTACTCGCTGGGCCAGACCTCGGTGCGGCGTACGGCGTTGACGTTGCTGAACATCAACCAGGCCAAGGGCATCGACTGCCCGGGCTGTGCCTGGCCGGAGCCGCCCGCGGGCAAGCGGCACCTGAACGAGTACTGCGAGAACGGCGCGAAGCACATCAACGACGAGGCGACCTCGCGCCGCGTCACCCGGGAGTTCTTCCGCGAGCACTCGATCGCCGAGCTCGACGGCATGTCCGACTACTGGCTGAACCAGCAGGGCCGTCTGACCGAGCCGATGGTGAAACGGCCGGGCGGCACGCATTACGAGCCGATCGCCTGGGACGAGGCGTTCACCCTCCTCGCCCGGGAACTCAACGGCCTGGACTCCCCCGACGAGGCGCTGTTCTACGTATCCGGGCGGCTGAACAACGAGGCCGCGTTCCTGCTGCAGCTCTTCGCCCGCGCGTACGGCACCAACAACCTCCCCGACTGTTCCAACATGTGCCACGAGTCCAGCGGCTCCGCGCTCGGCGAGACCCTGGGCATCGGCAAGGGCAGCGTGTCCCTGGACGACATCCACGCGTCGGACCTGGTGTTCGTCGTGGGCCAGAACCCGGGCACCAACCACCCGCGGATGCTGTCCGCCCTGGAGGAGACCAAGCGGGGCGGCGGGCAGGTCGTGGCCGTGAACACGCTGCCGGAGGCGGGGCTCATGCGGTTCAAGAACCCGCAGAAGGCGCGCGGCATCATCGGCCGGGGCACCCAGATCGCCGACCAGTTCCTGCACATCCGCGCAGGCGGCGACCTCGCGCTGTTCCAGGTCCTGAACCGGATGCTGGTGGAGGCCGACGACGCGGCCCCCGGCTCGGTCCTCGACCACGCCTTCATCGACGCCCACACCTCCGGCTTCACCGAGTTCGCCGAGCAGGCCCGCAAGGTGTCCTGGGACGACGTCCTGGCGGCGACCGGGCTGCCGCGCGAGGAGATCGACGAGCTGTTCGACCGGGTCCTCAACGCCCGTAAGATCATTGTCTGTTGGGCGATGGGCGTGACCCAGCACAAGCACGGCGTGCCCACCATCCGCGAGATCGTCAACTTCCTCCTCGCACGCGGCAACCTCGGCCGCCCGGGCGCGGGCGTGTGTCCCGTACGCGGACACAGCAACGTCCAGGGCGACCGCACCATGGGCGTGTGGGAGCGGATGCCGCAGCCGTTCCTGGACGCCCTGGAGAAGGAGTTCGGGTTCACGCCGCCCGCGCACCACGGCCTGGACGCGGTCGACGGCATCCGCGCCATGCACGAGGGACGCGCCAAGGTGTTCCTGGGTGTGGCGGGCAACTTCGTGCGTGCGACGCCCGACAGCGCCGTCACCGAGGAGGCGATGCGCGGGTGCCGGCTCACCGCTCACGTCTCCACGAAGCTGAACCGCTCCCACACGGTGTGCGGCGACACCGCGCTGATCCTGCCCACTCTCGGCCGCAGCGACCGCGATGTGCAGAGCGGTGTCGAGCAGTTCATCACCGTCGAGGACTCGATGAGCGAGGTCCACGCCTCCCGCGGCAAACTCCCGCCCGCCTCGCCCGAGCTGCTCAGCGAGGTCGCGATCGTCTCCCGGCTGGCGCGCGCCACGCTCCGCGACGAACCCGCCCTGCCCTGGGGGGAGTTCGAGCAGGACTACGGCACCATCCGGGACCGGATATCCCGCGTCGTCCCCGGCTTCGAGGACTTCAACGCCCGCGTCACCGTCCCCGGCGGGTTCACCCTGCCCAACCCGGTGAACTCGTACGAGTTCCGCACCGCGAGCGGCAAGGCGCAGTTCACCTGCAACGCGTTCACGATGCCACAGGTGCCGAAGGGCCATCTGCTGCTGCAGACGCTGCGCTCGCACGACCAGTGGAACACCGTCTGGTACGCGCCCGACGACCGCTACCGCGGCATCCACAACGCCCGCCGCGTCGTCCTCGTCAACCCCGACGACCTGACCGAACTGGGCCTGGCCGACCGTGACTTGGTGGACCTGGTGAGCGTCTGGCACGACGGGCGGGAGCGCCGGGCCGAGAGTTTCCGCGTCGTCGCGTATCCGGCGAGCCGCGGTTCGGCCGCCGCGTACTACCCCGAGACCAACGTCCTGGTCCCCCTGGACAGCGTCGCCGACATCAGCAACTGCCCGACCTCCAAGGGCGTTCTCGTACGACTGGAACCCGCGCGCGCCGGCGAGGAGCCGCAGGGCGCGAAGGAAGGGAGCCCGGCATGGGACGTGTGACCGCGCGCAAGCCCGTCCTGCGCATCCGGGACGGCCGCAGCACCACCCGGCCCGACACGCTCACCGTCGAGGAGCCGATGGAACTCCGCGTCGGCGGAAGGCCGTTGACCATCACCATGCGCACCCCGGGCCACGACTTCGACCTCGCCGCCGGGTTCCTCGTCGGCGAGGGCGTCGTCCACGGCGCCGGTGACGTGGCGGGCATCCGGTACTGCGCGGGCGCGACGGCCGGGGGCACCTCCCGCTCGGAGAGTGGGGGAGGCGGCAACACGTACAACGTCGTGGACGTCGCCCTCGCCCCCGGCGTGGCCGCACCGGACGCCTCCCTGGAGCGGAACTTCTACACCACGTCGTCCTGCGGCCTGTGCGGCAAGGCCAGCCTCGACGCCGTCCGTACGCAGACGACCTGGGCCGTCGCGGACGACCCGCTCCGCATCCCGCCCGAGACCCTGGCCACGCTCCCCGAACAGCTGCGGGCCGCCCAGCGGGTGTTCGACAGCACCGGCGGGCTGCACGCGGCCGCGCTGTTCACGTCCGGCGGGGAGCTGATCTGCCTGCGCGAGGACGTGGGGCGGCACAACGCCGTCGACAAGGTCGTCGGACACGCCCTGCGGGGCGGGGCGCTGCCGCTGCGGGACACCGTCCTGATGGTCTCCGGGCGGGCCTCGTTCGAGCTCGTGCAGAAGGCGGTGATGGCGGGCATCCCGATGCTCGCCGCCGTCTCCGCCCCCTCGTCGCTCGCCGTGGACCTGGCGGACGAGGCGGGTCTGACGCTGGTGGGGTTCCTGCGGGGCTCGTCCATGAACGTGTACACGCACACCGAACGGCTCGCGCCCGCGCCGGTCGGCCAGCCCTCGGCCAGCCCAGTGCCTGTACCTCCGGTAGACCAGTACCTCAGCCTCCCGTAGACCAGTACCTCAACCTCCCGTAGACCAGTACCTCAACCTCCGGTAGACCAGTACTTCAACCTCCGGTAGACCCGAATCGTGCTCCTCCGTCAACTCGAATACCTCCTCGTCCTCTCCCGCGAACGGCACTTCGCCCGGGCCGCGCAGGCCTGCTACGTCTCCCAGCCCGCCCTCTCCGAAGCCATCCGCAAGCTGGAGGAGGAGTTCGACGTCCCCCTCGTCCGGCGCGGCCGGAAGTACGAGGGCCTGACCCCCGAGGGCGAACGCATCGTCGTCTGGGCGCAGCGCATCCTGGCCGACCGCGACGCCATGAAGAGCGAGGTCGCCGCCCTGCGCACCGGCCTCTCCGGCACCCTCCGCATCGGCTCCGTACCCACCGCCTCCGGCGCCGTCGCCCAGCTCACCGCGCCGCTCTGCGCCGCCCACCCGCTCGTGACCGTCGAGGTGACGGCGGACCTGCGGGCGGAGGACGTCGTCCGGCAGGTGCAGGGCTTCGAGCTGGACGCGGGCATCACATACCTGCACCGGGAACTTCCGGACAGCGTGCGCACGATCCCGCTGTACGAGGAGCGGTACGTCCTGCTCACCGACGCCGCCGACGCCTCCGCCGAGCACGCCACGGCCGACTGGCCTCAGGCCGCACGGCTGCCGCTGTGCCTGCTCAGCCCGGCGATGCAGGGCCGCCAGGTGCTCGACGAGGTGTTCGCGGAGGCGGGCCTTGAGGTCTCCCCGCGGGTCGAGACGGACTCGGTGGCCGCGCTGTTCGCCCATGTCAGGACCGGCCGCTGGGCCAGCATCGTGCCGCACACCTGGCTGCACGTCTTCGGCGTGCCGCACGGCATGCGTGCCCTGCCGATGACCGGGCCCACGCACGCGATGCCGATGGGCCTGGCCGTCGCCGCCCGCGAGCCCGGCTCCGTACTCGCCCGGGCGCTCGCGGACATCGCCCGCAGAACGGATGTCACGGCCGCCCTGGAGCTGGTGCCGAGCGGGGCGGGGCACACGTAGCAGGCGGGCCGCGGGCACGCAGGAGGCGGGCCGCGGGCACGCAGGAGGCGGGCCGCGGGCGCGGGTCCTCGCGGGTCAGACGCGGGCGCCCAGGTGGCGGCGGAGCGTGTCGTCCAGGGCGCCGTGCAGGTCCACCTCGCGCGCCGTCTCCACCAGGGCGCGGGCCAGCATCGACTCGGGGTCCCGGTCGGCGAGGACGAGGCCGACGTGGCAGGAGCGGGTGGGACGCGGCAGCGGGAGTACGCGGGTGCCTTCCGGTACGCCGTAGTTGTGCAGCCAGGCGTGCGGGATGACGCTGGACAGCCGCATGGACGTGACGTGCGCGTAGATCGCCGAGACGGTGTCGGTCTCCACGACCGGACTGACCAGCGCCCCGGCCTCGGCGAAGCAGGCGTCGAGGATGCGGCGGTTCTGCATCACCGGCGTCAGCATGCACAGCGGGGCCAGCGCGGCCTCGTCCCAGCCGAGCGCGTCCCGCCCGCCGAACTGTCCGTCGCCGGGCGTGAGGAACACGTAGCGCTCCCGGTACAGCGGCACCACCCGCACCTTGCCGAGCGGCTCGCCGTCGACGTAGGTCATCCCCGCGTCGATCTCGAAGTCGTTGAGGCGGCTGACGATCTCCCGCGACGCCATCGACTCCAGGGCGAACCGCACCCGCTCGTGCTTCTCCCGCAGCGGCGTGGTCAGCTGCGAGGCGATCGTGAGCGCCGTCGGGACCGCGCCGATGCGCAGCACTCCGGAGAGGCCGCCGCGCATGCTGGCCAGCGCGTGCCGCAGCTCGCCCTGCTCGGCGAGCATCCGGTGCGCCCACTCCAGCACCTGCTTGCCCTCGGGCGTGAAGCCCTCGAAGCGCCGGCCGCGCTGCACTATCTGCACGCCCAGCTCGGCCTCCAGCTTGCGGATGCCCGCGGAGAGCGCGGGCTGCGAGACATGGCAGGCCTCCGCCGCGCGCCCGAAATGCCCCTCCCGTGACAGGGCACTCAGGTACTCCAACTGGCGCAACAGCATGCGGATATGGATACGCGAAAGAAAGCCGCAGGTAAAGGCGGTGCACGGCGCTCGCCCCCGCACCGGGGCACGGGCCCGCGGCCTGCCTCGGACATCTCGTACGTAGCTCATACGTAGCGGGCATACTGCCGCGCATGCAGCCACGAGACGAGTCACAGGGTGAGGCACAGGGCGCGGGGCGGGGCGCCGGGCAGGGCGCCGGGCGGGGTGCCGGGCGGGGTGCGGCGCCGGGCGACGAGTCGACGTTCACCGTCGTCGTCGCGGCCGCCGCCAACTTCGGCATCGCCGCCGCCAAGGCCGTCGCCGGAGTCCTCAGCGGCTCCAGCGCCATGCTGTCCGAGGCGGGCCACTCGGTCGCCGACACCGTCACCGAGCTCCTGCTGCTCACCGCCCTGCGCCGCAGCGAGAAGCCCGCCGACGAGGACCATCCGCTCGGCTACGGGCCCGCCCGCTACATCTGGGCCCTGCTCGCCTCGGTCGCCACGTTCGTCGGCGGCGGCGTCTTCGCCCTGTACGACGGCATCCACGCCCTCACCCACAGCAAGGAGCCCGGCGACCCGCTCCTCTCGTACCTCGTCCTGGCCGTCGCCTTCGCCCTGGAGGCGTACTCGCTGCGCACCGGCCTCAAGCAGGCCGCGGGCGAGGCGCGGGACCGGCGCGTGCCCGTCCGGCACTACCTCCGCCACACCCCCGACACCGCCGTGAAGGCCGTCGTCATGGAGGACTCAGCGGCCCTCACCGGACTCGCCCTCGCCGCCCTCGGCCTCCTCGGCGGCCAGCTCACGGGCTCCGGCGTGTGGGACGGCATCGCCTCGGTCCTCATCGGCGTGCTGCTCGTGTACGTGGCGTGGGTCCTGGGGCGATCCAACACCGAGTTCCTCATCGGCCGCGCCCTGCCCCGAGCCAAGCGGGACGCGCTGCGCCGGGAACTGCTCGCCGTCGGCCCCGTCGAGGACGTCCTGGAACTCACCACCCTCGTCCAGGGCCCGCGCGAGATCCTGGTCGCCGCGAAGGTCGACTTCCGGGACGCGTCGACCGCCGCCGAGATCGAGTCGGCCTGCGAGGAGGCCGAGTCCCGCCTGCGCACCCTGCTCCCCGCGGTCGGCCGGGTCTACCTCGACCCGACACCGGGACGGGGCTCCGGCCGAGGCGTCGACCGGGGCGTCGGCCAGGGCACTGATCCGGACGGCACTGATCCGGACGGCGCGGGCCCGGGCGGAGGGGGCCCGGGGCTCAGCCGGTGACGATCCCTACGACCAGGTTGATCGCCGTGGATGCCCGCCCTCTGGCCGGGTTCAGGCCGACTTCAGGCCGACTTCAGGCCGACTTCAGGCCGACTTCAGGCCGACTTCAGGCCGACTTCAGGCGGGAGGCTATGCCGTGGCCGACGCCGAGGTAAATCACCGCCGGCAGGCCGTAATTGAGCAGAACGCGCAGGCCTTCCGTCTCCATGGTGAATATGTCCTGCGCCCAGGCGCCCAGCCAATCGGCCGTGCCGTGCACGAACTCGACGAATGCATTTCCCTGGTTCGCGTCAAGCAGGAACAGCAGGATCCACAGGCCGAGGAAGCCCGCGGCGACATCGGCGATCGTGGCCACCACCAGCGCACCCCTGCGACCTGCGCTCTGGTTGCGCAGAGGCTGCTCGGGCGGCCCGGCGGGCCCGTTGTACGACTGGTATCCGGACATCGGGTCGTGGCTGCTCACTGGGAATCCGATCTGATGGTCGCGCTGTCGATGGGGTCACTCCCCCTGGGGTCGCCCCCTTTCCTGGTTCTGCGTCCCGGAAACATCCGCGCGTTACACCCGAGACGCGGCCGGAATACAAATCGCGAACTATTCGGGCACTTCACTACATCGCTGGGCGCGACAATATATGTACGGATTACCGGGCCGCCCTTTTCGACCGCCCCGGTAATTTCCGTGGGGGGCCGGTAATCGCCGTACGGGCCGCGCCGCCGGTCCTCAGCCGCCCAGCAGAGCCCCCAGCGCCGCCGCCGTCTCCGGGTGCCGACCGAGCAGCGCCGCGCCGCTTGCGGCCCCGGGGCCGGAGCCCTCCGGTGCCCACTCCCCGGCGCAGCCGAGCAGCTCCGCCACCGCGTCACACGTCTGCGGGTGTGCGACGAGCAGCGCGCTGCGGCCGGCGTACGCCGCGCCCCCGCCCGTACCCCTGCCGGGCCGGGCCGCGTCCACGGCGGGCTGGGCCAGCCACGGCGGCACCCACGCGTCCAGGGCGGCGAGACGGCCGGGGAAGATCCGGCCCGCCTCGCGTATCAGCAGCGGAGCCAGATCCGCGCCGTCCTTGCGGAGCGTCGTGATCAGCGTCGGCAGCCAGGGCAGCAGCACCGGGTCCGGCAGCCTGCCGAAGGCGTTCGACACCGCCTCCACCACGAAGTCCGTGAGCCCCGGAACGGGTTCCAGGGCGTGCACGAAACCGCTGAGGTAGCGCGGGTACGACGGCACCACCAGCGGGTTGCCGAGCAACGCGTCGCAGCGGGCGCGCAGTTCGGCGCGCGGCAGCGTGCCGAGGTGGGTCTGCGCGGCCCAGAGCAGCGCCGTCTTCGACGGGTCCTGAGGGTGCGACTGGCCGACGGACAGCTCCAGTTGGGTCCGGTCGCAGCCGAGGGACAGGGCGAGGCTCTCCATGCTGAACAGGAAGCCCAGCATCGCCGCCACCTGCCGGACGGTCGCGTCCTCGTCCGTGAACGCCACCGGAAGCAGCGTGCAGTAGTGCGCGTACCCCGCCTTGACGAAGGACTCGATCCAAGGCGGCAGCACCGGTTCGCTGGTGCGGTAGTACGCGAGGAGCCGCCGCACCCGGCGCAGCACCTCGGGCGCCCCGTCGACGCTGCGCTCGGTGGTGAGCACCGTCAGGGCGTGGTGGCCCAGCTCGTCGGCGAGGCGGCGGCTGCGCAGGTAGAGCGTGGCGTCCTCGACGGCTTCGAGGACCGTCGCCGCCGTGGCCGTCGGCGCGTACGCCGCGCGGCGCAGCCGCTGCTCCAGGACCTGCTCGATGCTGACGCCCTCGTAGCCGAGCTCGATGAGGGCGCGCTGGTGGGTGCCGAGCGCGAGGTCCCAGGACTCCTGGATGGACCGCTCCCCCAGCTTCCGCTCGCCCATGATCGGCCTGGCCGCGCCGTGCGGCAGCAGCCGGCGCAGCATCCACAGCACGTCGGAGCAGGAGGCGAGCTCCGGGCGTCCCGCGATGTCGAGCAGCGCCCGCTGCACGCCTCGCTTCTCCAGCGGGAGTTGGAGCGGCGCCAGGCGGTCGTGGACGTCGCGGGCCAGGGGCGGCAGCGACTCGTAGCCGACCTGACCGATCCGGTCGCCGCCCATCATGATCTCGACGAGCCGCCGCACGTCCCGCCTGCCGGGCACCGCGTCCTTCTCGATGCAGGTGACGGCCGCGTCCTGGAAGTCGTACGGCGTGGGCTTGGCGCGGTCGCGCATCCCGGCGAGGAGGATCGACGTCTCGAACACGGCGATGGCGTCGGCGGTCGAGGACAGATAGCCGTTGCGCCGGGCCGCGCGCACGATGTCCACCGACCAGCCGAGCAGTTCGGCCTCGTCGAGCCCGTCCAGGACGGGTGGCTGCTGCAGGAAGCCGGTCAGCCTGTCCTTGGCCTCGATCTCCGCGACGGGAGGCGGCGCGGCCACGGTCTTCTTCCTGGCCCTGGACTTCCTGCCGCCCGCCTGCCCCTCCAGGCGGTACGGCTCGACGCGGGTGCGCTTGACGTTCTTCGCCCACACCGTGGCCGCGATCGAGACGGAGCCCGCGGCGAGCCCGAACTGGGCCTCGATCGCCGCGTGGCTGGACGGGATCAGTCCGTGCTGCCACTTGGTTGCGGTGCGCGGGCTGATCCCGAAGGTGTCGGCGCCGTCGATCCCGAACTCCTCGACGCGGCTGGCCGCGTGGAACGCGCCGCAGACGTAGAGGCAGTCGGCGGGGTCGACGCCGGTCGCCGCGCGGTGTTCCCGCATCCGGGTCCACATGTACCGCTCGCGGTCCTCGTCCACTCGCACCCGGTGCGCGTCGCCGGGTGCGAGGCGCCGGAAGAGGCTGCCGATGAGGAACATGACCTGGCGGTACGTGTCGTGGTCGCTGTCGCCGAGGGGCAGTTCGACGTACTGGTGCCACCACTCCGACCAGTGCCGCACCCGGCCGTGGCGCAGCAGGTGTTCCTCAAGCTCGGCGAAGCGCGGTCGCAGGTCGCCGATCTCCACGCCGACCGCGTCCCCGTGCAGGGCCGCCTCCTCCTCGGCCGGCGGGGCATCCGGGTCGGCCGGTTCCGAGGGCTGCTCGCCGCGCGCGTCCCACTGGAAGACGTGGTCCGAGGACCGGTCGACCAGGACAAGCTCGACGCCCGGGGTGTCCAGGGCGTACGCGATGGCCTGGTACTCGGCGGAGGCCTCGGTGATCGGGGCGACCACCGAGAGCGGGGACCACTCGGCGGGGAAGCCGTCGATCCCGGTCGCGAAGGACTGGACGGCCACCGGCAGCTTGCAGTTGCGCAGCTCGGTGAGGAGCGGGGCCATGTCCTCGCACAGCTCCAGGTACACGACCTTCGGCTGCTTCTCCCGGAGCCTGCGGGCCATCGCGAGCGCGGACGCGGGCGAGTGGTGGCAGACGGGGAAGATCTCCAGGGGCTCGCGGATCGCCCGGTCGACGTCGTCGACGAGGCCGAGCAGGATGCCCTCCAGGGCGTCGGAGCCACCCGCGAACTCTGTCGCCGCTTCCTGGAGTTGTCCGCGCAGCGAGGCGAACGGCCGACTGTCGGACTGCTCGTGGGGCTGGACGTGGAGCTGGACGTGGGGCTGCTCGCCGGACTGCTCGTGGGGCGCGCTCATGACAGGGTCGCGATCGCGTCGCGGCCGCCTTCGAGGAACTCCGGCCAGGAGCCGCCCTCTTCGGTGCTGCGCGGCTCGACCACGCCGTGCAGGTACTTGTTGAGGATGGCCAGGTCCTCGGGCTCGCGCCGGGCGAGCGAGCCTACGAGCGAGGACGCGAGCGTACGGGCGGTGAGTTCGCGGGCGCCGAAGAAGTTGCTGTGCAGGATCGCGTCCTCCAGGACGCCGATCTGCTCGGCGGTGGACAGGGCCGACTCCAGCTTCTCGTCGTCGCTGCCGGCGGCGGCCGCGGAGGCGCGCAGGTCGGCGAAGCTCTGCAGCAGGACGTCGAGGAGTGTGGGCGGCACGTCGAGTTCGATCTGGTGGCGGCGCAGAAGTTCCTCGGTGCGGAAGCGGACGATCTCCGCCTCGCTCTTCTTGTTCGTGACGACCGGGATGCGGACGAAGTTGAACCGGCGCTTGAGGGCGGAGGACAGGTCGTTGACGCCGCGGTCGCGGCTGTTGGCGGTGGCGATGACCGAGAAGCCGGGCTTGGCGAAGACGATGTTGTCGCTGTCCCGGTCGCTGCCCAGCTCGGGTACCGAGATGTACTTCTCGGAGAGGATCGAGATCAGCGCGTCCTGGACGTCACTCGTGGAGCGGGTCAGCTCCTCGAACCGCCCGATCGTGCCGGTCTCCATCGCGGTCATGATCGGCGAGGGGATCATCGACTCCCGCGACTGGCCCTTGGCGATGACCATCGACACGTTCCAGGAGTACTTGATGTGGTCCTCGGTGGTGCCCGCCGTGCCCTGCACCACCTGCGTGGAGTTGCGGGAGATCGCCGCGGACAGCAGCTCGGCCAGCCAGCTCTTGCCGGTGCCGGGGTCCCCGATGAGGAGCAGGCCGCGGTCGGAGGCGAGGGTGACGATGGAGCGCTCCACGAAGCTGCGGTCGCCGAACCACTTGGGCGCGATCTCGCGGTCCAGGCCGTCGGCGCGCTCGGAGCCCACGATGAACAGGCGGACCATCTTCGGCGAGAGCCGCCACGAGAACGGCTTCGGGTTGTCGTCGACGGACTCCAGCCAGTCGAGTTCCTCGGCGTACTTGATCTCGGCGGGGGCGCGCAGCAGGTCGGACATGGCAGGCCTTTCTCAACAGGTCTTACGGGAAGGAGGAGTTCGGGTCTCGCGGGCCGCGGAAGGGGCGCGCGGACTCAGGTGAGGAACGTCTTCAGCTCGTGGACGAGCTTGTTTATGTGCCCGGACAGCACGGGCGCACCGAGGTCCTTGAACCGCTCCCGGAACCAGGGGTTGACGCTCCCCCGGCCGGAGCTGGTCACGGAACCGACGGGGATGAACTTGGCGCCGGAGCGGTGCACGGCGGCCATCGACTCGAAGAGTTCCTCGCCGCGCCACTCGTAGAAGTCGGAGATCCACACGACGACGGTGTTGCGCGGTTCGGCGATCTTGGGCTGGGCCAGGGCCATCGCGACCGTGCCGTCGGTGCCGCCGCCGAGCTGGGTGCGCAGCAGCGTCTCGAACGGGTCCTGCACCCACGGCGTCAGGTCGAGGGCCTGGGTGTCGTACGCGATGAGGTGCACGTCGACCTTGGGCAGGCCGGCGAAGATCGACGCCAGGATGGTGCAGTTGACCATCGAGTCGACCATGGAGCCGGACTGGTCGACGACGACGATCAGGCGCTGCGGGGTCGTCTTGCGGGCGGTGTGCCGGTAGTAGAGGCGGTCGACGTAGAGCCGCTCCTCCTCCGGGCTCCAGTTGGTGAGGTTCTTCCAGATGGTGCGGTCGAGGTCGAGGTTGCGGAACACCCGCTTCGGCGGCACGGAGCGGTCCAGGGCGCCGACCGTGGACTTCTCCACCTGGGTGCGCAGCACTGCGGCGACCTCGTCGACGAAGCGGCGGATGAGGGCCTTCGCGTTGGCGAGGGCGACGCCGGAGAGGTTGTTCTTGTCGCGAAGCAGCTGCTCGATCAGCGACATGCTGGGCGTGAGCTGCGCGGCCAGCTGCGGGTCGGCCAGCACCTCGCGCAGGTGCATGCGCTTCACCAGGTCGGCCTCGATGGAGCCGAGTTCGGGTCCGATCGCCGGGATCAGCTTGCTCAGGTCGGGGGTCGTGGAGCCGACGCCGCTGCCGGTGGGGCTGACGCCGCCGGGGGCGCCGGTGCCCGTGGCTCCGGCGGTGTGGGCACCCGCGCCGCCTCCGCGGCCGCCGCGCAGGTCGCCCGGCTTGCAGCCGAGCGCCCGCTCCAGCCAGCCCGCGTCGGACTGCCAGCGCGCCAACTGCTCGGCGCTGACGGTGCCGTGGCCCGTGGAGAAGGTGTTGAGCAGTACCTTCGAGACGAGGGCGGCGCGCCGCACCTCGGCGGCCCGGTCCCGCTCGCCCTCCGCGTCCGTCTCCTGGGGTGCCATGAGTCCGTCGAACTCGGCGGCCAGGTCCGGGTGGCGCTGCACGATCGAGTCGACCGAGGCCTGCGGGTCGAGGAGGGCCGCCGGCAGGCCGATGTCCTCCACGACGCCGAGGCTCGCCGACTCAAGGGCGGCCTGCTCCTCCTGGTCGAAGAGCCGGGCGAGCAGCCGCCAGTACAGCACCTGGCGCCGGTTGTCCTGCGCGTCGGCCACGGGCCCGGGCGAGGACGCCCCGCCACCGGGACCGCCCTGCGCCGGAACCACCCCCGCCCCGGAAGCCGACGCAGCAGAGGCAGGGCCCGGCCCGGCGGTGGGCGTCGTCCGGCCGTCGGACTCGGGTGCGGTCGGAGGAGTGGGGGAAGTAATCCGCTCGGTCATTTCCGCAGCAGCCTTCCCGCGCGCTCCCGCAGCACCTTCACCGCGTCCGTCGCAGCCTTCTCGCCCTTCACGCCGGCCTTGTCCGTGGTGCCCCCGGCCCACGCCCCGGCGTGCAGCGCGACCGTCTTCTTCCGTACCGTCGACTCCACGGCCAGCGGCTGCAGTGTGAACCGGCCCGCGTCCCAGCGCAGCAGCCCGATGCAGGCGCCGGACTTGGCGACGGCCTCCGGGGTGAGCGGCGACGCGGTGGGGATGCGGTCCGCGTCGACATGCAGAGCCTGACCGGCGAGGGTCAACGTCAGCCCGCCCTCGTCCAGTTGGGCCGCGTACCCCTCGACGAACACGGGGACGGCGAGCCGTGCCGGGTGCCGGTCGAGCGGTGCCGTGGGTGCCTCCGTGGCCGTGGGGAGGGCGACGCGGGCGGTGGCGAAGGGGTCGGCGGGCTCGCCCTGCCGGGCGTGGCCGTCGCTCCACAGCAGGTCGCCCTCGGCGGTGACCGGCATGTCCGTGAGCTCCATCGCGCGCCCCTCACCGAGGGCTTCGAGCAGCGACAGGTGCGGCCGCAGCAGCTGCCACAGACCCGCGCCGACGACCGTGTCCGGCTTGGGCGCCGACACACTGGCCCGTACGAGCCGGGCGGCGGAGCCGTCGGCGGGCTCCAACACGGCGTGGATCTGGGCCTGCACGGCGGTGGGGTGCTCGTGTACGTCCACCCCGAGCGGCAGCAGCCGGCCGCTGACCGTGGCCGTCTCCGGCATCTCGGCCGCGCCGGGCACCGTGAGCAGCATGGCGCGCGCCCACAGGTCGGCCCAGCGGCGCTCCGGCACCTGCTGCAGGGAGGCGCCGGGGCAGGACGCGGCGAGTTCGGCGGCGAAGCCGTCGAGGAGGGCGGCGAGGCGGCGCAGTCCGGGCTCGGGCAGCAGGGCCGAGACGACAGGGGCGGCCCCGGCGACCACCTCGTGATCCATGCCCTGCCAGCCGCAGCGGGCCAGGTCGGACAGCCAGGACCGGGCGGCCACCAGGACGTTGACCTCCTGGGCGGCCTCGCGCGGGCCGTCGCCCTGCGTGCTCCGCTCGCCGCGCGGACGGCCGGTGGCCTCCTCGGCGCGGGCGCCGAGCGCATCGTGCACGGCGCCGAGCAGGGCGGTGCGGGCGGCGGCGAGCGCGACGAAGTGGTCCTCGCCCGCGGCGCCCGCCACGGCCTTCTCGGCGGCTTCGGCGGCCTTCGCGGCGAGCGGTGTGCCCGCGACGGCGTCGGCGAGCCCCAACAGCCCGGCTGCCCGGTCGGGTTGGGGCCTCAGGAGCCCGGAGGCGAGTGCGCCGTCGAACGCGTCCACGGCGGCCAGGGCCTCGTCGAGCCCGTCGACGGGCTCGGTCAGCAGATCCGTGCGCATCAGGCCACCGCCCTCGTCGGCGGGAACCACTGCATCTCCGGCAGCGGCGCCGTGGCCGGGTCGAACTCCAGGTAGGCGAGGTGCCGCAGGAAGCGGCTGAAGACCGTCGCCGCGGCCTTGCTGTCACCGGCCGGGGGACGCGTGGCGAGCATGGCGCGCGTGAGGCTCGCCGCGTCCGGCTCGGCGTCGGCGAGGTCGCACTTCAGATAGCGGGCGACGCGCTCGGCGCCGTACTGCAGCACCGCTTCCTTGACCATCGCCGCGATGTGGTTGCAGTACGACCCGCGGGCGCCGCCGCACGGCCGGTTGTTGTTCGTGCTGCAGGCGTACGCGAACTCCCCCGCGGTGACCGACGAGACGTACACCCGGCCGATGTCCGAGCCGCTGGAGACCACCCCCTGCAAGCGTCCGTCGGCGAGTTCGACGAACGGAACCTTGGCGAGCTTCCTCGGCCTGGCGGGCGCAATGACCCGTGCCGTGCTCGACCTCTCCCACCCGGACAACGCACCATCTCCCATGCACCATGGACCTGTCCCACACCGGTTCGGCGGGGACACCAAGGAACATACTTGCGACCACTGACAATCGACCTCGGGCAGCCCAAAGGTGCTGGTCACAGCGGTACTTGAGAGGTGCGGGGGCGGTTGCTCGTCCGCCGCGCCATCGTGGCCGGCCGCGCCCCGCGGCGGAGCCGCAAGTGTCACAGCGCCGCGCCCCTGTCGGGGCACCTACCGCGGCAGCGACAGCTCGAACCACACCGACTTGCCCTGGCCGGTGCGCGCCGCGCCCCACTCCCTGGCGAGTGCGCTGACGACGGCGACGCCGCGCCCGGACTCGTCGTCGGGCCCGGCGCTGAGGAGCGTGGGCAGCGTGTGCTCGGCGTCCTCGACCTCGCACTGGAGCACGTCGCTGCGGACCAGGCGGAGCGCGATCCGGTCGCCGTGCGCGTGCCGTACGGCGTTGGCGACGACCTCGCCGGTCAGCAACTCGGCAATCTCCACGAGCGGTTCGAGCTGCCAGCGGCGCAGCTGGGCGCGGACCAGGCGGCGGGCGCGGGCGGCCTCGCGCGGGTGGGCGTCCAGCTGCCAGTGCGCCACGTCCTCGGTGACGATGCCGTTGAGCCGGGCCATCAGGAGCGCGACATCGTCCTTGCGGCCGCCGCGCCCCGCCTCCGAAAACGTCGCTGCCAGGGCGCGGATGATGGTGTCGCAGGCGTCGTCCATGGACGCGGCGGGGTGGGCGGCCGATGCGCAGAGCGTGGCGAGGCCGACGGCGATGTCCTCGCCGCGCACCTCGACCAGGCCGTCGGTGCACATCACGAGGCGGTCGCCGGGCGCGACGGGGACGCGTACCGCCTCGAAGGGCACGCCGCCGACGCCGATCGGGGCGCCGGTGGGCAGGTCAAGGAGGTCGCTGCGGCCGTCCTCGGCGCGGACGATCACGGGCGGGATGTGTCCGGCGTTGGCGAGGTGCAGCTCGCCCGCGATGGGGTCGTAGACCGCGTAAAGGCAGGTGGCGAGGTACTGATCGCCGAGCCGCTGCGCGAGGTCGTCGAGGTTGCGAAGGAGCTGGGCGGGCGGCAGGTCGAGGGCGGCCATGGTCTGTACGGCCGTACGCAACTGGCCCATCATCGCGGCCGAGTTGAGGCCGTGACCCATCACGTCCCCGACGACGAGGGCGGTGCGGGAGCCGGGCAGCTTCACGGAGTCGAACCAGTCGCCGCCGACCCGGCCGAGGAGGGTGCCCGGGAGGTAGCGGGTGGCGATGTCGCAGCCGGACATGCGCGGCGCGATGTGCGGCAGCATGCTCTCCTGGAGCGTCTCCGCGACGTTCTCCTGGTACGTGTACATGCGGGCGTTGTCGAGCACCAGGGCCGCACGGGCGGCGAGTTCGGCGGCCGTGACGCGGTCCATGTCGTTGAAGACGATGCGGTCCGGGTGGCGGAGCAGGACGCTGAAGCCGAGGACGACGTTGCGCGCCTTGAGGGGCACGATCAGCATGGAGCGGTCGACGATGAACGGCCGGATGTCCCGCTTGTCCAGCTCGGAGGCGATGGCGTGGCCCATCTCCTCGCTGATGTGCGGGATGAGGACGGGCTCGCCGGTCGTCATGCACTGGAAGAACGGCGTGTCCGCCGGGAACGGCATGGCCTCGCCGACCGGCACGACGTCGTCCCAGCGGCCCGGCTCGTCGGTGTGCTCCAGGGCGACGCGGTGCCACATGGTGGTGGAGTCGGGCACGCCTTCGGCGAACCCCTCGCCCGCGACGACCTGTTCGCGCAGATAGGTGCAGGCCACGTTGGCGAAGCGGGGCACGATCGCCTGGCTGACCTCGTGGATGGTGCGGGTCAGGTCGAGCGAGGTGCCGATCCTGCCGCTGACCTCGTTGAGGAACTCCAGGCGCTCGCGCACCGCGAGGTGTTCAAGGTCCTCCGCCTCGTCCGCCGGCTCCTGCGGCTCGGGCTGCCCCGCGGCCACGGCGCGCGCCACCCGCTCGCGGCGCGCCTTGCGCCCCGCGCGCCGGGGGACGCCCCAGTCGGGCGTGACCGGGACGCGGTCGTGCTGGCTGAACTCCAGGACGGGATAGCCCAGTTCGAGCACTTGCGAGACGATCCGGGACCCCTCGGCCACACTCATGCTGGGCAGGATCTCGGGCAGCCGGCGCGCCAGCTCCTCGTATCCGGGGAACTCGGTGTGCAGGCCGAAGCCGGGGGCGATGCGCTCGGTGGCGACCTCCTCGGGGTCCTCAGGGTCCTCAGGGTCCTCAGGGTCCTCGCGGCGCAGCCGGTCGGCGTCGGCGGCCAGGACGAGCAGCCGCTCGGGCCCGGGTCCCACCAGCGGGTACGCCCACCACAGGACGTCCACGCGGTCCCGGCCGGGCTCGGAGAGGCGGGCGCGCCCCGCCGCCGGGTACGACGTGTGCCCGCCGAGTGACGCCTCCAGGTCGGGGCCCAACTCCTCGTGTCCGTCGGGCAGTTCGATGGGCGTCGTCGCTTCCTCGGGCAGGGCGCCGGAGACGGGCAGCAGGTCGACGGCGCGACGGCCCACCGCCTCGTCCTTGGCGTACCCGAACAGGCGGCGCGCGCCGCTGCTCCAGTGCGAGACGAGACCCGCTCCGTCCACGACCACCACGGCCAGCGGAATACGGCCGGCGACGGCTGACTGCGTCGCCGGCCCATCCGGAGTGCCACGCTCCATGGTCTGGGCTCCTTCCCGTGGCGCGGATGAAGATCTGCGCCACCACCACGGTACGGGGGCTGCGCCCTGCCGTGTGCGGCATCTTCGGAAATTGCACCGGAAGGATGCGCAGGCTGCGCGCCCCCTGTGCGCCCCCTCTTACGCGACGCCGGCGCTCACCGGCCACGACGTGCGGCGCACGGACGGCGACAGGCGGCGCGGGGGATCGATCGTCAGTCCTCGTGACCGAGTTGCAGGTCCCGTTCGGTGCGCCCGCCGCCCGCGACCTGAAGGACGGTGGCGACCGGCGGGTAGCCCGCGGCGATCACGGTGTACTCGCCGGACGACAGGTCGACGAAGCGGAACGTGCCGTCGGCCCCGGTGGTGAGGGTGTCGACGACGTTGCCCGCGGCGTCGAGGAGGGTGACGCGGGCGTCCTCGACGGCGCGTCCTCCGGTGGCCCGTACGGTGCCGCGCAGGACGGCTCCGCCCGCGAGCTCGATGTCCTGCCGGGTCTCGCGCGCGGCCTGCACGCTGACCGGGACGGCGGCCGGCCGGAAGGCGGGGGCGCTGGCGGCGAGGGTGTACTCGCCGGCCACCAACTCGCTGATGACGTAGCCCCCTTCGCGTCCGCTGCGGGCGCTCGCGACCACCTCGCCGCGCACGTCGGTCAGGGTCACCGCGGCGTCCCGTACGGGGCTGCCGTCGGCGGTGACGACGGCTCCGGCCAGGCGTCCGGCGCCGCCGAGCACGACGTCCAGCTCCACGGGACGCTCCCCGACGGTCACGGAGACGGCCTGCGGCTGGTGCCCGCCGGCCGCGGCGATCAGGACGTACGACCCGGCTCCGGGCGTGGACAGTGCGTACCGCCCGTCGTCGCCGCTCGCGCCCCGGCCGATCTGCTGCCCGCTGACGTCGATGAGGGTGAGCGCGGCGCGGGGCACGCTGGTGCCGTCGGAGTGCTGGACGCTGCCGCAGACGGGCACGCCCGCGGTGTGCGCGGCGCTGCGGGCGGCGGGGACGGTGGCGCCGGGGGTGGCGGTGGTGGCGGTGGTGGCGGTGGCCGTGTGCGCGGTGGCCGTGTGCTCGGAAACGGGCGGGATGTCGTGGGAGGCGGCGTTGGCGGACAACAGAGGTGTCTCCTTGAGGAACAGGGCGATGACGAGGCCGAGGACGAGCACCGGCACGAGGTACAGGAAGATCCGCGGCATGGCGTCCGCGTACGCCTGGATGTAGCCCTCGCGCAGCTGCTCGGGGAGCCGGTGGACGAGTTGCGGCGTGATCGACTCGGGGTCGGGCAGACCGGCGCCCGCGGGCAGCCGCTCGGACAGCGCGTGGGCGAGCCGGTCGGCGAAGAGGGTGCCGAAGACGGCGGCGCCGACGCTGCCGCCGATCTGCCGGAAGTAGTTGTTGGCGCTGGTGGCGGTGCCGAGGTCGGCGGGCGGTACGGCGTTCTGCACGGCGAGGATGAGTACGGGCATGACCAGGCCGATGCCGACGCCGAGCACGCCCATCCAGATGCTGTAGTCGAGCCGCGAGGTGTCGGCTTCGAGCCGGGAGAGGAGCCACATGCCTACGGCGGAGGCGGCGCCGCCGATGATCGGGTAGACGCGGTAGTGGCCGGTGTGGCTGATGAGTTGGCCGGAGACGATGGACGCGGCGACGATGCCGAACATCATCGGCAGCATCAGCAGCCCGGACTCGGTGGCGGTGGCCCCGTCGACCATCTGCAGGAAGGTCGGCAGATAGCTGGCGGCGCCGAACATGCCGACGCCGACGACCGCCCCGACGAGCCCGGTGATGTTGAACGTCGGATCGCGGAAAAGGCGCAGCGGGATGATCGGTTCGACCGCGAACCGCTCGACGACGAGGAACAGCGCGGTCGACAGCACGGCACCGGCCCCGAGCCCGATGATCACGCGGTCGCCCCACGCGTACTCCGTACCGCCCCAACTGGTCAGCAGCACCAGGCACGTTGAGGCGGACGCGAGCAGCAGGGCGCCCAGCACATCGAACCGGGGCCTGACGACGGGCTTGGGCAGCTTGAGCACGACGGCGATCACGGCGAGGGTGAGCAGCCCGAACGGCACGTTGATGTAGAAGCACCAGCGCCAGCTCGCGTGGTCCGTGAAGAAGCCGCCGAGCAGCGGTCCGGCGACGGAGGCGAGTCCGTACGCGGCGCCGATCACGCCCATGTAGCGGCCGCGTTGGCGGGGCGGGACGATGTCCGCGATGATCGCCTGCACGCCGATCATGAGGCCGCCGGCGCCGACGCCCTGGATCGCGCGGAAGGCGATCAGCTCGTCCATGGTCCGCGACCAGCCCGCCAGCGCGGAGCCGATGATGAAGACGACGATCGAGAACTGGAAGACGCTCTTGCGGCCGAGAAGGTCGCCGAGCTTGCCGTAGACCGGCAGTCCGACGGTGGCGGTCAGGAGGTACGCGGTGATCGCCCAGGACATCTTGTCGAGGCCGTGCAGCTCGCCGACGATCTTCGGCAGCGCGGTGGCGACGATCATCTGCTCCAGGGCGGCGAGGAGCAGGGCGAGCATCAGCCCGGCGAAGACGAGCCTGGTCCGGCGCGGGCTCAACTCCGGCGGGGCGTCGGGGGCCTGACCGTCTCCGGGGGCGGCGGGCGGCGGGGGCTGCTCGGCTGCCGGTGCGGCCTCGGGGGCCTGCTCGTCCTGCACCAGAGTCGTCCCACGCACGTACCGCTCCCCTCATCCGCGCCCGGTCGCGCCGCCCATTTCTCGCATTACGCGACAACTGCGGGCAACTGGGTAGAACGTGCGGGCGACGGGGCTACGGCCGCTTCCCGCAAGGGGGTTGGGCCGTGGGCGCAGCCATCGGACCTCGGGGTTTGACGCGCGGCACGGGTACGGGGGCGTGCGCGGGGAGTGCGCCCGGAGCGCACGGGAAACCACCCGAACGAGGGGTGGGCGGCGGCGGCCCGGCCGGGACTTCCGGCCGGGCCGCCGCGGGGCTCACTTCTCGACTTCGGCGGCGAGCCTCGCGAGCAGGGCGTCGTAGATCCGCCCGAGGCCCTTGGGGGCGAAGGTCTTCTCGAAGAAGCCGCCGATGCCGCCGGCGCCGTTCCACACGCTCGACACGACGACCTTGGCCCTGCCCTCGCCGGCGGGGGTGACGGTCCAGGTGGTGACCATCGAGGAGTTGCGGTCCTTCTCGACGAGCTGGCCGTCGGTCGGCTCGCTGACCTCCAGGAGGCAGTCGCGGACGCGCTTGCTGGTGGCCTGGAGCTTGAAGTGGACGAGGCTGCCCTCGCCGTCGCCGCCCTCGCGGACCTCGTACTCGCTGAACTGCTCGGGCAGCACCTTCGGACGCGTGTCCTTGTAGTCGGCGAGCGCGTCGAAGACGTCGTCCGGGTCCGCCGCGATGATCCGCTCGGTCACGGCTTCGACCTGTGCCATGGCACTTCCTCCACTGCGTTGCTTTCGGGGGTACGGGGTGCTGCGTACTCCATTGTGACGCGTTGCCGGGGCCCCTCGAACCCCGGCTCCGCGGCAAGGGCTGCCGTTCGGCTTTCGCGCCGTGATGGCGGCTCGCGCAGCTCCCCGCGCCCCCGCAGGGGCGCACCACTCACGCCCCCGCGAACGCCCCTCCCGCCCCGAACGCCGCCTCCGCGAACCGCGAGGCGATCCGCGCGTGCCCCTCCGGCCCCGGGTGGACCGCGTCCGGGAGCGGAAGTTCGGCGTGGTCGGCCTCGCCGTACAGCTCGCGGCCGTCGAGGTAGGACAGCCACGGGTCGTCCGCCGCGCGCTGCGCCACGATCCGGGCGAGTTCCGCGCGTACGACGTTCAGGGTGAGACGGCCCGCCGCGACCTCGGCCGGGTCGCCGGTGGCCTTGAACCGCACCGTCCCGTCGGCGAAGTCCGGAGCGAGCGGGCCCGGGGTGTCCTCCTGGACGGGGCAGAGCACGGGGGAGACGACAAGGAGCGGCGTCGTGGGGTGCCCCTCGCGGATCGTGTCGAGGAACCCGTGCACGGCCGGCCCGAAGGCACGCAGCCGCATCGCGTCGGCGTTGACGATGTTGATGCCGATCTTGACGCTGATCAGGTCGGCGGGGGTGTCCCGCAGCGCCCGCGCGGTGTACGGGTCGAGCAGCGCGGAGCCGCCGAGGCCCAGGTTGACCAGCTCGACGCCCGCGTCCGCCGCGGCGAGGGCGGGCCAGGTCCCGGTCGGATGCGTGGCGTTGGAGCCGTGGCTGATGGAGCTGCCGTGGTGCAGCCACACCTTGCGGCCCCGGTCGGGCAGCGGCGCGAGGGGCGCGTCGGCGCGCAGGGCGACCAGCTCGGTGCGTTCGGTGTGCGGCAGCCAGATCTCGACGTCCTTCTCGCCCGCGGGGAGTTCGGTGAAGCGGGCGGTGCCGGGTGTGCCCTCGGCGAGCTCGAAGGACTGCGTGGCCATGTCGATGGCCAGGACGTTCCCGCCGGGCACGGTGGTCTGGGCGGCGAGGCGGCCGTCGACGAGCAGGTCGTACACGCCGTCGGCCGGGGCCGGTCCCGGCACGCCGCGGTAGGCGCGCTTGGTGGGCAGCGTGTCCAGCTCGACCGCGGTGGCCGCGGTGCGGAACGCGAGGCGTACGCCGGAGGGCTGGGCCTCGGCCATGGCGGTCTGGCCCTCGGAGATCTGGCGCCGGGCGCGCGCGGGCAGCCGGTGCGGCAGCAGCCCGTGCGCCGTGGGCTCCAGCTCCAGGGCGCCGCGCACGAGGTCGGCGGTGATGGGGGTGCCGGTCAGGGGGTCGGTGGCGGTCATGCGGTGTCTGCCTCGGTCGTCGTGGTGTCAGGGCGGGTGGGCGAGGGCTGGGCGGCCAGGAGCGCGTCGAGGGCGTCGAGGATCCAGGTCCACGTCTCCTCGGCGGGCGGCGCGCTGTGGCTGAATCCGCCCGCCGTCTCCAGGCTCACGAAGCCGTGGAAGACGCTGCCGAGGAGTCGTACGGCGTGGGTCTCGGCCGGTTCCGTCAGGCCGTAGCCGCGCAGTACGGCGCGGCTCATCCGGGCGTGCCGGGGCCCGGCGCTCGCGGCGGCGGTCTCCGGGTCGAGGGGGAAACGGGCGGCGTCGTACCGGCCGGGGTGCTCGACTGCGTACGTGCGATAGGCGTCGGCGAACGCGGTCAGGGCGTCCCGGCCGGCGCGCCCGGCGACCGCGTCGGCGGCCCGGTCGGCGAGCTCGGCGAGGGCGAGCAGCGCGATGCGCGTCTTGAGGTCGTGCGAGTTCCTGACGTGCGAGTAGAGGCTCGCGACCTTCACATCGAACCGCCGGGCGAGCTCGGAGACGGTGACGTGCGCGAAGCCGACCTCGTCGGCGAGCTCGGCCCCGGCGCGGACCAGGCGCTCCACGCTCAGCCCGGGTCGTACGGCCACGGTTCCTCCAGGTGCAGATGCCGGGTGTCGGATGCGAGGTGTCAGCCGTCAGCAAGCAGCTGTCGGACGCAAGGCTCCAGCTGAATCCAGCCATTGCCTAGAGCCATAGTGCATCTGCCTAACACCTTTAGGCAAATGCCAAAACCAATCACCCCTCCGCGCGGACACCCACCCAGCTCACCCTCCTCTGACGCCCTTCGGGTCAACCTCCCTTACAAAGCACGCTTTCTGACGGTGCTTCCGAGAACATGCGGCAGCGGGCTGTGGCATACACAGTCCGAACTCCTCCGCCTCGGGAGACCGGATGAAAACTCGTACCGTCGCGCTGCTCGGCGCCGTCGCCGCAGCCGCCGGACTGCTCTCGGCAGGACCGTCCGCCGCGGGCACCTCGGGCACCGCCGACACCCGCCGGGCGCCCGCCCCCCAAGCCCGCCCCGCGCTCAAGTGGACCGACTGCGCCACCAAGAAGTACCCGGCGCTGCAGTGCGCCTCCCTGCGCGTCCCCCTCGACCACGACCGGCCGGACGGCAGGAAGATCACCCTCGCCCTGTCCCGCGTCCGCGGCACCGACCGCGCCCACCACCAGGGCCCGCTCCTCGTCAACCCCGGCGGCCCGGGCGGCAGCGGCCGCGCCCTCGCCGGATTCGTCGCCGGCGCCCTGCCCCGCAAGGTCGCCGCGCAGTACGACGTGATCGGCTTCGACCCGCGCGGCGTCGGCGCCTCCCGCCCGGCCGTCGACTGCCGCCCCGGCCACTTCGACCCGGTACGCCCCGACCCGGTGCCCGTCGGCAAGGGCGTCGAGCAGGCCAACCTCGACCGCGTCCGCGCCTTCGCGAAGGCCTGCGAGACGAAGTACGGGCCGCTGCTCCAGCACCTCGACACGGTGAGCGCCGCCCGCGACATGGACCTGATCCGCCAGGCCCTCGGCGCCCGGCGCATCAACTACTTCGGCTACTCGTACGGCACTTACCTCGGCGCGGTCTACGCCAAGCTGCACCCGAAGCGTGTGCGCCGCGCCGTCCTGGACTCGGTGGTCGACCCGACGGGTGTCTGGTACCGCGACAACCTCGACCAGAACCTCGCCTTCGACGACCGCCACAAGGCCTTCGCCGCCTGGGTCGCCCGGCACGACAAGACGTACGGGCTCGGCACGGACCCGTCCCTGGTCGAGGGCAAGTGGTACGCGATGCGCGAAGCCCTCGCCGAGCGGCCGGCCGACGGCAAGGTGGGCGCGGGCGAACTGGAGGACACCTTCATCCCCGGCGGCTACTTCAACGGCTACTGGCCGCAGCTCGCCGAGGCGTTCGCGGCGTACGTGAACGAGAACGAGACCGGCCCGCTGGTAGAGGCGTACGAGTCGCTCGGCGCGGTCGACGCGGCGGGCGACAACGGGTACGCCGTGTACGCGGCCGTGGAGTGCCGGGACGCGCCCTGGCCGCGCAGCTGGAACACCTGGCGCGCGGACAACTGGCGGTCGCACGCCAAGGCGCCGTTCATGAGCTGGAACAACGCCTGGTACAACGCCCCGTGCGCGTTCTGGCCGACCGCCCACCTCACCCCGCCGGACGTCACCAACGCCCAACTGCCCCCGGTCCTCCTGTTCCAGGCCACCGACGACGCGGCCACCCCGTACGAAGGCGCCGTCACCCTCCACCGCAAGCTGCGCCGGTCGAGCCTGGTCGTGGAGGTGGGCGGCGGCAACCACGGCGTCACGCTCAGCGGAAACGCCTGCCTGGACCGGTACTTGGCGGACTACCTCGCCACCGGAAAGGTCCCGCGCGGCCGCGGCCACACCCCGGCCGACGCCACCTGCGAGGCCCTGCCCGAGCCCAAGCCGACCCCCGAGAAGCGGACTTCGGACTCCCGCAAGGGCCTGACCCTGCACGGCCTCCTCGGGCGGCACCGCTGACCTAGGGTGCCTGCATGGACGTACCGGTACCTGCCTCCGCACCCGTATCCGTACGGCAGATGACCTCCGCGGACTGTCCCGCCGTGGCCGATATACGCGTCCGCGGCTGGCAGTTCGCGTACGCGGGGCTGATCCCGCGGTCGTATCTGGACGCCATGGACGTCGCCGAGGACACCGAACGCTGCCGCGAGCGGCATGCGCGCGGCGATCCGGCGGTGGTGGGCCTCGTCGCCGAGCGCGCGGGCCGGCCCGTCGGCTGGGCGAGCTTCGGTCCGTACCGCGACAGCGATCTGCCGCCCACGGACACGGAGTTGTACGCGCTGTACGTCCACCCCGAGCACATCGGCACGGGCGCGGGGCGGGCCCTCATGGACGCGGTCCTCGCCCGCTGCGCGTCCGCGGGGGCGCCGTGCGTCCGCCTCTGGGTCCTGCGGGACAACGCCCGCGCCCGCCGCTTCTACGCGCGCGCGGGCTTCGAGGCGGACGGGGCGGAGGAGGTCTTCGAGGTGCACGGCGCACCGGTACCGGAGGTGCGCCTGACTCTTTGGCTCCGCGCCCCTTCCCGCCCCGCGCCTTCCCGACTGTGCCGATGGCTCAAATTGGGCCCCTCCGGCGAGGGAACAACTACGGCTCCCCGATCCGGGCCAACGCCGCGGTAGCCGCCGCAGCAAGCCGCGGATGGACCCGCGCCGCATCCAGCACCGGCACCGCCCGCTTGTCCGCCAGCGCCCCCAAACCCTCCACACACGCGAGCGCGATCCGCCAGTACGGATCATGCGGCGAGGCGAGACGCCGCTTGAGGGCCGTGATCAGCGCCGGCGCCGACTCGGGCGCGCGCAGCGCCGTCAGCAGCCGGACCGGGTGCAGCGCATAGGCGACGCGGAGTTCGTTCGTGGCGAGCGCGGCCGCGGCCCGGGCCGTACGCGGATCCCCCAGGCGGCCCAGCGCCAGCGCCGCACTCGCGCAGCGCTCCGGGTCGCGGTGGTTGAGCAGCAGGACAAGGGACTCGAAGGCCCGCCGCTCCCCCGCGCAGCCGAGCCGGAACGCGGCCAGTTCCCTCGCCCACAGCTGCTGCCCGGGCGCGGTCAGCACATCCGCCAGCTCGTCGGGATCGTCCGTCGACCGCAGCCGCTCGAAGCGGGCCGAGGCCGACGCGTCCACGGCCTCTTTCCGTAAACGTTCCGTGACCGCTCGCAACTCGTCGTCCATGCAGCTCAGCGTAGCGATCGTCGGGCCGCACCAGGAGGGGGCGATGCACGTCACAGTGCCCCAGGACTGGCGCGCTCGTTACCCACTGGTTAAGCTCATACGAGCGGGTGACACCCGCACCTCTCGGCGGCCTGGTGACGCAGCCGCCGAGCGACAGTCGGTTCGGCTCGGTACAGCACGAGTTTCACGGCGCGGCCCGGGGACAGGGCCCGTCGCCTCACCTCAGCTTCACCTCACCGGATCCGCCGCCTCGCGCGCGGCGGCCCGGACCACGACACCAACTCCCGCACGCCGCGCAGCAGTTCGCCCCAGCGACGGAGATCTCTCTTCCGGCGGGGCCGTGAGCGCCGTGCGCCCTCTCAGTCGTCACTCTCACCCTCTGGAGTCCGCGATGGACCGTACCCCCCTGCACACCGTCGCCGTCGTCGGCCTCGGCACCATGGGCACCGGGATCGCCGAGGTCCTTGCCCGTGCGGGCCGCGAGGTCATCGGCATCGACATCAGCGAGGTGGCCGCGGCGCAGGCCGTCGGCGCCCTCGAAGCCTCGACCGCCCGGGCCGTCGGCCGCGAGCGCCTCACCGAGCAGGAGCGGCAGGGCGCGCTCTCCCGCTTCCGCACATTCACCGACCTGCAGGCCGCGGCCGAGGCCGACCTGGTGATCGAGGTGGTGCCGGAGTCGTACGAGATCAAGAGCCAGGTCTTCCGTGAGCTCGACGCGATCGTCCGCCCCGAGACCGTCCTAGCCACCGGCACCAACGCCCTGTCCGTGACCCGCCTCGCCGCCGACTCGGCCAGGCCCGAGCGCGTGATCGGCCTGCACTTCTTCAACCCGGCGCCGGCGATGAAGCTGGTCGAGGTGGTCTCCTCGGTGCTGACCGCGCCGCAGGCCGTCGAGGCGGTCACCTCGCTCGCGGTGGACCTGGGCAAGGAGCCGGTCTCGGTGGGCGACCGCCCCGGCTTCGTCGCGGACGGGCTGCTGTTCGGCTACCTCAATCAGGCGGCCGCGATGTACGAGGCCCGCTATGCCTCGCGCGAGGACATCGACGCCGCGATGAAGCTGGGCTGCGGTCTGCCGATGGGCCCGCTGGCGCTGCTCGACCTGATCGGCGTGGACACCGCGCGGACCGTCCTGGACGCGATGTACGCGGACTCCCGGGACCGGCTGCACGCCCCCGCGCCGATCCTGAAGCAGCTCGCCGAGGCGGGCCTGACCGGCCGCAAGTCGGGCCGCGGCTTCTACACGTACGCGGAAGCGGGCAGCGCCGAGGTCGTGCCGGACGCGCTCACCCCGGCCGCCGGAGGCGAGGCCGCGCAGGGCCGCGAGGTCCGCTCGGTGGGCGTCGCGGGCTCGGGCACCATGGCGTCCGGCATCGCCGAGGTGTTCGCCAAGGCCGGGTACGAGGTGGTGCTCGCGGCGCGCAGCCAGGAGAAGGCCGACCTTGCCAAGTCCCGTATCGGCAAGTCGCTTTCGCGCTCGGTCGCCAAGGGCCGGATGGCGCAGGAGAAGGCCGACGCGACGCTCGCCCTGATCACCCCGGCGGGCAGCCTGGACGCGTTCGCGGAGGTCGACCTGGCCGTGGAGGCGGTCGCGGAGGACCTGGAGGTCAAGCAGCAGCTGTTCCAGACCCTGGACAAGGTCTGCAAGCCGGGTGCGGTGCTCGCGACGACCACCTCCTCGCTGCCCGTCGTCGCCTGCGCCCGCGCCACCTCGCGCCCGCAGGACGTGATCGGCATGCACTTCTTCAACCCGGCCCCGGCGATGAAGCTGGTCGAGGTGGTCCGCACGGTCCTGACCGCGGACGACGTGCACGCCACGGTCCGCGAGGTGTGCGCGAAGATCCGCAAGCACCCGGTGGACTGCGGGGACCGCGCGGGCTTCATCGTGAACGCGCTGCTTTTCCCGTACCTGAACAACGCGATCAAGATGGTGGAGGAGCACTACGCCTCGCTCGACGACATCGACACCGCGATGAAGCTGGGCGGCGGCTACCCGATGGGGCCGTTCGAACTCCTGGACGTCGTCGGTCTGGACGTCTCGCTCGCCATCGAGAAGGTGCTGCACCGCGAGTTCCGCGACCCGGGGCTGGCGCCGGCGCCGCTTCTGGAGCACCTGGTCGCCGCGGGGTGCCTCGGCCGCAAGACGGGCCGCGGCTTCCGCGAATATGCCAGGCGCTGAGGCGCACGCCGACTGGGGAGGGCTGCTCGGTACGCCGGGCGGCCCGCTCCCGGGGGCGCGGCCTGCTGCGGACATGCAGTACGTTCGATCCATGCCCAAGGCCGCCAAGTCCCCCCGTACGCCCTCCTCCACCGACGCCCCGGAGACCCCGGCGACCCCCGCGGGCAACCGCGCCGCCGCCCAGCGGCTGAAAATGCGCCGGGAGCTGGCGGCCGCCGCGATGGAGCTGTTCGCGACAAAGGGGTACGAGGCGACGACGGTCGACGAGATCGCCGCGACGGCCGGGGTCGCCCGGCGCACCTTCTTCCGCCACTTCCGCTCCAAGGAAGAGGCGATCTTCCCGGACCACGACGACACCCTGATCCGCGCCGAGGCGGTCCTGAACGCCGCACCGGCGCACGAGCACCCGCTCGACACGGTGTGCCGGGGCATCAAGGAAGTCATGAAGATGTACGCGTCCTCGCCGACGGTGTCGGTGGAGCGGTACCGCCTGACGCGCGAGGTGCCGACGCTGCGGGAGCGCGAGATCGCCTCGGTGGCCCGGTACGAGCGGCTGTTCACCCGCTATCTGCTCGGCCACTTCGACGAGAGCGCGCACCACGACGGCAACGACGACCCGCTGCTCGCCGAGGTCGCGGCCTCCGCGGTGGTCACAGCCCACAACCACGTGCTGCGGCGCTGGCTGCGGGCCGGCGGGCAGGGCGACGTGGAGACGCAGCTGGACCACGCGTTCGCGATCGTGCGGAAGACGTTCGGCTCGGGCATAGGCGCGGGCCGGGAGAGCACCGCTCTTCCGGCCCCTGCGGCGACCGCCTCCGCGCACGGCGAGGTCCTGGTCACCGTGGCCCGCACGGACGCTCCTCTCGACGAGGTCATGCGCACCATCGAGACGGCACTGCGGGACCGCTGACCGCGCCCCTCACCACACCGCGACGCGAAGGCGCCGGGCGGACTGATCGATCAGTCCGCCCGGCGCCTTCGCCGTGTGGGGCGGTTCACACCCCCTCTGACCTGCGATGATCGATCATCGCTCAAATGAACCGGTCCGCTGACAAGTGTGAAAAATTGTTGGCACCGAGTGCCTTGTGCACTGGCACGGCGTGTCATACGTTGATCTCAGTCCGGGCGGCCGGCGTGCAGAGATCCTCCGTACGCCGGCTGTCCCAGCAAGCCCCGCACGGGGTCTCGCGCCCGCCCGGACGCCTGCGTCACAGGCACCTCCCGCGCCCACCAGGCGCTCGCCGAGCACCACCACCTCCGCCGAACCGACGGCACCACCCTCAGTACCGCTTCAGCACTCGCTACAGCACTCGCTTCAGCACCGCTTCAGCACCCCGACGTCCCCTCAAAAGCGTTCCCGCAACCCCGCTTTTCGCCGGAGGCCCCCCGTGAAGGAAATCCTGGACGCGATCCAGTCGCAGACCGCCACGTCCGCCGACTTCGCAGCCCTGCCGCTGCCCGACTCGTACCGCGCGATCACCGTGCACAAGGACGAGACGGAGATGTTCGCCGGTCTTGAGACCCGCGAGAAGGACCCGCGCAAGTCGATCCACCTGGACGACGTGCCGGTCCCCGAACTCGGCCCGGGCGAGGCCCTGGTCGCCGTGATGGCCTCCTCGGTCAACTACAACTCCGTGTGGACCTCGATCTTCGAGCCCGTCTCCACCTTCAGCTTCCTGGAGCGGTACGGCCGCCTCAGCGAGCTCACCAAGCGCCACGACCTGCCGTACCACGTCATCGGCTCCGACCTCGCGGGCGTCGTCCTGCGCACCGGCCCCGGCGTCAACGCCTGGAACCCCGGTGACGAGGTCGTCGCCCACTGTCTGAGCGTCGAGCTGGAGTCGTCCGACGGCCACAACGACACGATGCTCGACCCCGAGCAGCGCATCTGGGGCTTCGAGACCAACTTCGGCGGCCTCGCCGAGATCGCCCTGGTCAAGTCCAACCAGCTGATGCCGAAGCCGGACCACCTCAGCTGGGAGGAGGCCGCCGCCCCCGGTCTGGTCAACTCCACCGCGTACCGCCAGCTGGTCTCCCGCAACGGCGCCGGCATGAAGCAGGGCGACAACGTCCTGATCTGGGGCGCGAGCGGCGGACTCGGCTCGTACGCCACCCAGTTCGCCCTGGCCGGCGGCGCCAACCCGATCTGCGTCGTCTCCAGCGAGCAGAAGGCGGACATCTGCCGCGCGATGGGCGCCGAGGCGATCATCGACCGCAGCGCCGAGGGCTACAAGTTCTGGAAGGACGAGCGCACCCAGGACCCGAAGGAGTGGAAGCGCTTCGGCAAGCGCATCCGCGAGTTCACCGGCGGCGAGGACATCGACATCGTCTTCGAGCACCCCGGCCGCGAGACCTTCGGCGCCTCGGTCTACGTCACCCGCAAGGGCGGCACCATCACCACCTGCGCCTCCACCTCGGGCTACATGCACGAGTACGACAACCGCTACCTGTGGATGTCCCTGAAGCGCATCATCGGCTCGCACTTCGCCAACTACCGCGAGGCGTGGGAGGCCAACCGTCTGATCGCCAAGGGCAAGATCCACCCCACGCTGTCGAAGACGTACAAGCTTCAGGACACCGGCCAGGCCGCGTACGACGTGCACCGCAACCTCCACCAGGGCAAGGTCGGCGTTCTCGCGCTCGCGCCCGAGGAGGGCCTGGGCGTGCGCGACCACGAGAAGCGCGCCCAGCACGTCGACGCCATCAACCGCTTCCGGAACGTCTGAACGAACGTCTGAACTCCCTGAGGAGAAGCAGCTGATGACTGAGCGTCAGAAGGACCGGCCGTGGCTCATGCGGACGTACGCCGGTCACTCCACGGCGGAGGCGTCCAACGAGCTGTACCGGCGCAACCTCGCCAAGGGCCAGACGGGTCTGTCGGTCGCCTTCGACCTGCCGACCCAGACGGGGTACGACCCGGACCACATCCTCGCGCGCGGCGAGGTCGGCCGGGTCGGGGTGCCCGTCTCGCATCTCGGTGACATGCGGCGCCTGTTCCAGGACATCCCCCTGGAGCAGATGAACACCTCGATGACCATCAACGCCACCGCCATGTGGCTTCTGGCGCTCTACCAGGTCGTCGCGGAGGAGCAGGGCGCGGACATCACGCAGCTCCAGGGGACGACGCAGAACGACATCGTCAAGGAGTACCTCTCGCGGGGGACGCACGTCTTCCCGCCGGGGCCTTCGCTGCGCCTCACCACCGACATGATCACGTACACGGTGGCGAACATCCCCAAGTGGAACCCGATCAACATCTGCAGCTACCACCTCCAGGAGGCGGGGGCCACACCGGTCCAGGAGATCGCGTACGCGATGTCCACCGCCATCGCGGTTCTCGATGCCGTACGCGACTCGGGGCAGGTCCCCGAGGAGAAGTTCGGGGACGTCGTGGCCCGTATCTCCTTCTTTGTGAACGCGGGCGTCCGCTTCATCGAGGAGATGTGCAAGATGCGGGCGTTCGGGCGGATCTGGGACCAGATCACGCGTGAGCGGTACGGCATCGAGAACGCGAAGCAGCGCCGCTTCCGCTACGGCGTGCAGGTCAACTCCCTCGGCCTGACCGAGGCCCAGCCGGAGAACAACGTCCAGCGCATCGTCCTGGAGATGCTGGCCGTGACCCTCTCCAAGGACGCGCGCGCCCGCGCCGTCCAACTCCCGGCCTGGAACGAGGCGTTGGGCCTCCCGCGGCCGTGGGACCAGCAGTGGTCGCTCCGTATCCAGCAGGTCCTCGCCCATGAGTCGGACCTCCTTGAGTACGAGGACATCTTCGCCGGGTCGCACGTCATCGAGAAGAAGGTCGACGCGCTGGTCGCGGAGTCGCTGGCCGAGATCGACCGGATCCAGGAGATGGGCGGCGCGATGGCGGCCGTCGAGTCCGGCTACCTGAAGTCGCAGCTGGTCTCCTCGCACGCCGAGCGCCGGGCCAAGATCGAGGCCGGCGAGGACAAGATCGTCGGCGTCAACTGCTACGAGTCGACCGAGCCCAACCCGCTCACCGCCGACCTGGACGCGGCCATCATGACCGTCGACCACGAGGTCGAGGCCAGGGTCGTCCGGGCCATCGGCGACTGGCGCACCACGCGTCAGGAGTCCTCCGACCGCCAGGGCATGGGCGACCCGTTCCACTGGCCCACCACCCAGCAGGCGCTCGACCGCCTGAAGGAGGCGGCCGCCGGTACGGAGAACCTGATGGAGGCCACCCTGGAGTGCGCCCGCGCCGGCGTCACGACGGGCGAGTGGGCGGGCGCGCTCCGCGAGGTCTTCGGCGAGTTCCGCGCCCCCACCGGCGTCTCGTCGGCCCCGGTCGCGGTGCCCGCCGAGGAGGGCTCCCAGCTCGCTCTCGTACGGGAGAAGGTCCGTCGTACGGGCGACGAACTCGGCGGCAAGCTCCGCCTCCTTGTGGGCAAGCCGGGCCTGGACGGGCACTCCAACGGCGCCGAGCAGATCGCCGTGCGGGCCCGTGACGCCGGGTTCGAGGTGGTCTACCAGGGCATCCGGCTCACCCCGGAGCAGATCGTGTCCGCCGCGCTCGCCGAGGACGTGCACTGCGTCGGCCTGTCGATCCTCTCCGGGTCGCACGCCGAGCTGGTGCCGGACGTGCTCGACCGCCTTCGCGAGGCGGGCGCCACCGACATCCCCGTGATCGTCGGAGGCATCATTCCCAACGCCGACGCCGATGACCTGAAGAGGGCGGGAGTCGCCGCCGTCTTCACCCCGAAGGACTTCGGCATCACGGAGATCATCGGCCGTATCGTCGACGAGATCCGGCAAGCGAACAAGCTCGACCCTCTGGAGGTCCCCGCATGACCGCGCCCATCAACCGCCTGCGCCCGCGCCGCTCGTGTCTCGCGGTTCCCGGCTCCAACCCCCGCTTCCTGGAGAAGGCCCAGGGCCTGCCCGCCGACCAGGTCTTCCTCGACCTGGAGGACGCCTGCGCCCCGCTGGCCAAGCCGGAGGCCCGGCACACCATCGTGAAGTTCCTCAACGAGGGTGACTGGACGGGCAAGACGCGGGTCGTGCGCGTCAACGACTGGACCACGGAGTGGACTTACCGCGACGTCGTCACCGTCGTCGAGGGCGCCGGCCAGAACCTCGACTGCATCATGCTGCCGAAGGTCCAGGACGCCCAGCAGATCGTCGCCCTCGACCTGCTGCTCACGCAGATCGAGAAGACCATGGGCTTTGAAGTCGGCAAGATCGGCATCGAGGCGCAGATCGAGAACGCCCAGGGCCTCAACAACGTCAACGAGATCGCGCAGGCCTCCCCGCGCACCGAGACGATCATCTTCGGCCCGGCCGACTTCATGGCATCCATCAACATGAAGTCCCTGGTCGTGGGCGAGCAGCCGCCCGGCTACCCGGCGGACGCCTACCACTTCATCCTGATGAAGATCCTCATGGCCGCCCGCGCCAACAACCTCCAGGCGATCGACGGCCCCTACCTGCAGATCCGCAACATCGACGGCTACCGCGAGGTCGCGGGCCGCGCCGCCGCCCTCGGCTTCGACGGCAAGTGGGTCCTGCACCCGGGCCAGGTCGAGGCGTCCAACGAGATCTTCTCGCCGTCCCAGGAGGACTACGACCACGCCGAGCTGATCCTCGACGCGTACGACTACTGCACGTCCGAGGCGGGCGGCAAGAAGGGCTCCGCGATGCTCGGCGACGAGATGATCGACGAGGCCAGCCGCAAGATGGCCCTGGTGATCTCGGGCAAGGGCCGCGCCGCCGGCATGACCCGTACGTCGAAGTTCGAAGCCCCGGAGGCGTAAGACATCATGCAATTCGGACGCACCTACGAGGAGTTCGAGGTCGGCGCGGTCTACAAGCACTGGCCAGGGAAGACGGTCACGGAGTACGACGACCACCTCTTCTGCCTCCTCACCATGAACCACCACCCGCTCCACATGGACACCAACTATGCGGAGAAGACGACGGACTTCGGCAAGAACGTCGTCGTCGGGAACTACATCTACTCGCTCCTGCTCGGCATGTCCGTCCCGGACGTCTCCGGCAAGGCCATCGCCAACCTGGAGATCGAGTCGCTGAAGCACGTGGCGCCGACCTTCCACGGCGACACCATCTACGGCGAGACGACGGTCCTCGACAAGACCCCGTCGAGGTCGAAGAACGACCGCGGCATCGTCCACGTCGAGACCAAGGGCTACAAGCAGGACGGCACCCTGGTCTGCGTCTTCCGCCGCAAGGTCATGGTCCCGACCGAGACGTACATCAAGGAGCGCGGCGGCGAGCAGCCCGGCCGCCCCGAGCTGAAGCAGCAGGAGAAGTAGCCATGAGCCGACTCGCGCAGACCGCCGGACTGACCGACGTCCAGCAGGAGATCCTGTCCACCGTCCGGGACTTCGTCGACAAGGAGATCATTCCGGTCGCCACGGAGCTGGAGCACCGGGACGAGTACCCGCAGCAGATCGTGGACGGCCTCAAGGAGTTGGGCCTGTTCGGCCTGATGATCCCCGAGGAGTACGGCGGTCTGGGCGAGTCGCTGCTCACGTACGCGCTGTGCGTGGAGGAGATCGCCCGCGGCTGGATGTCCGTGTCCGGGATCATCAACACGCACTTCATCGTGGCGTACATGCTCAAGCAGCACGGCACGCAGGAGCAGAAGGACTACTTCCTGCCCCGGATGGCGCTCGGGGAGGTGCGTGGCGCGTTCTCGATGTCGGAGCCGGGGCTCGGCTCCGACGTTTCGGCGATCACGTCGAAGGGCGTGAAGGAGGGCGACGAGTACGTCCTGAACGGTCAGAAGATGTGGCTGACGAACGGCGGATCGTCGACGCTCGTGGCCGTTCTCTGCCGAAGTGACGAAGGCCACCCGGAGGGCACGGCCCCCCACAAGTCCATGACGACGTTCCTCGTCGAGAAGGAGCCCGGCTTCGGCGAGGTCCGCCCCGGACTCACCATTCCCGGCAAGATCGACAAAATGGGATACAAGGGGGTGGACACCACCGAACTGGTCATGCAGGACCTGCGAGTTCCGGCCAATCGCGTACTCGGTGGAACCACCGGCCGAGGGTTTTACCAAATGATGGACGGCGTCGAGGTCGGCCGCGTGAATGTCGCTGCCCGTGGCTGCGGAGTCGCGCAGCGTGCATTTGAGTTGGGTGTCTCGTATGCCCAACAACGCCACACTTTCGGCAAGCCGATCGCTCAGCACCAGGCGATCCAGTTCAAGCTGGCCGAGATGGCCACCAAGGTCGAGGCCGCGCATGCGATGATGGTGAACGCAGCACGCAAAAAGGACTCCGGGGAGCGAAACGACCTTGAGGCAGGGATGGCGAAGTACCTCGCCTCCGAATACTGCAAAGAAGTCGTGGAGGACGCGTTCCGTATCCATGGCGGATACGGCTTCTCGAAGGAGTACGAGATCGAGCGTCTCTACCGGGAGGCCCCGATGCTGCTGATCGGCGAAGGTACCGCCGAGATCCAGAAAATGATCATTGGTCGTCGACTGCTCGAAGAGTATCGATTCCAGGGCTGAATGTCCTTTTCGGGGTGTTTTCTTCGGGAGGAAGATCACACCCCGTCAACACTCTTCGGCGGCCGACTCGGCTTCCTGGCTTGCCCAGTTGCGGCTCGCAACCGATAGCATCCCCGGAAAAGCCGCCGTCCCCCGTCACTTGCGCGGCATCATCCGCTACGAAGGTCATCCATGCCCCACAGCCAAACCTCTGCACCACGCGACAGCCTCCTGGGCGGCCGCATTGCTCGCGGAGCATCGCCGTGGCTCCTGCCGACCGTCGCCACCGCGGCACTCAGCCTGGCCCGTGCGCGACGCTCCGGCGCCGCCAAGGCCGTCGCCGTACCCGCCACCGCGCTGGCGGCGGGCATGCTGTGGTTCTTCCGCGACCCGGAGCGCGAGATCGCCTCCGGCCGGGTCATCTCCCCGGCCGACGGTGTGGTGCAGAGCATCATGCCGTGGAAGGACGGGCGCACCCGCGTCGCGATCTTCATGAGCCCGCTGAACGTCCACGTCAACCGCGCGCCGCTGGCCGGCACGGTGACGTCCGTGGAGCACATCCCCGGCGGGTTCGTCCCGGCGTTCAACAAGGAGAGCGAGAACAACGAGCGCGTTGTCTGGCACTTCGACACCGAGCTCGGCGACATCGAGATGGTGCAGATCGCGGGCGCCGTGGCCCGGCGCATCGTGCCCTACGTCCCGCAGGGCACGAAGGTGGAGCAGGGCGAGCGGATCGGCCTGATCCGCTTCGGCTCGCGCGTCGACATCTACCTCCCCGAGGGCGTCGACGTGGATGTCGAGGTCGGTCAGCAGACCGTGGCTGGGGTGACTCGCATTGACCGTGATTGATCCGGAGACACAGGCCGGGTGGGTGCCCGAGGCCGACGAGGACGACTCCGAGGAAGAGATGCCGCTCTCACTGCGGCTCTCGATAGCGGACACCCTGACCCTCGGGAACGCCACCTGCGGCTTCATGGCGGTGTACTTCACCACCACCGGCATCCTGATCCCGCACCTCACCGGCAGTGACGAGACGGGCATGGCCCGCAACAGCGCCGCCACCGCGGTGATCCTGATGCTGTGCGCGGCCGTCTTCGACCTCTTCGACGGCCTCGTGGCCCGCAAGCTGCGCTCGTCGCCGATGGGCGCGGAGCTGGACAACCTCTCCGACCTGATCAGCTTCGGGCTTGCGCCCGCGTACTTCGTGCTCGTGTACGGCATGGTCGCGGACAACACGGTGTACCAGCGGGTCGCGGCGGTGGGCGCGATCGTGGTGCTGTTGGCGGTGGTGCTGCGGCTTGCGCGGTTCTCGTGCGTGACCGTGAAGGACGGCACGTTCCAGGGCATGCCGTCGCCGTTCGGGGCGCTGACGGTCGTCTCGATCGTGCTTCTGGAGCTGCCGTTCGTGGCGACGCTCCTCGCGATCATCGGTACGGCGTGGCTGATGGTGAGCCGGGTCGAGTACCCGAAGCCGCGGGGGCGCCTCGCCGTGGCGATGCTGTCGTGGATCGTGCTGAGCATGGGGCTGCTCACGGCGTGGGCGTTCGACGCTCCCGGTGGTCAGCTGCTGCTGCAGACGGGGTGTGCGCTGCAGCTCGTGCTCGGGGCGGTGATTCCGCTGTTCGCGACGGCTCGCCGGGTGAACAACTTCCGCGACAACCGGCGCGAGGCCCGGGCGGCGTCGCAGCTGCCGTAGTTTTTCGCCCTTGCGGCGCGCGAAGGGGCCGGAACCATCCGTGGTTCCGGCTCCTTTTGCTTTGCCTGTCGCTTTGCCTGCGGCACCTTCGGGGGCGGAGCCCCCGAAGGTGCCGCAGAAAGAAGGTCTCAGCCCGCTACCAGCTGCTCGCGCCCGATCAGCTCACCGACCTGCTCCAGGATCGGCCCCGCCTCGGTCATGCACCGGGCGACGTCCGACTCCACCAGGCTCAGCGGGTACGCCCGCGAGATCCCGGCGTTCACCAGGGCCTCCTCGGACAGCTGCAGGCGCCCGCAGACCGCCACGACCTCGACGCCCGCCGCCCGCGCCGCCGCAGCGACCCCCGCCGGAGCCTTGCCGTGCAGCGTCTGCTCGTCCAGGGAGCCCTCGCCCGTGATGACCAGGTCGGCCCTCTCCAGCGCAGGACCGAAGCCCAGCACGTCCAGCATCACGTCGATGCCGGCCCGGAACCGCGCCCCGAGCCCGACAAGGGCCCCGTACCCGATCCCGCCCGCAGCACCCGCGCCCGGCGCCTTCGCGTGCTCCGCGGCGCGCGGGCCGACCGCCTTCTCCAGGACGACGGCGAAGTGCGCGAGGGCCGCGTCGAGCGTGGCCACGTCGTCCGCAGTGGCGCCCTTCTGCGGGCCGTACACCGCCGGGGCGCCCTTCGGGCCCGTCAGCGGGTTGTCGACGTCGCTGGCGAGGATCAGGTCGACCTCGGCGAAGCGCGGGTCGAGGCCGGACAGGTCGGCCGAGGCCAGGTCGCGCAGCGGGCCGCCGCCGGGGGCGACCGGCTCGCCGTCCGCGTCGAGGAACGTCGCACCGAGCGCCGCCAGCATCCCGGCGCCGCCGTCGGTGGTCGCACTGCCGCCGACGCCGAAGACGATCGTGCGGGCCCCGGCGTCCAGGGCGGCGCGCAGCAGCTCGCCGGAGCCGTACGTGGTGGCCGTGAGCGGGGCGAAGACGCCCTCGGGGAGCAGCTGGAGGCCCGAGGCCTCGGCCATCTCCACCACGGCGGTGTCGCCGCGCAGCGCGTACGCCGCGGTGACCTCGGTACCGAGCGGTCCGGTCACCGTCACCTCGCGGCGCTCGAAGCCGCCCGCGACCGCGGCCGCCACCGTGCCGTCACCGCCGTCGGCGACCGGCAGGGCCTCGACCCGCACCTCGGGGTCGACCCGGCGCAGGCCCGCCGTCACTCGCTGCGCGACCTGCACGGCCGTCAGCGAGCCCTTGAACTTGTCCGCGGCAATCAGCACGCGTCGCGCCTGCGCGCGTTCCGACTCCGCCGTCACTGCAGCGTCCGCCACCTTGGTTCCCCTTGCTTTCCGGGCCTTGCTCGCGTCAAGGCAGTCGCGCCGCTGAGACCCTATCTCCAGGTGGGGGTCTGTGCCCATGTCCGCCCGTACGACGAGACGGTACGAGACGGGAGGAGTGCGGGACGAGTGCGGGAGGAGTACGGGGACGAGCACGGGACGAGTACGGGGACGAGCACCGGGATGCGGGCCCCTGTCCGGTCCCCACGGACCGCGGGACCGGTGCCGCGTCGGGCGCGCGGCGGCGCCCGGATTTCGGGTACACCGGACGCATGACCCCTGTCGCGCACCCGCCCCCGCCCCCGGACGTCGCCGACCGGATCCACGGCGGCTGGCTCGGCCGGATCGCGGGCAACATGCTGGGCAAGCCGGTGGAGCAGGGCGAGACGTGGACGCGGCCGCGTATCGACCGCTATCTGCGGCGGACCGGCGCGCTGCCGCTCACCGACTACCTGCCCGAGCCGGCCGACGCCGCCGACGAGGCCGATCTGCGGCCCGAGTGGCGCTGCTGCGTGCGCGGCCGGATCGACGGCAGCTGCCGGGACGACGACGTGGACTACACGATCCTCGGCCTCGACCTGCTGACCGCGCACGGCTTCGGCTTCACGACCGAGCAGGTGGGCGAGTTGTGGCTGCTGCGGCTGCCGTATCTGCAGACGTTCACCGCCGAGCGGGTCGCGTACCGCAATCTCGCGGACGGGCTGCGGCCGCCGCTGACCGCGACCCTCGACAACCCGTACCAGGAGTGGATCGGCGCGCTGATCCGCGCGGACATCTTCGGCCTGACCAGCCCCGGGCAGCCGCGCCGGGCGGCCGCGCTCGCCCGCAAGGACGCGGTGCTGTCGCACACCGGGAACGGGGTGTACGGGGCGATGTGGGCGGCGGCGCTGGTGGCGGCGGCGTTCACGGCGCGGGATCCGCGGGCGGTGCTTGAGGCGGCCCAGGGCGTGATCCCGGGCGGCAGCCGCCTCGCGCGTACGGTGCGCCGGGTGCTTTCGCTGCACACGGCGGGCCTGGCCTGGGCGGACACCCTCGACACGGTCGGGCAGGACACGGCGCGGCTCGGCTGGATCCACACGGTCCCGAACGCGGCGGTCATCGCGGCCGGACTCCTCTACGGGGACGGGGACTTCACCCGCACCATCGCGCTGACGGTACGAGGCGGCCTCGACACCGACTCCAACGGCGCCACGGCCGGCACGGTCGCGGGCGTGCGCTGCGGGGCGGCCGCGCTGCCGCCCCAGTGGACGGACCCGCTCGCGGACCGGGTGCGCAGCGCGGTGTTCGGCCGGGACGGGGCGCGGATCAGCGAACTGGCGGCGGAGACGGTGGAGTTGGCGCGGGCGGCGGCCACGTCGGGCTGAACGGAGGCTCTGCGGGCGGGCGGATACGCTCGACGGCGTGACTGCCGACTACGCCACGTACATCGCGGGCCTGCCGAAGATCCTCGCCGGTGCCGCCATGCTGTTCCGGGACGCCGAGGGCCGGGTGCTCCTCCTGGAGCCCAACTACCGCGAGGGCTGGGCGCTGCCCGGCGGCACGATCGAGTCGGACGACGGCGAGACCCCGCGCGACGCGGCCCGGCGCGAGACGGTGGAGGAGATCGGCCTGGACGCCGCGCCCGGCCCTCTCCTCGCCCTCGACTGGGTCTCGGGCCCGGGCCGCCCACCGATCGCCGCGTACCTGTACGACGGCGGCGTGCTGTCCCGCGCGCAGCTGGACGCGATCGTGCTGCAGGAGGAGGAGCTGGACTCCTGGCGCCTGGTCGCCGCCGGGGACCTGGACGCGTACGGGCCGCCGTGGCTGGTCCGCCGCGTACGGGAAGCGCTCGCCGCGCTGGAGTCGGGGACGGGGCCGGTGGAGCTGGTGGACGGGGTACCGGCGGGCTGAGGGGGCCCTCGTCCGGTGCTGAGGTCCGGTGCAGGCGTGCGGTGCCTGCGTGCGGTGCCTGCCTCCGGTGCCTGCGTCCGGTGCCTGCCTCCGGTGCCTGCGTCCGGTGCCGAATTCGCTCGCGGGCGGCGCGTGGCGCTGCGTACGCTCGGCGCATGAGCAGGAAGCCGCCCCGAGAACCGTTTTGCGGATTCCCCAACGGAGTCGTAAACAACCGGGGTTCCTCGCAAGATCCCAGCTGAAGTCGGCCACGGTGATGTTCGGCGACCGGCTCGACCCGGAGGTGCTCGGCGCCGCGATGGCCGTCGCGAAGGGCTGCGACCTGTTCTTCGCGGTCGGCACGAGCCTGCAGGTGCACCGATCGGGACGGCGCTGCCGGGGCTGCTCGCGCGGGTGGGGTCGGCGCAGGCGCTCCAGACCCCGCGACCCCGGCATGATCCGAAGGAGACGGCCTAGTCGTTCTCCTTGTCCCAGGAGTCGCCCAGGATCCCGTCCCAGCTCTTGAGGAGGGTGACGAGGCCGGCCGTGACACGGGGGTCCCAGTGGCCGGGGTCCGCCACCGCGAGGTTGAGGTTGTCCGTCCAGTCGAGGACCCCTCTTCCCTCGCTGCGCCACTTGATGCGGCGCGGGGTGCGGGCGATGTCGCCGCCGCCGATGATGCTGCCCACCGCGATGACGATCTGGATCGGCAGGATCAGCCACCAGACCGCCCACCAGAACGGATTCCCCTTGCGCCCGACGGCCGGCTGCCCGCCCACCTGCTGCACGGTCCAGCGGGTCCTGCACCCGCCCGTGAGGGCACGCTTCCGCGTGACGACCGCCAGCGACTCCCCTGCCGCGCCGAGGATCTCGTACGTCGGCGCCTGGCCCTCGGGAGCGGGCCTGGTGACGACGCGGGCGAGGGCCTGCTGCCGGTGGCGGTCTGCCCAGAGGACGAAGTGCCGAGCGCCGTCGCCACGGGACTTGCGGTACTCCTTGAGGCCTCCCGGGGGAAGCAACCGCTCCGCGTAGGCGTAGGGCTGGGCCGGTGCAGGGTTCTCGGGGGCTGAGGTGCGCACCCAGAGCTCCCACACCAATGCGCCGTCGTCGGCTTCGACCTCCTTCTTGTCCTTGAGTCGCCTGCTCAGCCGCACCGTGATAGTCATCGTCCGCTCTTCCGCACCGAGTTGGGCCTGGTCCGCGCCGGACCCTACCCCGCGCTCAGAACAGCCCTTCCGGCACCCCGCCCCGCTCCAGCTCAAGCAGCCGCCGCTTGCGGTCGAGTCCGCCTCCGTACCCCGTGAGGCTGCCGTTCGCGCCGACGACACGGTGGCAGGGGACGACGATGCCGATGGGATTCTTTCCGTTGGCGAGGCCCACGGCGCGGGAGGCGTTCGGCTTGCCGAGCTGCGCGGCCAGTTCGCCGTACGTGCGGGTCTCGCCGTACCGGATGGTCGACAGGCCCTCCCAGACCCGGCGTTGGAAGGGGGTGCCTGCCAGGCGGAGCGGCAGGTCGAAGGTGTGGCGCTCGCCCGCGAAGTACTCCCCGAGTTGGCGGGCCGCCTCGGCGAAGGGGGCCTCGTCGGGCGTGACGCGGGCGCCGAAGGTCTCCTCGGGCGGGCGGTGGCGCTGCTCCGTCATGTAGAGGCCGGACAGCGTGCCGTCGACGGCGACGAGGGTGAGCGTCCCGTACGGGCCGTCCAGGTGAGCGTGCGTGGTCGTCATGGCAACTTCCTTACGCGGGCAGGGAGTTGATCGGGTGATCGTCCGTCGCCCACAGGTACTGGACCGCATAGGCCCGCCAGGGGCGCCAGGCCGCGGCGCGGGCCGTGAACGCGGCCGGAGTGTGGGGCAGGCCGAGGCTCTGGGCGGCGCGGCGGATGCCCAGGTCCGTGGGGAGGAACGCGTCCGGGTCGCCGAGCGCGCGCATCGCGATGACCTCGACCGTCCAGGGGCCGAAGCCGGGCAGTTCGGTGAGCCGGGCGCGGGCCTCGTCCCAGTCGCTGTCGGGGCCCAACTTGATGGCGCCGTCGGCGAGTTCGCGTACGAGCCGGGTCAGGGTGGTGCGGCGGCTGCGGGGCAGGGCCAGGGACTCGGGGTCGAGGGCGGCGAGCGCGGCGGGCGACGGGAAGAGGTGGGTGAGGCCCCCCTCGGGGTCGTCGACCGGTTCGCCGTGGGCGAGGACCAGCCGGGCGGCGTGGGTGCGGGCGGCGGCCGTGGACACCTGCTGGCCCAGCACGGCGCGTACGGCGAACTCCGGTTCGTCGACGGTGCGCGGCACCCGGCGGCCGGGGGCCTTGTCGACCAGCGGGGCGAGGAGTTCGTCGGTGCGCAGCTGGTCGTCGACGGCGACCGGGTCGGCGTCCAGGTCGAGCAGGCGGCGGCAGCGGCTGATGGCGACGGTGAGGTCGCGCTGGTCGGTGAGGGCGAGCCGGCAGCCGATGTGCTCGGGCCCGGGCGTGAGGGCGACGATGCCGGGGCCGTGCGGCAGGCGCAGGGTGCGGCGGTACGCGCCGTCGCGCCACTCCTCGACTCCGGGTACGGCGGTCGCGGCGAGGTGGCCGAAGAGGTTGTCGGGGTTGAGCGGGGCGCGGAACGGGAGGCGGAGGGAGAGGACGCCGGGGGTGCCCGGCTCCGTGCGGTCCCGGGTGCGGGCCGCCCGGGTGCGGAGTTCGCCGGGGGCCAGGGCGTACACCTCGCGGACCGTGTCGTTGAAGGTGCGGATCGAGGCGAAGCCGGCGGCGAACGCGATCTGCGCCATGGGCAGTTCGGTGGTCTCGATCAGGATGCGGGCGGTCTGGGCGCGCTGCGCGCGGGCCAGGGCCAGCGGCCCGGCGCCGAGTTCGGCGAGGAGTTGGCGCTCCACCTGCCGGGTGCTGTAGCCGAGGCGGGCGGCGAGTCCGGTGACGCCCTCGCGGTCCACCACCCCGTCGGCGACGAGCCGCATCGCGCGGGCGACGAGGTCGGCCCGGTGGTTCCACTGCGGCGAGCCGGGCGTGGTGTCGGGCCGACACCGCTTGCAGGCCCGGAACCCGGCCTGCTGGCAGGCGGCGGCGCTCGGGTGGAACCGCATGTTGTGCGGCTTGGGCGGTACGACGGGGCAGCTCGGGCGGCAGTAGATCCCGGTCGTCAGGACGGCCGTGAAGAACACCCCGTCGAAGCGCGCGTCCTTCGCCTGGACTGCGCGTACACAGCTCTCGCTGTCGGTGTACATGCGTACGGCGTCGGTGCGGGTGCGTACGGCGTCGGTGCGGGTGCGTACGGCGTCGGTGTGCATGCGTACAGCTTCACCGAGCGAGGCCGCCGGGGCTGGCGAGAATCCGACATCGACCTCGGACTGCCAGGGCCCCGACGGCCTTAAGGTGCGTGTGCGGCTACTTCATGCCGAGCAGCTGCTCCAGCGGGTCGATCGCGAAGTAGACGGTGAACAGGGCGGCGGTGCCCCAGAGCAGCCAGTGCACCTCGCGGGCCTTGCCGAGGCAGGCCTTGATGACGACGTACGAGACGAAGCCGGCGCCGATGCCGTTGGTGATCGAGTACGTCATCGGCATCACGGCAATGGTGAGGAAGGCCGGGATGGCGAGCTCGTACCGCTCCCAGTCGATGTGCTTGACCTGGGTCATCATCAGGAAGCCGACGGCGACCAGGGCCGGGGACGCGGCCTGCAGCGGCACGATCGTCAGGACCGGGGTGAGGAAGAGCGCGGCGGCGAACAGGCCGCCGGTGATCACGCTGGCGAAGCCGGTGCGCGCGCCCTCGCCGACACCCGCGGCGGACTCGACGTACGTGGTCGCCGAGGAGGACGAGGACGCGCCGCCGACGACCGCGGCGGCGCCGTCGATGAGCAGGACGCGGCCGAGGTCGGGCACCTGGCCGCGCTCGTCGAGGAGCCCGGCCTCGGCGGTGACGCCGACGATCGTGCCCATCGTGTCGAAGAAGTCGGACAGGATCAGCGTGAAGATCAGCAGGATCACGGTGAGGACGCTGACCTGGCCGAAGGCGCCGATCACGTCGAACTGGCCGAGCAGCCCGAAGTCCGGGGCGGCGACCGGATTGTCCGGCAGGGACGGGGAGATCAGGCCCCAGGACTTGACGTCGGCCACCGAGTTGATGATCAGCGAGAGGACCGTCATCACGGCGATGCTGATCAGGATCGCGCCGGTGACCTTGCGGGCGAGCAGCACGACGGTCAGGAGCACGCCGAGGCAGAACACCAGCATCGGCCAGCCGACGAGGCTGCCGGAGCCGAGCTGCACGGGCACGGTGCTGTTGGCGGCGTCCGGGACACGGGTCACGAACCCGGCGTCGACGAAGCCGATGAACGCGATGAACAGGCCGATGCCGACGCTGATGGCCTGCTTGAGCGCCTGCGGGATGGCGTGCATGACGGCCTGCCGCAGACCGGTCAGCACCAGGATGCAGATCAGGACGCCTTCGAGGACGACGAGGCCCATCGCGTCGTCCCAGCTCATCAGCGGGGCGATCTGGAAGGCGACGACCGCGTTCAGGCCGAGGCCCGCCGCGAGGGCGAGCGGCAGATTGCCGCCGACGCCCATGATGATCGTCATCATCGCGGCCACCATCGTGGTGGCGGTGGCGAGTTGAGTGGGGTCGAGCTGCTCGCCGAACTTGTCCTTGGCGCTGCCCAGGATGATGGGGTTCAGCACCAGGATGTACGCCATGGTGAAGAACGTGGCGACGCCGCCGCGTATCTCCCGGGCGAGCGTCGAGCCGCGCTCGCTGATACGGAAGAACCGGTCGAAGGGGCCACCGGATCTGGCGGGCGGCGCTGCCGGCCCCGTCCTTGTCTGCATGACTGCGTCTCCTGGACCTGCACATGTGAGGCGTTTCGGGGGATTTGAGGCTTGTCAGGTGCCACGGCAGTCGCACGTCAGGTCGTCGTACGAACATACATGCGGCACCTCGCGCGAGGATCATACGCGGCGTGACGGAGTTCTCAATTCCGATGGGAAACAGCGGAACTCGGGCCCGGCACCCAAGAAGTGATCACTATGTCCTTTCCTACAAAATCGCCATGGATCTACTCCACCAAATCCGGACGCAGGCGACAGCGCCCCTGCGGTCGCGGTCCGTGAGCGCCTACTCTCTGTCCGTGCATCCACCGATCCCCTTCAACGCGCGCGCCGCCCGGACCCTGCGCGAGAAACTCGGAATGGCCCCCGGCCATGTCGCGTACGGCATGAGCGCCTCGTACGGAATGACCCACATCACGCCCGACCACATCACCGCGTGGGAACGGGGCGTCGCCGCGCCCACAGCGCACGAACTCAACGCGCTCGCCGGTGCCTTGTGGTGCTCCCCCGCCGAGCTCATGGGCCGGCCGCGGACGCTGCACGAACACCGCCTCGCCCGCGGGATCGCCGCGGACGACGTCGCCGACGCCACCGGCCTCGCGCGCGAGGCCTACGCGCGAATGGAGGCCGAGGGGCGCTGGAGCGGGGATGCGCAGCAGTCCGCCAAGCTCGGCGCCGTCCTCGGCCTGGCCCCGCGCGACCTGATCGCCGTCACGGGCCTGGAGGGGGAGCTGGCGCGGCTGCTCACCGAGGCGGTCTCCACCCGCTGGCAGGCCCACATCAAGGACATCGCCAGGCTGCTCTCCCGGGACCGCCGCGAGCTGAAGGAACCGCTGCGGGCCATGCACGACGAGTATCAGACCCTGATGGCCGCGACGTTGATGCGCGCCAGCGCCAACTCGGCCGCGGGCGAGGCGGGTCGGCTCTACCTCGACAGCATCGTGGATCACTTCTGGGACGGGCTGGAGCGGTAGAGGCTGTCTCCTGCCGTCTCACGCCGTCTTCCGCCGCCTCCCGCCGCCTCCCGCTGCCTCCCGCCGTCTTCCGCCGTCTCCCGCCGGGCCCTGTCCGGCCTGCGTCAGCGGCAGGTCGTGCCGTCGGCCCTCGGCTGTCAGCCGAGCTGCGCGGTGAACGCCTCGTACGCCCGCTCGTCGAAGAGGACGAATCTGACCTCCTCGACCGCCGTGTCCGTGCCCCGCACCGTCTCCACGGCGATCCGCGCGGCGTCGTCCATCGGCCAGCCGTAGATCCCGGCGGACACGGCGGGGAACGCGACGGTACGGGCCCCCAACTCGTCGGCCACCCGCAAGGATGCGCGGTAGCAGGAGGCGAGCAGGTCGGAGCGGTCCGTGTCGGCGGAGTAGCGCGGGCCCACGGTGTGGATCACCCAGCGGGCGTCGAGCCGACCGGCGGTGGTGGCCACGGCCTGCCCGGTCGGCAGCCCCTTGCCGTAGTGCGAGGCGCGCAGGTCCCGGCAGGCGTCGAGGATCTCCGGTCCCCCGCGCCGGTGAATGGCCCCGTCGACCCCTCCTCCGCCGAGGAGCGAGGAGTTGGCGGCGTTGACGATCGCGTCGACGGACTGCTGGGTGATGTCGCCCTGGACGAGGGTGAGGTGGGTGCTCATACGCCCCATGATGCGCGGCGGGACCCCGGCAGGGCGCGGGCTGTGACATCTGCGGCTCCGCCGCGGGTGCGACCGGCCACGGCCACGGCGAGAGCCGCACCCGCCGATGACGCGCACCCGGCAGACGCGTCCGCCCGATCAGCACCGTCGCCCGATCAGCACCATCGGCCGGTACGGACCGTCGGCCGGTACGGACCGTCGGCCGGTACGGACCATCGGCCGGTACGGACCATCGGCCGGTGCGGACCGACGGCCGGAGGGGACCGTCACGTATGGCTCGCGCAGTTCCCCCGCGCCGCCCCTATCGGGGCACCCGCAACCGCCTCCACACCGCCTTCGCCGCATTGTGACCCGACATCCCATGCACCCCCGGCCCCGGCGGGCTCGCCTGGGAGCAGAGGAAGACCGCAGGGTGCGGTGTGTTGTACGGGAACAGCGACAGCTTGGGGCGCAGCAGCAGTTGGAGCCCGGAGGCCGCGCCGCAGGCGATGTCCCCGCCGATGTAGTTGGCGTTGTGCGCGGCGAGTTGGGGCGGGCCGGCCGTGGCGCGGGCGAGGATCCGGTCGCGGAAGCCGGGCGCGAACCGCTCCAGCTGCCGCTCCACGGCGTCCGTGAGGTCCCCCTCCCAGCCGTTGGGCACATGCCCGTACGCCCAGAACGCGTGCTTGCCCTCGGGGGCGCGGCTCGGGTCGGCCAGGCTCGGCTGGGCGGTGATGAGGAACGGGCGGTCGGGGGCGCGCCGTTCGCGGGAGGCGGCGTCGAGCGCGGCGCCGATCTCGGCCTTGCTCGCCCCGACCTGGACGGTGCCCGCGCGGCGCGCCGCCTCCGCGGTCCACGGCACCGGACCGTCGAGCGCGTAGTCGATCTTGAATACGCTCGCCCCGTACCGGTATCCGTCGTATGCCTGGCCGAGGCCCGCGATGCGGGCGAGGGCCGTGGGCGCCGTGTCGAAGACGTAGGCGCGGGCGGGCGGCAGGTCGTCCAGGCGCTTCACCTCGAAGTCGGTGTGCACCGCGCCGCCCAGATCGCGCAGGTACGCGGCGAGCGCGTCGGAGACGGACTGCGAGCCGCCCTTCGCGACGGGCCAGCCGCGCTCGTGGGCGGCGAGCGCGAAGACCAGGCCCACGGCCGCGGTGGCGGGGCCGCCCAGCGGGGCGACGACATGCGCGACGAGCCCGGCGAACAGCGCCTTGGCCCGCTCGTCCCGGAACCGCTGGGCCATCAGCCACGTGGACGGCACGAGCCCGGCGAGGCCGAAGCGCGCGAGGGTGACCGGGTCGCGGGGCAGCGCGGTGGACGGCAGCGACATGAAGTCCCGTACGAGCGTGTCCCACTTGCCGATGAAGGGCGCGACGAGGCGGCGGTACGCACCCGCGTCGCGCGGGCCGAACGACAGGGCCGTCTCGGCGACGGAGCGGGACAGGACGGCCGCCGAGCCGTCGGGGAGCGGGTGGGCCATCGGCAGCGGTGCGTGCAGCCACTCCAGGCCGTACCGCCCGAGGGGCAGGCGGGAGAAGGCGGGGGAGCCGATGCCCAGGGGGTGCACGGCGGAGCACGGGTCGTGCCGGAAGCCGGGGAGGGTGAGCTCTGCCGTGCGGGCGCCCCCGCCGACCGTCCCCTCGGCCTCGAACACGGCCACCGAGAAGCCGCGCCGGGCCAGCTCGACGGCGGCGGTCAGGCCGTTGGGCCCCGCACCCACGACGACGGCATCGAGCATCGACGGCACCTTCGGACTCCTTTGTCAGCCGGTGGCCGGCCCACTGCTCCGCCGGTTCGGTCGAGTCCGGGAACCAGTGGCCGGTGCTGCCCAGGATAGGCCGGGGCACTGACAACGCCGCCGCGGGTAGCCTTCGCCCGATGCCGCACTGGACTTCCTGCTTGGACACGCGCACCGCCACGCACCACTGGTTCGAGTGCGACGGCTCGGGGGCGGTGCTGCGGCACGCGTCGTTCGAGGCGGGCCTGCAACGGCCGCAGGCTCCGCAGGTCTTGGCGGAACACCTCGACCGCGAGCCGCCGTTCGCCGGTTCGGATCGGAGCCGCCGTCCGGGCCGCCGACCGCTCCGAAATCGCCTGGCTCCGCGGGGAGTTCGGCCCGCTCTGCGTCGGCGTCTACGAGGCGACGTACGGCCTTCCGGCCGATCGCCCCACGACGACCACTAGAACTCAAGGGGACCGGGCCTTTACGCGGATCACCACCGGCCCGCTGCCAAAGGGCCTGCGCCTGAGCGGGACGGTCCGGGCGGTTCCGTGGGGCCCCGGTGTCACCGGTCTCTTCGTCGAACTCGGCCTGCCCATCGTGGGTTTCGTGGACATGGTGCAGCTGCCGCGGGAGCCCGGGCGGTGGCCCACCGTGGGCGCGGTGGGCGAGTTCGAGGTGCTAGGCCCTGTCTTCAAGCTCCCGTCGTCGCCCGAAGGGCGGCCCCGCGGCGTCAGGTGCGTGCTCTCGGCGTGCCGGGCAGATGCCCTCGTACTGGACGTACTTGGGCATGTGCCCGGTGCGGCGAGAGTGCGTGCATGGCGTCGCGGGGCAGGCGGGAGTTTGAAGACCGGGCCTAGCGACTCAACTGCACGCTCCCGCACCGCGGTTCACCGCAGGTCAGGCTCCGGCCCGCAGCAGGCTGAGCACCCGCTCCACCGTCCCCTCGTCCCGGCCCGCCGCGAACGGCAGGGCGTTCCCGCCGACGATGCGGAACGGTTCGCCCGCGAGCGTGCGGTTGGTGCCGCCAGCCTCGGCCACGAGGAGCAGCCCGGCCGCATGGTCCCAGGCGTTCTCCCAGGAGAACGCGACCGCGTCCACCTCGCCCTTCGCTATCGCCAGGTACTCCAGGCCGGCCGAGCCGCACGGCCGGCCGTGCACCCCGTCCGCGTCGAGGCCGAGGAGGGCGTGCTTCTGCTCGTCGGTGGTGAAGTCCGGGTGGGACATGGCCACTTCGAGGACGTGTCCCGGCTCGGGCGCGCCCGGCCGCAGCACCCGGTCGCCGAGGTGCGCGCCGCGGCCGCGGACGGCGACGGCGAGCTCTTCGAGCGCCGGGGCGTACGTCCACGAGGCGAGGACCTCGCCGCGCCGGGCGAGCGCGACGAGCGTGCAGAAACCGGGGTCGCCGTGGACGAACTGCCGGGTGCCGTCGACCGGGTCGACGATCCACACCGGGGCGTCGCCGTGCAGCGCGTCCAGCTTCGACGGGTCGGCGTGCACACCTTCCTCGCCGACCACCACGGAGCCGGGAAGCAGGGCCGTGAGCGACTCGGTGAGGTGCTCCTCGGCGCGGCGGTCGGCGACCGTGACGAGGTCGTGCGGGCCGTTCTTCTCGTCGATCTCGTGGGTGGCGAGTTGACGGAAGCGCGGCATCACCTCGGCCGCGGCGGCCTTGCGGACGGCCTCCTCGACGTCGGTCAGGCCGGTGTCGAGGAAACCTTCGAGGTCTTCGATCATGTGTCCATCACATCACGCGACACTGACAACCCCCACCCGGCTGGTGGACGGCGCCTTGAATCCCGGTGAACGCTCGGATCCCGCACGACACCGCGCACGCGGTCACGCACGGTCACCGTCCGACCGCGTAGCCCTGCATCCCGCGCGGGTTCGCCGCCGCCGAGAGGACGCCCGTACGGGGATCGCGGGCCACCGCGCACAGGCGCCCCTCCGACCACGGCTCGCCCACGGTGACGTCGTGGCCGCGCTCCCGCAGCCCGGCGATCACCTCGGCGCCGAGCCGCGACTCGACCGTCACGCTGCCCGGCCGCATACCGCGCGGGAAGAACGAGCCGGGGAAGGCGTCGGTGTGCCAGTTCGGGGCGTCGATCGCGCCCTGCAGGTCGAGCCCGCCGCGCACCCGGTCACGCAGGGCGACGGCGAGGAAGAAGTGCAGCTGCCACTGGTCCTGCTGGTCGCCGCCCGGCGTGCCGAAGGCGAGCACGGCTTCGCCGTCGCGCAGGGCGAGGGACGGGGTGAGCGTGGTGCGCGGACGGCGGCCTGGCGTCAGGGAGTTGGGGAGTCCGGGTTCGAGCCAGGCCATCTGGAGCCGGGTGCCGAGCGGGAAGCCCAGTTCGGGCACGACCGGGTTGGAGTGCAGCCAGCCGCCGCTGGGCGTGGCCGCGACCATGTTGCCCCAGCGGTCTACGACGTCGAGGTGGCAGGTGTCGCCGCGCGTGTGCCCGTCGCGCGCGACGGTCGGCTCGCCCGCGCCCGCGACCGGGGTGCCCATCGCGTACTCCCCGTCCAGCACGGTCGCAGCGGCGGCGGCCAGACGCACGGTGCGCCCCTCGGGGCTGCCGGACCGCAGCTCGTGCGAGGCCCGCTCGCCCATGAGCGCCCGCCGCTCGGCGTTGTACGCGGCCGAAAGGAGCGCGTCGAGCGGCACCTCGGCGGCGTCCCCGTACCAGGCCTCCCGGTCCGCCATCGCCAGCTTGCAGCCCTCGACGAGCCGGTGGACGTACGCCGCCGTGCCGGGCTCGGGCAGCTCGCGCGGGTCCTCGGGCAGCAGGGCGAGCTGCTGCAGAAACGCGGGCCCCTGGCTCCAGCCGCCGGCCTTGCACAGGGTCCAGCCGTTCCAGTCGTACGTGACGGGCGCCTCGTAGGACGCGCGGTACGCGGCGAGGTCGGCGGCGGTGAGGGTGCCGGGGTGGCGCTCGCCGCTGGTGTCGAGGGTGGGGCGGGCGGACTGGCGCAGCAGGGCCTCGGCGATGAAGCCGGTGCGCCAGATCTCGCGGGCGTTCTCGATCTCCGTCTCGCGGTCGGCGTGCGCGGCCTCGGCGAGCAGGCGGCGCCAGGTCGCGGCGAGTGCGGGGTTGCGGAACAGCTCGCCGGGGCGCGGGGAGCGGCCGCCGGGCAGGTAGACGTCGGCGGAGGAGGCCCATTCGGGTTCGTTCTCGAAGAGGGGGCGCACGGTGTCGACGGTCGCGCCGATCCGCTCCACGGGCGCGTGCCCGTCGTCCGCGTACCCGATCGCGTACCGCAGCACCTGGGGCAGGGACTTGGTGCCGTGGTCGCGGAGCAGCAGCATCCAGGCGTCGAAGGCGCCGGGCACGGCGGCGGCCAACGGGCCGGTGCCGGGGACGAGTTCGAGGCCGAGGGAGCGGTAGTGGCCGACGCTCGCCCCGGCCGGCGCGGGCCCCTGCCCGCACAGCACGCGCGCGTGGCCGCCTGCGGGCGCGAGGATGATCGGCACTTCTCCGGCGGGCCCGTTGAGGTGCGGCTCGACGACATGCAGCACGAACCCGGCGGCCACGGCGGCGTCATAGGCGTTGCCGCCGTCCTCCAGAACGGCCATCGCGCTCTGCGAGGCGAGCCAGTGCGTGGACGCCACCATGCCGAAGGTGCCCTGCAGGGTGGGGCGGGTCGTGAACTCCATGTCTGACCTCCGTGTTCGCGTGCGTCGGCCGCCCCATCCAACCTCATGGCGCGAACGGTGGTAGGTGCACGCACCTTCGTCATCGGGGGCGGGTCCGGCCTCGGGGTGGCTGCCGTCGGCGGCGCGCACCGGTCGGCCGTCGGCGAGCGTGCCGACGCCCACGCCCGTCCGGAGGGTGGCCATCGGGAGGCTGTCGCAGCCCCGGCCGGTCCCGGCTCCAACTCCCCCGTACGCGAGCCTCGGGCGGGCTCCCTGCGCCACGCCGAGGCGGAACGCGAAGCGGCGGGACATGATCGCCGCTACGCTCCGCGCCATGTTCGCGATCCGACCAAATAGCCCCAATTCCTCTAATAACGTCAGCTCGATCTCGGCCGTGCCCCGGCAGGAGCCGCCCGACCGGGCCGTGCTCGCCGCCTTCGGCTCCGAGGGCCCGGCCCGGCCGCTGCCCGGCGGCCAGGGCGGCACCTGGTGCGCGGACGGCATCGTCCTGAAGCGGACCGGCCTGCGCACCGAGACCGCCTGGCGGGCCAACACCCTCAACGCCCTGCCGCGGTCCGAGGAGTTCCGGGTGGCGCCGCCCGTGCGCTCCATGGACGGCACCTGGACGGCGGGCGGCTGGGAGGCCTGGCGCCTGGTGCCGGGCACCGCCGACGAGCGCCGCGTGGACGACGTCGTACGTGTCGGCCGGGCCTTCCACGCGGCCCTCGCCGAACTGCCGCGCCCGGCCTTCCTGGACGAGCGGGACGACCCGTGGACGCGGGCCGACCGGTTCTCCTGGGGGTACGCGGCGGGCTCCGCCGAGGCGGTTGCCGCCGAACAGGGCGTACCGGCGCGGGAGTTCGACCTGGCCGCCCCGCTGCTCGCCGCCCGCACCCCACTGCCCGACGACGCCTCGCAGGTGGTCCACGGCGACCTGCTCGGCAACGTGCTGTTCGCCGACGCCGACGGACTGCCGCCCGCGATCATCGACTGGCCCGCGTACTGGCGCCCGCCTGGCTGGGCCGCCGCCGTGGCCGTCGTGGACGCGCTGAGCCGGCACGGGGCCGAGCCGGGCGTGCTCGACCGCTGGGCGCATCTGCCGCACTGGCGCCAACTCCTCGTCCGGGCGCTGCTGTTCCGCATCGCCACGCACGAGCGCCTGGACCGTGACCTGGAGACGGCGTACCGGCCGGTGATCGACCTGGTCCTCGACGGCCGCTGGCCGAACCCCGGCGAGGCACGGAAGGCACTCCTCAGCGAGCCGCACAGCGAACCCCTCAGCGAGCCGCAGCAGCCGGAGGCTGAGCCAGACGCAGAGCGCGCGCCGTCGGACTCCTCGTCGTCCTGAAGGGGCCGCACGCGCGGGCACGGTCTCGGCACGCGCGTGCGGTGCGTTTTCGCACCGCGGTGACGGTTCTCGCGCGCCGGTGCGCCGCCCCGGGGGTGCCCAGGACGCCCACGGCGCGCCCCGTCCACGAGCAGTACGATTTACACCCGTTCACCCCAGGAGGGCGCAGTGCACGGTGAGTACAAGATCCCGGGCGGCAAGCTCGTCGTCGTGGACCTGGAGGTGGAGGACGGCGCGCTGCGGCACGTACGCGTCGCCGGGGACTTCTTCCTCGAACCCGACGACGCCTTCCTCGCGTTGAGCCAGTCCCTGGAGGGCGCGCCCTGGGACACCGACGCGGCGGGCCTGGCCGCCCGGATCGACGCGGCCCTGCCGGACGGCACGGTGATGTACGGGCTGACCCCGGAGGGCGTCGGCGTCGCCGTACGACGGGCGCTCGCGCACGCCACGGACTGGACGGACTACGACTGGCAGTTGATCCACGAGGGCCCGCAGTCCCCCGCCCTGCACATGGCCCTCGACGAGGTGATCACCGCCGAGGTGGCGGCCGGTCTGCGGCCGCCGACGCTGCGCGTCTGGGAGTGGGCGGCGCCGGCGGTGGTGATCGGCAGCTTCCAGTCGCTGCGCAACGAGGTCGACGCGGAGGGCGCGCGGCGCCACGGTGTCGAAGTGGTGCGGCGGATCAGCGGCGGCGGCGCGATGTTCTGCGAGCCGGGCAACACCATCACGTACTCGCTGTCCGTGCCGGAGGCCCTGGTGCAGGGCCTGTCGTTCGCGGACAGTTACGCCTACCTCGACGACTGGGTGCTCGGCGCGCTCGGCGACATGGGCGTCAAGGCCTGGTACCAGCCGCTGAACGACATCGCCACGGACGCCGGGAAGATCGCGGGCGCCGCGCAGAAGCGGGTGGCCGGCGGGGACGGTGCGGTCCTGCACCACGTGACGATGGCGTACGACATCGACGCCGACAAGATGGTCGAGGTGCTGCGGATCGGCCGCGAGAAGCTCTCCGACAAGGGCACGAAGAGCGCCGGGAAGCGCGTCGACCCGCTGCGGCGGCAGACCGGCCTGCCGCGCGAGGCCGTCATCGACCGCATGATCGACTCGTTCCGCTCCCGGCACGGCCTCACCGCGGGCCAGGTCACGGAGGACGAACTGGCCACGGCCCAGCATCTGGCCCGTATGAAGTTCTCGACGCCGGAGTGGACCGGCCGCGTGCCGTGACCTGCTCCTCGGGCTGAAGCCCGAGGTTTCCTGCCTTCTCTCTCGTTGCTGTGTCGCTACGCGGCATGCGCGGACGCCCCTGTCCCGTACCGCGTCCCGTATGGCACTCTCGTCCCTCACGCCTCACCGACACGCCTCAATGAGACCCGGCACGGCTCAGTGACCGACACGGCTCACCACCGACCGGATCCCGCCGCACGAGGAGGACCGACCGTGCGTTCCCTGCCGCTGCTGCTCGCCGCGCGGCTGCTGCCCGTCGCAGCCCTGGCCACGGCCGGCTGGGCCTGGACGAGCGGCCCGTACGCGCCGACGGAGAACCGTCCCGCGGTCGCCGCCGAGCCCAAGGCCGCCGAGGCCGAGGCGGAGGCGGAGGCGGAGGCGACATACGGGAAGCCGCCCGCGCCCTGCGACGTGCTGCGGTCCGGCACGGTCGAGGAGCTCGTGCCCGGCGCGGACCGCGGCGGCAAGGAGCTGCGGCTGACCGATCCGGGGCGCCGCCGCACCTGCTCGTGGAGCGCGCTGAAGGGGTACGACTACCGCTGGCTGGACGTCGGCTACGACGTGCGGGAGTCGGCGGCGGCCGCGCGCTCGGCGTACGCGGCGCGCACGGAAGGATCCGCCGAGGCGGTGGCCGGACTCGGCGAGCAGGCCGCCGTCCTCATGGAGCTGAGCGAGAAGGACGGCCAGCAGAGCCGCGAGGCGAAGCTGGTCGTCCGGTCCCACAACGCCGTCGTGACGGTCACGTACAACGGCAGCGACTTCGAGACGCAGTCCGCGCCGAAGGCCGAGACGGTGCGGGACGGGGCGGAACGGGCGGCGCGGGCGGCGGTCGAAGCGCTGGGCGAACCGCGCGAACGGTAGGTTCCGGGCCGCGCAGGAGGGCTCCGTTCCCGCCCCGTGGCCGGTAAAGTCCGCCCCCACCCGCAGCAGAGGGAGGGCACGATGGGCTCGACGGTTCCTTCCGCGCCGGGGCCGAGCGCGGCGCCCCGCACCCAGCGCACGCACCCCGACGGCCGGGTGTCGCTCACCGAGGGTGTGGCCCTGGACGATCCCCGGTTCGCCAACGGCGACCTGCTGCCGGTGCCGATGGAGCGCCGCACCTGGGGCGTGTACAACTACACGGCGCTGTGGATCGGCATGGCCCACAACATCCCGTCCTGGACGCTCGCCTCGGGCCTCGTCGCGCTCGGCATGGACTGGAAGCAGGCGGTCCTCGTCATCGCGCTCGCCAATGTGATCGTGCTGCTTCCGATGCTGCTCACCGGGCACGCGGGGCCGAAGTACGGCATTCCGTTCCCGGTCGTCGTGCGCGCCTCGTTCGGCCTTCGGGGCGCCAATCTGCCCGCGCTGATCCGCGCCGCGGTGGCCTGCTGCTGGTTCGGTATCCAGACGTGGATCGGCGGGCAGGGCATCTTCCTGCTGCTCGGGAAGGTGTTCGGCGGCTGGACCACGGCCACCGAGATCGGTGGCCACCCGTGGACGCTGTGGCTCTGCTTCGTGATCTTCTGGGCGCTTGAACTGGCCATCATCTACCGGGGGATGCAGACCCTGCGGCGGTTCGAGAACTGGGCGGCGCCGTTCGTCCTCGTCGGCGCCGTGGTGCTGCTCGTGTGGATCACGGTGCAGGCCGGCGGCTTCGGCCCGCTGCTCGACCAGCCGTCGAAGCTGGGCTGGGGCGAGGACTTCTGGCCGGTGTTCTTCCCCGCGCTGATGGGGATGATCGGCTTCTGGTCGACGCTGTCCCTGAACATCCCCGACTTCACCCGCTTCGGCAGGGGCCAGCGGGCGCAGGTCTGGGGCCAGTCGCTCGGCCTGCCGACGACGATGACGGCGTTCGCGCTGCTCTCCGTCCTCGTCACGTCCGGCTCGCAGGTCGTGTACGGGGTGCCGGTCTGGGACCCGGTACAGCTCGCGGCGAAGACCGACAACGTCTTCGGGCTGCTGTTCGCCCTGGTGACGGTGCTGATCGCGACGATTTCCGTGAACATCGCGGCGAACGTGGTGTCGCCCGCGTACGACCTGTCGAATCTGCTGCCGAAGGTGATCAACTTCCGTACGGGGGCGATCGTCACGGGGGTCGTCGGGGTCCTGGTGATGCCGTGGAAGCTGACCGCGACGCCCGAGTTGTACATCTTCACGTGGCTCGGCGTGGTCGGCGGGCTGCTCGGTGCGGTGGCCGGGGTGATGATCGCGGACTACTGGATCGTCCGCCGTACGGCTCTCGACCTGGCCGGGCTGTACGACCGGCACGGCCCGTACTGGTACACGGGCGGCTGGAACTGGCGGGCCCTGCTGGCCTTCGGTGCGGGCGGGCTGCTCGCGGTGGGCGGTTCGCACTCCGCGCCCGGCAAGGGCCCGTTCCCCGAGGACGGCCTGATCCCGTTGCTGCGGCCGCTGGCCGACTACGGCTGGGCGGTCGGCCTGGTGACGGCGCTCGTGCTGTACGCCGCCACCAGCCGCCGGCCGGAACCCGCTGTTACGACGTGACCTCGGCCTTCTCGCGACGCGCCCGGCTCCGCCCCATCGCCAGCCACGCGACGCCGAGGACGAGGAACCAGACCGGGGTGACGAGGAGCGCCTGCAGGGTGTCCGACTTCTGGGTGAACGCCCAGATCAGGAACGCGAAGAACGCGAACACCACGTAGCACATGAAGATGCCGCCGGGCATCTTGAACTTCGACGCCTCGTGCAGGTGCGGGCGGCGCTTGCGGTACACGAGGTAGCTGATCAGGATCATCGTCCAGATGAACATGAAGCACACCGAGGAGATCGTCGTCACCAGCGTGAACGCCTCGATGATCGAGCCGCCGATCGCGACCATGACGACCCCGCCGAGCAGGAAGACCCCGGAGAGCAGCAGCGCGTTCACCGGCACCTTGCGGGAGCTCAGCCTGCCGAACGAGGCGGGTGCGTCGCCCTCGTGGGCCAGGCCGTACACCATCCGGGAGGTGGAGTAGATGCCGGAGTTGGCGGACGAGGTGGCGGAGGTGAGCACCACGAAGTTGATCACGGAGGCGGCGACGGCGAGACCGGCGAGCGTGAACATCACGACGAACGGGCTGCGGTCCGCGCTGATCTCCCGCCAGGGCGTGACCGAGATGATCACGACGAGCGCGACGACGTAGAAGAGCATCACGCGCACGGGGATCGAGTTGATGGCCTTCGGGAGGTTCTTCTCCGGGTCCTTGGTCTCGGCGGCGGTGGTGCCGACCAGCTCGATGCCGACGAACGCGAAGGTGGCGATCTGGAAGCCGGCCACGAAGCCCATGGGCCCGGTCGGGAAGAAGCCGCCGTCGTTCCAGAGGTTGGCGAAGCTCGCGGTGGCGCCGCTGGTGGACTCGAAGCCCTTGAACACCATGACGAGGCCGACGACGATCAGCGAGACGATCGCGACGATCTTGATCAGCGCGAACCAGAACTCGGTCTCACCGAACGCCTTCACCGTGGGCAGGTTGAGCCCGATGAGCACCACGACCGCCGCGAGCGCGGGGATCCACAGCGGTGCCCCGTCCCACCAGTAAGCGACATATCCGGAAATAGCCACGACATCGGCAATGCCGGTCACGATCCAGCAGAACCAGTACGTCCAGCCGGTGAAGAATCCCGCACACGGACCGAGGAGGTCGGAGGCGAAGTCGGCGAACGACTTGTAGCGCAGGTCGGACAGGAGCAGTTCGCCCATGGCGCGCATGACGAAGAACAGCATCGCGCCGATGATCATGTAGACGAAGATCACCGAGGGCCCGGCGAGCGAGATCGTCTTGCCCGAGCCCATGAAGAGGCCGGTTCCGATCGCACCGCCGATCGCGATGAGCTGGATGTGCCGGTTGGACAACTGCCGGTCGAGCTGCGGCCCTTCACCGGACGCGGGCGGGGCGCCCTTCGTACCGGAACCGCCGCCGCCACCGGACACCGCCGTGGCGGTCGAACCGGCGTCACTGCTGTCGTGCATGGACGAACCTCACTGATCTCGCGCACGTGCGGGCGCGCGCACTTTACACACTCGTTCCACAGGGGAGTTCGGCCCGCCGGGGACGGACCTTGAGGCCGCTCGGGCCTGGAGGCCGCTCGGGCCTGGAGAAAGCAGGGGAAAGCAAGGAAAGCAGGAGATCAGCCCGCCGCCGCGCGGGCAGGGGGTGGCCACGGGTCGGGCAATGGAACAGCCATCGGAACAGCCATCGGGGGCTCCTCGCAGGTCGAGCACGGGCCGGTTACCCGTGCTGCGAAGTGAGCCTCCCCCTCTGTCATGTGGCCTGAGAGCTTCGCGGCCTCGGACGCCGCTTGCACCGTGGGCGAGACGCCGCGGCGCCTGCTTTCCAGAGTTGCCTGACCGCGCGGTAGGGATGCCTGAGAGTTTCCGGGGAGGTGTTGCTCCTTCGGCGCCCGGTACTGGCTGTACCGGTGCTCTCCCGCTGCGGGGTGAACGGCAAGTTGCCGCGAGGCTAGGCCGAGCCCACCCCAGAAATCAAGGGTGTACGTGCAGGTCTCAGCCCCGCAGCGCGGGAATCACCGCGCTCCCGTACCCGTCGACGACCCGCTCCCTGGCGTCGTGCATGGCGTAGACGGCGAACTGGTCGACGCCGATCTCCTTCAACTCCCGCATCCTCGCGACGTGCTGCTCCGCCGTCCCGATCACGCAGAAACGGTCCACGATGTCGTCCGGTACGAAGGCGGTGTCGGGGTTGTCGGCACGGCCGTGGTGGGAGTAGTCGTACCCCTCACGGGCCTTGATGTAGTCCGTGAGCGCCTCGGGGACCAGGTCCGAGTGTGCGCCGTACCGGGCGACCAGGTCGGCCACGTGGTTGCCGACCATGCCGCCGAACCAGCGGCACTGCTCGCGGGCGTGTGCGAGGGCTTCCGGGGAGTCGTCCTCGGTGAGGTAGGCGGGGGCGGCGACGCAGACGGTGACCGAAGCCGGGTCCCGCCCCGCCGCGGCCGCGGCGTCCCGCACGGCCCGCACCATGGTCCCGGTCAGATACGGGTCGGCCAGCTGCAGGATGAACCCGTCGGCCTCCTCCCCCGCCATCTTCAGCGCCTTGGGCCCGTACGCCGCCATCCACACCGGCAGCCGCGCGTCCTGCCCGACCCACGGGAAGCGCACGGTCGTGCCGCCGCCCAGGTCGGCCTCCTGGCCGGAGGCGAGGGCGCGGATCACCTTCATCGCGGCGCTCACCCGGGCCAGCGTGTTCGGCGGCCGGCCGGCGACCCGCATCGCGCTGTCGCCGCGCCCGATGCCGCAGACCGTGCGGTTGCCGTACATGTCGTTGAGCGTGGCGAAGGTGGACGCGGTCACCTCCCAGGTGCGGGTGCCCGGGTTGGTGACCATCGGGCCGACGATCAGGCGACGGGTGTTGGCCAGGATCTGGCTGTGGATGACGAACGGCTCCTGCCAGAGCACGGCGGAGTCGAACGTCCAGCCGTAGCGGAACCCGTTGCGCTCGGCGCGCTTCATGAGGCTGATGACCTGCGCGGCAGGCGGATCGGTCTGGAGGACGAGTCCAAAGTCCATGCGCCGGCTCCTAGTCGCTCTCGTGATCCAAGTGGTTCTGGTGGTTCCAGTGGTTCTGGTGGTTCTAGTGGTTCTAGTGGTTCAGGTACTGGCAGTTTCCGCGAGGCGTATACACGCCGTGCCCCGCCCGTCCCGTGAACGTCCGCCGGTCGATGACCACTTCGCCGCGCGAGAGGACCGTCTCCACCTGGCCGCGGACCCGCTTGCCCTCGTACGCGGAGTAGTCGACGTTCATGTGGTGCGTCTCGGCGGACAGGGTCTGCTCGGCGTGCGGGTCGTAGACGACGACGTCCGCGTCGGCGCCCGGCGCGAGCGTGCCCTTCTTGCCGTACAGGCCGAACATCCGGGCCGGGGCCGCGCAGGCGATGTCGATCCAGCGGCGGCGGGAGAGGTGGCCGTCGACGACGGCCTGATGGAGGAGGTCCATGCGGTTCTCCACGCCGGGCAGGCCGTTGGGGATCTTCGAGAAGTCACCGCGGCCCAGCTCCTTCTGGCCGGTGAAGCAGAACGGGCAGTGGTCCGTGGACACCACCTGCAGGTCGTCCGTGCGAAGCCCGCGCCAGAGGGCCGCCTGGTGCTCGCGCGGGCGCAGCGGGGTGGAGCAGACGTATTTCGCGCCGTGGAAGTCCGGCTCGGCGAGGTTGTCCGTGGAGAGGAAGAGGTACTGCGGGCAGGTCTCGCCGAAGACCGGCAGTCCCTTGTCGCGGGCGGCGGCCAGCTCGGCGACGGCCTCCTCGGCGGAGACGTGCACGACGTACAGCGGGGCCCCGGCGACGCGGGCGAGCTGGATCGCGCGGTGCGTGGCCTCCGCCTCCAGGAGGACCTTGCGGACTTCGCCGTGATAGCGGGGGTCGGTCTCGCCGCGCTGGAGGGCCTGTTCGACGAGGACGTCGATGGCGATGCCGTTCTCGGCGTGCATCATGATCAGCCCGCCGTTGCCTGCGGAGCGCTGCATGGCGCGCAGGATCTGGCCGTCGTCGCTGTAGAAGACGCCCGGGTAGGCCATGAAGAGCTTGAACGACGTGATGCCCTCCTCGACCAGGAGGTCCATCTCCTTCAGGGACGACTCGTTGACGTCGGAGAGGATCATGTGGAAGCCGTAGTCGATCGCGCACTTGCCGTCGGCCTTCGCGTACCAGGCGTCCAGGCCCTCGCGCAGGGCCCGGCCCTGGCTCTGCACGGCGAAGTCCACGATCGTGGTGGTGCCGCCCCAGGCGGCGGCGCGGGTGCCGGTCTCGAAGGTGTCGGAGGCGAAGGTGCCGCCGAAGGGCAGCTCCATGTGCGTATGGGCGTCGACGCCGCCCGGGATGACGTACTTGTCGGTGGCGTCGATGACGCGGTCCGCGGTCCAGGAGGCGGCCTGTTCGCTGCCGTGGGCGGCGAGGGCGGCGATTCTGCCGTCCTCGGTCAGGACGTCCGCGTGGGTCTCGTCGGCGGCGGTGATGACGAGTCCGCCGCGGATCAGGGTGCGGGTGCTCATGGCTTCCCCTCACAAGGTTGCTCGACACAAGGTTGCTCGACACAGGTTGCTCGACACAGGTTGCCCGACTGACGACAGGGCTGAACTACAGGACGCGCAGGGCCTGTTCGAGCACCGCGGCGCCCTCCTCGGCCTCGGCGACCGTGAGGGACAGGGGCGGGGCGATCCGCAGCACGCTGGTGTCGTGGCCGCCGCCCTTGCCGATGAGGAGTCCGGTTTCGCGGGCGGCCTCCAGGACGGCGCTCGCGGCCTCCGGGTCGGCCGCGCCGGTGCCGGGCCTGGCCAGCTCGACCCCGATCATCAGCCCGCGCCCGCGCACTTCCCGTACGCGGTCCACGCCCGCGCCGATCGCGCGCAGCCGCTCCAGTAGCAGGCCGCCGACGCGGCGCGCGTTGCCCTGCAGGTCGTGCTCCAGGAGGTACGTGAGGTTGGCGAGGCCCGCCGCCATGGTGACCGGGGAGCCGCCGAAGGTGGAGATGGAGTTGGCGTCGAGGCAGTTCATGACCTCGGCGCGGGCGACGACGCCGCCGATGGACATGCCGTTGCCGATGCCCTTGGCGAAGGTGAGCATGTCCGGCGGCCCGTTCCGCCCGTGCGCCTGCCAGCCCCAGAAGTGCTCGCCGGTGCGGCCCCAGCCGGTCTGCACCTCGTCGGAGATCCACAGGATGCCGCGCTCGGCGAGGACTTCGCGGAACGCGGCGTACAGCCCGTCGGGCGGGGAGGTGAAGCCGCCGACGCCCTGGATCGGCTCGGCGATCAGGGCGGCGGCGCCGCGGGTCTGGCCGAGCATGTCCTCCAGGTCGGCCACGCAGGCGGCGGTGAACTCGGCGTCGGACAGGGCCGCGTACGGGCCGCGGCTGCGGACGCCGCCGTGGACGTACAGGGTCTGCAGCGGCGAGAGGCTGGTGGGTGACCAGCCGCGGTTGCCGGTGATGGAAACGGCCGAGAAGGAACGGCCGTGGTAGCTGTTGCGCATGGCCAGGATCTGGTTGGAGCGGCTGTACGCGGTGGCGAGCAGCAAGGCCGCGTCGTTGGCCTCGGTGCCGGAGGTGGTGAAGAAGACGCGGGCGTCCGGGATGCCGGACAACTGGGCGATGCGCTCGGCGAGTTCGATCATGGGGCGGTCGAGGTAGAGCGTCGAGGAGTGGATGATCCGGGCGGCCTGGTCGCTGACCGCCTTGGTGACCTCGGGCAGGGCGTGCGCGGTCATGGTGGTGAGGATGCCGCCGAAGAAGTCGAGGTACTTGTTGCCCTCGGCGTCCCACACGTACCGGCCCTCGCCGTGCGTGAGCTCGATCGGGTCGGCGTAGTAGAGCGCGAGCCATTCCGGCATCACGGCCCGGTGCCGCTGGTGGAGTTCGCTCACGGCTGCACCAGCCCGTCGTACGCGTCGGGGCGGCGGTCGCGGTAGAACGCCCACTGGGTGCGGACCTCGTCGATGAGGCCGAAGTCCAGGTCGCGTACGAGGAGTTCCTCGGTCTTGTCGTTCGCGGTCTCGCCGACGAACTGGCCGCGCGGGTCGACGAAGTAGCTGGTGCCGTAGAAGTCGTTGTCGCCGTACTCCTCCTGGCCGACGCGGTTGATCGCGGCGATGTAGTACTCGTTGGCGACGGCGGCCGCGGGCTGCTCCAGCTGCCACAGGTACGCGGAGAGGCCGCGCGAGGTGGCCGACGGGTTGTAGACCAACTGGGCGCCGTTCAGGCCGAGTTGACGCCAGCCCTCCGGGAAGTGCCGGTCGTAGCAGATGTAGACGCCGACCTTGCCGACGGCGGTGTCGAAGACCGGCCAGCCCAGGTTGCCGGGTTTGAAGTAGTACTTCTCCCAGAAGCCCTTGACCTGCGGGATGTGGTGTTTGCGGTACTTGCCGAGGTAGCTGCCGTCGGCGTCGATCACGGCGGCGGTGTTGAAGTAGAACCCGGACTGCTCGACCTCGAAGACCGGGACGACGATCACCATGCCGGTCTCGCGCGCGAGGTCCCGCATCCGGCGCACGGTCGGCCCGTCGGGTACGGGCTCGGCCCAGCGGTAGTGCTCGGGCTCCTGCACCTGGCAGAAGTAGGGCGCGTTGAAGACCTCCTGGAACCCGATGACCTTCGCCCCCTGCCGGGCGGCCTCCCGGGCGTGCTCCTCGTGTTTGGCGATCATGGATTCGGTGTCTCCCGTCCAGGTCGCCTGGACGAGGGCCGCGCGTACGACGTGCGCCATGAGCTGCTCCTTCGACGGACCGCCGACAAGCTTCTTCCCAGCCTCTACGCCCGTAGAGCCGGGGCGTGGAGACATGAACGTAAGCCGCGTCACAGCCCGGGGCAAGACCATCGTCACGAACCGGCTGAGTCGATCAGTTTTCGGCACTCGTGCGGGTGAAGTGGTCACACCTGCCCGGTCCGGAGGGTCACACCTGCCCGGTTCGGAGGGTCACACCTGCCCGGTTCGGAGGGTCACACCTGCCCGGTGCGGAGGGTCACCGCGATCCCTGTGTGCGGGCGCTTGCCGAGGCGTACGAGGGTGGCGGGGAGGTCGAGCAGCCAGTACTGGAGGCGGTACTTGCGGCCGAGGAGCCTGCGCAGGCGCGGCATCTCGGCGGGGGTGAGGAAGCGCGCGGTGCCGTCGACGGCGGGCGCGTCCGGGGCGACCCGCCCGCGCACGTCGCAGGGCGCGACGCGCACGGCCTTGTCGCGCCGCAGCCGCTTGACCTTCCACGAGTCGCTGCGCGTCCACACCCACAGCTCGTCCCCCTCCCGCACGACCCACACGGGCGTCGCGACACCGACCCCGTTCCGGCGGTACGTGGTGAGGCTGATGTAACGGACACGGCCCAGATGTTGGGGGTTCATGGGGGTCATGAGGGGAGCCTAGGCGAGGGCGCCCGGCGGCTCTTCCGGCCGCTCAGGCAGGCACGGGTGCGCAGCGCGCGAGGACCTCGTCCAGGGAGAGGCCGAGGGCGCCGGCCAGGGCGGCGACCGTGAAGAACGCGGGGGTGGGCGCGCGGCCGGTCTCGATCTTGCGCAGGGTCTCGGCGGAGAGCCCGGCGTTCGCGGCGATCTCGACCATGCTCCGCTCGCCGCGCGCCTCACGGAGCAGCCGGCCGAGCCGCTCGCCGCGTTCGCGCTCTTCGGGGGTGAGAGGGGTGCGCACCATGCGGCCAGTTTACAGGCGGGGCCCATTTCTATACCGGTCTCTACCGGTCTCCGCCGGTGCGGTCATCCCGGTACAGTAATCCCGGTATAGAAATCCCGGTATAGAAATACCGGTACAGTAATCGGCATGGTGGAACTCAAGACGGACGCGTCCCTGGACGCGATGCGGGAAGCGGGCCGGGTCGTGGCCCGGGCGCTCACGGCGGTACGGGAGGCGGCGGACGTCGGCGTCCGGCTGCTCGACCTGGACGAGGTGGCGCGCGGCGCGCTGACGGAGGCGGGTGCGGACTCCCCGTTCCTCGGGTACCGGCCGGGCTTCGCCCCGACCCCGTTCCCGGCGACGCTGTGCGTGTCGGTCAACGACGCGATCGTGCACGGCATCCCGGACACGTACCGGCTGCGCGACGGCGATCTGGTCTCGGCGGACTTCGGCGCGCGGCTCGGCGGCTGGGTCGGCGACTCCGCGGTCAGCTTCATCGTGGGCCGGCCGCGCCCGGCCGACGCCCGGCTGGTGGAGACGGCGTTCGCGGCGCTGGACGCGGGCATCGCGGCGGCGGTCGTCGGCAACCGCATCGGCGACATCGCACACGCCGTCGGGACGGTCTGCCGCGGCGCCGGGTACGGCATCCCGGACGGCTTCGGCGGCCACGGCATCGGCCGGCGGATGCACGAGGACCCGGGCGTACCGAACGAGGGCCGCCCCGGGCGCGGCATGCGGCTGCGGCACGGCATGGTCCTGGCGATCGAGCCGATGCTGACCGGCGGCGGCAAGGACGACTACTACGCGGACGGGGACGGGTGGACGCTCCGCACCTGCGACGGCAGCAGGGCTGCGCACGCGGAGCACACGGTGGCGATCACATCGGAGGGGCCGCGGGTGCTTACGGTGCTGTGAGCTTCCGTGGTCCGACCCGCACCGCCGACTCGGGCACCGCTGCGGGGGCGGCGCCCCGGCGCCCCGGCGCCCCCGCAGGATGGTTCTTCGACTGCGGCGCCGTCGTGGCCGGTCGCGCAGTTCCCCGCGCCCCTGTCGGGGCACGCCCGCTCACCCCGCCAGGAGGTTCCTCGGCACGGACTTCGGCACGTACTTCGGCACGTACTTCGGCGCACGCAAGAGGAACCCCTAGAAGTGGATCAAGAGCTCGGGTGCACCACCCTCGCCGAGCCCCCGCCCCTTCGCACCTTTTCCGCCGCCGCGAGCCAGCGCCCGTCGGGCAGCCGCTGCACCCCGGTGGCCGCGCCGATCTCCGGGTTCTCCTTGAACGCGTGCCCCAGCGACTCCAGCTCCGCCCTCAACTCGCTCCCGTACAGGCCGGGTTCGAGTTCCGTGGCCGCCGTGTTGCGCTGGCTGGCGCGGGGCGCGGCGATCGCGTCGACGAGCGGGAGGCCCCGGTCGACCACTCCGGTGAGGGTCTGCAGCACGGTCGTGATGATGGTCGCGCCGCCCGGCGAGCCAAGGGCGAGCACCGGCCGGCCGTCGTCCAGGACGATCGTCGGCGACATCGACGAGCGCGGCCGCTTGCCCGGCCCCGGCAGGTTCGGGTCGTGCACGCCCTCCCTCGCCGGGGCGAAGGAGAAGTCGGTCAGCTCGTTGTTGAGCAGGAAGCCGCGGCCGGGGACGGTGATGCCGCTGCCGCCGGTGGACTCGATGGTCAGGGTGTACGCGACGACGTTGCCCCACTTGTCCGCGGCCGTCAGGTGCGTGGTGTTCTCGCCCTCGTACGTGGTCGGCGCGGCCCGGTCGCCGCTGCCGCAGGGCTTCGGGTCGCGCGGGTCGCCGGGGGCGAGGGGGCTGGTGAGCGCCTTGTCGTCGCGGATCAGGCATGCGCGCGCGTCCGCGAACTCCTGGCTGAGGAGTTCCTTCGTGGGCACGTCCTCGAACGCCGGGTCACCCACCCAGCGCCCCCGGTCCGCGAAGGCGATCCGGCTGGCCTCGATGTACCGGTGCAGGTACTCGGCCCGGGTGGCCTTCGACAGGTCGGTCCGCTCCAGGATGTTCAGCGCCTCGCCGACGGTCGTGCCGCCGGAGGACGACGGCGCCATCGAGTAGACGTCGAGCCCCCGGTACTCGGACCGGCTCGGCGCCTGCCGCTTCACTGCGTACCCGGCGAGGTCCGCGGTGCTGAGGTCGCCGGGGCGGGCGGTGCGGCCCGAGTCCGGGTCGACGGGCGGCTCGTTGACGGCCCGTACGACCTCCTCGGCGAGCTTGCCGTGGTACATCGCGCGGGTGCCCTTGCGGGCCAGCTCGGCGTACGTACGCGCCAGATCGGGGTTCTTGAAGACCGAGCCGACCACCGGGAGTTCGCCGCCGGGCAGGAACAGCTCGGCGGAGGCGGGGAAGTCGGCGAACCGGTCCTGGTTGGCGGCGGTCTGCGCGCGGAACGTCTCGTCCACGACGAAGCCCTTGGCCGCCAACTTCTGGGCCGGTTTGAGAAGTTGGCCGAGCGAGCGGCTGCCCCAGGCGTCGAGGGCCGCGTCCCAGGTGGCCGGGGTGCCCGGGGTGCCGACGCTGAGGCCGCTGGTGACGGCCGCGTCGAACGGGAGCGGCTTGCCGTCCTCCAGGAACAGCCCGGAGTCCGCGCTCGCCGGGGCGGTCTCCCGGCCGTCCACCGTGTGCACCCGGCCGGACCTCGCGTCGTAGTACACGAAGTAGCCGCCCCCGCCGACGCCCGCCGAGTACGGCTCGGTGACGCCGAGCGCGGCGGCCGTGGCGACGGCGGCGTCCACCGCGTTGCCGCCCTTGCGCAGCACCTCGACGCCCACGGCGGAGGCGTCCGGGTCGACGCTGGACACGGCCCCGCCGTACCCGACGGCGACCGGCGACTTCGGCGGGGCGGACACCGCCGCACGCTCCCCGGACTTTCCGGACTCCCTGGATTCTCCGGACGACGAAGGGGGCGCAGCCGCACCCACCGCCACCAACGCCCCCGAAACAGCTAACAGCGACAGATTCCGCGCAACTGGACGACGCATCCGTACCTCCGGTCAACGACTGTCTGCGCACTGTAACTTCACGGCGCGCACACGTCAGGTCCCCCTCGAACACGGGTGCGCCGTGGGGCTAGAGTGCCCGCCCATGACTGAAGACCTCCGCACAATCGTCACACTCGTCGTCGGTGTGGTCGCCGCGGTGATCGTCGCGTCCCTCGGCTGGTTCGGCCGTACGCACCTGTGGAAGCGGGCGCTCCGGCGCAAGCAGGCGTTCTTCGGGCTGCCCGTCAACGCGGAGACCCTGCTGGTCGTGGGCCGGGAGGCGGGCGGGCCGGAGCTGACCGTCGCCCGCACGGACGTGTTCTCCCTGCTCGAACTCTCCGCGCTCGTCAAGGAGTGCGGCGCGCACGCCCAGGTGATCCCCCACGACGCCGTCAAGGAGGGCTTCGGCGAGCGCACGGAGTTCTGCGTGGGCGGCCCCGCGTCCAACCGCCGCATGGCCGCCCACCTGCACTCGCTGCTCCCGGGCGTACGGGTCCACTCCGACCCCGAGCCGGGCCCGGACCGGGGCGCGTTCCAGATCGGCAGCGAGCGGTACCGGATGGAGCCGGGCCGCGCGGAGCACGTGATCCTCGCCCGGCTGACGGCAGGGCAGGGGCAGCAGGCGCGGCCGGTGTTCCTGTTCTGCGGCCAGCGGGCGATCACGCACCAGGCGGCGACCCGCTATCTGGCCCGCCACCACGAGCGCCTCTCCCGCAAGCACGGCGCGCACTCCTTCGTGCTGCTCCTGAAGGTGGTCAACTCGCAGGCGTACGGGCCGGACGTGGTGGAGCTGGTCTCCGACGTGACGAAGGCCGCGCAGGCTCCGGCACCCGTCGTACGCACCTCGCACCGGGCGCCGAAGGACTGACCGGGCGCCGGTACCGACGGCTCGTCGAATGTCCCGACTTGGCCTCACATCGGCGCAATCCACGGACACTTGGTGATCTTGTCTCACGCCACATCAACCGCATACCGGCACACTTGGCGCGACCTCGGTGAACCTCCCTGCGCAGGTGTGACACGGAGCCGCCCGGGTGCGCTGTCACAAGTGAGTTCGGCCGTCACAAGTGAGTTCGGCCGACTCACCGCACCATTCGCCAACGAAGGAAGCGTTCCTCATGAACCACAACGCCCAGATCGAGACCCGCGAGATCGCCGACGACGCCCTGGACGCCGTGGCCGGCGGGGCTGCCGCCCTGGCCCTGCACGGCGACACGAGCGGGCTCCACGGCTTCGGCGGCGTCGAGCTGGCCGGCCACGGCGTCACCGCGGAGGGTGCGGCGTCCCTGCAGAACGGGACGGTGAACCTCAGCGTCGCCACCTTCTGATCGGTCGGCACGGCTGAGCCCGTGCTGACCCGCGAGCCCCCTCGGCCACCCCGGCCGAGGGGGCTCGCGCCGCCCGAGGGGGCTCGCGCCGCCCGGCCCCGTCGCCGGTCAGGCGATCCGCACCGGCAACTCCTTGATCCCGTTGATGAAGTTCGACACCAGCCGCCGCGGCCGCCCCGCGGGAACCAGCACCGGAAAGCACCGCAGCGCCTCCTCGTACAGCACCCGCAGCTGCAACCGGGCGAAGTGCGCGCCGAGGCAGACGTGGGGGCCCTCGCCGAAGGAGACGTGCGGGTTGGGCGTGCGGCCGAGGTCGAGGCGGTGCGGGTCGGGGAAGGCCCGCTCGTCGTGGTTGGCGGAGGCGTGCAGGACGACCACCTTGTCGCCCGCCCGGACCTCCTGCCCGGCGATCGCCGTGTCCCGTACCGCCGTACGCCGGAACGTCAGCACCGGCGGATGCCACCGCAGCAACTCCTCCACGGCAGGGGCGAGTCCGGCCCGGCCCGCGCGCAGCCCGGCCTGCTCACCGGGGTGTTCGGCGAGGGCGAGCAGCCCGCCGGGCGCGGCGCTGCGCACCGTGTCGTTGCCCGCGACGGTGAGCAGGAAGAAGAACATCTCCAGCTCGGGCGCGGCCAGCCGGACGTCGCCGTCGGTGGCGTGCGCGAGTGCCGTCATCACGTCGTCGCTGGGGTGGCGCCGCTTGTACGCGGCGAGCCGCTGCGCGTAGTCGAACATCTCCCGCAGCATCGCGGGCGAGCGCGGGTCGACCGGCCGCCCGTCGGGCCCGCGCACCAGCGTCGCCGCCTCGTCCGGGTCCTGGTACCCGATGACGCGCTCGGTCCACTCCAGGAGCAGCCCGCGGTCGCCCTTGGGCACGCCGAGCAGGTCGGCGAGGTTGAGCAGCGCGTAGTCGTCGGTGACGGTCGCCACCAGGTCGACCACCGCGCCGAACTCCCGTGCGGCGGCGAGCAGTTGCCGGGCCCGCCCCCGCACCTTCGCCTCGATCCGCTCGACCCGCCCCCGGGTGAACGCCCTGCTGACCAGCCGCCGCAGCCTGAGGTGGTCCGGCGGGTCCTGGTTGAGCATCATGCGGCGGATGAACGGCAGGTCGTCGGGGGCGGGGTCGCGGATCTGGGTGGCGCCGAGGTGCGAGGAGAACGTGGCGTGGTCCTTGAGGACCCGTACGACGTCGGCGTGGCGGGACACGGCCCAGAACCCCGGCCCGGCGGGCCAGCCCAGGACCTCGTACTCCTGCTGCCAGGCCACCGGGTGGTGGGCGCGCAGTTCCCGGTAGGCCGTGTGCGGGATGCCGTCGCGCAGCAGCCGCGGGTCGAAGACGTCGGGGACGGGCGCGGGCGCGGGGGCCGCCGTCACAGCTGCTCCGCGCGCAGGAAGTCCTCGACGACGCGGACGAGTTCGAGCGGCGTCTCGTCCATCGCGTAGTGGCCGGCGGCGGCCAGCTCGACGATCTCGGCCCGTACGAAGCAGCGCCCCCAGGTCTGCCGGGTCAGCTCCGCGCCGATAGCCGGGTCGAGCGCGCCGACCACGGCGAGGGCGGGCACGGTGCTGCCCTCGACGTCGGCGTGGAAGTCGTCGCGCGCCCAGGAGTCGAGCCAGGCGCGGAAGGCCTTGGGGTCGGCGCACTCGATGGAGCGGCCGACCATACGGTCCAGCCAGGCGGCGGGCCGAAAGCCGCCGGTGGTGAGGTCGAGGATGGTACGGCGGCTCTCCGCGAGCTCGGCGGCGGAGGCGAACAGCTCCCACTGCCCGGGCGGCAGCGCGACCCCCGCGGCGGGCACGGGCGACACCCCGACGAGCCGCCGCATGCGCTCCGGGACCGCCGCCACCACGCGCTGTGCGACCGCGCCTCCCATGGAGTGCCCGATCACCGAGAACCGGTCCCAGCCGAGCCGGTCGGCGGTCGCGATCAGGTCGGCGGCGCCCTCGCGCGTCGTGTACGCCCCGGCCTCCTCGCGCGCCTGGCCGTACCCGCGCAGGTCCACGAGGGCGTACGTGAACGACTCCAGGTCGAGGACGGCGCGGACGGCCGCGTAGGCGTCGCGGTCGGCGAGCCAGCCGTGTACGGCGAAGACCTTGTGCGGCCCGGATCCGAGCAGGGTGTGGGGCAGGGGGACGGCGGCCACGGCGACTCCGTTCGCGGGGGTGGGCGTGCGGATTCCCCAACCTGGCCCCAACTCCCGCCTCCGGCAAGGGCGCAGAGTGGGCACGGCCGCGGCACACGGGCTGCGGCCTGCGCCCGCCTTGCGCCCCCGCCCGCATGTGGCCGGATCAACCGCCAAACCCCTGTGGTCGCCGTCTGGTCACGCCCCCTGCACCTTCCACGACAAGGCGCCCGGCCGGCCGTTCGGCGTGGACCTGGAGCTGTTCTCCACGGCCTACGACGTACCGGCCGGGCATCGCCTCGCCGTGGTCGTCGACACGGTCGACCCGCTCTGCATCGAGCACAACCCGGCCGGCGCGCAGCTGACCTTCTCCTCCCCCGCGGCCGACCCGTCTCACGTGTCGGTCCCGCTGCGCGAGCAGTGATCTCCGGCTGCTGCCGGGCGGGTTCAGGCCCCGTGCCCTGAGCGCTACTGCGGACCCGGCAGCAGCGTCCCCGGTTCGGCCGGGGCTACGTCCACGGCCTCCGTCTTGGGACTGCGCCTCTGCCGCTTGGACACCCAGGTGGCGAACCACGACAGAAGCATGCACATCCCGATGTAGATCGGTGAGATCACCATCACCACGGGGATGAACGGCAAATCGTAGTCGAGATTCGAGGCGATGAGTTTCCCCGCGTGCAGGAACTCCTCGTAGGTGATGAGGTAGCCGAGCGAGGTGTCCTTCAGAGCGACCACGAGCTGGCTGATGATGGCGGGCAGCATGGCGCGTACCGCCTGCGGCACGAGCACATGTGTCATCACCTGCGTCTTGCGCATGCCGAGTGCGAACGCGGCCTCCCGCTGCCCGCGTTCCACGGCGTTGATGCCGGAGCGGAAGACCTCGGCGAGCACCGAGCCGTTGTAGAGCGTGAGGCCCGCGACGAGCGCGGGCAGCGGATGCACCTTCAGGGCCACGAAGACGAAGAAGATCATCACGAGGACCGGCATCGCGCGGAAGAACTCCACGATCAGGGTGGCGAGCCAGCGCACCGGCTTGTGGTCGGAGAGCCGCCCCACCGCGAGCACCGTGCCGAGCACAAGGGAGAGCACGGCGGCCATGGCGAACGCCTTGAGCGTGTTGCCGAGCCCGGTCAGGAGGAGTTCCTGGATTCCCTCGTACTGGAAGGGAGTCCACTTGGCCGCCGTGAACTGCTCGGTGTCGAAGAGGAGATAGAGGATCCAGGCCGCGAGCCCCAGGATCAGAAGCGTCGCGAGCACCCCGTACCCGAAGTGCCGCTTGCGGGCGGTCGGTCCGGGGATGTCGTAGAGGGCGGTGGACTCTTCGTGCGCGGTCGCGGTCATCGGGCGACTCCCCAGCGCTTCTCCAGGAAGTTGAAGAACGCGCTGATGGTGAGGGTGATGATCAGGTAGCCGAGGGCGATCCAGACGAACGTCCAGATGATGCTGTAGCCCAGTTCGTTGAGGGTCTTGTACGTGCCGAGAAGCTCGGTGACGCTGAACGCCCCCGCGATCGCCGAGTTCTTGGCCAGCGCGATCAGATTGGAGCCCACCGGCGGGATCACCGAGCGGAACGCCTGCGGCAGGACGACGTTGTTGAGCGTCTGCCCGAAGCTCATCCCGAGACTGCGCGCCGCCTCGCCCTGGCCCTTGGGCACCGTGTTGATGCCGGAGCGCAGCGCCTCGCAGATGAACGCCGAGGTGTAGCAGCCGAGGGCGAGGACCGCGAACACCTTGAACGGCAGCACGAGGCCGAAGCGCGGCAGGCCGAGCAGCACCGCGAAGAACAGCAGCGTCAGCGGGGTGTTCCGGAGCACGGTCACCCACACCGTGCCGAACACCCGGAACGACCCGACGGGCGCGACCCGGAACGAGGCCATCACGAACCCGAGCACGAGCGCCAGGATCGAGGCGTAGACGGTGAGCTCGACGGTGCCGAGGAACCCTTTGCCGTACGTGGAGAAGTTGTCGGTCAGTACGTTCATGACGGCCCCCTCAGCTCGCCGGGTAGCGGTCGATGGGCGGCGGCTTCGGCGCGGGGACGCCGGACAGGCCGAGCGTCGCGTCGTAGGCCTTCTTCCAGTCGCCGTTCTTCTCGTGCCGGGCGAGCGCGTCGTCGATGGCGAACCGCAGCGCGTTGTCCCTGCGCGGCACGCCGATCCCGTACGGCTCCTCGGAGAAGGGCTTGCCGACCAGCTTCATCTCCTCGGGCAGCTTGGCCGCGTAGCCCTGCAGGATCGCGTCGTCGGTGGTGACCGCGTCGACCTGGTACGTCAGCAGGTTGTCGACACAGATCGAGTAGGTGTCGTACGCGACGAGGTCGGCCTTCGGATAGTCCGCCTCGATGCGCTGGTACGGGGTGGAGCCGGCCGCCGAGCAGACCTTCTTGCCGGCCAGGTCCTGCGGGCCCTTGATGTCCTCCTCGTCGCTGCGCACCAACAGGCCCTGGCCCGCCATGTAGTACGGGCCGGCGAAGCCGACGAGCTTCTTGCGGTTGTCGTTGATGGTGTAGGTGCCGACGTAGTAGTCGATCTGGCCGTTCTGCAGGGCGGTCTCGCGGTTGGCCGAGGCGATCGTCCGGAACTGGATCGTCTTCGGGTCGAAGCCGAGCGACGCCGAGATCATCTTGGCGATCTCGATGTCGAAGCCCGAGTAGACGCCGCTCGCCGGGTCCTTCTCCCCCAGGTACGGCTGGTCCTCCTTGGCGCCCACCACGAGCCGGCCGCGCCGCTGCGCCTTCTTCCAGGTGGGCGAGTCGGGCAGTTGGAAGCCCCGCGCGATCCGGTACTCGGGCAGGTCCTCGGCGCGCGGGCCCTTCACCGGCGGGCTGCCGTCCTTGCCGCAGGCGGTGGCGGCGAGGGCGGTGAGCGCGAGCCCGGCGAGGGCCCTGACGAGCCTGCCCGTCCTTGCGGAGCCGCGCGCGGGCATGCGTGTGCCGCGTGCTGTACGTGTCATCGGTGCACGTCCCCGTCAGTGCTTGAGGATCTTGGAGAGGAAGTCCTTGGCCCGGCTGCTCTCCGGGGCGGTGAAGAAGTCCTCGGGGGTGCGGTCCTCGACGACCTTGCCGTCGGCCATGAACACCACGCGGTTGGCGGCGGAGCGGGCGAAGCCCATCTCGTGCGTGACGACCACCATCGTCATGCCGTCGCGCGCCAACTGCTGCATGACTTCCAGGACTTCGTTGATCATCTCCGGGTCGAGGGCGGAGGTCGGCTCGTCGAAGAGCATCACCTTCGGGTCCATGGCCAGGGCGCGGGCGATCGCCACGCGCTGCTGCTGGCCGCCGGAGAGCTGCGCCGGGAACTTCTCGGCGTGCGCGGCGAGACCGACGCGTTCCAGGAGTTCACCGGAGCGCCGGTCCGCCTCGTCCTTCTTGCGCCCGCGCACCTTGACCTGCGCGAGCGAAACGTTCTGCCTGACCGTCTTGTGCGCGAAGAGGTTGAAGGACTGGAACACCATGCCGACTTCGGCGCGGAGCCTGGCGAGTTCCTTGCCCTCCGCGGGCAGCGCCTGCCCGTCCAGGGTGATGTGTCCCGACTGGATGGTCTCCAGCCTGTTGATTGTCCGGCACAGGGTCGACTTCCCCGACCCGGACGGCCCGATGACCACCACCACCTCCCCGCGTCCGACGGTGAGACTGATGTCCTGCAGGACATGCAACTCCCCGTAGTACTTGTTGACGTCCCGCAGTTCGATCAACGGATCGACGGCCATTCCCAGCCCTACTCACTCATCGCTGTATGACAGTCCGCGCAAACTATCCATATCAATACGGGACTTAACAGGCGACACGCATCCTGCCGGTATTAACCGTATTTGCACCTGGGAGAGGTGGCGTCTTGTCAGGCCTCGGCCGCTTCGCCGTACACCTGGGAGAGTTCGGGGGCGCCGGAGACCGCCCACTCCAGGCCCGCCTCGACGACCTGGATCTCCCGGCCGGAGGCGAGCCTGACCACCGGATGCCCGCCGGGCCACACATGCCACCGGGCGCCCGGGACGGTGCGCACCAGCACGGTGCCGAGGTAGAGGCCCGCGTCGTTGCCGAGCCAGGGGAGCATCTCCGGGTCGTCGCGCCAGCGCGGCGTCAGCTGGTCCAGAGCCTCCAGCGAGGCGACGCTGTCGTCCAGTTCAAGACCTGCGACGGCGGCCTGCGAGCGCAGCAGCTCGCACTCCGACAGCAACGCGGCCACGCCGTCCGGGTCTTCCGCGAACGCCGCCGCGAGATTGGCGCCCGGCTCGTCGGTCCGCCGCCCGAGCCACTTGTCCAGGAAAGGCATCTTCATGATCCACGCTCCGCCGGTTCGGCCCGCTTCGCCCAAGTATGGCTGTCACTTTGCCGTAGCACTAGATCACCCTCCGCCCGCCGCCCCGGAACCCGACACGAGAGGCGCTCTTCCTCCATTGTGCGTCCGGATGTTGCGGAGGGAAGCCTTCCGTGACCGGGCGGTAGCGGATTGTCAGACCGTGCCCCTAGGCTTCACTCCATGTCCCTCAATGACGAGTGCCATGGCACCACGCCCTCCGCCGCGGAGATCAACGCACAGATACGCAAGCTGTGGAGCCGCGCGGACGGCCGGCTCTCCGACGACCAGCGCCGGGAGTACGCCCGCCTGGTCACCCTGTGGGCGACGGCCGTGCGCGACGAGGTCGTGGAGGCCGCCTGAGCAGGCGCGCGGCCCGGGCGGCGCACCCGAGGTTTACGCGGACCTAGTCATCTTCCTTGAATTCAGGGCGAGTTCAGACGCCGGACATTGACGGGTCTTGGGCCTCTTCTTAGCTTCATGGCGCATCTGTCGTCTGTCGTCATGAGGTCCTCACCCCCGGTGAGGAGGAGGAGACAGCCCGTGCGCCGACGTTTCTGGGGAACCACGGTCGTCCTTGGACTCCTTGCCGGAGTCGCACCAGTCGCCCACGCCACGGCGGCCGAGCCAAGACACAAGCCGCTCCCCCTGGAGCGGCTCTTCGACAACCGGGCGGTCAGCAGCGACGACCGCCCCGCCGCCGCGGACTTCGACGGCTCGGGCGCCTCGCTCTCCGCCCAGGACCTGACCGCCGCCGGCTGGACGCCCGGCCGCACCGTCGGCGTCGACTCGGCCCGCCTGCGGATGCCCCGCACACAGCCCGGCGAGCCCGACAACGTCACGGCGGACGGCCAGTCCGTGGCCGTGCGCGGCCGCGGTGACGCCCTCGCCTTCCTGGTCGCGGGCACCGGCGGCGACGCGAGCGGCACCGGCACCGTGCGCTACCGCGACGGCTCTCGCGACAGCTACCGCCTCACCGCCCCCGACTGGCGTTCCGGCCCCCTCGCCACCAAGTCCGTGGCGCTGCCGCACATCAACACCCCGCAGGGCCAGCGCACCGAGACCGCCCGCCTGTACGTCGTCACCGTCCCCCTCGACCGCGGCCGCGAGGTCGCCGCGGTCCGCCTGCCCGAGGACCGGGGCCCCGACCTGCACGTCTTCGCCCTGTCCGTACGGCCCGCGGCCACCGGCTGGACGGGCACCTGGTCCGCGTCCACCGCGGGCTACACCGCCGTCGGGCCCTGGGTCGACCGCACGCTGCGGCTGGTCGTGCACTCCTCCGTGGGCGGGCCCCGGGTGCGGATCCGGCTCGACAACACGTTCGCGCGTACGCCGGTACGGATCGGCAGCGCCACGGTCGCCGTGCAGCGCTCGGGGGCCGAGCCGCGGCAGGCGCCCGTACCGCTGGAGTTCAAGGGCTCGTCCGGCGCCGAGATCCCGGCCGGGGCACAGGTGTTCAGCGATCCGGTCGACTTCGACGTGCCCGCCGACAGCAATCTGCTCGTGAGCTTCCACCTGCCGGGGGCGGTCACGGCGGCGCCCGTGCACAGCCAGGCCATCCAGCGCTCCTACCTGAGCACCGCCGGAGACCACAGCGGCGACAGCGCACCCGGCGCCTACACCTCGACGATCACCACCTGGCCGTTCCTCACCGGCGTCGACGTCGGCGGCGGCCCCGGGTCCGTCGTGATGCTCGGCGACTCCATCACGGACGGCGTGAAGTCCACGCAGAACGCCAACCTGCGCTGGCCCGATGTGCTCGCCCGCCGGATCCTCGCCCAGGACGACATCCCGCACTACGGCGTGATCAACCACGGGATCTCGGCGAACCGTGTGGTCTCGGACCGTTATCCGGGCGACGGGATCTCCACCGACACCGGCGGCGTCAGCGCCCTGCACCGGCTCGACCGGGACGTGCTCGCCCAGACCTCGGCCCGCACCGTGGTCGTCTTCGAAGGCATCAACGACGTGCGGTGGGGCGCCAGTTCGGGTGAGGTGATCGCCGGCCTGGAGGAGATCGCGGAACGGGCGCGGGCGCGCGGCCTGCGCGTGGTCGCCGCGACGATCGCGCCCTGCGAGGGCGAGAGGCTCTGCTCGGCCCCGGGTGTCGACGCCCAGCGGGTGGCCGTCAACACCTGGATCCGCACCAGCGGCACCTACGACGCGGTTTTGGACTTCGACGCCGTCCTGCGCGACCCGGACCGTCCGGCCCGCATCCTTCCCGCGTACGACAGCGGCGACCATCTGCACCCGGGCGACGCGGGCCTCACCGCGCTCGCGGAGTCCATCGACCTGAAGGCGCTTGCGGGCTGAGGCGGTTGCGGGCCGAGGCGGATTCCAGGACGAGGCGGATTGCAGGCCGAGGCGGTTGCGGGGCCCGGACACGGCCGGGCCCCGCGGCGGCGGCTCGCTACACGTCCAGGTCCACGACCACCGGCGCATGGTCCGACGCGCCCTTGCCCTTGCGCTCCTCGCGGTCCACGTACGCGTCGGAGACGGCCTTGGCGAACGGGTCGTTGCCGTACACGAGGTCGATGCGCATGCCGCGGTTCTTCGGGAAGCCGAGCTGGCGGTAGTCCCAGTACGTGAACGGGACGTCGTACTTCAGCGGGCGCGGCACCACGTCGTTCAGGCCCGCCTCGCGCAGGGCGGCCAGGGCGGCGCGCTCGGCGGGGGTGACGTGCGTGGCGCCGTCGAAGAGGCTGATGTCCCAGACGTCGTCGTCAGTGGGCGCGACGTTGTAGTCCCCCATCACCGCGAACGGGCGGGAGCCCGCGGCGTCCCCGGCGACGGCGGCCTTCAGGGCCTCGAACCACTGCAGCTTGTAGGCGTAGTGCGGGTGCTCGGGCTCGCGGCCGTTCGGCACGTACACCGACCAGACGCGGACTCCGCCGCAGGTCGCGGAGACGGCCCGGGGCTCTTCCACGCCCTCGTACCCCGGGTCGCCCGGCAGCCCCTTGACCACGTCCTCAAGGCCGACGCGGGAGACCACCGCCACGCCGTTCCACCGGCCGGTGGCGTTGACCGCCGATGCGTAGCCCAGCTCGCGCAGCTCGTCCGCGGGGAACTGCTCGGCTGCGCACTTGGCCTCCTGGACGCACAGCACGTCCGTGCCGCTGTTCTCCAGCCAGGCCAGGAGGCGGGGCAGCCGGGCGGTGATCGAGTTGACGTTCCAAGTCGCGATGCGCATGTCTCACAACCTACCGGGCGGGTACGACAACCGGCTCCGGCCTCGGGGACGAGCGAGCTCAGAGCTCCGTGCCGTCGCCCGACGCGAACCGGGCGTGCTCGGCGCCGCCCAGGTTCGCGATGTGGGTGTCGTAGATCGGCCGGGCCAGGTCGTTGAGGAGCGCGTCGTGGATGTCGAAGGCCCGCTGCGGCTTGACCTCGCGGACGTACTCGATGACCTCGGAGACCTTGTTCCAGGGCGCCATCACCGGCACCAGCAGCGTCTGGACGGGCTGCTCGGGCACGGTCAGCGCGTCACCCGGGTGGAAGACGGCGGTAGCGCCCGGGTCGACGAGGAAGCCGACGTTGGTGACCCGCGGCAGGTCCGGGTGGATCACCGCGTGCAGCTCGCCGTGCACCTGGACGTCGAACCCGGCGGCCGTGAACGTGTCGCCGTGCCCGACCGTGTGCACCCGCCCCGGGAAGGCGGCCGCGATCTTCTCGGCGACCGCGCGCAGCGTCCAGATCTCGGCGGCGGGGTTCGCGTCGAGGGCGGTGCGCAGGTGGTTCTCGTCGAAGTGGTCGGGGTGCTCGTGGGTGACCAGGACCGCATCGGCGCCGAGCGTCGCGTCCTGTTCGCTGAAGCCGCCCGGGTCGATGACGAGGGTGCGGTCGTCCTTCTCCAGGCGGACGCAGGCGTGCGACTTCTTGGTCAGCTTCATGTGTGCCATGGGACCATCCTGCCGCCGGGACCATCCTGCCGCCGGTTCAGCCCTCCGGCGTGGTCTCCTCGCGGATGACCGGCTGGGCGACCTTGAAGGCGGCGTTCGCCGCGGGCGCGCCGCAGTAGACGGCGGCCTGCAGGAAGACCTCCTTGATCTCGCTGGGCGTGAGGCCGTTGCGCAGCGCGGCCCGGACGTGGAACACCAGCTCCTCGTGGTGGCCGCCGGCGATCATCGCGGTCAGCGTGACGCAGCTGCGCATCCGCCGGTCGAGGCCGGGCCTGGCCCAGACCTCGCCCCAGACGTACCGGGTGATCAGGTCCTGGAAGTCGCCGGAGAACTCGTCGGCGGCGGCGAGCGCGGTGTCCACGTGCGCGTCACCGAGGACCTCGCGGCGGACCTTCAGACCGCTGTCGTACGGGTCGGGACGGCCCGCCGGAACCGTCTCGTCCGCCTCGGCCGGGGCGATCTCGGCCACCGGGGCGGTCGGCATCGGCGGCGCGAGGACCGGCTTGGGCGGGGTCGCGGAGATCGCCGAGTGCTGCTCGGTCCAGGCGGTGGAGAAGTGGCGTACGAGCAGGTCGGTGACGGCGGCGGGCTGCTCGACGGGGGCCAGGTGGGAGGCGCCGGGCACGACGGCGAGCCGGGCGTCCGGTATGCCGGCGACGAGCGTACGGGCCTCGGCGGGGCCGGTGACCTGGTCCTCGGAGCCGACCAGGACGAGGGTGGGCACGCCGATGCGGCCGAGCCCCGCCTTGATGTCGAAGGCGGCGAGCGCCTCGCAGGCGGCGATGTAGCAGCCGGGGTCGGTGGTGCGGACCATCTGCACGGCCCACTCGGTGATCGCGGGCTGGCTGGCGGCGAAGCCGGGCGTGAACCAGCGCTCCGGGGACGTACGGGCGACCGGGTCCAGGCCGTTCGTACGGACTATCACGCCGCGCTGCCGGAACTCGTCGGCGGTGCCGAACCGGGGCGAGGCGGCGATCAGCGCGAGGGAGGCGACACGCTGGGGGTGGCGCAGGGCGAGGTCGGCGCCGATGGCGCCGCCGAGGGCGCAGCCCGCGTAGCCGAAGCGCTGCACTCCGAGCTCGTCGAGGGTGGCGAGCACCCGGTCGGCGAGCTGACCGACACTGTCGGCCGCGCGCGCGGGCGCGCCGCCGTGCCCGGGCAGGTCGAACCGGAACACACGCCAGGTCTTCGCCAGCTCCGGAACCTGGCGGTCCCACATGTGCCATGTGGTACCCAGTGAGGGACCCAGGACCAGGACGGGCGCGTCTTCTGGCCCGTCAAAGCGGTATTGCAGGCTGCTCTTCGGTGTCTCACTCACCCGCCTGACCCTCTCATCTGTCACGACCGCCCCTATGCGCGGGGTCCTTGCTGTAGCTGTCCGACCAGGTGGAAGACGTTGCGGGCCGCCCCATTTTTCATGCAACGGGCGCTTTCACGCCGGGTCTTGTCCCCCTTGATCCGGCGCCCATAGTAGTCGGGGCGCGGGGGGGTCGGCTGGCGGGTGCGGGAAAGGCGAAGCGAGGCAGCACGACATCGGCCTGCCGGCCGTCGTCGCGGTTCAGGCGACGGAATTGCCGGCGGGCTTGGGGATGGCGCCACGGGGGACCATATGAAGCGGCGACGACACTTCATCGCCGAGCCGTTCTGAACTTGATCGAACTAGCTGAGCCTGTACCCCTTTCCCCTAACTAACCCTCCAACGACGTGTCACTGTGCTGCCGGTGCCGAGCCACGTCAGGCGGTCAGGTACGTGAGAAAGCCGGAGTGGTCGACAGGCCCCCGGGTCTGCACGGTGTGGTTGGGGTGGTTCGAGTTGGCGATGGTGAACTGCCGCAGCGGTCCGAAGTGCGCCTCGATCGGGTTGGCCCACGAGGCGTAGGTCGGGGTGAAGCACAACTCGACCTTGTGCTTCTTCGCCCAGCGGCGGATGTCGGCGCCCTTGTGGGCGGACAGGTTGTCCAGGATGACGTAGATCGGGGCGCCGTCCGGGCGGGCGGCGCGGATCGACTTCAGTGCGGCCAGCGTGTTCGCGGCGCCCTTCTTGCGGCGGTTGACGCCCCACAGGGTGTCGTCGCCGATGGAGTAGCAGCCGTGGAAGTACCGGACTCCGTGGTGCGGTGGTAGGTGGCAGGGAGCCGGTCAGGGTGTCGCTCATCAGCCCAGCAGCTGCCGCCGGTGGGCCGGATCCCGAGCGGGCCGAACTCGTCGAAGGCAAACACCCGGTCCGGAAAGCGGTCCAGTACCTCCTCGATCCGGTCCAGCTTCGCCTCGCGGTCCGGGTCGGGGGATTCCTTCCATGTCTTGGTGCGCTGGAAGGTGACACCGCGGCGGGCGAGCAGGCCGCGTAACGCCTCGCGACTGATGCGGATCACCCGGCCATGGACTTTCCGCAGGTAGGCGACGAGTTTGCGCAGCGACCAGCGGGTGAAGGGCTGGCCGAGCTTGGTGGGGCGGGTGGTGGCCGTCGCCACGACGAAGTCCTCGTCGTCAGGGCTGAGTCGGCGGGGACGGCCTCCCGCCCATTGAGGGTCCAGGCAGGCCAGGCCGATCTCGTTGAACCGGTGGATCACATCGCGCACGGTGTCCTCGTCGGCCTGCACCAGCTGGGCGATCACCGGCACGCGGTTCCCGCCGGCGGAGGCCAGCAGCATCATCGCGCGCCGGTAGCGCACCGAACTCGTGCTGCCACGGCGCACGATCTGCTGCAGCTTCTGCCCCTCCTGATCGGTCAGTCTGCGCACACGGACAGGCTCGGCCACCGCGCCTCCAGCGGTCGGATCGGACGTCACCGCACATCCAACCGCCACGACCACCAACCCGGCGAACCTATGCGGTCAGAGCACTAGCGACCGCCGCCTCGCCCACTGGACTGGGGCGGGGGTGCTGGCGCGGACCAACGAAGACAAATTGCCACGGCTGCACACCCGATACGGGAAGGCCACTCACGGTTCACTCCCCGCCGTTGACGAGTTCACGGAACCGGATGAGGGCTCCCGGCGTGTTCACGCCATTTCTGGACACAGGGAGCTCGCCGAACCTCCCAACGCCAGGGGAAGCATCAACAACTCCCCGCATCTGCTGGCACGTTCAAGCCAGATCTCTGGGTCCTGAGTCGTTCCGTTCGCCCCTTAATCGAGGATCATCTCGACGCTTCGTTCACAGCTGCCACACAAGGGGTGCATGGTGCGCACACGAACTCGAAGACCTGTCCTCGCCTTGCTGGTTCTGGCTCTCCTAGCCACCGCCGGCGTCGTCCCCGACCGCGCCCTACCAGATAGCCCCTCGGCACCGTCCGCGGTTCAGCAGGCCCAGGCCCGTACGGCGGCCGACCTGCCAAAGCCACCCAGGGCCATGACTCTGGCTGAGCGGCGCAAGCAGGTGAAGCAGTCCCGGGATGAGCTCTCGCCCATGCGGGATTTCATCGAGCCGCGTGGAAAGAAGCCGCGGGGCAAGCCGCATGCCCGACCGAAGAAGCTCCCGAAGCAGGGCCCCGCTGCCGAGCAGCAAGTGAACTCCCTGACAGCTGCGGCCACTTCTGACCCCGCCTGGGTGACGGCCTACGCCACTGCCTACCCGGACTACCTGTCGATCGGCGGACAACTGAAGTTCTCCTCCGGCACAGCGTCGTCGTACTCCGGTCTGTGGATGTACGTCCAGGACGAGGGCGGCAACATCGTCTACGACAAGGAAATCAGCAAGGCGACCGGTGACCCGGCCGGGAAGTTTCTGGAGAACGGAGCCTGGTGCTACGGCTGGTGGGGCAGCAGCTCTTATCCAGCCGACCAGTGCTTCTGGTGGAGCACGAACAAGCTCGGCGGTCACCTTCAGGACGGCAAGAAGTACTACGCCTGGATGTTCCTCAAGGGCTCGGACGGTAGCTGGAGTTCGAACGGCACCACCTCCCCGCTGGTGGAGGCGTTCTACACCCCGAACATCCCAGGGGCCCAGGCGGGCATCTGCACCTGCTACGCGCAGGCCCACCGGGCCGACCCAGTCAACACGGCCACCGGCATGTTCTTCGAGCAGCTCACCGACGCCCAACTGACAGGTGTCGGCAAGCAGGTGGCCCTGGAGCGCACGTACCGCTCCGACTCCACCACGACGGGACTGCTCGGGCGTGGCTGGGCCACGCCGTTCGACGCGAAGCTGACGATCACCACCGGCAAGGTCACCTACAAGGCCGACGACGGCGCCAAGTTCGTCTTCACCGAGGCGAGCGACGGAACGTACACCGCGCCGGCCGGATCGGCCACCAAGCTCGTCAAAGGCACCAGCACGTACACCGTCACCAGCCCGGACCACACCAAGCGCACGTTCAACAGCACCGGCCAGCTGACGTCGGTCGTCGACAAGGCGGTGCAGGGGCTGACGCTGACGTACACGTCCGGCAAGCTGTCGTCCGTCAAGGACGCGGCGGGGCGCAACACCAGCTTCACCCTGAACGCTGACGGCCTGGTCACCAAAGTGAGCCTCCCGGACGCCACTTCGGTCTCCTACGCCTACACCGACGGGCTGCTGACCACCGTCACCGACCCGGCCGGCAAGGTCTCCACCTACGCCTACGACGCCAGCAAGCGGCTGTCTTCGTACACCGACCCGGCGGGCGGCAGGGTCAGCAACACCTACGACTCCTCCGGCCGCATCACCTCCCAGACGGACCAGAACGGCAAGCTCACCAAGTTCACTTGGGACGGCAGCCGCGAGTCGCACATGACCGCCCCGGACGGCGGGATGTGGACCGACATCTACTCCGGCAACGTGCTGCTCGAGAGCATCGACCCGTACGGCAAGAAGGTCTCTTACAGCTACGACCGCCGCCTCCGGCCTGCCGACATCACCGACCAGCGCGGCAACACCACATCCATGACGTACGACAGCGCCGGACGCATGCTCACGCGCAGCGCTCCGTCGTCGCTGGGCTACTCGGAGAGCTGGACCTACGACAGCGCGGGCAACATCCTCAGCCACACGGACGGCCGCGGCAACAAGACGTCGTACACGTACAACACGTCCAACCAACTGATATCCACCACCGATCCGCTCGGCGGCAAGACCTCATACACGTACACCGCGCTCGGCGCCCTGGCGACCGTGACGACACCACGCGGCAAGACCACGACGTACGGCTACGACGCGGCCGGCAACCGAACCTCGGTCACCACCCCGCTCGGTGAGAAGGCGACATTCACCTACGACGACGCGGGCCGCATCGCTTCCAAGACCGACCCCCGCGGCAACGTCACCGGCGCCGACCCGCTCGCCTACACCACGAAGTACACCTACGACGGCCGCGGCCTGCTCAGCACCGCCACCGACCCGCTGGGCCGCACCACCACCTACGGCTACAACGGCGCCGAGCAGCTGACATCAGCCAAGGATCCGGCCGGCAACACAACCACTTACGGATACGACGACGCCGGGAACCTCACCAAGACCACCGACCCAACGGGCAAGTCCGTCACCCGCACCTACGACAGTGGTGGCCGCCTCACCTCCGAGACCGATCCGCTGGGCAGCAAGACGACGTACACGTACGACAAGGTCGGCCGCCTGCTGACCACCGTTTCCGCGCGCGGCAACGTCACCGGCGCCGACCCGGCCGCTTACACCACGAGCTACGCCTACGACGCCGCAGGCAACCGCACCAAGGCCACCGGCCCCACCGGCGCGGCCGTCACCACCACCTACGACGCCGTGAACCGGCCGATCAAGGTCACCGACCCGCTGGGCAACGCGACCAACTACACCTACGACACCGTCGACAACGTCACCAAGGTCACCGACGCCCTCGGCAAGAGCACCTCGTCGGTCTACGACAAGAACAACCGGCTGACCAGCACCACCAACCAGCTCAGCAAGACCACCAGCTACGCCTACGACGCCGACGGCAACCTGCTCAGCCGCACCTCTCCCCTCGGCAACAAGGAAAGCTGGACCTACGACGGCGACGGCCGCCAAGCCACCGCCGTCGACCCGCGCGGCAACGTCACCGGAGCCGACCCCGCCCAGTTCACCACCGCCAACGACTACGACGCAGCCGGCAACCTCATCACCGTCACCGACCCGCTCGGCGGCGTGACCAGCACCGCGTACGACGCGGCCGGCAACGTCACCAAACGCACCGACGCCGACAAGCGCACCACCACCTACGACTACGACAACCTCGACCGACTCACCACCGTCACAGCCGCCGACGGCGCAAAGACCGCCTACGAGTACGACCCGGCCGGCAACGTCACCACACGCACCGACGCCAACAACCACGTCACGACGTACGCCTACGACGCGGCCCGCCAACTCACCACGGTCACCGACCCGCTCAGCCGCGTGACCTCGTACGCCTACGACGCCGAGGGCAACGCCACCAAAAAGACCACGCCTCGCGGCTCGACCAGCTACACGTTCGACCCGCGCGGGCTGCTCACCAAGGTCGACTACTCGGACACGACCCCTGACGTGTCCCTCGCCTACGACGCCGCAGGCCGGATGACTTCCCGGGCCAACTCGAAGATCTCCGAGGACTTCGTCTACGACGCGGTCGGCAACCTCACCAAGACCCGCGGCTTCGCCTACACCTACGATGCCGCCGGTCAGATGCTCACCCGCAAATACTCCGACGGCAACACCATCGGCTACGCCTACGACAACGATGGCCGCACGTCGTCCATGACCGCCGACGGAGTCACCACCAACTACACCTGGGACGCCGCGGGCAACCTGACCCGAACCGCCCTGCCCAACTCCGAAACCGAGGACCGCTCCTACGACCGGGCCGGCCGACTGACCGCTGTCACCTCAGCCAAGTTCGGCTCCACCGTCACCAGGACGGCACAAACCCTGTCCGCCGCCGGGCTGCCCACCCACGTCGACGTCACGCGTGCCAGTGTCGGCACTGGCGGCTACGACCTGACCTACGACGCGGCAGGCCGCCTCACGTCCGGCTGCTACCGCAGCCTTGGGTCACCGGCTGCGCGTCCAGCCGCACCACCTCCTACACCTACGACAAGGTCGGCAACCGCCTGACCTCTGCGCTCGGCGCCACCGAGACCAACTACACCTACGACGCCGCCGACCAGCTGACCTCGGCCACCACCGGCACCACGACCACCGCCTACGACTACGACAGCGAGGGCAACCAGACCAAAGCGGGCGCCGACACCTTCACCTACGACCTGGCCGGCCAGATCTCCGCGGCCACAGTCGCGGGCATCAGTTACGCCTACGACCACGATGCCAGCGGCAACCAGGTGACCACGAGCAAGGACGGCACGGTCACCAACCGCACCCAGTGGGACCCGAACGCCCCGCTCCCTATCCTGGCCACTGAATACGACAGTGCCTGGACGATCAAGCAGTCCTACCGCTACGACCCGTTGGGGCATCCCACCGCGACCAAGACCGGCTCAGGCGGCCTCTTCTACTACCACCACGACACCCAGGGCTCCCCGGTCGACGTCACGAGCAGCACCGGCACGCTCCACCAGCGATGGGCCTACGACCCGTACGGCACCCGACTGCTGAACACGGTCACCAGTGGCGCGCCCACGAACACACCATCCTTCACCGGTGCACGCTACGAAACCACGACAGGCAACCTGGACCTTCACGCCCGCCAATACAACACCGCAAGCGGGCGCTTCACCCGCCCCGATCCCGCGACTCGCGACCGGTCAACGCCAGGTGTCTCGGCGTACGCATACGCCGACAACGTCCCCTCGCTGCTTACCGACCCCAGTGGACTGACACCTGTGCCGGGCGACGACAACGGCAATGGAAAGGTCGACAGCGTTGGCGAAGGGCTGAAGATCTTCGGCAACGGATTCCTTCAAGGACTGAAGCTCCCCTTCGACTTCGTCGGCGATGCCTACGACGCTGTCACTGGACAGAACGGCGGCGCTGGGGCCTTCGTGGACAAGTACCTCCCCGTCCGACCCGGCTACCGCCTCTACCGTGCCGAGTACATGCTCCGCCAACAGGGCTGCGATGCGCTCGCAGACCTGTACGCCGATGCTGCCGACGAACTGGCAAAGCAGATCGCGGTCACAGGTCTTGCGGGCCTCACGGGGTGGCGACGGACAGCAGTCAACCCCGAAGCTCCCGCTGCAGGGGGCGTCGTCAGATTCCCTGGCATCAACGTGCCCGCCAAGGCGATCGTGACGCCCAAGCAGGTCTTCCGAGGCGATGCCCGGGACCCACAACTGATATTCAAGACAGGATTCCGAGTAAAGGCCGAGGATGGGAACCTGGACCTGAACGAGTACGGACGGAACAACACCCCCTCGGCTTGGGTTGGGACCAGTAAACGGGCCAGTCTCGCTGCCATGTTCCCCCAGAAGGCCAAGGGGACCACTTGGGTGTATGAGATCGACTCTCCCGGGGCGGGAATCGATGTGAACAAGGCCCTGGGGCTTGGCTATGTGTTCCGAGCTGAAAGGGAGATCGTTTTTCCTGGAGGCATCGACCCATCGAACATTGTGAGAGCTGTCCGCTGATAGTGGGGTAGGCCGACCAGCGAGGTCGTCGAGAATCCGGGGTACCGTCCATGAACAAGAAGACACGCGTCAGGGCGAAACTGAATCACGGTGGCGAACAGATCTGGACCGTCCGGTACTCGGACCAACCGCCCTGGCAGGTTCAGGCGGAGGCACCCGACGGCGCATCGTTCTCAGCTGCAGGCGATGACCTGTTCCGTGCCCTGCAGCAGGTTCGCCGGGACCTTGAGGCGAAAGGAACGATCCTGTGCTGCAACGGCGCTCGCTCCAACGCACACCCCTCACCCGCAGCGTCGGAACACGGCGCAGAGCTCGTCTACCTGGTTCCCGCGAGGAGACCGGCCTGTTCCCTCGATCTCGCACCTCTTCTTGCCCCTGCCCCGTCGAGGGTCGTCGTGTCCGTGAGTGAGCAGGAACGGCGATGGCAACGAATCCAGTCAACTCCGCTTGGCGCGCTCAGAATTGCCAACCCGATCGGTTGGTGGAAGAAGATCGACGAGGCAATCCTGGGCCTTCGGCAGTGGGTTCCCGTAGAGACTGAAAGCGGCTTCGTGGAGTGGCAGTCCTTCAGACCACGACGGGGAGGCCCCGGCTCCACGGCCCAGAGGCTGTGACATCTGACGGCGTGGGTTCAAATCCAACTGAGCCCACGCCGTCGGTCGGTTCCCACCTCACCGGCACTCGTCGAGACAATATCCATCCAGACCGGCGCTCTCAGCGCTGCATCCGTCCGCGCCTCCTTGGCGGAAGAGTTGCCGACAGCCGCATGCCGGGTGGGGCGGGCTGCGGAACGGAAGGAACCGATCATGGAAACGGACCGGCAGCCGGCCCAGGGCCCTCTGCGTTGTCTCGTCACCGGGGCCTCCGGGTACGTCGGCGGCCGTCTGGTGCCCGAGCTGGTGGAGGCCGGTCACCGGGTGCGGTGTCTGGCCCGCTCTCCGGGCAAGCTCCGCGATCATCCGTGGGCGGGGGACGCCGAGGTGGTGCGGGGCGATGTCACGGACGAGGACTCCGTGGCGGCGGCGATGAGGGGTGTGGACGTCGCGTACTACCTGGTGCACGCGCTCGGCTCCGGCGCAGGCTTCGAGGAGACCGACCGCCGCGCGGCCCGGGTCTTCGCCGAGCAGGCGCATGCCGCGGGTGTGCGGCGGATCGTCTACCTGGGCGGTCTCACACCCCGTGGCGTGCCCGAGGCAGAGCTGTCCCCGCACCTGCGTTCCCGCGCGGAGGTCGGCCGGATCTTCCTGGACGGTCCGGTGCCCGCCACCGTGCTGCGGGCCGCGGTGGTGATCGGCTCGGGGTCGGCGTCGTTCGAGATGCTGCGCTACCTGACCGAGCGGCTGCCGGTCATGGTCACGCCCAGTTGGGTGCACACCCGTACCCAGCCCATCGGCGTACGTGATGTCCTGCGCTACCTGGTCGGCTCCGCCACGATGCCGCAGGACGTGGACCGGGCCTTCGACATCGGCGGCCCGGACGTCCTCACCTACCGCCAGATGATGCGCAGATACGCGGATGTGGCGCGGCTGCGGAAGCGGCTCATCCTGCCGGTTCCGATGCTCACCCCGGGGCTGTCCAGCCACTGGGTCGGGCTCGTCACCCCGGTGCCCGCGTCCATCGCCCGGCCGCTGACGGAGTCACTGCGGCACGAGGTCGTCTGCCACGAACACGACATCGCGCGGTACGTGCCCGACCCGCCCGGCCGCCCGCTGCCGTTCGACGAGGCGCTGGCCCTGGCGCTGCGCCGGGTGCGCGAGGCGCAGGTCGCCACCCGCTGGTCCTCCGCCTCCGTACCGGGCGCGCCCAGCGACCCGCTGCCCACCGACCCGGACTGGGCGGGCGGCAGCCTCTACGAGGACGAACGGCACCTGCCCGTCGACGTGTCAACGGACGTGCTGTGGAAGGTGATCGAGGGGATCGGCGGCGACAACGGCTGGTACTCGCTGCCGCTCGCGTGGGCGGTCCGGGGCTGGCTCGACCGGTTCGTCGGAGGCGTGGGTCTGCGCCGTGGCCGCAGGGACGCCGAGCGGCTGCGGGTCGGCGACTCCCTGGACTTCTGGCGTGTCGAGGAGATCGAGCCAGGACATCTGCTGCGGCTCCGGGCGGAGATGCGGCTGCCCGGCCTGGCGTGGCTGGAGATGTACGCCGAGGTGGACGACACGGGCCGCACCCGCTACCGGCAGCGCGCCCTGTTCCACCCGCGCGGCCTGCTGGGTCACGCGTACTGGTGGTCCGTGTTCCCGTTCCACGCGGTCGTGTTCGGCGGCATGGCCCGCAACATCACGCAGGCCGCCGCCAAAGGCATGAGCGCACACCGGAACACGTCCCGCTCCGGTCCCGGCGGACCCGCGCACACCGGGAGGACGGAGCACACCGGGCAGACGGAGCACACCGGGCGGACGGAGCACCGGTGACCCGACCTGCACCGCACCACCTCCTCACGGGAGTTGCCCCATGACTGTCGCGGTCGTCCTGTTCACCTCGGACCTGCGCCTGCACGACCACCCGCCGCTGCGGGCCGCCCTCGCCGCCGCCGACGAGGTGGTGCCGCTCTTCGTACGCGACCCCGCTGTGCACGCGGCGGGCTTCGACGCGCCCAACCGCAGCGCTTTTCTGGCCGACTGCCTCACCGACCTCGACGGCTCACTGCGCAGACGCGGCGGCCGTCTCGTCGTGCGTGGCGGACCGGTGGCCGAGGTGGTGTGCCGGGTCGTCACGGAGTGCCGGGCGACCGAGGTGCACATGGCCGCAGGCGTCTCCGCACACGCCCACCGGCGCGAGCAGCGCCTGCGGGACGCCCTGGACGCGGGCGGCACCGCCCTGCACGTACACGACTCCGTGATCACCGCCGTCGCCCCCGGAGCCGTGACCCCGGCCGGAAACGACCACTACGCGGTGTTCACGCCCTACTTCCGCCGCTGGTCGCAGGAGCAGCCGCGGGAGGTCTGCCCGGCACCGCGCGCCGTGTCCGTCCCGGAAGCGGCGCGCGGTGAACGGCTGCCGGACCGCGGCCGGTTGTCCGGTCTCTCGCCGGGTCTGCCCGCGGGAGGGGAGACGGCGGGACGCGCCCGGCTCTCCCGCTGGACCCGGTCGTCGCTCGACGGATACGAAGACGGCCACGACGACCTGGCGGGCGACGCGACATCGCGGCTCTCGCCGTATCTGCACTTCGGCGCCCTGTCACCGGTGGAGGTCGTCCAGCGGGCCCGCGCGCGCGGCGGTGGCGGTGCGGAGGCGTTCGTACGCCAGGTGTGCTGGCGCGACTTCCACCATCAGGTGCTTTCGGCGCGGCCGGACGCCTCCGTTCGGAACTACCGTGACCGGCACGACCGTTGGCGGACCGAGGAGGACGCCGCCGACGACATCACCGCCTGGCGTGAGGGCCGTACCGGCTATCCCGTCGTCGATGCCGCGATGCGTCAACTGCGCCACGAGGGCTGGATGCACAACCGAGGACGCCTCCTCGCGGCGAGTTTCCTCACCAAGACGCTGTACGTGGACTGGCGGATCGGCGCCCGGCACTTCCTGCACCTGCTCGTCGACGGCGACATCGCCAACAACCAGCTCAACTGGCAGTGGGTCGCCGGAACCGGCACCGACACCCGCCCCAACCGCGTCCTCAACCCCGTCCGCCAGGGCCTGCGCCACGACCCGACCGGCGCCTACGTACGCCGCTGGGTGCCCGAGCTGAAGGATGTGGACGAGCGACTGGTGCACGAGCCGTGGAGACTCCCTGAGGACGAGCGTGATGGGCTCGGCTATCCCGCCCCTCTCATCGATCTCGCTGACGGCCTCGCCCGTTTCCAGCGCGCCCGCGACCGGGACTGAGGTGTGCTCGCGTGCACTGGCTCTTCGGCGACCAGCTCGGGCCCCACTTCCTCACCCCCGGGGACGACGGGCCCGGCCGCGACACCCCGCTGCTCATGATCGAGGCGCGGTCGGTGTTCCGGCGCCGGAGGTTCCACCGCGCCAAGGCCCACCTGATCCTCTCCGCGATGCGGCACCGGGCGGCGGAACTCGGTGACCGGATCACGTACGTACGGGCCGACACGTACCGGGAAGGACTGGAACAGGCCGCAGACAAAGCCCCGGTGACGGTCCATCACCCGACATCCCACGCCGCCCTGAAGCTCGTACGGTCCCTCCCGCACGTCGCGGTGGGCCCGGCGCGCGGATTTCTGCTGCCCGTGGACGAGTTCACGACCTGGGCGGACGGCCACGGCGGCAAGCGGCTGCGGCAAGAGGACTTCTACCGCTGGATGCGCCGACGGCACGGCCTCCTGATGGACGCGGACGCCCCGGCGGGCGGCCGCTGGAACTACGACCACGACAACCGGGAGCCCCCGCCCCGGGACGCCCCCGACCTGCAGGTTCCCGCCCCGTACCGGCCGCGGGAGGACGACATCGACGCAGAGGTCCGCCACGACCTCGACCGCTGGGAGAGGGACGGCGAGGTCTCCTTCGTCGGCCGCGACGGGCCACGCCTCTTCCCCGCGACCCGCGCCGAGGCTCTCCGGGCACTCCGACGCTTCATCGGCCGTCGGCTCGACACCTTCGGGCCGTACGAGGACGCCATCCTCGCGGCCGACCCGGTGATGAGCCACAGCCTGCTGTCCGCCCCTCTCAACCTCGGGCTGCTCGACCCCGCCGAGTGCGTCGGGCGGGCCGAGACGGCGTGGCGGGCGGGCGAGGCGCCGCTGAACAGCGTGGAGGGCTTCGTCCGGCAGATCGCGGGCTGGAGGGAGTACGTGTGGCAGCTGTACTGGTACTTCGGCGACGCCTACCGGCACTCCAACGCGCTGCTCCACACCGCTCCCCTGCCCGCCTGGTGGAACGAGCTCGACGCGGACTCGGTCGGCGCGCACTGCCTGCGCACGGCGCTGGCCCAGGTCAGGGACACCGGCTGGACCCATCACATTCCCCGGCTGATGGTGCTCGGCAGCTACGCGCTGCAGCGGGGCTGGGACCCCGCCGCCGTCACCGACTGGTTCCACCGCTGCTTCGTGGACGGATACGACTGGGTCATGGTCCCCAACGTCGTGGGCATGTCCCAGTACGCGGACGGCGGGCGGATGACCACCAAGCCGTACACCTCGGGCGGCGCCTACCTGAACCGCATGAGCGACCTGTGCGGAGCGTGCCGGTACCGGCCTGCCGAGCGGACCGGCGAGCACGCCTGCCCCTACACCGCCGGCTACTGGGCGTTCTTCGACCGGCACCGCGAACGCCTCGCCCACAACCACCGCACAGCCCGGCCGGTGCGACAGCTCGACCGGCTCGCCGACCTCGCGCAGGTCCGCCGAGAGGACCGCGAACGAGGGGACGCACCGCCATGAGACAGGGACCGGTCGGCCGTTGGAGTGAGCGGAGACGCGAGGGCACCGCGTACCGGGCAGGAATCAGCGCATCCGTACGCGGGACTGCCGCGGAAGCACGGGTGCACACGTGACGGAGGGCGAGGAGAGGCTGGGAATGCCAGGACCGCGGCCGGATACGGCACCACACGCCGGACTTGTCGAACTTGTCGACGCCCCGCTCACGGCCGTCGGGGTAACGGAAGCCGTGGAAGCGGTTCTCGACGACGTGCTCGACGCGGGACTTCGGCGGGCCCACGACATCGACCCCGTGTACGCCCGGGACGTCGTGGGCCGCGTGACCGCCTTCGTCCAGCGGGGCGGGAAGCGGCTGCGCACCGCGTTCGCCTGGTGCGGCTGGCGGGCGGCGGGCGGCTCGGCCGACGCCGCCCCCGTCCTGCGCATCGGGGCCGCGCTCGAACTCCTCCAGGCGTGCGCGCTCATCCACGACGACGTGATGGACGGATCGTCCCTGCGCCGGGGCGGTCCGTCGATGCATGTCGACTTCGCGCGCCGGCACCGGGCGGACGGCATGAACGGCTCGCCGGAGTCGTTCGCCGAGTCCGCCGCGGTCCTCGCCGGGGACCTCGCGCTGGCCTGGTCCGATGACCTGCTGACGGAGACGGCGCTCAGCTCACCGCACGGCATACGGCTGCTCAGCGAGTGGCGGGGGATGCGCGGGGAGATGGTCGCCGGCCAGTACCGCGACATACACGCGCAGGCGAGCGGCGCCTCCGGCCTCGACGAGGCGGAGGCCATCGCCACGCTCAAGAGCGCCCTCTACACGGTCGCGCGCCCGCTGGCCCTCGGCGCATCCCTGGCGGGCGCCGACGCGCACACCCTGGACGCGCTGCGCGCCGCGGGCCGGTGTGCCGGTCTTGCCTTCCAGCTCCGCGACGACCTCCTCGGAGCCTTCGGCGACCCGGTCCTGACCGGCAAACCGGCCGATGACGACCTGCGCACGCGCAAGCTCACGTACCTCGTCGCCGTGGCGCTCACCCTCGCCGAGGCCTCCGGGGACGCCGACGCCGTGGACGTGCTCGCACCGGGTGCGGAGCATCGCTCCGACGCCACCGTGGAACGTATGCGCCTCGCACTTGAACGCACCGGGGCGCGCGCCCTGGTCGAGGGGAAAATCGAGGAACTGGCGGCGAGGAGTCTGCTGCATTTCGCCGAGTGCGGCGCGAGTCCTGAGGCACGACGCGAGTTCGCCGCCTTGGTCGCACGCGCCGCGGGCCTCCCCGCCCCGCAGCAGCGCGGGGAGGGCCGATGAAAGCCGTACCGGGCCGCACCGACCACGTGGTCGTCGTCGGAGCCGGGCTCTCCGGTCTCGCCTGCGCCCTCCACCTGCTCGGCGCCGGCCGCCGGGTCACGGTCGTCGAACGGGACGCGGGGCCCGGCGGCCGCGCCGGTCGGGTCGACCTCGGCGGCTACCAGGTGGACACCGGGCCGACGGTCCTGACCATGCCGCACCTCGCCGACGAAGCGTTCGCCGCCGTCGGGGACAGCCTGCACGCCCGAGTGGAACTGGTGCCGCTGCACCCCGCCTACCGTGCGGGCTTCGCCGACGGCAGTGCGCTGGACGTGCACACCGACGGTGAGGCGATGGAGGCGGAGGTCCGACGCTTCGCCGGAGCGGACCAGGCCGCGGGGTACCGCAGGCTGCGGAAGTGGCTCCAGCTCCTCCACCAAGCGCAGATGCGGCGCTTCATCGACACCAACTTCGACTCGCCGTTCCAGCTGCTTCACCCTGACCTGGCACGCCTTGCGGCGCTCGGCGGTTTCGGGCGTCTCGACCGGCGCATCGGCCGCTTCCTGTCCGACCCACGGCTGCGCCGGATCTTCACCTTCCAGGCCCTGTACGCCGGAGTCGCCCCGGCACAGGCACTCGCGGCGTATGCCGTGATCGCCTACATGGACACCGTGGCCGGTGTCTGGTTCCCCAAGGGCGGCATGCACGCTCTGCCACGTGCCATGGCCGACGCGGCCGATGAGGCAGGCGCCGACTTCCGATGGTCTGCCGAGGTCACCGCACTGGAACGATCGGCCGGCCGGGTGCGTGCCGTGCGGCTGGCCACGGGAGAGCGGATTCCTTGCGACGCGGTCGTACTGTCCTGCGAACTTCCCTCCGCCTACCGGCTGTTGGGCCGGTCCCCGCGGCGTCCCGTACGGCTGCGCCACTCGCCGTCGGCGGTGATCCTCCATGCCGGGACCGACCGCACCTGGCCCGGCCTCGCCCACCACACGCTCTCCTTCGGCGCGGCCTGGGAAAAGACCTTCGACGAGTTGACCCGTACCGGGAAGCTGATGAGCGACCCGTCCCTGCTCATCACCCGGCCCACGACGCACGACCCCACCCTCGCGCCGCCGGGAAGGCACCTGCACTACGTTCTGGCCCCCTGCCCGAACACCGTCGTCGGGCCCCCTGCCGCCACGTGGCACGAACTCGGACCGCGCTATCGGGACAGCCTGTCCACCGCCTTGGAGCGCCGGGGCCTGGACGGCTTCCAGGACAGCGTCCAGGAGGAGTTGCTGGTCACCCCGCTGGACTGGGCGGCGCAGGGGCACGCGGCGGGCAGCCCCTTCTCGGTCTCCCACACGTTCGCCCAGACCGGTCCGTTCCGGCCCCGCAATCTGGTCGGCGGCCTCGACAACGTCGTGCTCGCCGGCTGCGGGACCACTCCCGGCGTCGGCGTACCGACCGTACTCATCAGCGGCAAGCTCGCCGCGGCGCGTGTCACCGGCAACGACCGCCGGGCAGGACCGAGCAGGCCGATGTCGCCGGCCGTCGGCGGAGCCGCGTCCGTCACCACTGCGAGAGGAACCGATGACCCGTCGTGAACTGGACGCCGCCGGGATCGTCGATCCCTCCTTGCGCGCCGCGTACACCCATTGCCGGCAGCTCAACGCCCGCCACGGCAGGACCTACTTCCTCGCCACCCGACTCCTGCCGGTGGCGCGCCGCTCCGCGGTGCACGCGTTGTACGGCTTCGCGCGCTGGGCGGACGACATCGTCGACGACAGCGACCGGCGTCTGACACCCCCCGAGCGGGACCGGCTGCTGCAACGCCTGGAGGACGACCTGGCCCAAGGCCTACGGACGGGCGATGGCGACGATCCCGTGGTCCGCGCGGTCGCCGACACGGCCGCCCGGTACGCCATCGATCCCACGCTGTTCGCGGACTTCCTGGCCTCCATGCGCAGCGACCTGAGCGTCACGGACTACCCCACCTACGCCGACCTGCGGGCGTACATGCACGGTTCGGCCGCCGTGATCGGTTTGCAGATGCTGCCGGTCCTGGGCACGACCGTGCCCCGCGAGGAGGCGGCGCCGCACGCGGAGGCGCTCGGAGTGGCGTTCCAGCTGACCAACTTCCTGCGGGACGTGGGCGAGGACCTCGACCGGGGCCGCGTCTACCTGCCGGCGGACCTGCTCGCCGCTCATGGCGTCGACCGGCCCCTCCTTGAGTGGAGCCGCCGCACCGGCCGCCACGACGGGCGGATCCGCGCCGCACTGGTCGCGGCCGACGCCCTCACGCGGGACGTCTACCGGGACGCGGAACCGGGCATCGCGATGCTCGACCCGCGGGTGCGCCCCTGCATCCGCACCGCGTTCACCCTGTACGGCGGCATCCTCGACGCGATCTGCGACCAGGACTACACCGTGCTGCACCGCCGAGCGGTGGTGTCCCGCAGACGCAGGACGGCAACGGCCGCGGCAGGAGCCCTGCGCATCGTCGGGGCGCGGTGCCGCGCCCGCCTGTCGGCCCCCGGGGCACCGGCCACGCCGGGCGGGTCGGTACTTCAGTGGAAGGGACAGAGCAGTGACTGACCGTCGGAGCAGGGCCCGCTGGACACCGCCGTTGCGCCGCCGCAGCGGTCCGGGGTGGGCGGCACAGACACCGACCTGGCAGGCCGCGCGCCCCGCCCTGATCGCCGAAGCACTCAAGCGGGCCTCGGCGCGCCCCTCCGGCAACTGGTTCGTCGTCGGCGCTTCCAGGGACGTGCGAGCCGGTGCCGGGCCGTGCGGCCGGACGGTGGGCGGCGTCGAGATCGTGCTGTGGCGCTCGGACACCGGCGCATTGCACGCGGGTCCGGGTGCCTGCCCTCACCTGGGGGCTCCGCTGCGGGACAGCCGCGTGGTCTGCGGCACGCTGGTCTGCCACTGGCACGGACTGGCCCTGGACGGCGCCCCGTTCGCGGGCTGGGAGCCCTTCCCGGTCCACGACGACGGAGTGCTGCTGTGGGTACGCCTGGACGAGGTCGGAGGTGAGAAACCCACCGAGCGCCCGTCGGTACCGGCCCGCCCCGCACCGGGGCAGGCTCTGGACGCCGTGTTCACCGCGGTCGGAGCGTGCGAACCACCGGACGTCGTCGCCAACCGCCTCGACCCGTGGCACGGTTCGTGGCTCCACCCGTATTCGTTCGTGGACCTGACGGTGGCGCGAACGCCGAGCGGCGACGGTGACGACGCCTTCGTCGTCGACGTCTCCTTCCGGGTGGCGGGGCGTCTGGTGGTGCCGGTGCGGGCGGAGTTCACCGCACCCGGTCCGCGTACGGTCCTGATGCGCATCAGCGAGGGCGAGGGCGCCTCTTCGGTGGTGGAGACCCATGCCACGCCGCTCACCGCCGAGGGTTCCGGGCGGCCCCGGACCGCGGTGGTCGAGGCGGTCGTCGCCGCCTCGGACCGCCGGGGCTTCGCGCTGGCACGGGCCGCCGCCCCCGCACTGCGCCCGCTCGTGCGCCGTACGGCGGGCCGCCTCTGGCGCGACGACCTCGCGTACGCCGAGCGGCGCTGGACCCTGCGCAGCAACGGGCGCTTCCCTGAGTGAGCCGGGAGATCAGCGCTCCGCGAGCGCCCCGAGCGCCCCGAGCGCCCCGAGCGCCCCGAGTGCCCCGAGTGCCCCGAGTGCCCCGAGTGCCCGCAGCGTGGGCGAGCGACCCGCGCGCGGCACCGTCCACAGCACCTGCCCCCGTACGTTCCAACGGGCGAGCAAGGCGTTGGCCGCCAGGAAGCCGGTGGTGGCGGCGCGTTCCATCAGGGCCACCGGAAGCCCGCAGCGCACCGAGTCCCCGGCCAGCGTCAGCCAGGCGTGGGGGCTCTGCACGGCAGGACGGCGGTGATAGGACCCGACGGGGAAGAGCGGGCAGTCGGCACGCCATTCGTGCCGGGCGTCCACGATCCGGGCCGCACGCGTCTCCGGGTACACCGCGTGCAGCTGCTCGACCAGTCCGGCCTGTACGGCGCCGGGTTCCGCCGCCGGACCGACGGCGTAGGCATGCAGCTCGACCACGGAGCCGCCGGTCCGCGCGGCCCATCGGGCGGCTTCGTTCTCGTAGCGGTCCAGGACGCTGACGTTGTCCAGGCCGCCGAACCCGCTGGTGCCGAGGAAGGCGGCACGGTCGGTGCGGACCGGCCGGTCGAGCCAGAGCCTGGAGACGAGGAACGGCGGGGCGGTACGGAGGGCGGCGACGTCCTCGCGCCAGGAAGGGGTGCCGAGTTCCGGCGATGCGGCCACCACCTCGCGCAGCCCGCCCGCGTCGAGGGCGAGGACGACCGCGTCGTGACCCTCCGCCGAGGTCTCGGTGTGCACCTCGGCCCGCTCGCCTTCGCGCCGCTGCACCCGGTGCACAGGCGTGCCGGTGCGGATGTCCGCTCCGAGGCGCTGAAGGTAGTCGCCGAGCGGCTCCCAGAGCGCTTGCGGAAAGGGCGCGTCCGGGACGTCGAAGAGCAGCCCCTCGGCGGAACCGAGGAAGTAGATGTGGAACATCAACAGCAGTTCGGCCGCCGACAGTTCGCGCGGGTCGGCGAAGAAGCTGCGCGAGAACACCTCGAACGCCAAGTGGTGGGCCGCTTCGGGGAACCGGACCTGTTCCAGGAACGCGGTCGCGCTGACGGAGTCGAAGCGTTCGTAGACCTGCGGCACGCGCACGTCGAGGAGCGGCAGGGCCGCCCGGGGGTTCATCGCGGCGAGATCCCACCACCCGAACGTGGGGCTCAGAGCGACGAACCCGAGGGCGCTCAGGGGCGGTGTCCGCGGGACACGGGCGAAGCTGTCGGTGAGCCCGCCGCTGTGGCGGAGGGGATAGTCGGGCAGGGGAGTGAGCCGCGTGAGTCCGGGGTCGGTGCGCCGCAGCAGGCCCCGCAGGTTGTAGTACTGCCGGAAGAAGGCGTGGAAGCCGCGGCTCATGGTCGCCGTGGAGCCGTCGGCCAGACGGGTGCGCCATCCGGCCAGTCGGCCGCCGAGCGACTCTCCTCCTTCGTACAGCGTCACGTGAGCACCGCGTTCCGCCAGCAGGACGGCGGCGGACAGACCGGCGATTCCGCCGCCGATCACCGCGACGCGGGGTGCGTCCCCCGGAGCGAACCGGTCCCGGCCGGGCCCGGGCATCAGCACTTCGGCCTTGCGGTCCCGGCCGCGCCGGGCCGCGCGGGGCGGGGCACTCATGCGGGCCGCTCGGTCTGATCCGTTTGATCCATCTGACCCATCTGACCCGTCCGACCCATCTGACCCGTCCGATCCATCTGATCCGTCTGATCCGTCTGATCCATCTGCTCCGTCTGCTCCGTCGTCGCGGCGGAGTCGTTCCGGGCCAGGAACGTGTGCACGATCCCCGTCTGCCAGCCTGCGACAGGGGCGGTGCGCACCCCGGTGAATCCGGCCCGCGACAGCCGGTCCGCGAAGGCCGGCGCGGTGTCGAAGTCGAGCACGCTCTGCCACAGGTGGCGGTACAGCGCACGGTCACCGCTGAGGGTGCCCACGGGGATGATCACGCCCTGGCACACGGCGGTCCACAGGGCGCGGTGGACCACCGAGCCGCTGAGGCTGTACTCGTGCACGACGAGCCGCCCTCCCGGTCGCAGCCGGCTGCGGACGGACGCGAGGACGCTGTCCGGAAACGTGACGTTGCGGAACAGATAGGCGGCGAAGACCGCGTCGAACGGCCCTTCCCGCATCGTCTGCAGGTGCTCGGCGGCCTGGTGCACGAAGCGCACACGCGCGGGCCACGGCTTGGCCCGTGCGCGCCGCAGCATCCCGGACGAGGCATCGACAGCGGTGATCCGGGCATGGGGCGCGGCCCGCAACAGCGCGCGCGTGGAGGCCCCGGTGCCACAGCCGAGATCGAGTACGTGCTGTCCCGCCCCCTCGTCGGGCAGCCGGAGCCGGCGCGCCGAGCGGCGCAGATCGGTCTGGTAGCCGGGGTTCAGCGCGGTGAGGAGGTCGTACGTGCGGGCTGCGTCGTCGAAGGCGTGGGCAAGGTCGTGGTCGTGCAGCAGGGCCATCAGCGGCTCTCCTCGCAGGCGGGAACGGCGGCAGGCGCGGCCCGCAGGCGGCCGCGCAGGAAGGGGAGTTCAACAGCGGTGCGCAGCATGGGCCGCACGGGACAGCGCAGTCCGATGCCCCACTCCTCCCACGGTGTGGTGGCACCGTCGAGGAAGCGCAGCAGGCGCTCGGGCGGGGTGTGCCGGAACAAGTCGGTGAAGAACGCGGGACCGTCGATCCGCCCGGTGTCCAGCGCGCGCAGCAGCACCGCGTCGAGGGCAAGCGCCCGCCGGCCATGAGCAGGGGGCACGGCCGCCCGCCCGCGGCGGACGCCGTCGGCGATGGCGCGGCTCTGCCGCTGCACGGCCGCGAACGTGTAGCCCGTCGCCGGCCGGGTGGCACCGCCCGCGGCCCCGATCCGGAAGACGGAAGCCCCGACCCGGCGGGGGAAGCGCCCGTCGGTCATCGGGATGACGCCCTGCTCCACCGCTTCCACGGTCCGGGCACCGATCCCCAGGACGTCGCGGGTGTACTGGCCCAGGGCCGCTTCGTACGCACGCGTGCTCAGCGGAGCGCGGGAGAACTGGGTGTACTCCACCAGCGCCCGGTCCGGAGCCAACGGCAGTACGTAACCGAAGGCGAGCCCGTGACGGGGCTGCGGCACCCGGAAGTCCATCAGGTCCGCGACCGCCGGATCGAAGTGTTCCGTGTCCGTGCGGACGAACCAGCCGCGGAAGTGCTGCAGCAACTGCGTCCGGGCCGACGGCAGTACGGGCACGGGCCGGGAGTCGAACACCAGGCGAGCCCACAGCGTCAGGGCCCCGCCGTCGGGCAGGGTGCAGTCGACCTCGGCGCCGTCGCCCACGTCACGTACCGCATCCGCGGTCGCCCGCACCACCTGCGCACCGGGGGACCGGGCAAGGCGGGCGTGCACCAGCCGCTCGAACGGCCCGGACCGCAGCATGCGGTAGCGGAACGGTGACGGGGTGACGCTCACGGGGCTGCCGTCGGCGGCGTGCACGCGCAGGCGGGACCACGAGGCGCTCACCGCTTCCTCGAAGTCGCCTGCGCCCGCTTCCCAGAAGCACCAGGTCCGCTCCGGCGGACGCAGCGGCCCGTCCGGGGCCTCCACGACCGTCACGGTGGCGGAGCCGTCCGCCATCAGCCGGTGCGCCAGACTGAGTCCGGCCGCGCCACCGCCCACGATGACCACGTCGGACCTGACGTTCCTGACGTTGCTGGCGTTGCTGCTGTTGCTGCCGTTGCTGCCGTTGCTGCCGTTGCTGCCGTTGCTGGCGCCGGGGTGCTGCTCGGACGTCGGCCGCGTCATCGGGCCCGCCGCTCGGTCACCGGGGTTCCGTCCGCCGACGTGCGCAGGAGTTCGGCGTCCGAGGCCATGGCGTCCACGACGGCTGCGACCACCTTGTCCACGTCGGCGCCCGCAGGCAGCGGCGGGGCAGCACCCACGACAGGCCGGTCGGCGAAGCCGGTGTCCATGTGCCCCGGCCGGATGTCGAGGACCCGGACGCCTGCGGTCCGTGCCTCACGCCGTACCGCACCGAGCCAGGCACTGAGGGCTGCCTTGGAGGCGCTGTAGTCGGCCATCCCCGGTTGCGGGCGCTCCGCCACGACCCCGGTGACGGCGGCGATCAGCGATCCGGGACGCATGACGCCCAGCGCGGCGCGGAAGAACGCCGCAGGCGCCAGGAAGTTGACCGCCATCAGGTGTTCGGCCACCTCGTCGCCGACCTCGTCCACGCTGCCGAAGCCCACCGATCCGAACACGGTCACGACGGCGTCCAGACCGCCGAGTTCGGCCACTACCGTGTGCACGGCACGCGCGCAGGACGCGGGGTCGTACGCGTCGAACAGCACGGTCGGCACCGAACCGTGGCTCCTTGCAGCAGCTGCCAGACGCGCCGGGTCGCGTCCGGCCAGCGCGGGGCGCGCGCCCCGGCCGACCAGCTCAGCCGTGATCGCACCGCCCAGAACGCCGGTCGCACCGGCCACCAGCACCCGCGCACCACGCATGTCCATGTCTCACCCCGCGATCGCCAACTTGCCATGCCCGCAGTCTCACTTCAGCTGATGGTGTGCCAACGGATGCAGCGGGGCACGGCGGAGAACCCTCAGGCGCCTGCCAAGTCTTGCAGCACCTCGCGGGCGGCGCGCGTACCCGACGCCAGCGCACCCTGCACCGACCCGGTCGCGCGATGGTCCCCGCACACGTACCGGCCCGGAGCGAAACGGCTCGTGCGGCTCAGCGGCAGCGGCGGCGGCATCGCGGGCAGCGCTTCCGCAACCGTGCAGGAAGCGATCTGCCGCCAGCCGCTCGTGTCGGTGCCGTACAGCTCGCCCAGGCGCCGCAGCACCTTGCGCGCCGTGTCCGGCGCGTCCTCGCCCAGCACTGAGCTGGAGATCAGCGAGGTGCCTCGTGGTGCGTAGGTGGGGGCGACCTCGCTGAGGACACAGGTGTTCAGTACGGCTCCCGTGCCGTCCACCATCAGGGTGGGTTCCGGCATCGGTGTCGTTGGAGCGGCGTGGTAGTAGGTCGTGACGGTGCGGCCGGCCGGGACTTGCAGGCCGGGCAGCAGGCGGGCCGCGGAGGTGGCGTCCGTTGCCACCACGACGGCCGTGGCAGGCAGCTCTGTGCCATCGGCAAGGAGCACGCCTGTCGCCGAGATCCCGGCCACGGCCCTCTCCAGCCGCAGGACGCCGTCGGGCAGCCCGTCGGCGAGCTGTGCGGGTACGGCACCGATGCCCTCGGCGGGCAGGCAGAGCGTTCCCCGGATCATGCTGCGCCAGACCAGATGGAAGAAGCGCGCAGAGGTGTCCAGCCGGTCTTCCAGAAACACACCGGACAGAAACGGCCGCAGGATCTCGGCGACCACGGTGTCCGACACTCCTGCCCGGGCCAGCTCGGCCGAGGTGGTGCGCTCGGGGCCTCGCTTCAGAGCGCGGGCGGGAAGGAGTGTGTCCCGCGCGGTGAGCGCCGCGAGGGCGATCAAGTCGCGGGGAGGCACCGTCCGTTGCGAGAGCAGTTGCGAGAGCAGTTGCGAGAGCAGAGGTGCGGCTGCCGCCGGCCGCCTCGTCGGATCCACGAACCGGACCGGCCCCGTCGAAGTAGAGGCGACGAACCCCGGAGTGAACGGACGCAGTCGCAGGCCCGGCAACTCCAGACGCCGCTTCACCTGCGGGTACGACGTGTTGAACACCTGGAACCCGCGGTCCAGCAAGAACCCGTCCCGTCGGTCCGTACGCATCCGGCCGCCGACACCGTCGGACGCCTCCAAGAGAGCCACCCGCCTCCCAGCACGGCACAGATCCCGAGCGCAGGCGAGCCCGGCGAGACCGGCCCCGACGACGATGATGTCCGGAGCTGCGTGTTGCTGAACGGTCATCCCACTCCTTCGTTGGCGAACCACCTGAGCTGCGTGGCTCGCGCACCGTGGAGATCACTGCGGGCAGGCCCTCCCCCGTGGCCGGCGTCCCGCTGCCGGCTCAGTGGGGTTGAGCACGCGCCGGTGCTCGTCTCCGCCGGCGGCCACTTCCTCACGTACGCGGGTGCAGGTCTGCGCGAGGATCCGGCACACCTGCATCTGGGAGACGCCGATCTGTTCGGCGATGCGGCTCTGCGTCTGGCCCTCGAAGAACCGCAGGTAGAGGATGGTCCGTTCGCGGTCCGGCAGGTGCCGGATGCTGGATCCGGCCGCGAGCCGGTCCACGATGAGGTCGTACGAGGGGTCGGTCGTGCCCAGAGTGTCGGCCAGGGAAATACCGTCCACATGCTCGGGCTCGGCGTCGAGGGACAGCGCGCTGTAGCTGCTCAGCGCCTGCTGCCCCGCCTGCACGTCCTGCTCGGAGAGGCCGGTGTGCCGGGCCAGCTGCGGGACGGTGGGCTCCGGGCTGCCGGGCCGCTGGGACATGTCGCGGTACGCGATACGGACCGTGTTGCGCAGGTCCTGGACGCGGCGGGGCACGTGCAGGTCCCAGGTGTGGTCGCGGAAGTGGCGGCGGATCTCTCCGCTGATGGTGGGCACGGCGTACGGCTCGAAGGGGCCGCGACGCGGGTCGTAGCCCCTGATGGCCTTGAGCAGGCCGAGAGCGGCGATCTGCTGGAGGTCCTCCAGCGCCTCGCCCTTGCCGTGGTACCGGCCGGCGATGCGGTGAGCCATCGGCAGCCATGCCTCGAACAGCTCCTCGCACAGCGCGTCGCACTCCCGCCCCGGCCCGAGGCCGTGGATACGGGCGAAGGCCTGACGGGTATCCGGGGCGTCGTCGTGCAGGCGCCGACGGGAGGGCCAGCGGGTCACGGGCCGTCCCGGCCGGGCAGATCGGTCGGTGAGCATGAGCATCCGCTCCTCAGCGGGCCGCGGACGGGGAACGGTGCCCTGAGCCCGAACTCTCCGGGTGCTCGTTCCTGATCGCCCACGGCGGAAGCGCATGTGCACTCCCACTCCTATCGTCCTCCGGTCACGCGACTGCGCGAGTCGGACCTGCGTCGTACGGGTGTGGAAGTGGTGGACGGTGCGGCCGCTCGTCAGTGGGGACAGGGGTGGCCCTGCGCTACCGCCCCCGCCCCTCCTCCCGGCCCTCCGCCCGCCCCTCCACACGGTCCTCCGATCCGCTCCCGTCGCTAGTGGGTTCCGGCCCGTCTGCGCGAGCGGAGCACCCCCGGGCGCGCCGGGCCTCCTTCATCTCCGCCTCGTACAGGTGGGCTCGGCCGGAGGCGAGCTCCTGCCGCACCTGCGCCTCCACGCGGGTGAACGGCCGGTAGTAGGTGGCGTTGTAGGCCTCGACGATCTGGTAGGTCCAGTGGCCGGGGATGACGTTGCGCCCCACTATCTCGCGCTCCACCAGGTCGGCCTGCGCCGTGTGCCCCGCCCGTCGCAGCAGCTCGACGGCCGTCCCGACGGCGAGGTCGGCGCCTCCGGTCATCTGGTGGAAGGCGTACAGGTGGCCACGGGCTCGCTCCGCGATCTCCAACGCCTCCGACAGGACGCCCAGGGCTTCGACGGTGGCGTCACTGACACCCGGCGGCCGTACGTGCTCCGGGTCCGGGTGGCCTTCGTCTCCGTCGTCCGTGGCTCGGCTCATGAACCGATCCTGCCCCGTCTCGTGCCCTGGTGCCGCCGGTGGGCCGCGGCCGACGGGTCCCGCTACGGCGAGTGGGCGGTCGGACGACCGGACGCCGCCCGGCCCGGAGGTGAGCCGGGTGAGACAATGTATCCGGGTATCCGGGTATCCGGAGCAATCGTGGGCACGGTCCCTTCCCGGCTCGCCAGGCTCAACGTCGGAGCGGTGCGAAATGAACAGCCACAGCAGCGCCACACGTGGGAGTGTGTTCAGTCGCTCGGTGTTCGGTGCCCCCTGCTGGATCAGCCTGACCACGCGTGACCTCTCGGCCGCGGAGAAGTTCTACACCGCCGTACTGGGGTGGGACTGGCGCGTCGGCAAACTCGGCGACCAGTACCGGTTCGCGAGCGTGAACGGGGTGCCCGTGGCGGGCGTCTCCGCTGTGGGGGCCATGGAGATGGCCTTCGCATGGACTCCCTTCTTCGCCACCGCCGACGCCGACCAGACCGTTGCGCGCAGCCAGGAGCGCGGAGGGACGACCGCGGTGGGGCCCATCTCGTTCGCACCGGGGCGGGCGGCTCTCCTGGCCGATCGTGACGGAGCCGTCTTCGGCATCTGGGAGGGCGAACTCGTAGCCGACTGGGAGGACTGGCGCCGCGCGGCCCCGGCCTTCGTTGAGCTCCACACACGGGACGCCTTCGACGCGGCCATCTTCTATGCCGAGGTCCTCGGCTGGGCCTCCGGGACCGCAGGGTGCTGCGAAGTCCAGTACGACGACGAGAAGGTCGTCCTGAGAAGCCGGGGCGAGACCGTGGCCCACATCCATTCGGGTGCCGTCGATTCCGCGAGGGATCCCGCGATCCGGCCCCGATGGCAGATCCACTTTGCCGTCGCCGACGTGGACGCCTGCCTCGATGCCGCGCCGGCCCACGGCGGCAGCATCGTCCAGGGCGTGCCGGGCTCCGCCGAGGCGGTCCTGCTCGATCCGGACGGCGCACGCTTCAAGATCAACGCGCGCTCTGCCCTGTGAGGCCTTGAAGCACGCCTTGGTCAGCTGCCCTCCTGCTGCCTTCCTGCCGCCTTCCTGCCGCCTTCCTGCTGCCATCCAGCTGCCTTCCCCGCCCGCTCAGGCACCGAAGCCATGTTCCCGTACGTCTCGAAGTGCGACGGCGGGAAGCGTGGGTACTCGCGGAAAGGACCAGGCGCAAGGCAACGGCCGTCCGGCGGCCGGCGGCGGCGGGAAGCAGCCAGAAGGGACAACAGTCATGGGCATATGCGATGTCTGCGGAAATGATTACGAACTCACCTTCGAGGTCCGCCACCAGAAAGAGACATACGTTTTTGACAGCCTGGAGTGCGCGGCTGAACGCATCGCACCGACGTGCTCGCACTGCGGCTGTCGCATTCTCGGGCACGGCGTGCAGGCGGAGAGTCAGATCTACTGCTGCGCCCATTGCGCACGTCTGCAGGGGCAGCGGGGGCTGGTCGACCATCAGTGACCACGAACGGCCAGCAGTGACCACGAAGGGGCCAGGCAGGTCGGCGTGCCGCAGGCGGCCGCTCCCGTGGTGCGCATGAGGCCCGCTCTCCCTATCGTCTGGTGAGAGAGAGCACGTTCCGCCGACGGGTGTGCACGGAGACGATCCGGCCGATGCGGTCGGATCGTCTCCGCGTATCCGACCCGGAGGAGCCGTCATGCCGGAGCTGTTCATCGGCGGAAAATGGACCGCAGCTGTGGACGGGCAGGTGCGGGAGATCCGCTGCCCCGCCGACCGCACCCTGGTCGCCACCGTCGACGAGGCCGGACCGAAGGACGCCGCCGCGGCGATCGCCGCCGCACGGGAGGCGTTCGACCACGGCCCGTGGCCCGGCACCCCGGCCGCCGAACGCGGCCGGCTGCTGCTGCGCGTCGCCGACCTGCTTGAACGCGACAAGAACGCGCTCGCCCGCGCCGAATCCCTGGACACCGGGAAGCGGCTCGTGGAGAGCGAGTACGACATGGACGACATCGCGAACTGCTTCCGCTACTTCGGCAACCTGACGGCGGCGGGCGGCAGCGACCGGATCGTCGACGCCGGCAACCCCGAAGTGGACAGCCGGGTGGTGCACGAGCCGGTCGGGGTGTGCGCGCTGATCACCCCGTGGAACTACCCGCTGCTTCAGACCGCCTGGAAGGTCGCCCCGGCGCTCGGCGCGGGCAACACGTTCGTCCTGAAACCGAGCGAGCTGACCCCGCACACCGCGATCCTCCTGATGCGGCTGCTCGCCGAGGCGGGGCTGCCGGACGGGGCCGCCAACCTGATCCTCGGCGCGGGCCCCACCGCGGGCGCACCGCTCAGCGAGGACTACCGCGTCGACCTGGTGTCGTTCACCGGCGGGCTGGTCACCGGACGCCGCATCATGGCCGCCGCGGCCCCCACCGTGAAGAAGGTGGCCCTGGAACTGGGCGGCAAGAACCCCAACATCGTCTTCGCCGACGCCGACTTCGCAGCGGCCGTCGACTACGCCCTGATGGCGGTCTTCCTCCACTCCGGCCAGGTCTGCTCGGCCGGGGCGCGGCTCCTGGTCCAGGACGACCTCCATGACGCGTTCGCCGACGCGGTGGTCGAGAGCGCCCGCCGGATCCCGCTCGGCGGCCCCTTCGACGAGCACGCCCGCACCGGCCCGCTGATCTCCGCCGCGCACCGGGACAAGGTCGAGGCGTACGTGGCGGCCGGCCTCGCCGAGGGTGCGGTGCTGCGCTGCGGCGGCGCCCGCCCCGACGACCCGGCGCTGCGGGACGGCTACTACTACCTGCCGACGGTCCTCGACGAGTGCACGCCCGGCATGTCCGTGGTCGCCGACGAGTCCTTCGGCCCGGTGCTGACCGTCGAGCGGTTCCGGGACGAGGACGAGGCGATCGCGCTGGCCAACGACACGGTGTACGGCCTCGCGGGCGCCGTCTGGTCGCAGGACACCGGCAAGGCCCAGCGGGTGGCGAACCGGCTGCGCGCGGGAACCGTATGGATCAACGACTTCCATCCGTACGTGCCGCAGGCGGAGTGGGGCGGCATGAAGCAGTCCGGCTTCGGCCGCGAGCTTGGCCCGGCGGGCCTGGCCGAGTACCAGGAGGCCAAGCACGTCTGGCGCAATCTCTCCCCGACTCCGCAGAGGTGGTTCGAATGAGCACGGACTCCGGTTCCCGCCCCGGCCCCGCCGTGCCCGGCAAGAGCCAGGGCGAGCACGACGACGACGCGCTCGGCGAGCTCGGCTACCGCCCGGAGCTCAAGCGGACGCTGGGCAACTTCCACACCTTCGCGGCCGGGATCAGCTACATCTCGATCCTCACCGGCACCTTCCAGCTGTTCTACTTCGGCGTCACCTTCGGCGGCCCCTCGTACTGGTGGTCGTGGCCGATGGTCTTCGTGGGCCAGTTCATGGTGGCCCTGTGCTTCTGCGAGCTGGCCGCCCGCTATCCGGTCGCGGGGTCCGTCTACAACTGGGCCAAGACCCTGGGCGGCCCTCATGTCGGCTGGCTCGGCGGCTGGATGATGATGACGGCCACCATGGTGACCCTGTCCGCCGTGGCGCTGGCCTACCAGATCACGCTGCCGCAGATCTCCGAATGGTTCCAGTTCGTCGGTGACGGCACCGGCAAGAACGACGCGGCGGCCAACGCCGTCCTGCTCGGCACGGTGCTCATCCTCTTCTCCACCCTCGTCAACGCCTTCGGTGTGCAGCTCATGGCCCGGATCAACTCGGCGGGCGTCTTCATCGAACTCATCGCCGCCGTCGCGCTGATCGTCTTCCTCGCGGCCCACATCACCCGCGGACCCAACACCGCGCTGACGGAGACGTACGGGCTCGGCAGCGGCCAGAACCTCGGGTACCTCGGCGCGTTCCTCACCGCCTCGCTGGCCTCCGCCTATGTGATGTACGGCTTCGACACGGCGTCGTCCCTCGGTGAGGAGTCCCACGACCCGAGCCGCAACGCGCCCCGCGCGATCCTGCGCGCCCTCATCGCGTCGTTCCTCATCGGCGGCCTGATCCTGCTCTTCGCTCTGCTCGCCGTCCCGGACCTGCAGGCCGAGGAGCTGTCCACGGGCGGTCTGCAGTACGTGGTTCTGGAAACGCTCGGTTCGACCATCGGCGAGATCTTCCTGTGGTCCGTCGTCGTCGCCATCACCGTCTGCGTCCTGGCCGTGCACGCGGCCGGCATCCGGCTGATGTTCGCGATGGCCCGGGACAACAACCTGCCCGCGGGTTCGGTGCTCGCCAAGGTCAGCCCCCGCTTCCAGACGCCCGTGATCCCCGCCGTCCTGATCGGTGTGGTCGGTGTCGTCATCCTGGTGATCAACATCAATCAGCCGCAGATCTTCTCGGTCATCACCAGCATCGCGATCATCATGATCTACGTGGCCTACCTGCTGGTCACCGTGCCCATGCTGATCAAGCGGCTGCGCGGCCAATGGCAGCCCGCCCGGGGGAAGTTCTCGCTCGGCAGGTTCGGCCTGCCCATCAACATCATGGCCGTGCTCTGGGGCACGGCCATGTCCCTCAACCTGGCCTGGCCGCGCGCCGAGGTCTACAACGCGACCGGGCCGCAGCACTGGTATCTGCGGTGGGGTGCGTTCCTGTTCATCGGCATCGTCGCGCTCGGCGGCTTCGCCTACTACTGGTTCGTGCAGCGGCACAAGACGGGCGTCCTCGCCGAACACCGCAGCGAGACCGCCGCCCCCACCGCTCCCCCGGAGCCCCCGGCTTCGTGAACGGCAGGACGAGCCGCTGCCGGCCGACTGACAGCGGGGCCAATGTCCGGCGGACCGGTCCGGGCGGCGGTACCGGCGGCGGCGACCGACGGTACTGACACTGGCCCAACTGGTCGATTTCGGCACGGCGTTGGCCGTACGCGGTGTTGGCGGCGGGCGGCCTGATCCCCGGGATGTGGAGTCACCGCCCGGATGCCCGTCGGAGGCAGATGTTCATGGCCGCTTTGAGCTCGGTCGTGGAACCACTGCCTGGGCGTGCTCACTGCTGCTCGGCCCAGACCGTCAACTTTCCTGTGGCGCTGGGGAGATCGCCGTACTGGCTGGTGTTGGGCGTGAGCCCAGTGATCTCCAGCAGGGCGAGCCTGCCCTTCGTGGTCCGGGTGCACAGCAGGTCGCCGACCTCGATGTGATCGGTGAACTGCTCGCCCGGGATCTCCGAAGGCAGCGGGTTGGTCTGTGCCGCGCGCAGGCACTCCTGCGGGGATCGCCCGGCGCTCTTGCCCGTCGTGGTCGTGAACTCCCAGCCGTCCCGTTCGGAGACGCTGCTGATGAGGAGTTCGTCATTGTCGTAGTCGGCGTCCTGGGTGTTCACCCGCGGTCCGTCGTAATCGACGCCGCCGCCCGATGAGGAGCTGCCTGCGGGTGCGGGCAGGGCGAGTTCGCGGTCCTCGACGACGGTCCTGAAGGAGGGCTTCGGCGCTGCCGTGCCGTCGCGACCGGACGGTCCGGGCTTGCCCTGGCCCTTGGCCTGGTCCGAGGCCTCCGCGTCTTCGGCGGTGGCGTTCGCGCGCGTGTCGTCCGAGGGGCGGCCCTCCGAATCCTCCCAGTAGCTCGCAATCCTGGACTGGAAGAACTGCACGACCAGGATCAGCGCGACCAACGCGGCGATCGCCGCCAGCGCGAGCTTGAGGATGTGCCCGGCCGTTGCCGTTGCCTTTGCCGTTGCCGTGGCGGGTGCCTTCGGGTGACTGCTCGGGGCCGAAGCAGGGGCCGCGGTCCGGTTCCCGGAGTGCCACGGCCGGTCGCCCGGTGCCCGTGCCGCTCCCACCCCTCCTCGTACCAGCGCGAGGGACCCCGTCGTCCCCACGGAGCGCCGCCGTGGCCGCGGCAGGCCACGGCCGTGCAGGGCCCGGTCGACGTGGAGGTGGATCTCGTCGAGCGTGAGCGGTTCGGGCCGCCCGAGCGCGTCGAGCAGGGCGCCGGTGAACGCGGTGTGGCGCTCGCCCTCGGGCGCGTGGGAGGGAGCGGTCGACGTCGTGGACGTCAGCGTGTACGTGCCGGTCACCTCGGTCTGCCCGAGCGCCAGGCCCGCCGGTTCGGACATCGCCGAGACGGCCTGGCCCGAGAAGCAGCAGTCGAGCAGGAGGACACGGGAGTCGGCGAGGGCGCCGCCCACCCGGTTCTTGATCAGCTCGATGGAGACCGCGGAGTACGGGACCTGCTCGGGGTCGGCGTCGGTCTGCGGCAGAGAGAGGTGCAGTCGGCCAAGGTCGTCCTGCAGCCCGTGCCCGGCGTAGTACACGAGCAGCAGGTCGGTAGCCTCCTGCGAGGCCCAGGACAGCGCGGCCCCGACCGCGGACGCATCCGCGGGGTCCGCCACCACGCGGCAGTGCTCGGGGTCCAGGAGCCCGTGCACCGGGTCGGTCAGCGCGTCCCGTAACGCCGACAGGTTCGCCCCGACGGCGGGCAGGTCGGGAAGGCGCGGGTCCACGAAGCGTCCGCTGCCGATCAGCACCGCCCGGCTGACACTCCCGTCGGGAAAGTACCGGCCCGTCATCCACCCTGCCCGTCGGCCGGGTCGAACAGTTCCTGGGCCCGGCGGATCACGGCCTCCGGGTCGGCGGCCCGCTTGATGTCCAGGCTGACCTTGCGGCCGTCAGCGGACTCCAGGCTGACGGTGACATCGGAGCGCCGGCTGGTGATCCAGGAGCACAGCGGGGCCACCAGGCCGGCCACCCCGCCCGTACCGAGCAGGATGGTCAGTACGTCGACGGATGCGCCCATCTGGCCGGGCCGAGGCGGGGCGAACGAGCTGCGGACCCGGCCCCGCAGGGTGTCGTCGGACGACAGCCACTGCTGCAGCGACCGCAGCTGTGCCGAACCGTCCGCACCGGCCGGCCCGTCCGGCCCGCCCGGCCCGTCCACGCTGAGCCGCAGCTCCCCGACAGCCGACATGCCGTGTCCTCCCCGTAGTTGGCGTGCCCCGGCGGCTGCCGAGGGCGGCCGCCACGGGGGCGTTGCAGCAGTCATCTTGGCATGAACGGATCGGGCGCGGCGGCACACGGCGCAGCGTTGGCGAAGGCGGCGGAACGAGGCTCCGGCCTGCTGCCGGACGCGGTCGGCGAGAAGCTGATGAGCCGGGTGCACGGCGGCACCTCGGCCCTGTCCCGATGCGGCTCCCGCGGCGCCCTGGCAACCGGCTTGCGGCGCACCGCGTTGCGCAATCAAGTGCACCGGTGCGGCAGCGGGCGTAACCATACCGCTGGGTCTACCGTCGAGTCGTGCCTATGAACCCTGAGACCACCGGAAGAAGCGGCAAGCGACGCGGCATTCAGCATCTGACGCCGGCCGGCGTGAAGATCCTTGAGACCGCCTCCCGGCTCTTCTACGAGCAGGGAATCCGCGCGGTCGGCGTGGAAGCGATCGCGGAGGAAGCGGGCGTCACCAAGAAGACCCTCTATGATCGCTTCGGCTCGAAAGAGGGACTTATCGTTGCCTACTTGCGTGCTCGTGACGGCCTTTGGCGTTCCACCCTGGTGAAGCACATCAATGGCCACGACGGCCCTCCCGCGCAGAAGCTGCTGGCCACGTTCGACGCCTTGGGGGAATGGATGCGCGAGCGGAATCCACGCGGCTGCGCCTTTGTCAATGCCTCCGTGGAACTACCCGCGGACCACGCCGGCCGGGAGGTCGCCCGCGAGCAGAAGGCCTGGTTCCTCGACTACGTGGCGGACCTCGCAACCGAAGCCGGCGCCGAGGACCCCGCGGCGCTGGCCCGTCAGCTGCTGATCCTTCACGAAGGGGCCTGCATCACCGACTCCATGCACACGGTGGAGAGGGCTGTCGACATCGCCGAGCGGATGGCCGCGGTCCTCGTCGAGGAATCACTGGCCTGACCCCGAGGCGAGGCACCCGAGGCGAGGCAGATGACATGCAGGTCCGCCCCTCGGCCACCGGGGGACTCGGCATCCAGGTGTTTCGCCAGCTCGGTCGCGTACGGGCGGAGCAGGTCGTGCCAGCGGTAGTGATGCTCGTCCTGGTGCCGGATCAGGTGGGCGTCGGCGACATTGCGCAGCAGCAGTGACGCCTCGCCCTGACCGACACCCGCGGTCGACGCGGCGGCGGCGGCGTTGATCGCATAGTGGGGAAGCAGGCCAAGGAGCCGGAACATGCGCGCTGTCGGCTCGTCGAGCGTTCGGTAGGAGGTGTCGAACGCATGGCTGAGTACGACCTCGCCCGCGGCAAGCTCCAGCCGGGCACGCTCGGGTTTCAGATCGGCGACCAGGCTCGCGGCGCTGTGGTGTTCACGGCTCACGATGTGCTCGGCAGCCAGGACCAGCGCCAGCGGGAGATGACCACAGCGTTCGCCGGGCTGGCCACGGCCGCGGTGTCGGCGTCGGCGTCGGCGTCGGCGTCGGCGTCGGCACGTACGTCACCGATGACCGAACGGATGAGCAGAGCCGCCTCACGCCGGGACAACTCCGGCAGGGCCAGCGTGACCGCGCCCGCCAGGGAGATCAGCCCGGGCAGCCTGGAACGGCTGGTCACCACGACGGTGCAGCCCGGAGAGCCGGGCAGCAGAGGGAGGATCTGCTGGGTGTCTGCGGCGTTGTCCAGTACCAGCAGTAGCTCGCGGCCGTGCAGGGCCGAACGGAAAGTCGCGGCCCGCTGGTCCAGATCCGCCGGGGTGCACTCAGCGGGCGCACCCAGAGCGCGGAGCAGGTACCCCAGAACACCGAACGGTTCGGCCGCGGCTCCCCGCCCCGGACCCAGCAGGTTGACGAACAGCCGGCCGTCGGCGAAATATCCGTCGCTGACGGCTCGTTGTGCCGCCTGGACCACCAGCGCGGTCTTCCCCACGCCCGGTGGGCCGTTGACGACAACGACGGGTACGGCACGGGAGTGCTCATCGCCGTGCAGCACCTTGACCAGCCGGTTCATTTCGCCCTGGCTCCCGACGAAGTTGCGCTTCGCCGCGGGCAGTTGGGCAGGACGCCCCCAGCCTTGCTGCTGCCGGGTGGCCGCTTCCAGAGCCGTGGCGATGACGGTGAAGGTGTCGTCGGCGTTCAGCGCCTGGTCGCAGGCCTCCGCGAAACTTACCGAGGGCGGTCGCTGTCGGTCTCGAACCGTTCGTCGACGATGGAGGGGTAGCCATACAGGTCGGTATAGTCTGCGCGGAACCTCGTCCACACCCGCTCAGCGGTCAGGACTGCTGGGAGATGCCCAGATGAGGATGTTGCTTCGGCACGCGTGGACACTTTTGCGAGACATCGCGTACATGATCAATGCGGGACATGTCATCAGGCATGGCGCATGGGAGTACAAGCGCGCGGGCGCAGAGTGCCCAGCCCGCGGAGCCGTCGGCGGCGAACCGTCCTAGGCTCGGATCAGGACAATCGAACACCAGCCTCAACTGAGGGAGGCGGACATGTACGCGTCTATGAGACGGTCCGCTGCACGACGGTCCGGGGTCTTCCTGGGCGCGGCCCTGCTCGTCGCCGCCGCCGGGATGCAGGGCGGCGGCGCCACCCAGGCGGCCGCCGCCGAGGACGGGGAGCTGAAACTCGGCTACGTCCTGCCGGAGACCGGCCAGTTGGCGTTCCTGGGTCCGCCGCAGATCGAGTCGACGAAGTTCGCCATCGAGGAGATCAACAAGGCGGGCGGGGTGCTCGGCAAGCCGATCCCGGCCGTCGTCTCCGGTGACGAGGCGGGCCAGGAGGCCGTGGCCGCGCAGTCCGCGAACCGGGTGCTGAACGCCGGCGTGGACGCGGTGATCGGCGCGGCGGCGTCCGGGATGTCGCTGGCCTTCATCGACCGGGTGACCGGTGCGGGCGTCGTCCAGTGCTCCGGCTCCAACACCGCCCCGACATTCACCGACTACGAGGACGACGGCTTCTACTTCCGCACCGCGCCGAGCGACGCACTGCAGGGGCCGGTCCTCGCCGACGTCGTCCGGGGCGACGGCCACGACCGGGTAGCCGTGATCGCCCGCGCCGACGACTACGGCCGCGGGCTGCTCGACTCGACCCGCGACGCCCTGGAGGAGGACGGCGCCGAGGTGCCGGTGGCGGAGACGTACGACCCGAAGACGACGAACTTCGACCAGATCGTGCAGCAGGTGGCGGACGCGAACCCGGACGGCGTCGTCGTCATCGGCTTCGAGGAGGCCACGCAGATCCTGCAGGGCCTGATCGAGGCGGGCGTCGGCCCGCAGCAGATCGGCGTGTACGGGGCCGACGGGCTGCGCAGCGAGGAGCTGCCGAACCTGGTCTCGCCCGGCAACCCCGAGCGGCTCGCGGGCATGAAGGGCACGGCGCCCGCTTCGGCGTCCAACCCCGACTATGTGAAGCGGCTCAAGGAGTTCGCGCCGGACCTGAAGGAGCTGCAGTTCGCTCCGCAGGTCTTCGACTGCGTCACCACGATCGCCCTGGCCGCGGAGGTCGCGAAGTCGGACGACCCGGGCAGGTTCGTGGACGAGATGGTCGGCGTGACCAAGGACGGTGACAAGTGCACCTCGTTCGCGGCGTGCAAGGAACTGATCGCCGACGGCAAGGACATCGACTACGACGGCGTCAGCGGCCCCCTCGACTTCACCGACCGGGGCGAGCCGGGCCAGGCGACCATCGAGGTCTACACGTACGACGACCAGGGCGCGCTGAAGACGCTGCGGACGGAGGTGTCCACGGGCGAGGAGTGAACGGAGAGCAGGGAACGGAGAGCAGGGAACGGAGACCGCCCCGAGGTCTCACCGGGCACGCGCGAGGGTGCCCAGGTAACACTCGATCACCTTCTCGTCGTGCAGCAGCTGGGCGCCCGTACCGGTGTGGGCGTTGCGGCCGAGGTCGAGGACGTAGCCGCGGATGCAGATCTGCAGGCATCTGCGGGCGTTCTGCTCGACCATGAGCACCGCGACGCCCGCGGCGTTGATCTCCTTGACGCGCTCGAAGACCTGGTCCTGGAAGAGCGGTGAGAGTCCGGCCGACGGCTCGTCGAGGAGCAGCAGCTGAGGCTCCGTCATCAGGGCGCGGGCCATGGCCAGCAGCTGCCGTTCGCCGCCGGACATGGAGCCCGCCTTCTGCGACCGCCGGGCGCGCAGGACCGGGAAGAACTCCTCCAGTTCGGCGGTCCGCCGGGCGAAGCTGCGCGGTTTCAGGTACGCGCCCATCCGCAGGTTCTCCTCGACGGTCAGCGCGGGGAAGACGTTCTGCAGCTGCGGTACGTAGCCGACGCCGCGCCGGACGAGTTCGTGCGCGGGGCGGTTGGTGACGTCCCGGCCGTCGAGGCGGACCGTGCCGGTGCGCACCTTGAGCAGTCCGAAGACGGCCTTGGCGAGCGTCGACTTGCCGGCGCCGTTGGGGCCGATCACGCCGACCAGCTCGCCCCGGCCGACCTCGACGCTGCAGCCGCGCAGCACGTCGACGCCCGGGAGGTATCCGGCGACCAGGTCGTCGGCGAGCAGTACGGGCTCGTTCACGTTCTTGGCCATGGCGACGCTCACCTTCCTTTCCGCCGACGGGGATCGGCGCCGTCCGCCTCGGGTTCGTCGTGGCGCCGGCCGAGGTAGGCGTCCACTACGTCCGGGTTGCGGCCGATGGTGGCGGGCGGTCCCTCGGCGACCAGTCGGCCGCCCGCCATCACGGCCACCCAGTCGCTGACGCCCATCACCACGTCCATGTCGTGCTCGACGAAGCAGACCGTCAGGCCCTCGTCGCGCAGCTGTGTGATGTGGCCGAGCAGGGACTGGGCCAGGGCGGGGTTGACCCCGGCCATGGGCTCGTCGAGCAGCAGCATCTGCGGCCGCGCCATCAGCGCCCGGGCCAGTTCGAGCAGTTTGCGCTGGCCGCCGGAGAGGGTGCCCGCGTACTCGTCGCGCAGCCGGTCCAGCCGGAACCGTACGAGGAGTTCGTCGGCCCTGGCCCGGTGGGCGCGCTCCTGCCCGCGCCAGACGGGGGCGAACAGCGCCGCCGAGAGGCGTTCGCCGCGCTGCGCGGGGGCGGCGAGGAGCAGGTTCTCCAGGACGGTGAGCCGGGCGAGGGTGCGGGTCAGCTGGAACGTACGGACCAGGCCGCTGCGGGCGATGCGGTGCGGCGACCGGCCGTCGAGCCGGCGGCCGGCGAAGGTCCAGCGGCCGCCGTCGGGCCGGTCGAAGCCGCTGACCAGGTTGAACAGGGTGGTCTTGCCGGCGCCGTTCGGCCCGATCAGCGCGGTGATGGTGCCGCGCTGCACCTCCAGGTGCTCGACGTGCACGGCGGCGATCCCGCCGAAACAGCGGCGGACGCCGTCCAGGACGAGCAGCGCGCCGGGTTTGCGCACCCCGGGTTCGGGGGCGGGCCCCGGTCCGGTCCGGTCAGCGGTCACCGAGAAGCATCTCCTTCCGGCTGCCGAGGATCCCCTGCGGCCGGAACGCCACCAGGAGGATCAGCGCGAGCCCGACCAGTGCGAAGCGCACCGCTCCCACCTCGGACGTACTGATCACGTCGGAGGGGACGATCCCGGCGCCGATGGCCTGGCGCAGCGCGCTGTCGACGAAGGTGAGCACGAACCAGAACAGCACCGAGCCCACCACGGGCCCGAGGATCCGGCCCGCGCCGCCGAGGACGAGCAGGGTGTAGAGGAAGAAGGTGACGGCCGGGTCGAAACTGTCGGGGTTCACCGACTGCACCTGGATCGCCTGCAGCATCCCGGCCACCGCCCCGAGCAGCCCGCCGATGACGAGGCTCTGCATCTTGTACGCGTACACGTTCTTGCCGAGGCTGCGTACGGCGGTCTCGTCCTCGCGCACGGACCGGATCACGCGGCCCCACGGGCTGTGCACGAGCAGCGCGAGGAGCAGGCCGATCACCAGGACGAGCGTCCAGCCGACCAGCATCACCCACAGATCGCGGGCGCCGAACCGGACCTCCCAGAGGCCGTACCTTCCGGGTGGCATCGGGTTGAGGGCGTAGAAGTCGCCGGCGAACCGCTGCAGCCCGAACACCCCGCCGGTCGTCGGTTCGGCCCAGCCGGACCGGTAGAAGATGCGCAGCGTCTCCCCTGCGGCGATGGTCGCGATGGCCAGGTAGTCGGCGCGCAGCCGCAGCGTGGGCAGGCCGAGGAGCAGCGCGAGCACCAGCGCGGAGGCGAGGCCGACGAGGATGCCGAGCCACATCGAACCGCCCCAGGTGACCACGGTGATCGCGAGCCCGTAGCCGCCGACCAGCATGAAGCCGACCTGGCCGAAGTTGAGCAGCCCGGTGTAGCCGAAGTGCAGGTTGAGGCCCATCGCGGCGATCGCGAAGACGGCGGCGATCGGGCCGATCCCGGACCGGATGGCGTCGGCGAGGACGGCGGAGAAGTCCATGGCCGTCCTCCTCAGCCGACCCGCTCGCGCCGGCCGAGGATGCCCTGCGGCCGGACCAGCAGCACGAGGACGAGGGCGAGCAGCGCCCACGCGTACTGCAGGTCGACGGGGAACCACAGCGTGGACATCTGGGCGACGACGCCGATGACGAGGCTGCCGGCCATCGCCCCGTACGCGGAGCCGAGCCCGCCGAGGATGACCCCGGCGAACATGAGCAGCAGCAGCTTGTACCCCATGTCCCAGGTGACGATCTCCACCAGGCCGAAGAAGACCCCGCCGAGCGCGGCCAGGGCGCCGGCCAGGATCCACACGACGAGGACGACCCGCTGCACGTCGATGCCGGACGCCGCCGCCAGGTCCCGGTTCCCGGCGACCGCGCGGATCGCGGTGCCGGTCCGGGTGCGCTGCAGCAGCAGGGCGACGCCGAGCAGCGTGAGGACGGAGAGCACGGTCACGGTGAGGTCGCGGGGCGTGATCCCTACCGGCCCGAGTTCGATCGTCTGCTGGATGTCGTACTGGACGTACGAGCCGGGCCGGGTGCCGTAGAGCACAAGCACCACGTGCCGCAGCAGCAGGGACAGGCCGATGGTGACGATGAAGAGGTTGATCAGGCCGGTCCCGCGCCGCCGCAGCGGCCGCCAGACCCCCAGGTCGACGGCGGCGCCGACGAGTCCGCCGAGGAGTACGGCGGCCAGCGCGGCCGGGATCAGGTGCCAGCCGGGTCCGGACGCGGAGGCATTCAGGAAGAAGGCGGACACGGCGCCGATGGTCACGAGCTCGCCGTGCGCGAAGTTGATCAGGTGGATGGTGCCGAAGATCAGGGAGAGGCCGACCGCGGTGATCGCGATGATCACGCCGAACTGCACCCCGTCGAGCAGCGCCTGCAGCGCCCGCGCCCCGAAGCCGGGACCAGCGTCGCCCGCCTCGCCGCGGCCCGGCGCGGTGGCCCCGGCGGAGGCTGCCGGGCCCACGGTGAGGACCAGGGCGAGGGCCGCTGTGAACAACCGCTGGTGCCCCACGGTCGCTTCCGCTCTGTCGCGAGCCCCCGGTGCAGTCAGTTTAGGCGGCGGGAACATGTCCGGCGATGTCATGGTTCGGACGGGGCGCCGGTGGAGCGGCTGGGGGCTGTCGTCAGGTGTTCCTAGGCGCGTCGCGCGGTCGTGGTGTGGTTGTGGCCGGGGGTGGCTGCGGCCGTGAGCGCGCCCACCGGGTCGTGGTCGGGGGTGCCTCTCGGCCACCAGTCGTCCCGGCCCGGTTCGCTCTCGTACGCGTACCACGATCCGTCCTGGCCCAGGCGGAGTTGGAGGGTGCCCTCGGGGTGGGTCAGGCGGTTGCGGTGCGGCGTGAAGTGGGGGAACTCGGCGGCGCGCAGGGCGGGTCTCGCCTGGTCGAAGCGGCCTGCGGGCGGGTCCCAGGGCTCTTCGAGCACGGCGAGCCCCGCCCGGCCGCCCTGCCGCCAGGCGGCGACGGCGCGGGCCAGGTCCGTGGCCGTACGACCGGCGGCCGCGGCCAGCGACTCGTACTGCGCGCGGCCCGCGGCCGTCAGGCCCGAACCCGGGCGCGCGGCGGCGATCCGGACCGCGTCCTGCCACAGCGTCAGTCCGGCGACCGGGTCCTGGCCGGTGGCGAGCAGGGCGTGCGCGCGGGAGGCCGCGTCGGTGGCCAGCTGGTCCAGGGCGAACGGGTCGGGGCCGCCCGCCGCCGCCGGGTATGCGGGCGGCTGCTCGGGGTGCGGGAGCGGCGGAAGCGGTCGCGGCAACGGCTGGAGCGCGCGCGGCGCGAGGGCGTCGCGGGCCCGGACTCCGGTGATGCGTACGGCCGTTGGGGACGTCGGGTCGGGGCGGGCGGCGTTGGCGGCGTTACGGGCGGCGAGGGTGGCGTTGCGGGCGGCGAGGGTGGCGTTGCGGCGGGACAGCTCCGCGAGCAGTCCGCGCTCGCCCCGGCCGCGCAGCAGGAGCAGCACGAAGGGGTCCTCGTCGAGGAGTCGCGCCGTGCGGTAGCAGAGCGCCGCGGCGTGCTTGCAGGGGCGGCCGGAGTCGGGGCAGGAGCACTCGGGGTGCAGCTCGCCGGGCGCGGGCAGCAGGGGTACGCCGCAGTCGGCGAGGGAGCGCGGCATCTCCCGGTCGAGCAGCGCCGCGATGTGCCCGGGCTGCGCGGCGGCCGCGTCCAGGAACCGGTCCCACTCCTCGTCCGTGAACGTGGGCAGGGTGATCTTCGCGCGGTACGGGCGCGGGCGGCTGCCGTGCACGTAGGCGAGCAGCAGGCCGGGGGTGACGGTGACGGCGTCCACGCGCCCGTGCCCCGCGTAGTCGCGCCCGCGCGCGAGGCGGGCCGGGTCGAGCGCGGACTCCTCCAAGGCGTCGACCCAGGCCGTGCCCCACCAACTCCGGTCCCCCGCGCTGTCGTCGGCCCCTTCCGCGGGGAACGTACGACGGAGGTCCTCGGCGGTCTCGGGACGGCGTGCGGTGGGGCCGGTGGCGGCAGGGGTGGCAGGGGTGGCAGGGGCGGTGCCGGGGTGCGGGGTGGCCGGGGCCGACGGGCCGTCCTCGCTGCGCCGCCGCCGGCGCTTGCCGGTGCGCACCGGCTTCGCCTCGTCGCCCCGCGCCGCCCGCCGCCGCTCGGCGCCGGCCCGCGCCAGGGCGGACCGCGCGGCGCGGGACGGGGCGGGCGCGGGGGCGTCATTGGGCTCGGGGTGGGGCTCGGAGTGGGGCTCGGGCGGCGGGGGCGCTTCCCCCTCCCCCGGCCCCCGCATGGAGCGCCGCCCCTCGCGCGCCATCCGCTTCAACTCACTGACGGTGTCGCCCGATCGCCCCGGCCGGGGAGACGCGTGCCCCGTGGCTCCCCCGGCCGCACCACGTACGTCACCACCGCCGTCCCCCTCCTGCGGACCCTGCTCCCGCCGAGCCGCCCACAAGGCCTCCCGAGCCACGTCCCCGGGGCGCGCGGCCGTGGGGTGCGTGGGGAGTGGGGCGGCGAGGGGCGTCCCCGCGGGCTGGGTGGGGTGCGGGTTGGCGGGGAGTGGGTTGGCGGGGTGCGGGTTGGCGGGGTGCGGGTTGGCGGGGTGCGGGTTGGCGGGCTGCGGTTCGGTGCGCTCGGCGGCGTGTGCGGCGTCGGTGTCCTCGGCGTCGGTGTCCTCGGCGTCGGTGTCCTCGGCGTCGGTGTCCTCGGCCACGGCGTGCAGCCGACGGGGGTTCGCGGACGGCTCCTCCGCCTGATCGACGACAGCGGGCATCGCCGGACCGGCACTGGTCGGGGCGGGATTCGCGGGGGCGGTGTCCTTGGGGCACGGGCTCGCGACAGGGGCAACCCCCACCCGGCCAGAACGCCTCAACTGCCCCTCCCCAAGCCTCGGTTCAGCCCCAGCATCCTCCGCCCACGCCGCCTCATCCCCCATCGCCTCCCCCACCTGTGCCTGCCGCGCGCCGCGGGACTCGCGCAGCGCGCGGCGGGCCCTCTGGGCCGGGGTTTCAGGGGTGTCGTCGGCGCTCGGTGTCGTGCTCATGCGGGCCTCCGCAGAGAGATCAGGTCCGCCAGTTCGCGATCCGTGAGTTCCGTCAGGGCCGACTCGCCCGAGCCGAGGACCGCGTCGGCCAACGCGCGTTTCGACGCCAGCATCTCGGCGATGCGGTCCTCGACCGTGCCCTCGGTGATCAGCCGGTGCACCTGCACCGGCTGGGTCTGCCCGATGCGGTACGCACGGTCCGTGGCCTGCTCCTCCACCGCCGGGTTCCACCAGCGGTCGAAGTGCACGACGTGGCCCGCGCGGGTGAGGTTGAGGCCCGTGCCCGCCGCCTTCAGGGAGAGGACGAGGACCGGGGTCGCACCGGACTGGAAGCGGTCGACCATGCGCTCGCGCTCGACCACCGGCGTCCCGCCGTGCAGCAGCTCGGCCGGGACCGCGCGCCCCTCCAGGTGCCCGGCGATCAGCTCGGCCATGCCGACGTACTGCGTGAAGATCAGCGTCGAGCCGTCCTCCGCGAGGATCGTGTCCAACAGCTCGTCGAGCAGGTCGAGTTTGCCGGAGCGGCCGTCCAGGCGGACCCGCCCCGAGCGGCCCGCGGACTCCTTGAGGTACTGCGCCGGATGGTTGCAGATCTGCTTGAGCGCGCCGAGCAGCTTCAGGACGAGGCCGCGCCGCGCGATGCCCTGCGCCGCCTCGATCGCCGCCATCGACTCGCGGACCACCGCTTCGTACAGCGAGGCCTGTTCGCGGGAGAGCGGCACCGGATGGTCGGTCTCCGTCTTCGGCGGGAGTTCGGGCACGATGCCCGGGTCGGACTTCTTGCGGCGCAGCAGGAACGGGCGGACCAGGCGGGCCAGCCGCTCCACCGCCTCGTCCTGCTCGCCGCCCTCCACCGCGCGCGCGTGCCGGGAGCGGAACGCCTTCAGCGGGCCGAGCAGGCCGGGCGTCGTCCAGTCGAGGAGGGCCCACAGCTCGGAGAGGTTGTTCTCGACCGGCGTGCCGGTGAGGGCGATGCGGGCCGGGGCGGGAATCGTGCGCAGCGCCTTCGCCGTCGCGGAGTGCGGGTTCTTGACGTGCTGTGCCTCGTCCGCGACGACCATGCCCCAGGGCTGCTCGGCCAGGCGCGCGGCGGTGGTGCGCATCGTGGCGTACGTGGTGAGGACGAAACCGCCGTCCAGGTCGTCGAGGGAGCGGTTCGCGCCGTGGAAACGGCGGACCGGGACTCCCGGCGCGAAGCGGGTGATCTCCCGCTGCCAGTTGCCGAGGAGGGAGGCGGGGCAGACGACCAGGGTGGGTTCGCGGCGGGCGCGGCGCAGGTGCAGGGCGATGAGGGTGACGGTCTTGCCGAGGCCCATGTCGTCCGCGAGGCAGCCGCCGAGGCCGAGTGAGGTCATGAGGTCGAGCCAGGCCAGGCCGCGGAGTTGGTACTCCCGCAGCTCGGCGTCCAGGCCGGGCGGCGGCTGTGCCGGGGCGAGGCCCGTGGTGAGGCGGTCCCGCAGCTCGGCGAGCGCACCGACGGGGACGGCCTCGACCTCCTCGCCGTCGACGTCGGCCGTGCCGGTGAGGGCGACCGACAGGGCGTCGACCGGGTCAAGCAGCCCGAGTTCGCGTTTGCGGGCCTTGCGGACGAGCGCCGGGTCGACGAGCACCCACCGGTCGCGCAGCCGGACGACGGGCCGGTGCGACTCGGCGAGCCGGTCCATCTCGGCCTCGGTGAGCGGATCGCCGCCGAGCGCCAACTGCCAGCGGAACTCCAGGAGCTTCTCGGCCTCGAAGAACCCCGTGCCGTCCGTCGCGGAGCCGGGAGCGGAGCGCACCACGGCGGCGGCCGACAGGTCCTGTGCGAGGTCGCGCGGCCAGTGCACGGCGACCCCGGCGGCGCCGAGGCGGGCCGTGGCGGTGCCGAGCAGGTCGTACAACTCCGTCTCGGAGAGCGGGAGTACGTCCGGGGCGGGCTGTTCGGTGAGGCGTTCCAGGGGTGGCCAGACGCGGGCCGCGCGCCGCAGGGCGAGGGCGGCGTCCACGCGCGCGCGGGGCCCGAAGGTCTCCTCGCCCTCGCCGTCCCACAGGGCGCGCGCGTCGATGACGAGGGTGGGGTCGGCGAGGCTGTGCACCTGCACCACGGCCGCGCCCGCCGTGCGGTCCTCGTCGCTGCGGTCGAACAGGTCGCGGCCCGACAGGTCGAGGCGGAGCGAGATGCGCACGCCCGCGTCCATGCCTGCGGCGGCTTCGGCGGCCCACTCGCGCGCGTGCGGCAGGCGCTGCGGGGCGCGCGCGGCGAACGGGGCGCCGACGGAGTGCGCCGCGGCCGGGGTGCGCGGCAGACAGTCCGCGACCGCGTCGAGGAACGCCCGCATCAGGGCCTCGGGCTGCGGCAGCTGCAGCGGAACGGCGTCTTCGAGGGGGACGGCATGGCCTTCGTACGGCAGCGCGGCGGCGATGGCGCGCAGCTGCTCGAAGTCGCCGCTCTCCAGCGGGCCCGCGCGCCAGGCGTCCCGGTCGTCCGCGGTGAGGCCGGGCAGCAGGCGGCCGCGGGCCACGAGGCGCAGGGCGAGGCGGGCCGCGGCGCCCCAGCAGGCCGTGGCGGGGTGGACGGACGGGTGCGGGCGCGCCGGCGGGTGCGCGGCGAGGAGCAGCGGCAGCGCCGCGTCGACCGGCAGCGTCAGGGCGGGTGCGGTGGCCCTGCGGACGACGGCGCCCCGGTTGCGTACGACCGTCAGCTCGGCGGGTGTGCCCGGGGCGTCCGGGAGCGGGCCGCCCTCGGGGTCCCAGAGCGCGAGCCGGCCCTCACGCGGCAGCACGGCGGGCAGGAAGACGGCGGCGAGACGGAGGCGCGGGTCGGCGCCCCCCGCCTCTCGTCGTTCCAGCACTTCGGTCATGGCACAGCTCACCCCCTCCGGGATCGGTCGTCGACCGGACGTCTACGACTCTACGGAGGGGCACTGACAATCGGCCGGGCGGCGGCAAACGCGCAGGCAGGCTACGGGTTGGCCGTCGAGACGACGTAGACCATCGGGTGGTGCGGGTTGCTGCGGTCCACGTACACGTCGTGGCTGGGGCGCGGGTCCGGCTGCTCGTGCTCCAGGCCGTAGAAGGGTCCGGAGTTCTTGAACGTCCAGCCGACGACGTCGCGGTCGCGCTTGCTGAGCGTCATGTCGCCCTCCTTCAGGTCGGCGGCCTTCTTGTCCATGCTCTTGAGGAACCTCTTCAGGCCGTCGTTGCTGGTGAGGAACTGAACGTACAGCCTGCTGGTGCGCCAGTTGTTGGTCTCGTAGTACGCGACGCGGCGGGAGTACGACGGGATCGGCACCTCGTAGATGCGGCGCTGCACGCGCGAGGGCCAGGCCGAGGTGAGGCCGGTCGCGGAGTACTTCTCCTCCTTGTCGCGGCCGCTTGCCCGGCTCTGCCCGGCGGAGATCGCCAGGTAGCCGGCGGGGATGCCGATCAGGAGCACGATGATGACCGCCGTGAACCAGCGGCGGCGGAGCATGTGCCCCCGGTCCTCGGGCGGCTTCGAACCCTCCGGCGGGGTGGACGGGCCGGGTACGGAAGGGTTCATCTACTTGTTTCCCTGGGTGTGGCGGGTGGTGGTGCGGATCGCCTGCGCGTACCGCTCGTACCGCTCGTAGCGTTCGAGTCTGCGGCGGTTGGCGCGGCGGAAGCGGCGGGCGACTAGGCGCGCCAGGTCGGCGGCGCCCACCATGCCCGCCTCCGGGCCGAGCTGGGCCTGGGTGATCCGGGCCTCCGGACGGTATCCGCGGCCGGTGAGGTGGCGGCGGAAGGCGTCGCGGGCGGGGCCGATGAGGAGGTCGTCGGCGGCGCTGACGCCGCCGCCGATGACGAAGCAGGACGGGTCGAGGGCGGCGGCGAGGTTGGCGATGCCGACGCCGAGCCACTGTCCGATGTCCTGCAGCAGCTCGACGCACATCGCGTCGCCCTCGCGCGCCAGCTCGGTGATCAGCGGGCCGGTGATCTCGGGGATCTGGCCCTTGACGCGGTCGATGATGTTGTACGCGACCGGGGAGTCGGCGGCGGCCAGCTCGCGGGCCTCCCGTACGAGCGCGTTGCCGGAGCTGTACTGCTCCCAGCAGCCGCGGTTGCCGCAGGGGCAGCGGTGGCCGCCGGGCACGACCTGCATATGGCCGAACTCGCCCGCGACGCCGTACTTGCCGCGCTTGACCTGGCCGTCCTCCAGGATCGCGCCGCCGATGCCGGTGCCGAGCGTGATCATGACGAGGTGGTCCTCGCCCGCGCCCGCGCCGAAGCGCCACTCGGCCCAGGCCGCGGTGTTGGCGTCGTTGTCGACCATCACCGGGACGGCGAGGCGGGACTGCAGGGAGTCGCGCAGGGGTTCGTTGCGCCAGGACAGGTGGGGGGCGAACAGGACGCGGTTGCGGTCCGCGTCGACCCAGCCGGCCGCGCCGATGCCGACCGCGTGGACGTCGTGCCGGTCGGAGAGGTCGAGCACCAGCTCGCAGATGGTGTCCTCGACGACCTTGGGGCTCTTGGACTTGTCCGGCGTCTCCGTCCTGACCTTCTCCAGGATCTGGCCGTCCGCGTCCACGACGCCCGCCATCACCTTCGTACCGCCGATGTCGATGCCGACGGTCGGCACGCGCGGGGCGGAGAGGTGGGAGCGGCGCTCGCGGGTGCCGACGGTCCGCAGGACGGTGGCGCGCGCGGAGCCGCGGTGGGCGAAGTCGCGGTAGGTGCTCATCGGGGGCGATTCTACGGGGGACGGGTGTCAAGGCCCGGTGAGCCCGGACCGGGGCCGGGGTGGATCAGTCGTCCTGCTTCCCCTGGGCCCGTTCCAGTTCGTGGCTCAGCTCCTCCAGCTCCGAACCGCCCGCCATCTGGCGGGTGAGCTCGTCCAGGGCGATCTCCTCGCGGAGGTGGCTGCCGGCCATCGCGCCGCGCTTGAGGAGGACGAACCGGTCGCCCACGAGGTAGGCGTGGTGCGGGTTGTGCGTGATGAGCACCACTCCGAGGCCTGCGTCACGCGCGGCGGCCACGTACTTGAGGACGACGCCGGACTGCTTCACGCCGAGGGCCGCGGTCGGCTCGTCCAGGACCAGGACCTTCGCGCCGAAATACACCGCACGCGCGATGGCGACGCACTGGCGCTCGCCGCCGGAGAGGGTGCCGATGGGCTGGTCGACGTCGCGCAGGTCGATGCCCATGCGGAGCAGTTCCTCGCGGGTCGTACGGCGCATCCGCTCGACGTCGAGGCGCTGGAAGGGGCCGGTGCCCCTGGTCGGCTCGGAGCCGAGGAAGAAGTTCCGCCAGACGGGCATCAGCGGGACGACGGCGAGGTCCTGGTAGACGGTGGCGATGCCGCGGTCCAGGGCGTCGCGCGGGTTGCTGAGGCGGGTCTCCTCGTCCTGGATGCGGAAGGTGCCCGCGTCGTGCTGGTGCAGCCCCGCGATGATCTTGATCAGGGTGGACTTGCCGGCGCCGTTGTCGCCGAGGACGCAGGACACCTCCCCCGCGTGCACCTGCAGGGAGACGCCTTCCAGGGCGCGGATGTTGCCGTAGTACTTGCTGACCGAGTCCAGCTCGACCAGCGGGGTCCCGGCTCTGTTCACGGCTTCGGTCGTCATGTCGTGGCCTCCGCACGCTTGCGGACCCAGTGGTTCAGGAGGGTCGCCAGGAGGAGCATCGCTCCGAGGAAGAACTTGTACCAGTCGGCGTTCCACTCCGCGTACACGATGCCCTTGCCGGTCATGCCGAAGATGAACGCGCCGAAGGCGGAGCCGATCGCGGAGCCGTAGCCGCCGGTGATCAGGGAGCCGCCGATGACGGCCGCGACGATGTAGATCAGCTCGTTGCCGACGCCCTCGCCGGACTGCACCGCGTCGAAGGAGAAAAGCAGGTGCTGTCCCGACACCCAGGCGGCGAAACCGACCCCCATATAGAGCCCGATTTTGGTCTTGACGACCGGGACGCCCACCGCGCGTGCGGCGTCCATGTTGCCGCCGACCGCGAAGATCCAGTTGCCCGCGCGGGTGCGGAGCAGGATCCAGGTGGCGACGGCGACCAGGGCGATCCACCACAGAATCGTCACCTTGAAGGCGACGCCGCCGAGGGTGAACTGCGAGGCGAACAGCGCCTTCGCGGACTCGAAGCCCTCCATGTCGGCGATCGTCTTGGTGGAGACGGTGCCGCTGATCAGCTTGGTGAAGCCCAGGTTCAGCCCGGTGAGCATCAAGAACGTGCCGAGCGTGATGATGAAGCTGGGCAGTTTCGTACGGGTCAGCATGAAGCCGTTGAAGACGCCGATGGCGAGGGTGGTGAGCAGCGAGACGCCCACGCCCACCCAGACGTTCGCCGTCATCTGGTAGCTGAACATCGACGAGATCAGCGCGGAGCTGGTCACCAGGACGCCCGCGGACAGGTCGAACTCCCCGCCGATCATAAGGAGCGCCACCGGCACCGCCATGATCCCGATCGTCGACGAGGCGTACAGGACCGTCGACAGGCTGGCCGCGCGCAGGAAGCTGTCCGCGGCGAACGAGAAGAACATGAACACGGCGACGGCGCCGACGACCGCGCCCAGTTCGGGCCGGCCGAGCAGCTTGCGCAGGTGCGAGGTCTTCAGGAGCCGTTCGTCGGCGCGCTTGTCCGGCTTGCCCGGTCTGTCCGGCGCCGGGGCCGGGGCGGTCGCGCTCACCGGGTCCCCCGCTTCGCGAACTCCTCCAGCTTGGCGGCGTCCTTCGCGGTGACGATCTCCGGGCCGGTGAGCACGGGCCGGCCGCCGCCGAGGACGTCGGCGTTGTACTTGTACAGCCACAGCAGGTCGACCGCCTCGTACCCCTGGAGGTACGGCTGCTGGTCGACGGCGAAGCCGAGGTCGCGGGACTTGAGGCCCGCGGCGACCTTGGCGTTCAGGTCGAAGGTGTCGATCTCCGCCTTGCTGCCCACGTCCTCCTTGGCCTTGACCGCGGTGTCGGCGAAGGGCGCGCCGAGCGTGACGACCGCGTCGATGGCGGAGTCGGACTGCAGCTTGGCGCTGATGCCGGACTGGACGTCGGGCATGTTGGTGCCGTCGACGTAGAGGTTCTGCATCGTGCCGTCGAAGGTCTTCCTCGCGCCGGCACAGCGCTGCTCGTGGCCGACGTTGCCCTGCTCGTGCAGCACGCACAGGGCCTTCTTCTTCCCGCGCTTGTTGAGCTCCTCGCCGACCGCCTCGCCTGCGATCTCCTCGTCCTGGCCGATGTGGGCGAGGGCGCCGAACTCCTTGGACTCGGCGGAGCCGGAGTTGACGGTGATCACCGGGATACCGGCCTTGCGGGCGCGGGCCAGGGACGCCTTCATCGCGTCGGGCTTGGCGAGGGTGACGATCAGACCGTCGACCCTCTTGTCGATGTAGGAGTTGACCAGCTGGGCCTGCTCCTTGCCCTCGTCGTGGTTGGCGTACAGGAAGTTGATGTTGTCCTTGACGGCGGCCTGTTCGGCGCCCTTGCGGACGATGTCCCAGAAGGTGTCGCCGTCGCCCGAGTGGGTGACCATGGCGATCGTCCAGCGCGGGGTGTCGACCGCGGCCCTGCCCTGTGCCTGGGCCTTGCGGGCGTCCTCGGCGCGCTTGCCGCCGGTGCTGCTGCAGCCGGTGAGCGCGATGCCGAGCACCGCCGCGAGCGCGAGGGCTGCCCAGGTCCGAACTCTTGCCACGAAGTCGTGCCCTTCTCGGTGTGCTGCCGGGTGGTGCGGTGGGGCGGGCCGGCGGTCCGCCCCGAACGCCCCAGTATCGGTCACGGCGATCAGGGGTGCGGGCAGCGGGGTCGCCGGGTGCTGTTCGCCGGGGTTGCGTGGGCGGCTCGCCGTCGTCAACGGGTGCCGGTTCGCCGGAGTCAGCCTTGAGCTGCTTGACGAGCTCGGCGTTGCGGTCGGACGTGTCGATCTCCGCATCGCTGCCGGAGTCCTTCCCGGCCTGCACGGCGGCCTCGGCGAAGGAGGCGCCGAGCGTGGCCACCGGCCGGTCGAAGTCCAGGGTCACGGCGGTCAGTTCGAGGATCCGCTTCGGCTCGCGGACGTCCACCTGAAGGTAGTCGGTGGCGCCCTCGGGCGTGCCGCGCAGCAGGGCCGCCGCGTGGGCGGGCACGATCGGGTAATCGGGTCGTTGTCGCCGTGGACCACGCGTGCCTCGGGCCCGATCGTCTGGGCGACCTGGTGCAGATTCGGCTCCGTGGGGATGCCCGCGCCGATGTCGAGGAACCGCCGAGATGCCAGTCGTACACGTGGGCGGGGTGCGGCCTGACGGTGTCGATCAGGTGGCGCGGGTCGCTGCCTGGTGCCTGCGGCATGCGTCAACTCCCCTGACTGCGGGACAAGTTCGAGTGTACGTGCGGACCGGCGGCGCCGCCGGGCGTTCCGCCGCCCGGTGTCCCCTGTCTCCTCCTCCCGACATGTGCTGGACGCGGTGCGGCGGCGGTGCCAGGTTGGGGGCATGCGCATCGGACTCATCGGGACAGGTCGTATCGGTTCGTTCCACGCGGCGACACTCGCCCGGCACCCGCGGGTGGACGCCCTGCTGGTCGCCGACGCGGATCCGGCACGGGCTGCGGAGCTCGCGGGGCGTACGGGCGCGGAGGCCGTGGCCGAGGTCGCCGCGGTGTTCGCGGCCGGGGTGGACGCGGTCGTGATCACCGCGGCGACCTCGGCGCACGCAGCCCTGATCGGCCGGGCGGCGCGGGCCGGGCTGCCCGCGTTCTGCGAGAAGCCGGTCGCCGTGGACCTGCCGGGCACGCTGGCCGCGCTGCGGGAGGTGGAGCGGGCGGGCTCGGTGCTCCAGCTCGGCTTCCAGCGGCGCTTCGACGCGGGGTACGCGGCGGCCCGCGCAGCCGTACGGGACGGGCGGCTCGGCCGGCTGCACACGGTGCGGGCGGTCACCTCCGACCCGGCGCCGCCGCCCGCCGCGTATCTGCCGCTGTCCGGCGGGCTCTACCGGGACTGCCTGATCCACGACTTCGACGCGCTGCGCTGGGTGACGGGGCGTGAGGTGCGCGAGGTGTACGCGGTCGGCTCGGACGCGGGCCCGGCGATGTTCCGCGAGGCGGACGACGTGGCCTCGGCGGCGGTCGTCCTCACCCTGGACGACGGCACGCTCGCCACGGCGACGGCGACGCGCTGCAACGGCGCGGGGTACGACGTACGCATGGAGCTCGCCGGTGAGCGGGACCAGTTGGCGGTCGGCTGGGACGAGCGCACGCCGCTGACGTCGGCCGAGCCGACGGGGCCTGCGGCGCCCACGAAGCCGTGGCCGGGGTTCCTGGAGCGGTTCGCTCCGGCGTACGAGGCGGAGCTGGCGGCGTTCGTGGAGGTGGCCGGGGGCGAGCGGGCGAACCCCTGCGACGGTCACGAGGCGCTGCGGGCCCTGCGGGTCGCGGAGGCGTGCGAGGTGTCCCGGCGGGAGGGGCGGGCCGTGCGGCTCGCGGAGTAGTCCGCACTGTCGGCTCGGGCGCGGTTGATCGCCCTGAGGAGCGAGGTCCGGGGAGAGGCACGCGCCCGCGGGGACCGCTCAGTCGAGGAGCCGGATCGTGGGAGTCCTGGTGCTCGTCGCGACCGGACGGGAGCAGTGCGCGCAGGGTTCGCTGACCGGGCGTTCCATGTTCGTCCGGATGCCGAACGAGCCGGATGCGCCGCCCTCCTGCGGGCAGTCGTAGCCGAGGTGCAGCCGGACCCAGGGGTGCAGGGTCGGGGCGGCGGCGCGGTGGCCGGAGGCCGCGTCGGTGAACGGGGCCCACCAGAAGCTGACGACGGTGCGCAGCGCCAGCTGGTCCGCGCCCGAGGTGACGTCGAAGGCGGAGATGCGGGCAGCGGTGTAGTGCGAGGCGGCGCCGCCCCTGCTGCCGCCGCACACCGCGCGTTCGGCGCCGACCTCCAGAAGTGTGGTGCGGGCGGTCCGTTCGCAGATGAAGCAGTCCAGGGTCAGCTCGACCTTGGACCTCCACCGCAGGTAGTGGAAGCCCTCGCCGCCGCCGGTGCGGCCGGTGACGTCGGTGCAGATCTCGACGCTGCGCTGCATCTGCCGTCAGCCCCGCGCCACCGGGAGGGCGCCCTGGCGTCCGGCCGCGCACATGCTCTCCTCGCCGCCCGACCCGGCGGCTGGGGCGGCGCGCGCGGTCGCGGCGCGCGCGGTCATGTCACGCGCGGTCATGTCACGCGCGGTCACGTCACGCGCGGTCACGTCACGCGCGGTCACGTCACGCGCGGTCACGTCACGCGCGGTCACGTCGGCTGCGGGCGGCGGCTGCGTCATCGTAGGGATCTCCTCTGCTCGTCGTGCGGGCCTGCCCGGCGGCCGACGGGCGGGGGCGCGGAGGTGGGCGTGGACGCGGACGCGGACGTGGACGTGGTGCGGCGGGGCGCGAATCTACCCGCACCACCGGCGTCCAGGAACCGGTCCGGCGGCAGCGTCGCGGCGCCGACGTACGCCTCCAGGCAGCCGCGCGCCCCGCACCGGCAGCGGCGGCCGCCGACCCGCGGACGCCGCGCACCACCCGGCCCACGTCCAGCCCTCCGGACGACCGCCGGGCCCTCCGACGGACTGATCCGCGGACTGATCCGCGCGGCCGGGGTGCGTAGCGCGGCGCGCCCCGGCAGGATCGGCGCATGGCGAACCAACCGAGGATCGAAGAGCGCCCCGAGCGGGCCTTCGTGGGCGTCCGGGGCAGGGTCACGTGGGACACGTTCGGCCGGCTCGCCGACCGGCTGCCGGAGATCGTGGGCTGGCTCGGCGAGCGCGGCATCCCGATGGCCGACGGCCCGTTCTTCAAGTACGAGGTGCTCGATCCGGAGGACCGTACGCGGGAGTTCGAGGTGGTGGCCGGGGTGCCGGTCGGCGAGCGGGTCCGGGTGCCGGGCGGCGAGCTGTTCGTGGGCACACTGCCCGCCGGACGCTATGTGACGGTCCGCCATGTCGGCCACCCCGACGAGCTGTTCGCGGTGACCGCCACGGTCCTCAAGTGGGCCGAGGCCAAGGGCCTCGCCTGGGACATGGAGCGCACGGAGGCGGGCGAGGTGTGGGGCTGCCGCCTGGAGAGCTACAAGACGGACCCGCGCGTGGAGCCGGATCTGAACAAGTGGGAGACGGAGCTGGCGTTCCGGCTGCGGGACTGACGGTCGAACCGGCGTCCTCGGCGATGCGCCGGGCGAGCGCGGTCAGGCGCGGCAGCTCGTGCCTAACCGCGCTCCCCGTCGGCCCCGTACGCACCATCGGCCCCGCCGACCCCGTACGCACCATCAGCCCCGCCGACCCCGTCGACCCCGTACGCACCATCGGCCCCGCCGCCGCCACCCTCCCCACCGCCCCCATCCGCCCCGTCAAGCAGCCCCGCATCGTGGGCAAGCAGCGCGATCTGCACCCGGTTGTTGAGGTCCAGCTTCGTCAGGATGCGGCTCACGTGGGCCTTGACCGTGGCGACGCTCATGTACAGCCGGGCCGCGATCTCCGCGTTGGAGCGGCCCCGGCCGACCGCCACGGCGACCTCGCGCTCCCGGTCCGCGAGCACCGCCAGGCGGGCCTCGGCGCGAGCCCTGCGGTCGGTGTACGGGTCCGGGCCGGCCGCCCGCGTGATGAGCTGACGCGTCACGGTCGGCGAGAGGACCGGGTCGCCCGCGGCCACCCGGCGTACCGCCGCGACGATCTCCGCGGGCGGGGTGTCCTTGAGGACGAAGCCCGCGGCGCCCGCGCGCAGGGCGCGAAGAACCTGCTCGTCGGCGTGGAAGGTGGTGAGGACGACCACCTCGGGGGCGTCCGCGCGGGCGCGCAGCTCCTCGGTGGCGGTGAGGCCGTCGACCTGCGGCATGCGCAGGTCCATGAGGACCACGTCGGGCTTCGACTCGGCCACGCGGCGGGCTGCTTCGGCCCCGTCGGCGGCCTCCCCGACGATCTCGATGCCGTCGGCGCCGCCGAACATCAGGGAGAGGCCGGCGCGTACGAGAGGGTCGTCGTCGACCAGCAGCAGCCGGATCGGGTTCGAGGTCATGAGGCCCACGGTAGCCAGGCCGTGATCCGGAATCCGCCGTCGCCCTCGGCGCCGTGCGTGAGGCGGCCCCCGGCGAGGATCGCGCGCTCGGTCAGGCCGATCAGCCCCTGCCCCGAGCCGGGCACCTCCGGTACGTCGCCGGGAGGGGCCGGGTTGCGCACCTCGACGGTCAGGCCGTCGCCGGGTGCGCCGGTCACACGGACGGTGACCTCGGCGCCGGGCGCGTGCTTGCGGGCGTTGGTCAGGCCCTCCTGGGCGATGCGGTACGCGTTGCGCCCGGCGCCCGCGGGGACGGCAGCGGGGTCGGCGACGCGGTTGTCGAGGGTGACCCGCATGCCGGCGGCGCGGCACTCGGCGACCAGGGCGTCGAGCGCGGCGAGGGTGGGCTGCGGGCGGCCGCCCTCGTCGGCGGCGGGCTCGTCGGTGCGCAGGACGCCGATGATCTCCCGCAGGTCCTGCAGGGCCTCGTGCGCGCTGTCGCGGATCACGCCCGCCGCCCGGGCTACCTCCTGCTCGGGGGCGTCGGGCCGGAACTCAAGGGCGCCCGCGTGCACGCTGAGCAGAGTGAGCCGGTGGGCGAGTACGTCGTGCATCTCGCGGGCGATGGCCTCGCGGGCGAGGCGCTGGGCCTCCTTGGCGCGCAGGGCCGCCTCGGACTCGGCGCGTTCGGCGCGCTCGCGCAGGCTCAGCAGGAGCTGGCGCCGGGAGCGTACGAACAGGCCCAGGCTGATGACGGTGACGGAGAGCAGCACCGAGAAGGCGACGGTGACCAGATACGGAAGCTCGGCGTCCGGCCGGATCAGGTAGAAGAACGGGACGAGGGCGAGGGAGACGCCGCCGATCCATGCCACGTACCGGAACGGGCGGTGCACGGCGAGCGTGAAGATCGCCACGGTGGCCGCGCCGCCCGCGGTGTCCGAGACGACGCTGACCGGCAGCATCGCGACGGCCAGACCGACCGGCCAGCGGCGCCGCAGCCAGACCGCCGCGCAGGCCAGCGCGCCGACGAGCTGGTCGAGCCGGGCGAGGCCGGGGGACACGTTCGGGTTGCTGCCGATCGCCTCGGCGGCGATCAGGCCGATGAACACGGCGACGAGGAAGCAGCCGAAGTCGGCGAACCAGTCGCGCACGGTGCGCCGGGGCCGGCCGTTCCTCATCCGGTCGGGGTCGAGCTCGGCGGCGACGGCGGCGGGCAGCAGGCTGGGCCACCGGTACTCGGGGCCCGGCGTGGGGTGCGCCGGGGGCGGCTGCCGCTCCATGTCTCTCATGGTCGGCAAATCTACGCAGCGGCGCAGCCGCGCAGACACAGCTCGGACACCGCGCGGGCGCCGCGCGGGGGACCGTAGCCAAAAGTCTGGCGGGCACCGTAGCCAAAGTCTGGCGGGCACCGTAGCCAAAGTCTGGCGGGCATCGACTTTCGGCCCGTCACGGCCCTGCGGGGTTCGCCGTGCGGCCGATGTGCGGGGGTGCGGGGCGGGGCGAGGATCGGCGCATGAAGAAAGGTCTTGAGTTCCTCGGTCTGATCCTGCTGATCCAGGGCGCCTTCGCGATCGTGCGCGAGCTGACCGACTGGCAGCTCACCTGGGGCATCGTCCAGCACCTGGACTTCCTGCACGGGTACGAGCTGTACGCCGGCATCGCGCTCGTCGTGCTGTCGGTGGCGGTGTTCGCCGCGGCGGAGAGCAGCAAGGGGGGCTGATACGTACGGCTCGCCGCTCCGGTCGCCGCGTGGTGCGCTTGCGGCGACCGGGGCCGTGGGGTCCGGACCGGGTCAGCAGCCGTGGTCGACCAGGTCGAAGGACTCGTAGTGGTCGGCGGTGTAGTAGTCCTCTTCGCTCGCCTCGCCGGTGACGATGCGGCGGGCGCCGCGGTCGTCGGAGCCGGGGGTCTCGACGGTGTACTCGTGGTAGTAGCCGGAGTCCTGAGGGGGCAGCAGCCCCTCACGGTTCTGGAAGACGGTGCCGTCCTGCGGGTACGGGAAGGGGCCGCCCGCATCGATCAGGTCGAGGGTGTCGTGGGCCTCGGGCGGCAGCGCGGAGTGGCAGATGTCGCCGACGGCGGCGACGGACGCGGTCGCGGAGCGGGCGGTTACGGGGACGAGGGTGGGGGCCGGGGCCGCGTGCGCGGCGACGGGTCCGCCGACGAGGAGCGCGGCGGCCAGAGCGATGCCTGTGGCGATGCGTGGGGGGATTCGCATGCCCCTAGGATGACGCGCGTAGAGCTTGCCCTGTCAACGCCAAGTGCCGGATATTTTCCGCGAGTTCACGCGCGAAGATAGGCGAGGACCGCGAGCACGCGGCGGTGGCCCTCGCCGCCGATGTGCAGTTCGAGCTTCTGCAGGATGCTGCTCACGTGCTTGTTCACGGCCGCCTCGGTGACGTACAGCTCGCGTGCGATGGCGGCGTTGGCGCGGCCTTCCGCCATCAGGGCCAGGACCTCGCGCTCGCGTGGCGTGAGCCGTCGCAGCGGGTCCTGGCGGCGGTTGAGGAGTTGGCGGACCACCTCGGGGTCCACCACCGTGGCTCCGGCGGCGACTTGGGTGACGGCGTCGACGAACTCGGTGACCGCGCTGACGCGATCCTTGAGGAGGTAGCCCACCCCGCTGTCCGAGCCGAGGTCGAGGAGGTGGGCGGCGTAGGACTGCTCGATGTACTGGCTCAGGACGAGGACCGGCAGGGCCGGGTTCTCCCGGCGCAGGGCGATGGCGGCGCGCAGGCCGTCGTCGCTGTGGCCCGGGGGCATGCGGACGTCGGTGACGACGATGTCGGGACGGTGCTCGCGCGCGGCGGCGACCAGGGCGTCGGCGTCGCAGACGGCGGCCGCCACCTCGTGGCCGAAACGGGTGAGCACCCCGACGAGTCCGTCCCGCATGAGCGGGGAGTCCTCGGCGAGTACGACGGTCAGCGGCACGGCAGCTCCACGTGCAGGAGTGTAGGTCCGCCTACCGGGCTGGAGAGACGGAGCCTGCCGTCCGCGGCGGCGACCCGGTCGGCGAGCCCCGTCAGCCCGCTGCCCGCCCCGGGATCGGCGCCCCCGGTCCCGTCGTCCCTGACGGTCAGGGTGAGGAGGTTGGTGTGCTGCCGGGCTTGCACATGGGCGTGGGTTCCGCCGCCGTGCTTGGCGGCGTTGGCGAGGGCTTCGGAGATCACGAAGTACGCGGTGGTCTCCAGGGGCGTGGGCAGCCGGCCGGGCAGGCGGATGTCGACGGTGACCGGCAGGGCCGAGCGGGCGGCGAGGTTCCCGACCGCGGCGGCCAGACCGTGGTCGGTCAGGGCCTTGGGGTGGACGCCTCGGCTCAGGTCCCTCAACTCCGCTACGGCGAGGGTCAGTTGTGCTTGTGCCTCGGCGAGCTGCGCCGCCAGCGGCGAGCCGGGCGCGGCGTCGAGGCGCGCCAGGCCGAGCCGCACGTTGAGGGAGACGAGCCGCTGCTGCGCCCCGTCGTGCAGATCCCGTTCGATGCGCCGCCGCTCCTGGTCGAAGGCGTCGACGAGGCGGGTCCGTGAGGCGCGTACGTCGGTGAGCTGCCGGCCCAGTTCGCTGTCGCGGGGCGCGAGCATGAGGCGGGTGACGGCGGCTCGGGCACCGGCCCAGGCGGTGAGGGTGTAGGGCGCGGCGGGCAGCAGGCACAGACCGACGACGAACAGCGGCCAGGCGCCCGGGTCGTCGACGGGCGACAGCATCACCAGGACGGGCACGGCCAGGGCGAAGGCCAGGACGAGGAAGTCCATCCACCACAGTGCGGTCAAGGACACGGCGGTGAAGCCGAGTTCACGCCAGGTCGCCTGTTCGTGCAGCCGCGTGTGCAGCCAGCCGCGCAAACCGGGCCACTCCGGTGCCCGGTGCGGGTCGGGCACCGGGTCCAGGTCGACGAGCCGCAGCCGCCACCGCTCGAACCGGGTGACGACGACACCGGAGAGGGCCACGCCGAGCAGCAGCACCGCCCCCACGAGCACGATCAGCGAGGCGAACCCCGCGATCAGCAGGCTCACCAGGACGAGGGTCGCCACGGCGCCGAAGGCGACCCCGGACAGCAGGTAGGCCAGGGACCGCCAGGGCCAGCTGGAGCGGAGCAGCTTCAGCGGGTTCTGGGCCAGGGCCTGCCAGGCGTTGCGGTGACGCATTCGTCGAAGGTAGCGGCACGGGGATCTTGCGGCAGTAGTGCCCGCACTACCTTCGAACTCCCCTGTACGCCAATGTGCGAGGCGTGCGCCGACCGGTGCACTGGTCGGCATGAGAATCCCCGTTGTCCACTCCCGTACCCGCCGTGGGCTCGCCGCCTTCGCGGCCGCGCTCGGCATCACGGCGGCGACGCTGCTGGGCGCCACTCCCGTCCCCGCCGCCGAGCCCGCCCCCGCCTTGAATGCGGCGGCGATCGACCGCTTCCTGCACGACTACGTCGAGGAGACGGGCCTGCCGGGCGCGGTGGTCGCCGTGACCAGGGGCGAGGAGGTGGTGCACTCGGCCGGCTACGGGCACACCGCGTCCGGCCGGGCCATGACCGCGAGCACGCGGGTGCCCGTGGCGTCGCTGTCCAAGGCCATGACCGCCCTGGCCGTGATGCAGCTCGTCGAGGACGAACTGGTGGACCTTGACCGGCCGGTGCGCCGCTACCTGCCCGAGTTCACCCTGGCCGACCCTCGCGCCGAGAAGATCACCGTGCGGCACCTCCTCACCCAGACCTCCGGCATGGCCGACTCGACGTACCCGGATCTGACGCGGGCTCAGCCGCACACGCTCAAGGAAGCCGTCGCCGCGATGCGGAACGCTCGCCTCGCCACCGCTCCGGGCGCCCGGCACAGCTACCACAACCCCAACTACTTCGTGGCCGCACGCCTCGTCGAAGTCGTCGACGGACGCCCGTTCGCGGAGTACATGGCCGAGGAGATCTTCCGCCCGCTGCACATGACCCGTACGTCGTCCGTCCCCGGAACGGAGCAGATGCCCGGACAGGCGCGCGGTCATGTGCGCGCGTACGGGACGACCGTGCCCGTCGGCCACCCCCGCTGGTTCGCCGCGGGCGGCCACGGAGTCGTCACCACCGCCGACGATCTCGCGCGGTGGCTGATCGTCCAGAACAACCACGGTGCCTCCGCCGACGGGCGGCGCATCGCCTCCGCGCGGACCATCGACGTCACGCACACGCCGCCGGACACGCCACGGGACAGCGACTACGCGATGGGCTGGTCGGTGCACACCCACGAAGGGCCCCGGCGAATCCAGCACACCGGTCAGCTGCTCACGCACAACTCCATGGCGACCCTGCTGCCGGACAGCGGGACCGGGATCGCCGTCGTCACCAACACCGGCATGCTGTCCGGGGACGACGCGGCCCAGATCACCCAGGGCCTGGTCGACCTCGCCCGGGGCAGACGGGCCGAGGTGGCCGAGCCGTTCTCCATGACGGCCGACTGGGTCCTCGCCGCGCTCACCCTCCTTGCCCTCGCCCTCGGCACCCGTGGCGCGGTCCGCGCCGGGCGGTGGGCTCGGCGCACGTCCGGTCGGGCGTGGTGGCGGCTCGCGCTGCGGGTCCTGCCGTACGCCCTGCCCCCGCTGCTCCTCAGCCAACTCGCCGCTCTCGTCGGCCTGTTGATGCGCCGGTCAGGAACGCTCGGCCAAGTCGCGTACGCCTGGCCCGCCCTGGTCGTCTGTACGGCCGCGGCGGCTCTCGCCTCGTCCGTGGTCCTCGCGGCCCGGCTTGTCGCGGTCGTCCGGGTCAGAGCGAGGCGTACTCCGGGGCGCCCTCGCGCTCGTACGTGCCGATGACGACTCCCGTGCGGGTGACGCGGGTGTCGGCGTTGCGGAAGGCCGTGGGCAGGGTGCCCTCCGCGAAGAGCCGCTTCCCGGCGCCGAGCACGACCGGCAGCACGATGAGGTGCACGGTGTCGATCAGCCCGTCCGCGAACAGCGACCGGGCGAGGCCCGCGCTGCCGTGCATCTGCAGTTCGCGGCCCGGCTGCTCCTTCAGGGCGGTGACCTCTGCTGCGAGATCGCCGCCGATGACCTGGGCTCCCTCCCAGTCGGCGCCGGCCAGGGTGGTGCTCGCGACGTACTTGGGCAGGGAGTTGAGGGCGTCGGAGACGGGGTCGCCGCTCTGCTTGGGCCAGTACGCGGCGAAGATCTCGTACGTGCGACGGCCGAGGAGGAAGGCGTCCGCGCGCCGGAAGTTCTCGTCGACGAACGCGCTGAAGTCCTCGTCGAAGTAGGGCCAGACCCAGCCGCCCTGAGTGAAGCCGCCGCTGGTGTCCTCGTCCGGGCTGCCGGGCCCCTGCATGACGCCGTCGAGGGTGACCATCTGGGTGAGTGTGAGCCTCATGACCCGTCCCGTTGTCTCGTGCGCTCCGCTGTCACCAGGAATGACCGCCCGCCACCGGGAAACTCATCGCTCGCCCCGCGCCCCGGGACGCCGCGTCCGATTCCCGCCAGCGCCGCCCCCGTACGACCGCTGTACTTGAACACGCAAGGACAACAACACGGCGGATACAGCAAGGAGTACGGATATGAGCGGCAAGGTGGCACTCGTGACGGGCGGCAGCCGGGGTATCGGTGCGGCGATCGCGCTGAGGCTGGCGGAGGACGGCGCCGATGTGGCGATCACGTACGTACGGGACGAGGCCGCGGCCCGCGACGTCGTCGGGAAGATCGAGGCGACGGGCCGGCGGGGCCTCGCGATCCGGGCGGACGCGGCCGACGCGGCCGCCTCCGTGGCGGTGGTGGAGCGTACGGTCACCGCGTTCGGGCGGCTCGACGTGCTGGTCAACAACGTGGGCGTCGGCGTGCTCGGCCCGCTCGACCAGCTGGGGCTCGACGCGGTGGACCAGGTGCTCGACGTCAACGTCCGCTCGGTGTTCCTGACCTCGCAGGCCGCGGCCGCGCGGCTCGGGCCGGGCGGGCGGATCGTGACGGTGGGCAGCTGCATGGCGCAACGCGTGCCGGGCCCGGGCGGGACGCTGTACGCGACGAGCAAGGCCGCGCTGATCGGCCTGACCAAGGCGCTCGCGCGGGAGCTGGGCGGGCGCGGCATCACCGCGAACCTGGTGCACCCGGGCCCGATCGACACGGACATGAACCCGGCGGACGGCCCCTTCGCGGAGGCGCAGAGCGCGATGACGGCCCTGGGCCGCTACGGCTCGGCCGCCGAAGTCGCTTCCATGGTTGGCTACTTGGCGGGTGCTCAGGCCGCGTACGTCACCGGCGCGGAGTTCTCCGTGGACGGCGGGCACGCGGCGTAAGCCTCCGGAAAGGCGGATGGGGCGCGCCGGGGCTGTCCTCCCGGCGCGCCCCAGGGGCGGTGCGTGTCGTCAGCCGCCCAGCTCCTGGTGACGGGCGGCCAGGCGGGCCGCGCCGTCCTCGGTCAGGGAACCGAAGAGACGGAGGCGGGAGATGCCGCCGTCGGGGTAGATGTCGATGCGGACGTGCGTGCCCTTGGCCGCCGTGTCGAGCACGAAGCGGTGGTTGGTGTCGGGCTGGAGGCGGGTGCGGGGAAGGACCTCCACCCAGTCGCCGGACTCTCCGTCCCGCACCGAAAGGGCCGCCCAGCCCGCCGAGTTGCCCTTGAGGTACGCGGTGTCGATCTCGACGGCGCGGATCTCGGACTGCTGGACGAGCTGGTAGCGGATCCAGTCGTTGCCCTTGTCGCGGCGGCGCCGGGTCTCCCAGCCGTCGTCCATCTTGCGGGAGCGGCCCGGCTGGATGGTGTTGGTGGCCGGGGAGTAGAAGCGGTCGGAGGCGTCCTCGACCTGGCCGCCGTTCTCCAGGGCGACCACGTCGAACGTGCCGAGCGCGCCGAGCCACTTCGGGTCCGGCACGACCTCGCCGTACACCCGCAGCCGGGCGATGCCGCCGTCGGGGTGCTGGTTGACGCGCAGGTGTGTGAAGCGCTGTTCGGCGGTGACCTCGAAGCCGTTGGCCGCGTGGCCGCCGACGGCGGTACGGGGGACGAGCGTCGTCCACTTCACGTCGCCGGACAGGAGCTCGTCGGGCGTGGGCGAGCCTTCGACGTTGGCGCCCTCGATGGACACGGCCTGCGGGTAGTTGCCGCGGAAGTGGGCGGTGTCGACGACGATGCCGCGGATGACGCCGGGGGCGCCGAGGCGGACCAGGGCCCAGTCGTGGTCGCCCTCGGTGGGGTGCGGGACGTCGGCCGAGACACCGCGCCGGCGGCGGGTCTCCCAGCCGTCCATGACCTTGCCCTTGTGGCCGAAGTGCTCCGGGTCGAACTCGGCGGCCTCGGGCTTCAGCAGGTTCTCGCGCTCGGCGAAGAACTCGTCGTTGGCGGCGATGACACCGGCGCCGAGCTGGCGGTCGGCCAGGTTGGCGTACTGGGTGAAGGGGAACCCCGACGGACCAGGGGTGCGGTAGTCGGCGTACGGCTCGCCGCCGCCGTACGGGTTCGCGTCGCCGGTGAAGTGGGCCAAACCGGAATTGTTCTGCGCCACTGGGATCAGTTCTTCCTTTCGAGGAGGCGGCCGGCGGGCTCGGTGAACTCGCCGTCCGCGTGGATGCGCTCGCCCCGCAGCCAGGTGGACTTCACGACGCCGTGCAGGGTCTTGCCCGCGTACGCGGTGACCTTGTTGCGGTGCTGGAGTCCGGCGGGGTCGACAGTGAAGGTCTCGTCGGGCGCGAGGACCGCGAAGTCGGCGTCGCGGCCGGCCTCGATGGCGCCCTTCTGGTCCAGGCCGACCAGCTCCGACGTGCGGGCGGACATCCAGCGCACCACGTCGTCGAGGGAGTGGCCGCGCTCGCGGGCCGCGGTCCAGATGGCCGGGAGGGAGAGCTGGAGGCCGGAGATGCCGCCCCAGGCGGTGGCGAAGTCGTCGGTCTTCAGGTCGGCGGTGGACGGCGAGTGGTCGGTGACGATGCAGTCGACGGTGCCGTCGGCGAGCGCCTGCCAAAGGAGGTCCTGGTTGGCGCCCTCGCGGATGGGCGGGCAGCACTTGAACTCGCTGGCGCCGTCCGGGACTTCCTCGGCGGTGAGGGTGAGGTAGTGCGGGCAGGTCTCGACGGTGAGCCGGACGCCCTCGGCCTTGGCGGCGGCGATCAGCGGGAGCGCGTCGGAGGACGACAGGTGCAGGACGTGCACGCGTGCGTTCAGGCGCTTGGCGGTCTCGATCAGACCCTTGATCGCCATGTCCTCGGAGACGCGCGGCCGGGTCTGCAGGTAGTCGCCGTACTTCGGGCCGCTGAGGTGCGGGGCGGAGTCCAGCTCGTGCGGGTCCTCGGCGTGCACGATGAGCAGTCCGCCGAAGCCGGCGATCTCGCCCATGGACGCGGCGAGCTGCTCGCGGTCCAGGTGCGGGAACTCGTCGACGCCGGAGGGCGACAGGAAGCACTTGAAGCCGTAGACACCGGCGTCGTGCAGCGGCTTGAGGTCCGCCACGTTGTCGGGCAGGGCGCCGCCCCAGAAGCCGATGTCGATGTGCGCCTTGGCGGCGGCGACTTCCTGCTTCGTGCGCAGGTTGTCGACCGTCGTGGTCGGCGGCAGGGAGTTGAGCGGCATGTCCACGAGGGTCGTGATGCCACCGGCGGCCGCGGCGCGGGTGGCGGTCCAGAAGCCCTCCCACTCGGTGCGGCCCGGGTCGTTCACGTGGACGTGGGTGTCGACGATGCCGGGCAGCAGCGCGTCGTCACCGAAGTCCTGGAGGCGGGCGCCCTCGGGGACCTCGGCCTCGTACGGAAGGACGGCTGCGATCTTCCCGTCGGCCACGGCGACGGAGGCGGCGCGCGTGCCCTCGGGGGTGACGACTCGCGTCGAGCGAAGGACAAGTTCCACGTCGGACACGCGTTTCCCCTCTCGTTTCTCGTTCCTGTTCCGCAGCACGGAATGGGATATTCAACATTCTGTTGAACGAATCTTCACTGCGCCGCAAGACCCAGTCAAGACCCTCCGGGCCCACCCGGAGGACTTCGTTCCGATTGTCCACCCAGGTTAGAGCTTTCCATGAAGCGAAAGCTAGATTTCGCTTCGCAGAATATACTTACGCACAAGACAGAAGCCACACGACCGCTGCACACCGTGGGCCGACACTCGGACAAACACGCACTGACCGGCGGAGACCGCCTCCAACGGGCCTCTGGCCCGCGAGCGACCGACGGGTAGGCTGCACCTCTGCCTTCCTGCTCCTGAAGCACCGAAAGGACCGCGCCGTGCCGACGTCAAGCGCCAGCGACGCCTCCACCGAAAGCGCCGCCTCCAAGCCCGCCGCCAGTGGCGGGGTCCAGTCCCTTGAGCGCGCCTTCGACCTGCTAGAGCGCATGGCGGACGCGGGTGGCGAGGTCGGCCTGAGCGAGCTCTCCGCGAGCAGCGGGCTGCCGCTGCCGACCATCCACCGCCTGATGCGCACCCTCGTCGCCACCGGGTACGTCCGCCAGCAGCCCAACCGCCGCTACAGCCTGGGCCCCCGCCTGATCCGCCTCGGCGAATCCGCATCGCGCCTCCTCGGCACCTGGGCCCGCCCCTACCTCGCCCGGCTCGTCGAGGAGACCGGCGAGACCGCGAACATGGCGCTCCTCGACGGCGACGAGATCGTGTACGTGGCGCAGGTGCCGTCCAAGCACTCGATGCGGATGTTCACCGAGGTCGGCCGCCGCGTGCTGCCGCACTCCACCGGCGTGGGCAAGGCCCTGCTCGCCGGCACCCCCGCCGACGAGGTGCGCGCCCTGCTCGCCCGTACGGGCATGCCCGCCGCCACGGAGAAGACGATCACCACGCCCGAGGGCTTCCTCGACGCGCTCACGGAGGTCCGCGACTCCGGGTACGCGGTGGACGACAACGAGCAGGAGATCGGCGTCCGCTGCCTCGCGGTCCCCGTCCCCGACTCCCCCACCGCCGCGGCCATCTCGATCTCCGGCCCGGCAGGCCGCGTCACCGAGGCCGCGACGGAGAAGATCGTCCCGATCCTGCAGCAGGTCGCGGCGGAACTGTCGGTGGCCCTGGCGAACACGAACGGGTCGTGAGGGGCCGGGAGAACGGGTCGTGAAGGGCCGCGAGTTCGGGTCGTGAAGGGCCGGGAGTTCGGCCGTACGGACACGAACTGACGCACGCGGAGGCGGCCGTCGTGGACCTCCGCGATCTGGTCGACGGCGGTCAGGTGCGCGCGGTCGTGGGTGACCAGGACCGTGGCGGTGGCCTGCCGGTGGGTCAGGCGCGTAATCAGGTCGACGACGGCGGCGCCGCGTTCGTGGTCGAGGGCGCTGGTGGGCTCGTCGACCAGGAGGACGGTCGGGTCGTTCATCAGCGCGCGCGCGATGTTCACGCGCTGGCGCTGCCCGCCGGAGAGCTGGTGCGGGCGGCGCCGGGCCTGCTCCGCCAGGCCGACCGCGTCGAGGAGTTCGAGCGCGCGGGCACGGGCCCCGGCCGGCCGGCGCCCGTCGATCTGCGCCATGACCTGGAGCTGTTCGACGGCGGTGAGCGACGGCACCAGGTTGGGCTGCTGGAAGACGATGCCGATCTTGCGGCGGCGCAGCTCGGTCAGCTCGGCCCGGCTCAGCCCCGCGGTGGCGGTGCCGTCGACCGTGACGGTGCCGGTGTCCGGCGTGATCAGGGTGGCGGCCACGGCGAGCAGGCTGGACTTGCCGGAGCCGGACGGCCCCACGACGGCGGTCAGGCTGCCCTTGGGCACGTCCAGGCCGACCCCGTCCAGGGCGGTCAGGCGGCTGTCGCCGTCGGGGTAGGTGAGGGTGACGTCGGTCAGGTGCAGGCTCATCGGGCACTCCCCAGGGCGGTCAGCGGGTCGACGGAGGTGATGCGGCGGATGGACAGTCCGGCCCCGAGCGCGCCGAGCAGGATCATCACGGCGGCGGGCACGAGGACGGTCGCGGGGGTCAGCAGGAACGGCACCGCGCTGCCCGCGAGGAGGGCGCCCAGTCCTGCGGCGATGCCGGTGCCGAGCAGGGTGCCGCCGGTGAGCAGGACGAGGGCCTGGCCGAGGGCGTCCTTCAGCAGGCCGGCCGTGGACGCGCCGAGCGCCTTGAGTACGGCGACGTCCGCGCTGCGCTGGATGGTCCATACGGTGAAGAAGGCGCCGATCACCAGCGCGGAGATGGCGAACAGGAAGCCGCGCATCAGCTGCAGCGAGCCGTTCTCGGAAGTGTAGGAGCCGATCGCGGAGAGGGAGTCCTCGGTGGCGACCGTCTCGGTGCCCGCGGCCCGGTCCGTGGCCGCGAGGTCGGCGTCCGGGCCGGTGGTCAGGGCGATCACGGTGGCGACGGGGCCGTCGGCCCGGCCGGGCGGTGCGGCCTGCTGCCAGGTCGTCAGGCCGGTCCAGATCACGGGCGTGTGGCTGAACGAGGCGTCGCCCCGTACGGCGGCGACCGTCAGCCGCTGCCCGGCGAGGGCGAAGGTGTCGCCGGGGCGCAGGGCCAGCTCGTCGGCCGCCGCGGTGGACAGCACGGCGGCGGAGCCTTCGAGTCGGTCGCTGTCGGGGGCCAGCGGCGATCCGGGCCGCACACCGAAGGCGGACACCCCGGTGCTCCGGTCGCCTGCCGTGGCCCTGGTGGTGGCGATGCCCAGCGGTTCGGCGGCGGTCACCCCCGGGGCGTCGGCCCACCGCCGCCACTGGTCTTCGGTGACGGTGGAGTCGGCGTACGACAGCTCCTGGCCGCCGCTCGGCGCGGCGAAGGCGATCCGGTCGGCGGGCAGTCCCGTGATCGCGGAGATGTTCTGCCGGCCCAGGCCCGCGGTCAGCCCGGACAGCAGGCCGACCAGGAGGGTGATCAGCACGATGACGGTTCCCATCAGGGCGAACCGCCCCTTGGCGAACTTCAGGTCTCTCCAGGCGACGAACACGGCTCGGCCTGCTCCTTCGGATGGTGGTGGAATCGGGAAGGGCTCCCGCGATCGGGCAGGACGCCCGCGATCGGGAAGGACGCCCGGGATCGGGAAGGACGCCCGGGATCGGGAAGGACTCCCGGGATCGATCGGGCAGGACTCCACCCTCGCCGTCCGCCCCCTGTCCGGACATCTGGCGCAGGACCGCACCTCGGCGGCCGAAAGGCGCCGGACGAGTTGTAACTTTCGACGGAGGCCGCCTCGGGGTCGCCTCTTTAGGCTGGAAGGACTGTGAACACCTCCGCCACGTCCCCGACCGGCCCGTCCCGCACCGAGCGGTCTCTCACCGACCGGTCCCTCACCCCGACCACCCGGATCCTGGCCTGGTGCCTGCATCTGCTGATCGTCGGCCTGCTCGCCCTGACCGCGGTACGCGCGGTGGCCGACGGCCGGGCGCACGCCGGGGCGGTGGTCGCCGTGACCGTGGTGTGCGCGCTGGTGTACGCGGCGGGGCCGGTGCTGCCCCGGGTACGGCGCTCGCGGTGGGCCGCCGCGTGGTGGCTGCTGTGCGTGGGCGGCTGCTGGCTGGCGCTGCTCGCGCTGTCGGCCGACGGGGTGTGGGTGGCGTTCCCCCTGTACTTCCTGCAGCTGCACCTGCTGTCCCGCCGGGCCGGGCTCGTCGCGGTGGTCGCGACCGCGGTGGCGGCGATCGCCGCGTACGCCGCCCACCAGGGCTCGTTCGGCGTGCCCATGGCGATCGGGCCGGCCCTGGGCGCGGCGGTGGCGGTCGCGGTGGTGTGGGGGTACCAGACCCTGTACCGGGAGAGCGAGGAGCGCCGGAAGCTGATCGAGGAACTCACCGCCACCCGTGCCGACCTCGCCGCCGCACAGCACACGGCGGGCGTGCTCGCGGAGCGGGAACGGCTCGCCCGGGAGATCCACGACACCCTCGCCCAGGGCCTGACCAGCATTCAGCTGCTGCTGCGTGCCGCCGAGCGGGCCCTGCCCGACGCGCCGGACAACGCGGCCCGTTACGTGGACCAGGCGCGGCAGGCCGCCGTCGACAACCTGGCCGAGGCCCGGCGCTTCGTCGCCGCGCTCACCCCGCCCGCCCTGGACGGGACCACGCTTGCCGGTGCCCTGGAACGGCTCTGCGCCACCGCCTCCGCCCGGCACCGCCTCACCGCGCGGTTCCGTCTCCGGGGCGAGCCGGGGCCGCTGCCGACCGCACACGAGGTGGCCCTGCTCCGCATCGCGCAGTCCGCGCTGGCGAACACGGTCCAGCACGCCGGGGCCACAACGGCTGACGTCACACTGTGTCATCAGCCGGACCGGGTCACCCTCACCGTCGCCGACGACGGCGCCGGCTTCGAGCCGGACCTCCTGCCCGCCCCCGACCCCGAGAGCGGCGGATTCGGCCTCGCCGCGATGCGCGCCCGCGTGCACGCGCTCGACGGCACGTTCGCCGTCGCGTCGCGCCCCGGCCGGGGCACCGTACTGACCGCCGAACTCCCCCTCGCCCCCACGGCATCCCCCGCCTCCTCCACCTCCTCCACCTCCTCCCCCTCCCCTGCCTCCCCCACCTCCAGCGAATCCGAGGCCCACCGGTGACCGAGAGCCCCATCCGCCTGCTTCTGGCCGACGACCACCCGGTGGTACGGGCCGGACTCCGCGCCGTACTGGAGACGGAGCCCGGCCTCACCGTGGTGGCCGAGGCGGCGACGGCCGAGGAGGCGGTCGCGCGCGCCGCCGGGGGCGACATCGACGTCGTCCTGATGGACCTGCAGTTCGGCCCGGGCATGGGCGGGGCGGAGGCCACCGCGCGGATCACCGAGCGGCCGGGCGCGCCCCGTGTCCTGATCGTCACGACGTACGACTCCGACGCGGACACGCTGCCCGCCATCGAGGCGGGGGCCACCGGCTATCTCCTCAAGGACGCCCCGCCGGAGGACCTCGCGGCGGCCGTACGCACCGCCGCCACCGGCCGTACGACGCTCGCCCCGGCCGTCGCCGACCGCCTGATGAACCGGCTGCGCACCCCCGCCACCACCCTGACCCGGCGCGAGACGGAGGTCCTGTCCCTGGTGGCCGAGGGCCTGTCCAACCAGGCCATCGGCAGCCGCCTCCACCTCACCGAGGGCACGGTCAAGTCCCACCTGGCCCGCATCTACGCCAAGCTCGACGTCGACTCCCGCACGTCAGCGGTGGCAACAGCGGCGGGCCTGGGCCTCATCCGCCGCTGACCGCGCCACCCCCTGCCGCCCACGCCGGGCCTCGCCACCCGGCCCAGGCCCCCGCCCCGCGACGCAAGCCCTGCCGCACCCGCCGGGGCCGCACCCCCCGGGGCCGCACCGGCCCCGGCACCACCCGGACCCTGCACGCGCCACTCCCGGCACCCGTCACCGCCATGTCCACTCCTCCCTCAACCATCCCAACCATCCCAACCAGGCCAACCAGGCCAACCAGGCCAACCAGGCCAACCAGGCCAACCAGGCCACTTTCACCGCCCGGGCACCCAGTCTGTACAGTGATTGGCCAGGCCAGCAGGGCCAATCGCGAGGAGTTGGCATGGCAGACATGCAAGTGGTCCGTTCCGTGGACAACACCCGGGGCAACACCCGGGGCAACACTCTGGACAGCACCCGGGGCAGCACCCTGGGCAGCCGGCGGCTCGCCGCCCTCCTCACGGCGACCGCGGGCGAGCGCCCCGGCTACCGCGCCCTCGCCCAGGGCGTGCGCACCCTGCTCCTCGACGGCCGGATCGCGCTGCACAGCCGCCTGCCCGCCGAGCGCGAGCTCGCGACCGCCCTCGGCATCAGCCGGGCCACCGTCACCGCGGCGTACGACCTGCTCCGCACGGACGGCTTCGCGCACAGCAGGCGCGGCTCCGGCACCTGGACCGCGCTGCCCGCGGGCCGCCGCCCCAGCAACGTCGCGTACGCCGACACCGACGACGTGATCGACCTCGCGATGGCCGCCCCGCACGCACCCCAGGGCGTGCTCGCCGACGCGCTCGCCGCGGTGACGGGTGCGGTCGCCCGGCACGGGGCCACCGCGGGCTACCACCCTTACGGGCTGCCGGAGTTGAGGGCCGCGGTCGCGGACCGGTTCACACGGCGCGGGCTGCCCACGCTGCCCGAGCAGATCCTGATCACGTCCGGCGCGCAGCAGGCCGTGTCGCTCACGCTCTCCCTGCTCTCCCGGCCCGGCGACCGGGTCCTGGTGGAGAACCCGTCGTACGCGAACGTCCTGGACGCGGTGCGCAGGGGCGGGCTGCGGGCCACGCCCGTGCCGGTGACGGACGACGGGTGGGACGCCGAGGTGGCGGAGTCGACGCTGCGGCAGGCGGCGCCCCGACTCGCCTATCTGGTACCGGACTTCCACAATCCGACGGGCCGCCTGATGCCCGTCGAGCAGCGCCGGCGCCTCCTGGACACGGCCCGCCGTACGGGCACCTGGCTGATCGTCGACGAGACGCTGACGGACATCGCGCTCGACGTCCCGGCCCCGGCACCGTTCGCCTCGCTCGCCGCCGGGCACGGGGTGGGCGAACAGCTCGTCACCGTCGGCTCGTTGAGCAAGACGCACTGGGGCGGCCTGCGCATCGGCTGGGTGCGGGCGAGCTCCCAGCTGATCACCGAGCTGGCCACGCACCGCGTACCGACGGACATCGCGGGCTCCGTCCTCGACCAGCTCCTGGCGATCGAGCTGGTGGAGCGCACGGAGGCGGTGCTGAAGGAGCGGCTGCCGCTGCTGCGCGCGCAGCGGTCGGCGCTCGCGGCCGCGCTCGCCGAGCAACTCCCCGAGTGGCGCTGGCAGTTGCCGCCCGGCGGGCTCTGCCTGTGGGTGGATCTGGGCGCGCCGGTCTCCTCGGCGCTGGCGAGCGCGGCGCTCGACCACGGCGTCCGTATCGAGGGCGGCGCGCGCTTCGGCGCCGATCCGGGCACGCACGAGCACCGCCTGCGCATCCCCTACGCGCTGCCCGCCGAGCTGTGCGTGGCGGCGGTCGGCCGGCTGGCCGCGACGCTGGCGGCGGGGCTGCCCGCGGCCGACGGCGCGGGCGGACGCCGCCACTGGGTGGCCTGAGACGCCGGCCGGCCCGAAGCCGCCCTCCCCACGCAGGGAGACGCCGGCCGGCCCGAAGCCGCCCTCCCCACGCGGGCAGACGCCCGCCGCGCCCGACTCACCCGGACGCCGGGCCCCCGAACACGTCCACCGCCTCCCGTACGTCGGTGAGCGCACCCGCGAGCGCGCTCACCGAGCCGACGGAACCGGCGATCAGGAGCAGCGAGCGGCGCAGCCGCGGCACCTCGGGGATGCCGTGGGCGGCCATCGCGGCGAGCGCGGCCAGCTCGTCCTCGGCGATGCCGCGGTCCGGGAACTCCGCCGGATACGCGGCCAGTTCGCGGCGCAGCCGGGACACGGCGGAGCACAGCCGTGCCACCTTCGGCTCCATGTCGCCGCCCACCGCCGGCCGCCTCTGTCGCACACCACGCAACACAGCTCATCCCCCTCGCACTCCGTCGTGCGCTCTTCCTCGTGCTGGATTTCCGCACCGGGGCCACCCCTGGTCCCCGGCTTCGCGCTCCGCGGCGTTCCCCGCGGTGCCCCCGGCCCCTCGATGCGATGGTCGGTCGCGAGGGGTGCGGGTCAGTAAACGCCACGAGGCGGCGCATTCGCCACTCCTGTGACCAAAATCTGTTGCCCCGCCCCCTGTCCGGGACTGAGCGAAGTGTTCCGTTCCGTCCCGCGCGGCGGCTGAGGCGTTCGTAGGCTGGCCGTATGAGCGAATCGTGGCTCGACGAGCCTGACCCGCACGACGGAGTTGGCCGAATCGCGGGGCTGCTGCTGGCCGCGGGGGGCGGGCGGCGGCTCGGAGGCCGCCCGAAGGCGCTGCTGCCGTACCGGGGCCGGCCCCTGGTGGAGCAGGCGGTGCGGGTGCTGCGTACGGGCGGCTGCGCCGAGGTGCACGTGGTCATCGGGGCGGCGGCCGACCGGGTACGGGAGGAGGCCGCGCTCGACGGCTGTGTCCTGGTCGAGAACCCGGAGTGGGAGCAGGGCATGGGCTCGTCGCTGCGGGCCGGGCTCGACTCGCTGACCGGCGGCGGCGCGCGGGCGGCCCTGGTCTCCCTGGTCGACCAGCCGGGGATCGGGGCGGACGCGGTGCGCCGGGTGGTGGACGCGTACACCTCGCCGTCGAGTCTGGTGTGTGCGGCGTACGCAGGCAGGCGCGGGCATCCCGTGCTGTTCGGGTCCGAGCGCTGGGCGGGGATCGCGGCGACGGCGACCGGGGACCGGGGGGCGCGCGCCTACCTGAAGGCGCACGAGACGGAGATCACCCTGGTCGAGTGCGGGGACGTGGCCGAGGCCTATGACATCGACACGGAGGCGGATCTGGTGCGGCTGCAGTGAACCGCGGTGCCGGTCGCGTGAACGGTGCCGGTCGCGTGAACGGTGCCGGTCGCGTGAACCTTGAGTGACTGGCATGGCACTCAGAGCCATGTTCTGTCGACTCGGAGAATCTCGACATCAACACACCTTGAACTTCCACTATGAGGAAACTACTATCCACTGGTCAGAAGCGCCCCGCGCTCCGGCGGCCTGGAAGCCGGTATTGCCCCTTCGCGGCACTCAGTGCCGTGTCCCGGCCACCCGTCTTCCGGCGTCGCAGCGGCTCCGAGGCCTTCGGGCCGCACCCGTTCATCCCGCTGAAGGAAGTGACAGCTCATGTCCGCACCAGCGCCGTCCCCGCTGGCCATCGTCGACGCCGAGCCCCTGCCTCGGCAGGAAGAGGTCCTCACCGACGCTGCCCTCGCCTTCGTGGCGGAGCTGCACCGGCTGTTCACGCCCCGGCGTGACGAGCTCCTCGCCCGCCGCGCCGAGCGCCGCACGGCCTTTTCGACGAGTGCCCGCACTGGAACGCTCGACTTCCTCCCGGAGACCGCTCAGATCCGTGAGGACGACTCCTGGCGCGTGGCCCCCGCGCCCGCGGCCCTGAACGACCGCCGCGTGGAGATCACTGGTCCCACCGACCGCAAGATGACCATCAACGCCCTCAACTCGGGCGCCAGGGTCTGGCTCGCCGACTTCGAGGACGCCTCGGCCCCCACCTGGGAGAACGTGGTCCTCGGCCAGGTCAACCTGAAGGACGCCTACGCCCGGAACATCGACTTCACGGACCCGAAGTCCGGCAAGTCGTACGCCCTCAAGGACACCGACGAGCTGGCCACCGTCGTGATGCGCCCGCGCGGCTGGCACCTGGAGGAGCGGCACCTGAAGTTCGACGGCCGCGCCGTGCCGGGTGCGCTGGTCGACTTCGGCCTGTACTTCTTCCACAACGCCAAGCGCCTCATCGAGCTCGGCAAGGGCCCGTACTTCTACCTGCCGAAGACGGAGTCGCACCTGGAGGCGCGCCTCTGGAACGACATCTTCGTCTTCGCCCAGGACTACGTCGGCATCCCGCAGGGCACCGTCCGCGCCACCGTCCTGATCGAGACGATCACCGCCGCGTACGAGATGGAGGAGATCCTCTACGAGCTGCGCGACCACGCGAGCGGTCTGAACGCGGGCCGCTGGGACTACCTGTTCTCCATCGTCAAGAACTTCCGTGACGGCGGCGCCAAGTTCGTCCTGCCGGACCGCAACGCGGTGACGATGACCGCCCCCTTCATGCGCGCCTACACCGAACTGCTCGTGCGCACCTGCCACAAGCGCGGCGCGCACGCCATCGGCGGCATGGCGGCGTTCATCCCGTCGCGCCGGGACGCCGAGGTCAACAAGGTCGCGTTCGAGAAGGTCAAGAACGACAAGGACCGCGAGGCCGGCGACGGCTTCGACGGCTCCTGGGTCGCCCACCCCGACCTGGTCCCGATCGCCATGGCCTCCTTCGACGCGGTCCTCGGCGACAAGCCGAACCAGAAGGACCGCCTGCGCGAGGATGTCGACGTCAAGGCGGAAGACCTCATCGCGATCGACTCGCTCGACGCCAAGCCCACCTACGAGGGCCTGCGCAACGCCGTCCAGGTCGGCACCCGCTACATCGAGGCCTGGCTGCGCGGACTCGGCGCCGTCGCGATCTTCAACCTGATGGAGGACGCGGCCACCGCCGAGATCTCCCGCTCGCAGATCTGGCAGTGGATCAACGCGGGTGTCGTCTTCGAGAATGGTGAGACCGCCACCGCGGACCTGGCCCGCAAGGTCGCCGCCGAGGAACTCGCCAAGATCCGCGAGGAGATCGGCGACGAGGCCTTCCAGGCCGGCAACTGGCAGCAGGCCCACGACCTGCTCCTGACGGTGTCGCTCGACGCCGACTACGCGGACTTCCTGACGCTGCCCGCGTACGAGCAGCTGACCGGCTGAGCCGGACCCGGGCCGCCTCCCTCGTCGAGGGGGACGGCCCGGCCCCACACGTGCCCCCGTGGCGCGCCCCCGCGGCGCCCCACGGGGGCACACCCATGTGCGGCCCCGTGGGCCGCCACACTCCAGCCACCCGGCCGATGCGCCGACTGGCCGCCGCCGTACGGCTGTTGATGCGCTGACCCGCCCACCGGGAAGGCGGTACGGACAGGACGGGGCAGCAGGGGCGCAGGGTCGCGGTCGTGGGCGGCAGCATCGCCGGGTGCGCGGCGGCGCTCGCGCTGGGGCGCGCGGGCGCGCGCCCGTCGGCCGCAGCCTGGTCGGCCTGGGCCGCCGCCGCCTGGGCGACGCGCTCGTGGCCCGTACGCCGGACTGGGGCGCCCTGGATCAGCGGGGCCTTCAAGCGTGGCGGCAACGGGCGGACGGCTCGGGGGCGTTCGGCGGCGGACGCCTTCGCTGACGCTCCCGAGCCCTTCGGCCACGGGCCGGGAGGGCCGTTGTCAGTGGGGCGCGGCAGGATGGGGGGACCGGGGGAAGAGGCGTGGAAGGGGTGAGCCGATGACCGGGCGGCTGACCGCGGGCCAGCGGCGGATCGTGGCAGAGGCGGACGACATGACGGGCCGGATCACCGGCTCCGAGGCGCAGTTGGCGGGCCTGGTGCGGCTCGGCCTGGCGTTCCGGCACGCCCGGCCGCCGCGCGCGCACTTCCTCACGCCCGCGGGCCATCGGGCGCGGGCCGAATTCCTGAGCGCCGCCCCGCCCCCGCCGGCACCGGCCACCGACACCGGGGGCACGGTGTTCGCCGCCCGCACCGGGTCCGAGCGGAACGCCTCCGCGCCAGGGCCCGCACGGCGCCGCGAGGTGCACAGCGCCTGGCAGGGCCTCCAGGAGCTGCGCCGGATGACGAACGCCGACGGCGCGACGGACCGCCCCTGCGCCTGGGAGCGCCGCCACCTCGTCCAGGCCGCGGCGCTCGCCCTGGAGGCGGCGGGGCGGCCACCGGCGTCCGGCGCGGGCCCGGCCGACCACTGCCCGCCCGGCTACCGGGTCACCGACACGGAGCAGCCGGAGGCGGTCGCGGTGCGGGTGATATCCGGGCCGGGCGCCGCGGAAGAGGCCGTACGGGCCGAACTCACCGCGTGCGCCGCCGTGTTGGAGCGGGCCGGGTGGCAGGTGAGCGAGCACGGGGAGCGCGGCGGCGGCCGCGTACTCCTCGCCTCACCGCGCCGCGTCTGAACGCCGGAATGCCCGCGTGAGCGCCGGAATACCGCGTCAGCGCCGGAATACCGCGTCAGCGCCGGAATGCCCGCGCCATGACCGCAGTTGAGCAACACGGCCGCGCCACCGCGGCCCCAGGCCGTGTCCGACCCGGACCGAGAGGAAGACCGTGACCGAAGCGTTCTCCGTACCCGTGACCGTCCGTGGCTACGAAACCGATGTGCAGGGGCACCTCAACCAGGCCGTGTACCTGCAGTACGCCGAGCACGCCCGCTGGTCGCTGCTGCAGGCCGCCGGGATCGGGCAGGACGACCTGGTGGACAAGGGCGTCGGCCCCGTCGTCCTGGAGACCACCATCCGGTATCTGCGCGAGCTGCACGCCGGGGACGAGGTCACGGTGGACTGCGCCTTCCACTGGGGCGAGGGCAAGACGTTCCGGATCACCCAGACCATCCGCAAGGCCGACGGCACGGTCTCGGCGGAGCTCTCCGGGGTCGGCGGCCTCATGGACCTGAAGGCGCGCAGACTGGTCGCCGAGCCGCAGGAGGTCTTCCGCGCGCTCGCGGACCGGCCGGAGCTGTTCGGCCTGTGAGCCCCGCCGGGGCCCGGACCGGGAGCGGTGCCCGGACCGGGGCGGGGGCGGGGCGGGGCCTCGTCTACCCTGGACGCGGGCCGTGACTGGCGCTGAGGTGGAGCACCACCGGGGAGCGGCCCGACGGCCTCCGTCACTGCCGCGCGCCTGGGCGAGATCCGCAGCCGATGCCGAAGACGCCCGGGAGCACCCCATGACCGCACAGCCCACCGCGCCCCAGACCGCCGAGCTCATGGACGGCACCGCCGTCGCCCGCCGCATCGTGGAGCGCACCGCCGCCCGCGCCGCCGCCCTGACCGAGCGCACCGGCGCCACCCCCTGCCTGGCGACCGTCCTCGTCGGCGAGGACCCGGCGTCGGTGACGTACGTGAAGATGAAGCGGAACCGCTGCGAGAAGGCCGGTATCCGGTCCCGGCACGTGCCGCTGCCCGCCACGACGACCACCGGGGAACTGGTCGCGAAGCTCACCGAGCTGTCCGCCGACCCCGAGGTGCACGGCATCCTGCTGCAGCACCCGTGCGGCGCGCACATCGACGAGCGGGCCGCGTTCGAGGCGATCGCGCCGGAGAAGGACGTCGACGGCGTGACGATGCGCTCGTTCGCGGCGATGGGCTTCGCGCTGCCCGGCTTCGCGTCCTGCACGCCGGGCGGCATCATGCGCCTCCTCGACGCGTACGACGTCGACCCGAGCGGCAAGCGCGCCGTGGTCGTCGGGCGCAGCGCGATCCTCGGCAAGCCGGTCGGCATGATGCTGCTCGCGCGGGACGCGACGGTCACGTACTGCCACTCGCGCACCCGTGAGCTGTCCTCCCTGGTCCGGGAGGCGGACATCCTCGTCGCGGCGGTCGGGCGGCCCGAGTTCATCCGGGGCGCGGACATCAAGCCCGGCGCGGTCGTCGTCGACGCCGGGTACAACGCGGGCAACGTCGGCGACGTCGAGTTCGCGGCGGCGGCCGAGCGGGCGAGCCTGATCACGCCGGTGCCGGGCGGTGTCGGCCCGATGACGATCGCGGTGCTCCTGGAGCAGACCCTGGACGCGGCCGAGCGGCAGCTGGGCGTTGGCGTGACCGCCGCCTGAGGCCCCGCAGAGGTGCCGGTGTACGGTCGGTCCCGGTCGCGGCGCCCGGCTGCCCGGCCTGGAACCGCCCGTACGTCCGGAACGGCCCGTACGCCCGGAACGGCCCGTACGCCCGGAACGGCCCGTACACCTGGAACCGCCCGTACGCAGGGGAGATGAGCCACGATGAGCCCGCGCCGGGCCACCGGATCCGGAGCTGGATCCGGTGAGCCGACCTTCACCGAGCGGGCCCGCCGCGAACAGCTCGTGGCGTGCACGATCGAGCTGATCGCGAGCCGCGGCTACCCGGCCGCCTCGCTCGCCGCGATCGCCGAGCGGGCCGGCCTGTCGAAGGCCGCGGTGCTCTACCACTTCGGCTCGAAGGACAAGCTGACGCGGGCCGCGTTCGACCACGTGGTGAGCCGGTTCGCGGCGTATGTGCACGAGCGGGTGGACGCCGCGCCCGATCCGCGCGCGGCGCTCGTCGCGTACGTGCGCGCGATGGTCGGCTACCAGCAGGCCAACCGCAGCCATGTCCGCGTCATCACCGAGACCCTGCTCGACGACGCGGGCGGCACCCGCCTGAAGACACCGGGCGGGCACGAGGCGACGGGTCGCCTCGACGGGCTCGTGCAGCTGCTCACCGCAGGCCAACAGGCGGGCGTGTTCCGCGAGTTCGAGCCGCGCACGGTCGCCCTGGCGGTGGGCGGCGCGATCGACGGGGTGGTCGCCGCCTGGCTCTCGGACCCGGCGCTCGACCTGGACGCGGCGGCCGACGAGCTGGTCGCGTTCACGCTGCGCGCGGTCGACGCCTGACGCACCCTCACGACACCGTCCTGCGGGCGAACTCCGGCGCGCGTTCCGGTCGTACGCCCATGCCTCCCCCGTACGCCGCGATGCCCTGGAGCAGGGGCGAGCGGCGCAGGGCGCGCAGCGGCAGCGGCAGCGGGCGGTGGTCGAGGGTGCCGTCGAGGGCGGGGCGGATCAGCAGGTCGTGCTCGGCGAGCTGCGACTTCTGCGTGACGGCCGCGGGCAGGGCGCGCCGTTTCTGCACCCGCGCGAGGTCGGCCTCGGCGACCCGGCCACGGCGCAGCGGACCGGCGAGGAGGCGGGCGGCGGCCACGGCGTCCTGCACGGCCAGGTTGACGCCGACGCCGCCGACCGGGGACATGGTGTGGGCGGCGTCGCCGATGCAGAGCAGCCCGTCGGCGTACCAGCGCGGCAGCCGCCCCATCGTGACGTCGAGCAGTTTCACGTCGTCCCAGGAGCGGATGGCGTCGGTGAACTCGGGTCCCCAGTCGAAGAGTTGGCCGAGGCGTGCGCGCAGCGCGGCCACGTCCTGGCGGCGGCGGGCGGCGTCGGTGCCTTTCGCTATGAGGTAGGAGGTCTGGAAGTAGTCGCCGCGGTCCATGGTGACGGCGACCTGTCCGGACCCGAAGTGACCGAAGACCCGCCCGCGGTGCGCGGCGTCCGCGCCGGGTGCGGGCACGCGGACCTGCCATACGTCCATGGGTACGGGGAAGTTCCGCTGCCGCAGGCCGGCCGCCGCGGCGACGGCGGAGCGGCGCCCGTCGCAGCCGACGACGAGGTCCGCGGCGAGCGTGCCCGGGGCGCCGCGCTCGTCCGTGAGGCGTACGCCCGTGACGCGGCCCGTGGAGTCCGTGACCAGGCCGGTGACTGCGGTGCTGCGGCGCAGCGTGAAGGCGGGCTCCGCCGCGGCCGCCTCGGCGAGCAGGTCGAGGAAGTCCCACTGCGGGACCATCGCGAGGTACTTGTGCCGCGTGCGGCCCGGCATGCGCCGGAAGTCCGCCATGGTGACGGTGGTCGCGCCGACCCGGATCCGCATCTCCTCCAGACGGTGCGCGGGCAGCCGCGCGAAGCGGGCGCCGAGGCCGAGTTCGTCGAGCAGGCGGAGCGTCGAGGGGTGGACGGTGTCGCCGCGGAAGTCGCGCAGGAAGTCGCGGTGCTTCTCCAGGACGGTCACGTCGACCCCGGCACGGGCGAGCAGCAGCCCGAGCATCAGTCCGGCGGGGCCGCCGCCGACGACGCAGCACGTCGTACGTTCCAGGGTCATCGCGTACCTCCACAGCTCGACTGACCGACCGGACAGCAATCTAACCGATCGGTCAGGACCGGCCTGGCGCACCCCCCTGCGAGGTCGCGCACGGCCGGTGCGGGGGCTGCGTCCTGGCGGCGCTATCGTGTCCGCAGCCCGGGGGGACGTGGACGCGAGGAGTGATGGGGTGAGGGAGGGCCGTCGGCTGCCGCTGCCGATCAGCGCGGACCGGGACCGGTGGAGCACGGTCCTCCCCGAGCGCACCGTTCTCGGCGTGGTGCACAACATCACCTCCGCGACGCGCCTCCTCGACCTGCTTTCGGCCTTCGAGGGCGACGCACGCGTACAGGTCGTCTTCTCGTGCACGGGCTCGTCCGCGCTCGACTCGGGCGTGCCGGAATTCTTCACGGCGCGCGGAATGCTGTACGTGGAGTGGGAGGACGCGCGCGACTCCGAGGAGTTCGACCTCGCGATCGCCACGAGCCGAGGAGGAGAGCTGCACCGCCTCCGAACTCCCCTGATTGGCACGCCACATGGCGCCGGATACAATAAGAGGCTGGCAAGAAACCGGAAACCGGAAACCGGAAACCGGAAACCGGAAACCGGAAACCGGAAACCGGAAACCGGAAACCGGAAACCGGAAACCGGGGCTTTTGGGCTTACGGAGGAATGGCTGGTGCACGACGGGAAATTGATCCCGTCCGCCGTCGTCCTGTCCCACGCCGAGCAGCTCGACCGCCTCGCCGAGACCTGCCCGCAGGCCCTCCCCGCAGCCGTGGTGGCCGGGGACCCCGTCATCGACCAGCTCAGATCCGGTCTGCCGTTCCGTGAGCAGTACCGCCGCGCCCTCGGCCTGGAACCGGGACAACGGCTCGTCGTCATCTCGTCGACCTGGGGGCGGGGCTCCGCGCTCGGCGCGACGACACAGTGTGACGTCATCCGGCGCGCCATGGCCGAACTGCCCGCCGACACCTTCCGTGTGCTGGCCGCGGTCCACCCCAACACGTGGCACGGAGCGCACAATTCCTGGCAGCTGCACCACTGGTTCGCCCCGCTGCTGGACTCGGGCCTGCTTCTCCCGCCGCCCGAATCGGAAACCTGGAAAGCCGCGCTCTGCGCCGCCGATTTCCTGATAGGCGACCACGGTTCAGTGACCCTGTACGGGCACGCCCTCGGAATTCCCAGCATTCTGGGCGCATTCGACAGCCCGGCCGTCGCACCGGACTCCCCGATGCACCGGCTCGGCGAACACCTTCCCCGCCTGCGCCGCGGCACCCCACTGGCCCGCCAACTCATCGAAGCCGAAGCGCAGGCACGGGCGCAGGCACAGGCACAGGCACAGGCGCAGGCAGAGGCAAGGGCACAGGCCCAGGCACAGCCGCAGACACCGCCGTACGACCCCATCACCTCTCGCCCGGGCGAGGCCGCCGCCCTGCTTCGCTCGCTCTTCTACACCTGGCTGAAGCTCCCCGAGCCGGACCGGCCCGCGGCGACGCCTGCGATCCCCGTCCCCCCGGCACCCCCGGCCCGCCGCGCACTCCCCCACGTCCCCGCCCGGTACGTGACGGCCGACGCGGACCCGGCGCAGGCCGCCACCCACCTCACCGTGCACCGCTACCCCGCCGCCCACCAGCGCACCCAGCACGCCCACCTCACCTCGGCCCACCTCGCCGCGGACGTGGACGACCCCGACCAGCGCCTCCCGCGCACCGCCGACGTACTCCTCGTACCGCACGACCGGCGCGCGGACCACGCGACGTACACGTCCCGCTTCCCGCACCACGGCCTGCTGGCGTACGAGGAGCCGGACCACGGCTGCCGGGCGCTGCCGCCCGACTCCCGCCCCGTACAGGCCCGTTGGGTGCGAAGGCCGAACTGGGCGGACTTCGGGATGGCGGCCTCCGTGGTCCACGCGCTGCAACCCGGCATCGAGGACAAAGAGGCTCACCTCGTGCACGTACACGCAGGCGAACACCAGCCGGTCGGGCTGCTGGAACTGCGCCGGAACTGAGCCGCGGCGACATGCCCGGGGGCGCCGCCCCCGTGGACCACGCCCGCAGTCCTACCGCTCGTCCAGTTCGCCCAGCTCGTCCGGCTCGCCCAGCTCGTCCGGCTCGTCCAGCTCGTCCAGCTCGTCCAGCAGGGCCTGCACCTCGTTCGCGCGGGCGCTGTTGCTCTGCTCGAACAGGTCGCGGGCGCTCTCCCAGTCGGCTCGCGCCGCCTGCCGGTCGGCCCGCTGCGCGTGGAGCCTGCCGCGCAGCAGCCGGACCTCGGCCTGCTGATATGCGGCGGCGAGCTGTCCCATGCCCTCGTCGGCCGCGTCCAGATGGCTCAGCGCGGCGTCCGGCTGCCCGCAGGCCATGCGGTCCTCGGCCTGCCGCAGCCAGGTCTTGGCCACGTTGAACCGGTCCGGGCCGTACGGCAGCCGCTCGAACTCCTGCCGGGCGCGGACGAGTTCGCGGTCGGCATCGTTGTGCCGGTTCAGGACGGTGTACGCGCGGGCCGTGTGGAAGATCAGCAGGGCGCGGCCACGCGGGTGCTCGACACCCTGGAGCGCAGCCTCGGCCTGTGCGAAGCAGTCCAGGGCGTGCTGTGCGTGCTTCAGCTTCAGGGCGCGCAGGCCCATCGCTTCCAGGACGCTGGACTCGGTGCGCCGCTCCGCCTCCCCGCGCCCCTGAGCCTCCCCGTGCCCCTGAGCCCGTACGAGCCGCAGCGCCTTGTCGAACTGCTCGCGCGCGAGGCGGGGGTCGTCCTCGTCGAGGCTCCAGCGGTCCAGGTGGGCGAAGCCGAGCTGGAAGTGCATCCGGGCGACCGCGAGAGGGTCGCCGCACTCCTGTGCGGCGGCGAGGCCCGCGCGGTGCGACTCGATCCACTCCGCGTGGCTGCGGGTCCGCAGGTAGAAGCTCCACAGGGCCTGACACAGCAGCCAGGCGTGCCGGTGCCGGCCGGTGGCGTGGGCGAGCAGCACGGCCGGCACCAGAGTGTCCCGACGGCGCGCGAACTCCCCCTCCGCCCTGGCCTGTTCGGCTGCCCCCTCCTCGTACGTCGGGGTTCCCGCCGCCCGGTCCCGCAGCGGGGCCACGTACTGCGGTGCGTGCAGCCACCGCAGTGAGAGGGCCGCCTCGCCCCGCTCCGCGAACTCCAGGATGTACGCGAAGAACCGGTCGAGCAGGTCTTCGCGCGAGCCGTCCTCCTCGTCCTGTTCGGCGCGGGACAGCGCGTGGTCGTGGACGAGCGGCTCCAGACGGCACGCCTCCCGGTCCGGGCGCTCGACGACACTGCGGTCCCACAGTTCACGCAGCGCGAACCGCACTTCGGCCGCGCTCCAGGCGGGCAGCAGGGCGTACAGCGTGTCCAGGTGGACCCGGCCGCCCGGCAGCAGTCCGAGGAGCCGGTAGAGCCGGGCCGCCTTCGGGCCGAGCTCGCCGTAGGCGAGGTCGAAGTGCGTGTACAGGTGATCGTCGTGGTCCATGTGAAGGAGCTCCTGCCTGGAGTGGCGGTGGGCCAGGAGGCCGACGACGTCGTCCAGGACTTCCAGGTCCGTGGAGTGCAGCGAAGCGGCGGCCATCCGCAGGCCCCAGGGGCTGCCGCCGACGCTGAGGGCGATCGGGCGCAGCCGCTCCGGCGCCACGGCCAGCTCACTGACCCTGCCGAGCAGTTCAACCCCGTGGTCGGCCTGCAGCGGCGGCACCCGGAACTTGCGGAAGTCGGGAGCTCCGTCGAGCCTCGCCGGGGCTTGACCGCAGGTGATGAGGGCCACGCTGCCCGGGGTGCCCGGGAGCAGCGGCTCGATCTGCGCCCGGGTCCCGGCGTTTTCGAGGATGACGACGACGGGGCCCGTCGTGCGGTGCGCCCGGGCGCAGGCCTCGCGGAATGCTCGCGACTTGGCGGTCAGGTCCCCCGAGCGGTCCTGGGGCGGCGCGTCGAGCTGGTGCAGCCAGGTGTCGAGCACCGTGGCCGGGTCCGCGTGCGTACCGTTCGCGGTGCGGCCCAGGTCGTAGGTGAGGACGGGGCCGCGGAAGGAGTCGAGGTGCGCGCCCGTGAAGCGGCGGCGGGCGGTTCTGCGACCGCTCCCGCGCGGGCCCACGAGGAGCATCACCGCGGCCACGCCGGCCGCCCGGCACCGCGACCAGTAGTCCTCCATCTCCGCGTTGAGGGGGTCGTGGTTGACGCGGTGCAGGGTGATCGGCACGAGCGCGGGATGCGCGCACGCCTCGCGCCCCTCCTGCACCAGCTCCCGTACGGCTGCGGGCCCGTGTTCGGGCCGGGCGTGCAGCAACTCCGCAAGGCCGGACGTCAGTTGGGCGCGCAGGTCCTCGACGGCGCCCTGGTCTCCCGCCTCGTGCGCCTGAGTGAGTTCGCGGACCAGCTGCTCCAGGTCGGGGCCGGGAGGCTCGGTTCCTCCGGGCTCGTCCTGCCGGTTCCGGGCCATGAGCTCCCGGACCTTCCCGAACCCGGCCGTGGCCCAGTTGACCAGGCCCGTCGTGGCGAGCGACACCACAGTGGCCGCCCCTGCCCGCGCCAGATTGGCGATTTCCGCGTCCACGCTCATCCCCCATGTCTTCCGGCACGCTGCCCGCACGTGCACGCACCCACCGTAGTGATCACCGCGCCGGGACGACAGGCGTAGCCCGTCATCGACTGGAGCGACGGGCTGAAAGCCGGGACGGCGTACGGCGATGTGGACTAGCGTGCCCGCATGGGTGCGACGACTTCCTTGCGCGTCGGTGTCGGGGCCATAGCTGCCGTAAGTGCCGTGCTGCTCGCCTCCGTGTCGCTCACGGCGTGCGCCGGACCGGCCGACGACGGCAAGGGCGGCGACGGCAAGGGCGGCGCCCCCGGACACAGCCGCTCCGCGAAGCCGGGACCGAGGCCGGAGCCGACTCCGAAGCCGACTCCGAAGCCCTCGTTCACCGCCGAGGACGGGCACGACATCAAGGCCTGCGCGGACGCCGACTGCGAGGTCGTCACGTCGAAGCCCGTCAAGGTGAGCTTCGACGGGCCCGGCGGGAAGACCACCCTGTCCGTGACCGAGGTCGGGCCGAACAAGGTCGCGTACACCGTGAAGTCCGCGAACGGGCAGTCCCGGGGCAGCGCGAGCGGGCCGGGGCAGGGATGCATCACCGTGCTGCACGCGAACGGCAGCGGCAACACCTGCGGCCGGATCGACCCGTCGTCCCCACCCGACCCCCAACCCGACGCCGTGGTCGTGCAGTTGGTGTCCGGCGCGGACGGCACGGCACTGCTCCACCTCGTGTCCGAGTAACGGGGCGGGGCGGGGCGGGAGCAACGCGGGGAGCAACACGCGTGGCGCGTACGGCAGTTGTCGCCGTACGCGCCACGCAAACGCCCCGTCAATCCCCGGAGGGCTCAGCGGGTCAAGCCCCCGGAGGGCTCAGTGGGTCAAACCCCCGGAGGGCCCAGTGGGTCAAACCCCCGGAGGGCTCAGTGGGCCGGAGCCTCCTCCGTGCGCTTGGCCGGGACCGAGCCCGCGAGGTCCTGACCGCCCTCCATCGGATGCGTGACGTCCGCCGCATCCTTGCTCTTGCCCACGTGGTTGAAGACCAGGTTCAGCAGAACCGCGGCCACACAGCCCGTGGAGATACCGGAGTCCAGGATGATCATCGCGGTCTCGGGGAACGCGTGGTAGAACGTCGGCACCGCGATCGGGATCAGGCCGATGGCGATCGAGACGGCCACGATCAGGACGTTGTTGTCCTTGTCGAGGCCCGCCTTCGCCAGCGTCTGGATGCCGCTGGCCGCGACCGAGCCGAACAGCACGATGCCGGCGCCGCCGAGCACCGGGCGCGGCACGACCGCGATCAGCGAGGCCGCGATCGGGCACAGGCCCATCAGGACCAGGAAGCCACCGCCGACGGCGACCACGAACCGGCTGCGGATCTTCGTCATCGCCACCAGGCCGACGTTCTGCGCGAACGCGCTCGCCAGGAACCCGTTGAAGAACGGCGAGAGGGCCGAGCCGAGGGTGTCGGCGCGCAGGCCGGCCGCGATGGTCTTCTCGTCCGCGGGGCGCTCGACGATCTCACCGAGGGCGAGCATGTCGGCGGTGGACTCGGTCATGGAGACCACCATGACGACGGTCATCGACACGATCGCGGCGAGCGCGAACTGCGGGGCGCCGAAGTGGAACGGCGTCGGGAAGCCGACCAGGTCCGCCTCGCCGAGCGCACTGAAGTCGGCGACGCCGAACGGGATGGCGATGAGGGTGCCCAGTACGAGCCCCAGAAGTACGGCGATCTGCTTGACGAAGCCGGTGGTGAAGCGGCGGATCAGCAGGACGATGACCAGGGATATCGCGGCCAGGCCCAGGTACTTGAACGAGCCGTAGTCCTGGGCGGCCGGATCGGGTCCCTGCGCCCAGCCGAAGGCGACGGGCATCAGCGAGATGCCGATCAGGGTGATCACGGTGCCGGTGACGACGGGCGGGAAGAACCGGACCAGCTTGGAGAAGTAGGGGGCTGCCAGGAAGCCGAGCAGACCGGCGACGATCACGGCGCCGAAGATGATCGGCAGCGCGTCCTTCTTGTCCGGGGTCTGGTTGACGATCGCCACCATGGGCGCGACGCCCGCGAAGGTGACGCCGTTGACGAAGGGGAGCCTGGCACCGATCTTCCAGATGCCGAGCGTCTGCAGGAACGTGGCCAGGCCCGCGGTGAACAGGCTGGCCCCGGTGAGGAACGTGAGCTCCTTCGCGGAGAGCCCGACGGCGGCTCCCACGATGAGCGGCGGGGCGACCACGCCCGCGTACATGGCGGCCACGTGCTGGAGGCCACTGGTCATCATCTTGAGAGGCGGCAACTTCTCGTCGACCGGGTGCTTTGCGGGCATCTGGTCGCGGACGTTGTCGTCCTCTGGCACGGCGACTGCTTCTCGAACCCTGGGCTTGGCTGCCACTGCGGTTCCTCCGGTCGGGTAACGCGTCGCCAGCGACGCGGGTGTCATGGAGGTCGTAACTGGTGCGGACAGCTGCTCGTACGAACGAACGGCTGGTGGTGCAAACAGCTGGCGGTGCTGGTGCTGCGGGTCGTGCACGTACTGCTGAGCGGTGTGCGGTGTGCGGTTGTGGTGGCGCGGGGCTGCGATGTGCGGTCGCTGTGCGGGTACTTCCGGTGGTGCGGGTACTTCCGGTGGTGCGGGTACTTCCGGTGGTGCGGGTCGTACGAGCCGGGTCGTACGTGTGACGGTTCACCGTCACCGGTGGGCGGGGCGATGGCGCCGCGCCCACCGGCTCCGGCTGCCGTGGACCCCGCTCGGGTCCACGGCGACCGGCCGAGGGCCGTCCCCCTCAGCCGGACTCTCGGGGACGGTCAGGCCGAGGCCGCGATCCGCGCGAGGCGCTGGGCCTCGGCTCGGGCGTCGCGGGCGATGGCCTCTTCGTCGACCGTCAGAAGCCGGTTGGCCTCGACGATCTGCTTGCCGTTGACGAACGACGCGGTGACCGGGGCCGCCGCGCCGAACACGATCGCGGTGACCGGGTCGGCGATGGACGAGTGACCGATGCCGTCGATCTTCCAGAGGACGAAGTCGGCCAGCTTGCCCGCTTCGAGCGAGCCGATCTGGTCGGCGCGGCCGAGCACCTGGGCACCGCCGTAGGTGCCGAGGCGCAGGGCCTGGCGGGCGTTGAGCGCGGCCTCCTTGTGGGCGCCGAGCCGGTTGATGAGGAGCGCGTTGCGCAGTTCGGTGTGGAGTTCACCGGACTCGTTGGACGCGGTGCCGTCCACGCCGAGGCCCACGGGGACACCGGCCGCCAGCATGTCGGGCACGCGGGCGATACCGGCGGCGAGCCGGGCGTTGGACGACGGGCAGTGCGCGACACCGGTCTTCGTACGGGCGAAGGCGGCGATGTCGGAGTCGTTCATGTGGACGCAGTGCGCCATCCACACGTCCTCGCCGAGGAATCCGGTGGACTCGAAGTAGTCGGTCGGGCCCATGCCGAACAGCTCGTGGCAGAACTTCTCCTCCTCCACGGTCTCCGAGCCGTGGGTGTGCATGCGCACGCCGAGCCGGCGGCCCAACGCAGCGCCCTCACGCAGGAGTTCGGTGGAGATGGAGAACGGGGAGCAGGGGGCGACGGCGACCTGCGTCATGGCGTCGAAGGAGGCGTCGTGGTGCTTCTTGACGGTCTCCTCGGTCGCGGCGAGCGCGCCCTCGGTGGTCTCGACGGCGAAGTCCGGGGGCAGTCCGCCGTCCTTCTCGGAGCGGTCCATGGAGCCGCGGGCGAGCGTGAACCGTACGCCCATGTCGCGGGCGGAGCCGATGATCGCGCCGGACAGGTCGCCGGAGCCCTGCGGGTAGACGTAGTGGTGGTCCATCGCGGTGGTGACACCGCCACTGGCCATCATCGCGAGGGAGCCCTGCGCGGCGGCGCGGACCATCGGCTCGTCGATGCGCGCCCAGGTCGGGTAGAGGGCGACGAGCCAGTTGAACAGGTTGTGGTCCGTGGCCAGGCCGCGGGTGATCCACTGGTAGAAGTGGTGGTGGGTGTTGACCAGACCCGGCGTGATCAGGTGGCCGGTGGCGTCGATGCGCCGGACCACGTTGTCCAGGCCCTCCGGTGCGGGACCCGCGCCGATGGACTCGATCCTGTTGTCGGCGACGACCAGGTGGCCCGAGGCGAACTCGGTGTCCTGGGCGTCGACGGTGGCGATCGCCGCGTTCTCGATGACGATGCGCTGAGGGGCTGCCGAAGGTGCCATGGTGCGCTTCCTTCTTGTGTGTGGCGGGGTTTTCCCGCGCCCGGGGGCGGGTGGCGGGGAGGGCACGGCAGGACCCTAGGAGGATTTGAGTGCCGCGGGCACGGGGGCGCGTCCACGGGTGCCGAGATGGTGGAAGAACAGGTTCAGCGATACGGCGACGAGCGCGCCGGCGCTGATGCCGGAGCCGAGCACGGTCTGCGCCCAGGCGGGGAAGTCGGCGTAGAACGTGGGTGCGGCGAGCGGGATGATGCCCGCGCCGAGCGAGACGGCCACCAGGATGATGTTGGAGCTGTCGTCGAGCCCGGCCTCCGAGAGCGTACGGATGCCGCTGACCGCGATCGAGCCGAACAGCACGATGCCCGCACCGCCGAGGACCGGCATCGGCACCAGGGAGACGACCGCGCCGAGCACCGGGAAGGCGCCGAGCACGATGAGCGCGCCACCGGCGACGGCGACGACGTACCGGCTGCGCACCCGGGTCAGCGAGACGACGCCGACGTTCTGCGCGAACGCCGAGGTGGGGAAACCGCCGAAGACGGGGCCGAGCAGGGTGGCGATGCCGTCGGTGCGCAGGCCGCGGGTGATGGTCCTGCCGTCGGTCTTGCGCTCGCAGATCTCGCCCACGGCGATCATGCCGGCCGAGGACTCGGTCATCAGGACCAGCATCACGATGCAGAGCGAGAGGATCGCCGCGGGCTGGAACGTGGGCAGGCCGGCGTCGAACGGCGTGGGCAGCGCGGCGACCGGCGCGGCCTTGAGGGACGAGAAGTCCGCCATGCCGAACGGGATCGCGACGACCGTACCGATGAACAGGCCCATGAGCAGGGCGACTTGCTTGACGAAGCCGCGTCCGAAGCGCTGGAAGAGCAGGATCACGACGAGCGTGAAGGCGGCGAGCGCCAGGTACCTCATGTCGCCGTAGTCGGCGGCTTCCTTGTCGCCTCCCTGGGCCCAGCCGACGGGCACGGGCATCAGGGTCACACCGATGAGGGTGATGACGACGCCGGTGACGAGCGGCGGGAAGAAGCGCAGCAGCCGTCCGAAGAACGGTCCGACGGCGAGACAGAAGACGCCGGCGACCATCACCGCGCCGTAGATGGCGGGGAGTTGCTCGCCGTGGGCGTTGGTCTCCGCGATGGCGAGGATCGGGGCGATGCCCGCGGAGGAGGCGGCGTTGACGAACGGCAGCCGGTTGCCGGCGAAGTTCTTGACGCCGAGGGTCTGCAGGACGGTGGTGAGTCCCGCGATGAGCAGTCCCGCGGCGATGAGCCGGGTCTGCGCGACGGTGTCCAGGCCGACGGCCTGGCCGATGATCAGCGGAGGGGTGACGACGCCCGCGTACATGGCGGCGATGTGCTGAAGGGCGGCGGGGATGAGCCGCGACGGGTGGAGCTTCTCATCCACCGGGTGGCAGTCGGGAGTTGCGGTGCTGCCGGTCTCCGATGGGGTGGAACACGGGCCTTCCACAGGCCCTTCTGCAGGCTGTGCCATTGCTGTGCGTTCCCTCCGGTGTGGCGCGCCCCCGTCCGCTGCGGACGGACGGGGGCGCGCACGTCCCGCGTCAGAGGTTGGTCATGTCGACCGGGATCTGGGGCTCTACGCCGTCCCGCAGGATCGTGGCCTCGATGAGGCCGTAGGGGCGGTCGGCCGCGTAGTAGACCTCGTTGTCGTTCTTCAGGCCGAACGGCTCCAGGTCCACCAGGAAGTGGTGCTTGTTCGGGAGCGAGAAGCGGACCTCGTCGATCTCCGAACGGCTGTTGATGATGCGCGAACCCATCTGGTACAGGGTCTGCTGCAGGGACAGCGAGTAGGTCTCCGCGAAGGCCTGCAGCATGTGCTTCTTGACCTGGTCGTACGACTTCTCCCAGTTGGGCATGCGCTGCTCGTCGTCGGTCCAGTTGAACCGCCAGCGGCCCGACACCTGGGTGGCCAGGATGCGGTCGTACGCCTCCTGGAGGGTCGTGTACTTGTCCTTGATGTAGCCCCAGAACTCCGAGTTGGTGGAGTTCATGACGATGAGGTCCTTGAGGCCGGAGATGACCTGCCAGTTCTCACCGTCGTAGGTGATCTCGCTGACGCGGGTCTCCTGGCCCTTGCGGACGAAGGAGTGCTTGACGTCGTCGGCGCCGATGAACTTCGAGTTGGCCTCGGAGGTCTCGATGCGCTCCCAGGCGTACTCCTCGATGCGGATGCGGGCCCGCTTGATCGGCTCCTGCGACGTCACGAAGTGCCGGGCGAGGTGGATGCCGAACTGCTCGGCGGACTCGATGCCGTACTCCTTGGCGAACGCGTACACCGTGTTCTTGGTGGTGTCCGTCGGGAGGCAGTGGGCGTTCGAGCCGGAGAGGTGCACGTCCTCCAGGTCGCCGGAGAGGGCGACGGAGACGTTCAGGTCCTTGATGTGGTGGGTGTCGCCGTCCCGCGTGATCTTGACGACGCGGTTCTCTGCTTTGCCGTACTGGTTCTGGCCGAGAATCGTGGGCATGTCTGCTAGCTCCCTCGGTAAACGGAGTAGCCGAACGGGTTGAGCAGCAGCGGTACGTGGTAGTGCTCGCCCGGCTTGACGGCGAATGTGATCGCCACCTCCGGGAAGAACGCACCGCTGTCCCGATTCGCGGGGGCGTCCTGCTGCGCCTCGGCTTGCTGGTTGTGCTGGGTCAGGAAGTACGCCTCGGTCTCGAAGTCGAGTCGTACGTGGGTGGTGCCTTCCGGCAGGGCCGGCAGGTCCTTGCAGCGCCCGTCGGCATCGGTCTTGGAGCCGCCGAGCGCGACGAAATCGGCGCTCGCGCCGCTGCGGGCGGAGAGCTGGATCGCGACGCCCTCTGCGGGGCGGCCCTTGCTGGTGTCCAGGATGTGCGTGGACACCGATGCCGTGGTGGCGGTGCTCATGCCTTGCTTCCTTCCTCTGCGGCCTCTTGGGCCTCTTGGGCCTCTGCGGGCTCCTCGACGAGGCGGGTGAGCCGAATGCGGTTGATCTTGCCCAGTTCGGTGCGGACGATCTCGCGCTCCTGCTCGGGCCCGTTCTCGATGCGGGTCCTGATCCGGTCGAGCATGAACTCGGCCGTGGCGCCGGTGGCGCAGATGAGGAAGACGTGTCCGAACTTCTCCTGGTAGGCCAGGTTGAGTTCGAGCAGTTCGGCCTTGAGCTCCTCGGAGGCCCCGGCCATGCCCCGCTGTTCGCGGGCCGAGGTCGGGTCACCCGGCTTCGGGCGGCCGATGGGCGGGTGCCCCGCCATGGCCTCCTCCAGGTCCGCGGGGGTCAGCTCGGCCATGGCGGCGTCACTGGCGGCGAGGAGGAGGGCGGCCGATGCGTACGGGCGCTGGGCGAGGATCTTGCTGCCCCAGGCCGGACTGCTGCACACCTCGTGGAGCGCTGCGGTGGCCGCAGGCTCCTCGGAAGCGTTGAACCGGGAGAGTCCCGGCGTGGTGCTCGAAGTCACGGGATTGCCTTCCGTGGCTGTGCTGGACGGGCTGCGGAACAGCTAAGACCCTCAACAACACCGCGTCAACACTTTGTTGAAATAACTTGAACAAAGAAGCCGCCGCCCGATCCTCCGGGCGACGGCTGCTCTACAGGGCGTAACGGTCGTCAGTCCGTCTTCGCGGCATTCTCCCTGTTCAGGTAGTTGTAGACGGTGAACCGGGAGACCCCGAGCGCGCCCGCGACGGTCTCCACGCCATGCCGTACGGAGAAGGCGCCGCGCCCCTCCAGTATCCGTACGACCTCCTGCTTCGCCTTGCGGTCGAGCTCGGCGAGGGGCTGTCCGTAACGGCGCTCCAGGGCGGCCAGGATGTGGTCGAGGGAGTCGGCGAGCTGGGGCAGCCGGACGGCCAGGAGGTCCTCGCCCTCCCAGGCCAGGACGACGTCGTCACCGGCGGCCTCGTCGGGTCTGAGCAGTTCGCCGCCCATGGCGTCGACCAGCGGCTTGACCGCGGTGACGAACGGGTGGTCTCGGGGCTCGGTCACCGCTCGTCCTCCCCGACCACGTTGACCTGGAGCGAGACGCGGGTGGCGCCGGCCGCCAGGGACTTGCGCAGCAGCGCGTCCACCGCGGTCAGGACCTCGTCGGCGCCGCCCTCCGCGGTGTTGCCGAAGGGGCCGACGTCGACGGCGTCGAGCTCGGCCGCCTGGATGACGTCCCGGGCCACCACCGCGTGGGCGGGGGCTTCGTCGAGGTCGAAGGGCTCGGTCGTGAACTCCACTCTCAATCGCACCCCGTCAACCTAGCGGGCGCGGGGCGATTTCCGGCAGTCCCCCCGTTCCGTGCACCGCCGGTCTTGACAGCCCTCCCCACCTGCAGGCAATCTTTCCATCAAGTAGAAAGTAACTTCCGCAATACGGAAGGAGCGCCGACCCCTCATGGGCTACCCGGACCAGCGCTTCAATGTGAACCTGTCGATCCTCTTCACCGAGCTCCCGCTTCTGGAGCGCCCCGCGGCCGCCGCCGCGGCGGGCTTCACCGCGGTCGAGCTGTGGTGGCCCTGGGTCGACTCCCCGACGCCCGAGCAGGCCGAGCTCGACGCCCTGAAGAAGGCGATCGAGGACGCCGGTGTGCAGCTCACGGGCCTGAACTTCTACGCCGGCCAGCTTCCGGGACCGGACCGCGGCGCGCTGTCCGTCCCCGGCGAGGAGTCGGACAAGTTCCGCGCCAACCTCAAGGTGGCCGCGGACTTCGCGCAGTCGCTCGGCTGCAAGGCGCTCAACGCCCTGTACGGCAACCGCGTCGACGGCGTGGACCCGGCCGCCCAGGACGAGCTCGCCCTGGAGAACCTGAAGCTGGCCGCCGCCGAGGCGGACCGCGTCGGCGCGATCCTCCTGGTCGAGGCGCTGAACGCGCCGGAGTCGCCGAAGTGCCCGATCGTGAGCGCCCCCAAGGCGATCGAGATCGTGGACGCGGTCAACGCCGCCACCGGCCTCGGCAACGCCAAGTTCCTCATGGACCTGTACCACCTGTCCATGAACGGCGAGGACCTCGACGAGATCATCGCGAAGTACACCGAGAAGACCGGCCACGTGCAGATCGCCGACAACCCGGGCCGCGGTGCTCCGGGCACCGGTGACCTGCCCCTGGAGTCCCTCCTGGACCAGCTGAAGCAGGCCGGTTACGAGGGCTACGTCGGCCTGGAGTACAAGCCCGGCGACAAGCCGAGCGCCGAGGCCTTCGACTGGCTGCCGGCCGAGGCCCGCGCCGCTCGCTGAGCCTCCCTCCCTCTCACGAGCCAGTTGCCGCCCGACTGTGCGGCGGGCGGCAACTCACCCCCGTATCAAGCGTTTTGAAAGAGGCACCCTCATGTCCAACCTTCCCAAGATCGCATGGATCGGCCTCGGCATCATGGGCTCCCCCATGTCCGAGAACCTGATCAAGGCCGGTTACGACGTCACCGGCTTCACCCTGGAGCAGGACAAGCTGGACCGCCTCGCCGCCGCCGGTGGCACCGCGGCCAAGTCGATCGCCGAGGCCGTCAAGGACGCCGACGTCGTCGTCACGATGGTGCCCGCGTCGCCGCAGGTCGAGGCCATCTCGTACGGCCCTGACGGCATCCTGGAGAACGCGAAGTCGGGCGCGCTGATCATCGACATGTCGTCGATCACCCCGCAGACCTCCGTCGACCTGGCCAAGAACGCCAAGGACAAGGGCATCCGCGTCATCGACGCGCCCGTCTCCGGTGGCGAGGCCGGCGCCATCGAGGCCGTCCTGTCCATCATGGTCGGCGGCGAGCAGGCCGACTTTGACACCGCCAAGCCGATCCTCGACGCCCTCGGCAAGACCATCGTGCTCTGCGGCCCGCACGGCTCCGGCCAGACGGTGAAGGCCGCCAACCAGCTGATCGTCGCCGTCAACATCCAGGCGTGCGCCGAGGCCGTGGTCTTCCTGGAGAAGTCCGGCGTGGACCTGAAGGCCGCGCTCGACGTCCTCAACGGCGGCCTGGCCGGCTCCACGGTCCTGACCCGCAAGAAGGACAACTTCCTGAACCGGGACTTCAAGCCGGGCTTCCGGATCGACCTGCACCACAAGGACATGGGCATCGTCACCGACGCCGCCCGCAACGTCGGCGCCTCGCTGCCGGTCGGCGGCGTGGTGGCCCAGCTGGTCGCCTCGCTGCGCGCCCAGGGCGACGGCGGCCTGGACCACTCCGCGCTACTCCGCTCCGTCGAGCGCCTTTCGGGCCAGCAGGTCTGACCCTCCGGGACCTCGCCGGTCCCCCAGAACCCCGGGCGGCGCCCGCGCTGACACCTGTCCTGTCGCGCCCAGGCGCGGGCGCCGCCCGGACATATCCCGTACGGCCTGACCCGCTCAGGTCTGCTGCCCCGGGCCCCGGCCACCTCGCGCCAGGGCCCGGTCAGGCATGCCACGACGCCGCCGGGAACCGGCTGTTCGCCTTTTTTCAACAAACTGTTGACGTTCAGTTTGAGGCGAACCTACGCTCCACCACACAGCGGAAAAGTCTTTCCGCGGCATCCGCGGAATCTCTCCGCTCGGCGGACTCTCTCCGCTCAGCGGATTCTCTCCGCCCAGCAGCTCCCGCACGGAAGGTCACCCGACAACATGCCGCAGCGCGTGCTTACCACCGAGTCCGGCGCCCCGGTCGCCGACAACCAGAACTCCGCCACCGCCGGCGTCGGCGGCCCCATCCTCCTGCAGGACCAGCACCTCCTGGAGAAGCTCGCCCGCTTCAACCGCGAGCGCATCCCGGAGCGCGTGGTGCACGCCCGCGGCTCGGGCGCGTACGGCTACTTCGAGGTGACCGACGACGTCACCGGCTTCACCTCCGCCGACTTCCTCTCCGAGGTCGGCAAGAAGACCGAGACGTTCCTGCGCTTCTCGACCGTGGCCGACAGCCTCGGCGGCGCGGACGCCGTCCGTGACCCGCGCGGCTTCGCCCTGAAGTTCTACACGGAGGAGGGCAACTACGACCTCGTAGGCAACAACACGCCCGTCTTCTTCATCAAGGACCCGATCAAGTTCCCCGACTTCATCCACTCCCAGAAGCGCGACCCCTTCACGGGCAAGCAGGAGGCGGACAACGTCTGGGACTTCTGGGCCCACGCCCCCGAGGCCACGCACCAGATCACCTGGCTCATGGGCGACCGCGGCATCCCGGCCTCGTACCGCCACATGAACGGCTACGGCTCCCACACCTACCAGTGGACCAACGCCCAGGGTGAGGCCTTCTTCGTCAAGTACCACTTCAAGACGAACCAGGGCATCCGCTCCCTCTCCGCCGAGCAGGGCGCCGAGCTGGCCGGCCAGGACGCCAACTCGCACCAGACGGACCTCCTCCAGGCCATCGAGCGCGGCGTCAACCCGTCCTGGACCCTGTACGTGCAGGTCATGCCGGCCGCCGAGGCCGCGGACTACCGCTTCAACCCGTTCGACCTCACCAAGGTGTGGCCGCACAAGGACTACCCGCTGCAGCGCGTCGGCCGCCTGGTCCTGGACCGCAACCCCGACAACGTCTTCGCCGAGGTCGAGCAGGCCGCGTTCTCCCCGAACAACTTCGTTCCGGGCATCGGCCCCTCCCCCGACAAGATGCTGCAGGGCCGCCTCTTCGCCTACGCGGACGCGCACCGCTACCGCCTGGGCGTCAACCACACCCAGCTGCCGGTCAACGCCCCGAAGGCGACCGAGGCCGACAACTACGGCCGCGACGGCCTGATGGCCACCAACGCGCAGGCCCGCGGCGCCAAGAACTACGAGCCCAACTCGTACGACGGCCCCGCCGAGACCGGTCGGCCGCTGGCCGCCCCGCTGGCCGTGTCCGGCCACACCGGCACCCACGAGGCCCCGGCGCACACCAAGGACGACGACTTCTTCCAGGCGGGCGAGCTGTACCGCCTGATGTCCGAGGACGAGAAGAAGCGCCTCGTCGCGAACATCGCCGGCGGCCTCTCGCAGGTCACCCGCGACGACGTCGTCGAGAAGAACCTCGCCCACTTCCACGCCGCCGACACCGACTACGGCAAGCGCGTCGAGGACGCGGTCCGCGCCCTGCGCGAGGACTGAGGCGAATCGCAGGCTCCGTCAGGGATGTGACGGGAGGTCAGATCCCTGACGGCCAGGCCCTGGCCACGGACCCGGATGAGGGGTGGTCCTGGCGGGGCGTCCGCTTCGGCGGGCCTAAGGACCGCGGCGGCATGCGAGCCAGTGCGGTGGTAAAGGTGCCACGGGCCCTTCTCGACCTGAGGGAAGGGAGACCGGGCTCCATCGCATCCGCCGCGGTCCCCAGCGACTTCAGCCTCCCCGAGGCTGCTCCTCCAGCTCCTCCCCGAGGCTGCGCCTCCAGCCTCCTCCCCGAGGCTGCTTCGGACTCCGTCCGGCGGCGCGAACGTCCTGTCGCGCCAGCCTTGCGCCGTCGGACGGCAAGCACACTTCCCCTCCAACTCCCCGGCCAGAGCGCCGAGTTGCGGTACGGTCCCGCGACTCGGCGCTCTTTCGCGCGTTACGGTGGCCACGTAGCGAGCGATCACGATTGGTTGTGTCTTGCATTCCACCCTCATGAGACAGCGCATCACCGACCGGTACGGCGACGTCCCCGGGCTCGTCGGGCCGTTTCACATCGACCGGTTCGGGCTGATGAAGGAGAAGGAGCCGGTGGCTCCCAAGGGGCTCAGGCCCGAGGTGTTCAGCGAGCAGCGGATGACGGGCGGTGCGCTCCGGAAGATGTGGGCGGCCGGCATGCAGATCTTCTGGAGCGAGAAGGGGAACCCCAGCGGCCCCCAGGAGTTCGGCGCCGATCCGGCCCGGCGGGCGGAGTTCCGGCAGAAGGGCAAGGCCTTCTTCGGCGGCTGGGAGAGCACCGCGGGGCAGCTCCTGGCGGCCGTGCAGCCCGTGTCCCGCTGGTGGTACGTGTGGAGCTTCCTGGCGCTCACCCCGGAGGGGCTGCGGGTGTACTACGCCCCCAGTCACCAGTCCAGCGCCTTCGAGCTCGCCGAGGGCGTCCTCGCGGGGCCCGCGTTCCCGCGTGAGCGCCTCGCGTGGATCCGGCGGCACAAGGACGGCAAGCACCACGAGTGGGGCTTCACCGACGGCTCCTGGGTGACGCTGCACGTGGCCGACCACGAGGAGTTCGCCCGGCAGGTTCCCGGCGTGCTCGAACCGAAGGCGCCCGTACCGTTCTGAACCCGTCCCGTTCTGAACCCGTACCGCTGTGAGCCCGTACGACAAACCCGTACACAGCACAAGGGCGGTCCACCCCCCTCCGGGTGGACCGCCCTTGCTGCGTTCGGGAACGCGTGAGCGTCAGCTCTTCAGGGTCTTGATGGCCGTCGGCGCGTGCCAGGCCTCCGTCGCGACCTCTTCGAACTCCGTGACGTCGCTGATGTCGGCCGTCTTGCTCATCGCGATGTTGGTGATGCGCTCCAGGATCGCCTCGACGACGACCGGGACACGGTGCTCCGCGGCGAGCTTCTTGGCCTGCTCCAGGGCGTCGCCCAGCTCGTCCGGGTCGGTGACGCGGATCGCCTTGCAGCCGAGGCCCTCGGCGACCTTGACGTGGTCGACGCCGTACACGCCCAGCTCGGGGCTGTTCTGGTTCTCGAACTCCAGGTTGACCTGGAAGTTGATGTCCAGGCCGATCTGGGCCTGCCGGATCAGGCCGAGGTAGGCGTTGTTCACCAGGACGTGGACGTACGGGATGCGGTGCTGCGCGCCGACCGCCAGCTCCTCGATCATGAACTGGAAGTCGTAGTCGCCGGAGAGCGCGACGACCGGGGTCTCCGGGTCGGCCTTGGCGACGCCGAGCGCGGCCGGGATGGTCCAGCCGAGCGGGCCGGCCTGGCCGCAGTTGATCCAGTGGCGCGGCTTGTAGACGTGCAGCATCTGGGCGCCCGCGATCTGCGACAGACCGATGGTCGTCACGTAGCGCGTCTCGGGCCCGAACGCCTTGTTCATCTCCTCGTAGACGCGCTGCGGCTTCATCGGGATGTCGTCGAAGTGCGTACGGCGCTGCAGCGTGGCCTTGCGCTCCAGGTGCGAGGCGACCCAGGCGGAGCGGTCCGGCAGCTTGCCCGCGGCCTTCAGCTCCTTGGCGACCTCGACGAACAGCTCCAGGGCGGCCTTCGCGTCGGAGGTGATGCCGTAGTCCGGCGGGAAGATCTTGCCGAGCTGGGTGGGCTCGATGTCGACGTGGACGAACTTGCGGCCCTCGCGGTACGTGTCCAGCTTGTAGCCGGTGTGGCGGTTGGCCCAGCGGTTGCCGATGCCGAGGACGAAGTCCGACTCCAGGAACGTGGCGTTGCCGTAGCGGTGAGCGGTCTGCAGGCCGACCATGCCCGCGTTCAGCTCGTGGTCGTCGGCGATGGTGCCCCAGCCCATCAGGGTCGGGATGACCGGGGTGTTGGTGATCTCGGCGAACTCGACAAGCAGGTCGCTCGCGTCGGCGTTGATGATGCCGCCGCCCGCGACGATCAGCGGGCGCTCGGAGGCGAGCAGGAACTGGATCGCCTTCTCGATCTGGGCGCGGGTCGCGGCCGGCTTGTAGACCGGCAGCGGTTCGTACGTCTCCGGGTCGAAGTCGATCTCGGTCGTCTGGACGTCGATGGGCAGGTCGATGAGGACCGGGCCGGGGCGGCCGGAGCGCATCAGGTGGAAGGCCTGCTGGAAGACGCCGGGGACCTGCGCGGCCTCCAGGACCGTGACGGCCATCTTGGCGACGGGCTTGGCGATCGACGCGATGTCGACGGCCTGGAAGTCCTCCTTGGCCAGGAGGTGGCTCGGGGCCTGGCCGGTGATGCAGAGGATCGGGATGGAGTCGCCGATCGCGGAGTAGAGACCCGTGATCATGTCGGTGCCGGCGGGGCCGGAGGTGCCGATCGCGACACCGATGTTGCCGGGGTTGGTACGGGTGTAGCCCTCGGCCATGTGCGTGGCGCCCTCGACGTGGCGGGCCAGCGTGTGGTCCACGCCGCCGACCGTCTTGAGGGCCTTGTAGAAGGGGTTGATCGCAGCGCCCGGCACACCGAACGCGTTCGTAACGCCCTCGCGCTTGAGGATCTCCACTGCCGCCGCGGCGGCTGTCATTCGAGGCATCGAGTACTCCTGCGTCGACCTGTCGGGCACTTCCACCGGCACCACCTGGCCGTTTCCGGTGGTTTTCACTATGCGGAAGTATTGTTCTGCTATACGGAAGCAATGTAGAAGCAGGTTGTTCGGGTCGTCAAGAGGCCACCCCCGCCAACCTGGCCAACTCCCTCCCCAGAAGCGCGTCCTTGGTGGACGATGGGGGCGCGGCATGGCAATACGGGGCGTCACAGCGAAGGGGGCGACCATGGCGAGCGGCGGCGCTGCGGGCCTGAGGGGCGGCACCGGCGACCGGAGGGGCAGTGCCGAGAGCCGGAAGGGCACCACCGGCGACCGCCGGAAGGGCGGCGTCGATGGCTGAGAGTGTGCCGGTGCGCTGCCCGGCCTGCCGGCGGGAGCACGTGTACGCGGCGCCCGCGTTCCCCTGCGCCTGCGGGGCGCCCGTGCGCCCGCCCCTCGCGCGCGGCGCGACCCCCGTACCCATCACGCACCGCACCTGGTCGGAGGACTGGGTGAGCGTGCGCTGCCAGGCCTGCGGGCGCCAGGACCAGTGGCCGCACCCGGAGCTGGGCTGCCCCTGCGGAACGATCCTGCGCATCATCGTGCGCTCGGTCGCCGCGGGCCCCGGCGACGGGGCAGGCGTCGCCGGGCCCGCCGCGCCGCCCCTGCACATACCGCTGCCGCCCACCGCGCCCGCGCCGCGGCCCGCGTTCCACCCGGTGACGATCCGGACCGCCCGGGACGCGGTGACTGCGGCCGCGCTGTACCTGAAGTGGCTGGGCTACCGGGACGTACGGCACGTCGAGCCGCGCGACGGCGCGACGGTCGGCCTGTACGCGCCGGGCCTGGTCGCCCGGGTCGAGCCGTCCACGCGGCGGACGGCGGTGCGGGACGTGGAGACCCTGTGGCTGTCGGCGCTCGCCGAGTCGGCGGTGCCGGTGCACTTCTCGCTCGCCGGGTACGCGGACGGGGCCCGCTTCCGCGCGGACACGCTCGCGGTCCCGCTGTTCGTGCTCGACCTCACGGGAACACCGCAGCCGGTGAACAGCCCTGCGGACGAGCTGGTGACCACGGGGGGCGGGGAGTAGGGGGCTGGGCGGCGATCGGGGGCTGGATTCCCCCCGATTCCCCCCGCACCCCTGTCGGAGCCCGCCCTCAGCCCCCGAACCTCTCCCGCAGCTCCACCTTCCGCACCTTCCCCGACACCGTCATCGGGAAGGACTCCACGATCTGCAGGCGGGTCGGGATCTTGTAGTGGGCGAGGCGGTCGTGGCAGTAGGCGCGCAGCTCGTCCAGGGTCAGGCCGTCCTCCGGCGAGCGCAGGATGACGCAGGCCAGGACCTCCTCGCCGTACTTCTCGTGCGGTACGCCGACCACCTGGACGTCGGAGATCAGCGGGTGCCCGTACAGGAACTCCTCGATCTCGCGCGGGTAGATGTTCTCGCCGCCCCGGATGATCATGTCCTTGATCCGGCCGACGATCTGCACGTACCCGTCCTCGCGCATCACCGCCTGGTCCCCGGTGTGCATCCAGCGGCCGGCGTCGATGGCCTCGGAGGTCTTCTCCGGCTCGTCCCAGTAGCCGAGCATCACGCTGTAGCCGCGGGTGCACAGCTCGCCCGGCTCACCGCGCGGCACCGTGACCCCCGTGGCCGGGTCGACGACCTTCACCTCCAGGTGCGGGTGGACGCTGCCGACCGTGCCGGTGCGCCGCTCCAGGTCGTCCGACATGCGGGTCTGCAGCGACACCGGGGACGTCTCCGTCATGCCGTAGCAGATCGACACCTGCTCCATGTGCATCTCGGCGACGACCCGCTTCATGACCTCCACGGGGCAGGGCGAGCCCGCCATGATGCCGGTGCGCAGCGAGGTCAGGTCGTACGAGGCGAAGTCGGGCAGGCTCAGCTCGGCGATGAACATCGTCGGCACGCCGTACAGGGAGGTGCAGCGCTCCTGCTGGACCGCGTGCAGTGTCGCCGCGGGCTCGAAGGACGGGGCGGGGATGACGATGCAGGCGCCGTGCGCGGTCGCCGCGAGGTTGCCCATGACCATGCCGAAGCAATGGTAGAAGGGCACCGGCAGACAGATCCGGTCCTGCTCGCTGTAACCGATCAACTGCCCCACGCGGTGGCCGTTGTTGAGGATGTTGTGGTGCGAGAGCGTGGCGCCCTTCGGGAAGCCGGTGGTGCCCGAGGTGTACTGGATGTTGACCGGGTCGTCGCAGCTCAACTCGGCCTCACGGGCGGCGAGTCGGGCCCGGTCGGCCGGGCGGGCGAGGAGTTCCGCCCAGCTGGCTTCGTCGCCGATGTAGTACGTGCCGCGCAGGCCCGGGCAGCGCGGCCGCACCTCCTCGACCAGGGCGCGGTAGTCGCTGGTCTTGTGGCCGAGGGAGGCGACGAGGACGCCGATCCCGGCCTGGCCGAGGACGTACTCCAGCTCGTGGGCGCGGTAGGCCGGGTTGATATTGACCATGATCGCGCCGATGCGGGCGGTGGCGTACTGGACCAGCACCCACTCCGGGCAGTTGACGGCCCAGATGCCGACCCGGTCACCCTTGGCCACGCCCCGGCCGAGAAGTCCGAGCGCGACCTCCTCGACGGCGGCGCCGAACTCGGCGTACGTCCAGCGCCGGCCGGACGGCACGTCGACGAGCGCATCGCGGTCCGGGTGCCGGGCGATCGCCCGGTCGAGGTTGCGTCCGATGGTGTCCCCGGTCAGCGGGGTGTCACCGAGGCCATGTGCGTACGAGAGGGGTTCGCTCGACGGGGGTTCGCTCGACAGGGGTTCGCTCTGCAGCATGGCGTCAGCATGCCCCGGGGGCCGGGGGTGCGGCTAGGGCCTGTCCGGCGGATCTTCGCGGGCCCACGACGCTCCCCCAGCTACCGCTGTGGGTGCCCCCAGGCACGCTCCCCCAGCCTCCGGCCGGGGGTACCCCCACTCGCCGCACGCCCGAATCACCCAAGTACGTCCAGTACGAGGGCGATCCGGGCGCACTCCCCCAGCCTTCGGCCGGGGGGACCCCCAGAGCACGCTCCCCCAAGCTCTCGGCTCCGCTCGAACAGGGGGGACCCCCATGACGCCGCGGCCTGTTCCGCGAAGATCCGCCGGACAGGCCCTGGATCTTGTTCGTGGTCTTGCCGTGCGTGTCCTCGTCGGCGAACACTGATCTTCATGCCGATACCCATGGTTGTGCTGGTCGGAACGTTGGACACCAAGGGCGAGGAGTACGGATGGGTGCGGGACCGGCTACGGGAGCGGGGGGTCGGGACGCTGCTCGTGGACACCGGGATCGTCGGCACGCCCCGCGTGCTGCCCGACATCACGCGGGACGAGGTGGCCCGGGCCGCCGGGAGCGAGGTCGCGCGGCTCGCCCGGGACGGGGACCGGGGCGCGGCCGTGACCGTGATGGCGCGGGGCGCCGCCCGGGTCGTGACCGGGCTGCACGCGGCGGGGCGGCTGCACGCGGTGCTCGCGGTGGGCGGCAGCGGCGGTACGTCGATCGCGACCCGGGCGATGCGTGAACTGCCGTTGGGCGTACCGAAGTTGATGGTGTCGTCGATGGCCGCCGGGGACGTGTCGCCGTATGTGGGCGGCTCGGACATCGCCATGCTGTACAGCATCGTCGACATCGCGGGCGTGAACCGGGTGTCGCGGCCCGTCCTCGCCAACGCCGCCGACGCGGCCGCCGGGATGGCGCAGGGGTACGCGGCGGCCGCCCGCGCCGAGCGGTCCGTGGAGTTCGCGGCGGGCGACCGGCCGCTGGTCGCGGCGTCCATGGCGGGGGTGACGACGCCCGGTGTGGACGCGGCCCGCGCCCGGCTCACCGAACTCGGCTACGAGGTCCTGGTGTTCCACGCCTCGGGCACCGGCGGGCGGTCGCTTGAGGAGTTGGCGGGGCGGGGCCTGTTGGCCGGGGTGCTCGACCTGACGCTGTGCGAGATCGCTGACGAGGCGCTCGGGGGGATCCTCACGGCGGGGCCGGACCGGTTGAGCGGTGCGGGGCGGGCGGGGGTGCCGCAGGTGGTGGCGCCGGGCGCGCTCGACATGATCAAGTTCGGGCCGATGGAACGGGTCCCGGAGCGGTTCCGGGCGCGGCGGCCGCGGGTGCACAACCCGTCCATCAGCGTGGTCCGCACCACCGCACAGGAGTGCGCCGAGCTGGGCGCTCTGGTCGCGGCGAAGCTGCGTGCGGCGGTCGGGCCGACGACGCTGTTGCTGCCGCTGCGGGGGTTGTCCACGCTGGGTGGGCCCGGTGGTCCGTACTACGAACCGGAGCTGGATCAGGTGCTGTTCGGGGCGTTGCGGGAGGGGCTGCGGGGCAGTGGGGTGGAGGTGGTGGAGGTCGATAGGCATCTCAACGATGCGGAGTTCGGGCGGGGGGCGGCGGAGGCGCTGCATGCGGTGATGGCGGGGTGACAGGGGGTGACTGCCCCCAACCCTGCCCCCAACCCGTCAGGAAAGGTTCAGTTGACCTCCCGCCCCAGCCCCTCCCAGTACGGCTCCCGCAGCTTGAACTTCTGGATCTTGCCGGTGGCCGTACGGGGGATCTCGGCGCGGAACTCGACGCTCGTCGGGGCCTTGTAGCCCGCCATGCGCGCCTTGCAGTGGGCGATGATGGCGGCCTCGTCGGCGGTCGCGCCCTCGGCGAGGACCACCAGGGCCTTGATGGTCTCGCCCCACTTCTCGTGCGGGACGCCGATCACGGCGACCTCGGCGACTGCGGGGTGGCTGAACACCGCGTCCTCGACCTCGATCGACGAGACGTTCTCGCCGCCGGTGATGATCACGTCCTTCTTGCGGTCGGAGATGGTGAGGTGGCCGTCCGCCGCGTCGAGGGTGCCGCCGTCGCCGGTGTGGAACCAGCCGCCCTCCAGGGCCGCCTCGGTCTCCTCGGGCTTCTCCCAGTACCCGTCGAGTACGACGTTGGAGCGGGCAAGGACCTCGCCCCCGTCCGAGACCTTCAACTTGACGCCCAGCGCGGGCAGTCCGGCCCGCGACAGCTTGCGGGCGCGCTCCTCGGCGGGCAGGGCGGCGTCCTCGGGGCGGGCCCGGTTGAAGGTGAGCACCGGGGACGTCTCCGTGAGGCCGTAGATCTGGGTGAACTCCCAGCCCAGCTCGTCGCCGACGCGCTGGATCACCTTGGTCGGCGGCGGCGCGCCCGCGCACACGATGCGCACCTTGTCCCGGCCCGGGATCTCGCCCCGCCAGCTCGCGGCCGCGTCCAGGACCATGTTCCACACGGCGGGCGCCCCGCACATCAGCGTGACGCCGTGCTCCTCGACGCGGCGCAGGATCTCCGCGCCGTCCACCTTGCGCAGGACCACCTGCTTCACGCCGAGCCCGGCCATCACGTACGGCATGCCCCAGCCGTTGCAGTGGAACATCGGCAGGGTGTGCAGGTAGACGTCCTGCTCCCAGGAGCGGGTGTGCAGGCCGAAGGTGAGGCCGTTGACCCAGATGTTGCGGTGGGTGAGCTGGACGCCCTTGGGGCGGGCGGTCGTACCGGAGGTGTAGTTGATCGTCGCGGTGGCGTCCTCGTCCGGCCGGGACCAGGGGCGGGGCTCGACGCCGAAGCGCATCAGCTCCGTGTCGGTCTGCTCGCCGAGCACGAAGCGGTGCCGGGCCTTGACCCCGGCGAGCGCCTCGTCCAGCTCCGGGTCGACGAGCAGCACGGAGGCGCCGCTCTGCCGCACCACGTACTCGATCTCCTCCGGCTTGAGGCGGAAGTTGACCGGCACGCAGATCCGGCCGCTCATCGGCACCGCGAACAGCAGCTCAAGGAGGCGGGTGGAATTGTGGCTGACGACGGCCACGCGCTCGCCCTCGCCGACACCGAGCGCGTCGAACCCGGCCTGCCAGGCCCGCACCCGCTCACCGAGCCCGCCGTACGTCAACTCCGGTACGGGAAGGGCCGGTTGGGCGGGTTCGTCGATCACGCCGGGGCTGGAGGCGAACCCCAGCTCGGCCCGGTCGAGGAAGTCCGCGACGGTCATCGGTGTCCGCATGCCTGTCTCCTGTCGTCCCGTGGTCCCACACTGCGGGGGGATTGCCGCCAAGCGCCTCCCCCGCACCGGACCGCTCATTAACATCGTGGAAGCGGTGACCGGATCCCGCCACCCCCGGACGGGGGGTGCGGGCGAACCGGCCCGGGGCGACGGAGGGAGTACGCGTGACGGCGGACGCCGGAGCAGCCGCGGAGGTAAGGGCGGCCCTCGTGCGGCTGCGCCGCGCCACGGGCCTGACGGTCGCCTTCGGCGGCCTGGTCGAGGACGGGCGCGGGCTGCGCATCGGCGAGCTGAGCGGCGCCGCCACCGCCTCGCTGCGGGGCCTCGCGGTCGCCCCGGGCAGCGGCCTCGGCGGCAAGGCGCACGCCCTGGCCCGCGCCTGCGCCGTCACGGACTACAGCACGTCGCGGCACATCAGCCACGAGTACGACGTCCCGGTCAACGCCGAGGGCCTGCGCTCGATGCTCGCGGTGCCGGTGGTGGTGCGGCGCCGGGTGCGGGGTGTCCTGTACGGGGCGCTGCGCACCGCCCAGCCGCTGGGCGACCGCACCCTGAACGCGGCCGTCGCCGCCGCCCGCGACGTGGAGCAGGCCCTGGTCGTACGGGACGAGGCGCGGGCGCTGCTCGCCGAGATGCGGGCGCCCGCGGCGGACGCCGGCGCCTGGGAGCAGGTCCGCGAGGCCCACGCGGCGCTGCGCGCCCTGGCCCCGCGGATCGCCGACCCCCTGCTGCGGGCCGAACTCCTCGGCGTGGTGGGCCGGTTGGCGACCGCGAGCAGCCCGCCCCGGGAGTACGCGGTGCGGGACTGCGCGGTACGGCTCGCGCCGCGCGAGGTGGACGTCCTGTCCTGCGTGGCGTCGGGCGCGACGAACGCGGCGGCCGCGGACCGGCTCGGCCTGCGCCCGGAGACGGTCAAGGGCTACCTCCGCTCGGCGATGCGGAAACTGGGCGCGCACACCCGCCTCGAAGCGGTGGTGGCGGCGCGCAGGGCCGGGATTCTGCCGTAGGAGACCGCCGCAGGAACTAGGCTCTGGCGTCCGGCCACCCGCCGTAGGGCGCGGAAGTCTCCTCTCGTCTGACGTTTCCCGCCGCCGCCATGCCGTGATGGGCCGTCTGCTTGAGCTGGTCGGCCAGGTTCTCCAGCGCGCGGGCGGTCGCGAGTTCGTCGCCTATCTCGGGTACGTCCCGGTCCGACGGGTTGCGGTGCGCGACGCCGTGCCCGGTGATGTGGGTGCTTCCCGTGTCCAGGTCGACGCTGACCTTGGTCGTGCGGTCCTCCTCGACCAGGTGGACGCGGGCCTGCCAGTCGGTGGTGTGAGACATGGTGTCCTCCAGCCCTGTATGCCGGACAGCCCGGCTCTCCCCGGGGCCGCCCGCCGTACATCCAGCTTGCACCTTCTGGCCCTGCTTGCCCACCTCTGGTCCATATTGCTCATCTCTGACCCTGCTTGCCCACATCCCCCGGCACCGGCGTCGGCGTCGGCCCCAGCACCGGCTCCGGCGCCGCCGCCGGGTCGAGGACGCGGGCCAGGAACGTACGGGTCCGCTCGTGCTGCGGGTCCCCCACCACCCGCTGCGCGGGCCCCTCCTCCACGATCACGCCGCCGTCCATGAACACCACCCGGTCCGCGACCTCCCGCGCGAAGCTCATCTCGTGCGTGACGACCAGCATCGTCATGCCCTCCTGCGCGAGCGACCGCATCACCGCGAGCACGTCCCCGACCAGCTCCGGGTCGAGCGCGGACGTCGGCTCGTCGAAGAGCATCAGGTCCGGGTCCATCGACAGCGCCCGCGCGATCGCGACCCGCTGCTGCTGCCCGCCGGACAGCTGCGCCGGGTACGCCTCCGCCTTCTCCGCGAGCCCAACCCGCTCCAGGTTGGCGCGCGCCACCTCGGCCGCCTCACGCCGGTCCCGCCGCAGCACGCGCCGCTGGGCGAGGGTCAGGTTGGCCAGGACGGTGAGGTGCGGGAACAGGTTGAAGGACTGGAAGACCATGCCGATCCGGCGCCGCACCCGGTCGATGTCCACATCCGGATCCGTGACCTCCGTACCGGCGACGGTGACCGTCCCCGACGTCGGCTCCTCCAGGAGGTTGACGCACCGCAGCAGCGTGGACTTGCCGGAGCCGGACGGCCCGATGACGCAGACGACCTCGCCGCGCGCGACGGTGACGTCGATCCCGCGCAGCACCTCCAGGTCCCCGAACGCCTTGTGCAGTCCCCGCACTTCAATCTGTGTACCGGTACTCATGGGGATGCTCAACTCGCCTTCGCCGTACGGGATTCCAGGCGCCGCACCAGATGCCCGAGCGGCAGCGTGATCATGAGATAGAGCAGGCCGGCGATCAGGATCGGGGTGAGGCTCTTGTGCTCGTTGAGGGCGTCGCGGCCGAAGTTGGCCAGTTCGTACTGGCCGAGCGAGAGCCCGAGGAGGTACACGAGCGAGGAGTCCTTCGTCAGCAGGATCAGCTCGTTCGTCAGCGGCGGAAGGACGATCCGGAACGCCTGCGGGATGATCACGGACACCATGGCCCGCCCGTGCGACATGCCCAGCGAACGGGCCGCCTCCATCTGTCCCTTGGGCACGGCCCGGATCCCGGCCCGGATGGTCTCCGCCATGTACGCGGCACCCACGAGCCCGAGCGCGAGCATCACCGTCGCGTACTTGTCGAGCGCCACCTCGAAGGCGAGCGGCACGCCGAAGCCCAGCGCGATGAACACGAGCAGCGCGGGCACGCCCCGGAAGAACTCGATGTAGGTGACGGCGAGCCAGCGGTACGGCGGCACCGACGACAGCCGCATCAGCGCGAGCGCAAGCCCGAGCACGAGCCCGAAACCGAAGCCGAGCAGCGTGTAGAGGACCGTGTTGACCAGGGCGGTCGTCAGGATGTCGGGGAACTGCGCCTTCGCCACCTCGACGTCGAAGAACGCCTGCCGCAGCCGCTCCCAGTCGGCGAGCAGCACGACCACGGCGAGCGCGGCGCCGAGCAGCGCGTACTGCGCGCCCCGGAAGGCGCGGGCCCGCTGGCTGCGGGTGAGGGGCGCCATCACTTGCTCTTGGGGGCCGTGCCGAACCACTTTTTGTAGATCTCGTCGTAGCGCCCGTCCTTCTTGGCCGCCTCGATGATCCCGTCGACCTTCTTGCGCAGCGCGTCGTTGCCGGTGCGGAAGCCGATGCCGTACTGCTCGCCGGTGTCGAACTCGGCGGTGACCTGGGTGTCGGGGTTCTGCTTCACGTAGTCGTAGAGGACGCCGTTGTCGTTGATGCCCGCGGCGACCTGCCCGGACTTCACGGCGGCGAGCAGCAGTCCGACGTCCTCGAACTCGACGAGTTCCACGCTCTTCGGCGCGTTCTTCTTCGCGTACTCACCGCCGGTGGTCGCCTTCTGATACCCGAACTTCTTCCCCTTCAGATCCTCAAATGTCTTGTATTTCTTGCCCTTTCGGGTGATCAGGGCCTGGGTGGCGTCGAAGTACGGGACGGAGAAGTCCATGACCTTGTCGCGCTCGGGCGTGATGGTCATGCCGGCGGCGGCCAGGTCGCACTTGTTGGTGTTGAAGTCCTGGCCGGTCTCGATGCCCTCGAAGGGCGTGTTGACTATCTCCTGCTTCACGTCGAGTTCCGCGGCCACGAGATCGATGAGGTCCACGTCGAAGCCGACGACCTCCCCGTCCTTCTTGGACTGGAACGGCGGGTACGGCAGATGCGTGCAGGTCTTCAGGACCCCCTCGGTCACGAGCCGCACGCCACCGCCCTTGTCGCCCGCGGCACCGCCCTCCGACTTGGTGCTGGTACAGCCCGTAAGCAGCAGGGCGACGGCGGCGGCCGCGGCGGTCACGGGCAGGGCGGTACGAACGGACACGGACACGGGGCCTCCAAGGCGGCAACAGCCGGACAACCGAGCAGGTGGTGCGGGGGTGCGGTGTGCGTGTTGCGAGGTATGTCGTGGTACGCGAACTGACCCGCGCCGCCGCGTGGAGCGGGCGAGTTGCTGCATCCTAAGACGCGGGTGGGGTCGGCGACAGGGGTGATCGCGTGGCTGATTCCGGTCGGTCGCCCCCGGGTCCGTTCACTCCGGTCCGGAGGTCTCCGCCTCGACCGCCGCGCGGGTCTTCGGGCCGTACGCACCGGGCTCCTCGCCGATGTTGCGGGCCTGCTGGAAGCGGGTCACGGCCGCCTCGGTGGCCGGGCCGTACGTGCCGTTGGCGGGGGCGACGAGCAACTGCAGCTGCCGGAGCCGGAGTTGAAGCTCGACGACCTGTTCGCCGCTGTCGCCGCGACGGAGGGTGCCGGTGCTGGTGCTGGTGCCGGTACTGGTGCCGGTCTGCGGCGTCGTGGGCGTGGCCGCCGGGCTCGTGGGGCGCTCCGAGCTGCGGTTCGCGCGCCGGGACTCGCGGGTTGTGGGGGTGGGCGAGGCGGAGGTGGCCGGATCGGTGACCTGGACGGTGTCGGCGGGGCCCGCTTCGGCGCCCGGTTCGCTGCCGCCGCCGGGGATGTACCCACCGGCCACGCCGACGGTCACCGCGACGAGGGCGGCGGCCCCGGCGAGCGGCCCGTACCACCGGCCCTTGCCGGAGGTGCCGGGGCGGTCGGAACGGCTCAACTCCGTTGCCTGGTAGGGGAGTTCACTCGGCTGCTGGTCGAAGAGCCGGAGGATTTCCTGCGTCGGCCGAGTGTCGTCGGCGTCGGCGTCGGGCGGGGCGACGTGCCCGAAGACGGGGTCGGCCTCAGGGCGCTCGGGCAGCTCCTCGCGCACCCGCCGGGCACAGTCACAGCCGGGCCTGAAGTCCGGCAGAAACGCGGTTCCGCATCCGGGGCAGCTCTGTCCACTCACCGTTCGTCCACACACCTTCCATGAAGCGGCCACCGATTATGCAGACCGTGGCCCCGTCTGCCCACCCCCCTCATTCCTCCTCCGACCTCTTCAATCCCGACACTTCAGCCCAAACGATCTTCCCGATCCGGCGGTCACGTACGCCCCAGGAATCCGCGAGCGCGGCCACGATCCGCAGCCCGAACCCACCCGCGCGCCCCGCCTCCGGCCGCCGCTCCGCACACGCGTCCGCGACCTCGATACGCAGGAGTTCGCCCCGCAACAGCAGGGTGAGCGCGAAGTCCCGCCCGGACACGCGGCCGTGCGTGACGGCGTTCACGGCCAGCTCGGCCACGATCGACGCGGCCGCGCGGGAGGTCTCGCCGCCGTGTGGGAAACCCCACTCTTCGAGTTGGCAGCAAGCGAGCCGGCGCGCGAGCCGCGCACCTCGGGGGGTCGCGCTGAGCATCTGCCTGAACTTCAGGTCAGGGCTGGGGATTTGAGCTTTCATGTCACCGAGCGTGGCCGTTTGCTCCTACGCTGACCAGTGACGACTGGACGACGGAGCGTAGCCGTACGGGTCCGCTCCGCTGGGTGTACGGGTGGTACGGACATGCACGAACAACGGCCGGAGCGGCCCGCGCAGGCGGACGGCACGAATCATCTCTTCGCCACGCTGGGCAAACAGATCAAAGTCCTGCGCGAGGCCCGCGGCATGGGCCAACGCGAACTGGCGACGGCCACGCACGTGAGCCTGGACCTGGTGTCGGCGATCGAGCGCAACGTACGGATTCCGCAGCCGCGGTTCCTGGAACTGGCGGAGGTCGCGCTGGACGCGGGCGGGATCCTGACGGCGGCGATCCCGGAGGTGAAGGCGGCGCTGGCGCGGGCGCGGACTCGGCATCCGGAGTGGTATCGGGGGCATGCGCAGCTGGAGTCGGAGGCCGTGGAGCTGCATCACTACTGCAGCTCGGCACTGCATGGGCTGCTGCAGACTGCTGGGCATGCGGAGGCGGTGTTCCGGCACCGTCGGCCGCTCCTCGATGAGTTGACGATCGACAAGCGCATCGCCGACCGCCTGGACCGACAGAAGCTCTTCACTCGACAGCCCGCACCGGTCATCAGCTATGTCTTGGAGGAAGCCCTTCTGGACCGGCCTGTCGGCGGACTGAGCGTGCACGAAACGCAGTTGCGGCACATCATGGACATCAGCTCCATGCGCAACGTCGAGCTACAGGTGATGCCGACGGCCTGCGAAGCCCACCCCAACCTGGGCGGGTCGTTCAACCTACTGGTGCCCAAAGGGCAGCATCACCAGGTTGGTTACACCGAGATTCAGGAGCACCCCCGCCTGATCTCCGATCCCGCCGAGGCCCGAGTACTCGCCGAGCGCTATGGGATCATGAGGGCGGCGGCGCTGACGCCACTGAAGTCCTTGGAGCTGATCGAGAGGAAGCTGGAGAAGCTATGACCTCCACCGAACAACTCGCCTGGTTCAAGTCGAGCTACAGCGACGGTGGGGGCGGCGACTGCCTCGAACTCGCCCAAGCCCAAGGAAACTCAAGGGACTTGATCCATATCCGCGACTCCAAGAACCCCACCCTCCCCCACCTCACCACCACCCCCGACGCCTGGTCGGCGTTCCTCACGTACGCCACTCGCTGACGCGCCCCGGCACCACCGCCACCGCGCAATGCGCATGCAACAGCACCGCGTTGGCGACCGAGCCCATGAGGAGCGTGTCCGTGGTGAGGCGGCGGCGGTGGCGGCCCACCACCAGGAGACCGGCCGTGCGGGAGGCCGTGACCAGGCGGCCGGCCGGGTCCGCGGGGGCGACGACCGGGTCGACGGCGACCTTCGGGTAGCGCTCCGCGAACGCGGTGAGGCGTTCGCGCTGGCCCGCCGTCAGGGCGAGGCCCGCCCTGCGCGCGTCCGCCGCGTCGCCGGGGACCAGGTCGCCCATCGTCGTCAGGGCCCGCAGCGGCACCCGGTACGTGGAGACCACCTGGAGTTCCACGCCCCGCCGGGCCGCCGCGGCGAACGCGAACTCGATGACCTCGTCGGCCGTCTCCTCCGGGTCCAGGCCGAGGACGACCCGTCCGGGCGGACCGGGCTGCGCGGCGGCCTCCGCCGTACGGGACTCGTGCGGGACGACCACCACCGGGCACGGGGCCTGCGCGGCGCACTTGCGGCCCGTGGAGCCGAGCAGCAGCGCCGCGAACCCGCCGAGGCCACGGGAGCCGAGGACGAGCAGGCCGGCCTTCTGCGCGAGTTCGCCGAGCGCGGCCGCGGGGTGGCCGTCGGCCTCCACGTACCGCACGGGCGGCGCCTGGTCCCCGTACGCCGCGACCGTCGCCTCCACCTTGGCCCGTACCGGATCGGTGCCGTCCGCCGGCGCGGCGCCGCGGCCCGCGCGGACGTGGGCGGCCACCACCTCCGTGCCATGGCCGAGAGCCGCGTCAATGGCCCAGGTCAGGGCCTTGAGGCTGGGTTCGGAGCCGTCGACTGCGGCCAGGACCGGAGCGCTCGTACTCATTCTTCAAGCCTGCGGCCCGTGGCCCTCGGGCGGCAGGGCCGAAGGTCCCGACGTGGGGGCGGCGCCCACCACGTCCAGGCAGCTGCGGACGAAGTCGCCGACCACCGGATTGCCGTCGTCCGCGGGCGCCCACGCGACCCCCACCGAGGTCGGGGCGACGCCGTCCACCGGGACGTAGGTCACACCGGGCCGGGCGTAGAAGCGGGCCGCCGAGGCGGGGGCGAGGGCGATGCCGTAGCCGTTGGCGATGGCGCTGAGCCATTCGTCGGGCTGGTCGGTGACCGCGCCGATCCGCACCGGCCGGTCGGCGGGGCGGGCCTCGACCGCCAGCCAGTAGTCGCGGAAGGAACCGGTCGTCGGCGGGGCGGCGATGAACGGCTCGTCCCAGAGCTCGGCGAAGTCGAGGCGCGCCCGGTCCGCCAGGGGGTGCGTGGCCGGGAGCACGGCCACCCGGTCCTCGGTGAGCAGGGTCTCGACGCGGTACGTGTCCTGGCCGGGGAACGGCAGCCGCAGCAGCGCCGCGTCCACGTCGCCGTCGGCGAGCCCGGCGGTCGGGTTGGACCAGGCGGCCTGGCGCAGCTCGACCCGGGTGCCGGGGCGGCGGCGGCCGAACTCCGCGACGATGTCCTGCGTGGCCTCGTTGGCGGCGCTGGCGAGGAACCCGACGCGCAGCACCCGCGCCTGGGCCCGCCCGGCGCTGCGGGTCTCCCGTACGGCGGTGTCGACGGCGGCGAGGACGGCGGGGGTGCGGGCGGCGAGGGCGCGGCCGGGGCCGGTGAGGGCCATTCCGGCGCGGGAGCGGGTGAAGAGCCGGACGCCGAGCAGCTGCTCCAGCTGCCTGATCTGCTTGGTCAGGGCGGGCTGGGAGACGAAGAGGCGCTCGGCGGCGCGGGTGAGGTTGCCCTCCTCGGCCACGGCGGCGAAGGAGCGCAGCAGACGCGAGTCGACATCCATGCCGTCAGGTTATGGATGCAGGTATTGGACGGCCAGGCGGGGGCGGGGCGAGGGTCGGAAGACGGGCCGCTCAGGTCCACCGAGCCGGAAGGATCGCGCCATGTTTGTCGCGTATGTCGTCGTCACCGTGTTCACCGCCGTCGTCGTCGGGGCGATCGGGGTGCTCGATCTGCGTGAGGCGCCCGCCGTGCTCGCGACCTCCTCGGCCGTGGACGTCCCGCGCTCCTGGGTCGCGCCGCTCGGCGTGCCGAAGGTGGCGGCCACGGTCGGGCTTTTCCTGGGGCTCGCGGGGTGGCGGTGGCTGGGGGTCGCGGCGGCCGCGGGGCTTGTGGTGTTCTTCGTCGGGGCCGTGCTGACGCATCTGCGGGCGCGGGTGTTCAGCACGATCTGGGCGCCGGCGGGGTTCCTGGCGCTGTCGGCGGCCGCGCTGTGGCTGGGGGTGGCGGCCGCGTAAAGGGCCGCGTAAACGCGTAAAGGCGCCGCGTAAAGGGGCCGCGTAGAGAGGTCAGGCGACGGAGCCGAGGCGGCCCGCGGGGGCCTGCGGGCCGTCGTGGTGGATCGGGGTGTGGGCGCCGGTCAGGGACACCCCGCTGCCGCCGCGCCGGTTCGCCACGATCTCCGCGGCGATCGACAGGGCCGTCTCCTCGGGCGTACGGGCCCCGAGGTCGAGGCCGATCGGGGAGCGCAGGCGGGCCAGCTCAAGCTCGGTGACGCCGACTTCGCGCAGGCGGCGGTTGCGGTCCTCGTGGGTGCGGCGGGAGCCCATCGCGCCGACGTACGCGACGGGCAGGCGCAGCGCGAGTTCGAGGAGCGGCACGTCGAACTTGGCGTCGTGGGTGAGGACACAGAGGACCGTGCGGCCGTCGACGTCGGTGCGCTCCAGGTACTTGTGCGGCCACTCCACCACGAGGTCGTCGGCCTCGGGGAAGCGGGTGCGGGTCGCGAAGACCGGGCGGGCGTCGCAGACGGTGACGTGGTAGCCGAGGTACTTGCCGATGCGGACGAGCGCGGACGCGAAGTCGATCGCGCCGAAGACGATCATCCGGGGTGCGGGCACGGAGGACTCGACGAGCAGGGTCAGGGGGCGGCCGCAGCGGCTGCCGTCCTCGCCTATCTCGACGGTGCCGGTGCGGCCCGCGTCCAGCAGGGCGACCGCTTCGGCGGCGGAGGTGCGGTCAAGCTCGGGGTGGCCGCCGAGGCCGCCCTCGTACGTCCCGTCGGGGCGGACGAGGAGGGCGCGGCCGAGGAGGTCGGACGGGCCGTCGGTGACCCGCGCGACCGCCGCCGCCTCACCGGAGGCGGCGGCGGCCAGCGCGGCCGCGAACACTCCCCGTCCCGGAGCGTCCGCGGGTACCGGGGTGACGAGGATGTCGATGATTCCGCCGCAGGTCAGGCCGACGGCGAAGGCGTCCTCGTCGCTGTAGCCGAAGCGTTCGAGGACGGTCTCGCCGTCCTGGAGCGCCTGCCGGCACAGCTCGTACACGGCGCCCTCGACGCACCCGCCCGATACCGATCCGATGGCGGTGCCCTCGCCGTCCACGGCGAGTGCGGCACCGGGCTGACGGGGACCGCTGCCGCTGACCGCCACGACGGTGGCGATCGCGAAGTCACGTCCCTGCTCGACCCACCGGTTCAGCTCCTCGGCGATGTCCAGCATGTCGGCCTCCTTCAGAAAACGATACGTGGGGCGGGGGCGAAAAGGGCGTCCCGCGAGTGTGGGCGCTAGTGCCCGGAACCGGTGGCGAAATAGAAGATGAACACGGCCGACAGGATCCACATGAAGATGCTCGGATCGCGCCACTTGCCCTGCGCGAGCTTGATCGCGCAGTAGGCGATGACGCCGCAGCCGACACCGGCGGTGATGGTGTACGTGAACGGCATCAGGACGACGGTGAGGAACACCGGGGCCGCGACGGACCAGTCGGTCCAGTCCACGTGGCGGGCGTTCTGCAGCATCATCGCGCCGATCACGACGAGCGCGGCCGAGGCCACCTGGTTCGGCACGAGCTGGGTGAGCGGCGTGAAGAACAGGCAGGCGGCGAAGAACATGCCGGTGACGGTGGCGGAGAGGCCGGTACGGGCGCCCTCGCCGACGCCGGACGCCGACTCGATGAACACGGTCTGACCGGAGGCACCGGCCACACCGCCGACCGCGCCGCCGGCGCCGTCGATGAACAGGGCCTTGTTGAGGCCGGGCATCTTGCCGCGTTCGTCGGCGAGCTTGGCCTCCTGGCCGACGGCGATGATGGTGGCCATCGCGTCGAAGAAGCCGGCCAGCACGAGCGTGAAGACGATCATGCCGACGGTGGTGGCGCCGAGCTCGTCCCAGCCGCCGAACTCGATGGAGCCGAAGAGCCCGAAGTCCGGCATGGAGACGGGGCTGCCGTGCAGGACGGGCGCCTTGCCGCCCCACTCCTTCTCGGAGATCAGGCCGGTGGAGGTGGCCAGGACGGAGATCACGGTGCCCACGACGATGCCGAGGAGGATCGCTCCGGGCACCTTCCGGGACTGCAGCATGAAGATGAGGATCAGGGTGAAGGCGAACAGGGCGACCGGCCAGCCGCTCAGGTGCCCCTCCACGCCGAGGGTGACGGGCGCTCCCTTGCCCACGAAGCCGGCGTTCACGAAGCCGATCATCGCGATGAACAGGCCGATGCCCATGGTGATGCCGTGCTTCAGCGGCAACGGGATCGCGTTCATGATGATCTCTCGTACGCCGGTGGCGACCAGAAGCATGATCACGACGCCGTAGACCACACACATGCCCATGGCCTGCGGCCAGGTCATGTCGGGGGCGACCTGCGTGGACAGTACGCCCGAGACGCTGAGACCCGCGGCGAGCGCCAGCGGGACCTTGCCGATGAAACCCATCGCCAGGGTGGTCACCGCGGCTGCCAGAGCGGTGGCGGTGATCAGCGCGGGCTGGCTCATCTTGTTGCCGAGCGCGTCCTCACCGCCGAGCAGCAGCGGGTTGAGCAGGAGGATGTAGGCCATCGCCATGAAGGTGGTGATGCCGCCGCGCACCTCACGCGCGACCGTCGATCCTCGGCTGGATATGTGGAAGTACCGGTCGAGCCAAGACCTGCCGGCGGGGACACGCGAGCCGTTGCCCGCGTCCTCCGCGACCGTCTTGGGCTCCACTGACGACTGGGTCATGGGGCCTTCTCCCAAGGTTCACAGGGGCATCCGCGCGCGTCGGTGCGCGACGGAATTTGGGATGTTGCTTGGCTGCACGACCCGGGGGACGGCCCGAGACGAACGAGGAGGCCCGGGGGAACCGGGGGGAGCCGCCTCCCCCGGACCTCAGATCACTTGCGACTTGCGGCTTTGCTGCACAGGCGCATCGCCTCGCGGACGCTCGGCGGCGTCAGCTGTGACGTACTGCCTGCTTTCGTGACCAGCCCGGCTCACCGCGGCCTCGGAAGAGCCGCGGTGCCCGTGTGCCGGTCACGTGCCGGTGAGGTGCTCGGGGCGCACCGGCGTCTTGTTCAGCTCCAGACCCGTCGCGTTCCGGATCGCCGCGAGGACGGCCGGAGTCGAGGAGAGGGTCGGGGCCTCGCCCATGCCACGGAGTCCGTAGGGGGCGTGGGGGTCGGCCAGTTCGAGGTAGTCGACGGGGATGGTCGGCGTGTCGAGGATGGTCGGGATCAGGTAGTCCGTGAAGGACGGGTTGCGCACCTTCGCGGTCTTGGGGTCGACGATGATCTCCTCCATCACCGCGACGCCCAGGCCCTGAGTGGTGCCACCCTGGATCTGGCCGACGACGGAGAGCGGGTTGAGGGCCTTGCCGACGTCCTGGGCGGTGGCCAGTTCGATGACCTTGACCAGGCCGAGCTCGGTGTCCACCTCGACGACGGCGCGGTGCGCGGCGAACGAGTACTGGACGTGTCCGTTTCCCTGGCCGGTCCGCTTGTCGAAGGCGACGGTCGGGCGGTGCCGCCACTCGGCCTCGATCTCGACGGTCTCGCCTTCGAGGAGTTCGGCCAGGTCGGCGAGGGCCTCGCCGCCGTCGGTGACGACCTTGCCGCCCTCCAGGAGGAGTTCGGCGGTCGCCCACGCCGGGTGGTACGAGCCGTACTTGCGCCGGCCGATCTCCAGGACCTTCTCGCGGACCAGCTCGCAGGAGTTCTTCACGGCGCCGCCGGTGACGTACGTCTGGCGGGACGCGGAGGTCGAGCCGGCCGAGCCCACCTGGGTGTCGGCGGGGTGGATGGTGACCTGCTGGACGCCGAGTTCGGTGCGGGCGATCTGGGCGTGCACGGTGATGCCGCCCTGGCCGACCTCCGCCATCGCGGTGTGCACGGTGGCGACGGGCTCGCCGTTGATGACCTCCATGCGCACCTTGGCGGTGGAGTAGTCGTCGAAGCCCTCGGAGAAGCCGACGTTCTTGATGCCGACCGCGTAGCCGACACCGCGTACGACGCCTTCGCCGTGGGTGGTGTTGGAGAGTCCGCCGGGCAGTTCGCGTACGTCGGCGTCGCCGTCGGCGACCTCCCACTGGCGCTCGGGCGGCAGCGGGCGGGCCTTGACGCGGCGCAGGATCTCGGCGACCGGGGCGGGCGAGTCGACCGACTGGCCGGTCGGCAGGAGGGTGCCCTGCTCCATGGCGTTGAGCCGGCGGAACTCGACCCGGTCCATGCCCACCTTGTCGGCGAGCTTGTCCATCTGGGCCTCGTAGGCGAAGCACGCCTGGACGGCGCCGAAGCCGCGCATCGCGCCGCAGGGCGGGTTGTTGGTGTAGAGGGCGAGGGCCTCGATCTCGACGTCGTCGATCACGTACGGGCCGGCCGACAGGGACGAGGCGTTGCCGACGACCGCCGGGGAGGCCGAGGCGTAGGCGCCGCCGTCCAGGACGATGCGGCACTTCATGTGCGTGAGCTTGCCGTCCTTGGTGGCGCCGTGCTCGTACTGCAGCTTCGCCGGGTGGCGGTGGACGTGGCCGAAGAAGGACTCGAAGCGGTTGTAGACGATCTTCACCGGCTTGCCGGTGCGCAGCGCGAGCAGGCAGGCGTGGATCTGCATCGAGATGTCCTCGCGCCCGCCGAAGGCGCCGCCGACGCCGGAGAGCGTCATGCGCACCTTCTCCTCGGGCAGGCCGAGGACCGGGGCGATCTGCTCCAGGTCGGAGTGCAGCCACTGGGTGGCGACGTAGAGGTCGACGCCGCCGTCCTCGGCGGGCACGGCGAGGCCGGACTCCGGGCCGAGGAAGGCCTGGTCCTGCATGCCGAAGGTGTACTCGCCCTTGACGACGAAGTCGGCCTTCTTGGCGGCCTCTTCGGCGTTGCCGCGGATGATCGGCTGGTTGTGGACGATGTTCGGGTGCGAGACCCACTCGATGTACTCGTCGTCGCGGCCCTCGTGGACGAGGACGGCGTCTTCCGCCAGAGCCGACGCCTCGTCGGTGATGACGGGCAGCTCCTTGTACTCGATGTGGATCTTCGCGGCGGCGCGGCGCGCGGTCTCCGGGTGGTCGGCGGCGACCAGGGCGACGGGCTCGCCGTGGTGGCGGACCTTGCCGTGCGCGAGGACCGGGGTGTCCTGGATCTCAAGGCCGTAGTTCTTCATCTCGGCCGGGAGGTCGTCGTACGTCAGGACCGCGTGGACGCCGGCCATGGCGAGCGCTTCGGAGGTGTCGATGGAGACGATCTCGGCGTGCGCGACGGTGGAGCGCAGCGTCTGGCCCCAGAGCATGTCCTCGTGCCACATGTCCGAGGAGTACGCGAACTCGCCGGTGACCTTGAGGGTGCCGTCGGGCCGGAGGGTGGACTCGCCGATGCCGCCCTTGTTGTGCTTCTGGGTGACGTCGGTGGGCGCACCGGTCGTGGTGGTCTTGGTGCCAGCCATGGTCAGACCGCCTCTCCCTGGCGGGCGGCCGCGAGGCGGACCGCGTCCAGGATCTTCTCGTATCCGGTGCAGCGGCAGAGGTTGCCGGAGAGCGCCTCGCGGATGTCCGCGTCGGACGGCGAGTCGTTGCGCTCCAGGAGCTCGTCGGCCGCGACCAGGAGTCCGGGGGTGCAGAAGCCGCACTGGACGGCGCCCGCGTCGATGAACGCCTGCTGGACGGGGGAGAGTTCGCCGCCCTCGCCGGTCTGCGAGTCGGTTCCCTTGGCCCGCCACTGCTGGGCGTCCTGGAGGGTCGTACCGCTCTCGGAACCGCAGGCTCCGGTGGCGCAGCCGCCGTGCTCGGCGCGCTGCTTGGCGAAGTCGGCGAGGCCCTCGACCGTGACGACCTCGCGGCCCTCGGCCTGACCGGCGGCGACCAGGCAGGAACAGACCGGCACGCCGTCGAGACGGACCGTGCAGGAACCGCACTCGCCCTGCTCACAGGCGTTCTTCGAGCCCGGCAGGCCCATGCGCTCGCGCAACACGTACAGCAGGGACTCGCCCTCCCACACGTCGTCGGCTTCCTGCTGACGGCCGTTGACCGTGAAATTGACGCGCATCGTCACGCAACTCCTTCCGCGCCACGGCCCTTGCCGCTGCGGTACGACTCCCAGGTCCAGCCGAGCGTGCGGCGGGCCATGATGCCCACGGCGTGCTTGCGATAGCTCGCGGTGCCGCGGACGTCGTCGATCGGGTTGGCGGCGCCGGAGCAGAGCTCGGCGAACTGCTTCGCGACCGACGGGGTGATGATCTTTCCGTTGTCCCAGAAGCCGCCCTCTTCCAGCGCGGCGTTCAGGAACTCCTCGGCCGCCTTCGCCCGGATCGGGGTCGGGGCGGCGGAACCGATGCCGGTGCGGACCGTGCGGGTCTCGGGGTGCAGGGCGATGCCGAAGGCGCACACGGCGATGACCATGGCGTTCCGGGTGCCCACCTTGGAGTACTGCTGCGGTCCGTCGGCCTTCTTGATGTGCACCGACTTGATCAGCTCGTCGGCCTCCAGGGCGTTGCGCTTCACGCCCGTGAAGAACGCGTCGATCGGGATGAGCCGGCTGCCGCGGGCCTGCGACTCGACCTCGACCTCGCAGTCGGCGGCGAGCAGCGCGGGGTGCGCGTCACCGGCGGGCGAGGCGGTGCCGAGGTTGCCGCCGACGCCGCCGCGGTTGCGGATCTGCGGGGAGGCTACGGTGTGCGAGGCCAGCGCGAGGCCGGGCAGCTCGGCCCGCAGATTCTCCATGATCTTGGTGTACGGAACGGAGGCGCCGAGCTGGACGGTCTCCTCCCCCACGTGCCAGTCCTGGAGCTCGGTGACGCGGTTGAGGTCCAGGAGGTACTCGGGGCGACGGTGATCGAAGTTGATCTCGACCATCACGTCGGTGCCACCCGCAATCGGCACGGCTGTGGGGTGCTCGGCCTTGGCGGCGAGCGCCTCCTCCCAGCCGGCGGGGCGAAGGAAGTCCATGAGCGGCTCTCTTCTTCGTATCGGGTCGTGGTGCGAGTCTTCGTAACGGGTCGTTCTGTGCGGGCCTCGGGCCCATCGACCCTGGTGCTCGGCTGACTCGTTCATGTGCTGTTAACGCGGAATGGCGCTAGTACACCGCTCTACTGCGTCCCAGGGTCAGTCACCGAAACCATGAAGGAGTTGGCTGGTGGCCCGGCCCATCTTGTAGATTCGTATGAAAGCCGGGGGTCGGCAATCCCGACAGATTCCAGCTGACACCCTGCTCAAGATCAACGACAAGTTCGAGACAGGATCGGCGGCGAACGCATGCGGCTGCGCGCACTCCTTGAAACCGACGTGCTGGGGCTGCGGCTGCTCGGCGGCGAGGACGAACTGGACCGCACGGTCCGGGGCGTCATGACCACCGACCTCCGCGACCCCAGCCGCTACCTCTCCGGCGGCGAACTGGTGCTCACGGGCCTGGCCTGGCGCAACGACGCGGCCGACTCGGAGAAGTTCGTACGCATCCTGGCCCAGGCGGGCGTCGCGGCGGTGGCCGCGGGCGAGGCCGAACTGGGCGCGGTCCCGGAGGACTTGGTCGACGCCTGCGCCCGGCACCGGCTGCCGCTCTTCGCGGTCAACGAGCGGGTCGCCTTCGCCACGATCACCGAGCACGTGGTCCGCCAGGTCTCCGGCGAGCGCGCGGGCGACCTGGCCGCGGTCGTCGACCGGCACCGCCGCCTGATGACCTCGGGCCCGGCGGGCGGCGGCCCGGACGTGGTCCTGGACCTGCTCGGCACCGACCTGGACCTGCGGGCCTGGGTGCTCTCCCCCACCGGCCGGCCCATCGCGGGCTCCGCCGGCGCGGGCGCCGTGCTGCCGGCGCCGGTCTGCGCCGCGCTGGCCGCCGAACACCTCACGGCTTCCCGTACGGGCCGCAGGGGTCCGCACCGGGTGACGATCGGAGGGGGCGGTCCGAAGGGCGTCGGTGAGGGGCGGCGGCCGGGTGACGCGTCCGGCGGAGCGACGTACTCGCTCTTCCCGATCCGCAGCAGCGGCCGCGGTACGGGTTCGGGTACGGCGCCGGCGCCGGCGCGTGACGTACGCGAGACGGTGCTGTCCGACTGGTTCCTCGCCGTCGAGGCGGACGCGGGCGACTGGCCGGAGGAGCGCCTGGACCTCCTCCAGGGCGTCACCCAGCTGATCGCCGTCGAGCGCGACCGCCGCGACGCGGCCCGTACGGTGCGCCGCCGGCTCGCCCAGGAGGTCCTGGAGCTGGTCCAGACGGGCGCGGCCCCCGCGGAGATCGCCGCCCGGCTGCGGGTCGCGGCGCCCGTGCTGCTGCCCGGCCTGGGCGCGGCCCCGCACTGGCAGGTCGTGGTGGCCCGGGTCGAGTGGGACGGCGGGGACATCGAGGGCGGCCCGGTCGCCCAGTCGCTCCTGGAGGAGATCCTGGTCGACCCGCTGGCGTCCGGCCCGGAGCCCTCCGACCGGATCGCCGTCGCGCACACCGGGGACGAGGCGATCGCGCTCGTACCGCTCCCGGCGGTCGCCGCCGACCACGAAGGCGAGGAGCCCGGGCTGCTCGCGGACGCCCTCCTCGACACGGTCCGCGACCCGCTCTCCGGCGGCCTCGACGGCGACGGGCGGCTCACGCTCGGGGTCAGCGCGTCCGTGCACTCGGCGGAGGGGCTGCGGGGCGCACTGGAGGAGGCCCGGCACGCCCGCCGGGTCGCGGCGGCACGGCCCGGGCGGGTCTGCGCGGCCGGCCACCAGGAGCTGGCGTCCCACGTCCTGCTGCTTCCCTTCGTCCCGGACGACGTACGCCGGGCGTTCACGGCCCGCCTCCTGGACCCCCTGAGGGACTACGACCGCCGCCACCGCGCGGAGCTCGTCCCGACCCTGGAGGCGTTCCTCGACAGCGACGGCTCCTGGACGCGCTGCGCGAGCCGCCTGCATCTCCACGTCAACACGTTGCGTTACCGGGTCGGCCGCATCGAGCAGCTGACGGGCCGCGACCTGTCCCGCCTGGAGGACAAGCTGGACTTCTTCCTGGCGCTGCGGATGAGCTGAGGCTTGGGGGTGCGGCTGCCTTTTCCCCACCCCGCCCCTTCCCGGCTGAATCACGCAGGCAATTGACGGACCCCGCCAGGCTCACACCGCGAGCCGGGCCCCAACAGGGGCGCGGGGAGCCCCAACAGGGGCGCGGGGAACTGCGCGACCAGCCACGACGGCGCAGCACCCAAAACACAGCGGGGCCGGGGGGCGCAGCCCCAAAGCCGCTGCAAGCTTTCGGGAAGGGGCGGGGCGGGGAGAAAAAACAGGCCCGCAGGGCGTCCAGGACCGGGGCGAAGCCCCGGGAACTGGAGCCGCAGGAGCGAACGGGATCCGGGCCGAAGCCCTGATAATTCAAGCCGCAAGGGCAAACGGAGCCCGAGGCGAAGCCCCGGGAACTCAAGCCCGCGGGCAAACGGAGCCCGGGCCGAAGCCCCGGGAACTCAAGCCGCAGCCGCGAACGGAGCCCGAGGCAAAGCCCCGGGAACTCAACCCGCAAGGGCGAACAGAGTCCGAGGCGAAGCCCCGGGAACGCAAGCCGCAAGGGCGAAAGAGGTCTGGGGCGGAGCCCCAGGTTGGGGGGCAGGTCGAGGCTGGACGAGGGCTACTTTCCGCATGACGGAAGCAACCCGTTTGTGAATTCCTTCACCCACCCCCTTGGCGCCCCGCAGGATTCCATGCTGAGATGCACGCCACAGCTCAATGACGCGCTCCGGGGAGGGGAATGTGGCGGACACCGCCATGTCTGATTCTGGTCCCGTGTCCACACCCGCACCGAGCGGCAGCGACAGCCGCAGCGGCCCCACACCACACGGCCCCGCCCCGGGCGCCCGCGCCGAAGCGGTCCAGAACGCGGTGTGGCGGCTGCGCTCCCGGGGCTGCTGGACCGACGCCGCGGCCCTCCTGGAGCCCGACGACAGCCCACCCGCCGCACTCCAGCGCACCGCACTCCTCGTCGAGCGCTGCCTCTTCACCGAGCAGGGCTGGAGCGACGCCGAGGACGCCCTGCGCGCCGCCGAAGCCCTCGCAGGCACCGACGACGAACGCGGCGCCGCCGCCTGCGAGCGCGGCCAACTCGCGTACGCCGCAACGGTCCTGGGCGTCCGCGACCGCTCCGACGAGGCCCGCGCCGCCCTCGGCCGCGCCGCCGCCCTGATCGCCCCGGGCGCCGCCGCCCGCCCCCTGCTCGACTACCGGCGGGGCCTGATCGCCGAACACCTCGCCGACTCACCGCAGGCCGCCCGCGCCGCCTACCGCCGCGCGCACGCCGGCGCCACCGCGCACGGCGACCGCCTGCTGCTCTCGTCCACCTGGCGCCATCTGGCCGGACTCGCCCTGCGCGACGGCGAGTTGACCGAGGCCCGGCACGGTTTCGCGGAGTCGCTGCGGATCCGGGAGGAACTGGGCTTCCTGGTCGGCACGGCACCCGCGCTCAGCTCGCTCGCCGAGGCCGAGTCGGAGCCGGAGGCGGCCCGGCTGCGCGCCGAGGCCGCCCGGCTCTTCCGGCTCCTCGGCAACGTACCGACCTGGCTGGCGGCCCAACTCGCCCCGCCCGCGCCCGCGGCGTGAGACGGGACGACGCGGGAACAGGCGGGCCCGGCAGACTCGCCGCATGGACTACCTGGAACAACACTTCGGCCTCGCCGGGCGCACCGCCCTCGTCACGGGCGGCAGTTCCGGCATCGGCCGGGCGATCGCCGGCGCGCTGGCGGGCGCCGGAGCGCATGTCGTGCTGCTCGCCCGCCGCGAAGAGCCCCTGAAGGAGACGGCGGACCACCTCGACTCCCTCGGCGGCAGGGCGAGCTGGGTGGCCGCCGACCTCGCGGACCGCACCGCCCTGCGGGCCGCCGCCGACCGCGTGGCCGAGGCGTACGGGGAACCCGACATCCTCGTCACCTCGGCCGGAGTCAACCTGCGGCCGCCGCTCGGTGAACTGAGCGAGCGGGACTGGGACTTCACCATGGCGGTCAACGTGGACGCCCCGTTCCTGCTCGGGCAGCGCTTCGGGCCGAAGATGGCCGAGCGGGGCTGGGGCCGGATCGTGCACCTCGCCTCGCAGCAGTCGATCCGCGCCTTCGGCGACAGCGGCGCGTACGGCGTCTCCAAGGCGGCGATCTGCGGCCTGACCCGTTCCCAGGCGGAGGCCTGGGCCCCGTACGGGGTGTGCGTGAACGCCCTCGCGCCGGGGTTCATCCGCACGCCGCTGAGCGAGCCCGCGTTCTCGGTCCCGGGCCGGGCCTGGGAGATGGCCGCCCGCACCATGGCGGGGCGCAACGGGGAGCCCGAGGACTGCGCCGGGGCCGCGCTGTTCCTGGCGAGCGACGCGGCCCGCTATGTGCAGGGCCAGACGCTGTTCGTGGACGGCGGGTTCTCCGTCCACTGAGCCGGGGCGGACGGCAGGATCACTCCGCCTGCGTGAAGTGCTCCCGTACCAACGCGCCCACCACCGCGAGATCCTGGGCCACCAGGGCGTCGAGGAGCGCGGTGTGTTCCGCCGCGTCGGCCACGAGGTCGGCCCGGCGGCGGTGCACGGGGCCGGAGGCCGGGGGCCACTGCGAGCGGCGGTGCAGGTCGTCGGCGATCAGGAGGAGCTGCCGGTTCCCGGCGAGGGCGAGGATCGCGTGGTGGAAGGCGCGGTCCGCGTCGACGTACGCCGCGAGGTCGCCGCGCGCCGCCGCGGCCGAGGTCCGCTCGGCGAGCGGCCGCAACTCGGCCCAGCGCTCCGGGGGTTGCGTACGGGCGAGCCGCAGCATCACCGGCACCTCCAACAGGGCCCGGATCTCGGCGAGTTCGGCCAGCTCGCGCGGGCTGCGCTCGGCGACCCGGAAGCCCCGGTTGGGCACCACCTCGACGGCACCCTCGTGCGCGAGCCGCTGCATCGCCTCGCGCACCGGGGTCGCCGAGACCCCGAACCGCTCGCCGAGCGCCGGTGCCGAGTAGACCTCGCCGGGCACCAGTTCGCCGCTCACCAGGGCGGCCCGCAGCGCCTCCAGGATCTGGCCGCGCACCGAGTGCCGCCGCACCTGCCGCGGGGTCCCCGTACGGGTGTCTTCGCCGCGCGCCTGCTCCGGGACGCGTCCGTGCGGCACCGGGGGTCGGCCGGTGGGCCGCGGTCCGGCCTGCTCCACTCGGGTCCTCCTCGGTGCGGTCTCGGCGCGGGGTACGGGTCGGGGCGCCGGGTCGGGGCGCCAGACAGGGACCCTATGCGGGCGGGGCTCCAGTTCAAACCTCCGATCGGTCGGGTAAGGTAAGGCTTACCTGCAAACGATCGCTAGAAATCGGTGGTCCCGCATGCTCCTGCCCGCCCTGGCCCCCGGCGCCGCACGGCCGGCCGTACGTCCGGCCGCCTCGCCCGTCGCGGAGGCGTACGCCCGCCTCACGGAGGTCTTCCCCGGGCTGCGGTTCCAGGAGCTGAGGGCGGACGAGCAGGCCCCGCAGGACGGCGGCTGGGTCCCCGCCGCCCGGCTCGCGGACGGCGGGGCCGACCTTGACGCGTTCCTCGCGTGGGACAACGCGCAGATCCTGCGGGACTACGAGCAGCAGGCCCGCCCCGATGTGATCGCCAGCTTCGGGCTGCACCGGTACGCGTGGCCGGCCTGCCTGCTGATCACCGTGCCGTGGTTCCTGCTGCGCCGGGTGCCGCGGTTCCCCGTGGCGAACGTCACCTTCCAGCGCTCCCTCGGCCGCATGGCCGTACGCGTCACGGAGTTCGCCTGCCTGCCGGACGACCCGGCCGCGGACACGCCGGGCGCCCGGGTCGTGCCCGACGAGGAGGCGCTGCGCGGCGAGGTGCGGGCGGCCGTCGCCGAGCACCTGGGCCCGGTCCTGGAGGGCTTCCGCCCGCGGATGCGGCGCGGGCCGCGCGCCCTGTGGGGCATGGCGACGGACGAGATCGTCGAGGGCCTCTGGTACGTGGCCCACCTCCTCGGCGAGGAGCACCGCGCCATGGCGGACCTGGAGCAGCTGCTGCCCGGCACCACGAAGCCGTACGTGGGCGCGGCCGCGTTCCGCGAGCTGACCGGGCCGAACGGCGAGGCGCTGCCCACCCGGGACCGGGCGAGCTGCTGCCTCTTCTACACGCTGCGCCCCGAGGACACCTGCGTCACCTGCCCGCGCACCTGCGACGCGCAGCGCGTGCGGCGGCTGACCGCGGCGGCCGCCCGCTGAACCACCCCCCAGGGGTAGCGCCGTTCGAACCCGACTCGGCACTCTCGACGGCCAGTTCGAGGACGTGTCCCCCATCCGCGCCGTGCCGCGGCCTCATTTCCCCCTCTTGCGCCGAAAGCGCCTGGGCGACATTCCGGTTGAGCCAATATGGCGCCCGACTAGCCCGCCCGTCACCCACCCCCACCCTTCCAACGAAGCGCATTCGCGCGCCCCTTTGAATTTGCGACGCAAGGGACCCCCATGAGAATGACCGACATATCGCTGGACTGGCTGCTTCCCGGCGGCGTTCTGCTCCTGGGCCTGCTTGCGGCGGTGGCGGTGGTCGCACGCGGGAAGCGGGCCGGGGAGAAGGCCGCCGAGGACTCCTGGGAGCGCAGCGAGGAGCGCCGCAGGCGCAAGGAGGCCATCTACGGCACGGCCTCGTACGTACTCCTCTTCTGCTGTGCGGCGGTGGCCGCGGCCCTGTCGTTCCACGGCCTTGTGGGCTTCGGGCGGCAGAACCTCAACCTCTCCGGGGGCTGGGAGTACCTGGTGCCGTTCGGCCTGGACGGCGCCGCGATGTTCTGCTCGGTGCTCGCGGTGCGCGAGGCCAGCCACGGGGACGCGGCGCTCGGCTCGCGGCTCCTGGTGTGGACGTTCGCGGGGGCCGCGGCCTGGTTCAACTGGGTGCACGCGCCGCGGGGGCTGGGCCACGACGGCGCCCCGCAGTTCTTCGCCGGCATGTCGCTCAGCGCGGCGGTCCTCTTCGACCGCGCCCTGAAGCAGACCCGCCGTGCGGCCCTGCGCGAACAGGGCCTCGTACCGCGGCCGTTGCCGCAGATCCGGGTGGTGCGCTGGCTGCGCGCGCCGCGGGAGACCTTCGGCGCCTGGTCGCTGATGCTCCTCGAAGGCGTACGCAGCCTGGATGAGGCGGTCGAGGAAGTGCGCGACGAACGCAAGCAGAAGACGGAGACCCGGCAGCACCGGCGCGAGCAGGAGAAGCTGGAGCGGGCCCACCTGAAGGCGGTGAGCCGGGGCCAGCGCACCCTGACGGGCAAGATCGGCCGCCTCGACGCCCGCGAGCCGCAGCCGCAGGCCGCCGCGCTCACCGGACAGACCCCGCAGGCCGTACTGCCCGCGCAGGGCCAGCCGCAGGCGGTGGGCGCGGGCCCGACGGGCCAGGGTGCGCAGGGCGGCGACCCGTCGGGCGGCGCGGACCCCGCCATAGCGGCGGAACAGCTGCCCGTACGATCCAGACCCTCGCTGCAGTCCGTGAGCGGCGGTGAGGCGGCCGCGGAGCCGGTCGACCTCACCGCCGAGGACGACACGCAGACGCTGCCCCGGCTCGACTCCCTGGAGCAGAAGCTCAAGGACCTGGAGCAGCAGTTCGGTTGACCGGTCCGGACCGGGGCGGAGGGTTCAGGCGAGCCCTCCGCCCGGCTCGAACCCGCCCGGCTGGAATCCGCCCGGCTGGAATCCGTCCGGCTGGAATCCGTCCGGCTCGAATCCGTCCAGCTCGAACCAGACCGCCTTTCCGCCGTCCTGGGTGCGCACGCCCCAGGCGTCGGCCAGTGACTGGACGAGGAGCAGGCCCCTGCCGCCCGTACCGTCGTCGGCGTGCGGTACCCGCGGGGTCGGCCTGCGGCCGACGAAGTCCCTGACCTCGACCCGGAGCCGGTGCTCGCGGAGCGTGGCCGTCAGGACCGCGTCGTCGTCGGTGTGGACCAGTGCGTTGGTGACGATCTCGCTGGTGAGCAGCTCGGCCACGTCCGTGCGTTCCGGTTTTCCCCAGTGCAGCAGCAACTCCCTGATCGCGCGCCGGACTTCGGACACCGTCCGCAGGTCGGCGCGCCCGAGTCTGCGGTGCAGCCGCTCCGGATCCCCCACCGCCGCATCGCCCGAGATGGTGCTTTCCTGTGCGTGGCTTGTCATGACCCCCGCCCGTAGGCTGTCGGCTCTTCCCTTCACGGACATCTCACGTCGAACACGTACACGGTGATGCATGCCCCTGCCGGGAAAGCGGCACGCCTGCCGATTCCGCACGGTCTCGGGACACCCCTCCGGCCCTGACGGTGTGGCACGCGCCGGGCGAGCCGGTGCCGGTGGCGGAGGCGCTACGGGCGCGACGGGACCCTAAGGCCGCGGCACATTGCGGAGGTTGGAGCGGGCCATCTGGACCATCCGCCCCACACCCCCGTCAAGGACGATCTTGCTGGCCGACAGCGCGAACCCGGTCACCATCTCCGCGCTGATCTTCGGCGGAATGGACAACGCGTTCGGGTCGGTCACCACGTCCACCAGCGCGGGCCCCTTGTGCTTGAAGGCGTCCTTCAGCGCGCCCGCGAGCTGCTTCGGCTTCTCCACCCGCACCCCGTACGCCCCGCAGGCCCGCGCCACGGCCGCGAAGTCCGGGTTGTGGTTGCCGGTGCCGTACGAGGGCAGCCCGGCCACCAGCATCTCCAACTCGACCATTCCCAGGGAGGAGTTGTCGAAGAGGACGACCTTCACGGGCAGGTCGTACTGGACCAGGGTCAGGAAGTCGCCCATCAGCATCGAGAAGCCGCCGTCGCCGGACATCGACACGACCTGCCGCCCGCGGTCCACGAACTGTGCGCCGATGGCCTGCGGCAGCGCGTTCGCCATCGAGCCGTGCGAGAACGAGCCGATGACGCGCCGCCGGCCGTTGGGCGAGAGATAGCGGGCCGCCCACACGTTGCACATCCCGGTGTCGACGGTGAACACGGCGTCGTCGTCGGCGAGTTCGTCCAGTACGGAGGCCACGTACTCGGGATGGATCGGCACATGCTTCTCGACCTTGCGGGTGTACGCCTTGACGACGCCTTCCAGGGCCTCGGCGTGCTTCTTCAGCATCTTGTCGAGGAACCGCCGGTCGCTCTTGGGCCGGACCCGAGGCGTCAGACAGCGCAGCGTCTCGCGTACGTCGCCCCACACCGCGAGGTCCAGCTTCGAGCGCCGGCCGAGGTGCTCGGGCCGGACGTCGACCTGGACGATCTTCACGTCGTCGGGCAGGAACGCGTTGTACGGGAAGTCCGTGCCGAGCAGGATCAGCAGGTCGCACTCGTGGGTGGCCTCGTAGGCGGCGCCGTAGCCGAGCAGTCCGCTCATGCCGACGTCGTACGGATTCTCGTACTGGATGAATTCTTTCCCGCGCAGCGCGTGTCCCACCGGGGACTTGACGGTCTCGGCGAACTCCATGACCTCCTTGTGCGCGCCGGCGGTGCCGCTGCCGCAGAAGAGGGTGATGCGGTCGGCCGCGTCGATCAGGTCGACCAGCTGGTCGATCTCCGGGTCGCCGGGGCGGACGCTGGGCCGCGCCGTGACCAGGGCGTGCTCGGGGGCCTTCTCCGGGGCGGGCTCGGACGCCACGTCGCCGGGGAGCGCGACGACGCTGACGCCGCCCTGGCCGACGGCGTGCTGGATCGCGGTCTGCAGCAGCCGGGGCATCTGCTTCGGGGTGGAGATCAGCTCGCTGTAGTGGCTGCACTCGCGGAACAGCTGGTCGGGGTGGGTCTCCTGGAAGTAGTTGAGACCGATCTCGCTCGACGGGATGTGCGAGGCGAGGGCGAGGACCGGGGCCATGGAGCGGTGCGCGTCGTACAGGCCGTTGATGAGGTGCAGGTTGCCGGGCCCGCAGGAGCCCGCGCAGGCGGCGAGTCTGCCGGTGATCTGTGCTTCCGCTCCGGCGGCGAAGGCGGCGGTCTCCTCGTGCCGCACCTGCACCCAGTCGATGTCGCCGGTGCGGCGGATCGCGTCCACGACGGGGTTGAGGCTGTCGCCGACGACTCCGTACAGGCGGCGTACCCCCGCGCGCACGAGGATGCCGACGAACTGTTCGGCGACGTTCTGCTTGGCCATGGGGGTGCACCTTTCCTGCGGGGCGCTGGGCAGGGTCTCGTGCCCCATCCACTCACGGGGTGCTTACGGTCGCCTGTCGAAAATCTCCCCGGAGAGGCGGAAACGTCAGCCCCTCCGGCGAACGCTCACGCCTCCCACAGCCCGCAGGCCGTCCGGTCGTCCGCATACCCCTTCACCCGCACCCGCACATCCGCCAGAAACTCCGTGAGCCCGGGCGGCTCGGGCGCCGACCACTGCCCCAGGAGATGCCCGGCGAGGGCGGGCTCACCGCGCAAAGGTTCCGCCAGGCCCCCGCTGCACAGCAGCAGCCGGTCGCCGGGGCGGGCCGCCGAGGCGCGGAAGCGGAACGGCTCGCCGGACTCCTCGGGCAGCGCGCCGAAGCCCCTCACCGGCTCCCCGACCGCCTCACTGACCTGCGGCTCGATGTCCTGCCAGGCCCCGTCCCTGAGCCGGAAGAGCCCACCTGAGCCGATGCCGAAGAACACCCGCGTACGGCACTGCGGATCGGCCGGTACGAGCAGGCAGCGCAGTGTCGTCGCGCTGTACTCCTCGGGTTGCAGGCCCTGTTCGGCGGCGGCCGCGCGGAGCTTGCCGAGGGTGCGGGCGGTGAGCCGGTGCAGGCCGGACTTGAGGTCGCCGCGGCGGCCCGCGCGGATGTCGTCGGCGAGCCGGGCGTGGCTGCGGCCCACGGCGCCGCCGATCCAGTGGCAGGCGTCGGCGGCGGCGAGGTGCGCGGCGGAGGCGGTGCGGGCGCCGGTGGCGAGGGCGACCAGGACGAGCCCGTCGCGCACCTCGCCGCCGCCGAAGCGTGCGGTGAGCAGGGCGTCGCGGCGCGGTTCGCCGCGGTAGCGGGCGGAGTCGCCGCGCACGGACGCGGCGCGCAGCGTGCACGACCCGTACCGGGCGCCGTCGAGCACGGTGTCGGCGACGAGCCCGGCGAGGGCGTCGGGGTCGGCCGGCGGCAGCGCGGTGGGCTCCGCCTCGTACGTCGGCGGCCCGTCCCCGACGTACCCGGCACGGGGCCGCGCGGCGGCGCCGGGCGCGAGGACGGCGGCCCGCGGGGTGGGCGGCCCGGGTTCGGGGGCAGGCCCGGGTTCGGGGGCGGGCCCGGGTTCGGGGGCGGGCCCGGGTTCGGGGGCAGGCCCGGGTTCGGGGGCAGGCCCGGGTTCCGGCGGGGTGCGCGCGGGGCCGAACGTGGTCGGCGCCCCCGGGTCCGCCGGGTCCGCCGGGTCCGCCGGTGGCTCCCAGGGGGCGCGCAGCGGGGCGTAGGGCGCGGCGTCGGCGGCGGGCGGGCGGGGTGCGAGGGCGGCGGGGGCGGTGGGGGCGGCGGGTTCGGCACCCGTCGGCATTCCTGGGGGGTGCTCCGTACCGCCGCCGCCGAGGGTGTCCGTGGCGGAGGCGAAGCGGTCGTCCAGGGTGTCCGGGGCAGGGACGGGTCCGGTGTCCTCGGTGGCCGCGTCATACAACCGCCCCCACCAGTCGGCCCGCTGGTCTGGCTGGCCGACCTGGTCTGCCTGGCCGTCCTGGCCTCTCCGGCCGTCTGCCTGGCCGCCCTGGCCTCCCTGGCCGTCCCGGTCTCTCCGGCCGTCCCGGTCTGCCTGGCCGTCCCGGTCTCCCCGGCCGTCCCGGTCTCTCCGGCCCCCCTGGCCGTCCTCCGCTCCCTGGCCGGAGTTGTGTGTGTGCCTGTGCCTGTCCCCCTGCTGGCTCATGCCCTTATTGTCCACAGGACGGCCGCCCCGAAACGGCCCTTCCTGAAATACCGCCCACGCCTCGAACTCCCTTGCCGCATGGGGCACATGCGTACGAGAGAGGCCCGCCGGGCGGCCCCACCCCCCACGGGAAGGACGCCCGGCGGGCCGGTCGTGGTGGCCGCGCCCCCGCGGGGCTCCGGGCGTGCGCGCGCCCGGGTCGCGGCGGGCGGGCCACACACGCCGCCGGCACCTGCCGAACACCCCCTGGCCTGCGGCTCCGTGGAACCGCCCGGCTCCGGCAACCGGTGGCGACACCTTGGCAGAGAGGTGGGGGATACGGGGATGATGTTGGGCGGCGGGTTTGCGCCGTGGCTGTTTTCCGCCACGGGCCGGGGTTCGCGCCTGTCGTACGCCCGGGCGCAGGACGGGAGTTCGCGCCTGTCGTACGACGGGTGGGCGTACGGGAGTTGTTCGCACGGCAGTGGGGAGGGGCAGCGGCCCATGTTGGGTGCCATAGGTCTGGACGAGATGCAGGAGTCGGCGTACCGGGCGCTGGTGTCGCTCGGCGTCGCCGACGTGGCCGACCTCGCCGCCAGGATCGGGCTCGGTGCGGGCGACACGGAGCGGGCCGTGCGGCGGCTCGAACAGCAGGGGCTCGCGGCGCAGTCGTCGGCGCGGCCGGGGCGTTGGGTGGCGGCCCCGCCCGGGGTGGCGCTCGGCGCGCTCCTCACCCAGCAGCGGCACGAGCTGGAGCAGGCGGAGCTGGCGGCGGCGGTCCTCGCGGAGGAGTACCGCGCGCAGGACACCGGGCCCAGCGCGTACGACCTGGTCGAGGTGGTGACCGGCGCCGCCGTGGCCCGCCGCTTCCTGCAGCTGCAGCTGGGCGCGAGCCACGAGGTGTGCGCCCTGGTGACCGGGCGCCCGGCGGTCGTCACGGGCACCGACAACGATGCCGAGGAGCAGGCGACGGAGCGCGGGGTGCGGTACCGGGTGGTGGTGGAGCGGGACGTGCTGTCGCTGCCGAACGGCCTGCGCGAGATGTCGGCGGCGCTCGGGCGGGACGAGCAGGTTCGGATCGTCGACCGCGTCCCCACCAAGCTGGTGGTGGCCGACGGCCGGCTGGCGATGGTGCCGCTGACGTCCCGTACGTCGGAACCGGCCGCGCTCGTCGTGCACGCGAGCGGCCTCCTGGAGTCGCTGTCGGGCCTGTTCGAGGCGGTGTGGGGGCAGGCCCTGCCGTTGCGCCTCGGCGAGGGCGGCACGGTGACGGAGACGACCCCGGCGGGCCCGGACGGCACGGACCTGGAGATCCTCTCCCTCCTCCTGGCCGGGCTCACGGACGCGAGCGTCGCCAAGCAGCTCGACCTCGGCCTGCGCACCGTCCAGCGGCGCGTGAAGGGCCTGATGGAGCTGGCGGGCGTGACGACGCGGCTGCAGTTGGGGTGGCATGCGTACGACCGGGGGTGGGTGGCGCGGTAGCGGGGCCGCTGACCTGCGCGGGGCCCGCCCGTCCGGCACTCTGGGCAGATGAGCGTGTGGGAGCTGCTGCTGGTCGGGGCGGTGCTGCTGCTCGGCCTCGTCGGCCTGCTCGTCCCGGGTGTGCCCGGCACGCTCCTGGTCTGGGGCGCGGTGGTGTGGTGGGCGCTGCAGGACCAGTCGGGCGTGGCCTGGGGGGTGCTCGTCGGGGCGACGGTGCTGCTGCTCCTGCAGCACGCGGTCCGCTGGCGGCTGCCGCCGCGCCGCATCCGGGGCGTGGGCGTCACCCGCCGCATGGTGGTGGGCGCGGGCCTCGGCGCGTTCGTGGGGTTCGTCGTGGTACCGGTGATCGGTTCGGTGCCGGGTTTCATCGGCGGCGCCTACCTGTCGGAGCGCCGCCGCCTCGGCAGCCACGGCGCGGCCTGGTCCTCGACGCGTGCGGCGATGCGCGCGGTGGGCACGAGCGTCCTGGTGGAGCTGTTCGCCTGCCTGCTGATCGTCGGGGCGTGGCTGGGGGTGCTGATCTGGGGCTGAGAACTTGGGAACTTGGGACTTGGGAACTTGGGACTTGGGACTTGGGACTTGGGACTTGGGAACTTGGGAACTTGAACCTTAAACGTTACTGAATCTGCACCCCCTCAAGCCCCAGCAGCATCCGCTTGCGCTCCAAGCCCCCCGCGTACCCCGTCAGGGAACCGTCCGCGCCGATGACGCGGTGGCAGGGGCGGACGATCAGGAGGGGGTTGGCGCCGATGGCGCCGCCGACCGCCCGGACCGCGGCGCGGGAGGCGCCGATGGCCGCCGCGAGGGCGCCGTAGCTCGTCGTCGCGCCGTACGGGACCGCGTCCAGGGCGGCCCACACGCGCTCCCTGAACTCGGTGCCCTCGGCGCGCAGAGCGAGGTCGAACTCCTTCAGCTCCCCGGCGAAGTACGCCCGCAGCTGCTCCGTCGCCCCGGTGAACGCGGCGGGCTCGCGGCGCCAGTCCGGCTGCACCGTGCGCCCGCCCTTCTGGCCGGGCACGGAGAGCGAGCCGAGCGCGCCCGATCCGTCACCGGCAAGCAGCAGCTCGCCGAGGGGGCTTTCGAGGGTGGTGTAGTACGTGGTCACGGCTGCTCCAGCCAGGTCGAGTCGGTCAACTTGCCGTCGGTCCACAGGTGTTGGAGGGCGTACGAGCGCCAGGGGCGCCACGCCTCGGGGGCCGGGAGGCCGGGCACGGCCACGTCCGGATCGCCGAGGGCCCGCATGCGGAGGTGCGCCGCCGTGGCCGCGTCCACGCCGGGCACCGCGCACAGCGCCCGCTCGGCGTCGTCGCGGTCGGCGCCGGTGTCGAGGCGTACGGAACCGTCCTCGAACGCGGCCGCGAGCGGCAGGTGTTCCGCGAGCGCCTTCGGCTCGGGGAAGACATGGGTGAGCGCGCCACAGGGCACATCGAGGAGCCGGCCGAGCTCCGCGACCAGCCGCGCGGCCCCGGCGCGCCCGACGACCGCGCGGACGGCGCACTCCTCCGCGTCCGCGGCGCCCGGCGAGCGGAGCCCTGGCCGGGCGGCGACGAGCGCGGCCAGGCCGGGCACGGCGCCGAGGCGCTCGTCGACCGCCCGCGGGTCGGCGTCCAGGTCGAACAGGCGGCGCAGGCGCTGCACGGCCGTGGTCAGGTCGCGCAGGTCGGTGAGGTGCAGCCGCGCGTCGAGCCAGGGTCCGGCCGCGGCCTCGTCGACGGCCACGATGCCGGAGCCGTGCGGGAGCCGCAGCGTACGCCGGTAGGTGCGGGCACCCGGCGCGCCCGTCAACTCCTCGACGCCGGCGACCACTTCGGCCGCGAGCCGGTCGAAGATCGCGGGCCGGTGGTACGGCTCGCGGTACGCGAGGCGCAGCGGGACACCGGCGAGCGGGGCGGCGGCGAGCGGGGCGGCGGGACCGTCGGCCGGGGGTGCGGACGGCGGCTTCGGCAGCCTCGTACCCGCTTCGGCGCGGAGCGAGGTGGGGGTCCGGGCGTAGATCTGCCGGACCGTGTCGTTGAACTGCCGCACGCTCGCGAAGCCCGCCGCGAACGCGATGTCGGTGACGGGCAGCCGCGTCGTCTGAAGCAGCAGCCGCGCGGTGTGCGCGCGCTGCGCGCGGGCGAGCGCGACCGGCCCCGCGCCCACCTCCGCGGTGAGCTGCCGCTGCACCTGCCGCGCGCTGTAGCCGAGCCGCAGCGCGAGCCCCGGGACGCCTTCGCGGTCCACGACCCCGTCGCCGATCATGCGCATGGCGCGGCCCACGACGTCGGCCCGTACGTTCCACTCGGCGGAGCCGGGGACCGCGTCGGGACGGCAGCGGCGGCAGGCGCGGTAGCCGTGCCCCTGGGCGGCGGCGGCCGTCGGGTAGTAGCGGACGTTCCTGCGCTTCGGGGTGACGGCGGGGCAGCTGGGCCGGCAGTAGATGCCGGTGGTCTCGACGGCGAAGAAGAACTCCCCGTCGAAGCGGGCATCGCGGCTGCGCACCGCCTCGTATCCGGTCTCTTCATCGATCACGGGTCCAGTGTGCGCCCCGGCGGTGACGGCGGCTGGCGGAATTCGGACACGGCGCTCGCGGCTCCCGCCGTGACGAACGTCGTACTGATCCGACTTTGCTTTTGCCTTAAAGAGCGGGCAAAGTTACCCAGGCTCACTGTCAGCCGTTGCCAGAACAGGACCTGCCATGTCTGCTTCCGTCCGCCCCCAGCGGCGCCGTCTCGCCGCCGTCGTCGCGGGTACCGCGCTGCTCGCCCTCTCCGCCACCGCCTGCGGATTCGAGGACCAGGCCGCGGTCGGCATCGTGACGTACGAGCCCGTCGCCGCCGCCCCGGCCGAGGGCCACGGGGAGGCCGGTCACGGTGCGGAGGCGGGTGCCGGCGGTCACGGTGCGGAGGCCGGTTCCGCCGAGGAGGCCGGTCACGGTGCGGAGGCCGGTTCCGGCGGTCACGGTGCGGAGGCGGCCGAGGCGGAGGGCGTCTCGGAGACCAACCCGCGCCTCAAGGGCTGCCACGTCATGAAGGGCGGCGCCGGGAAGATCGAGAACCACACGATGGCCGACCTGGTCGCGTACGTCGGCACGGACTGCACCGGCGAGTCCAAGCACGTCGGCAGCAAGCTCACGGGCGACATCGCGCCGGACGCCGACGCCTGGAACAGCTACCGCTTCGTCCAGTAAGGCTGGTCCAGCAAGGCTGGTCCAGTAGGGCTTTCTGGAGGCCCGGAAGGCTTCTGACGGCTTCCTGGAGGCTTCCTGGAGGCTTCCTGAGGGCTTCCTGAGGGAGCGAAACGGGCCCGCCGGCCAGGCCGCCACAGCCGGCCGACGGGCCCTCTCCCCGGTGCCCGGCCAGGCACCGGCCCCTTCGGGTACGGGGTTCGCGCCCCGTACCCGAAAGTCTTTCCGCACCGGCCGCGTGCGTCAGAGGCGGCGGCCGCGCTTGGCCTCCATCGCGGCCCGGCCCTGCGCCTGCCTGACGCGCCACTCACGGCGGAGCTCGTGCCGCATCCGGGCGTCCGTCTTGGCGACGATCCGCCGGTTCTCGCGCAGCAGCTTGCGGTAGCTGTGCAGCCGCCGCTCCGACAGCGAGCCGTCGTCGAGCGCCGCGAGCACCGCGCAGCCCGGCTCGGCCTCGTGCGCGCAGTCCTGGAACCGGCAGTCGGCGGCCAGTTCCTCGATCTCCGCGAAGACCTGTCCGACGCCCCCTTCGGCGTCCCACAGCCCCACTCCGCGCAGCCCGGGGGTGTCGATCAGCACGCCGCCGCCGGGCAGGACGAGCAGGTTCCTGGTGGTCGTGGTGTGCCGGCCCTTCCCGTCGACCTCACGGGCGGCCTGCACCGTCATCACGTCCGCCCCGAGCAGGGCGTTGGCCAGCGTGGACTTTCCGGCGCCGGACTGTCCGAGCAGCACACTCGTACCGCCCGCGACGACCGCGGCGAGGACTTCGGTGCCCTGCCCCTCGGCGGCGCTGACGGGCAGCACCTGCACGCCGGGCGCGGCGGACTCGACGTCGGCGACGAGGTGCCCGCGCGTGACGGGGTCCGGCACCAGGTCGGCCTTGGTGAGCACGACCACGGGCTGGGCCCCGGACTCCCACGCGAGCGCGAGGAACCGTTCGATACGGCCCAGGTCGAGCTCGGCGGCCAGCGAGACCGCGATCAGGGCGTGGTCGACGTTCGCGGCGAGGATCTGCCCCTCGGACCGCTTGGACGAGGTGTTGCGCACGAACGCGGTACGCCGCGGCAGCAACTCCCGGACGTACCTCGGATCGCCGCCCTCCGGATCGAGGACGGTCCAGTCCCCCGTACACACGACCCTGGCGGGGTCACGCGGCACGACGAACTCGGTGTCGGCGCGGACCGTCCCGTCCGGCGTGACGACATCACACTGCCCACGATCGACCCGCACGACCCGACCGGGCACGAGTCCTTGCTCGGCGTACGGGAGGAACGCGGCGTCCCAGCCCTCGTCCCATCCATACCGGGACAACGGGTGAGACGGAAACGAGAGAGAAGAATGAGACGGAAACGAGAGAGAAGAAACAGAAGAGGAAATCAAGGGGAACCCTTCACAGGGTGGCCCCGGCTGCGCCCGAACGGCGCGGTGTCAGTTGATGGTTCAGCCGGTGACCACAGAGGTGGAAGTGACGAACTTCTGAACACGGGCAACACCCGCCACAGCGACAGTCATCAGTCACACCTCCCGGTACACATGGCTGGCCAGGACCACCTGGAGCGGCCCCTTCGGACATGACCCCACGATAGGCAGCCGCGCCGACCGGGCACCAACGATTTTCCGGTCCCGGGGGCCCAGGCCAGTCGCCGGTTCCCTCACCTCTTCGGGAACCGGCGCTCCGCCGGTTGGCACGCCCGGGGTGGTGGACCGCCGCGGGGGACGGCAGCGTTCAGGTGCGGACGCATGCCGCCGATCCGAGCTCTGGCCAGGGCCCTCGGGTCGAACCGCTGAGAAGGGCCGGGGCCGTGCAAGAACCAGATCTGTTCACCGGCTCTCCCCTCGGCGGGCCGCACGACGCACAGCGACAACCACCGCCGGGAGAGAGCCGCGGAGCCCGCGGACGTCCCGACGCACGCCGACAGGCGCCGGAAGACGAGCGGGCCGTCGCCCGGGGCGCGCGGCCGCTGCCGTGGCTGGCGGCCCTCGCCGCCGCCTTCACCCTCGGCCAGCTCGTCCTCGTCGTACCGGGCACGGGTCTCGGCTGGGACGAGACGGTGTACATCAGCCAGGTCAGCCCGCAGGCCCCGGCGGCGTTCTTCAGCGCACCCCGCGCCCGAGGGATCACGTTCCTCGTGGCGCCCGTCACCGAGCTGACCACGTCCGTCCTGGCGCTGCGCGTCTACCTCGCGGTCCTCTCCGGCCTCGGACTGTTCCTCGCCCTGTGGGTGTGGCGGCGGCTGCTGCCGACCGCCGTACTGGCCGTCGCCGGCACCTTGTTCGCCACGCTCTGGATCACGGCGTTCTACGCCTCGCAGGTCATGCCCAACCTCTGGGTCGCGTACGCGGCGATGGTCGCCGCCGGCTGCTTCCTGCGCGCCACCCGCGAGCCGGACCGCCGGATGCTGCTCAGCGTGGCCGTGGCCGTCGCGGTGGCCTTCGCCGCACTGGTACGTCCGGTCGACGCCGTGTGGCTGACCCTCCCGCTGGTCCTGACGGCCCTGCTGACGCGAGCACGTCCCCTGCTGCCGCTCCTCCTCGCGCCGGCGGTCGGTCTGATCGCCGGCTGGGCGGAGTGGATCATCGAGGCGTACGTGAGATACGGCGGCTTCTTCGCCCGGCTTGAGCGGGCCAGCGAGATCCAGGGCCATCTGGGCGCGTACTTCGCCGTCGACGACCATGTCCGCGCGCTGTCCGGCCGCGCGCTGTGCCGCCCCTGCGACGTGCCCTGGGAACACCCCGTCACCGGCGTGTGGTTCCTGCTGCTGCCCCTGTTCGTCGGGGCCGGCGTCTGGGCCGCGGCCCGCACCCGGTACCGGGGCGCGATCCTGCTTGCCGCGGGGACCGGAACGGCGTTGGCCGTGCCGTACTTGTTCGCCGTCGGTTACGCGGCGCCCCGCTTCCTCCTGCCCGCGTACCTGCTGGTGAGTCTGCCGGTGGCGCAGGCCCTGATCCGGGTCGTGGGAGCCGCACGGGCGCGGTCGGTGTGGCGCCGGGCCGCTGCCGCCGGTCTGGTCCTCGCTCTCGTCGGGCACCTGGCGATCCAGTACAAGGTCCTGGACGGGCTGACCAATCGCGTCCGCAAGGACAACGCCCTGCACACGCGTATCGCCGCGGAACTGCGCGCCCAGGGCATGCGCCCGCCGTGCGTGATCACGGGTTATGAGTCCATCCGTGTCGCGTTCCGCGTCGGCTGTTCCTCTCGCCAGCCCGGCGGCCACGACAAGAGCATCACGCCCGCCGGTCTCGCCGCGGCGGCCCGTCACCAGCCGGTCGCCCTGCTCCTCTTCGGCGACCAGCGACCCGCGGCCTACGCCCGCGACTGGCGCGTCCATCCCCTCCCCGCTCCGCACCACATGCCCGGCTACCGCGCCTACCTGTCGCCCAAGGCGTCCCCGCTCCCCGGACACGGCGACGGCTGAGCCCCGGCGGTTCCGCTCACCACTCCGCGACGGAGCCGTCGGAGTGCCGCCACACGGGGTTGCGCCAGCGGTGTCCTTCGGCGGCGCGCTCGGCGACGTACTCCTCGTCGACCTCGATGCCGAGGCCCGGGCCGTCGGGGATGGCCACCCGGCCGTCCCGGTAGGTGAACACCGAGGGGTCCGTCAGGTAGTCGAGCAGGTCGTTGCCGGTGTTGTAGTGGATGCCCAGGCTCTGTTCCTGGATCGTCGCGTTGTAGCAGCCGGCGTCGATCTGCAGGCAGGCCGCGAGCGCGATCGGGCCGAGCGGGCAGTGCAGGGCCAGGCCCACGTCGTACGCCTCGGCCAGGTGCGCGATCTTGCGGGCCTCGGTGATGCCGCCGCAGTGCGAGGGGTCGGGCTGGATGATGTCCACGGCCCCGGAGGCGAGGACGGACCTGAAGTCCCAGCGGGAGTAGAGGCGTTCGCCGAGCGCGATCGGGATGGGTGAGGTGCGCAGTACGTCGGCGAAGCCGTCGACGTGCTCGGAGAGGACCGGTTCCTCGACGAACATCAGCCGGTACGGCTCCAGTTCGCGCAGCAGCACCTTGGCCATCGGCCTGTGCACGCGGCCGTGGAAGTCGACGCCGATGCCGATGTCCGGGCCCACCGCCCGGCGCACCGCGTCCACGTTGGCGATGCACCGGTCCACCTTGTCCCAGGTGTCGAGGTAGGACAGCTCCTCGGTGCCGTTCATCTTCACGGCGGTGAACCCGCGGTCCACCACGTCACGCGCGGCGCGGGCGGTCTCGGCGGGGCGGTCGCCGCCGATCCAGGAGTACACCTTGATCCGGTCGCGTACCCGGCCGCCGAGCAGTTCGTGCACGGGTACGCCGAGGGCCTTGCCCTTGATGTCCCACAGGGCCTGGTCGATGCCGGCGAGGGCGCTCATGTGGATGCCGCCGCCGCGGTAGAACCCGCCGCGGTAGAGGACGGTCCACAGGTCCTCGATGCGCGCGGGGTCCTGGCCGATCAGGTAGTCGGAGAGCTCCTCGACGGTGGCGGCCACCGATGCGGCCCGGCCCTCCAGGACGGGTTCGCCCCAGCCGGTGACGCCGGCGTCGGTCTCGATCTTCAGGAACGACCAGCGGGGCGGCACCTGGTAGGTCGTCAGCGATGTGATTCTCATGGGTTCCGCACTCCTGGAGCGGTGTCCTCCGCCGGGTCCTCCGCGGGGTCCTCCGCCGGGTCCTCCGTCGGTCGGCCCACGGCTTCGTGCCAGATCCGGCTGAGCTCACGGGCCCGGGCGCCGACCTCCGCTGCGGTGTCGCCCGGCCGGTAGAGGCCGGAGCCGAGCCCCGCCCCCGCCGCGCCGGCCGCCGCCCACGCGGCCAGGTTGGTCCCGTCGACCCCGCCGACCGGCACCAGGCCGACGTCCGGCGGGAGCACGGCCCGCCACGCCTTCATCCCGCTGATGCCGACCGCGTCGGACGGGAAGAGCTTGAGGTGGCGGGCGCCCGCGGCGATCGCGGCGAACGCCTCGGTGGGTGTGGCCACGCCCGGGTACGGCGTCAGGCCCGCCTCGACGGCGGCGCCGATCACGGCCGGGTCGCAGTGGGGCGCGACGACGAGCCGTGCCCCGGCCTCCCGTACCCGCCCGACGTCCGCCACGGTGAGCACGGTGCCCGCGCCGATCGCGCACCGGTCGCCCAGCGCGTCGGCGAGCAGCCGCACACTCGTGTACGGGTCGGGCGAGTTGAGCGGCACCTCGATGGTGGTGACGCCGGCCGCGGCGAGGGCGCGGCCGACGCCGACCACCTCGTCGGGCCTGACGCCGCGCAGGATCGCGATCAGCCCTGTGGTGGTCGGACCTGTCCTCTTCGGACCTGTCATCGTGTCGGTCTCCCATCCGGAACTTCTTCGTCGTGACGGCCGAGCAGCCCGGCCTGGTCCGCGATGCGCCACAGTCCCCGCGCGGTGATGTCCTCGCTCAGCACGGTGGCCCGTACGCCGTGCCGGGCGAGCGCCGTGGCGTAGCGCCGGCACAGGTCGGCCGTGCCGCAGAGCACCACCTCGGTCGCCGCGCCGGGCAGCAGGTGCGCCACCTCGTCGGCGATGAGCACGCCCGAGAGGTAGTCGGGCAGGGCGGCCGGGGCCAGGACCCCGTCGAGCACCAGCGGGCGCGCCGCGAACAGCTCCGCGGCCAGGCCCCGGGACCGCCCGGCGGCAAGGCCCCGCTCGAACGCGGCATCGTCCCGTCGCACGGAACCTGCTGCGGTCTCGGCGGTACGGGCGGACCCGGCGGTACGGGCGGTCTCGGCGGTACGGGCGGACGCGGCGGTACGGGCAGTCTCGGCGGTACGGGCGAGGATGCCGTGGGCGGTGAGCAGGCCGTACAGCTCGCCCGACATCGCGGTGCTGAAGCCCGTGACCCGGCCGCCCTCGACGCGGGCCCACTTGGTGTGCGTCCCGGGCAGCACCACCGTGCACGGCTCCCCGCGGTCGCCCAACGCATCCAGGAGGCCGACGAGTTGGGTCTCCTCGCCGCGCATCACGTCGCCGGGCGCCTCGCCCGAGGGGATCCGCAGGCCCGGTACGAGGTGCAGTACGCCCCCGCGATGCCGTACGGGCACGAGCGCCGTGAAGTCCACCGTCGCCGGGACCGTCCGGTAGCCGCTGTCGGCCCAGCCCCGGTCGCTGCCGACCATGCCGCACGCGACGGCGGGCAGCTGCGGGTACGCGGTGAGCCAGTCGCCGCACGCCTCGTGCAGCGCCGCCTCGTGCGCGGCCGCGCGCGCGTCCCGGTCGTGGGCGTCGATGCCGTCGGTGGTGGCGAGCAGTCCGCGCCCCGACCTGCGGGTGTCGAGGATGCGGCCGCCCGCGTCGAGCAGCCAGGCCCGCCGGCCGGAGGTCCCCCAGTCGAGCGCGACCAGGGCCGGTTCGGTGTCCGTCATGGCCGTCACTCTGCGGCCGTGTTCCCCATAATACGAACACCGTCCCGATATGTAGGACAGTGCCCGTACGATGGTCGCATGAGCAACCCCACGGCGCCGCCCGGCACCCAGACCCTCGCCCGCGGCCTCGCCGTCGTCCGTGCCGTCGCCGACGGCGCACTCGACCTGCGCACCCTCGTGGAACGCACCGGCCTGGGGCGCAGCACCGCGCACCGTCTGGTGCAACTCCTGGTCGCCGAGGGCTACCTGCGCACCGGCCGGGACGGCTACACGCTCGGCCCCACCCTCATCGAGCTCGGCTTCCAGGCCCTGCACGGCAACCCGCTGCCCGTGGTCGCCAGGTCGGTCCTCGAAGAGCTGTCCGCGCAGCTGCGCGACACCGTGCACCTCGCCGTGCGCGACGGCGACTCGGTGCTCTACCTGGACAAGCTGCCCGGCACGCGCGGCGCCGAGATGCGCTCCCGCATCGGCCACCGCATGCCGCTGACCCGCACCGGCGTCGGCATGGCGCTGCTCCTCGACTCCGCGCCGGAGTGGCCGTCCCTGTACGAGGCCGAGGCCCCCGTGAAACCCGGTCGGGCCCGCCGGGAGGACGTCGACGCGTTCCTGACGCGGATGCGCGCGTACGCGGAGGCGGGCGTCGCCATGGACCTGGAGGACAACGAGCCGGGCATCCGCTGCGTGGCCGCCCCGCTCCACGACGCCACCGGGGCGATCGCAGGCGCCGTCAGCGTCTCCGCCACCCGCCCCTACATGCCCGCCGCCCGGATGCGCGGCCTGGCCGGGGTGCTCACCCGCGCCACCCAGCGCATCTCGGCGGGCCTCGGGCACCGGGAGCCGTGACGCCCGAGGCCCGCAGGCGCTCGCCGAGCGGCCCCGCCCGATGCCCCTGCCCCTACCCCTCCCCCCGCACCACCTCCCGCCGCACCCGCCTCCGTCGTACGGCGTAGGCCGCCCACCCGGCGAGGACGACCACCGCCAGGCCCGTGGCCGCTCCGCCTGCCGTGGGCCAGGTCTCGCCGTCGTCATCGGCGGCGGCCGTCGGGGCCGCTGCGGGCCCGGGGCCCGCCTGGGCCTTCGGGGCCGGGGGCTTGAGGGAGCCGACGGGGTGTACGTGGCCGTCGGCGGCGAAGCCCCAGTCGAGCAGGGAGCGGGCCTCCTCGTACACCTCGAAGGCGCCGCCGTCCTGCGGGTTCATGACGGTCACCACGAGGGTGCGGTCGCCGTGCTTCGCGGCGGCGATCAGGGTGTGCCCCGCGCCGCTCGTGTAGCCGTTCTTGACGCCGAGGAGACCGCGGTACGGGGCGACCCCGTCGGCGCCGGTGAGCAGGCGGTTGGTGTTCTGGATGTCGTACGACCACTCCCCCTCGGGGAAGGTGGCCAGCGCGGTCGAGCAGTAGCGGCGGAACTCCGGGTGCTGCAGGCCGGCCCGGCCGAACACGGCGAGGTCGTACGCGGAGGAGACCTGGCCGGGGGCGTCGTAGCCGTCGGGGGAGACCACGTGGGTGTCGTGGGCGCCCAGGGAGCGGGCCTTGGCCTGCATGGCGCGGGCGGTGGCCGCCCAGCCGCCGTTCATCTCGGCGAGGACGTGCACCGCGTCGTTGCCCGAGCTGAGGAAGACGCCGCGCCACAGGTCGGCGGCCCGGTAGGTGCGGCCGGCGTCGACGCCGACGAGGCTGCTGCCCTCGCCGATGCCCTCCAGTTCGGCGTCGGTGACGGTGTGGCGGACGGTGCCGGGGACCTGGGGCAGGACGGTGAGGGCGAACAGGGTCTTGAGGGTGCTGGCGGGCGGCAGCGGCTCGTGGGCGTTCTTCGCGGCGAGGACGTCGCCGCTGTCCGCGTCGGCCACGAGCCAGGACAGCGCCGAGATGTCGCCGGGCAGGGCGGGCGCGGCCGGCTGTGCCCTGACCTGGGTGCCGCTGCGGTACAGCCACCCGGGCGGGGCGGCCGGCGCCGGGCGGGGCGGGGTGGGTTCCTGACGTGGGCCGGCGGCAGCCGCGGGGGCCTGGGCGGCGGGGGCGGGGGCCGGGGTGAGGAGTGGGGCGCCGAGCACCGAGGCCAGGGCGCCTGCGAGGACGACACGCGCGAGGGCGGGGAAGGTCATCCGATAAACGTAGGAATCACCCGGGTTGCTCCCCGGAACCCCGGGCCGCGGGCCGGACTCCGGCACTCGGATGCCGTGCCGACCGGGGCATTGCCTCGCGGGGGCGGGGAGGGTGCGGTACGGGGCGGTGCGCCGGAGTGAGACGCCGCCTTCCGTGGCGCCCTTAGAATTGCGAGGTTGTTCGACTGAACGGAAACGGTTGATGCCCACGCAGTCCCTGTCCCCGCGCCCGTCCCGGCGCCTGTCCCGGCCGGACTGGCTCGCCTCGCCGAAGGTGTTCCGTACCGAGGTGCTCGGTGGACTCGTCGTCGCGCTCGCGCTGATACCCGAGGCGATCTCGTTCTCGGTCATCGCCGGGGTCGACCCGAGCGTCGGCCTGTTCGCCTCGTTCACGATGGCCGTCGTCATCTCCGTCGTCGGCGGGCGCAAGGCCATGATCTCGGCGGCGACCGGTGCCATCGCGCTGGTCATCGCACCGCTGAACCACGAGTACGGCTTCGGGTACCTGGTGGCCGCGGTGATCCTCGGCGGCGTCTTCCAGGTCGCCCTCGGCGCCCTCGGGGTGGCCCGGCTGATGCGGTTCGTGCCGCGCAGCGTGATGGTGGGCTTCGTCAATGCGCTCGCGATCCTGATCTTCATGGCCCAGGTGCCGGAGATGCGGGACGTGCCCTGGCCCGTGTATCCGCTGATCATCGGCGGGCTTGTCCTGATGGTGCTGTTCCCGAGGATCACGAGGGCCGTGCCGGCGCCGCTGGTGTCGATCGTGATCCTCACCGTCATCACCGTGGGCGCCGGGATCGCCGTGCCGACCGTCGGCGACAAGGGCGAGCTGCCCTCCTCGCTGCCCGTGCCCGGCATCCCGGACGTGCCGTTCACCCTGGACACGCTGACCACCATCGCCCCGTACGCGTTCGCCTTCGCGCTCGTCGGCCTGATGGAGTCGCTGATGACGGCCAAGCTGGTGGACGAGATCACGGACACGCGCTCGAACAAGACCCGGGAGTCCGTCGGCCAGGGCATCGCCAACATCGTCACCGGGTTCTTCGGCGGCATGGGCGGCTGCGCCATGATCGGCCAGACCATGATCAACGTCAAGGCGTCCGGGGCCCGGACCCGCCTCTCCACGTTCCTGGCCGGGTCGTTCCTGATGGTGCTGTGCATCGTCTTCGGGCCGGTCGTCTCCGACATTCCGATGGCCGCCCTGGTGGCGGTGATGATCCTGGTCTCCGTCTCCACCTTCGACTGGCACTCGGTCAAGCCGAAGACCCTCAAGCGGATGCCGGCCGGCGAGACCGCCGTCATGGTCGTCACGGTGGTCTGTGTGGTCGCCACCCACAACCTCGCCGTCGGTGTGGTCGTCGGCTCCCTCGCCGCGATGGTCGTCTTCGCGAAGCGCGTCGCACACCTCGCCGAGGTCACGGGCGTCGTCGACCCCGACGGCAAGCAGGTCGTGTACGCGGTCACCGGCGCGCTGTTCTTCGCCTCGTCCAACGACCTGGTCCACCGGTTCGACTACCGGGGCGACCCGGACGACGTGGTCATCGACCTCACCGACGCGCACATCTGGGACGCCTCGTCCGTGGCCGCCCTCGACGCCGTGGAGCACAAGTACGCGGAACGCGGCAAGAAGGTCACCCTCGTCGGCCTGAACACACCGAGCGCCGACATGCGCGACCGCCTCGCGGGACAGCTCGGCGGCCACTGAGGCGGGACAGCAGCCACCGGGCTGGGGCGGGCGCGGCTTGCGGAGGCGTTGGCGTCGGGCTTGGCGTTGGCGTTGGCGTCGGGCTTGGCGTCGGCGTTGGCGTACGCGCGCTCACCACCCCGTCAGCAGCAGATGGTTGACCGTCAGCGCCAGTACCCCCTGGGCCGCAAGCCAAGGCCGGGGGCGGGGCAGGAGTGCTCCCGCTGCGAGGAGCCATACGGCGAACGGCAGCCAGATGCGTTCCGTCTCGGCCTTGCTCATGCCGGACAGGTCTGCGATCAGGAGGGCAAGCAGCGACCCCGCGAGCAGCACCGCGAACGCGGACCGCTCCCGCAGCAGCGCCACCCCCGCCCTCCGCAACCCCGCCACCGTCGCGAGCCCCACCATGAGCACCGTGCACGCGAGGTTGCCCCACACCCAGTACGCGTACGGCCGCACCCCCGCCGCCCCCTGGTAGTAGCGCTCCACCAACAGGTGGTACGCCTCCCACCAGTTGAAGCCGTACGCGGTGAACACCAGGGGCACGACGGCCGCCCCGAGCAGCACGTACGGCAGCACCCGCAGCCGGACCCCGGCGGGCCCTGGGGAGACGCCCCCCAGCAGCAGCACGGTCGCGCCGATCACGGCGATCAGCGTCAGGCCGTACGACAGGTAGCAGGTCAGGCCGAACAGGAGCCCTGCGCCACCGGCCGAGCCGCGGCGCGCCCACCTGCGGCCCGCCGTGAGGGACAGGGCGAGGAGCGCCACCGACCAGGCGGCGACGGCGGCGAAGTAGCCGTCGGCGGACGTGCCCGCCCAGACCGCCGCCGGGGCCAGGGCGAGGAACGGGGCGGCGCGGCGGGCGAGTCGCTCCCCGGCGAGCGCGCGCACCGTGACGAGCACCGCCACCCCCGCGGTCGCACCTACGGTCAGGCACCACACCCCGGCCCAGGCGCCCCCGCCGAGCCCGATCCGGTCGAGCAGCACGAAGGTGAGGGTCGCGCCGGGAGGGTGCCCGGCCACGTGTGCGGGCCAGTGGTCGGGCGAGTCGATCAGGATGTGCCGGGTGAACTCCCTCAGGGTCTCCGGGATGTTCTGGAAACGGTCGGTGGCCTGCAGATACTCGTACTTCGTGGTGAGCCTGCGGGCGATGCCCCAGTGCCAGCCGTCGATCAGCGCGAGCGACCAGGTCCACGCGGACGCGGCGGCGTACGCGGCGCCGAGCAGGCCGCGCCACGGGAGCCGCGCGGCCAGCGGCGGCCCGTACGCGACGAGCAGTACCGCGACCGCGAGCGCGGCCGGGGTGCCGGGGCCCACGTGGGGCAGCCAGTTGGCGTACAGCGGCGGCCAGCTGACCCGCAGGGTGCCGTCGCGCTGCTGGATGTCGTGGCCGACCACGACGGCGGCCACGACGAGGAGGACGGCGGCGGCCGCGGCGTACAGGTCACGGCGGGCGCCGGAGCGGGCAGGCTCTTCGGAAGGGCCGGGAACAACATCGGAACGGCCGGGAACAACATCGGAACGGCCGGGGTCTTCGGAACGGCCGGGGTCTTCGGGGCGGGCGGGGGCTTCGGGGCGGGCGGGGTCTTCGGGGCGGGGTTCGCGGTGCACGGGGGGAACGCTAGGCCGGGCGGCGGCCCGCGCGGCGGTCACCGGCCGCGACGTCAGCGTTTCGTCATCGTCGCCGCACCGGTCGGCGCACGCTTCCGGCCTACCGTCGGGACATGGCCCGCTTCCCCTCCCCCTTCTCCTTCCCCTCCTCCCCCGCCTTCTGGCGCAGTCCGGTGCGCGGGGCGCGGTTCACCTCGGTGCTCGGTCTGGTGCTGCTCGCCGGGATGACCGTGCTGTTCGTGACGGGGCTGCTGTCGTACGCCGCGTACAACCCCGATCTGCACCGGGTCAACGACCAGACGCCGGGCAAGGGCCTGTTGGGGTTCTTCCTGTTCGCGTGGCCGACCGACCCGCACTGGCTGTACCGGCTCACCCAGGGCGTGCACGTCACGCTCGGGCTCGCCCTGGTGCCGGTGCTGCTCGCCAAGCTGTGGTCGGTGGTGCCGCGCCTCTTCGCGCTGCCGCCGGTGCGCTCCCTCGCGCACGCCCTGGAGCGGGTCTCGCTGCTGCTCCTGGTGGGCGGCGCGCTCTTCGAGTTCGTCACGGGCATCCTCAACGTCCAGCTGGACTACGCCTTCCCGGGCTCCTTCTACCCGCTGCACCTGTACGGTGCCTGGGTCTTCTTCGCCGCGTTCCTCGCCCATGTCGCACTGAAGGCGCCCACGGCGGTGCGGAACGTACGGGCGATGCGCGCGGGCCGGGAGGAGCAGCGGGAGGACGACGTGCTGGCGGCTCCGCGCCCCGATCCGCCCACCGTGTCGCGCCGGGGTGCGCTCTGGCTGGTCGGCGGGGGCTCGGCGGTGCTGTTCGGCACGTCGGCGGGGCGCAGCTTCGACGGGCCGCTGCGCGCGACCGCCGTCCTCTCCCCGCACGGCGGCCCCGAGCCGGGTGAGGGCCCGAACGGCTTCCAGATCAACAAGACGGCGGCGTACGTGGGGATCGACCCGCGCGAGACGCGCCCCGAGGCCTGGCGCCTGGTCGTCACCGGACGCTCCGGCACCGTACGGCTGAGCCTCGCCGAGCTGCGCCGGCTGCCGCTGCACAGCGCGGCGTTGCCGATCGCCTGCGTGGAGGGCTGGTCGACCTCCGACCAGTGGTGGCGGGGCGTCCGGCTGCGGGACCTGGCGGCGCTGGTCGGGTACGACGCGTCCGACGACCCGCCGGACGTCCTGGTGGACTCACTGCAGCGGAGCGGCCCGTTCCGGCGTGCGGCCCTGCGCGCCAACCAGGTCGGCGACGCCCGCTCGCTGCTCGCCCTTGACGTCAACGGCGAGCCGCTGAGCGCCGACCACGGCCGCCCGGCCCGGGTCATCGTGCCCGCGGCGCCCGGCGTGCTCAACACCAAGTGGGTGGCCCGGCTGGAGTTCGGAGAGCTGTGATGCGTACGCGAATCCGTGGGCGCCGCTCGCTCCGCGAGCTGACCGGCAGCCCCTACCAACTCCTGCTGCTCGCCTGCTCGTTCGCGCTCGCCGGATACGCGGGGGTACGGCTGCTCGCGGGCGAGGCGGTGCCGGTGGCGCTGTGGTTCGCCGGCTCGGCGCTGCTGCACGACCTGGTGCTGCTGCCCTGCTACGCGGCCCTCGACCGCGCGGCCGTCCGGCTCCTCGGCGCCTGCGGCAGGCGGACGTGGCTGCCGTACGTCCGGGGGCCCGCACTGTTGTCCGGGCTGCTGCTGCTCGTGTGGTTCCCGCTGATCAGCGGGCGGGTCGAGGAGCGTTACGCGGGGGCGACGGGGCTGTCCGGCGACGACTTCCTGGCGCGCTGGCTGCTGGTCACGGCCGCTCTGTTCGCGGGTTCGGCGCTGTTGCTCGCGGCGCGGTCGCGGTCCGAACGGCGGTCGCGGTCCGGGTCCCGGCGGCGTTCGCGGGCGCGCAGCGCGACGAAGGCGCGGCCGCCGGCCTCCCAGTGAGCCTCGGCCCGCCAGCCGAGGGCGCGGGCGCGGCGCAGGAGGGCGGGCGTGCCGAGCCGCGCCCAGCGGAACGGGGCGCTGACGGCGCCGGTGCCGACCAGGCGCACCTCCACGCTCTCGTCCACGTCCGCCGGCTCGGTCTCGACCATCAACAGGCCCTGCGGGGCGAGGAGTCGGGCCATCCGGTCGAGCAGGGCGGGCACGTCGCCGCCGATGCCGAGGTTGCCGTCGGCCAGCAGGGCCGTCCCCCAGCGGCCCTCGCCGGGCAGCGTCGCGAACACGCAGCGGACCAGGGCCTGCCCGCCGAGCGCGACGGTACGGGCGACGGCGGCCTCGCTGACGTCGACGCCGAGCGCGGTCCGGCCCCGGGCCGCGAGTTCCGCGACGAGCCGGCCGGGCCCGCAGCCCACGTCGAGCACGGCGCCCTCGCACCGTTCGAGCAGCGCCAGATCCGCGGCGTCGGCGGCGCCGCACCACCGCTCCACGTCGAGGGGCAGCAGCCGGCCGTCGGCCCGCCGCAGGAACAGCGGCCCCCGGCCGACCCGCAGCGCGTCCGCGTAAGGGTCGGCGTCCGGGTCCGCGGCACGGAACGCGCTGGGGTCCAGGTCCGCGGCACGGAACGCGCTGGGGTCGGCGCCCCAACTCCGCCCCGTCGCAGGGCCGGAGCGCCGGCCGGACACCGCGCTCACCGGCCGTGCACCTGTGCGCCCGCGGCCCGGAGCCGGGACAGTTCGGCGGCGAAGCGGCCGTGCGGGGCGCGGGCGGCGACCGCGGTCGCGTCCGCGGCCGTGTCGACGTCGCGCAGGCGTGGCAGGTCCCGTACCCGCAGGCCCGCGTCGACGAGGCGGGCGCGCTGCACGGCGCCGGTGTCCGGGGACGACATGGGCACGCCCCGGACGAGTGCGGGGTCGGGGGCGGCCAGGCCGAGCGCCCAGAAGCCGCCGTCCTCGGCGGGCCCGAAGCACGCCTCGCCGTCGGCGAGCGGGACGTCCAGGAGCTCGGGGGTGACCTGCGGGGTGTCCATGCCGATGAGCAGGGCGGGCCCGGCGCAGGCGGCGAAGGCGTCGGCGAGGCGCGCGTCGAGCCCGCCCGCGGACTGCGGCACGACGTCGAAGCCGGGCGGCAGCCAGGGTCCGGGGCGGCCTTCGAGGACGAGGAGGCGGCGCCGGGCGGGGGCCGCGGCGACGGCGCGCAGGGTGTCGACGAGCGCCGCCTCGGCCAGGCGGGCGGCCTGCGCGGGCGTGAACGGCGGGGTGAGCCGCGTCTTGACCCGCCCCGGCAGCGGCTCCTTGGCGATGACGAGCAGGGTGAGGGAAGCGCTCACCGTCGGCCTCCGATCGGGCGGGTGCGGGCGGGCGGTGGTTCGGCCAGGACGCCGCGCATGTCCCGTACCGCCTGCCAGGTCCCCCGCCAGGTGCCGGTGACCTTGGAGCGGCCGGTGCGCGGCAGGTACGGGACGGCGTGCTCGGTGACGCGCCAGCCAGCGTCGGCGGCGCGGACGACCATCTGCAGCGGGTAGCCGCTGCGCCGGTCGGTGAGGCCGAGGCCGAGCAGCGGCGTGCGGCGGGCGGCGCGCAGCGGGCCGAGGTCGTGCAGGCGCAGGCCGGTGCGGCGGCGCAGCATGCGGGCGAGGGCGAGGTTGCCGAGGCGGGCGTGCGACGGCCAGGCGGCACGGGCCTGCGGGCGTCTGCGGCCGAGCACCAAGTCCGCCTGCCCGGCGCGCACTTCGCGTACGAAGGGGACGAGCAGCGACGGGTCGAGGGAGGCGTCGCAGTCGCAGAAGCACACGATGTCGGCGGTGGCGGCGGTCAGGCCCGCGTGGCAGGCGGCGCCGAAGCCGCGGCGCTCCTCGCGGACCACGGTCGCGCCGTGCGCGCGGGCGATTTCCGCCGAGCCGTCGGTGGAGCCGTTGTCCACGACGAGGGCGCGCCAGCCGTCCGGGATCCGGGCCAGCACCCAGGGCAGGGCCTCGGCCTCGTCCAGGCACGGCAGGATGACGTCGACATCGGGGGGCGCGGGCGCGGCGCCGGGGTGCGGGGCCGGGCCGGGCGTGGGGCTCGGGGGCGGGCTGGGCGTGGGGCTCGGGGTGGGGCTCGGGGTCGTCACGGATGTCACCCTACGAAGCAGACTCCGACATTACGGACACCACGTCCTTACGGAACGCGGACGTCCACCCGCACCCCGCCCCCGTGCGCGACGCCCGTCCGCGCGCGGTGCGAGGCTGTGGGCATGGAGCAGCAGCCGTACGAAGCGACGCCGGGAGCGACCCCCGCGGGCCCCGCGACCCCCGCGGACCTCACGGACCCCGCGACCCCCGCGGACCTCACGGACCCCGCGACCCCCGCGGACCTCACGGACCCCGCGACCCCCGCGGACCTCACCGCCTCGGACCGCCCCCTGGTCCTGGTGGTGGACGACGACCCGACGGTCGCCGAGGTCGTCGCCGGATACCTGGACCGCGCCGGGTACGCCGTGGACCGCGCCGCCGACGGGCCCGCCGCCCTCGACCGGGCCGCCGCGCGCCGCCCCGACCTGGTGGTGCTCGACCTGATGCTGCCCGGCATGGACGGCCTGGAGGTGTGCCGCCGGCTGCGCGCGCACGGGCCCGTACCAGTGATCATGCTCACCGCGCGCGGCGACGCGGAGGACCGGATCCTGGGCCTCGAAGTGGGCGCCGACGACTACGTCACCAAGCCGTTCAGCCCGCGCGAACTGGTCCTGCGGGTCGCGTCGGTGCTGCGCCGGGCCCGCCCCGCCGAGGGCACGCGACCGCTGAGCGCGGGCGGCCTCACGGTGGACCCGGCCGCGCGCCGCGCCACCAGGAACGGCGCCGAACTCGCCCTCACCCTGCGCGAGTTCGACCTGCTCACCCACTTCCTGCGGCACCCGGGCCGCGCCCACAGCCGCGAGGACCTGATGCACGAGGTGTGGGGCTGGGACTTCGGCGACCTGTCGACGGTGACGGTGCACGTCCGCCGCCTCCGCAGCAAGGTCGAACAGGACCCGGCCCGGCCACGGCTGATCCGCACGGTGTGGGGCGTGGGGTACCGGTTCGAGCCGGAGGGGGCGGACGGCGAACCCGCTCCGGACGGGCCGCACATGGCTGGCGGCGTGCCGGAATCCGGCGCCGTGACGGCGGAGTTCCCGTCCGACCGAGGGGGGCAGTGATGCGCGAGATGCTGCTGATCGCCCTGTTCGCCCTCCTGGGTGCGGGTGTCGCCGGGCTGCTCGGGGCGGGCGTGTTGCGGCTGCTGCGGCACCGCTCGCTGACCGTGTCCGTCGCCGTCGTGGCCGTCGTCGCCGTGACCGCGATGCTCGCCGGGACGCTCGCCGTGGCGTGGGCGATGTTCCTGTCCCCGCACGACCTGAGCGTCGTCACGACGGTGGTCGCGATGGCCGCCGTCGTGTCGCTCGCGACGGCGCTGCTGCTCGGCCGCTGGGTGGTCGCCCGCAGCCGCGACCTGCAGCTCGCCGCCCGCTCGTTCGGCGACGGCGGCGCGTACACCGCCCCCGAAGGCCCCGTGCCCGGTGAACTCGCCCTGCTCAGCAGCGAGTTGGCCGCCACCAGCGCGAGGCTCGCCGAGTCCCGGGACCGGGAGCGGGCCCTTGAGGCGTCCCGGCGCGAGCTGGTCGCGTGGATCTCGCACGACCTGCGCACCCCGCTCGCCGGTCTGCGCGCGATGGCGGAGGCCCTGGAGGACGGGGTCGCCGCCGACCCGGAGCGCTTCTTCCGGCAGATACGGACCGACGTGGAGCGCCTCAACGGCATGGTCGGCGACCTCTTCGAGCTGTCCCGCATCCACGCGGGCGCCCTGACGCTCTCGCTCTCCCGGCTCTCCCTGTACGACCTGGTCGGCGACGCGCTCGCGGGCGCCGCCCCGCTCGCCCGCGAACTGGGCGTACGGCTGGTCGGCGAGCGGGTCGAGGCGGTGCCCGTGCAGGCCGACGGCAAGGAGATGAGCCGCGTCCTGGGCAACCTCCTGGTCAACGCGATCCGCCGCACCCCGGCCGACGGCACGGTCGAGGTGGCCGTGGAACGCCGCGCGGACGGAGCGGTGCTCTCCGTCTCCGACGGCTGCGGCGGCATCCCCGAACAGGACCTGCCGCGCGTCTTCGACACGGGCTGGCGCGGCTCCGACGCCCGTACGCCTCCGGCCGGCGCGGGCCTCGGGCTCGCCATTGTGCGCGGCATCGTCGAGGCCCACCGGGGCCGGGCCGCGGTCCGCAACATCTCCGGCGGCTGCCGCTTCGAGGTGACGCTGCCGCTGGCGGAGTCCTGAACCCGGCCGTCTTCTCCCCTCCCCGCCCTTGTCTCCTCCCCGCCCTTGTCCCCTCCCCCGCCCCTTCTCCCCTCCCTGCCCTTCTCCCCTATCGGGCCCCCCGGAGCTCCGCTCCCGCGAACTCCCGTACGCCCGCCGCGAAGCCGACCTCCGGGTGCCAGCCGAGTTCGGTGCGCAGCCGCGCGGAGTCCGCGGTGATGTGGCGGACGTCGCCGAGGCGGTACTCGCCCGTGACGCGCGGCGCCGGGCCGCCGTGCGCCGCCGCCAGCTCCGCGGCCAGCTCGCCGACCGTGTGCGGCTCGCCGCTGCCGGTGTTGTACGCGGTGAGCGCGCCGCCCGCCGGGTCCGCCTCCAGGGCCAGGGCGTTGGCCGCCGCCACGTCCCGTACGTGCACGAAGTCCCGCCGCTGCGCACCGTCCTCGTACACCGTCGGCGCCTGCCCGCGGGCGAGCGCCGAGCGGAAGAAGGAGGCCACGCCCGCGTACGGGGTGTCGCGGGGCATCCGGGGGCCGTAGACGTTGTGGTAGCGCAGCGAGACCGCCGTGCCCCCGGTGTCCCGCGCCCACGCGGCCGCCAGGTGCTCCTGGGCCACCTTGGTCGCGGCGTACACGTTCCGCGGGTCCAGCGGCGCGTCCTCGCCGACGAGCCCCGGCGCGAGCCACGCCCCGCACTCCGGGCACCTCGGCTCGAACCGGCCCGCGTCCAGGTCCTCGACGGTGCGCGGCCCGGGGCGGACCCGGCCGTGCCGGGCGCAGTCGTAGCGGCCCTCCCCGTACACGACCATCGAGCCCGCGAGGACGAGCCGGCGCACGCCCGCCCCGGCCATCGCGGCGAGCAGGACGGCGGTGCCGACGTCGTTGTGCGAGGCGTAGTCGGGGGCGTCGGCGAAGCCCGTGCCGAGGCCGACCATGGCCGCCTGGTGGCAGACCGCGTCGGCCCCGGCGAGGGCGCGGGCCACGGCCGCCCCGTCCCGTACGTCCGCGCCGGGGTCGACGCGGGCGTCGAACACGACGGGCTCGTGGCCGCGCGCGGCCAGCGCCTCGACGACATGGGACCCGATGAACCCGGCTCCGCCGGTGACCAGTACACGCATGCCCGCACGCTAGGCCGCCCGGCGGGCGCGGCGGCGGGGCCGCGCCCGCCCGTCATGGATCGGTAAGACGGCGCACGGATCGGTATGGCAGCGCACGGGGCCGTGAGGCGGCGCACGGGGCCGTGAGGCGGCGCACGGATCGGTACGGCGGCCCGGGCGCGGCGGGCCGGCGGATGCGTGCAAGACCCTCGACCAACGGGCATAACCGCCATACCGTGGTAAACACCAGTGACTCGGACCCGAGGGGGTCGGCCATGGTTCAGGAACTGATCCTCGCTGCCGGGGCGGCCGGATCCGCCGGAGTGCTCTACGTGATGGCTGCGGCACGGGTCGTGAAGCAGTACGAGCGCGGTGTGGTCCTGCGTCTCGGACGGCTGCGCCGCGAAGTGCGCCAGCCCGGGTTCACGCTGATCGTCCCGATCGTGGATCACCTCCGCAAGGTGAACATGCAGATCGTCACGATGCCCGTGCCGGCCCAGGAGGGCATCACCCGCGACAACGTCACGGTCTGTGTGGACGCGGTGGTGTACTTCAAGGTCGTGGAGGCCGACAAGGCGATCGTGAACGTCGAGGACTACCGTTTCGCGGTCTCGCAGATGGCGCAGACCTCGCTGCGGTCCATCATCGGCAAGAGCGACCTGGACGACCTGCTCTCCAACCGCGAGAAGCTCAACCAGGGCCTGGAGCTGATGATCGACAGCCCGGCCGTGGGCTGGGGCGTGCAGATCGACCGCGTCGAGATCAAGGACGTGTCCCTGCCGGAGACCATGAAGCGTTCGATGGCCCGCCAGGCCGAGGCCGACCGTGAGCGCCGCGCCCGCGTCATCAACGCCGACGCCGAGCTGCAGGCCTCGAAGAAGCTCGCCGAGGCCGCCCACCAGATGTCGGACGAACCGGCCGCCCTGCAGCTGCGGCTGCTGCAGACCGTGGTGGCCGTCGCCGCCGAGAAGAACTCCACGCTGGTGCTGCCCTTCCCGGTCGAACTCCTCCGGTTCCTGGAGCGCAGCACCCAGCAGACGACAGCGCCCGGCGAGGCGGCACAGCCGGAGACGGCGCAGCCGGAGACGGCGCAGCCGGAGACGGCACAGCCGGAGGCGCCGCACGCCGTGCCGGCCGACCTGCTCCCCGAGGAGGTCATGGACCAGATCAGGGACCAGGTCGGGGCCGCCCCCGCCCCGCCCGACGCCCTGCCGCGCGGCCTCACCCCGGTGCGCGAGGCCGCCGACGACGCCGACCACGCCGACGACTCCAACGACGCCTCCGCGACCGGACCGGCGACCGGGACCGCACCTCGGGCGTGAGCACCCCGGACGTGAGCACCCCGGACGTGAGCACCCCGGACGTCAGCGGCCGCCGCCGAAGCGCTGCGCCACCGCCTGCTCCAGGGTGAGGCCGCTCGCGTCGTCGTCCGGTTCGAGGAAGGCGTGGATCACGGCGAGGGCGAGCGTGCCCATCAGGGAGCGGCCGCGGGCGTGGTCGACGACGCCCGAGCCGGGGTCGCCGACGGCCCGCAGCGTCGTGCCGTCGTTCGTCGCGGACAGCGCGTCCGCCAGGTCGTCCAGGGTCAGGCCGGGGCGCAGCCGCAGTCCGCGCTGCCTGAGGACGTCCGCGTACAGCTCCTTCCACGAGCCGAGGTAGTCGCGGTAGATCCCGGCGACGATCTGCGCGACCTCCTCGTCGCCGTCCGCGGCGAGCATCAGGGTCAGGCCGAGGCGTACGGAGGGCGACTCCACGCCGTCGGCGGCGTGCCGGTAGCCGATGTCGTGCACGGCCCGGACGAAGTCGGTGCCGCTGCGGCCGTGCACGAGGCGGTGGAGCGTGCCGGCCCGCTGGGCGCGGAACTCCGGGCGGTAGTTCTCCTTCCACACCGCGAAGTTGATGAGGTCGACGACGAAGTTCGCGTGCGGGTCCCAGCGGTCCCTGAGCATCGACTCCGCGCGCCCGTCGCGCGGGAACGGCGGCCGGTTCGCCCGGAACGCCGCCGCCACGCCGCGCTGCGACAGCGGGCCGAGCAGCAGCCGCTCGCTGGTCACGGGCAGCCCGGCGCCGGGGCCGAGATGCCGTTCGAGCAGCCGCATCCCGGCGGCGAGGAACCCGGCGGTGACCTTGTGGTTCGCGAGGCTGCTGCGGCCTCGGCGGGTCCGCCGGTTGAGGTGCCGCAGCACGCCGGAGAGATCCTGGTCGTACGGGTAGGGCAGCTCCCGTTTGCTGCGGGGGCCCGGGCGCGGCTCGTCCTTGTCGTCCATGCGGGCATCGTGCCGAGGCGGCTCGGCTTCAACAACCGCGCGGGTGCGGGGAGTTGTGGGCCGGGTTTTCAGCGCTGGTGCGGGGAGGCGGGGCGGGGCGGGGGCGGCGTACACCTGGGGTCCCTGTCCACCTCGCCCCCCTCCCGGAAGGTGCCCCGATGTTCACAGGACTCGCCCTCTGGCTGCTCGCCGGCGCCGCGGTGACGGGCGCCCTGGTGCGCCTGCTCCTCGCCGCCCTCACGGCCCACGCCGCGCGCAGGGCGCTGAGCCCCGACCGTACGAATGCGCGCGTACGGGCCCACCAGCGGGCGGTGCTGCGGATGCTGGTGGAGGGGCTGACGGCGACGAACGGGCGGCGGGGGCCACGGCGTTGAGGCGTGCCGCCGATCGTGGCCGCCCACCCGCAGATCAGGACCAGGGTGCCGGGGTGGATCGGGCGCCTCGCCCACCCCGTCGCCGCGTCCCATACTGGACATATGGTTCCCCGCCCAGAGAACGCCCCGCAGACCTCGTCCGACGACGCCCGGCCCGCGCCCACCGTGTGGCCCACCCTCCTCGCGCACGACGCTCCCGCCCTGATCGACTTCCTGGTCGACACCGTCGGCTTCGAGCGCACCGCCGTCTACGAGGACGGCGGGAAGGTCGCCCACGCCCAGCTCGACTGGCCGGAGGGCGGCGGCATCATGCTCGGCAGCTACGACCCGGAGAAGAAGGGCCCATGGACGCTGGAGCCGGGCACCCTGGGCGCGTACGTCGTCACCGACCACGTCGACGAGCTGTACGAACGCCTCACGGCACCCGGCTCCGGGGTGCAGATCCTGATGGAGATCGTGGATCAGCCGTACGGCAACCGGGAGTTCGCGATCACCGACCCGGAGGGCAACAAGTGGTCCTTCGGCCCGTACCGGGGCGAGCCGCGCCGTTGACGCCTCCGGGCGCCTCCGGGGTGCCTCCGGGTCGCCTCCGGGGCGCCTCCGGTCAGCGCGGCACGAGGGGCCGGACTGCGCCCGAGCGGCAGGCCAAGAACAGGTAAGGTGAGCCTTACTTACGAGCCTTACTTGCCCCGTCCCGTCGCCGCCCGGAGGCCGAGCCATGCCCGAGTCCGTGAAACCCAGCCGGCCGCCGCGCCTCCCGCGGCCGCACCCGGTGGCGCGGGCGGCGAGCGCGCGGGTCGCGGCGCTCGCGGCGGGCGAGGTCGGCGAGGCGGAGTTCTGGCGGGCGGCGGCGGACGCGGGCACGCCGCTCGTGGAGCCGGACGGGGACGGCCACGCGGTCGTGACGTTCCTGTGGCGCGGCTCCCCCGCGACGCGGGCCGTGCTCGCCCTGCCCAACAAGGTCATGGACCCGGCCGACCCGGCGGCCAACCTGATGGCGCGGGTGCCGGGCACGGACGTGTGGCACTGGTCGCTGCGGATGCGGGACGACTGGCGGGCCACGTACAGCCTGTGCGTCGACGAGGGCGGCGCACCGGCCGCGCCGGGCACGCCCGAGCACGCGGCGTGGCTGCGCCGCCTGCACCGCGTCGACCCGCTCAACTCCCGCTCGCTGCAACGGCGTTGGGGCGCGGACCCGATCTCGTACGTGGAGCTGCCCAGGGCGCCGCGCGCGGATGACTGGCGGGTGCGGACGGACGTGCCGGCCGGCGCGGTGCGCGTGCACACGGTGCGCAGCGAGCGGCTGGGCAACGAGCGGCGGGTGTGGGTGTACACACCGCCGGGCCACGAGGCGACGCGGGCGGACCTCCCCGTCCTGGTCCTCTTCGACGGCGAGTCCTGGCAGCCCGCGCTCGGCCTGGCCACGCTGCTCGACAACCTGATCGCGGACGGCCGGGTCCCGCCGCTGGTGGCGCTGCTCCCGGAGGCCCTGGACAACGACACCCGCTGGGCCGAACTCGGCTGCGACGACCGCTTCGCAGGCTTCCTCGCCGACGAACTGCTGCCCTGGGCGGCGGACCGGCTGCCGGTCACCTCCGACCCTGCGCGCACGGTCCTCGCGGGCCAGAGCCTCGGCGGCCTGACGGCGGCGTACGCGGCCCTGCGCGCGCCGCACCGCTTCGGCAACGCGCTTGCGCAGTCGGGGTCGTTCTGGTGGCCCTCGGGCGAGGCCGGGGCGGAGCTGGTGACCGGCCTGGTGCGGGAGTCGCCGCGGCTGCCGGTGCGCTTCTGGCTGTCGGCGGGCGAGCAGGAGTGGGCCCTGCTGCCGTCCGCCCGCCGCCTGCGGGACGCGCTGCGCGAGCGGGGCTACGCGGACGCGGTGTACGGGGAGTTCAACGGCGGCCACGACTGGCTGTGCTGGCGTACCGAACTGGCCGACGGGATCGTGGGGTTGCTCAGCGGCGGACGCTGACCGCCCCCACATACCCCTCGGGCACCGCCACATCCGCGAGCGCCCAGCCGGTGACGGGTTGCGGTTCCGGGCCCGTGCCGACGTACGTGTCGTGGAGGCCGTCGCCCGTGATGCCCTCGCCGGTGCCCTTCAGGCAGGCCTCCTTCCGCGTCCAGCAGCGCGTGAACGCGGCCGTACGGAGCGGGCCCGGGGGCAGCAAGGACAGCTCCGCGTGCTCGCGCGGGTGCAGGGACGCCGCCACGTCGTCGACGAGCGCGTCCGCCGCGAGCGCTTCGAGGTCGACGCCGACCGGCCGGTCGGCGAGGCCGATCAGGGCGTACTGGCCCGAGTGCGAGAGCGAGAAGTGGACCGGCGTGCCCGGCAGGGCGGGGCGGCCGTGCGGGGCGCCGCAGCCCGGGCACGCCTCGCGGACGAAGCGAAGGCCGGCCGGGTCACGGTCCAGGCGGGCGCCGAGCAGACGGCGCAGCAGGGCGTGCGCGGCGACGTACACCTGCCGGTCGGCGGCGCGGCGAAGGCGCTCGGCGCGGGCCCGTTCGCCGGCGTCGAGCAGCCGGAAGCCGTCCGGGTCGGGGGCGCCGGTGAGCCACAGCTCCACGCCCGCCAATTCCCCGCCCGCCAACTCCCCGCCCGGCAATTCCCCGCCCGGCAACTCCACGCCCGCCAATTCCCCGCCCGGCAACTCCACGTCCGCAGAGCCGAGTCGGAGGCCCGGCGGCACGTTCAGCCGCCGGGCCGCGACCGGTGCGGGCCCGCTCAAGCCGTCGCCGCCGCACCCTCGATGTGCGCCGCGCACTCCTCGTACGGGGCGGGGCCGTGCGTCACCCGCCAGCCCTCCGGGCCGGGGGTGTGGGCGGGCCACAGGGAGTGCTCGGCGCGCATATTGCGCAGCACCAGGTGGGTGGGCGCTTGGCCCCGCTCCCCTGTCGGCTGGTCGAAGGGGCCGGGTCCGGCGGTCATCGGTCGAGCTCCTTGAGGCGGCGGCTGAGGACGTCCACGATCTCGTCCAGGTGGGGGGCCTGGGTGAGGTGCGGGTGCAGGCAGTCGATGGCGTGCTCCGTCAGGGTGCCACCGATGTACGGCCGCCAGGAGTCCGGGGTCAGCCAGTGCTCCGGGCGGGGTGCGGCGGCGGTGAAGAACAGCACGTCGCCGTCGAAGCGCCGGTGGCGGTGGGCGCGCATCAGGTGGGCGTTGTTGACCACGATGTCGACGACGGCGGTCAGGGTCGTGTCGCTGAGCCCGGCCAGGGCGCTGCCCTCGCGGTGCAGGGTGGCGAGCACGTCGTCGCGGGTCAGCTCGTCGGTGCGCTCGTACCCGGCCATCCGCAGGAGTGCGGTGAGCGCGTCGGCCTCGGCGGGGACGGCCTGGTCCTGCCACTGGTCGGACGGGTAGGCGTCGAGCAGCGAGAGCAGTTCGACCTCCTCGCCCGCCTCCTGGAGGAGTACGGCGACGGTGTGCGCCACGACCCCGCCGACGGACCAGCCGAGCAGCCGGTACGGGCCGTGCGGCTGTACGGTGCGCAGTTCCCGTACGTAATCGGCGGCCATCTCGGCCATGGACGCGGGCAGGTGGGCATCGGCCTCGGCGAGCAGTCCGCGTGCCTGGAGTCCGTACACCGGCTGGTCCGGGTCGAGGCGGGCGAGCAGCCCCGAGTAGCACCAGCTGAGGCCGCCCGCCGGGTGGAAGACGAACAGCGGGGTGCGGCTGCCGGCGGTGCGCAGCGGGAGGAGCGTGCGGAGCACCGCGTCGTTGCCGAGCCCGGCGTCCAGCTGGGCGGCGAGCGCGGCCGGGGTCTGGGCCTGGAACAGCGCGCCGATGGCGAGGTCGGCGCCGAGGGTGTCGCGGATGCGGCGGACCAGGCGGGCGGCGAGCAGCGAGGTGCCGCCCAGGTCGAAGAATCCATCGTCCATGCCCACGCTCAGTCGGTCCTGTCCCAGGACTTCGGCGAAGAGCCGGGTCAGGGTCTCCTCGCGCGGGTCCCGGGGCGCGCGCCCGGTGCCGGTGGCGGCCTGCGCGGGCGCGGGCAGGGCCTTGCGGTCCAGCTTGCCGTTGGGGCTGAGCGGGAAGTCGTCGAGGACGACGAGGGCGCCGGGGACCATGTAGTCGGGCAGGGTCTGCGCGAGGCGGTCGCGTACGGCGTCAGCGTCAAAGGCCTCTGCATGGGGCCCGGTCACGTAGCCGACGAGGCGCTGGTCGCCGGGCCGGTCCTCGCGGACCAGGACGCAGGCGCCGGTGATGCCCTCGCGGGCGGCCAGCTCGGTCTCGATCTCGCCGAGTTCGATGCGCAGTCCGCGCAGCTTGACCTGGTGGTCGGTGCGGCCCAGGTACTCGATCTCGCCGTGCTCGGTCCAGCGCGCCAGGTCGCCGGTACGGTACATGCGGCTGCCGGCCGGTCCGTACGGGTCGGCGACGAAACGGGACGCGGTGAGGGCGGGGCGGCCCAGGTACGCGGTGGCCAACTGGACGCCCGCGAGGTGGAGTTCGCCGGGCACGCCGGGCGGGCACGGCTGCAGCGCCGCGTCCAGGACGTAGAGGCGGGTGTTCCACACGGGCTTGCCGATCGGTACCGGCCCCGCGACGGCAGGCCGGGTGTCGCACGGGTGGTACGTGACGTCGACGGCGGCCTCGGTCGGCCCGTACAGGTTGTGCAGCTCCACCTCGGGCAGGGTGCGGCCGAACTCCTGGACGGTCTCGCGGGGCAGGGCCTCGCCGCTGCAGAACACGCGGCGCAGGCCGGTGCAGTCGGCGGCGCCCGGCTCGGCGAGGAACACCTGGAGCATGGACGGCACGAAGTGGCAGGTGGTGACCGCCTGTTCGCGGATGGTGCGGGCCAGGTAGGCGGGGTCCTTGTGGCCGCCGGGCGCGGCCATCACGATCGTGGCGCCGACCCGAAGGGCCCAGAAGAACTCCCACACGGACACGTCGAACCCGGACGGCGTCTTCTGCAGCACCCGGTCGCCGGGCCCGAGCGGATACTCCGCCTGCATCCAGCGCAGCCGGTTGTCGATCGCCCCGTGCGGCACGACGACGCCCTTGGGGCGGCCGGTGGAGCCGGAGGTGTAGATGACGTACGCGGGATGCTGCGGGGTGAGCGCGCGCGGCGGGTTGACCGGCAACTCGCCGCTCACGTCCAGACCCTGGAGAACCACGGCCGGTACGCCGACCCCGGCGGGAACGCGGGCGGCGGTGTCCGCGATCACGACGGCGGGCCGGGCGTCCTCGACCATGTGGGCGAGGCGTTCCGCCGGGTAGTCCGGGTCGAGCGGCAGATAGGCGCCGCCCGCCTTGGCCACGGCGAGCAGGGCGACGACCAGGTCGAGGGAGCGCGGCACGGCGACGGCGGCGAGCGCCCCCGGCCGCACACCCAGCTCGGCGAGGTGCCACGCGAGCCGGTTGGCGCGGGCGTTGAGTTCGCCGTACGTGAGCGTGCTGCCGTCGAAGACGAGCGCGGGCGCGTCCGGGGTGCGGGCGGCCTGGGCCTCGATGGGGCCGATGAGGGTGGTCGGGGGCACGTCCCGCGCGGTGGCGTTGAACTCGTCGAGGACCAGGGCGCGTTCGGCGCCGGTGCAGATGCCGTGGCGGGCCAGCGGCTCGTGCGGGTCGGCCGCGGCGATCCGGGCCAGGAGTGCGAGGAAACGGCGCTGGTGGACGCCGAGTTCGTGCTCCTTGTACAGGGCGGGGTTGCCGTCGTGGTCGATGCGCAGGCCGCTGCCGTCGGCGCGGTCGTAGATGTTGACGGTGAGGTCGTCCACCGGGCCCGCGGACAGGTTGTGGGCCGTGCTCGGCGCCCCGGCGAAGGTCAGGCCGTAGTCGAACGGCATGACGTTGACGAGCGGGCCGACCAGGGCGCGGCCCTCGCCGAGCAGGCCGAGGTCGCGGCGGATCTCCTCGTACCGGTAGCGCTGGTGCTTGCGGGCGGCGCGGATGCCGAGGACGACCTGCCGGGTCAGCTCGGCGAAGGTGGCGTGCGGGGCGACGGTGAGGCGCAGCGGCAGCACGTTCATGACCATGCCGGGGATGCGCAGCGCGGCCGAGCCCATGCGGCCCATCATCGGCAGGCCGAGCACGACCTCCTCGGTGTGCGTGGCGCGGGACAGGTACAGGGCCTGCGCGGCGATCAGCACCTCGGGCCAGGTGGCGCGCACCCCGGCGGCCAACTCCTTGAGCCGGTCGGAGAGTTCGGCGCCGATGTGCGCGGTGCGGCGGTGGAAGGTGCGGGACGGCAGGGCGGTGCGCCCGGCGAGGTTCACGGCCTCGGGCCGGTCCGCGAACGCCGCGTTCCAGTGCGCGCGGTCCGTCTCGTACGCCTGGGAGCTGCGGTACGCGGCGTCCTCGGCGACGAGGTCGGTGAGGCGGCCGAAGGGGCTCGGGCCCGGCTCGTCGCCGGCGGCGAGCGCGGTGTAGACCTCGGCGGTGCGGCGGGCGAGCAGCGAGTAGCCGAAGCCGTCCATCACGGCGTGGTGGACGCGCTGGAACCAGAGCCGGCGCTCGTCGGCGACCCGGAACAGGGCGTGCTGGAACAGCGGCCCGGCGGCCAGGTCGAAGGGGCGCGCCAGGTCCTCGCGCATGCGGGCGCGGGCGGTGGCGTCCGGGTCGGCGGCGCCGCGCAGGTCGTACTCCTCGAACGGGAAGCGGGCCGGGTCCGCGGGGTCGTCTGAGCCGAGGGCGAGCGGGAGCTGGCGCGGCCCTTCGGCGGTCTCGGCCAGCCGGACCCGCAGCGCGTCCGCCTCACCGGCGACGCGGCGCAGGGCCCGCGCGAACAGCCGGGGCTCGACGGGGCCGTGGATCTCGATGCACTCGGCGGTGTTCTGCGCGGGGCTCTGGGGGTCCAGGGCCTGCGCGAACCACATGCCGGACTGGGCGGCGGTGAGCGGGAGCCCCGCCACCGGCAGGGCCTCGGTGGCGGGTTCGAGCAGGGCGGTCATGCCGTCACTCCGAGCAGCGGTGCCCAGGCCTCGATCGCGGGCTGTTCGGCGAGGTCCACGAAGGTGGCGTCGGCGCCGTGGTCGCGGCGCCAGCGCTCCAGGAGGGCCATGATGCGGACGGAGTCCAGGCCGTAGTCGACGAGGTTCTCGTCGACGGGGATGTCGGCGATGTCCTCGCCGAGCGCGTCGGCGACGTCGGCGCGTATCTGCTCGACGGTCAGTGTGCTCGTTGCCATGCTGCTCAGGCCCCCTGGAAGGTGGTTCCGGTCGTGGTGACGACGGCGCACTTGGCGGCCGCCCAGCGCAGCGCCAGGTCGTGGTCGGCGCGGGAGAAGTCGGCGACGGCGTCGGCGACGAGGAAGGCCTGGATGTCCTGCATCCAGGCGTCGCAGGCGGACATCAGGACGCCGATGTGGGCGTACACGCCGACGATCACGAGCTGGTCGCGGCTCTGTTCCCGCATCATCTGCGCGAGGTCGGTCCGTACGAACGCGCTGTACTTCCACTTGGTGAGGACGGTGTCGCCGTCCTCGGGTGCGACGGCCGGCGCGATGGCCTTCGCGGACGCGTCGTCGGGCAGCCCGGGGCCCCAGAAGTCCTGCTGGAGCCCGCGCTCGGCCGGGCTCTGGCCGCCGGGCTGCGCGGAGTACACGACCGGCACGCCGAGCGCACGGGCCTGGCTCGCCAACTTCCCCACGTTGCCGAGGAGTTCGGTGACCGGCGACTGGTCCTGCTCGAAGGCGCGCAGGAAGTAGTTCTGCAGATCGTGCACGAGCAGCACGGCACGGGACGGGTCGACGGTCCACGCGACGCGGTTCGCGGGCAGTTCGTCCGCGGTGGGCAGGGGGTACGGGGAGATGGCGGGGAGGGCCATGGTGTGGGGGCCTTTCGGTGTTACTGGTCGGCTGCGGCGGTCGTACGGAGGTCCTTCTTGGAGACCTTGCCGATGCCGGTCTGCGGGAACGCGTCGACGAACTCGACCCGGTCGGGGACCTTGAAGGCGGCGAGCCCGTGCTCCCGTACGAACTTCTTGATCGCGACGGGCCTCAGGGGTTCGGCGTCGGCGCGCAGGATGACGTACGCGCAGGTGCGCTCGCCCAGATACGCGTCGGGCACGGCGACGACGGACACGTCGTGCACGGCGGGGTGGCCGAGGACGACGTTCTCGACCTCCTCCGGGGCGACCTTCTCGCCGCCGCGGTTGATCTGGTCCTTGGCGCGGCCCTCGACGACGAGATGTCCCCTCTCCATCATGCGGACGACATCCCCGGTGCGGTAGAAGCCGTCCTCGGTGAAGGACCGCTTGTTGTGCTCGGGGGCGCGCCAGTAGCCGCGGATGGTGTACGGGCCACGGGTGAGAAGGTGCCCGGTCTGACCGGCTTCAAGATCCTGGTCGTTGTCGTCGACGACGCGGATCTCGTCGTGGGCGGAGATCGGGCGGCCCTGTGTGGCGACGATCGTCTCCACCGGGTCGTCCAGACGCGTGTAGTTGACGAGCCCCTCCGCCATGCCGAACACCTGCTGGAGCGTGCAGTTCAGGGCGGGCCGTACCCGGCGGGCGGCCTCCTCGCTGAACTTGGCGCCGCCGACCAGGAGGACGTCGAGGCTGGACAGGTCGTACCGGGCGGTCGGCCCGGCCTCGGTCCACACCAGGGCGAGCGGCGGCACGAGTCCGGTGATCGTGACGCCCTCGCGCTCGATGACCGGGAAGGCGGTCTCCGGGTCGGGCTGCGGGCACAGCACCACCCGCCCGCCCGCGTAGAGGACGCCCAGCGAACCCGGCGAGGAGAGCGGGAAGTTGTGCGCGGCGGGCAGCACGACGAGGAACACGGAGTCCTCGTCGACGCCGCAGATCTCGTTCGATCCCCACAGCGAGTAGATGTAGTCGTCGTGGGTGCGCGGGATCAGCTTGGGCACACCCGTGGACCCGCCGGAGAGCTGCAGGAACGCCAGGTCGGAGGGTTCGGGCTCGTCGTACGGGACGAAGTCGTCGCGGGCGACGTCGGTGAGCGGGGTGTGCGGGCCGGGCTCGCCGGCCACGAACACGTCGCGCAGGGCGGGCGCTTGGGCCTGGACCTTTGCGGCCAGCTCACGGTGGTCAAAGCCCGCGACGACATCCGGAATGACGTACGCGACGGCCTCGGTGAACTCGCAGAAGTACCGGATCTCCGTCTCGCGGTGCGCGGGCAGCGCGAAGACCGGCAGCGCCCCGATCCGGAACAGGCCGAAGATCACCTCGAAGAACTCGGCCACGTTGGGGAGTTGGACGACGACCCGGTCGCCCTTGCCGATGCCGCGCGCGGCGAAGCCGTTCGCGAGGCGGTCGGCGCGCCGGTCGAGCTCGCCGTACGTCCAGCGGCGCTCGCCGTCGACGACCGCGATCCGGTCGGGGTGGGCGGCGGCGCGCTCGTGGAGCAGGGCGCCGAAGGTCTCGCCGCGCCAGTAGCCGAGGGCGCGGTAGCGCTCGGCGAACTCCTCGGGCCAGGTGGGCGCGTCTGCGCTGACGGGGGCGGGGGTGGTCACAGTTCGGCTCCCACGGCGTTCAGGAAGGTACGGAACTTGGCGCCGGTCTCGGCGGTCTCGGCCTCCGGCGAGGAGTCGGCGACGACCCCGGCGCCCGCGTACAGGCGCAGCAGGTCCTGCCCGGCCTCGGCGCAGCGGATGGTGACGACCCACTCGCCGTCGCCCTGGGCGTCGCCCCAGCCGACCATGCCGGTGAACAGGGACCGGTCGAAGGGTTCGAGGTCGCGGATGACCTCACGGGCGAGCGGGGTGGGCGTACCGCACACGGCGGGGGTCGGGTGCAGGGCGCACGCCAGCTCCAGGGCGGACGCGGCCGGTTCGCGCAGCGTCCCGGTGACGGTGGTGGACAGGTGCCACATGGCGGCGGTCCGGACGAGGGTGGGCCGCTCGGGCACGTCGAGGTCGTCGCAGTACGGGGCGAGCGCGGCCCGTACCGCGTCCACGACGACCGCGTGCTCGTGCAGGTCCTTCGGCGACCGAAGGAGCGCGGCGGCGCGGCGCACGTCCTCGGCGAGGTCGGCGCTGCGCGGCGTGGAACCGGCGAGCGGGTTGGCGACGAGCCGGCCGCCGCGCCGGGACACGAGGAGTTCGGGGCTGGCGCCGAGCAGGGTGCGGCCGGGGCCCGACGGCACGGCGAAGGTGTAGCCGGAGGGGTCGCGCCGGGCGAGCCGCTGCAGCAGTGCGGGCAGGTCCAGGGGCTGCGGCGAGCGGAGTTCCAGGGTCCGGGCGAGGACGACCTTGCTGAACTCCCCGGCGCGCATGCGCTGCACGGCACGGGCGACGGACGCGGCGTACTCCTCGGGCGCGGGCACCTGGCACACGTCCCAGTCGGCGTCGCCGGGCGCCTCGGCGGGCACACCGATCAGCGGGTCCCGGTGCAGCGCGGGCGCCCAGCGGACGGCCTCGGGCACGGCGAGCGCGGCCGGCTCCTCGTGGTCGAAGGGGATGGCCCCGACGACGACGGGCGCGGGGTTCCCTGCGGCCATCTGCTCCCGCAGGGCCGCGGCGACCCGCTCGGCCAGCGGCCGTGCGTCGTGCGGGACTTCTGCGCGGGTTCCGTGGGCGAGGAGGGTACGCGTCGGCGAGGCGAAGAAGCGGTCGTCGCCGGGTTGATAGGCGTCGAGCAGCGCGGTGGCGGCCCCGACGGTGGGCGCGGCGGGGGCGACGTCCTGGGTGGATGTCACGGGTAGGTCTCCTGAGGGGGGTGAGGGGGGTGGGTCCAGCCCGTTCAAGGGGGGGCAATCCAGCCCGTCCGGCGTTTGAGGACGAGGCCGCAGGCCGATCGACGGCAACCGGGTCAACGGTGCGGAACGGCCGGCGTAAGACCGGTTCAGGCCCGCAACGTCGCCCCACCGTCCACGTACAAGTCATGCATCGTGATGTGCCGAGCCCGGTCGGAGACGAGGAACACCACCGCCTCCGCGATGTCCGCAGGCTCGGCGATCCGCCCGAGCGGAATCCCGACGCGGTACGCCGAGGGGTCACCCTCGATGACGCGCCGAGCGGACGACTCCGCGTCCTCGCCCCACAGCTGCCGCTGCATCGCGGTGTCCGTGGAGCCGGGCGAGACCACGTTGCACCGCACCTGGCTGCGGGCCAGTTCGAGCCCGAGGCACTTGGTGAACATGGTCGCGGCGGCCTTGGACGCGGCGTACGCGGCCATCGAACTGCGCGGCACCCCGGCCGCGTTGGAGCCGACCGTGACGATGCAGCCGGCCCGGCGCTCCCCCATGCGGCGGGCGGCGGCGCGCGAGGTGTGGAACACGCCGGTGGTGTTGACCGCGAACGTCTCGGCCCAGTCGGCGTCGGTGAGCTCGACGACGGGCGCGGGACGCAGCACCCCGGCCACGTTGACGAGGATGTCGAGCGGCCCGACGGTGCGCTCCACGTCGTCCACGAGCGCGTCGACGGCGGACGCGACGGTGACGTCCAGCTCCCGTGCGAGCACCCGCCCGTCGGGGACGTCGTCGGCGAGCCGCTTGATGCCGTCCGCCTCGCGGTCGACGGCCACGACGCGGGCGCCGCGGTCGACGAGCGCGCGGGTGACGGCCGCGCCGATGCCCTGGCCCGCACCGGTCACGAGGGCGGTGCGGCCGGCGAGCTCCCCTACGGCGGCGCTCACTTGGCCATCGCCTTCTCGATGTCGTCCAGGACGGAGACGGCCGCGTTGGCGCCGCCGAGACTGGTCCACTTGGAGCCGTCGATCTCGGTGACGTGCCCGTCCTTGACGGCGTCGAGCTGCTTGTACGCGGCCTTGTCCTTGAGCTCGCCGAAGAGGTCGGCGTCCTTGCCGGTGGAGGCGAGGGTGCCGATGAACAGCCAGTCGGCGTCGATCTGCTTCAGGTCCTCCTCGCTGAGCGGCGTGGAGTGGCCCTGGCCCTTGTCGTTCTGGATGCCGGGCCGCTTGAAGCCCAGGTCGTTGAGGACGTCGGAGATGAACACGCCCTGCTGCATGACGGCGGTGCCCTTGGCGGAGTAGCGGGCCACGGACACGGTGGCGCCTGCGCGGTCGCCGAGGTTCTTCTTCAGCTCGGCGGCCTTCTTGTCGTAGTCGGCGAGGAAGCTCTTGGCCTCGTTCTGCTTGCCGAGGACCTGGCCGGTCAGGGTGAGGGCCTTCTTCCAGTCCTTGTCCTTGCCGACGGTGACGACGGTCGGGGCGATCGCGGACAGCTGTCTCAGCACCTGCGGGTCGGCGAGCTGCCCGGCGAGGATGACGTCCGGCTCGGCCTGCACGACCTTCTCGATATCGGGGCCGGTGACGGCGCCGACCACGGGAATGCCCTTGGCGTCGTCGGCCAGGTACTCGGGTGCGCCCTTCTGGCCGCGGCCGGCGGTGAGTCCGACGGGCTTCACGCCGAGGGCGAGCGAGGAGTCGAGGTCCATCTCGCTGAGCGCGACGACGTTCTTCGGCGCGGCCGGGACCTGCACCTTCTTGCCGGTGGCGTCGGTGACCGACACCTTCTTCGCGTCGCCCTTGCCGGCGTCGGCGGTGGTGGCGCCCTTGTCCGATCCGCAGGCGGTGAGCGTGAGCGCGGAGGCGAGGGTGACGGCGGCCACCGCGGCCGGCCGGGCGCGAGGGGTGGGGTGCTGGGACATGGGTGATTCTCCGAAGGTCAGGGTCACGTGCTGGTCCGACACGTCACCGGCGACGCATTCCGGGCATGGCGGGGCATCCACCCCAGGCATCAGCCCGCTGCGGTACTTAGGTTAGGCTAAGTTTATGTCGATCACGCAAGTGGGTGAGCCACCCAGGGCTCAGGCCGAACCGCCGGCAGCCCTGCCGAAACGGATACACCGCCCAACTCTCCTGGCCGCGGCCACACTTGTGGCGCTGCTGTTCCTGCTGGCCCTGGCCTCGCTCCTGATCGGCACCGGCTCCACCCCCGTCGGCCGCGCCTGGGACTTCCTCCTCGGCGACCCCACGGCCCGCGCGGACGCCCAACTCCGCCTCGCCGTACTGGACGTACGCCTGCCGCGCACCGTCGCCGCCGTCCTCGTCGGCGTCTCGCTCGGCGCCGCGGGCTGCCTCCTGCAGGCCGTCACCCGCAACCCGCTCGCCGAGACCGGCCTCCTCGGCGTCAACTCCGGCGCCGCGCTCGGCGTGGTGACCGGTCTCACGTACTTCGGCGTCAACTCCCCCTACGCGATGCTGGTCTGGGCCCTCGCCGGCGGCATGGCCGCGAGCGCCGTCGTCCTGCTGCTCGCCGCCTCCGGGCGCGCGGCCGGCTCCCCGCTGCGCCTGGTCCTCGCCGGGTCCGCGCTCGGCGCGACCTTCCACGGACTCACCTCGTACGTGCTGCTCAGCACCCAGTCGACCTTCGACACCTACCGCTACTGGACCATCGGTTCGCTCGCGGGCATCGAGACCGCCGACACATATCCGCTGCTGCCGCTGATCGCCCTCGGCCTGCTCGTCGCCTTCGGCTGCGCCCGGCCGCTCGGCGCGCTCGCCCTCGGCGACGACAGCGCCCGCTCCCTCGGCCACCACCCGGGCCGCATCCGGCTCGTGGTCGCCGCGGCGGTGACGCTGCTCGCCGGCAGTGCGGTCGCGCTCGCCGGCCCGGTCGCGTTCCTCGGGCTGCTCGCGCCGTACGCGGCCCGTACCGTCAGCGGGCCGCGTATCGCCTCCCAACTCCTGCTCTCCGCACTGGTCGCGGCCAATGTGCTGATCGTCGCCGACCTGCTCGCCCGCGTCGTGATCCGCCCCTGGGAGACCCCGGTCAGCGTGCTGCTCGCGTTCGTCGGCGGCCCGCTGCTGATCTGGATCGCGCGCACGGACCGGATGTCCACGGCAGGGGCGTCGGCATGAGCACTCCTACGAGAAAGACCACCGCGCCCGGCACCGGCACCGCCCTCGACATCACCCCGCCCGACTCCACCGTCGTCCGGATGGGCACCCTCTCCTGGCTGTTCCCGCACCGCAGCGCGCTCGCCGCCCTCGGCCTCGGGGTGCTCCTCGTCCTGATCACCGCCCTCGGCACCTTCGCCTCGTCCACCGGCATGGGCTTCGCCGAAACCCTCAAGGGACTGCTCGGGACCGGCGATCCGGCCATGGTCATGCTGGTCCAGGACTTCCGGCTGCCGCGGATCGCGGTCGGCCTGATGGTCGGCGCGGCCCTCGGGATCTCCGGCTGCCTCACCCAGACCCTGGCCGGCAACCGGCTCGCCACCCCCGACGTCATCGGCGTCAACGAGGGCGCCACCGCGGCCGTCGTCGCCTCCGTGGTCGGGTCGAGCACCGGCCTGCTCGGCGACTGGTGGCTCGGCCCGCTCGGCGCGGTCGGCGCCGCGGTCCTCGTCGTCCTGTGCGCGGGCGGGGTGGGCGGCCGCGGCTACCGCCTCCTCGTCGTCGGCATCGGCGTCTCCACCGTCATCGGCGCCGTCACCGACCTGGTCATGTCCCGCGAGAACGACAACACCGCGGGCGGCGTGTTCCTGTGGACGGTCGGCAGCCTCAGCGGCCGCGACTGGGCCGTCGGCACGCCTCTCCTCGCCGCCCTGACCGTCCTCGTACCCCTCGCCCTGGTCGCAGGCAGCCGCCTCCAACTCCTCCGCTTCGACGACGACATGGCGAGCACCCTCGGCGTGGACCTGACCGTCGTACGGGCCACCACGCTCGCCCTGGCGGTGGCGCTCGCGGGCGTCGCCGTGGGCATCGGCGGCCCCATCGCCTTCGTGGCCCTCGCCGCCCCCGTGATCGCGGGCCGGCTCAGCGGGCCGACGCGGGTCCCCGTGCTCGGCTCGGCGCTCGTGGGCGCGGCGCTGATCGGCACGGCGGACACGCTCGGCCGGGTCGTCGCGCCGGTGGAGATCCCCGTAGGCGTCATCACCAGTGTGCTCGGCGGGCCGTTCCTGCTGTGGGTGCTGTTCGGCGCCAAGAGCACTGTTTCCGGAAAGGCCTGACCCCCATGCACCTCACCGTGGACCACCTCACCGCGGGCTACCCGGGCCACACCGCCGTAAGCGGCGTCGACCTGTCGGTGCCCGCCGGGCAGGTCGTGGCGATCGTCGGCCCCAACGGCTGCGGCAAGTCGACGCTGCTGCGCGCCATCGCCCGCCTGCACAGGCCGAGTTCGGGCAGCGTGCGGGCCGGGGACGCCGACGTCTGGCAGCTCCGGCAGCGCGCCGCCGCCCACCGCGTCGCGCTCCTCCCGCAGGCCCCGCAGGCCCCGGAGGCGGTGACGGTCGCGGGCCTCGTCCGGTACGGCCGCCATCCGCACCAGGGCCTGTTCCGCCAGTGGTCCCGCGCGGACGAGCAGGCCGTACGGGACGCCCTCGACGCGACCGGCACCACCGAGCTCGCCGCCCGCCGCCTCGACCGGCTCTCCGGCGGCCAACGCCAGCGCTGCTGGCTCGCGATGGTCCTCGCGCAGGAAACCCCGGTCGTCCTCCTCGACGAGCCGACCAGCGCCCTCGACCTCGGCCACGCGGTGGAGGTCCTGGAACTGGTCCGCGAGGTCGCGGCGGCGGGCCGCACGGTGGTGATGGTCCTGCACGACCTGGGCAGCGCGGCCCGTTACGCGGACACGGTCGTCGCGATGAACGCGGGCCGGGTCGTGGCCCAGGGCCCGGCCCACGAGATCGTGGACGCGTCGCTGGTGCGGGAGCTGTACGGCATCGAGGCGGACATCCTGGCGGCCCCCGGGGACGGGTCGCCGGTGGTGGTTCCGGTGGGGCGGGTGCGGGC